>DOZJ01000002.1:0-169444 GCA_003518055.1 Candidatus Falkowiibacteriota bacterium
TAACCGCCAACAAATTTATTATCAACGAAGTGCACGACATAGACGGTGATGGCGAATTCAATCTGAAGGATGTTGCCCAACAGTTAAAGGCAAACAAACACAATGAATGGACACCACTTGAAGGCGACGGCGACTTTCGAAGTGATGAATGTGTAAATCTGCTTAAACAGTCTGATATCGTCGCAACAAATCCGCCGTTCAGTTTATTTCGGGAATATGTTAAACAACTTTTTGATTATAATAAAAAGTTTGTCATTATCGGTAATATGAATACGATCACTGGTAAAGAAATATTTCCGATAATTAAAGATAATAAGTTGTGGCTAGGAAATGGTTTTCATGCTGGCAATGCTTATTTTTCTACTCCTTTTGCAAAAGAATATGGAGAGGGAGTTTATATGCCAGAAACTGGTTTGGTTAAATTTAGGAATGTTTGTTGGTTTACCAACCTTGATCATGGACGACGCCACCAACCATTACCACTTATGACAATGGAAGAAAATTTGAAATACAGCAAGCACAAAGAAATTAAAGGCAAAAAAACGTATGAGAAATATGACAATTACAACGCCATAGAAGTGCCGTTTACTGATTCCATCCCTAGTGATTACAAAGGAGTAATGGGCGTGCCAATCAGTTTTCTTGATAAATATAACCCTGATCAGTTTGAGATATTAGGAAGTGATTACAATATCAAAGATGGTTTATTGCCTGAATTAGTTAATCCCAAATGGGCAGGCAAATTGGACAGGAGTTATGTAAATGGCAAAAGACTTTATACTCGGATATTTATAAAACATAAGGAAAAATAATATGAAAACAATTTTAAAAACTAACACTACTGTTAAAGATATTTGCGAAGGATTTGTCTATAACGAACTTGAAGGCAAGGGTTTGTTTGGTTTGGCTGGCAAACTTACCATTCAGCCAGAGTATCAGCGAAACTATATCTACGCCCTAGACGGCGGTAAAAGAGAAATGGCCGTCATTGAATCTGTTCTCAAGGGTTATCCGATAGGATTGATTTATCTCAATAAAGCGAATGAGAGTAATTTTGAGGTTCTAGACGGACAACAGCGGATCACTAGTCTCGGGCGCTTTGTAACTGATAAATTTGCCATTAAAGACGAAAATGGCATGGAACAATATTTTGGTGGTATGGCAAAAGACAAAAAAGACAAGATATTGGAAACTAAACTGCTTATTTATGAATGCGAAGGAACAGAAAGTCAGATAAAGGAATGGTTTAAAACGATCAATATTGCTGGAGTTCCGCTCGTCCCCCAAGAATTGTTAAATGCGATTTATTCCGGACCATTCGTTACACTAGGCAAAGAAGAGTTTAGTAATAGCCAAAATGCCAATATTCAAAAATGGAGTGCCTATATAAAAGGCAGTGCAAACCGACAAGCATTTTTTGAGAGAGCCTTAGACTGGGTAAATAAAGGAAATATTGATGACTACATGAGTATTCATCGCAACGACAAGAATATCAACGAGCTAAAAAGATATTTTAACAGTGTGATAGATTGGGTTTCAAGTGTATTTACCGATGTGGAAAGCGAGATGTGCGGACTTGAATGGGGGCGACTGTATGAGCAGTATCACAAAAAATCCTATGATCCCAAAAAAGTATCAGCCGAAGTGCGTAAGCTCTATGGTGATCCATATATCAAAAATCGCAAAGGCATTTTTGAGTTTGTATTAGGAGGTTCTAGTGATACAAAATTGCTTGAAGTCAGAATTTTTGATGAAGCAACTAAAAAAGCGGTTTATGCAACGCAAACCGTCAAAGCAGAGAAAAAAGGCGAATCAAACTGTTCACATTGTGCTATTGGACACGATGCGAACAAAGCGAAAATTTGGAGTTTGAGCGATATGGACGCCGACCATGTTTCAGCTTGGAGTAAGGGTGGTAAGAGCGATATTAAAAACTGCGAGATGTTGTGCAAGACGCACAATCGAGCAAAAGGTAATCGATAAACAAGATAATTGAACTAAAACAAGAAAATAAAACCCTAGAAAAACTAGGGTTTTATTATATGTGTATAACTATTAGTTTAACTAGCTTGACTTATATTATGACCTTTGCTATACTCCCAAATGAGGATGATTCATCCTCTACGCTCATTGACAGTATAAAGAAGAGAGATTACCCAATAAGTTAAAGCCAGACTCTCACGGGTTTTATAACCCAAATTGAAAAGAGGTTTCAACCTCTTACTTCTCAGATAGAGAAGGCATTATGCCCCGGACAAGTATTTGTTTTGCTTGTAAATCAGGAAAGTGTTCAGCATATATTGTGAACGATTAAACATCGTATACAATGCAAGCTATTCACTATACTGTTTAGCAGTTTATTATTTCAGCAAATAGTAATTAATAAATAATTTTCTGGATAAGGCAATAATAATTTATGTAATTCCTACATAGGTTATTTAACGGTTCTGCCACTTTTAGTAGTTGCAGGCCAATGTACTGCCAAAGAGCCGAGAGTCAGATATTGGCTTGCAATGAACAAGGTTGTGGAATCGTTAAATACAGTCTACGGATGAATTATAAATTTAACGATCAAATTCAATAATATGAATAAACAACATAGTTCCAAAAATAAGAAAGATAGGGTAATCGCCCTGCTCATTACCTTTAACCGGATGACTCACAAGGTCTTAAGGTTAAAAATTAAAGATAAGCAGGCTCTCGGCCTGCTTGCTGAAGCCATGCAGATTAATAAGCAAATGTTGTCTTTAATCAAAGATAATAAAATCAGCTTAGAATTTGTGAGGCAGATATTCGCTATAATTTCCGTTTTTGTGAAAGAAATAGTCAGCAAGTGGCTCTTCCGTTACAATTTAACGCCAGCAATGGCATGAAAAATATTATGTTATCTATCGGACAATTGATAAAAATTGGCCGGATCAATAAGGATTTAAGCCAAGAGGATGTCGCCTCTGAGTTAAAGGTGACAAAGAATTATATTTCTCTGGTTGAAAACAACAAGAAAGATCCGAGCATAAATTTTTTAAGAGGGGTTTCAAAATTACTTGATATACCCGTCATTCTTTTGATATGGGAAAAAATGGATTTGCCGAAAGGTAAAACTGATTCCGAGAAAAAAATTACTTCTCAGCTGGAAAAAATGTTGGGAGATGCTCAGCAGTTATTTGCTCAAAGGGCGCTAGGTGTAAAAAAATGAAAAAGAGGCAATTCTTAAAAATAAACACCGTTAAAGAACTTAGCTATCAGTTAGGCCTCCCCGAGGCTTTTTTAATAAGCAGTGCAAATAAAATTGATAATTGCTACAGAAAATTTACAGATAAAGACAAGAAGGGTAAAGAACGAACGTTTTATGTAGCTAACGAGAACCTTAAAAAAGTCCATCAAAAAATCAATAAACTATTAGACACATTAGACTACCCGATTAATATTCAAGGTGGAATCGCGGGGAGATCGATTGTTACCAATGCCTCTGTTCATGTTGGTAAAAAATATGTAGCGAATTACGATATCAAAAATTTCTTTCCAAGCGTGAATTATAAAATAGTTTATAGGTCATTTGAAAAACAAAAATGTATGCCCGAAGTCTGTCGAATGCTGACCAGATTTACGACCGCAGATGGGTGTCTACCGCAAGGATTTGCTACGAGCCCAAAAGTATCCGGCTTGGTTTTATACAGTTCAAATTTTAGAATCGAAACACTGCTTAAGCCTTATGATTTAATTCATACATTCTGGATTGATGACTTAACGGTATCAGGTAATCGTCCTATAAAGAAATTTCAAAAGTTGTTTTATAAAATTTTTAAACAAGAAGGATTTTCTTTACATGATGACCCTAAAAAAGCGAGGATTACCGATTCGCAACATAGGCAGACATGCACGGGTTTAATTATCAATCAGGAGTTGAATCCCGAGAAGGGATTAAAAGATAAAGTTCGAAAAGAGTTATTTTTATGCAAAAAATTCGGTGTTAACAATTTTTTGAAAGAACATAATTCACCATTTGATAAAGATAGGTATCTGAGGAAATTGGCCGGTAATATAAGTTTTCTATGTAGTGTGAATAAGAAAAATTTTATCTATAAAGAACAGTTAAAACTAATCAAATAAATATGTCCGAATACTATAACCCAAATAGAGACGCCTCGTGGAATTACGGAGGAAAGAATTGGAAACTAAGCCGATCAAAGATTGATCTATTCTCGGGGTGTCCAAGATGTTTTTATCTGGATAATAAACTCGGCGTAAAGCGAGTGCCGGGATTTCCTTTTTCTATAAACAGTGTGGTGGACTATCTCCTCAAACAAGAGTTTGACTCATATCGTGTAAAAAATGAACAGCATCCACTTCAAAAGGAATACGGCATAGACGCACGACCAATGTCTCATGCCGAACTTAACGAATGGCGAAGAAACTTTGGCGGTGTTAGGTATCTCCACGAGCCAACAGGATTTTTGGTTACCGGTGCGATTGACGATTTATGGATCAATGGGAAAGACGAATATATTGTTGTTGATTACAAAGCGACAGCAAAGGATGAAGCGGTAAAAGCATTAGATAAAGAATGGCAGGATGGCTACAAACGACAAATGGAGGTCTACCAGTGGCTACTACGCCGGAATGGATTGAAAGTTTCTGATATCGGATATTTTGTTTATTGCACAGGAAAAATGGACCGGCAAGCTTTTGATAAGCGAATTGATTTTGATGTAAATCTGATAGAGCACGAAGGAGACGATTCATGGGTAGAAAAAACCTTATTTGAAATAAAGAAATGTTTAGACAGTGGCGTAATACCGCAATCCGGTGAAGGCTGTGATCATTGTGCCTATTGGAATTCCCGCAGACAATTTGAGAAATAATTTATGATGGGACCCACTCTTATATTTGATAAATCTACGCTTCAGTCTTTAAACCCAGATGAGGCAATGTGGCTGGATAATTTTTATATATCAAACATAACACCCCTATTTTTTGTTGAAACACTGGCTGATCTTGAAAAAGAGATGAGGACAGGCAGAACTCCGGAACAGATTGTAGGAAATCTAGCATACAAAACACCTGATACTGGATGCGTGAATACTCATCACGAAAATTTATTGTTTGGCGAATTAACAGGGCAAGGAATTGTGGAGATGTCGGGAAGACCAGTGCTTTCGGGAGGACAGACAATGAAACTCGGCAATGAGACAGGAATTATATTTCGAGAACCGCCAGAAATAGAAGCATTCCAGCGTTGGCAAAAACATGAATTTTTAGAGATCGAGAGAACTATCGCGAAAAAATGGAGAGAGGGCTTAAAAAGTGCCACATCTGAAGAAATATTTAAATTGTTTAAGCAGTTTTTTTCTTTGTCTGGTACACCAAAATCCCTTGATGAATTAAAAGGGTTAGTTGATAAAATCATCGATAACCCAAATCAAAGAGAGTTTTTTATTTTTGGTCTTTCGGTTATTGGAGTTTTGCCTGAAGCTCAAAAAAGTATTTTAGAAAGATGGGAGAAGTCAGGTAAAAAACCAATCCGAGAATTTTCACCCTATTTTACTTATGTGCTATCGATTGATCTGTTTTATTATCTAGGAACAGCCTCTAACCTTTTTTCTAATTTTCGTCACTCACAGACTCATAAAATTGATATTGCATACCTATATTACTTACCATTTTGTAAAATTTTTGTTTCAAATGATAAAATCCATTCTGGTATCACTTCATTTTTCTTAAGACCAGACCAAACATTCATAAATGGAATTGATTTTAAAGCTGATTTAGTAAAATTAGATCAGCATTATTCAGTACTCCCAGAAGAAGTAAAAAATAGGGGCGTTGTGACGTTTGCCTCTATTCCTCCAGATGATACTTCATTTTTAGTTTCTCAGATGTGGGACAAATACATGGCCACTACGTGGAGAAATTTAAATACTAAGAAATTTGATGGCACAGATAAAGTTGATCCCGAAACGGAGAAGGCTATTCTTGAAAAAATTAAAAAGTTTGCGAAGGAAGCAAAGCCTGTAGACCAGAGTACTGTCGTAAACTCAGATGATGCTCATAATATGGTAGTAAAACACATGGTTTCAAAAACAAAAGGAAAATGGCGAAGATTCCCTCCGGAAGTTGAAAATTCTAATACGCGAATTTTAGACTAAGAATTTTTATGATCAAGGTTCAAGGATTAGAAGATTATTGTTTAAAGGATATACAGACTGTCGTCTTATCGCATATTGATCATTTGAGAGAAAGTTTTCATTTTGAAGATTTGGATTTTTCAATTAAAGCTATTGTCCCATTTGGAAGTAGAGTTGCCGGTCTTTCAAGCAAGAAATCGGATTTGGATGTAAAAATTGAATATACTGGAAAGGCACGAGAAGATGATTTGCTGAATGCCCTGAATGATAAGAAAACAAGTCTTAAGATTGAAAATATAAGAGTAGATTTTTATCCAGAAAAACATAAGACAGTTAGTCTAGAATCTTAAACTCTCGCATTTCTTTTTTAGCCGTTTCTATATCCTCGAGCACTTTGAGATATATCGCTCGAGTTTTCTTTGACTTCGGATTATTCTCGGCAAAACTGATATCGTCATCATCCACAAATCCGGCCAGTGAGATATAAGCACCGGTAAGAAGTCTGATTCGTTCCTTGATGGCTTGATTTTGTCAAGCAATGATTTTATGACAATTTTATCGCCATTTTTTGCTATGCCATCGCTGTTGATCGCGTTTTGGCGTTGTTTTTCCGACTGTATAATTGCATTTAACTATCGACCCTCAATAAGCTATAATACCGCATATGACCCAAGTCCAAAAAATATATCTGGCTTCGTTTCTAAAGAATCAGACCTATTTTGTTCCGATAATAATAATTTTTTTCCAGACATTCGGTCTAACTTATTCTGAAATTTTTTGGATTTTTACCATTGGTTCGGTTTTTTCTTTTTTAATCGAAATCCCGACAGGGATATTCGCTGATTTGTATGGCAAACGGCTGAGCATTATAATTTCCAAATTTTTGATTTTTATTGCGTTTATTGCTTTTGGGTTCAGCTTCGGGTTCTGGTCACTTATATTGGCCAATCTTTTGTATGAACTTGGTAAGAGTTTTCGGTCAGGGACAGAAACCGCCTATGTTTATGATTATTTGCTGGAAAATCCACGCGGGCCCAGCTATACCACGGTCAAAGCCAACCAAAAATTTTACGCCCGAGTTTCCGAAAGCATCGGCACCGCTATTGGCGGTTTGATCGCCGTGCGATACGGCTTTGAGTGGGCCTTTTTGGTCGCGGCCGTTCCGGCTTTAATTAATTTTATCCAATCATTGACTTGGTCGCCCATTACCGAGAATAGCGAAAAGTTCACCTTTGCCGGGCGATTAAAATTCGCGGCTGATGCTTTTCAAGAAATTTATCAACACAAAATTTTACGGCGGTTGATTATCAACATTATTTTATTTTCTTCGGTCTTTTTCGCCTTGGAAAAGTTTGTTCAGCCATACATGGTGACTGTCGGGGTCCCGCTTGAATATTTCGGCTTTATTTATTCCGGTTTCCTGATCGTGGTGGCATTTTTGGTTCGCTATGTTTCACGATTGGAGGATCGTTTCGGCGGCATCACCGTTCTCAACTATTTGACTGTGATCAGTTTTCTTCCAATCCTTATTTTGGGTCTGGGTTATAGCTCAATTGTGGGGGTGATCTTATTCTTTTTTGTTTTGATGGTAGATAATATCCGCTCCCCGATAGAGAATTCAGTCTTCCATGATTTTATCTCATCCAAAAATCGCGCTACCATGGGGTCGATTCTTGAGCTGTTCACTTCATCGGCCAAGCTTATTGTCCTGCCAATCACCGGTTATCTGGCGGATTTTTATTCAATGAGTGTGGCTATTTTAATCCTGAGTTTGGTGGTATTATTTAATGGGACAATATTTTGGTTAACAAAAAAATAATATGGCGAAAAGTAATAATTATTCTGACCGCTTTCAACAAAAATATTGCTACTCCTTGACGGCTTCAATCGGCCGCCGGTTTCACCCTGAATTCAAACCCGAGCTAACTCCGCCGCAAATGCTGAAAATCGGCGTATTTGGCGGCTCTTATTTTATCGGTGTTGACGGTTTAATTCCGTCTGATCTGCCGCGCTCGTGGTTCAGGGGTGTTAAGCTATCTCCAACCGGCAGCAAACAGGCGGCGTTAAACTATTTTAAAGTCAACGCCTCTCAGCCGTTGTCGTTTTGGCACCGGAAAGGCTGGATTTTCAAAGATGATCCGCACGGCTGGTTTCAGTGGTATTGCCGCTATTATCTTGGCCGTCGCATTCCCGGTGAGGATGACCGGCAAATCAAACGCTGGAAAGCTTTCACTCGTCACCTTGGCCAAATCAAGGCTAATTGTCGGAACGGGGACCACGCTTGCCGGCCGCGCCAGCGTCAAGCCCTGCTTCATTGGGCCTACGATTCAAGAAAAATTTAATCAATATGAATAATATTTTTGGAAAATTATTCGGACCTAGACCCACGAAAACTGTTCCAGATCCGGATCGGCCAAAACCGCAGCCGCGGCCGACTGAAATCGAGCCAACATGGCCTGAAATGTCCTTGGCGCGTTTTGAATCTGACGTCCTGCAATCGTTTCCGTCAGAAATAATCGCTTCAGTTGGTCAGTTGCTTGATGCCGAGCGAGCGGAGTCGGGATCTTTTTATTTTATGTTGCCAAAATATTATTCAAAAATTTCTTCGGTTGCGGATGATATTCGAAAAACATGTTTAACATATCACTGTACTCCGCCCAAGAACCTTCCGGAATCATATCAACGCCGGGTTGATATCTTGGGTCGGTTAATTACTGAGTTACGTCAGGCGCTTGATGAACGCCGCGAGCTGAAAAAGATTTATCAAATTTTAAAACGCTTCCACACCGAGGGCGGCGCGCCCCAAGCTTGGATTATGCCGGAATTTGAAGATTAATAAAATTTTTTTGAGAGTTTCTTTTCACTGCGACTGCTTATTCACTAAATTAGAAGTTTGCTATTTCCTATTTCTATGTCCCAACCGCTTAAACTCGGCAAATACCACCATTACAAAGGCAAAGAATATGACGTGATTGGCTTCGCCCGCCACTCGGAAACATTGGAGGAAATGGTGGTTTACCGCGCGTTATACAATGATGATCGATTCGGCCCTGAGGCGTTGTGGGTCCGCCCCCAATCATTATTTTTATCCAATGTGATCGTCGATGGTCGAGCTATCCCGCGGTTTAAATATATCCCCAAACTTTATGTTGGTTGCTCACTGACCCAAGCCCCGTCTGAGTTTCGAGCTCAGGTTGAATCATTCAAAAATTCTTTGCGGGCGGATTATGACATCTTGGATTTTGTTGGTCTGGTTGCCGGGACTGACACCGATGTTTTTTTACACGACACCGATTGTGTCCGTTCCTGTGACTTGTTTGTGGCGATTTGCGATTACCCTGCCATCGGTCTTGGTTATGAATTGGGGGTGGCTTTGGAAATGGGGAAACCGGTCATTGCTTTGGCGCGCCATGCCGCTTGTGTTTCACGTCTAGTTCTCGGGATCAATAAACCGAATTTTCACTTTTACCGCTATACGGAGCTATTTGAAACCTTGTCCGTAATTGCTAATGAAATAGCGGCCGAAAAATAAAATAGCCAGTTTTCAGGCTATTTTTTTTGTTGAAATTTAGCGTCTTAATCAAAAATAATTATGACTCACGACAACTATTCCTTAGGCGGTTTATGAATCGGTTTTCTTGGTAAGGGGCAGCCAAGAACTTTCTCTGCGTCCTCACCGAGTATTAGCAGCGGAGCAGTCTCCTCAGTAAAAAAACTGACCCGAATCGGAGTCTCACAGCAGAGATATTGTTTTTTAGAGTCAAAGATAATTTCAATGTCTTTCCATCTGATTGTTGTTCCTCTCAAATTTAGAGATATTTGTTCTAGTTTATCGATTCCATTATGGCGAACCGTATTTGTTTCAGCCACGCCTCTCGTAAAATTTAGAATCACAGTTGCATTTTGACCAATACTTTGCCTGATCATTGTAAAGGCCGGATTTGCCAGCTGCGCCAAAATTGTTCTCGAACCGATATTGGGTTCATGATTATCAAATGGATTTAATCTTTCTCCGCCGATCGACTCTCTTATCACAACCCATTGGCCGCCCACATGGTTCAAAATTGAAAATAAGCGTCTGGTTTCTTCAATCATTTCTTGGTCAATCGCAAAATTATCAACTGCGAAATCCAAGGCTGGCTCCCCTGTGGATTCTCCTGATCGTAGACGCCGCCGGATCTCGTTAGCGTTTTCTTTGATCGCGGTGGTTAGCTCGATTAAGCTTCGATTCCATTGCAATACTTCAACGATTATATGTTTCAATGAGCTATCGTCGGGACGCATGTGTGTTTCCTCCCATTGAGGGTGATTGTAGGAAAACAGACTGAAATATCAGGTTACTACTCTCCAAATATCATGTCAATGGTTCGGGAAAATTCGCTTGCATGATATAATTTTATCAGCCACCAGTATTCATGACGCGTAAATACACCTATTTGTTTTACGTGGATTTTTCTATCACTGTATACGAGAGAAATTCACTGATTGTTAATTCTAATTCCCCAATTATTCATTATTTTACTTCTATGCCGCTTCTCGCCACCATTACCGACGCCGATTTTGGCAGTCAACCGGTTGATTCTTCAAATTTCCGCCGCCGTCAGGCCGTTCGAGCCGTCCTTTTTGATGAAAACGGCGAAATTGCCGTTCTATATGTTGCCAAAGAAATGTATCATAAGCTGCCGGGAGGAGGTGTCGAGGCGGGGGAGAGTTTAACAAGCGCTCTTACCCGTGAATGTTTGGAGGAAGCCGGCAGTCGCCCTGAAATTGAGTCGGAGATTGGAAGCGTGATCGAAATTCGCGGTCAAGAAAAGCTGGTTCAAGAATCTGTTTGTTATCTGGCTCGGGTCAAGGGGGAGCGCCGGGCGCCGAAGTTTACCGAGGATGAAAAAGCTAACCAATTTTCTTTGCGCTTCATGTCGATCGATGACGCTCTTGAAAAATTGAAATCCGACAAACCGCAATCATATAATGGCCGATTTATCCAAAAAAGAGATTCAGCTTTTCTTGCGGCTGTAGCCGCCATGTTATAATTTAATGTAATCAAGTATTCTTATTTAATCCATCACTCGTTATCGTATGACTTTCGACGACTATCAGGAAATTGCTTCACAGACTGCGATTTATCCGGATCAGGGCAGCAATTTTGTTTACCCTGTTTTGGGTTTAGCGGGGGAAACCGGTGAGGTCGCTGACAAAATCAAAAAGATTATCAGGGATCAGGCTGGAATGATTGATAACAATGGCCGAGAAGAACTAAAAAAAGAGTTGGGCGACGTCCTCTGGTACCTTTCGCAGTTGGCGACTGAGTTGGATCTATCTTTAAATGAGGTAGCCAAGGCCAACTTGCATAAAATTTATTCTCGGCTGCGCCGCGAGCGGTTGAGTGGCGCTGGCGACAATCGATAAATTGAAAATATCATCCGTGACTATATACAGAGTCCGGATAAAACCCGGCAAATACTGAGGGCTTTAAGTCCGAGGATAAATTTTTTAAGTCAAACAAAAAAGACCACCGACATGTGATCTTTTTTATTCAGTAAAAGCTTTATACCGTTGCTTTATTGAAGGTCTTGAGACATTTTGTGCAAATCCTGATTGATCCACCATCAACTTTTTTCGCTTGAAGGTTAATTTTAAGTGTTCTCTTGGTTTTATTGTTGGCGTGAGATGTGCTTTGAGAAGAAATTGGACCTCGTCCGCACATTTGACATACTTTAGACATATTTCTGCAAGTTTATAGTTAAGTACCACAACTCTATCATATTTGTCTGAAACAATCAAGTCCTGTATAATATCCTTATTAAATCGAACTCGATGAACCTCACCAGATTAGGTGGGTTCGTGAAACCTGATATATAATAATGATAATTTATGATTCTCAATACTTTGTTATCTGACCCCATGATTTTTGTCGCTTGGGTTGTGGCCATTGTTGTCGCCCTGACTTTTCATGAGTTTTCTCATGCTCTCGCTAGTGTTGTTATGGGTGATCACACCGCCAAGGATTTAGGCCGGTTGACCCTCAATCCCATGTCCCATGTCAGCGGCTTAGGTTTTTTAATGCTTCTGTTTATTGGTTTCGGCTGGGGCAAACCGGTTCCTTTCAATCCATATAATCTAAAATATCATAAATGGGGTCCGGCTTTGGTTGCTGTGGCCGGCCCGATATCGAACTTGTTGTTGGCGACGATTTCCGGTTTAGCGCTTCATTATATTGTGTTGCTCGATTGGTTGCCGCTCGAAAATTTATTGGTACAATTTTTGAATATTTTTGTAATTCTCAATGTGATTCTGCTGGTTTTTAACCTTATTCCCATTCCTCCGCTTGATGGTTCAAAAGTTCTTTTTTCACTTTTATCCGCTCCAAGATATGCCGACATTGTTTTGTTTTTAGAGAGCCGAGGTCCGTATGTGTTGCTTTTTTTGCTAATTTTAGATAATGTTGTTGGGCTCAATATTTTTGGCCGTGTTTTCGAGTCTGTCATTCAGATTGTCTACAATTTGATCTTTTGATCCTGCTTGACTATTTTTTTTTTTAGTGATAAACTGCAATCACATTTCACAGATATATTAGATAAAATATGCCGCATTGGCCGGTTATCTACCTTGGCCAATATTTTCTGGCCGTGGTAGACAATATTTTTCGTTTTACTTAAATTAAATTATAACTATACCCAAACGCTATTGTATTCGCTTGAGCTTTACGCGAAGGCGGATGCGCTAATTACTTCAATTATGCCTACTATCAATCAATTGATTCGCAAGGGTCGCGTATCCAAAAAAAGCAAAACCAGAACTCCCGCTTTGCAGACTGTTTTTAATTCCTTAAAGCGGCGCACCAATAAACTGCCGCATGGAGCTTCTTTTAAACGAGGTGTTTGCTTGAAGGTTACTACCGCTACTCCGCGTAAACCTAACTCCGCTATGCGCAAAATCGCCCGTGTGCGCTTGAGCAATGGTCAGGAAATCACCGCCTATATTCCGGGCGAAGGCCACAACTTGCAGGAGCACTCGATTGTTTTGGTTCGTGGTGGTCGCCGCAAAGATTTGGCCGGTGTTCGCTATCAGATTGTCCGCGGTGTCTTTGATACTCAGGGTGTTGACGCTCGGCGCCAAGGCCGCTCTCGATATGGCGCCAAGAGACCAAAAGCTGCTTCAAATTAATTATTTTCATTTAAAATAACTTTATCAGTGTTATTGGTAGTCTCAGTAATGAGTAACCTTGGCCTAAATACTTTTGGCCGATTACTAATTGCTGTGCACTAATTACTTATTTATACTATGCGTGGAAAAAAAGCCCCAAGACGAAAGCTAAAGCCGGACGCTGCCTACAACAGTGTTTTGGTCACAAAATTTATCAATTATTTGATGCGTGACGGCAAGAAAACCACAGCTGAAAAAGTGCTGTATGGTTCTTTTGGTGTTATTGATCAAGCGATCAAAGCCAAAAAAATCACCGGTGATTACGAAAACGCGCTCCAAGTTTTTGACCAAGCGGTCAAAAATGTCGCGCCTCAGGTTGAGGTTCGGGGTCGTCGGGTTGGTGGCGCCAATTATCAAGTGCCATTCCCGGTTCGCGGTGATCGCAAGTACGCGTTGACCTTTCGTTGGCTGATTGAGGCTGCCGCCAAGAAAAAAGGCCGCTCCATGAGCCAGAAATTAGCCGATGAGCTGATGGCTGCGATTAACGAAGAGGGCGATGCCATGAAGAAACGCACTGATGTTCATCGTATGGCCGAAGCCAACCGCGCTTTCGCCCATTTTGCGCGTTAATTTTCCCCAGTTATTTCACCCGTATCTCTTATTTCTCTATCTATATCACTTATATTTTATGCCCCGAGAATATTCATTAGAAAAAACCAGAAATATTGGTATTATCGCTCACATTGATGCCGGCAAAACTACGGTTTCAGAGCGTATTTTGTTTTATACCGGTAAAAAACACAAAATTGGCGAAGTCCATGAGGGTGAAGCGGAAATGGACTGGATGGAACAAGAACGCGAGCGCGGTATTACCATTACCTCCGCCGCCACCACTTGTTTTTGGAATGATTGCCGCATTAATATTATTGACACTCCCGGCCACGTTGATTTCACCGCTGAGGTGGAACGTTCATTGCGTGTGCTTGACGGGGGTGTTGTTGTTTTTGATGGCGTTGCCGGTGTTGAATCCCAGTCTGAGACTGTTTGGCGTCAAGCTGACAAATATCATGTGCCTCGCATTGGATTTATCAACAAAATGGATCGTATGGGCGCGGATTTTTACCACGACATGGATACTATATATGAACGATTGACCAAAAGGGCTTATCCGATTCAGCTCCCGATTGGTGCCGCTGAAACCTTTGCTGGTGTTATCGATTTATTTGAACGAAAAGCTTATTTTTATAAAGATGATATTGGGACAGATATTGAGGAGACTGATGTTCCGGCGGACATGAAAGACAAGGTTGAAGAATATCGCGGGAAGCTGGTTGAGGCGATTGTTGAAAACGATGAAGCCCTGATGGACAAATATCTCACCGGTGAGGATATCCCTGTCGCCGACCTAAAAAAAGTGCTGCGTCAGGCGGTTATCGCCAACAAAATTGTCCCGATTCTTTGTGGCAGCGCCCTGAAAAATAAGGGAGTTCAGAAATTATTGAATGCTGTTACCGAATTTTTGCCGTCTCCGCTTGAAGTTCCGACTGTCAATGCTGAAGTTTGGAATAATCCCGAGAAAACCATTGCCATTGAAGCCAACGATGATGCGCCATTTGTCGGTCTCGCGTTTAAAATCGCTACCGACCCATTTGTTGGAAAACTATGTTTTTTCCGCGTATACCAAGGGGTGTTAAAGGCTGGTTCTTACGTTTTAAATACTGTTACTGGCAACAAAGAGCGCGTTGGTCGGATTGTCCGGATGCATGCCAATCATCGTGAAGAAGTTGACGCTGTATATTCCGGTGAAATTGCCGCCGCTATTGGGTTAAAAAACACTTTTACCGGCCACACACTGTGCGATGAGAGTCAGCCGGTTGTTTTGGAAAACATTACCTTCCCTGAACCAGTTATTAAAATTGCCGTCGAGCCAAAAACCAAATCTGACCAGGAAAAAATGGGTATTGCCTTGCAAAAGTTGGCGGAGGAAGATCCGACGTTCCAAGTTGAAACAGACGAAGAGTCAATGCAGACCGTTATGGCTGGAATGGGTGAGCTTCATCTTGAAATTTTGATTGATCGCATGAAACGTGAATTCGGTGTGGAATGCAACACCGGTAAACCCCAAGTTGCCTACCGCGAAACCATCAAGAAAATGGCTGAGGCGGAAGGTAAATACGTCAAACAGTCCGGCGGTCGCGGTCAATATGGCCACTGTTGGATCAGAGTCGAACCTCGCGAACGAGGTGAGGGTTTTGAGTTTGCCGATGAAATCAAGGGTGGTGTTGTTCCCCGCGAGTATGTGCCGGCCATTCAAAAGGGTGTCAGAGAATCCACCGAACGTGGTGTGGTTGCTGGCTACCAGATGATTGATATTAAAGTCACGGTTTATGATGGTTCATATCACGAAGTTGACTCGAATGAAGCAGCCTTCAAAATCGCTGGTTCAATGGCCTTTCAAGACGCGGCCAAAAAAGCCAACCCGGTTTTACTTGAACCCGTTATGGGTGTTGAAGTTGTCACTCCGGAAAAATTCATGGGTGATGTGGTTGGTGATTTGAATTCGCGCCGTGGTCAAATTAGTGAAATGTCTGATCGTATGGACAACAAGGTTATTTTAGCTGACGTTCCGTTGGCTGAGATGTTTGGTTACGCCACAACTCTTCGCTCTATTACGCAAGGCCGAGCGAGTTATTCCATGGAATTGTCTCATTACGCCGAAGTGCCAAACAATGTGGTCGAAAAAATTAAGGGGGAACAATCAACCTCTAACAGACGATAAATTTTATGAACTTTGATCTGTCAAAAATAATCAACCTTATAAAAAGAACGGGTGATCGTTACATTATTAATGACGGGGATGATTTATTCGTGTTGTTGCCTTTTTCTGACTACTCAGACCTTATAGCCGAAAAAAAAGCTAAAATTGGGCCTGTTAATAATTTGAGTGAAGAGGAGTTGCTGCGAAAAATAAATTCCGAGATTATTCAGTGGAAAATGACCCAGCCGGAGTCAACAATTCAAGAGTCTTTTTTTCAAGAATTAGACAAAAAAGGTCTTGAAGAGTCGAGCGAAGAGCAGTATTATCTTGAGCCGATAGATTAATTTCGCGTGACTTGAGGGGAAAACACTTGCATTATTTTAAATTTTTGTTATAATATCCAAGAATTAAATAAATCATAAATCATTAATGTATTGTGACTGGCTAAAACCTTGACGGCTGTTGTGGATCAATAGCCCGGCTAGGGTCGCAATATCAGGAGATAAATCCATGTCTGCAGTCTTTGATAGAAGCAAACCACACGTGAATGTGGGAACAATCGGTCACGTTGATCATGGTAAGACAACGTTGACTGCTGCTATTTTAGCGTATACAAACGCTAAAGGTGGCAAAGCTCAAAACAAATCAGTTAGCGAAATCGACGCGGCTCCGGAAGAAAAAGCCCGTGGTATTACAATTAATACCGCCCACGTTGAATATGAAACTGACAAACGCCATTATGCTCACGTCGACTGTCCTGGTCACGCCGATTATGTCAAAAACATGATTACCGGCGCGGCTCAGATGGACGGTGCTATTTTGGTTGTCGCAGCTACCGATGGTCCTATGCCTCAAACTCGAGAACATATTCTGCTCGCTCGGCAGGTAGGCGTGCCTTCAATTGTGGTTTTCTTGAACAAAGTTGATTTGGTTGATGAAGCGGAGTTGATTGATCTCGTTGAAGAAGAGGTTCGTGATTTATTGAAAAAATACGAGTATCCTGGCGATGAGATTTCTATCATTCGTGGTTCAGCCTTAAAAGCTCTTGAAAATCCAAGCGATCCGGAAGTGACCAAACCGATTCAAGCTTTATTGGATGCCATTGATGAAAAAGTTCCGGCTCCTGAGCGCTTGACTGATCGACCTTTCTTGATGCCAATTGAAGATGTTTTCTCAATCGAAGGTCGTGGAACCGTGGTTACCGGTAGAATTGAACGCGGTATCGTCAAGATTAATGAAGAAGTTGAAGTTATTGGTCTCAAGGATACCCAAAAAACTGTTGTGACCGGAGTTGAAATGTTCAACAAAACTCTTGATGAAGGTCGCGCGGGTGATAATGCGGGTATTTTGCTTCGCGGTTTGAAGAAGGACGATGTTGAGCGCGGTCAAGTTTTGGCCCTTCCCGGCTCTGTTACTCCTCACGCCGAATTTGACGCGGAAATTTACGTCTTGACCAAAGACGAAGGTGGCCGCCACAAACCGTTTTTCAAGGGTTATAAGCCTCAATTCTATATCAAAACAACTGATATTACCGGTGAAGTCACGTTACCGGAAGGCACTGAAATGGTTATGCCTGGAGACACAGTTAGTGTCAAGGTCAAACTTATTACCAAGGTGGCTCTAGAGGAACAACAGCGCTTTGCCGTTCGCGAGGGTGGCAAGACTATTGCTTCCGGCGTGGTGACCAAAATTCTTAACTAATACAAAACCATGGCTACCGCAAAGGACAATAAAACCAAAGAAACCAGGCAAAGAGTTCGCATCAAAATAAAGGCTTACGACAGCAAGATTATTGATCAATCCGTGCGCACTATTCTGGACGCCAGTGAGCGCACCGGAGCTGAGGTTGCTGGTCCGGTCCCATTGCCTGTTGAGAAGAAAAAATTCACCGTCAATCGTTCAACCTTTGTTCACAAAGATGCGCGGGATCAATATGAAATGCGCATTCATAAACGGTTGCTGGATATTATCAATCCAACCGCCGCTACCGTTGAAGCTTTGACCAATTTAAATCTTCCAGCTGGTGTTGATGTGGAAATTAAAATGTAATTTTGTTCGTGTCTTATATAAACGCTGACATCAAGGTCAATAACCGCCATGGGCGAAGTGCTGACCGGGATCTGAGCGTTTGGAGATAGTTTTAAAACTCAGAGATTTAGTAATATACATATTACACAAGACTTAAATAAAACTATCCGGCAAAAGAGCCGGGCGTTAAGTCCGGCTCTTTTCTTTTACCGAATTTATGTGGCGCTTGTAGTCGCATGAATTTTCTACGATTTTTATGCGGCCGTCTGAAATGTTTTTCATCCGGCTGCACAAAACTCCTAGTTATAATATCTAAACGAGTTTGTAATCAATGTAAATTAGTAACGCAAGATTTGTAACATATGAAATTCATTCTAGGTCAAAAAATTGAAATGACGCAGGTTTTTTCTCCCGAGGGTGCCGTTATCCCTGTAACTAAGATTAAAGCTGGTCCGGCTTTGGTTATCCAAAAAAAGACCATAAAGATTGATGGTTACAATTCATTGGTTATTGCTTTCGGTGAGGTGAAAAAAGTAACCAAACCGTTGTTGAGTATATTTAAAAAGGTTAGTCCAACTTTGTATCGACATATTCGTGAAATTAGATTGCCTGAAGGGGATAATACTTTTGATAAAGTCTCGATTGGAGACGTTATTTATGCTGAAAATTTTAATTCTTCAGATATTGTCTCTGTTGTTGGCATGAGTAAGGGCAAAGGCTTTCAGGGTGTGGTTAAACGCCATGGATTTTCCGGTGGTCCGGCCTCGCATGGTCACAAAGATCAATTACGCATGCCGGGTTCAATCGCCGCTGGCGGCCCCCAACACGTTTTCAAGGGCACTCGCATGGGTGGTCACATGGGTTTTGATCGTGTTACCGTTGCTGGTTTGAAGGTTGTTGATGTGGATGTTGAATCTGGAGTAATAACCGTCAAAGGAGCGGTTCCTGGTCCGAGAAATGGCTTGATTCAGCTTGTGGCTGATGGTGACATGGAAATAATTAAAAAATCAGAAGCCAAGCCAACGATTGAAGCTGCAGTTTCATCTGAATCTGTAGCGAAAATTGATACCCAGGTTACGGAACCGGTGTCAGTCGAAGTTCCGGCTGTCGCCGCGGACGAATCGGGTGCGAATAATCAAAACGCAGTCGAAGCTAAAACCGAAAACCAACAACAATAAATTACGTTCACAACATCATTTATAAAAATTCCAAAGTAAATATTATACATATGCCGCAGAAAGTAGCAGTCTACAATCAAAAGGGAGAAAAGGTAAAGGATATCACCCTTAATCCGGCGGTTTTTGCTGTCAAAGTTAATTCAGCCGTTATTCATCAGGTGGTGGTTTCTATGCAGAGTTCTGCTCGTCAAAACCTCGCCCACACCAAAGATCGCGGTGATGTTAGCGGCGGTGGCCGCAAACCGTGGCGTCAAAAAGGTACAGGCCGGGCCCGGCATGGCTCTAACCGTTCTCCACTCTGGATTGGCGGCGGTGTTACTTTTGGTCCGACCAAAGATATTAATTTCCAGCAAAAAGTTAACAAAAAAATGCGCCGTAAGGCATTGCTCATGGCTTTGTCTGATCGAAGCAATACTGAAAACATATCCGTGGTTGACCAGCTGACAATCGCCGAAGGAAAAACCAAGGGTATGGTCCAGACTTTAAATAATTTAAAATTATCTCAAAGTGTTTTGGTTATAATTGACGCTGAAAATACCGATGTGGTTCGCTCCGCTGCGAATTTACCCTCAGTTGAAGTTATCGCAGCCAAAAATTTGAATCCGGTAACTGTTCTGAAATATCGTCACTTAGTTATGGCTGAGACTGCTTTGTCTGTTATCGAAAAAACCTTTCTTTCAGCCGATAAACGCAACGATCAAAAACCAGCCGCGGAGAAAGAATCAACCAAGAAATTAGTCCAAAAATAATTAAAGGAATATCCACTGAATTACCATTATAATCATTTATATGTCAGGAATTATCAATACAATTTTCAAAGGTAAAGACGACAAGAATGCGCCAAAAGTCTCAGCCCCAGCCACGACTCAAGCTGAGTCTGCTTCAGTCCCAAAAGCTGTTAAACCAGCTGTCGTTAAAAACCCTGTCGCCACGACTGAAGAAAAATCTGAGGCCGGGCAGGCTTCCAATCCTGACACTAAAACCGCCAAACGAATTGATAATGATATTTATAAAGTTTTATCCGGCCCCGTGGTGACGGAAAAAGCTAGTGCCGAATCAACCAATAACAAGTACACCT
Source organism: Candidatus Falkowiibacteriota bacterium (assembly GCA_003518055.1). Lineage (GTDB taxonomy): Bacteria > Patescibacteriota > Patescibacteriia > UBA11705 > UBA11705 > UBA11705. Next base: position 20,314 of record DOZJ01000002.1, read on the forward strand.
TTGCCGTTCCTGTCAGTGCTAACAAGAGCGAAGTGGCCAAAAAAATCGCCAACCTTTATGGTATTAAGCCGCTTGGAGTCAACATGGTAAAAGTTCATGGTAAAAAGGTTCGTCGCGGACGTACCTTCGGCCAGCAAAAGTCATGGAAAAAGGCGATTGTTACTCTCGCTGCAGGCGACAAAATTCAGATTTACGAGGGGGTCTAAAATGGGATTCTTTCACTTATATCACGTTTACCACTTATAAAATTATATGGGAATTAAAGTCTACAAACCAATTAGCAATGCGAGACGCCAGATGAGCGTCGATGATTTTTCTGATATTACCAAACAGGAGCCTGAGAAATCATTGATCACGATCAAAAAACGCAAAGGTGGCCGTAATGCTAGTGGCCGGATCACCGTTCGGCATCATGGTGGTGGCGCCAAGCGATATATTCGTACCGTTGATTTCAAACGAGACAAATACGATGTACCGGGCACGGTCACATCTATTGAATATGATCCAAATCGTAATGCTCGATTAGCTTTGGTTTTATATAATGATGGCGAAAAAAGATATATTATTGCTCCGGATCAGATCAAAGTGGGTTCAGTTGTTATATCCTCTCGTGGTGTTATTGCCATCCAGCCGGGAAATACTACCACCCTTGAAAACGTTCCTGTTGGCTCAATGGTTTATAATATTGAAATTGTCCCCGGCAAGGGTGGTCAAATGGTTCGTTCCGCTGGCGCCCAAGCCAAGTTAATGGCCGTTGAAGGTCGTTACGCTCAGCTTCGTCTGCCATCAAGTGAAGTCCGAATGGTGCCAAAAGAATGTCTGGCTACCATCGGTCAAGTCGGCAACGCTGAAATTATGCATATCAAAGTTGGTAAGGCTGGTCGCAAGCGGCACATGGGTGTTAAGCCAACCGTCCGCGGTAAGGTTATGAATCCGGTGGATCATCCGCATGGTGGTGGTGAGGCTCGCAACCCGATCGGCTTGAAAAATCCGAAAACTCCATGGGGCAAGCCTGCGCTCGGAGTTAAAACTAGACGACACAAACCATCTGATCAACTCATTGTTCGTCGTCGGAAAAATCGAAAACGAAGTTCATAAATTTAATTTTCAAACACTATTTAATAATTCCACGTTACTAATTCGAATATGGCGAGAAGTCTTAAAAAGGGACCTTATGTGGACCCCAAAATCATAAAAAAAGTCAAAGACCTGATCCCGGGCACCAAAGCCGTGGTCAAAACCTGGTCTCGGTCTTGTACTATTACTCCGGAAATGGTCGGGTTTAAGTTTGCAGTTCACAATGGCCGGGAGTTTGTGGAGTTCTCAGTGATTGAAAATATGGTTGGTCACAAACTGGGAGAATTTTCTCCAACTAGAAAGTTTCTCCGACACGGTGGAAAAATGCAAAAAGATAAAGAAGCGGAGAAGAAAAAATAATAATTATAAATTCTTAAATATTCCGGTTACCTGCTGTCTTGTCCTTCCATCCTTGTAACCATTATTTAAACATATGGATGTAAAAGCAAAAGCAAAATTTGTCAGAATCGCTCCTCGAAAAGCTCGTCTTGTCGTTGATTTGGTTCGAGGTGCTGATGTGATCGAAGCGATCGGTCAGCTGACTTTTAACGCGAAAAAAAGTTCACCGATTGTTTTGAAATTGCTTAATTCGGCTCTTGCCAACGCTGAACACAATCACAACTTGCAGCGAAACAATTTGTATATCAAAGAAATAACGGTTAATGATGGTCCGACATACAAACGCTGGATGCCTCGAGCTTTTGGCCGAGCCACTCCGCTGCGAAAGCGCACCTCTCATATTGAAGTGGTGTTAAGTGAAAAGGTTCCAAGCACTGAACCTAAAGTTAAGGCCAAAGAACAGCCTGACGCTCCAGTCGAAGTCAAGCCGTCAGCCGTCAAGAAAACTCGAAAACCGGAAACAGTTATTGAGTCTGAGGTCAATACTGGGTCACAAGACGCCGAAGGTCAGGAAGTTGTTGATGTTCGTATGCAGGGCAAGCATCGTCATCAGGAGAACCAAGACGCCAGAACCCGTCACGAAAAAAGCTTTTTAAAGAAAATGTTTAGACGCAAATCAGGACAATAATAACAACATATGGGAAAAAAAATCAATCCAAAAGTATTCAGATTAAAAAGTATAGTTGGCTGGGGGTCAAAATGGTTTTCTGATTCAAATCAATATGCCTCAAAGCTACGCCAAGATGTGTCGATTCGCTCCTACCTGTCCAAACATTTACTGGATGCCTTTGTCTCGAATATCGTGATTGAACGATCCGCCAAAGATGTCAATGTTATTATTTATTCAGCCCGTCCGGGTATTATTATCGGTAAAAGCGGCGCCGGTGTTGATGAGTTGCGAAAATCCGTGAGTCGTCAATTTATCAAGGACAAGAAGGTGAAGGTCAATATCACGATCAAGGAGGTCAGCAAGCCAAATTTAAGTTCCAGTTTAGTCGCTCAAGGCATAAAATTTGATATTGAAAAACGTATTCCATTCCGCCGAGCGATGAAGCAGGCGATTCAAAGAGTTGAACGCGCCGGAGCTGAGGGCGTTAAAGTGATTATCAGCGGCCGATTGAATGGAGCTGAGATCGCCCGCACGGAAATGCTGGTTTCCGGCAAAATTCCATTGCACACAATTCGAGCCGATATCGATTATTCCGAGAGTATCGCTTATACAACCTATGGTGTAATCGGTATAAAGGTTTGGATTTATAAGGGCGAAGTTTTTGAAAAAAATGCTGAGTCCCACGATGCTGAAAAAGAGACAGCCAAAAAAGAGAAATAATCATTTACTACATTTAAGGTAAAGTAACAAACATATATGTTGGTACCAAAGAAAGTAAAACATCGAAAATGGCACAAGGGTCGTGGTCGGTTCAGAGCCCATCGCGCGACCAGTTTGACCAGTCTTGATTTTGGTGATTACGGCATCAAGTCGACCACCAGAGGCTGGGTCAGTTCGAGACAAATCGAAGCTGCTCGGCGGGCCATGGTTCGCTACATCAAACGTGGCGGTAAGATTTGGATTCGATTGTTTCCGGACAAGCCTATTACCAGCAAGGGTACCCACTTTACTATGGGTAGCGGCAAAGGCGCTCCCGAATACTTTGTTCACGTTGTCAGACCGGGGACCGTGTTGTTTGAAATGAGCGGCGTCACCAGGGAGCTGGCCAACGAAGCTTTGCGACGCGCGGCTCATAAGTTACCGGTCAAAACGAAATTTGTCGCTGCTGATCAAGAATAATTCGAAACCTTAAGTGGAATTAATATATATGAAAACCAAGCAATTGCGCGAAAAGAAAATTGAAGATTTAAACAAGCTTCTCGAGGAAACAACCGCGAGGTTGCAAGAGCTGCGCTTCAAGTCAGCGAGCAATCAAGTCAGTGATGTCCGAGAATTCAATGAATTGAAAAAGACTATCGCTCGCGTCAAAACCCTGAAGCGTCAAAGTGAGCTTGGAATTAAAACTGCCCAATAATTAAACGATATTATTATAATCAATTGAGATATGTCAGAGCAAAAGGCTACAATCAAAAGAGTTTTTACCGGCGAAGTCGTCAGCACTGCCATGGCTAAAACCATTGCCGTACGCGTTGACAGCGACAAACGTCACCCCGCTTATAACAAGCTGATAAAACGCAGCCAGAAATTTTTGGTCCATGACGAAAATGGCCAAATGAAGGTCGGTGATGTTGTTGAATTTGTCGAATGCCGTCCTATGAGCCGTTGCAAACGCTGGCGTGTCGTCAAAAAAGTTAAATAATTGAGCAACGCAAATTTCATACCAATATGATTCAACACAGAACAATGCTAAAATCCGCTGATAATACTGGAGCTAAAAAGCTTTATTGTATTCGCGTTATGGGCGGTTATAAAAAAAGATATGGCCGGGTTGGCGATGTGATTGCTTGCAGCGTCAAAGAAGCCAAGCCCCATTCATCGGTCAAAAAAGGCGACGTTGTCCATGCCGTCATTGTTCGGACCAGAAAAGAGACACGTCGGGCTAATGGATCATATATTCGATTTGATGAAAATGCGGCGGTTATAATTGATCGTAAAAACAAGGAACCAAAAGGTACCCGCGTATTCGGCCCGGTTGCTCGTGAGCTTCGCCGTGGCGGTTTTAATAAAATTATTTCATTGGCTCCAGAAGTATTATAATTAACACTTTCTACTATTTTATATGGCTATCAAAATTAAAAAGGGCGATAAAGTCCAAATCATGGTAGGCAAAGATCGCGTCAAAAAAACTTCTGACGGAGCCAAAACCACCAAATCAAATCAGGGCAAGGTCATGCAGGTTTTGCCGGAGTTTGGTAAATTAGTAGTGGAAGGTCTGAATGAACGAGTTAAACATTTGAGACCGCGTCGAAGTGGTGAAACCGGTCAAAAAATCACCTACCCATCTCCCATTGATATCTCTAATGTTAGATTGGTTTGCCCGAAGTGTGGGCAGCCGGCTAGAGTCGGAATCAAATTGCTCTCGAGCGATTCCAAGAGTAAGAAGAAAATCAGAATTTGTAAAAAATGCCACGAATCAATTGATTCATAAATATATTCACGCTATATAATCTCGTATGAATAACTTAAGACAACAATATAACGAAAAGGTGGTTCCGGCTTTGAAAGAAAAGTTTGGCTACAAAAACATTCACCAAGTGCCTACTGTCGAGAAGGTGGTGCTTAATGTTGGTGTGGGCGATCATTTGAAAGACAATGATTACTTTGAGGCGGTATCAAAAACATTGGCTCGTATCTCGGGTCAAAAGCCAGTCCTGACCAAAGCCAAAAAATCTATTTCAAACTTCAAAATTCGTGAAGGTATGGTTGTCGGAGTTAGTGTTACCGTCCGAAAAGATCGTATGTGGGATTTTATTGAAAAACTGGTCAAGGTTACCTTGCCGCGGGTTCGAGACTTCCGAGGGATTACGTCCAAAAGTTTTGATAAACAGGGTAATTACTGTCTGGGGTTCAAAGAATATTTACCCTTTCCTGAAATAAATTTGGATGAAGTTGAACAGCTGCATGGGCTGGAAGTTGTTATTACAACGACCGCGACCAATAAAGCCGAAGGGATGGCTTTGCTGACGGAATTAGGTTTCCCATTTAAAGAAAATATGAAAAATGATAATCAATAATTTTGATAATAGAATTTAGACTATTTACCACTATGGCTATTAAATCACAAATCGCGAAATCAAATAAAAAACCGAAATTTTCCACTCGAAAGGTTAATCGTTGCTGGCGCTGCGGTCGCAGACACGGTTATTTTCGCGAGTTTGAGTTGTGCCGGATTTGTTTTCGCGAATTAGCTGACCGAGGTGAAGTGCCGGGCATAACCAGAAGTAGTTGGTAATTATTTATATTTAATATTTCACACATACATTACTATTTAAGTTCAATATATGACTGACCCAATCGCCGACATGCTAACAAGAATAAGAAATGCCCAGATGGCTCGCAAAACTGAGGTGTCTATGCCATATTCAAAAATGAAAATGGCTATCGCCGATGTGCTTGTCAAAGAGGGGTATGTAACCAAAGCGGAAAAGGTTGAAACCAATTTTCCTGAGCTTTTGATTACCTTGAAATACGCCGCTCCAACCAAACCGGCCATTACGGTATTGAAGCGAATTAGCAAATGCGGCCAAAGAATTTATATTGGCAAGGATCAGATTTCGCGTATCTTGAACGGTTATGGTATTTCCATTCTGTCAACCTCCAAGGGAATCATGACCAACGCTGAAGCCAAAAAACAAGGTGTTGGCGGCGAGGTCTTGTGTGAAATTTACTAATCGAATTATAAGAATATAGATATGTCGAGAGTAGGAAAAAATCCAATTACAGTCCCCGCTGGCGTCACGGTCACCATTGGTGATCGGCAGATTCAAGTCAAGGGACCAAAGGGAGAATTAACTGAAAAAATTCATCCTGATGTTATTGTAACCCAAAAAGACCAAGAGTTGCTTGTTACCGTCAAAGATGAAAATGAACAGGCCAATCGAGCTCTTTGGGGCCTATTTAGAAGTTTGATTAATAACCTGGTCAAAGGTGTTACCGACGGTTTCAGTAAACAGTTGGAAATCAATGGCGTTGGATATCGGGCTGAAATGCGTGGGGCGGATTTAATCCTCAATCTCGGATTTTCTCATCCGGTCGAGTTCAAGTTGCCGGAAAGTATCAAAGTTGTGGTCGAAAAAAATGTTTTGACCATCTCCGGCAGCGACAAGCAGTTGGTCGGCCAAGTGGCGGCTAATATTCGCAAAATTCGAAAACCTGAACCGTACAAGGGCAAAGGTATCAAGTATGTCGGTGAAGAAATTCGTCGCAAGGTCGGTAAGGCCGCCGGGAAATCCGAATAATCAATCTCACCAGGTTAATTACCACAGCTAAACAATTTAGAATGGGGCACAACATTTACTTTCCGCATCCATTCTTTCCTCTTATATAATCATATGGCAAATAAACAAGTAGCAAAAAAACAAGCTCAAGATAGACGTCGCGAACGGGTCAGAGCCAAGGTGGACGGTACGGCTGATCGGCCTAGGGTTTCGGTTTTCCGTGGTTCACGCGATATGTATGTTCAGCTGATAGATGACGTTAATCAGACTACTATTTTGGCTTTGAAGTTATCGGCCGTGAAAAAGAGTGGTCGGCCAGTTGAACGCGCTCACGAACTGGGTCTTCAACTCGCCTCAGCCGCGCTGGCTAAGGGGGTCAAAACCGTTGTTTTTGATCGTAATCGTTTTCAGTACCATGGTCGCGTGAAAGCCGTCGCTGAGGGATTGCGTGAAGGCGGATTAACTCTCTAATTTTATCTATAATTTTTAATGATTTATATTTTTACTATAAATTTCATTCATGCATTTAGTAGTATTCGTATAAATTTGTAGATTAGTAATATATAATATGGCAAAAAAGTTCCGAAAACCAACCAATAAAGCAGAACGTGAATTTGAACAGCGAGTCATCGATTTGGCTCGGGTTACGCGCGTTATGGCCGGCGGCAAAAGAATGCGCTTCCGTGCTTGTGTTGCGATTGGCGATGGCAAAGGACGCTGCGGGATCGGTTTGGCCAAAGGGGCCGACGTCACCATTGCTATCAATAAAGCCGTTAATAAAGCCAAGAAAAAAATGATTACCATACCGATAATCAACAATACCATTCCGCACCGGATCTATGTCAAAGTGAAGGCTGCAAAGTTGATGTTGAAACCGGCTCCGGAAGGTACCGGTGTCAAAGCTGGCGGCGCTATTCGTATCATCCTTGAATTGGCCGGTGTTCCAAACGTGGTTGGTAAAATCATGGGAACTAACAATAAAGTAAACAATTCTCAAGCTTTGATGGTCGCCTTGAGTAGCTTTTTGGCGGAGCCGCGGGTGAAGTTTGAAACCAAGGTTAAATCGACTGGGAAAAAACCAGCCGTTTCAAAAACCCTGGAATCACCAGTAAAAAGCCAACCTGTCGCTAGCAAAGAGCAGTCTGAAAAGAAAAAAACGACCGATAAATAATCGTATTTTCCATCTATAATATGACTTTAACACTAAACAATTTAAAGGCTAAAAAAGGGGCCAAACACACGAGTAAACGGCTCGGCCGCGGTAATGCTTCAGGCAAGGGCACCTATTCTAGTCGTGGTCTCAAGGGGCAGCGGTCTCGTTCTGGCGGAAAAAAAGGTTTGAAGCTAAAGGGATTCAAACAGAATTTGCTGAGCTTTCCTAAATTCAAAGGAATGAAAAGCCACCGTCCGGCAACACAAGAGGTCTCTTTGACTGATATCAACTCAGCTTTTTCAGCCGGAGATATGGTCACCCCACAAACCTTAATGGCCAAAGGTCTAATTTTGAATGCTCAAAAGCCAGTCAAGATCTTGAATAATGGCGTCATAACGGTTAAAATTGAAGTATCGAACGTGGCCGTCACCGCCGGTGCCGCCGAGGCTATCGCTAAAGCCGGTGGCAAGGTGGTAGCGATCGAAAAAACCGCCGCCAAACCGAAAAAGGAAAAGGCTAAAACAAAATAATACTTTTAATCGGTATTTGCAGTATTGCGGCGCTAATTTATTTAGTGGTATCCGTAATATCTGTAATCCGTATTTACCATGTTTGATAAAATTGCCAATATTTGGAAGATCAAAGAATTGCGCCAAAGTATTTTATACATTCTGGGCGTTTTGGTTATTTTCCGGTTCGCCGCCCACATTCCGATTCCGGGCGTGAATGTGGAAAATTTACGCGCTTTTTTTTCTTCCAATGAACTTCTGGGATTATTGAATTTATTTTCCGGAGGCGGCATGCAGAATTTTTCTATTGTCATGCTCGGTGTAGCTCCATATATTACCGCTTCGATTATTTTCCAACTGCTGGCCATGATCGTTCCCAAGTTGGAAGAAATGAACAAAGAAGAGGCTGGCCGGCAAAAAATCAGCATGTATACTCGTTTGTCGACCGTACCATTGGCAGCTCTTCAGGGCTTCAGCATGATAACTTTGCTTCGCCGGTCCGGCGCCAATATTCTGGCGGCTGATTTGAGTTCATGGGATCTCACGGTGATGATTTTAATTATTACCGCCGGCACCGTATTTTTGATGTGGCTCGGCGAATTGATCTCCGAACGAAAAATCGGCAATGGAATTTCGATCTTAATTTTTGCCGGTATCATTGCGGGCCTGCCTCAAGCCGTCCAGCAAACTCTGGTTAACTTTACCCCCGATATGATGGTGATGGTTATCGCTTTCATCCTTGTCGCGGTCGTTACTGTTGTCGGCGTGGTTATTATTACCGAAGGCCAGCGCAACATCCCAGTGTCCTACGCCAAACGGGTTAGAGGCAACAAAATGTATGGCGGCAATTCCTCCCACTTACCGATCCGCGTTAATCAGGCCGGCGTGATTCCGATCATCTTNNNCGTGGTTATTATTACCGAAGGCCAGCGCAACATCCCAGTGTCCTACGCCAAACGGGTTAGAGGCAACAAAATGTATGGCGGCAATTCCTCCCACTTACCGATCCGCGTTAATCAGGCCGGCGTGATTCCGATCATCTTCGCTATTTCAATTGTCCTTGTTCCCTCTATGGTCGGTCAGTTTATGGTTCAGGCCAAAACTGAGTTTGTCGCCAAATTCGGCCAAATGTTAATTGATGTGTTCCAAAATAATATTTTTTACGGCGTGGCCTACTTTGTCTTGGTTTTTGGCTTTACCTATTTTTATACCGCCGTTATTTTTCACCCGAACCAGATTGCTGAAAATCTGCAAAAGAGCGGCGCCTTTATTCCCGGTATTCGTCCTGGCCAACATACAGAACATTATTTGCAGCACACCATTTCCCGAATTACCTTGACCGGAGCTTTGTTCCTCGCCCTGATCGCGGTTATGCCATTAGTGCTTCAAAACGTCTCCAATATGCAATCAATGGTTATTGGCGGCACCAGTGTATTGATTGTCGTCTCAGTGGTGATTGAAATGGTCAAGCAGATTGAGTCTCAGATGACGATGAGAGAATACGATGGATTTTAATCTATAAAATATCTTATATAAAAATCGGCTTAGGCCGATTTTTTGTTTAACAATAACTACAAAAATTTGGCAGCCCTGCTTTCGCTGCGCCCCCCGCCTAACTTCCTTAGTTCCAGTTACCCCGCCAAATTTTTGTCCGCCTTAGGCCTGACTCGTTCTTTGGCGAGTAAAACCTACCCACCCGTGGCCAAGCTTCCGCTGCGCCCCTGCCTACCGGCAGGCAGGCTGCACCCCCGTGGTGCATGGGTAGTTACAGTTAAACCAAGATTGACAAAAAAAAGATTGTGTGTTAATATATCCAGTTACTAACCCAACCACAAGCGTACGGAGGAGAAAAGTGAGTGGAGTTCAAATTTTTGCCGTCATCGTGATTCCAGACTTGAACGATAAGGGCAGACAGGGAGAAATCAAAAGACTCTTTGCCAAATTCACCGGATGGGGGCTTGGCAAGTATGAGCTGGCTTTTCGTCTGCCAACGGACTGCACAATCGTCGGTCTTCCGGTTGGTCATAAGGTAATCGTGTGTTTGGATGTTTCCGGTCAGATTTCATGGACGTTGAACCGTCCAGACTTCCGTCTATTTTATCGGTTTGTTTGGGACTCGGCTCAAGGCGTAGAGAGGATGGAACCACTCGATCGAGACGAAATTGAGTTTGAACCGTATCCGGCCGGCTTCTCGCATGATTGATTGGCATCACTAACCTCAAACCACAGGAGAACAATGATGCTGAAATACGCGCTTGGTGGTGTTGGCGTTATCATTGCGCTTTTGGTCGTTAGTATTTTTCTTGATCCAAATGGCCGCGAAGCTCTAACAGTCTTCAATAATCTGTTGCCGTTGATTCAGATGCTGGTCATCTCTGGTTTGACGATTATTTGTGTCTCAGCCGTTGTTGTCTCTGCGTTGTATGATATTTCCCGTCAGAAACAGCGCAATATCCGCTATCAGATGGAAACCGAGAGATTGAAAGTTTGTGGTGGCGAGAGAGCTAGCTGTGGAACTGAGGAGGAATAACCCATGAGTATAGTCACGCCAATCGTAGTGGTGGTTCATGACCGCGACTTTAGCCTTGATGGCCGCGAACACAAAATCCGCTGTGCTTTGGAATCCTATTACCGTCATTTTGATCTTACATGGGTGACAGGGAGTGATTTGTCGGCCGCAGCAGAATTGCCGCCAAATGCTTTAGTTGTCCTTGACACCACCTGCGTCTTGCCTGGCCACTTCAATCGTGATGATATCAGTTTTTCTCGCCTTATTTGGCGTCGAGACGGCCAGTTTGATCAGCTCCGTCATGAGAGCCGGCAAGATTTGGAATTTACCATTAACTAAACACCAAAACAGGTGTTTTTTTATCTGGGTATAGATTGTGTTTGGCTGCTCACCAACGGAGATTTGGATTGACAAAACTGCTGTGATAATGTATAATTCTACGATAATCTCCAAGGAGGCAACATGGACGGTCAACGATCCCTAATCCTCTGGCGGCAGGCGGTGCACTTAGCCCGCTAACCACCAGAGGAGGTCGCGATGCCGACCCGTAAGAAGCGTGTGACGGTGCGTTGTCACTCTGTGTTGTCGGTCAGCAGAACTGAATGCGTGGCTTGGGACGATATCTATATCCAGTTCTGGCACGGTGACAGTTATGAGCAGTTTTGCATCACGGTTCACGACTTGGAACATCTGTTTTTCGACAATGAGATCAATCGCAAGTGTTTTGCTGATGCGATTCGTGAAGGTAAGGATTATGCTAAGGATTTTCAGGCTGAGCTGAGTATGGCTCTTCGTTGGCTGAAGCGGCATCGGGCCGGCGAAAAGTTCATCTTCATGGGTGAGAATTCTGGTACCGGGTATTACTACGGTGATGATCATGGCGATGATGACCCACTTCACATTCCCGATATCAGCATCAAAACTTATGAACTGAACCGTTTTGCGGCTGAACAGGCGATCGAGTGGTATCTTCGCGAGAGTATGAAGTTTCCGTATCAGGAGTATTTCTTCGCTTGGGTACCGAGCGAGGATCCCATTCATAATTTCTAGTTAATTTTCAGATCAGCCAATGCTGGTCTTTTTTATTTCATTAAACAATGTTTTATTGACCGGTATAATTTGGGTGTAATGGCTCAATTTTGACGATACTGGCAAATCCTGCTATATTTATTCTGTAATAATTAAAGTAAATTATGCCCAAACAAACCGCCTATATCTTGGTTGGCCCTCCGGGCGCCGGCAAAGGCACCCAAAGCGAATTGCTGGTTGATAATCTTAACTTAAAAGTCATTCAGCCCGGAGTTTTCCTGCGTAAAGAGGCGAAAAATAATACTGAAGTGGGCATATTGATTGAAGGGTTGATTAGTTATGGCATGATTGTCCCTGACGAATTTGTCGATAAACGCGTATATACGGCTCTCAGCCGAAATACCCGGGACATATTATTTGATGGTTATCCTCGGACAACCGGCCAAGCGGAAAAGTTAGCGGGATATTTGAAAAAAAATCACATCAATACTTATTTTATTCAAATTACGCTACCAGAAAAATTAATTATTGAACGCATCAACGGCCGACGCAGCTGCCATTGCGGCGAGACGTATCATATCAAACACAACCCACCGAAGAAATTTGGGATATGTGATAAATGCGGGCAGAAACTTTATATCCGGACAGATTCTCGCAAACCGGTTATTCGCAAACGGGTGAAATTATATCATGAACAAACCGAGCCGGTAATTAAATATTTTCAAAAGCGTCACGATGTGCGAATGACCTTTATCAAAGTCAATGGTAATCGGGATATTGATAAAGTTCACGCTGATATTATGGCTGCGATTAGTAAGACAGCGTAATTTTAATTCACAGCGCCTGTTTTGCGGTCAACAAAAACGAAGATGATAACTCTAAAAACAACTGAAGAAATAAAAATTCTGCGCCAAGGGGGCAAATTGCTAAATGAGATTTTGACGACAGTCGGTTCCATGGTTAAGCCCGGCGTCACCACGCTTGATTTGGATAAGGCGGCGGAAAAAATGATTTATGCTGCCGGCGGTCTGCCAGCGTTCAAGCATTTTGGTGAACCGCCGTTTCCCGGCACCTTGTGTACCTCGTTGAACTCTGAGGTGGTTCACGGCATTCCAAAGGCCGAGACGGTTTTAGCCGAAGGCGATATTATCAGCCTTGATATTGGCATGAAATATCCGTCTGATAATGGTTTATATACCGACATGGCACGAACATTTCCGGTCGGCCATATTGATCCAGAATCACTTCGACTGATCGAGGTGACTCGGAAAGCGCTGGAAATTATCGAATCTCGCATTGCTCCGGGAGTTGATTGGACCGATATCGCCTCTGAGGTGCAGCGGTTTGTCGAGTCCAGCGGTTTTGGTGTGGTTCGATCTCTTGTTGGTCATGGTGTCGGACATGAGGTACACGAAGATCCCCAGCTGCCGAATTACGTGATTAATAATTACCATCTTCGGTTGAAAGAGGGGATGGTTTTGGCTGCCGAACCGATGATCACTGCCGGTCATTACAATGTGACAACCTTGAAAGATAGCTGGACGGTCCGCACCGTGGATAATCGCCGCGCCGCGCATTTCGAAGACACTTTCGCCGTGACCAAAAACGGTTGCGAAGTTATTACCGCAGAATGATTTTTGTGTGTTTTAATTGTTTGTAATTATGAAAAAAAATAATTGTCAACTTATATCACACATAGCTTTTGGGTTGGTTACCTATATTCCAATCGCTTTAATTTTGCTTGTTACATTGCTTTTTTACCAACTTCAGAAATTTGTTTCATTATTCTTCGTCTCAGCAGTTATCATTTCTCCATTCGTAGGTTGGTTTTTTGAAATTCCTGCCTTGATTTTATCTATATATTGTTTCAAACAATGTCCAAAATATAAAAAGCTAATTTAGTTACCATTGCTTTATCAATAATATTTATGCTGGCTCAGATAATCGTACTCTTCCAAGTTTTTGGATATGTAAAATAGTTTTTATTTATTGATTTAATTTATTCATGATATGAACTACCTCGGCCTTGATTGGGGCAAATCAAAGATTGGGATCGCCATCGGTTCTGACGAAACTAAAATCGCCAGTCCGATTTTGACGTTGAGTTATCACAGTATGAGTGAAGTGACGGACAAATTGGCCGATCTGATTGTGAGTGAACAGACCGAGGCTTTTGTCATCGGCCACCCTGTCAGTTTGGCCGGAGAGGCGAAAAGAGAAGAAAATTTTCGCCAATTTGTGCTTGAAATTGAAACCCTCGGATTACCGGTTTATTTCGAAGATGAACGATTGTCAACCAAATACGCCGCCAGTCTGGCCCGCCAGTTTCAGGGGTTCAAAAAAGTGAGCGACGATGAAGTGGCGGCGGCCGCGATTTTGCAGAGCTTTTTGGATCGAGGGGATAAGAGGGCGTAAGAAGGCTTTAGAAGATTATGGTAAGCAATAAATTTGGACACAAGAAAATGATTGTCTAGCAGAGTATTGATCAACTTGATGTGATTGTACAAGAGATAGTCAGAAATATTCCTCATCCTCTTAAGCCATCTTACGCCCTCTTAACCCTTATCCCCGAACGCCCTCATAACCTTTTTTTCATGAACTCAACCTACAAAACCATCGGCATAGTGATTAAACGCAAAGACTGGAGGGAAAACGACAGTCTTTTTTCTTTTTATACTCGTGATTTCGGCAAGGTTGAAGCCGTCGCCGTCGGCAGTAAAAAGATCACCAGTAAGCTGGCCGGACACCTGTCTTCGTTCGGCTTGGTTGATTTGATGATCGCTCGAGGCAAACGGATCGACCGCCTCGCTCAGGCTCGGCTGGTTCAAAAATTTTCCTTTACCAGTTTGGATGAATTCAAATTTTACGCCGGTCTGCTGGAATTTTTGGATAAGGTCATCACCGGTCATGAGGCTGATTTGGCGATTTGGAATTTGCTGGAGAAAACCTTAATTTCTTATTCCGGCAATTCTAATCATAATTATCGGGAGATATTACCGATATTATTTTATCTCAAAGTGATTGAAACCCTGGGTTACCGCCCGGAACTTTATCGCTGCGTGGCTTGTCATAAAAATAATATTAAACACCCTTATTTCTCATACGTCAGCAATGGCTTGGTTTGCCAATCATGTCAAATTGCCAAAGAAACCGTCGCGAAGGAAAGTATTATATTTTGTCGGCTGCTTTATGATGATCAAGAAATGCTGTCAAGAGTTATTTTTAATCGACGAACAGTCAAACACACAGCCGATTTCATTGATAAGCTGATAATGCATATTTTTGACAAACAGTTTTTTACCCCAAAAATATTGATAAAAAAATAACCGCTGAATTCGGTCGCCATTTTTAAGTGCGGCGGCGGTAGATTAACCCTTGCTTGGACTATTGCGCCATTTAATAATTTATGTTATTGTTATCTGTCCCAACCCAATAACCAAAGGGGGAACAATGACTGAAAATCGGCGGCCAATTTCCTTGGTTCAAAAAGCGATTCAAGGTGTTGAACGAAATATTGACAAGATTAAAGGCGTCGAGGCTAAAGCCAGGGCTGCATGGACGAAAAAGTTTCATGAGTATGAAGATGCTGTCTCTGCCGTCAAGGCTATTTCCAAGGAAGTGCTTGAACGGTCAAAAGAACGGCGGCCTACGCCAAAAAAAATCGAGTCGAGGCTAGATTCCGCCAGCAAAATTATTGACCGGTGGAATGAGATTAGTGCCGCTTTAACCAAGAGGCGCAATGAGGAACGCGCCAAAATTCAGGCCGAGGAAGATCGTTTGCAGGCTCTGCGAATTGAAATGGCCGAACTGATGGCCAAGGTGGAGGCTGAACGCAAGGCGGTCGATGAAGTAGTGGAAAATGTGTTTAGATTGAATGCCTCCGTGGTTCGGGCCTTTTACGACCGCGACGATTTCTTGACCAGACATGTTTACCCGCATTTGCTTGATGATGATGGACGGCTCCGCACTCAGATTACCTTCGTTAATTCTGATGGTACGCAAAAAGTGGTCGTGATGGTAAATAAAATTACCCGAATGGACCCAGATTTGGCTAGCCGCGCCCGGAAGCTGGTTGATGAATTCTTTGACAGCTTTACTGAAAGAGCGGAGATGGATCCGGCCACCCTTGGTTTGTTTGATTTGACGCGCAATATTCTGGTGGAAAAAACCGAATTCAAGGTCGGTCCCGATCTCTATCGTTTTCTCGGTTTGGAAATCAAGGAAGGTCTATTCCCCAAGTTGTACCACGCTCAGCTGCTCCTGCGTCAGAGTATGCGTAGTGAAAGGACCGACAAGTATATCCGTTTGTATGAACGTGAGTCAACTGATGCGCCATGGCAGCAGGTTAAGATGAGTTAATTCAACTGAGCAAATTGCTTAGTTTTTTTATATATTCTTGCAAAAATTATAGTAATCAGTTAAAGTAATCTCACCACCACGAGAGGAGATGGTCATGGAACCGAGGGAGTTGCTGGAAAAATATGCCGGACTGGTTAAAACGGTTAGGTCTGATCATCGAAAACAGGGTTTTGTCGGCAGCCATCATGACTTTTTGCACGCCTTGATGGTCGCGCACTATGCGGTAATGATTGCTGAAGATGATTTCATCGCGGAGTTAGCTTGGCTTGCCGGGGTTTGCCACAACACCGACCACATTTTTCCTAATCTGTCCGAATTTGAACATAGACGTCAGATTTCTGATTATCTTGTCCACTGGACAGGTCTTGACTCCGAGAGTTCCAAGAAGGTGCTAACCGCAGTTATGCTTCACAGCAAGCTGAATGATCCGAATGATGATCAAGTGACGATGACTTTGAAAGACGCAGATCGTCTAGCCAATCTTGGCCCCAATGTAATTATCCGCTCCGGTCAGTACTACTATCGTCTGCCCGCCTTTAATCCATTTTTCGTTGCCGAGTTTGATCCGACCTCGACTTACCGCAACCCCAAGTCTGTGCTTCGGGATATCATGAGCTCGCTCGAATGGGTTGACTGGCTTCGGCTGCCCAAGGCCAGAGAATTGGCCAAGCCCTACGCGGATTTCTTGCAGCAATTTCGGGCGCTGATCCAGCATCAGCTCCGTGAAGTTGGCCTTGATCCCTATCCATTTCCTGAAGATTATCAGGAATAATTCAACCAAGTTATCATGCTTGGTTTTTTGGTTGATAAAAAAATGATGGTGTTGCCATCAATTATTTTTTTGTTCAATTATTTGCTGATGTTATTCAAAACCTCAGAGGCCTTCATTGGCGCGGATAGCTCGGCATTCCGGGCACTCACAAGCTCTGATGATTTCGTCGCGGCTTGCGGTGCGAGAGCGGACGGCCTTGCCCGTGCATTCATCCTGCGCCTCAACGAAAGGCCGATTGAACAGACACCTCGCCTGAGACGGACACAGATCAACGATCGCTTGGGCGATGATCTTTCTTGCCGCGGCCTCGTCGTAGCGCTCCATGAAGAGCACCTTACTGGCCACCGCCGCCGCTACGAGCGTCGTGTTCTCGATGTAGTCTCCCCAGTTGGCCGCGCCCGCGGGGGAATAGTTGCCATGGGTATCTTTATCGTTTGAAAGTTGAAGAACATAGAGCACGTCTTGCACATAGGGGATTTGTGGGAAAGCTGCGTTTGAGCAATAACTGAAGAAAATTCCATACTTCCGGAGAAACTCGACGTTCATGAGGCCTCCTTGTGCTTACGGGAGTGTTATTGTAATGTTATATAATATCATATAGTAATAATAATGTCAAATATTGTGCGGTTAACCTTTGTTACCCTTATTTTATCAAACTGTCACCCCGTATGGTTAACCATTCCCCCATATTATCCAAAAAAAATACACCCGAGTGTAATCTTTAGTCAACATTATTTTCACGTTATTTAGTAAGGGTTTTATGGTGCTAGTATGTACTATAGTGATTCTTGGAAAGTTTCTCTTAGCATTATTTTTAAAGCCCTTTTTCCTGCGGTTGTTTTAAAATATTTTTCTCGTCTTAGAGCATCAAAGTTATTGAAATAACATTCGTAAAATGTTAATTTGAGTGGTCGCCTGTTTCTGGTTGACGGAACATCTCCCTGGGCATGTTTTTTTATTCTTTCATTAACATCATGTGTAAATCCAATATAAAGATTTTTATCTTTTAGACTATGTAAAATATAGACAAAATACATATTAAGAGGTGTCGAAACGAAGTTATGTGGACGAAGCAAGCAATAGTTGCAGCCCTGAAGTAGATATTATTGTATACATCACTTCAGGACATGAAGTATTTAATCGTTGTTTAAAAATGGCGGTGCCATGAAGTTTTACGAGTGAAACGAGTAAATACTTCATGGTGGGCGGCAGAGGAGTCGAACCTCTGACCTCATCGACGTCAACGATGCGCTCTAACCAACTGAGCTAGCCGCCCAAAAAGGAGAAATTATAAATTTTAATAACTAAATTCTAAAGAAGAAGCTGTTTATATCAAATTTATGATTTATTATTTATGATTTTTTTTATCCATGGTGGGCCCGCTGGGATTTGAACCCAGGACCCCCGCTTTATAAGAGCGGTGCTCTCACCAGCTGAGCTACGGGCCCGTAATATAAGAGTGATAAGTTGTAAGCAAGTACAGCAAGTAAAGTAAAAGCACACCCCCCGTAGCAAATATGGTTAATATCGTTCATGGTGATCCGACCGGTAAATCCCAGATCATTTTGTTATGGTTACATGCGAAAAATCTGTTTCCATTCTAGCACGATAAGCTATTTTTGTGAAGAGCCAAATGATTTTAGTCCGCCTTCTAGGTGGAAAATGATATCTTCTGGTTGGCTCTCTTTTAGCGTTATCAGCACGATATTCTTGGACCCCAGTGGTTGATATTCGGCCAAGGTTTCAATCAAATTTAAGCCATTTTCCGTTTTGACTAACGCCTTTGTGCCTTCTGCTGTGTGATAAAACAAAACAGTCAGTTTCACCGTCGGGATGTTCAAGATCAATTCATCAACCACGTCAGTCAAATTATCAGCCGTGGTTTTTGTTTCTTGAAAATCAGTCTGGGTAATTTGAGACCAGACAATATCCTGCCGGTCATTGGCCGTTAGGTTTTGCAGCACTCTGCCCCACAACCGGAGCGTCTCTACTGATTTTGTCTGGTAAAGTTGTTTGACGATGGTTTCACGTTTAGCCCCTCGCGCTACCAGTTCACTCGCGATTTGCAGACTTCTTGGTGTTACGCTTGCCGTTTTGAAACTCCGGGTTTTCTCAATCATACCGGTTAGGATGCAGGTGGCAATTTTTTCATCGATAAGCGAGCTGTCAATTTTTTCAATGATATTATACACCACCTCTGAAACCGACGTGGCCGTTACCTGAACAATATTGTAGTGGCCGTAATGTTCATTTTCCGGTAAATGATCAATGTTGATGATGGGTGTGTGATAAAAAAAATCAGTATTTTTTTCATAAACATCTTGAAGCGATTCCAGTTCCGGTGTATTGAGTGTAATGATTAGATCGTGTCGATAATCAGTTGATAGAGTATGAATTTTTTTCTGATCGATTATGCCGGTTCTGGGCTCTATAAAGATTTGCAGTTTATTGTCTACAACTTCATGTCTCACATTATCGATTGGTGTTTCGGTTATATCTAAGCTAATAATGAATTTTCGTAGCTTCTTTAATTCTTTTTCAATATTTTTGCTGTGCGGCAAAAAGTCATAGGTTGCGGGCCATTCGAAGTCCTGGCATACAATTTCGTGCTCTTTGCTTAATTTTTCAAAAAATAACGACAGCGCTAACCCGGCGGCAAGAGTATCTCCGCTTGGTTCTTGGCGAAACACGATCAAGGCATTCTCTGATTGTTTCAGCGCTTCATACAGTTGTTGCGTTTCATTCAAAGCCATAACAGTAAAAATTTTTAGACGGTGAGTGATGGGTGATATCGATTTATGATGCTGCTAATGGTCTGACTGTTTAATCAGTCGCCATCAGTATAATTTGCATTATCTGTAATTTATACTCCGTAATCTGTATCTATTTTAATCCCACTTTGATTTAAAATCAAAAAATCAAGGTCTGACTTTTATTTGTTTATATGTGATCATATCCAAATTGCTGTTGGGTGTCAATACAACTTCATTAACCAAACAACAAGCGGCGTATGCTGTCAATTATCCATAGAATATCGACAAATTATCTTGTCTTTTGATGATATTAGTGTTAAAATTTGGTTATATGTCAGAATTATCAAAAGCCTATAATCCTCAAGAATTTGAGGCTGAAATTTACCGTTCATGGGAAGATCAGGATTTATTTAACCCCGACACCACTCATCCAGATGGCGAGCCTTATTCAGTCATGATGCCGCCGCCAAACGTTACGGGCGTTTTGCATTTGGGGCATGCGTTGGAAAATACCTTGTTGGACGTAATGGTTCGTTATCAGCGGCTGCATGGCCGCCGGACTTTACTGCTTCCTGGTACCGATCATGCTGCGGTCGCGACTCAGGCCAAAGTTGAGAAATTATTAATCGAGCGGGGGATCGAACATCCGCGCGAGGAATTGGGCCGACAAAAATTATTGCAGGAAATTCGCGCTTACGCTGAATCTTCCAAAACCACCATTTTGAATCAAATTCGAAAGATGGGCACCAGCTGCGACTGGTCACGTTTGGCGTACACATTTGATGCCGATAGAAGCCGGGCCGTAAACGAAGTTTTTTATCGCATGTATCATGATGGCTTGATTTACAAGGGCTACCGAGTGGTTAATTGGTCGGTCAAAGGGCAGTCAACCTGTTCCGATGATGAGTTGGTTTATGTTGAACGAGAGGCCAAACTTTATACCTTCAAATACAGCGCTGAACTGCCGTTTGCTATTTCCACTACCAGACCGGAAACCAAACTCGGTGACACTGCCATCGCGGTTAATCCCAAAGACAAACGATACAAAAAGTATATCGGCAAAACTTTTATTGTTGATGTCGGCGCCATTAAACCATTAAAATTACTCGTTATCGCCGACGAAAATATTGATCCGGAATTCGGCACCGGCGCTATGGGGGTAACCCCAGCGCATAGCGCAGTCGACTTTGACATGTATGAAAAACAAAAAGCCACCGGCGCACCGATCGATTTGATTGCGGTTATCGGGCCAGATGGCCGGATGACGGCTGACGCCGGTCGTGATTACCGTGGGCTGACCACGCTTGAAGCCAGACAAAAATTTGTTCAATGGTTACAAAATAATAATTTGCTATTATCGGCAGAAGACACGACGCAGAACGTCGGTACTTCTGATCGTTTTGGTGACGTGGTCGAAGCTTTGCCGATGACACAGTGGTTTGTTGACGTTAATGCCAAAATTCCAAACCGCGACAAGTCATTGAAAGAATTGATGAAAGAGGCAGTCACCGTCGGTCTTGATCATGATGAACACAAGATTGTCAAAATTACCCCGGATCGGTTTAACAAGATCTATTTTAGCTGGATCGATAATTTGCGCGATTGGTGCATTTCGCGCCAAATTTGGTGGGGGCATCGAATACCGGTGTGGTATTGTAACGATTGCCATGAGGTGGTGGTCTCTGATCTTGAGCCATGCACTATCATCTTGCAGCGTCATGGCGAGGCCAACAGCAACGCCGAGGATTTTCTCAATTCCGATATTACCAAGGTTGATAATCATTTGACGGAAACCGGCCGAATACAAGTCAAAGAGGCTGTTTCCCAAATGTCCAAAGTCGACGCGATTTATGCCTCAGATATGCAGCGGACCAAAGAAACCGCCGCGATCATCGCTGAAAAGTTTAAACTCGAAGTCGAGTATGATGACCGCCTGCGCGAAGTTGGTGTTGGCGAATTTGAAGGCACGCCGGACACCGGCAATGGTTTTAATTCTTTAAGATCGGATTTCACCGTCTGGCATCATGATAATCCTCGGGGAATTGAATCATTTGACGAACTTAAAACTCGGGTTTTCGCCTCATTGACGGATATTGCTTTTAATCACCCGGGCAAAACTGTCGTGGTGGTCACTCACGGCGATGTGATTCGGGTGGCTCAGGGGCTGCACGAAAATATTAGTGACGAAAATCTCTTTGCCTTGGGTTTCCCTGAACCGGGCCACAGCTTTGAAATCAAAATTACGCCGGTCACCTGCGATTGCGGCTCGCGTCACGTTTTTCAAGATGAAGACACTTTGGATACTTGGTTCAGCTCAGGCCTCTGGCCTTTTTCCACGCTCGGGTGGCCTGAGAATACGGCCGATTTTAAAGATTTTTATCCCTCGAGCTGGATGCAGATGGGGTCTGAAATATTATTTTTCTGGATGGCTCGGATGATTTTGATGAGCGCTTATGCGATCAACGAAATTCCATTCAAAGACGTCTATATTCACGGCATCCTGCGCGATGAACAAGGTAAAAAATTCTCCAAATCCGCCGGCAATGGGATTGATCCGGTTGTGGTGGCGGACAAATACGGCACCGACGCCTTGCGGTTGAGTTTAATCAGCGGCGTGACCCCCGGCAATGACTCGCGGTTTTATCTGGAAAAAGTTGAAAGCAATCGTAACTTTGTTAATAAACTCTGGAATATTTCCCGCTATATTCTCATGTCTTCAACCGCGAAGTATTCTGATTCGGTTGCCGCTCACACGGCCGCAGATGATTGGATTTTGTCTCGGTTCAATCGGGTCGTTGACGCGGTCAACCAGCTTTTCGCCGCCTACAACTTTTCTCAAGCCGCAGAGCTGCTGCGTGATTTTACTTGGAATGATTTTGCCGATTGGTATTTGGAAATCGCCAAGGTGGAAAAGAAAAAAGATGATATTTTGATATATATTTTGAATAATCTGTTGCGGCTCTGGCATCCGTTTATTCCGTTTGTCACTGAGACAATCTGGCAGGCGATGGGAGAAAGGAGCTCCATTATGATCAGCTCTTGGCCCAAGGTGGAGGCCTCGCGCGTTGATCAAGAGTTTGAAACCGCCTTTTCGGTGATGCCGGAAGCAGTCACCAAGATTCGCAACGTTCGATCTGAATATCGGATTGATCCGGCCAAAAAGATTCCTCTGCTGCTTAATCTCAAGGCCAAAGACACCATGCTGGCTGACAACCTAGAAATAATTAAAGCTCTGGCTCGATTGTCTTCCATTGAATTTACAGCGCAAAAACCGGATAAAGCCGCTTCGGTGGTAATCGGGCCGATTGAGATGTATATTCCTCTGGCTGAGGTGATAGATATTGATCAAGAAAAAAACCGTTTAGACAAGGAACTTTCCGCCACGCAAACATACGTTGTATCATTGAAGAAGAAATTGGGCAATAAAAGTTTTGTCGCTAACGCTCCGAAAGAAATCGTCGCCGCGGAAGAAACAAAATTTGAAGAAGCCGAGCAAAAGATGATTTTGCTTCAAAAGCAGCTTGAAGAATTAAAATAAAAAAAAGAAATTAATAGAAATTACGAAATTAGTAGAAATTAATTGGTCGTACCATTTATTTCAATAAATTTCCCTTAATTTCTAATAATTTTTCGCACATATGCCAATCAACACTGACCCTCAAAAAATTCAAGAATTATTGACCCGCGGTGTAGAGAATGTTTACCCCAAGCCTGAATTTTTGGCACAGCGTCTAAAAAGTGGGGAACGTTTAACCCTGTACCTTGGAATAGATCCGACCGGTCCGAAGTTGCACTTGGGCCATGCGATCAGTTTGATGAAATTACGGCAATTTCAAGAGTTGGGACATCAAGTGATTATGCTTATTGGCAGTTTTACCGCTATGATCGGTGACCCGACCGACAAGGCCGCGACCCGTAAACCGTTAACCCGCGACCAAGTCATTGCCAATGCTCAAAAATACAAAGACCAAGCCGCCAAAATCATTGATTTTAAGGGTAAGAACAAGGTTGAAGTTAAGTATAATGGCGAATGGCTGGATAAATTAAATTTCAAGGAGGTGATTGAGCTAGCCTCAAACTTTACCGTGCAGCAGATGCTGGCACGTGATATGTTTGAGCTACGTTTGAAAGAAGGTAAACCGATTTCTCTCCACGAATTTTTATACCCATTAATGCAGGGATATGATTCTGTGGCTATGGACGTTGACGGAGAGGTGGGGGGCAATGATCAGACTTTCAATATGCTCGCCGGCCGCGATTTGATGAAAGCACTTGGCAAAAAAGAAAAATTTGTTTTGACCAACAAATTATTGGTTGACAGCTCCGGCAAGAAAATGGGCAAGACCGAAGGCAACATGATTACTTTGGCCGATGAACCGAATGACATGTTTGGTAAAGTGATGAGCTGGACCGATGGGATGATTGTCTCAGGGTTTGAATTGTGCACGGTCGTTTCTATGTCTCGGGTGAAAGAGGTAAAAAAACAGTTAGCTGAAGGTGTTAACCCCCGAGATCTAAAAGTAGAGTTGGCCAAAGAAGTCGTTAAAATTTATTTTGATGAATCAGCCGCCGATGAAGCGGAGCAAAATTTTATTAATACGTTCAAAAACAAACAGCAGCCGGATGAGATCGAGGTCAAGACCATTACCGGCCGTAATATTGTGGATGTGTTGGTTGAGTCGGGTTTGGTCAGCTCCAAAACTGAAGCCAAACGCCAGATAGAACAAAACGCCGTCCGGGTCAACGACATTCCGGTTGACCGCGATTCGCTCGAAGTCAGTGACGGTGATGTAATCCAAAAAGGCAAACGTCATTTTGTTCGTGTTGCACTAGGGAAATAAATCCAAAATTCCTTGTCATCCTGAACCTTGGACTGAACTTGTTTCAGGCTTGTTTCAGGATCTAGGAAGTTTGGTTTATGCGCTTTTAAAAAAATAGACGGCCAGTTATTTTTACTGGTCGTCAGAGTCGGGCACCTCAGTACCTGACTCGGGGAATGACGGCGTTGCTACGCCGCGGAGCTCTGGGCGGTCTTCGCCGCGTTCATGCGCTGCTTGAGCGCCTCGATCGGGCTGAGACCTTCCTCCGAGGCGAATGCCTTGTCGCGCGTCGTGGCCCGCAGGTCCACGAGCGGGACGTTGCCGTTGCCGTCGGAGATGTACTTCACCATGAGCTGGCGTTCGGCCTCGGCGCCCTTGCCCTTACCGAGCCGGGCGTCCAGGCCCTTCAGGCGCTGCAGCGGCGTCTCGGCCGCGGCTTCGATCTGGCGGGCGTTGGCGTTGAGCGTCTTCTTCTCGGCGGCGGTGGCTCGGGCCTCGCGGTGGGCGTAGAGCGCCTCGAACGTCTCGTGCTTGCGGGTGCGGGTCTTCTTCTCGGCGGGGGTGGCGGTCGTCGTGTCGTTCTTGGCCAAGGAAGTCTCCCTTCTCCTCCCGCTGTTCGTGAACGGCGGGATCCGGGTATTGACTGGTTCCCTAGTTGGGAACCGTCTCGCGCAGGTCAAATGAACAAGTTAATAAAGCATTATATCATATATTATAATTATTGTCAATAGTGGGTGGGCTTATTTGTTCTATTCTAGCAGAAAGTTAACATATATTCTACCGCTAACACCTTCTATTAGTTTGAAATAATCAGCGGTTTTTCAGGCACCGGTACTAGTGTTCATGGATGCAGACTTATTGTTACCTATCGAATAAATACCGATTTTTCCTTAATTTCTCTTAATTTTTTCGTATGGAGCCTAACTTTGACCGCCGGCGAAAGTTACTGTTTCTCACCATTATAGTTTTTATTTTCTTTTTATCTTTATTGATATTCGATATATTAATATATATTGTTGAGCTTGGAGCCAACCCCTCGATTCGAGCGGTTAGTGATACCTTTCGGCTGATTGAAACCACTTTTCGTCTAGTGGGGGAGGAACAGGCTATTTATCCTGTCACCTCGATCGGCCACGGATTGTCGATGGGATTGCTCGGCTTCACCGCAATTTTGCTCATCGTCTTTGGCGCCCAAGTATTTTCGCTCATGCAGACCTTTACTCTCCGCCGTCAACCCCGCTCTGATGAACAAGTCATCTCGGCTGGTTCGGTAATTAATCCGGCCGTAAACCTTGAGCGAGAGACTGAAAGATTAAATCAACAGCCATCGAGCATTGAATACGAAGAAAATATTATGGAGAAACTTGATCGGTTGAGAAATATAAGTACAGATGAAAAAAGAAAGTTATAGAAATTGGGGGATTCATTGGTTGACGACCTAATTTCAACAAATTTCGATAAATTTCCTTCAATATGAATAAAATAAAACAACAATTAGCTGATGAATTGAAAAAACAGCTTAATGTAAATATTGATATCGCTATTTTTACCAATCCGCCGGCAGCTGATTTGGGTGAGTTTGCGCTGCCTATGTTTGCCTTGGCCAAAGAGGCCAAGACCAATGCGCCGGCTCTGGCCGCTGAGTTGGCTGACAAAATAAATTCAACTGAATCTGACCTTATTGATCACGCCGCCGCTGCCGGACCGTATTTGAATTTTTTTCTCAAACCGGAATTCTGGACCGCCTCGGTCTTGAACCGCGCTGAGTCGGGCAAAAATGAATCAGTTGTCAAACCGGCCAAAATTATGCTCGAATATTCCCAGCCCAACACCCACAAGGAATTCCACGTTGGTCACCTGCGCAATGCCTGCCTCGGCGCGTCGCTGGTGAATATTTTCCGTCATCTCGGACATGAGGTGATTGCCGCCAATTATATCGGCGACACCGGAGTTCATGTGGCCAAATGTTTGTGGTGGCTGCAAAAAAAATATCCCGATGGCCAATATGATTTTGGTCTCAAATCCAAAGGCGAATTTCTGGGTGATGTTTACGCTGAAGCGGTTAAAAAGTTGGAAGAAAATGCCGATCTTGAATCCGAGGTTTCCGCTGTTCATCAAATGTTGGAACACCAAGATTCCAGAATCATGGATCTATGGCAAGAAACCAAAAAATGGAGTCTGGATGGATTCAATCTTGTATATGATGAATTGAACGTTAAATTTGATGAGTGGTTTTGGGAGAGTGAAGAAGAGGTTGTGGGCAAAAAAATGATTGCTGACTTACTGAAAACCGGAGCAGTGCCGCAAATCAAAGAAAGCCAAGGCGCGGTGATTGCCGATTTGAAAGAATTCGGTTTGGAGGTTGTCGTCCTGATCAAATCAGACGGCAATGTTTTGTATGGTACCAAAGATTTACCTCTTGGCAAAAAGAAATTCGATCAATTCGGCGTTGATAAGTCGATTTATGTTGTCGACAACCGCCAAAGCTTATATCTAAAACAGATTTTCAAACTGCTCGACCTGCTCGGCTATCAAGACAAAGAAAAAATCCACGTCGCCTACGATTTTGTCACCTTGCCGGAAGGGGCCATGGCCTCAAGAAAGGGCAATGTGGTGACATTTATGTCCCTTTATCAGGCCATGATCGAAAAATTGGTGGCAGAAACCGCCGCGCGTCATTCTGATTGGTCTGAAGATAAAATCTTGTCCGGTGTCAAAACCGTGGCGCTCTCCGCGCTGAAATTATGGATGTTGAAATACGAGAATAACAGCGTGATTGTATTTGATATGGACAAAGCCATGTCAGTTGAGGGCTCGACCGGTCCGTATTTGCTTTATACTGTTGCCCGCATCAATTCAATCTTGAAAAAAGTCGCTGCCGACGAAGCACCTGTCGATTATTCACTGCTTAAAGAAATTGAAGAAAAATCACTGATCAAGATCATCAGCCGGTTTAATGACCAAGTCGCCTTATCCGCTGAAAAGTACCAGCCGGCCTATCTGGCCACCTATCTGCTTGACCTCGCGCAAGCCTTCAATCGATTTTACCACCAGCACCAAGTGGTTTCGTCTGATGTCAATCTTCAAGCGGCCAGAGTAAAATTGGTGCGCGCGGCCAAAATGGTGATGGAAAAAGGGTTATCTCTGCTGAATATTCAATCCGTGGAGGAAATGTGATGATATTAAACCGATAAAGCGTCAAATTCTTATTAACAGGAAACATGGCTGTTTGGTTGACTTTTTATGGGTCTGATTTAATATAATCTCATAATCCATTTAATTTAGACAAAAATAATTACAGGAGGGATAACAATCATATGAGTATGTTTAGCAATCGGGAAGAGGAGGGGACCAAGGGTTTTGGTTTGGACCAGACGCCGCAGGCCGAGGATACAATTATCGGCAATACCATTAAAATCGAAGGCGATTTGGTCAGCAATGGCAATATCATCGTCGAGGGTGAAGTTGTTGGTACGTTAAAAACCGACCGTAGCCTGCGGATCGGCGCTGCGGCCAAGGTTAAGGCCGATATCAAAGCGGCTGAAGCCTTGATCGCGGGCGAAGTCAGTGGCAATATCGATATCGACGGCAAATTGGAATTGACCGCGTCCGCCAAGGTGTCCGGTGATGTCAAAGCCAAAATTTTATCAATTGAATCCGGCGCCAGTTTCAATGGCAGCTGCAGCATGGACAACACCGTTACCATGGTGGCTGGGGGCGCCGCTCATAAACAGGCCGTTGATCGACCGAAAAATGATGATAAAAAGACGGAGACCGAAGCCTGATCGGGCGCGATGGTATGTATTATTACCTCTATGACAGTTTCCTGAATGATCGAAAGTACGAAAAGGTTTTGGACCGCATCAAAACCCGGCTTTTGGATTTTGACATCCAAGGCCGTCACGAGCGTTTAACTCTGCTCAAAAGCATTGATTCGATGATAGAGGATCAGGTGAAACGTGGCGCCAAAAGCGTGGTTGTGGTGGGCAATGATCAAACCTTTCTCAAAGCGGTGAATATCGCCGCCCGCCTCGGTGTTACCGTGGGGCTCATTCCTATCGGTGATCATAATTATATCGCTGACGCTCTTGGCCTGCCTGAAGCGGATTTAGCCTGCGAAACTTTGTCCGCGCGCAAATTAGCCAAGTTTGATTTGGGTCAGGTAAATGATTTTTATTTTTTCCATTCCTTGAAAATGACCAAAAATTTGGACCGGATCAGTATTAGCCATGAGGGTTACCGTGTGATTCCCAAAGCCAAATGCCACGAGGTAGCGATTGTTAATTTCCACATTCCTCGCCCCGGCCTTTCCGGCCGGCTACTGAAAAAAGTCCAGCCTCAAGACGGCCGGCTTGATTTGCTGATTCAAGACGCGGAAGAGGTCAAGGGATTTAAAAAATATTTTACCAAAGTTAAACATTCTACGGTTGATACGATTATTCAAGGGGTGAATTTCGAAATCAAAAGCTTTGAATATTTGCCGCTCATGATTGACGATTACAAAGTGATCAAAACACCCGTGGCCGTCAAAATTGCCGATAAGAAATTATCTGTGATTGTCGGGAAGAATAAGAATTTGATTATCAAATAGAAAAAGCAATCAGCCTACGCTACCTCCTTCGTTAAAATTTCGGAGGTCAAGAAAGCTTCGGGTTCAAGAAAACTTCGGAGGTCAAGAAAGCTACGGCTGTCAAGCAAAGCAATTATTACGTATAATCCCAATACCCCATTTTTACTTATTTACCCAATCCCGCTGTTCGCGAACGGCTGGATCAATCTCTTAATGACTTAATCTCTTAATCTCTTTTCTCTCTATGTCCATCAAAGTCAATAAACAAACGTGTATCGGTTGCGGCACTTGTTCGGCCGTTTGTCCTGATGTGTTCGATATGGCTGAGACCGATGAGGGCTACAAAGCCACCGTTAAGCCCGGTCAGGAGAATTCTGATTTGCCTTGTACCAAAGAAGCTGAGGGCGCCTGCCCGGTGCAAGCCATCACTCTTGAATAAAAATAAAATCGGTGGTATAATGACACCGGTTTTAAAATTCTAAATTTAAAATCATAAATTCTAAATTCGAAAAAAATAGCCGTCAGTTTAGAATTTTGGAATTAGAATTTAATTATTTAGTATTTATGATTTAATTTAAGCCGAGGTGGTGAAATTTGGTAGACACGCTACCTTGAGGTGGTAGTGGGCGTAAGCCCTTGCAGGTTCAAGTCCTGTCCTCGGCACCAGCCTTCGCTCGCTTTCAGCGAGCTATGGCTGGCGCGGCCAGTTTTTACCTTATTTCATGCGAGTCACGCCTGCCTGCCGGTAGGCTGGGCTGGCGCGGCCAGTTTTAGCTCCTTGATAAACTCGTAGCTACGATTGGCGCGGCCATAATGAAATAATTTCTGTCTTGACAAAACCTAAAGAAGGTTTTTTTGTTACAAACATTGACATCATTACGTTTACGTGATATAGTAAAACAATCGATATGCCAAATGTCCAACCAAGGAGGAAGCATGACACGCGAGAAGACGCGCAACGATTTTCATGAGTTGGTTGGTCTGGTATTTGCCTCTCTGATCCTCGTAAGCTTTGTTGTGATGTTTTTGACTATCCTGCGGGATCTTTGGCCAGTTTTTTCCTTGCTGTTTTACGGCTATCTGACGCGAATGACGTTTCATACCGGAATCACCGCGGCGATGTCGTTGACCGGCATTGCCTTGTATGTTGTCTCTTGGCCGGCCGTTACCTATCTTGGCCAGTGGGTGGGTATGCCCCTGTTTGCATTGGGATTGCTTGTTTGGTTTTATGCTGTTCTGTGTAGCCTTCCATTCATGTTCGGCCCAAATGTGCCAAAGATTAGTTAGGTCGCTTTATCTATAGGCGGCTTTTTTGTTTGTGGATAGAATAGTAATGTAAATAATATGAGGAGTAGATAATGGATTTAGTTGGGTAAAAATAAATTTCGTGATAGATTTTTTAATATGGTAATCAGGAAAGCAAATAAAACCGACGTGGATCAGATACGAGCCATAATGGATGAGCTCAATTTATATAGAAGAAAAATTTTTAGTTCGCAAAATCAAGAATTCCACGAGCGAACAATTCCTTATTCACCCTTGAAAGATGAAGATTTTGATGACTGTTTAATTTTGATCGCGATTAATGAGGAAAACAAGATAGTTGGTTTTATTCAAGGCAGTATTCATCAAAGAAAGAATCACGATATAAGCAAACTGGGATACATTGATGAGTTGTATGTCAAAGAAGAAGCTCGCGGAAAAGGAGCCGCAAAAAAACTTTTTTGAACTTGAAACGGAGTTTAGAAAACGAGGATGTGACCACATGACAACGCACACTGACTTTGAAAACGAATTATCACAAGCATTTTATTCGCAAATTGGAATGCATAAGACAACAATTGAATTGTGGAAGAAATTATAAACTTTTGCCTCGCGCCGCACATCTTTTACGGCTCCTCTATATTCAGTCGTTATTGTTGATCCAAGATTATATATAAAAGTGTGGCCGGCCTTATGGCCTGCGAGATAGAAACTACCAGCTGTTATTCGGTGGTGTTCATTTTACCGGCCTTTTTATGATATGCTATAATATAATCATATGCTTGGACGTATATTTCTTGGATTAATTTTCCTCGGCGTGGGTTTTGTCTGTGTGTGGAAAACAGACATCCCTTATAATCTGATCGGTTATATTAATTTTGCTGAACGGTGGTTCGGTGGCAGCCGCGTATTTTACAAAGCGTTGGGATTGTTTTTGATCTTTATGGGCGCTTTGCTCATCGCCAACCTGCAGCAGCGATTTCTTGAGGCTACCCTCGGCAACCTTTTGTATTAGTCATGACCACGATCAAGAAAAAAATCGGTGATTGGGGCGAAGATAACGCGGCCCGTTTTTTGATTAATCGCGGTTATCAAGTGATCGAAAAAAATTATCATTCGCGCTACGGCGAGATTGATTTGATTTGTCTCAAAGATGATGACTTGGTGTTTGTCGAGGTGAAAACCCGCCGCGCCGGGGGCATGGGCCGCGGTGAAGACGCCGTGGATGCTCGTAAAAAGCGAAAAATTCGTTTAACCATAGATTGTTATCTGGCTTCTTATCCCAGTAGACACTATCCGCGTTTTGATGTGATTGTGATTGAATTAGATGGAGTTAAGCAAATGATCAATCATTATCAAGCTGTTGAAATTTAGTCTGCATCGGTTTCATTTTTGTGATATAATATAGACAATTAATAAATTAAAAACAGTAAAACAAAAAATCCAATTTAATTTTATGTTTTGTGATTTGTTGTTTTATTGTTGCTTTTCGTTTATATGTTTGATTCCAAAGATGTAGAAAAAAATAAAGTGCTCGCGGCCGTCGGTTATCTCGGTATTTTATGTTTGATTCCGCTGCTTTTGGCTCGCGACAGCCAATATGCCAAATTTCACGGCAAGCAAGGGTTGATTTTGTTTATCGCCGAGGTGATCATTTCTCTCGTCAATGTAATTCCTATTCTTGGTCAAGTGATTTGGCTCATCGCTTTTGTCTACTTTATCATTATGACCATCACCGGTATTATCAAGGCGCTAAACGGTGAAAAATGGGTCATGCCGATTTTGGGTCATTATACTGATAAAATCAATATTTAAAGCGCAGAAAAAAACAAAAAGTGTTGCTTGGTCCGGCTGTTCAAGTCGGGAAATAGCGAGATTGGCACCTCAAGCCAGATTTATTGTTAACATATGAGAAGTCAAACTTGATTGTGTAATTTTTCACAGCCTAAAAATTATTTTGTCATTTTTATTTCCCCTAAACCTTTTTAACCCTCTTAACTCTTCTATTATTATGTCTCGCACTAAAATAGTTTGCACCATTGGTCCGGTCTCAAAAAGTCAAAAGGTTCTAAAAGACCTTATCAGCAATGGTTTGAATGTTGCTCGGCTTAATTTTTCTCACGGCACACATCCGGAACACAAAAAGTTGATCACCAACATCAGAGCCGTCGCGGAAAAAATGGGGCGAACCGTGGCCTTGTTGCAGGATTTGCAGGGGCCGCGCATTCGAATCGGCGACATCGGAAGCGCTGAGCGTCAATTAAAAGCCGGAGAAAAAGTGATTATTACCACCGGAGCCATTTCCAAGGGCGGGAAAAAAATTCCCATCACTTACGACCAACTACATACTGAAGTTGAACCTGGGCAGAGGATTTTAATTGTCGACGGTTTGATTCAGCTGACCGTTGACAAGGTAGCCGGCCGAGATATCCACGCGACAGTGATTATCGGTGGGGCGATCGCTACTCACAAGGGCGTCAACCTGCCAGACACTTCCTTAAGTATTCCAGCTTTGACCGACAAAGATAAGCAGGATGTAGAATTCGGAGTCGAAAATGAGGTGGACTATATGGCCTTGTCATTTGTCCGCAGCGCTAAGGATGTCTATGATCTGAAATACTTGATTAAAAGCTATGAAAAGAAATTGAAGAAAAAAAACCGTAACCCGATCAGAATCGTTGTTAAAATCGAACGCAATGAAGCGATTGATAATTTGGACGAAATTATCGAAGCGACCGACGCGGTTATGATCGCCCGGGGTGATTTGGGCATTGAATTACCGGCCGAAGACGTGCCGCTGATGCAAAAAATGATTATCGACCGCTGCTTGGATAAAGCCAAGCCGGTTATTGTCGCTACTCAAATGCTTGATTCGATGATCCACAATCCGCGTCCGACTCGAGCCGAAGTTAGTGATGTCGCTAACGCAGTGATTGATCATACCGATGCTTTGATGCTTTCCGGTGAAACCGCCACCGGCGCCTACCCGGTGGAAACCGTATCGTATATGACCCGCATTATCGAAAAAACCGAGGGGTCAAATTATGACGATTTGGTGCCGGAGATTCACGCCAAAAAAATCGAGCCGGCCAACGAAGCGATCGGGCGGATCGCCAATATTTTGGCCAACTCGGTTGACGCCAAGTTAATTTTGGTCGCCTCAATTTCAGGTTACGCCGGCCGCGTAATCAGCCGATATCGGCCTGAATTGCCGATTCTCGTTGCCTGCGATGACGACCGCGTCAGAAGACAGCTGATTTTATCTTGGGGCGTTGTCCCGTTTATTATTCCCACGTGTCGGACCGTCGAAGAGCTAATCGATCGTTCAATCAGTTATCTCAAAACCGTTCATCTGATTACAAAAGGCGACAAGATAATCATTATCGCAGGGGAGCCGGTCGGGATGAGCGGGGATATCAATTTGGTCGAGATCAAAGAAATAACCTAATACATTATTCGATACATAAAGACCGGAATTTATCACTTGAACGGATGATAAAATGAATAAGATTTTTTTCGACAAACAATTTTGGCAGGCGGTATCAATTCTTGTCGGCACGATTATCGGCGCCGGCGTTCTCGGTATTCCTTATGTTATCTCCCGCTCAGGATTTATTCCCGGATTGGTTTTGATTATATTTCTCGGCTTAGCTTCCATGGTGCTCAACCTGATGATCGCCGAAACCATGATGCGTACGCGGTTTCGGCATCAGCTTAGCGGCTTGGCGCGCAAATATCTCGGTCCGGTTTACGATCGGCTTCAGTCGCTTAGCATGATAATCGGTATTTATAGTGGCTTGACCGCCTATATTATTGGCGAAGGCATAGTGCTGTCTTCTCTTTTTGGCGTTCCAAATGATAGTTTCCGTTTTAGCCTTTATTTCTTATTGTTTGGCGTGATGGTGGTCTTGATTGGCTTACGGTTGGTCAAGGCGCTTGAAACCATTTTTGTTTTTCTTTTGGTGATTGTATTACTCTTGATATGCGGCTGGAGTTTTCCGAGCATCAATGCCGCCAATTTATCCAGCCTTGATCTTTCAAAGTTGTTTTTGCCATATGGTGTTCTCTTGTTCGCGTACGCCGGCACGAGCGCAATTTTTTCCATCAAGGAAGTTCTGCGTGATCGGCCCAAATTGATCCGGCCGGCGATTATTATTGGCAGCGTCGTTCCGATATTTTTATATTTAATCTTTGCCGTGGTTGTTGTGGGTGTGACCGGCGTCAATACCACGGATATTGCCACGATTGGTCTTGGTGCCGCCGTCGGCCCCCAAATTTTACTCATGGGGAATTTTTTTGCCGCTCTGGCCATGGCCACCAGTTTTTTCACTTTGGGGCTTGGCCTGCGTCAGCTATTCCATTTTGATTACAAATTACCCGGTTGGCTTGCTTGGCTCCTGACGGTCATTTTCCCGACGTTATTTTTCCTCTTTGTCAGTCGTGATTTTATTAAAGTGATCGGCACCGCCGGCAGTATAACCTTCGGTTTGACCGGAGTGCTTGTAGTATTTTCCTTTTGGCGCGCCAAGCGCCTCGGCGACACCAAACCAATTTTCTCTCTGCCCCGATTCAAGCTGATTGGTTGGTTTTTGATCTTGATGTTTGTGGCGGGGTTCATTTTAACTTTACTAGAGCTCTTTGATTGACATTTTAATGTTTTTTAGTTAAAATTAGCAAATCTTAATCGGTATTATGGCTGTCATAAATGCTGCGGTCAAAAAAAGATTACATGAAATGTTCCCGGCCGCCTTGGTCTGGGGAATTTTGCTTGGGTCAATTATTTTATCATTCATCCAGCCTCTCTGGGTTATCGCTTTTATTATTGCGTTTGATTTGCTTTGGCTGATCAGAATTGTTTATTTTTCATTGTTGTTGTTTTTTTCATGGAGAAGTTTCCGGCGTGAATCCCGCCTCAACTGGTTTGACCGCCTGAAAACTGAAAATAAAGATTGGCAGCGGATCTATCATTACATCCTTTTACCCACCGCCGGTGAACCGTATGAAGTGCTTGACACCACATTGGACAGTTTGACCAAAAATCATTTTCCCTTGGATCACTTTATTGTCCACTTGGCCGGCGAGGAGCGGTTTCAAACTCAGTTCATCGCCGCGTGGGAAAAATTGTCAAAGAAATATCACGGCCGTTTTTTCCGTTTGATTCACACGATTCATCCGGATGGTTTGCCGGGAGAGATGAAAGGCAAAGGCGCCAATGCTCACTTTGCCGGGTGGGAGGGCAAGAAAGTCATGGATCAACTCGGCTTGAAGTATGAGGATATAATTTGTTCCTATTTTGATTCAGATACTCAGGCCCATCCGGAATACTTTTCGAATTTAACGTACAAGTATTTAACCGTTGAAAATCCGCTGAGGAAGGCTTATCAGCCGGCCGTGGTTTATAACAACAATATTTGGGATGCTCCCGCCATTACTCGGATTACCGCGTTTGGGACAGTCTTTTGGTTAATGGCGGAGTTGGTGCGGCCGGAGCGCATGTTTACTTTTTCGTCGCACTCCATGCCTTACAAAGCCTTGGTTGATATCGGTTTTTGGCAAAAGGATATTGTGACCGATGATTCGCGAATATTTCTTCAGGGGTATTTTCAGTATCGAGGCGATTTTGAAGTCGTCCCGTTATACGTACCTGTTTCCATGGATAATGTTGCCGCCGACACTTGGTGGCAGAGCGCTCGGAATTTATACAAACAACAGCGCCGCTGGGCGTGGGGCGTGGAGCACTTCCCGTATATGATGAAGGAGTATCGCGCTCACCCGGAAATTTCCAAATGGGCGAAATTTAGACACGCTTTCAATCAAACCGAGGGGATGTTCTCTTGGGCTACAGCCCCGATCCTGATCTTTATCCTCGGCCGCCTGCCGCTTTGGGTAGCCGGTCTTGGACCGGAATCCTCATCGGTGATCGTTCAAAATACACCGTTTGTGTTGGAATGGCTGATGGGCGCGGCCATGTTTGGAATATTGATTTCCGCTATTTTCAGCCTGTTGATTTTACCGCCGCGACCGGAGTCTCATCCCCGCTACAAATGGTTGATCATGCTGGTCCAGTGGGCTTTACTGCCGGTCACCATGATTATTTTCGGCTCGATTCCCGCGCTTGATGCTCAAACTCGCTTGGCTCTCGGCAAGAAATATCATCTCGGTTTTTGGGTCACGCCGAAGAAACGCTAGTATCAAGTCATAAAACAAAATTAGAAGGTATTTACTTAAAATAATTTGTAATTAGTCGAAATTAGGCTGTCTACCGATAAATTTCTCGCCGAAGGACGAGTCAGTCCTATGGCTGACAACAAATTTCCCAACTTCTATTAATTTCATTTCTCTAAACCCGCTACCCGCTACCCGCTACACGCTAAAAGCTAAAAGCTATAAGCTATAAGTAAAACGCTATTCGCTATGTCAAAAGTCGCCGTCAATTTAGTCACGTGGAACGGAGCCAACTACATCAAGGGTTGTCTGGATTCTTTGTTTAATCAGACCTTCACGGACTTCTCTTTGATGATTATTGACAACGGCTCAACCGACGAAACTCTGGAATTGATCAATGAAAAGTATCCGCATTTAAAAATAGTTAAACACCGAAATAATCTTGGTTTTGCCAAGGCGCATAATCAGGCGATTCACTGGACCGACAGCGAGTATGTTTTGCTGCTGAATCAGGATATTCTGCTTGAGCCGGATTTTATTGCCAAGCTGGTGGCGTTCGCCGACACGCGGCCAGACTCTGGCGCCTTTACCGGCAAAATTCTCAAACTGCAAGACGGCCAAAAAACCAAATATATTGATTCCCTTGGTTTACGTTTGTTCAAAAATCACCGGGTGATTGATCTCGGCGCCGGCGAAATGGACGACAGTCAGTATGACGCAGTCGAAGAAGTTTTCGGCGTTTCCGGCGCGATTCCATTGTATCGCCGAGCTGCCTTGACGGCGGTTGAGATGGATAAACAGTTTTTTGATGAAGATTTTTTCAGCTACAAGGAAGATGTGGACTTGGCCTATCGGCTGCGTTCCGCCGGCTGGAAAGCGTTCAAAGTGCCGCCGGCCGTCGCTTATCATGACCGCTCAGTTGCTTTGCCGCAAAAAGATATGTCCAAACTTGAGCTGGCCAAAGCGCGGCGTCACCGATCAAAGTTTGCCAATTATTATTCCTATCGCAACCATTGGTATTTCCTGATCAAAAATTTACCTGATCTGAAACCCAAGCATTTATTGCCGGTTTTATGGTTTGAATTTATCAAATTTTTTTACATTTTATTTTTTGAGACCGCGAATTTGAAAATTATAAAAGAGGTTTGGGCCGAGCGTCATCGATTCCAAGCCAAACGCCGCCTTATCAAGGCCAAACAAAAAGCAAGGACTGAAGATATTGATTCATGGCTGACATAGATATGGATTTGTCTATCGTAATATTAAATTACAAATCAAAACGGCTGGTTCGAAACTGCATCCGCGCCATCAAGGAGTCGGTGATTAAGGCTGAATATGAGATAATTGTGGTTGATAATGATTCCGGTGATCGCATCGCCGAAGATTTGAGTCAATACGCGCCTGATGTTCGTTTTCTCTCGTCCGACCATAATCTTGGCATGGGCGGCGGCAACAATATCGGCATTCGCGCGGCCGCGGGAAAATATGTCATGATCATGAATCCGGATATTTTTGTCTTCAAAGATTCCATTCAGCGGCTCTACGATTTTATCGCTCAGAATCCGGATATCGGTCTGGCCGCGCCGCGCTTGTTAAACCCTGACCGGAGTTTACAATATACCTGTTATGAGTGGTATGGCCCGTTGACACCACTGTACCGCCGGACATTTCTCGGCCGGCTGAACTTTGCCGCTCGGGACATCGATCGATTTTTGATGAAAAATTTTGATCATTTGTCGATCAAGGACGTTGATTGGTGTCAGGGATCATGTTTCATCGTTCCGAAAAAAGTTTTTGATCAAGTTGGATTGTTTGATGAACGATTTTTTATGTATTTTGAGGATACGGATTTATGCCGGCGGATTTGGGCCGGTGGTTATCGCGTCACCTATGTCGGTCCGATTGAAGTGATTCACATGCACATGAAAATGAGCCGTGGCGGCCTATTTCAACTATTTACCAACAAACTGACTCGTTTGCATCTCGCCAGTTGGATGCGTTACCTCTGGAAGCATCGATCACGGGAAACACAACCATCAAAAACAAACAGCTAAAAGTATTTAAAAGCGAATTTACATTCATTTTCTTACTCTATCTTCTTCTTGTATTTGTATTCGTCGTCTCATAATTGTATTTTATCCTCTTAATTATCTAAAATTTTACCACCATGGAGGGCCACCAAAATTTTCTTCATCAGTTTGAAGACCGTCATGAACCCAAAACCGGCAGCCGGTGGTGGCGGATTTTGGCGGTGCCGTTTTCAGTTCTGCCGACAATCTTGCTTACGCTTATAATCGTTGTGTTGGTGATTGTCGTTGGCGGCTTGGTTTTGATCTGGCCGTCGATCAATTCCGTTCAAACGATTTCGACCGAGACCCTAAATGCCAAAAAACACCTTGAAGCAGCCCAGACATATCTTCTGGCTCAGGATTTTTTTACCGCCAAAGAGCAAATTACAGCCGCACGAGATAGTTTTTCCACCGTCAACCGCGAACTTGATGTGATCGCGGCCAAAAGAATCTTTCGTCTGCCTTATGTCAAAGACCAGGTGAGTATCGCTCGCGACATTGCGCTGATCGGTGAGAACACTTCAAGTCTATTGTCTGAGGTTTCAGATCTTGGAGATCATATTCTGCAACTCACCAATTCAACTACGGTCAATTTCAAAGATATCTCAGAGGAACAAAAGGTTCTGGTTCTAAATCAATTGGTGGCCGCCGGCCAAACGTTAAAAAATTCAGAATCGAAGATCAACGAGGTTGACGCAGCCCTGATTCGGTTGCAGCCTTTGCAGGCTTCTGGCCTGTGGCGCGAGGTGGTGGTTGAGTTGAATTCAAACATTCCTCAACTTATGAAGGGGTTGCGCTATATCATTACCGCCTCTGATGTTTTGCCCGAGCTGGCCGGCCTTGACCGCGAAAAAGTTTATCTGCTCCTACTTCAAAACAATTCCGAACTCCGACCGAGCGGCGGATTTATCGGCACCTACGGCATTTTAAAAGTCAAAAACGGCGAGCTGGCCTCAATCTTTACCGACAACATTTATAACTTGGACAAAACAATTGAAGACACCAACGAGATCGCGCCGCCCGAGCCGCTGGTCAAATATCTGAACCAAAAAAAATGGTATATGCGGGATTCAAATTGGTGGCCTGATTTTCCGACTTCAGCGCGTAAAGTTGAAGAATTTTATCATCTCGAAGGCGGCCCTGAAACCAATATTGACGGTGTGCTGGCGTTAACCCCTGATGTCATCGCAGATTTCTTGAAAATTGTTGGTCCGGTTACCATTTCTGGCATCACCTTTACCGCTGACAATTTTGTCGATGAACTTCAATATCAAGTGGAAGTGGGTTTTTTCGAAGACCCCAAAGAATTTGAAGAGCGCAAAGAAATCATCAGTCACTTGGCCGAAGAAATCAAAAATCGTCTGTTCAATTTGAAGGTCGAACAGCTTCCTTTGGTTTTTGACACGCTTGAAAATAATTTGACCGAAAAATTTATCCTTGGTTATTTTGATCAAGCTGATTTACAAACATTTTTCTCCACTAAGAATTGGTCGGGTGAGGTCAGACCGACTCCCGATGATTATTTGCTTGTGGTGGATGCTAATTTGGCCGCGCTCAAAACCGATCGGGTGATGCAACGTCAAGTCAGTTATTCGGTCCGACCGGACAGCGGCGGCCTTTTGGCTGAAGCCAAGCTGACTTATATCAATAACGGCTGGTTTGACTGGCGCACTACGCGCTATCGCACCTACACTCGCGTTTACGTTCCTGCCGGCAGCCGGATTCAGAGCCTCAAGGTTGGCAATACTGAATTTAACCCCGAGAGCATCGATACTTATCATGAATTTGGTAAAACTGCGTTTGGTTTTTTCTTTCAAGTTGAACCGGGGACCCGCCAAGTGGTCACCTTACGCTATCATCTCCCCGAGTCAGTCGCAGCCGGCCTCGCTGATTCAGCTTATACGCTGCTGCTGCAAAAACAGTCGGGTGTACCTGAATATGATTTGTCGTTGAACATTAATTTGGGCCGGTCGATTGTCAAGCAATCCACCGGCGAGACGCTCCCTTCGCTGAACTATTCCGCGAAGGTAAAGGCCGATGAACTATTGACCATAAAAATTAAATAGTCTGGTTTTTTTTGCTAGAAATAGCTTTTTTTGTTATTATAATCATTATTATGGGAATTTAGATGTTGAGTTAGGTACTAGAAAGCAATAGGCGCAATGATTAACGATTTTTTAAGGTAATTAAGCGGATATTTAAACGAAATTCGTATATGAAAAGCTAAATCCAGAATTATGATTGACAGGATGAAAGTTATGTGATAAAATATTCCGTTATGTCCTTTATAATTTTCACCAAGCCGCTCACCAACAGGAAAGGAGCACGGCATGGTATGGTTGATCCTGGCCGTTCTGTTCATCATTTTGGCTGCCTGCGGTAAGCCGATTTCCAAGCTGTTTTATCGTGAAAACTATCGAGAGGATGTGATGATTAGCGGACGGCGCAAGGTATTTCTTGGCGTCACAATCGCTTCAAGCTTTATCGCTCTCTTTCTCATCATGGCTACCAGTTATGTGTTTATCGATCAGGATAAGGTTGGTCATCTCAAGCGTATTTACGGCGCCAATATGCCCGCCGGCCGAGTCATCGCCGTTGATGGCGAAAAGGGCCCCCAGGCTGAGATCCTGCCTCCCGGTTTTCACTTCCGACTGTTCATCAATGTTCTCTATGAAGTGGAGGAGAAGGATATCGTCTCCGTTTCCAATGATCATTACCGCATTCTCACCGCCTTTGACGGTCGAACGCTGCCTGAAGGTCAGTATCTGGCTGATGAATGGCCTGATGGTATGACTGAAAGTTTCCTCAATGCTGAATATTTTATGAGTCCTGTGGCGGAGGGTGGCGAACCACGTGGTCAGAAGGGTCCTCAGCTGTCGGTTCTAAAGCCTGGCCAGTATCGTCTCAATCGGTATCTGTTTGATGTTAGTGACGAAGTTCAGGCAACCGAGATCGAAGCTGGATCAGTCGGTGTGATCAAGAGCAATGTTGGTACGGTTTATACGGACAAGGCGATCGTGCCGAAGTCCATCATCGAGTCCTATCTCGAGGCTTCTCGTCTGGAAATTTCGCTTCGTCGGACTGCTCTTGAGCAGGAACTCAAGACGCTTGAATCTCTACCTCCGGTAATCGATACCGTAGCGACTCTCGCTACTCCAGAAGCCGCTCCCGAATCCGGTGATCAGGCTTCTGATGTTGTGCCGGAGGTAGGTGTCACCGCCATTGCTGCCGTCGCTCCGTCTGCTCCGATTTTCCGGACTCAGGAAGTCATTCAGAAGGATCTGGATAGTCTACGAGAGCTGACTGAAGATGAGGCCTATTCCCGGGCTCTGACCAATCTGTCAAATCCGCTGGTTCCAAAAGGAAACATCGGTGTCTGGCAGGAGGTTTTGCTTCCCGGCCGCTATTATCTGAATAAGCTGGCATACCATGTAACTATGGTTGATACTCGAGTCCAGACTTGGACTTATGAAGGCGGGTATACCAGGCGGTATTTTGATCTGACTGTGAATCCTGACGGATCAATCACTCAGAAGGAACGGGAAGATGACGTTCTTCAGCCAGATGGTGCTGCCGATTCGGCCATCGTTCATAAGGTTGAGGGCTGGGACGTCTGGCTCGACAGCCGCATTCTGGTTCAGGTCACTCCGGATAATGCACCTTTCGTAGTCGCTTCAGTTGGAAATCTGGAAGAAGTCGAGAATCGGATCATCACCCCGATGTATCGATCTGTTTCCAGAAACATCCTCGGCAATCGTAAGAATCGCGTACTTGACGTGATTTATGATCGTCAGACTCAGGAGGCACAGGTTGAGGCGGGTATCAAGCCTGAAGGTTTGAAGTCAGGGCTCATCATCCGAGATGTTCGCTTCGGTGATCCATATGTGCCGCCCGAGCTCCTGATCCCTGGCAAGCGTCAGCAGTTGGCTATGCAGCTTCAGACCACGTTCGATCAGGAGAAGGTCGCCCAGGAGACCCGAATCCAAGCTGAGAAAAAGAAGGCTGAGGCCGAACAGCAGGCCATTCTCATGAAGGCCGAGATCGAAAAGCAGGCGGCCGAGCGCCAGAAGGAACGCGATCGTTTGCTCGGTGAAGGTGAACAGCTTCGTCTCGAGGCCGTGGCCAAGGGGCAGAAGGCCCAGGAGGATGTTCTCGGTCCGAAGCTGACATTCGA
Organism: Candidatus Falkowiibacteriota bacterium; assembly: GCA_003518055.1. Classification (GTDB taxonomy): domain Bacteria; phylum Patescibacteriota; class Patescibacteriia; order UBA11705; family UBA11705; genus UBA11705. The sequence continues at coordinate 62,822 of DOZJ01000002.1, forward strand.
GCTGTCCGTAATTCGCGAGATGCTCGCTGCCGCCAAGGAGCATCCCGAGTTGGTCAAGGTTCCCCACATCTTGGTTACCGGTGAGGGTGGCGGTCTATCAGGCGCGGCCGCTATTCTTGGTGAAAGCACCCTTACTCGGGCCCTCACGCCGAGCAAGTAAATTTAATTCAAACACAGCAACTACTGTGTTTTTTTGTTATAAAAAATCCCATTTGTTCAGTTGCTCAAAATTTGGTAAACTAGGGGACGCGGGTGACATGAGGCGAGTGCCGCACACTTACCTCGATGTTACTGTCACCAAATCCTTTTACCCTCACTATTCCCTTATTACACATTACTTCTCACTTATACTGTTTCCTCTTTACCACCCTCATCACCGTAATTTATTTATTTACCATCTCCCAATTCGTCCAAAATTTTTGTAGAAAGACTTTATCTAAACGACCCTTCATCTTGAAATTGTTTTTGTAAAAGCCAAACCTCCCAATTTCTTTCCAGAATAATATCTAATCTCGAATCTCCAATCTCTTAATCTCTTAATCTCTTCTTTTCTCCCCCTATGTCTCAATTCGTCCATCTCCACGTCCACAGCCATTATTCTCTACTTGACGGCTTGGCCAAAATCGATGACTTGGTTGGCAAGGCGGCCGCTGACGGCATGCCGGCTTTGGCTTTGACCGATCATGGTGTGATGTATGGCTCGATTGAGTTTTACCAAAAATGCCGCAAAGCCGGTATCAAGCCGATTATCGGCGTCGAAGCCTATATCGCTAAATTCGGCCACTTGGTCAAAGACAGTTCTCGAGAAAAGCGGTTTCACGTGATTTTGCTGGCCAAAAACAACACCGGTTACAAAAATTTAATCAAATTAACCACAATCGCGCATTTGGTGGGTTTTTATTATAAACCACGGATCGATTGGGACTTATTAAAAGAATATCATGAGGGTATAATCTGTGCGTCCGCTTGCCAGCAGGGGGAGTTAGCCAACGCTATCCTGAATGAAAATTTAGACGCGGCTGAAGAGGTGGCTCGCAAATATTTGGCATTGTTCGGCGAGGGTAATTATTATCTGGAAGTGCAGCATCATCCCAACCTGCCCAAACAAAAAATCGTCAATGACGGCGTCTTTAAAATCGGAAAAAAATTAAATATCCCGATCATCGCCACCAACGACGTTCACTATTTGAATACCGAAGACGCCGAAGCCCACGATATCTTGATCTGTCTGCAAACCAAAAAAAAGGTTCATGATGAAAATCGCATGAGTTACTTGGGCGAAGATTTCTCCTTGTATTCCACGGCTCAGATGCAGGGATTTTTTCGCGCCAATCCCGAAGTTTTGGATAATACGGTCAAATTAGCCGAGCAATGCGATGTTGACATCACACTCGGCCAGATTCAATTACCGTCATATGATTTACCGGCAGGGCAGACGGCGTTTATGGCGCTTACCGCCGCCTGTCAGACTGGCATAACTGAGCGCTTTCAGTTTGATCCTGCCCAGCAGGATACCGATCGCCAAAAACAAATTATTGAGCGGTTGAATTATGAGCTCGGGATTATTGAAAAAACCGGCTATGCTTCCTACTTTTTGATTGTTATGGATTTCATTGTCTGGGCGAAAAAGAACGGCATTGTCGTTGGTCCGGGCCGTGGTTCAGCCGCCGGCAGCTTGGTGGCTTATTTAACCAAAATCACCAACATTGATCCGCTGCAATATGATTTATTGTTCGAGCGCTTTTTGAATCCCGACCGCGTATCCATGCCCGATATTGATACTGATTTTGCCGATATCCGCCGCTCCGATGTGATTCGTTACGTGGAAGAAAAATATGGCAAGGACAATGTGTCGCAGATTATTACTTTTGGCACCATGGCCGCTCGCGTGGCCATTCGGGATGTTGGTCGGGTTCTGGATGTGCCGTATTCTTTTTGCGACAAGGTGGCCAAACAAGTCCCCATGGGTATGAGCATTGATGACTCAATCAATCAAAACAAGGAAATGAAGAGTTTGTACGAGAGCAACAGCGACGCCAAACGATTGTTGGATTTTGCCCGGAAGCTTGAGGGCGTTTGCCGCCACACATCGACCCACGCCTGCGGCATTTTGATTACTCCAAAACCACTCACCGAGTATACGCCGGTCCAATATTCGGCGACGAGCGATGAAGACACGGTTTCTCAGTATTCTTTGCATCCGGTCGAAGATTTGGGGCTGCTCAAAATGGACTTCCTCGGGTTAAAAAACTTGACCATCATGCAGCACGCCACCGAAATTATCGAAAAAATCCACGGTCTGAAATTAGATCTGGACGCCCTGCCTCTCGATGATGAGAAAACATTTAAACTGTTCCAACAGGGCAAAACCACCGGCGTTTTTCAATTTGAATCTCAAGGCATGAAAAAATATTTGAAAATGTTGAAACCGACGCAGTTCGAAGATTTGATCGCTATGGTGGCCCTGTATCGTCCCGGACCACTCAATTCCGGCATGGTTGATGAATTCATTGATCGTAAACACGGGCGCAAACAAATTTCTTATCCGCACGAAATTATGCGCGAACCACTCAAAAATACTTATGGCGTCATTGTTTACCAGGAGCAGGTCATGCAACTATCCAAGGATATGGCCGGGTTTACCGGTGGCCAAGCCGATACTTTGCGCAAGGCCATGGGCAAAAAAATTGCCGATTTGATGGCCAAAATGAAATTGGAATTTATTACCGGCTGCGAAAAAAATAAACTACCCAAAAGATTGGCGGAAGAAACTTTCGCCAGCATGGAAAAATTCGCTGAATACGGATTCAACAAATCGCACGCAGCCTGCTACGCTTTGATTGCCTACCAAACCGCGTATCTCAAAGCCAATTATCCAGCTGAATTTATGGCCTCGCTTTTGACGAGCGACCAGGAAAATATGGATCGGGTGGCGATTGAGATCGATGAATGCAAACAGATGAAAATCAAAGTGCTCCCGCCTGATGTCAATGAAAGTTTTACCACCTTCACGGTCGTGGCCGAGTCTCTGGCTGCCGGAAATCCAACCATCAGATTTGGGTTGCAGGCGATTCGCAATGTCGGTCATGGCGTGGTTAAGGCGATCATTCGAGAGCGCAAGGACCATGGCCGGTTCGCTGATTTTTCCGCTTTCTTGCAGCGGGTCAAAAGCAAGGATTTGAACAAAAAATCATTGGATGGATTGGCCAAGAGCGGCGCTCTTGATAATTTCATTGGCCGCAGTCTGGTCCTGGAAAATATGGACAAGATTTTGTTGTATATCAAGGCGGTGGATGAAGAACAGAATACCAACCAGACCAATCTGTTTGCTCTTGGCGGCGGTCAGTCATTGCCGTCCTTGAATTTGATCGAATACCCCGAGGCCGCCAAAAAACAACGTTTATCATGGGAAAAAGAATTCCTCGGTCTTTACGTTACCGAACATCCTTTCTCCGAGTTTGAAGACCGCCTCAAAGACATCATTGTTCCACTGCATAAAATCAAAGAAACCGACCCCGAAGAACAAGAGGAGCGGGCTACGGTTGTGACTGCGGGCGTTATCGGCAGCCTGACTAAAATTATTACCGCCAAGGGCGACCCCATGTTATTCGTCCGGCTGGAAGACGCGTTTGTCGGGGTTGAACTGTTGATTTTCCCCAAACTATATGAGGAAATTGGCGACAAGATTCAAGAAGAAAAAATTATGATGGTAACCGGCCAGTTGAGCTACAAAGACGCCGAACCAAAGATCTTGGTCAATAATTTATGGGAAATCAATCAAGACAATCTGGATTCGGTTGTCCAATCGGTACGGGTGTATGAACCGCCGCGATTCAACAAAAAAAATATTATTATCAAATATCCCAAAGGCAGTACGCACGAACTGGCTGATCGCATCAAGCATCTCTTCCGATCGTTTCCCGGGACGAACACCATTTTTCTCCATGTGGACGCGCAAATCATCAAAACCAACTTCAAAGTCAAATACTGTCCTAATTTTGAGCAAAAAGTTCAGGAATTGCTGGGCAAAGACGCGATCAAGATCAAATAAAGTTTTTTGCCTTGGATTGGCGTTTCAGTCTATGGTATAATACAGATAGTAATTTGGTGTTAATTGCCAAGTTATTTGATGCTGGCCGAATCCGGTCTTGATAGTAATTAATTTTTTATCCAATATATTTTAATTTTTCTCTATGAGTTCACACGCAGCCAATAAGGTGGGGATTTCCAAACTTTATGTCAAATTCATCGCGGTCTTTGTTGTCTTGACCATAGTGTTGATTTTTGTCATCTTTTATTTTTCATTTTCTCGCGCCTTGATCCGCATCACGCCCAAACCGGCGTCGGTCGCGACCGATTTTATCGCCGATATCAATACTCAGGATAATGAACCCACAGCCGGCACGCTCAAAGGATTTCTATTTGAAACCGAGGTTGATATGACCAAGGAATATCCGGCCACCGGGACCAAGGATGCGGAGGGCAATGTCATCGGACAGGTTTCGATTATCAATAAACGGACTGTTAACCAGCCTCTCGTCGCGACTACTCGGCTGATCACGACTGATGGTGTGCTGCTGCGAATCAAAAACCGCGTGGATGTTCCCGCCGGCGGATCGGTCAATGCTGATGTTTACGCCGATGATCCATCGAGCTTTACCACCTTGGCGGCAACCAAATTTACCATTCCCGGCTTGTCTGAAAGCCTCCAAAACGAAGTGTACGCTGAGAGCAAAACTTCATTGAATAGCGCTCCCGGAGCGTTAAAAGTAGTCAAATCTGTTGATGTCGCCCGCGCCAAAGATGATTTAACCGCCGCTTTATATCAAAAAGCTTTGGCTGATTTTGAAGCCGAGGTCAGCGAAGGTTACGTTGCGGTTTTGGTTGATAAAAAAGTGGTCGAAGAAGCGGTCAGCGCCGGTATCGATGATGTGGCGGAGACCTTTACTGTCCGGCAAAAGATGAATGTCACCCTGATTGGACTCGAACAGCCGGCGATCGTCAGCCTGTCGGCCGAGCGGTTGAGGGAACTCGTCACGGGCGAGCGGGAGTTGAGTGAGATAATGTTGGATAAATTAACTTACGTGGTGCAAAATTATAATCAGGAAAACAAAACCGCCAATATCAAAGTGCACGCCGAAGGTGAAACCGTATTAAAAGAAAACAGTGAAATTTTGGACAAAAGCAAAATCGCCGGCTTGAGCGACAAAGGGGTGGAATTATATCTCGATAGTTTTGATGAAATCGAATCAGTTGAAGTTCAGCTGTCGCCATTTTGGGTCAAACGCGTACCGTCTTTACCTGATAATATAGTTATCGAAGTGGTCACGGATTAGATCTTATTTATATTCGATAAAAAAATGTGTCATCTTTCGAGAACATCAGGATGACACATTTTTTATCAAAAAAGAACCGTGTTTGGTTCTTGTTTATTCAATGATTGCCGACAGTTTTACATCTTGTTACGTTTCATGTAAACATAATAAAGTTTCATTTGAAACCATTCCCCGCGATCGGCCAGATCATTTGGTTCTGGACATTTCCTGACATCAAAGCTGGTGACCATTGCGTTGCCCGGCAGAAGACCCAATCGATGAAGTTCAGATGCGAATACGGCTGCGGCTCGCTCATGAAGCCTATCGACAGATTCGTCAATGATCACGATTGGTGTTCCGGCTTCCCATGCCATTAGGAGTGTCTCCGTTTGCGGGTGAAGAATCTGAGGATCATTCCCATCAGAGTCAGTTCGGGAGACTTTCCCGAACCGGAGCAATAACTGCACTGTACCAATTGAGGTATGGCACTGTGTCGATCTTCATCAAGGAATCGTGGAATATAGTATTCTCCTACTCCTTTGCAGACAGGACATTTCCTGCCAAAGATTGCCATTTTTACCTCCCAAGTGATTTGGAATACTTAATACTATATCACAAGGATTTTTTATTGTCAATGAATCGGTTTGACGTTATGCGTTGTTTTATCTATAATTAACTTGCTCGCTGGTGATTGGGTCAGCTACCATCTGGCCGTCCTTTAATAGGACTTAAATCAGCCAAGAATTTAACTAAGCGGCGAGAACAATCAAAGAAATTAAGAGCTCCAATTATTGTCATAATGTCTTGAACTTTTAAGGGATCAAGGAATCAATGGTGAACAATAGCGGAGAACGTGGGTGGAAACGCCGTCAATTCGATGGTCCCAAGGTTTATAGCCTTGTTTTTTATTTATATTATTACTAATGACGAATATACTACGAATATACTAAAACAAACTTAGGCGGTTGCTAAATTCGTAGATAAGTAGTCGATTTGTAATTGGTAACAAATTATGAAAGCCCTGCTCCAACGCGTGAACCACGCGAAAGTCACAGTTGATCACAAGACAGTCGGCGAGATCGGCCGGGGGATTTTGATTCTGCTCGGAATTGATCGGGCTGATGACGCGGGTAAAATAAAACCGTTGGCGGATAAAATTTTAAATTTACGGATTTTTGCCGGTGCTGGTGGGGAATTTGATCAAGCGGTGCTTGATATCAAGGGTGAAATTTTAGTTGTTTCCCAGTTTACCTTGTGCGGTTCGTGCGCCAAAGGCCGGCGGCCGGATTTTATGAGCGCAGCGGATCCGATTGTGGCTAATGATTTGTATAAAAAATTCGTGGCGGAGCTCAAGGCATCAGGTCTGACCGTTGCTACCGGCGAATTTCAGAAAATGATGAAGGTTGAATTGGAAAATGATGGACCAGCCACGTTTATAATCGAAAAATAATAAAAATATGTTTTTAGAAGATTTAAATGTAAATAAAAGTCGGCCACCACAGAGCGAACGCGATATGGCTAAAGAAAAGCTTGATCGGGTGGTGACTGAAAACATCAGGATGTTAAAGACCGAAGGCTATGAATCTACGTCTGATGAATCAATGGGCGGGAACGCCAGAACATTTAACGTTGCTGGTTTAAATATCTTGATGACATGCAAAGGAATGAATGCCTATTGCGATGAGGATGGTATCTTAAAACAGTTTACAAACTATGAGAATCAGGTAAGGAGTGGAAGTCGGAGGCATATAACCTTTCGTGTCGGCATCGATGTCAGTGAATATTTCCAACGCCACAAACCGACCGCTGGGTTAATTGTTGAAGTTTATGGCACTGAAAACGCCACTCCTGAAATCAAAAAAATATTCAGAGAGACTCAGCACCGCTTCAATGTTGAATCCGCCAAGAGCTTTCATGATTTAAAAATCGCCGTCGCGCTCATGGGCGAGCTGGAATCATCAACCGGTGAAACTATATCCACGGCAGAGCTGTTACAGCGTCTTAACGAAGTTCAAACTTCTCGCAGCAATGCCGCGCTGCTTCCTCGGGAGTTTGGCCTCAGGTACAAGGTGATTGAATTGTTGAGAAATGAAATTGTCCATTGAAATTGGTTGTTGATGATTTGTTTTATGGGTGAAATTCAATGTTTAGATTATCATCACATCAAATTTATGGGCTTGATTAAATAGATAATCCCCACTTTAGTGGAAGGGTTTTATGAGATATCAGTTCTTTTCCAACACAACATATTTTGTTACCTACAAAACATGTAATAATGGATCGTATTATTTTTCTGATGAGGAAAAAGATATTATCTTATCGAAATTGCTAGAAGCCCGGTCAAAATTCATACCCGGATTAAAAGCGTTTGCCATTCTTTCCAACCATTATCATCTATTAATTGAAAATGTTGATAGTCGGGCCGCCCAAAAGTTTTTCCAACTATTAAATGGTGGTAGCTCGTTCATTATTAATAAGGATAAAAATAGTAAATTTAATTATTGGGGGATTCAGGACCGAATCAATTGGCCGGTTAAGACTGAGGGAAAGTTTTTTCAATTTTTAGCGTATGTGGTGGCCAATCCGTGGCGTCATGGTTTGGTGCGGGAAATAAGTGATTTAAAAGGTTATCGGTATTGTAATTATGACCAAGTTTGCGAAGACTATGGAGAGGCGTTTATACAAGATTTAATTTTAAATCGTATTAAGAAAGATGATGAATGAGGTGTTTTCCCCACTAAGGTGGGGCATATTTAATTCATGTAATATAAAAAGAAATAAAATTCCTTATGTCCCACTTTAGTGGGAGGGTCTATAAAAAACGATAGAATTAATATTTTCTTTATAATAATATGAACGAAGATCAATTAAAAAAAATGCGTCACTCTCTCGCCCACGTAATGGCTCAAGCGGTTTTGAAGTTTTTTCCTGACGCCAAATTAGCGATCGGTCCTGACATTGATACCGGTTTTTATTATGATTTTGACTTGGGTGGCCAGTCATTCTCACCGGAAGATTTGAAAAAAATCGAGAAACAAATGAAAAAAATCATCGCCGGTAATCAGAAATTCGAAGCTTATTCCTTACCGCTGTCCGAAGCCAAAGAAAAAATGCAGGGCAACCCCTACAAGGTTGAGTTAATCGATGAACTTGGGGGTGCGGGGGAGACGGTTATTAATTTTTACAAAAATATCGACGGCAACGGCCAAACCATGTTTAATGATATGTGCCGCGGGCCTCATGTCGAGTCCACCAAAGCGGTCGGCGCCTTCAAAATTGACAAGGTCGCTGGCGCCTATTGGCGGGGAGATGAAAAAAAACCGATGCTTCAGCGGATTTACGCGTTGGCTTTTGGCACCCAAGCGGAATTGGAACATTTTCTAACCATGAGGGCTGAGGCTGAACGCCGCGATCACCGAAAACTGGCCAAAGAGTTGGGCTTGATTGTCCATTCCGAATTGGTCGGACCGGGCCTGCCGCTTTACACGGGCAAAGGCGCGTTGCTTCGACGACTGATCGGCGATTATTCGCGTGAACTTCGAGACCGTATGGGTTATGTCGAAGTTCATACGCCGCAAATGAACAAGGCCGAACTCTTTAAACGCTCCGGCCATTATGACAAATACAAAGATGATATGTTCCGCGTGGTGTCCAATTATACCGATGAAGAATATTATCTTAAACCCATGAATTGTCCTCAGCACACGCAGATTTTTGCCGCGGATATCCGCAGCTACAAAGACTTACCGGTTCGCATCGCTGATTTCGCCAATCTCTATCGAGATGAAAAACCCGGAGAGTTGAGCGGTCTGACTCGTCTACGGTGTTTTGCTCAGGACGACGGCCATTGTTTTTGCCGCGAGGATCAGATTGAGCAGGAATTCAGCCAGCTGCTCGAAGCGGAAAAGGAAACCCTCGCGACTTATGGGATGGACTATCATGTTCGGTTGTCATTCTCTGATAAAAATAATATGAAAGCCTATCTCGGTGACGAAGCGGTGTGGTCCAAGGCGGAGATCATGCTCGAAGCTTTGGTTAAAGAAAAAAATGTCCCTTACGTTATAGCCGAAGGCGAAGCCGCTTTTTATGGCCCCAAAATGGACATCATTGCCAAGGATTCGCTCGGCCGCGAGTGGCAATTGTCGACGATTCAAATCGATTTTAATCTGCCTGAGCGGTTTGAACTGGAATACATCGGCCAAGACGGCAAAAAACACCGTCCGGTGATGATTCATAGTGCTCTAGTCGGTTCGCTGGAACGTTTTATGGCCGTCGTGATTGAGCATTATGCCGGGGACTTTCCTTTGTGGCTCTCACCGGTTCAGGTCAAGCTGATTTCCGTCGGTGAAAAACATCACGACTATGTGGTTAATTTGGCTGCTAAATTAAAACAGGAAAAAATTCGAGTGGAGATTGATTTGAGCGATGAAACCGTTGGCAACAAAATTAGAAAATCAGAAAAAGAAAAGAATCCTTACATGTTGGTCATTGGTGACAAAGAAATGGAATCGACCAAATACACCATTCGTCAGCGTAATGAATCTGACCAACGCGAACTCAGTCTGGACGAGTTGGTCACGGAAATTGTCCAGAAAGTGGCTGCCAAAAAATAGTAATTTATTTCTCAAATTATTTCACCTGCATCCCGAGTAGGTATTTCACCGACAAAAAAAGGCGCTCATTGGGCGTCTTTTTGGTCTTTGTTTCGAAACAGCTTTTGCTTTAGCCTCTGCCAAGTTGTCAGTGTCGGCGTTGGCTCAGGTTCAGTGGCGAGTACCGATTCGGCCGGCTTGATCTTGGCCATTTGCTCTGCGACTGTGATCAGGGTCGCGACGGCCGTTATCACCGTTGCTTTTGGCAGCTGACTGATAGCTGATAGCCGCTGGATGCGGCAGCACACCGCCAGCCAGTTCCAGACAGGGAGGTAGTCATCATGGATCTTGTAGGCAAGATTTTGTTTAACTTGGCCCTGCTTCTCAGGGAATAGAACCATGACATTCCGAGTATTAGCCGGAAAACTCTTCTGGAATACTCGTTTGTGATGAGGGAGTGCCTCCTTGCCGAAGAGCAGCCGGATTTCTAGGCTGGTTGTCCGGCGCCAGGCTTCTTCCTCCAATCTAACCACTTCAATCAGTCCAAGATCTCTGAGCTCGGCCTCAACCTTTTCGATTTCTATTGGTTCGGTCTTGACAATGCCGGCCAGCTTATCGGTCAGCGCGACCAGCAATTCCCGCTGGGTTTCAGTGCCAATGGATTCATTATGCAGTACTTTGAGCACAAATTGGGTCAGCGTCGTCTTTGGCATGTCAACCGGCTTTTGCCCGTGGTGGGGTTGTTTATCTGCTCTTGAAAGGCTGAATTCAAGCAGACTCGCTCCGTCAGAATCCGGGGCCTTCAATGGATAAAAAGTTCGTCGCTTGGTCAATGCTTGACGGGCTGACAAGAGGATAACATCCTGATTTTCCATGATTCGCTCCTTTGGTTGAGTTACATTGAAGCATATCACGAAAGCACAAGTTTGTCAAATGGGTGGGGTGTATGATAATATAATGGTATTAGAAGTATAAATTGTCGCTAATTATGATGAAAAAAATTGTTTCAGGAGTAATGTTGTTGTTTCTCGCATTATTAACCGCCGCTCCAGTCTTAGCTAATGATCCCTATGAAGATGACCAATGGTATTTGGATCAAATCAATGTTCGGCCGGCTTGGGACATTACAACCGGGAACGATGAGATCGTCGTCGCGGTTCTTGATACCGGCGTGGATATGAACCACCCGGATTTGGTCGACAATCTCTGGACTAATCCAAACGAGATCTCGGGTGATGGCCGCGATAACGACAACAATGGTTTTATTGACGATGTTCACGGCTGGAATTTTATCTATGACTCCAACGATCCTGAACCGCACATCACCTCAATCTACTCGGTTGAAGCGGTTAAACACGGAACCTTTGTGGCGGGGCTTATTTCCGCGGTTCATGATAATAATGTCGGTATCAAGGGTGTCACCGCCAAGGTAAAAATCATGCCTCTGGTGGTCTTGAATGCCGCCGGCTTTGGTACTTCGACCTCAGTCTCCGATGCCATTCATTATGCGATTGATAATGGCGCCGATGTCATCAATTTGAGCTTTGGCGGCAGCGAACATTACAGCGCGCTCAAAAGCGCCATTGTCCGCGCTTATGACAACAACGTGACCGTCGTGGCTGCCGCCGGCAATAGTATCAGCGGCGGGTTAAACTTGGCTGCGAGTCCGGTTTATCCAATTTGCTACGACAATGATTGGGAATTGAACGCCATAATCGGTGTGGCCGCGACCGATGAAGACAACCAATTATCAGGTTATTCAAATTACGGCGGTGGCTGTATTGATATTGTCGCCCCCGGTGACAATATCACCAGCTTGGCATTTTACAATAATGAATTTAGTGATTTTTCCACCTTGGTCGAGCAGCAATACATGGGCACGTCTTTTTCCACGGCCTTGGTTTCAGGGACCGTGGCTTTGATGAAATCCATCAATCCAACCTTTACCACCGAACAAGTGGCGGAAATTCTGGCTTCAACCGCTGTAAATCTTGATTCAATTAATCCGGATTACGTGGATCAACTTGGAGCCGGTCTATTAGACGCCGCCGCCGCCGTGACTGAGACGTATAATCAGTACAATGTTGAAAATCGTCTGAAATTTTATATCAGCGCGGATGAAAACCATCCAGCGGCGGCTTATGAGTATGATGTGACCTTTCGGCATCTGAATGATATTGAGGTTTTCGGTTCCGGTTTCATTGGCTTGAATCTTCAGTCCGGCGATTTGAACGCCGATGGCGTAGCCGATTTGGTGACGGCCGCCAAACCCGGGCAAATGCCGTTTGTCCGCGGTATCAGTTCGGATAAAGTATTACTCAGCAGTTTTCTGGCGTTTGAAGATTCCTTCCGTGGCGGCGTTCGCGCCGACGCGGGCGATGTTGACAATGACGGCCAAATTGAATACGTAGTCGTGCCGGAAAAAGACCGCGCGCCGGTTGTTCGGGTTTTTGATCATAATGGTAAATTACAAACCGGATTCAAAGCCTTTGACCGCTCAGATTGGTTTGGTTTATCCGTCGCGGTGGGCGATGTGACTGGCGACTCTCGGGCTGAGATCGTGGTCGGCGCGCCAAAAGGCAGCACCCCGGAAGTGAAAATTTTCGACTCAAACGGCCACTTACTGAAAACTCTTTTGGTTTACGGCTCAAACTTTACCGGCGGCGTCAATGTGGCTCTCGGGGCTATCTCCGGCCGGGGCTATGATGATATTATCGTCGGCGCCGGCTTCGGCGGCGGTCCTCATGTTCGAGCGTTTTCTTATGATGGGTCTCTCCGCGCCAATTTTTTCGCTTACAACGACAATTTCCGCGGCGGTGTCAGGGTTGCGGCCGGTGATTTTAATCTTGATGGTTACATCGATATTATTACCGCTCCGGGCAAGACTGGCGGTCCGCACGTCCGTATTTACACCCCGACCGGAAATATGCTCGGAGAATTCTTTGCCCTATCAGCTGATTATACCGGAGGGATTCAGGTCGCGGTTGGTGAATAACAATTAATTTCAATCAATATATGTTTCCCTTTCCAACCACAGAAGTCACTCCGAACAAAGCTGAATTTGACTTAAAGTTAGAGCCGATTTCTGATCCAGCGCAAGCGTTAAAATTTCTATGCGGCGTTGATTTCGATCCAAAATACAGCGATTGGAGTCATCGAATCCCGAGTTTTATCGAGACATACGCCGGTTCTTGGCGGATGCTCAAAATTCAAGACCGGTCAGGTGTTGATTGTGGTTTTTGCCTCATGTCGGATTCTCCGGAGAAGTTGGCTGCATGGAGCCGCAAGTTTACCTCGGCCGGTTGGATCAGGCAGCCGATTGATGTTCGATCATCAACCCAATTCGCTTACTTTTATATTTTTCCCACCAAACGCGGCGGCGGCCGAGGCACCAAAGCCCTTGAATTGATCAAACGTCAAGAAAAAGACCGCGGCAAAAAAACTATTTTTGGTTTTTCTCGTTATCCCGAGGTGATTCCGTTGTACCAAAAAACCGGCGCGGTTATTTTGAACCAAGAAAAAAAAGGCGATGAGGTTCGGAGTTATTATTATTGGGATTTAACCGCTGAGGTTTAAACTCCCAGCCGTAATTGACGAATTACGTCATTATTGCGTAAGATATAGTAAGTAATTCCCTAAACCCTAAAAGCTAAACGCTAACCCCTAAACCCTATGATCTCCGGAGTTCAAATCAAACCCATCAAACGCTTCTGCGATGACCGCGGTTATTTTTGCGAAGTTATTAAGTTCGGTGAAGACACTTATCACGAAGTCAAACAAACCAGCTATACCGAGACGCATCCCGGCGTGATCAAAGCTTTCCATTGGCACAAAAAACAATGGGATGTCTGGTTCGTGGTTCGGGGTATGGCTCAGGTTGTGCTTCATGATATGCGCGATGACTCGCCAACCAAAGGCGAAACTCAAGTCATTTGCGCCGGCGAAGATAACCCGGTCTTGATTGCCATCCCGCCATTTGTGGCCCATGGTTATCGGGTTCTGGGAAACGAGAAGGTTTGTTTGTTTTATCACACGAGCGAAGCCTATGATCCGGCCAACCCGGATGAAGAGCGGATCGAATTTGACGACCCGAAAATCGGCTTTGACTGGACCACCAAAAATCGTTAGTTGCTATCGCGTATGTTTTTTTGTCACGCTGAATTTAGTTCAGCGCCTAAGTCACCAGTGGCCACAAGTCATCAGCTGAATTATTATCATCATTTATGCTCGAAAAAATCAAACAACACATGGAAAATTTTTTCGATCCGTTTTGCCGCCTTTTTTTCCCGGTGATCCCAATGTGGGTCACGCCGAATCGCTTGACCATAAGCAGATTAATCGGTGTGCCTTTTCTGATATATTTTTTATGGCAGGGCTGGTATGTTGGTTCGCTGGTTTTATTTATCCTTTTAGCCTTGACCGACATGTTCGACGGCGCTCTGGCTCGCGGCCGCAATATGATTACCGAGTTTGGCACTTTGCTTGACCCGCTCGCCGACAAAATTTTAATTGCCTCAGCCAGTTTGATTCTATTGATCAAGGTAAACCTGACTTTGGCTATTCTGGTCGTCGGACTGGATGTCATTGTCATCGTTTTGGGCGCGGTCGGAAAACTCATCGGCCACAAATTGACCTTGAAGGCTAATATTTGGGGCAAAACCAAATTAACCCTGCAGGTTCTAGGTATCGGTTTGGTATTTTTGGGTTTTATTTTCAACTTCGTGTGGCTTCATAACGTGGCCGAATATTTTCTCTGGGCCGCTATCGGCTTTGCCATCATCAGTATTGTCAAAAACGGGGCGTGAGTTAATTGAGCGTATAGCGCCTCTGTCTGCTGGCAGACAGGTTTAGCGTCTAGGGTAGAGAAAAAACTAACCGCTGCACACCAACCCCTAAAATTATGGATTGGAAAGAGCAATTTAACGAAGGTCAGGAGTTAGTCTTGGCCACAGCGTCAAAATCGAGTCTCCCCAACGCCAATATTGTGGTCTCATTAGGGTTCGTCGCCGAAAAATTATTGGTGGCCAACTGCCAAATGAATCAAACCATAAAAAATTTGACTGAAAACAATCGCATCTGCGTTATTGGCGGCTATTATAGACTCAAAGGCACGGTGGAAATTTTTTCTTCAGGTGAATATTTTGATTTATGCCAGCAAAAAAACGCCGGTTATGAAGTTAAAAGCGCTATTTTGATCACGGTCGATGAAATTTTTGATTTGAATGACCTGAAAGTCATAAGGTAACGAGCGCCCACTGCCGTTTTATATATTACACATTACATATTACACAAATAATTCACCAATATGCCCGACTGTATTTTTTGTAAAATTATCGCCGGTGATATCCCGAGTTATAAAATCTATGAAGACGCTGAGTTTTTGGCATTTCTTGATATTCGGCCGCTGACAAAAGGGCATGCTTTAGTTATTCCCAAGAAACACTATCGCTGGGTTTGGGATGTTGAAAATATTTCCGGCTATTACTCCGTGGTCAAAAAAATCGCCAACGCCCAAAAACACGCTTTTGGCACCGACCGGATTTTTTCTCTCGTTTTTGGCGAAGAAGTTCCTCATGCCCACGTTTGGCTCATCCCGAGATACGACGACGATGGCCATGGCCCGGCAATTGATTTAAAAAATATTCAAGAATATTCACCAGATCAAATGATGGCCTTCGCTGAAGCGATTAAAAATCATTTGTCGGACTAGCGGATTCTGTTCCCTGACAGTTGTTTGATCTCCCCTAATTACTGATCACTGTTTACTCTTTACTTTTTCTATATGCACCAAGAATGGCAGACCATAAAAAGCAACGAGATTCACAAAAATCCTTGGTATCGTCTGGTTCAGGATGATGTGGTCATGCCGAGCGGCCAAGTTGGTAAATATACTTATATCGACCGCAGCCCGGGCGTGATTATCCTCGCTCTGACGCCGGGCAAAGAATTGTATATCGTTGGCCAATACCGCTACCCGGTCAAAAAGTTTTCCTGGGAATTGCCGATGGGTGCGGTTGAAACGGGGGATGCTGATGTTCTCAGCGCCGCCAAACGGGAGCTGTTGGAGGAGGTCGGGGTGGCCGCGGCCAAGTGGACTGAGTTCGGCCATTTTGATTTTTGCAACGGCCTCTGCAACCAAGTAGCGCATATTTTTGTGGCGGAAGATTTGACCCAGCAGGAAGCCAATCCCGCCTTTACCGAATTCATTACCATGAAACGAGTCCCGATCAATGAAATTGAACAGATGATCTCCCGCGGCGAGATTTCCAACGCCCCGACGATTAGCGCTTTTTATCGGTTTCAGTTGGGGAACAAGGGAGAGCAAGGGAGATAAGGGTTATCACGGGAAATCAAGGGGGATTTATAAGCCCGTGTCATGCTGAGCCCCGTCGAAGCATAGACACGCGAAGGTGATTATTGAAACAAAAAACCAGGCTTCGAGAGCCTCAGCCTGACAAGACTGATAATCCAACATCCCAAAGGAATTTCAAGCATCAAAATAATTCGTGTCATGCTGAGCCCCGTCGAAGCATAGACACGCGAAGGTGATTATTGAAATAAAAAGCCAGGATTCGAGAGCTTCAATCTGACAAAATAAGTAATCCTACATCCTCAACCCTACAACTTACTTCTTTCATTGACTTTTTATCAAATTTACCATAAGTTAAACATTACGGAGGGTTAATCTTCTAACGATCGAATTATGAAAATGCTTGTAACCGGAGGGGCCGGTTTTATCGGATCAAACTTTATCCGTTTTATTTTGACTAAATATCCTCATTACGCGGTAATTAATTTTGATAAATTAACCTACGCCGGTAATTTGGAGAATCTGCGCGACGTTGAACATCACCCCAACTATTCTTTTGTTAAGGGTGATATTTTAAATACCGAATTATTGATTCACGTGATGAAGGACGTGGACGTGGTCGCACATTTCGCGGCTGAGACCCACGTCGATCGCTCGATCCTCGGCGCCGACGCCTTTGTTCAGACCAATGTTATCGGGACTTACTCTGTCATGGAGGCGGCGCGGCAGACCAAAGTTAAACGTTTTCACCATATTTCCACCGATGAAGTCTTTGGCTCGCTCGGGCCTGATGGTTATTTCACCGAAGACACGCCCTATGATCCTCGGAGTCCATACTCGGCGGCCAAGGCCGCCTCGGATCATTTGGTCCGGGCATATTATCACACCCACGGCCTGCCGGCCACCATTTCCAACTGCACCAACAACTATGGCCCCTATATGTTTCCGGAAAAAATGATGCCGCTTTTTATCACCAATTTGCTCGAAGGCAAAAAAGTGCCGCTTTACGGCGACGGTTTGAATGTCCGCGACTGGATTCATGTCGACGATCACAATCGTGCCGTTGATTTGATTATTCACGAAGGTAAAGTGGGGGAGACCTACTGCATCAGCGCTAGGGAAGAAAAAACCAATCGGGAAGTTACTGATTTGGTTTTGCAAAAAATGGGTTTTGGCCCGGACATGATCGAATACGTCGAAGACCGCAAAGGCCACGACCGGCGCTATGCCATCCGTCCCTATAAGCTGATGGCGGAACTGGGCTGGAAACCGGCCATCAGTTTTGATCAGGGTTTGAGCCAGATGATCGAATGGTACAAGAATAATCCTGAATGGTGGAAGCGCGTCCGGAGTGGGGAGTACCAGAATTATTACGCCAAACAATACGGCCAAAAAACCGGTATTACCATATAAATATCTCTAAAACAGGCCTTGAAACCTGTTTTTTTATTGACAAAGAGTAAAGTTTTTGATATTATACATTGTCCATACACTACCGGAGGAAAAAGTCATGAGGGGACCGGTCATCGCCGCTCAGATGAATCCATCCACCGTCAACTTTATGGCCAAAGTTGAAGCTGAGTGTGATCGTTATTTGGAACTCGAATTTATACCGGGATCAACATTTTTTCGACGGGAAATGACCATTCCGGTCGCCAACTGTGATGTTGGGTATATCAGTTATCCCAAGATGTTCGCGGCCTTGATTGCTCTTTATACTACCGGCGATGAATCATGGGCCCAAGCCGTGTTTACCTTGTTTTCAACTGAAAATCAGACTTGTGTCATCGAAGTATTTTTGTCAACCGAAACAGCCGAAACCAAGGAGTGAAACCCATGATCGGACCCCATCAGGCGGAGGCCGTGATTTTGTCAGAAGATGAAACTCGTGTTTTTCGGGTTATTGAGGCGGCTTGTGATGCCAATCTTCCGCTTCATTTTCAACCGGATTCTCTGACAACGGAATTTTCTTTTGCTGTTAATCCGCCGGCGTTTAGAGAGATTTTGTACCGGGGGGTTGAAATTGCTTTAGCCAAATGTTACACGACCCCTACCGAAAAGAATCCCAAAGCCTGGGCAGCAGCTGAATTCAGGATTCGCAGAAAAGATAATGGGGAATTTATCATTTCCGTTAAACTGTCAGTCGCGCCGGCGCAGGAAGCTCCACGGCCGGATTTTCATGATCTCCGTAGTGATGCTTTCCATAACAAGTAATTGAATCGTCTAACCGCGATTCTTTTTTATTTTTGATAATCACAATCTTGTCTTTCAATGGGTTAAACCACTTGACAAAATTATCCATTATCGTTAAATTAAATTAAACGCCAAAGGAGAGGAGGCAATATGGTTGGCAGCTTCGACGAAGACACAATTCTGGATGAATTTGATCAGGAGGAGCCGGTTTTCCTGGCTACCTGCCCCAAATGCTCATATACATTTTCTGTCGATGAATTGGCAGTCGAGTGCAAGTGTCCGCGCTGCCGCTTTGTTTTTGACCATGAAGCTTCTACTGAAGCCCCGGAGCCGGATGATGATGTGGCGGATACTGTCGATGACCTGAATTTTGATGATCAATGATCATCTCTTTTTATTTTGCGGATTTGACGAATTATAAACTCTGAGATACGGTGAAATCACGGTGAAGTTTTCCCATCACCACCATGGAAAGGCGAACCAATGGGGCACAATCCGCTGCAGTCGATTCCGGCCGGTGCCAAACGCGGCTGGTCAGTCAAAGTAAATGGAGCCGTGGTTGATCCGGTTTCGGTCGTAGAAATTTCCCATCCGCGTTATGGCGTCCTGAATTATGGTTCTGTTGGTGGGAGATATGACAGCTGGAATTTCATGGAGATTGGAAGCGGCGGTGTCGTTACCGTGCCATACGCCAGAGTAAATGGGGCTCTTTATATCGGCTTGGTTGATCAGGAGAGAGACAATCAAGGCGGTCGTGTTCTCAACGTTCCTCGTGGTTTTTTGGATCCCAAGGAAAAGCATTTTGAAGCCGCGGCCCGAGAACTGGAAGAAGAAACCGGTTTGGCCAATTTGAATGACCGAATGTCGGAGTTTCCCGGCCAGCGGGCCAATCCTAATTCCACATTCTTTGTAACTAACGGAGACAATGAAGGCGTAGCTTTCTTTGGTTTGGTTATCAAACCTCATGAATTGGAACGAGATCCCGGGCATGTTGTCCCTGAGCTTTCGGCCTCGGCAGTGGCTGTCGATCCGGTCGTCAGTCTCAAACTGAGGGCGGATATGGTTAAACCGGTTAGTAAACAAGCAGAATTGATTTATAGTTGTTGTTTCCTTCCAATTTCGGTGGCCATTGCTCTTTCAGATATGTTCACCAAAGTCGCGGCCGGTCTGGTGCTGCAGCACGGTTAAGTTTACATTAGAAAGCTAAAGAGCTTTCTTTTTTAATCCAGCAAATCAAACCGTTTTATTTTCGATCCCCGCGAGAAATCTATCCCTCCAACAAATTCCTATTTATTTCAATATGTTTCCCTATTCCAAATTTACTTATCTCGCATTCTTGCTCATCTCGCTTATCCAATTGACAATTATCCTCACTTTGCTACACTTAAATTACTATGAAAATACTTATTATCGGTGCCAAAGGCATGCTTGGTCAAGAGTTAGCTAAGGTTTTTAATGATGAAGATCTTCATCAGTGGGATCGCGAAGAGATTGATATTACCGATCGAAACGCGGTCTTCACCAAGGTCAAAGCTTTAGCGCCTGACATCATCATCAATGCCGCCGCCTACAACGCGGTGGACCAAGCCGAAGAGGAAACAGAGTTGGCTCACCTCGTCAACGCTGTCGGCCCCAAAAATCTAGCAGAGGTGGCTAGGGATCTGCACACTAAATTTGTTCACTACAGCAGTGATTATGTTTTTGATGGTACCAAAACCGACGGATACACAGAAACCGATACCCCAAACCCGATCAGCGAATATGGCCGATCAAAGCTGGCGGGGGAGCGTTTCGTTCAAACTGCCGGCGGCCAATATTACATTATTCGCTTGTCTCGGCTATTTGGCCGGCCCGCCTTATCCGATGGCGCTAAAAAAAGCTTTGTCGACGTTATGCGCGACCTAGGTGAAACCAAAGATGAGCTTCAGGTGGTGAATGAAGAAGTCAGCTGTCCGACATATGCTCCTGACCTTGCGTTGCAAACCAAACGGTTGCTGTCGCTCCAATTACCAGCCGGTATTTATCATTCGGCCAATGCGGGCGCCTGCACTTGGTATGAGTTCGCGGCTGAAATTTTCAAAACTTTAAATAAAACCCTTCACTTGATCCCTGTAGCCGGATCCACTTTTCCTCGGCCGGCCAAACGCCCGGCGTATTCAGAGTTAAAGACAACAAAAATGCCGGCGATGCGGCCTTGGTCGGAGGCGCTACGTGAATATTTGAATCGCGATAATCGTCCGGTTAAAACCGATCTGACTTCCAAATCAAATTCAGCAGCCAATCTCAATCAAATGCCACTCAATCAAAATGTTATTCCTCCCGTCGTGCCACAATCTGTTGGCTCAAGTCGAGGGATGAAAGGGATTGTTCTAGCCGGAGGCAAGGGCACTCGTCTGTATCCATTGACTAAAATCACCAGCAAACAGCTACTGCCTGTTTTCAACAAAGCCATGGTGATGTACCCGGTGGAAACTTTGATTAGGGCTGGAATAAAAGATATTTTAATCATTGTCGCGCCTGATCACGCCGGCGATTACTTGCGCCTGCTCGGTTCCGGTCGAGAATTAGGGGTCAAATTTACCTACGAAATTCAAGATGAACCCAAAGGCTTGCCCGAAGCGTTCATTATCGGGGAGAATTTTATCGGCGACGACGATGTGACCATGATTTTGGGCGACAATATTTTCTTTGGGCATGATTTTTCCGACGACATCCAGTCTTTTGTCAAAGGCGGCCGAATTTTTGCCGTTGAAGTCCCAGATCCGGAGCGCTTTGGCGTTGTCGAATTTGATTCCACCATGAAAGTGTTGTCGATTGAAGAAAAACCGCAACAGCCAAAGAGTCATTACGCTATTCCCGGTGTTTATATTTACGACCATCGCGTGATCAATATTGCCAAAGGTATCCGGCCAACTTGGCGGACTGAAACCGATATTGTCGAGGTCCACAAAGCCTATCTTGGATTAAATGAACTTGATGTCCGCATGGTTCGTGGCAGTTGGTATGATGCCGGCACCTTCGAGTCTCTGCTTCAGGCTTCAAATGAAGCGGCCGCCGAAGCTTACAAAAAAAAGCTGGGCATGAATCCGGATATTTATACCGCCAAAAAATAATCATCGACCGGCCAAGACCTGTTTTTAAAAACAGGTTTGTCTGGTTGACCAATAAAACAAAAATAAAATTTATGATGATGTCCTTCAAAGAAGTTTTTAAGACGTCTTGGCGCAACGTTTTCAAGTACAAAAGTTTGTGGTTCATGGGCATATTCGTATCCGGCGCCAGCATTCTACTCGAATATAATCCGGACGATATCAACCAATTTTTTTCCACCCTAGCCTCAGTCGGAGTTATCAATTGGTTCACCGGACTCGCCAAGGCGCCTGCGTTTCTTCTGTTGATTATTTTAGGCTTGATTTTAGCCGTAGTTTTTGCCTTGATTTCTGTCATTGCCTCAGCTGGATTGCTGGCAGCAGTAGGGCAAATCAAAAATGAAGCTCGAGCTGATTTTAAATATAATATAAAAGCCGGTCTGAGCCGATTCGCGCCGATGATCGTGGCGGCTGTTTGGTTTTTTATCCCCTTGTTTTTTCTGTTTATTTTGACGGTTATTTTTTATCAATTTGAGTTGTTTTTCTTGTCGTCATTAGTTGGTATATTGATGTTTGTTTACATGTTTTTCATTTATTTATTCAAACACTTTGCTTCATGTTATATCGTGCTGGAGCAGTACCCTGCTTGGGCGGCAATCATGGCCGGTTTTAAATTTTTTATCCGGAATTGGTCTTCGGTATTAGTCGCGCACTTGATTGATTGGGGTATCCTCTTGGCCTTCTTTTTGGCCAGTTTTCTAATCGCGGCGTTGGTGGCCATCCCCTTTATCCTGATCGGTGCCATTTTGATCCTTTTTTCCGGCTGGAGCTTACCGTTTGTCACCATCATGATCGGTATTGTCGTTTATGGTTTAGTCACGATAATTATGTCCGGAATTCGAGTTTGTTTCTCGTATAACTTTTTAACGCATACATACTGGCAGCTGAAAAAATAAAATTTGCAGCTGAATTAAAAAACAGGCATAGCGCCTGTTTTTAAGTTGATTTGTCTTAATGTATCTCCAAGGCAAATAATCCGGGTTCGGTATTCTTAAAGTAATATATAAACTCTCCCTTCCGGTCAAGTACCATATCATTGATATCATCAATCGGGAGGTCCCACTGCAGCCGATAGTCTCGTTCGTCCAGTTCGATTATTTTAGCCCGATTTTGGAAGGCGTACACGACATAGTTTATCTCCGGATACCAGCTGACGTGACTGATCCCATCGCTCACCCTGGTAATGGTAGTCTTTTCCCCAGCGTCCAGATCGAACACCGCGATTTCATTCTTGTCTGCGACTAAAAGCAGATTTTCTTTTTCTTTGTAATAATAACTTGAAAGCTCAGTCACACCGGTCAAGATTTCTCCCAGCCCTAAACTGACAAAATATGTTGTATCTGATGTTTTATCAAGAATCACCAAATGATCATCAACCACTCCTGGGATGGTATATTCTGCTGTCGGCAGGATTATTTTTGCCTCAGGCCGGTCAGCCGGCACTCCGACGCGATGCCTTTCAATGATCGTTTCTTGATTTCGATCGCTGGAGATCAGATAAAGGTAATCATTGTAAATATTGAAATCCGCTTGTTTGACCGGGTTATAGTTGTCCACGGTTTCCGTCACTAGGATCCGATTTTGAATGGTGGCTTGGATAATTTTGTCACCCGACACCGCGTACAAAATATTATCTTCTTCCAAACTAAATTTAACCTTTACCGCATTGGCCATAAATTCGGCGACTGTTATTTTAATGCTTGGAGCGGTCCGGTTGATAATTACTCCGGACAAAGCCGGCTCAGCGAAGGTCAGGAGCAAAAAATTTCCGTCTTTTGACCATGATAGGTTCGGCTCATTTAGAGTGTCGGTGGTATTATATATTTTTTGGACTGTTTTGCTGCCAAACGCGTAGTAATAAATATCCAGCTCATTCTCGTTGTGGCTGAGAATGGCCGCGCCTTTTCGATCCGGTGTTTCCGCCATGGCCGTGACACGAAAGTCAAACAACTTTTTCGGATCGGTTTTTTTGAACAACACAATATCTTCAGCAAAGGTCGTTTCCTGCGAGTTTATAGTTAGATTTTTTTTCCATGGATAATAACCGTCTTTCGAGATTTCGATGGTATATTTTTGCGGCGTCAAATCAGTCAGTCTGATCGGGGTCTGATATTCTACTTCTTGATTGAGCGTCAGCCGCGCGGCCCGGGGAGCGGTTTCAACTACCAGTGTGCCGGTCGTCGCCAGCTGTTGTTTTTTTGGATTGTAGCGATAGCCGGCAGTGTAAAAAATCAAAATCGGGGCGATGATCACAAAAGCCAAAATGAATGAATACGCCAAAAAACGCCGCGCGTGGATGTTCATAAATTAGTTGGAAGTCAATGACGATTTACCCTTCTATCCTACCTGAAAATTCGAAAAAATTCAATTATTCGCGTCCGGACTTTATTTTATGGTGATTTTGTGCTAGATTGTTAGAGGAATTAATCGTTTTGTTTTTAACCAATTTTATCTGATAAAAGTCAACCATATGTCAAAGTTCATTATTACCGGAGGTAAAGCATTGAGTGGTGAGATCTCCGTCATGGGGGCCAAGAACGCCGCGTTAAAAATTCTGGCAGCTTCACTTCTGTCCGACAAAGAAATCACCATCAATAATGTGCCGAACATCGAGGAAATCAGTCGGCTGCTTGAGCTGATGGAAAGCATCGGCACCCAATACCGCCGCTCCGAGGAACGACTGATACTCAAAACGCCGGTCATTACCGATTCAAAGTTGCCCGAAGAATTAGTGCGCAAGATTCGCGCCGCTGTTTTGTTGGTCGGACCGCTTTTGGTTCGAACGGGTGAAGCGCATTTGTCTCACCCCGGTGGCTGCGCCATCGGCCAGCGACCGATCGATTTGTTTATCGAGGGTTTCAAGCGTTTTGGCGCCGAAGTTAAGTTTGATAATGATACCTATATTTTCAAAGCCAAAAAGCTCAAGGGCATGACTTTTATTTTCCCCAAAATTTCCGTCACCGCCACCGAAGCGCTTATGATGACGGCGACTCTGGCCGAAGGTACCACCACCCTCAAAAACGCGGCCTGTGAACCGGAAATCCCAGCCTTGGCCGAATATTTGAATCGAGTCGGGGCGCGGATTACCGGCGCCGGCACGCACACCATCGTTATCGAGGGGGTAAAGGAATTGTCGTCTGATAGTTATACCGTTATTCCTGATCGGGTTGAAGCCGGCAGCTTTGCCATTCTTGGCGCTTTGATCGGACACGACCTCAAGGTTGTCAATTGTCGCCCCGACCACCTTGAAGCTTTGTGGACCATGTTCGACGCCATGGGCGTTGATTATCAGTTGGGTTCTGATTATGTTCAAGTTTTTGGTGGGAAAAAACTAAAGGCGGTCGACATTCAAACTCATGAATATCCCGGGTTTATCACCGACTTGCAGCAGCCGTTCACAGTTTTGCTGACCCAAGCGGAGGGAATGTCTCTGGTTCATGAAACGATTTTTGAGAGCCGTCTTTTTTATACCGATATGCTGCGTCAAATGGGGGCCAATATCATAATGTGCGATCCGCATCGAGTGATCGTCAATGGACCGACCAAATTATATGGCCGAAAATTGACCAGCCCTGACTTGCGCGCCGGTTTTGCCATGTTGCTGGCCGGTTTGGTGGCTGAAGGCGAGACGGAAATCGACAATATATATCAGATTGATCGGGGATACAGCCACATTGAAAAACGCCTGCAAAATATCGGCGCTGACATCAAGCGTGTTGTTGACTAAGTAGCGCATCTGTGTTTTTAAAGATATTCGAGTGTCTGATTTTTTCTTAACTGGCATTGACCGGAGCGGTCCCTTTTGTTTTCTGTCTGCGTTTTATATTAATTATTATGGACATTCAGTCTTATCAAAATCATTTAAAGACAAGTATGGGAAAACTCAAACGGTTTGCCTTTTTGTATATTATTTTTATCGTGGTTATTATCTCTTTTGGCGTTGGATTTGTGGCCGGCCGAATAAAAATTAATTCCACGTCCGGATTTGTCAATTATTATCAAACCGCCTTGGCCGGAGAAGATTTACCCGAGGTATTTGAGGGGGATTTGATCAAGTCGATCTGGGGCATGCTGCAGTCTGATTTCATTTACAAAGACAAACTTGATCCGGCCAAAATGTATTACAGCGCTCTCGAAGGGTTTGTGAATGGCGCCGATGATCCATATACGAATTATTTGGATCCGGAGCAGACCGAAGAATTTCAAAGCGATATCAATGCCGAGTTCGAGGGGATTGGAGCTGAAATCGGCATCCGCGACGGCCGATTGACCATTGTGGCTCCGATGCCCGGTTCGCCGGCCGCCAAAGCCGGGCTATTGGCCGGAGATAAAATTTACGCCATCGATGAAATTGATACGACCGATATGTCGATGGACAAAGCGATCAAACTTATTCGTGGCCCGCGGGGCACTGATGTAAAGTTGTTGGTTTTACGCGGGGCTGACACCCCGATTGACGTGGTGATTACCCGCGACACGATTGAGATTGCGAGCGTGGAGTGGGAATTCCGGTCTGACAATATATTATATATAAAAATAGCGAATTTTTACCGTGACACCGACGAGCAGATCGACAAAATTGTCAAAGAAAGCCGTGGTCGTGAGTTGTCGGGAATAATCTTGGATATGAGAAACAATCCGGGCGGCATTTTATCTGAAGCCAATTATGTCGCGTCTCAATGGCTTAATTCCGATGAGGTGGTCGTGGTTGAGCGATTCAGCGACGGCCGTGAAGTGCAGTATCAAGCTGACGCCGGTTCGCCGTTTCGTGATATCCCGACCGTGGTGTTGGTCAATGTCGGCTCAGCCTCAGGTTCGGAGATCGTAGCCGGCGCCCTTCAGGATTATCATCAGGGAATTATCCTCGGCGAACAAACTTTCGGCAAGGGATCGGTTCAAGAGCTGCGGCCGCTGCCCGATGGTTCGTCGTTAAAAGTCACCACCGCCATCTGGCTGACCCCGAATAAAAATTCTATCAACGAAGTGGGTATCACTCCGGATGAAATAGTGGCGATGACTTATGAAGATTATCAAGCCGAGCGTGATCCGCAGCTTGATAAAGCGCTATCGCTGATAAAAAAATAAGACTGACAAAAACGAGGGGATACTCTCGTTTTTGGCTTTTGGAATAATGTGATAAAATACGTTAAAGATGAATAATATATGAAGATTGTTGTGCTGAAAAATGATCCTAGGATTGGAAAAGTCGGCGACCTCAAGACCGTGTCCGACGGCTATGCCTCCAACTTCTTGTTTCCTCAAAAGCTAGCCGCTCCGGCTACGCCGGCCAATGTAGCACTCGCAGCCAAGATAAACAATCAGCGGGCTGAGCAATTGGGCCGGCCGAAAATTGCGGCTCAAACCGCGATCAGCCGGTTGTCGGGGATGCATTTGACGTTCACCGAGCCGGCCGATGAATCAGGAACTTTTTTTGCCGGCGTTACGCGCGAATTGATTGCCTCAGCGTTGAATTTAAAAGGAATTGGGGTTAAAAGCAAACAAATCATTTTGGCTCAGCCGATCAAAACCGCCGGCCGTTATCACGTTCCGGTGTCAGTCGGCGGCCAAACAGTCGAAATAACCATTACCGCAACCAATCAATAGGGTGATGAGTTAATTTAAATCGTTAATGCCGGTCGAGTCAAAAATTATTCCGGAGTGACTAGGTGTTTTCTTCATCGGCTTGATTTTTAAAAAAGTAAGCATTGGGTATAAAATTTAATTCACTAAGTTTTTCTTTTTCAGTTTTCTATGTCCAAATACATTTTCGTGGTGGGAGGGGTGATGAGCGGCGTGGGCAAGGGGATTGCCTCAGCCTCGATCGGTCGAATACTTCAATCCAAGGGGTACAAAGTTACCGCCATCAAAATTGATCCGTATATTAATGTCGATGCCGGCACGATGAATCCGACCGAGCACGGGGAAGTTTTTGTCACCGATGACGGCGATGAAACCGATCAGGATATCGGTAATTATGAGAGATTTCTCAACCAAGATATTACTTCGGTCAATTATATGACGACCGGCCGAGTTTACAAGACGGTCATCGAAAAGGAGCGTAATTTGGAATACAAAGGCAAATGCGTGGAAGTCGTGCCTCACATTCCCGACGAGATTATTCGGCGGATTACCACCGCGGCGGAAAAAGCCCGAGCGGACATTTCTATCGTTGAGGTCGGCGGTACGGTTGGGGAGTATCAAAACTTGTTATTTTTGGAAGCGGCCAGAATGATGAAAATGACTAATTACGGCGATGTGGTATTCGTTTTGGTTTCTTATCTGCCGATTCCTTCGAAAATCGGGGAGATGAAAACCAAACCGACCCAATACGCGATTCGGACGTTGAATTCCGCCGGTATTCAGCCTGATTTTGTGGTTTGCCGCGCAGACCGGGCGATTGACGATGTGCGCAAGAAGAAAATTTCCATCCAAGGCAATGTGTTCAAAGACCATATTATCTCCGCTCCGGATATTGATTATATTTACGAAGTGCCGCTTAATTTTGAGAAAGAACGCTTTGGCGATTTGATTTTGAAGCAATTTGGCTGGTCGGAAAAATCAGATGCGCCCGGCTTGAAGGAATGGGAGAATTTTATTGATCGGATCAAGCGCTCGGACAAAAAAAATAATGAAATTAAAATCGGCATTGTCGGCAAATATTTCAAAACCGGCGACTTTGTGTTAACTGATTCTTATATTTCAGTCATCGAGGCGATCAAGCACGCCTGCTGGAAAATCGAAGCCAAGCCGGTCTTGACTTGGATCAACTCCGAGGAGTATGAAGAAGAGCCCGCAAAATTGTCCGAACTTAGTCAGTATGACGGTATTATCGTGCCCGGCGGTTTTGGTACTCGGGGGATTGAAGGCAAAATTTCCGCCATTGAATACGTGCGGCAAAATGGCATTCCTTATTTGGGCTTATGTTATGGTATGCAGCTGGCCACGATTGAGTTTGCCCGCCATGTCGCCGGTATCAAGGACGCCACTACCTCCGAGGTTGATCCCGACGCCAAACACCAAATCATCCACACCAATCCGGAGCAGGAAAAAAATATTGCCGCCAATCGTTATGGTTCATCCATGCGCCTTGGAGCCTATCCCTGCGAGCTGGCGCCGGACTCAATTTCAGCCAAGGCTTACAACAAAACCAAAATCTCCGAGCGGCACCGCCATCGCTACGAATTTAACAATGACTATCGTGAACAGTTGGAGCAGGCCGGCCTAAAATTTGCCGGTGTTTCTCCGGACAACAAATTGGTGGAGGTGATTGAGCTTCCCAACCACCCGTTTTTTGTCGGTGTGCAGTTTCACCCGGAACTGAAATCGCGGCCGCTGACCGGTCATCCACTCTTCAACGCCTTTATCGAAGCCGCGGCCGAACATAAAACCAAAGAATAATATGTTAAAGCTTCAAGTTAACCACACTGTCGCAGTTGTTGGCGCCTCAGCCAATCAGGACAAATATGGTTACAAAGTTTTAAATACCCTCAAGGTCAAAGGGGTGAAAGTCTACCCAGTTAATCCCAACGCTGATTGTATTGGTGGGTTAAAGGTCTGGCCGGATTTGGCCTCGCTGCCGGTCAAGCCGGATATTATTTCAATCATTGTTCCGCCGGCGGTTAGTCTGCGGATTGTCGATCAGATTATTAAATTGAAGTATGATAATGTGTGGTTTCAGCCCGGCAGTTTTGATGAAGCCGTTTTAGCCAAAGCCAAATCAGCAGGGTTGAATTATGAGGCTAAGGCTTGCATTTTAGTCGCGGCTGGCGAGTTATAAAATAAAAAATATATGAATCAAGTCGGTTATTTAATTTCATTTATCATTGGATTGGTCTTGTTTGTTTTTGGTTTTTATTATCTGGCCAAAAGCCGCAAGATAAAGCACTGGCCGCGGGCTCAGGCCAAGGTTTTGAGCCGGCAAGTGATATTGTCCCAACAGCCGGCCGCTATTCATGACAACGAAATTGCTAAATATGAGGTAGCTATTGAATTTGAATATGTAGCCAACGGCCAGAAACTCCAAGCCGCCAATTTGTATCCATCTCATCACCTATATAGCCAAAAGCGGGCCGCCAAAGTTTTGGCCGAGCTGCCGCCATCAGCCATGATTTATTATAATCCGGATAAACCGGAAGAAGCCTATTTTTTGGCTGAACCGTATTGGATTTCAGTTGTAATCGTTATTTCCGGCTTTGTGCTGCTGCTGTTGGGGCTGCCATTCTTCTTCTGACTTTATCTCCGCGAAAAAACCGGCCTGGCCGGATTTTTTGTATCCTAAACCTCCGATTGTTTATTGTGAAAAGCTAAGAAAATTATTGGAGTTATTTTTTTTTCTAAGTTTAAGCCAAATAATGAGTATGTACTTGACGTTATGGAGGAAATATGATATAATACTCTGATGTAAGCTCTTTTTCACGTTTGCCTCACAGGGGAAACCCAAGGAGAGAAGCGCATGAAGATCTATAAGGGAGACCGCATCACGTTCAACCATACCACCAGGATGAGAGGCCGGATCAAGCTGATCGTGAGCTACACCAACGGAATGGGGCCGTTGATCGGCGCCGACGAGGTCAAGATGCTGGCCGACTGGCTGGCGGCTGAGATCCGCAGTCGGGGGATCGTCCTCGACCAGTGTCGGCACATCATGCTTCACCTGGCCCACACCGAGCAGCATCCCGGATACAACAGCCGCGAAGGTCAGCCGATCGTCGGCTGCTTCGCCACCGTCCAGATGTATATGGGACGCAAGCTGGTCGTGAGCCACGCCACCACCTACCACGGCTTCTTCCAGGCCGCACACGGTATGCTCCGAGGAACCGTGCTGCCGTACATCGCGCGCATGGCGTCCAAGGAGACTGTCGCGGCCGTGGCCTAACCGTCTACCCACCTCATCTCAGCCCGATTCAGGGCAAATTCCAAGCAAAACCAAACCACGCAATATCATTTGCACCCTGGCATCTCAATGTCAGGTTTTTTGATTATTTATTTTTGTGGATTATAAAACTCCCGAGAATGTCATCCTGGATGTGTTTCAGGATCTGGTCTCGGGAGTTTTATCAGTATCTAATCAGTTACTCTTATTATGTTATTCGCGAACCACGTAAGTTTTCGCGATCATGTCATGCAGGCCTTGTTTTTTCTTGGTCCAGAAAATTATCAAAAAGCCAATGCCGAGGGTGATACCGCAGACAATGCCACCAACAATTTGTCTCAGCAGGACGACCGCCCACCAATTCATCTTGTTCTCATTTGCTTCTTTGATTAATTTCAATTTCAAAGCCATCATGCCCAGTGTTTGCTGCTTCAAAGCCAAGAAACAAATCACATAAACCAATCCGATCAAGCCGCCAAGATTGTTGGTCGCGTTTTCTGACATGAATGAACCGAGGATTCCGATCACAATCCCTAGAATTATCGCATCGATAATGTAGGCCAGAAATCGAATCCAGCCACCGGCATAATGCGGTCCGCCGAGCGCCGGTTTTGACATGTCCGGTTGAGCAGCCATTGGCGTTGCCGCCGGCATCGACCCTTGAGATCTTTGTTCGTCCATAAGAAGTTTGATTATGATTTATTCTTACTCGTCTATTATAGCAAAAAACAATCAAACAATCCAATAATTAAAAAACCACGTGGTGACGTGATTTATTGTTCCTTTAACAGTTGTTTAGTTTCTTCCAAGGTTTTTCTAAACGCCTTGAACAAGAACCATTTCCCGGTGAAAAAGGCCTTCCATTTGAGCCGCCGCAGGCGGCTGATTTCAGCTTCCAGATATTGTTTATATTCGTGAGCCGTCCAGAGTCCTTCGGCTTTCCTTTCCGTTTCCATTGATCATCTCTTTCCGGCTGCTGCCAGATTTTTCTTTTGTAAATGGGTGAGGTTTTACCCTGATATTAATTGTTAATTAAAACAAACGAGCTAACCTCGTTTGTTTCTATGTGAGTCAATAACCCCAATCGGGGCTTTGATTTTATTTTTTTCTCTCGCTGATTCAATGGGTTTGACTTTCAACCAGTGTTTCTCTAATCATTTGCCTTAAAGTAGTTTTTCCTTTTGTTGTTTTAAAATATTTTTCGCGGCGCAAAGCGTCTTTTTTTGAAAGGTAGGCTTCGTAAAACACCAAAATCATTGGTAGCCTTTTGGCGGTAGAGACATTTTCGCCTCTCTGATGTTCAAGAACCCTTCGGTCAACCTCAGCCGAATATCCGATATAAAATTTATTATCCTTCAAGCTTTGAAGAACATAAACGTAATAGAATTTTTTCACCATACTCAAATTGCAGTGAACCTGAAAAATAAATGGCGAGCCATGAACTCGAGCGTACGCGAGTAGTTCATGGCTCGAGGCCAGGGATTCGAACCCCGATAGCTGGGACCAAAACCCAGAGTCCTACCATTAGACGAGCCTCGAATAAGTTTTCAGGTCAAACATATCCGAATCAATGCTATCATGGCTTATTTCGTTTGTCAATCGCGGTTTTGTTTGTCGTGTATAACGGATGAGATTAAATCGGACCATAAAATTTTGTGCTGGTCGTGGATCAGTTTTATGCCGACACTGAATTTGGTTTACCCGCCAATGTTTTTACAACCAGAAAATTATTATCAAGATTTCGTATTCAATATTATAGCAGTTTTTTTTTATTCTCCCCAAATAATATTTCCCCCGACCAGCTGGAACGATCGTATTTTTGGAGTTTAGCTATGGTTGAGTTATAATAATCAATATGAGCTACAATCAGTTAACACCTGAAGAAGAAGCGGTTATCGTTCGCAAGGGGACTGAAGCGCCATTTTCAGGGGAGTATAATGAACACTTCGCGGCCGGCAGTTATCTCTGCCGCCGCTGCGGCGCTGCACTTTATAAGTCCAAAGACAAATTCAAATCCGATTGCGGCTGGCCGAGTTTTGATGATTCTGTGCCGGGCGCGGTTGTGCGGCTGCCTGATCCCGACGGTCTGCGCGTCGAAATCCAATGCGCCAACTGCGGCGCTCATTTGGGCCATATGTTTGCCGGCGAGAACTATACCGCCAAAAACACTCGTCATTGCGTCAATTCATTATCAATGAAATTTATTCCCGCCAAAAAATAATTAGTCAAAATATTTATGTCCAAATCAACCATGGAATCGGCTGCGATGCCGGCTGCGGCCGGAGAGAAACAAGAAACTAAAAAAGAAGATCGAATTGAAACCCTGCGGGAAAAAGCGCGGGAAAGACTTTTCTGGAGTGGTGAAACGCCGGTAAATAAATCAGGGTTCTATTTGCCGACTTACATTTATCCCGATGTGGAGATCGAGCGGTCTTATGATTATGAAATAGTTCAGGAGCTGTGCGACAAAGAATACCAATCCAGAAAGGCCTATGCATTTGATCCTAAAACCAGCGCGCTTTATTTGGTTCGAGAAAAGTTAGACCGGTATGGCGAATATTATGATGACCTATCTGAGGATGAGATTCCGCCATCAGATCCTGTATACAAAAAAATCAAGGAAATGCATGACAAAGATATGGCGGTCTTAACGGCCAGAAATGAATTAGCCGATGCTTTGTCCGGCGGCGATGCCCTGCTGCGAAAAATTATCAGTTTGTCTATAGCCAAAGATGGGGAAGTCCAAATCATGAGAATGCGGGGCATTGAGTTTTTCGCTGTGGGCGAAAATTCCAGTCATCGATTTTATCTCGGAGTCAAAGACGGCAAGCTGTTTAGATATGCGACTACCGGCGATGAGGTTTTTATCGAAGATCAAATCGCTGTGGCGCAAGAAGAAATTGACGCTACGGTCGAACAAGCAGAATTACTAGCGCGCATGGATGACCGTGAGTTTGAGGCGTATGTCACAACCAAACAACAGGCCCAGACCGAAAGGCTGGCCGGATACAACCATCAGGATAATGAACGGTTTTTGCCCCAAACCATCAAGCAGATTCAGCAGGAAAAGCAGATGGCCGAATATTTGTTGACGCATAACCCAAAAAATACCTTGCAGCTTGACCGGATTGTGAAACTCATCAGGGCGCTGGCCGCTCACGTTAATGAACCTGACGCCAGAGCTGAATTGGCAGCGGTGACAAATGAACCTGAAAAAGTCGATTTTACCGCCTTGTTAGAGACCCATGCGGATGAACCGGATGATCAAATCTTGGCGGCCGCCAGAAAATGTATTAAAAAATGCCTGCCGAAAGTCAAGACTGCTGAACAGATCACCAAACTGGCCGAAGAATACCTAACCAGAAATACCTTTTCCAATTTTGGTAAAGTTGAAGATCCGGCACAAACCCAAAACAGGCTTCAAGAATTACGCGTTGGACTGGAGCATTTGCGCGTAGAGGGTGAGATGTATCTGCAAATGACGCCGGAGGAGAAAGCTGAGCATATCTCCGGAGCTGCGGCAGCCAAAGTTGATAGATTTATTGATAGGATAAAAAGCGATTTGCGCTCCCGGTTTTATGCTGGTGATGATTATGAAAGTATTGATTTTGATCAGCCTGTAGATCCGGTAACAGAACAAATGGTGGAGCATTTTATCAGACCCGGCAGCGCTATTCATGAGATTGATGTCAACCAAGAAGAAGAAATATATATAGACCGCGGCACTTTTCTCAATTTGAAAGATTTGACCATTACCGATCCCCGAGAATTGTGGGCTGAGGCGATAGAGATAGCGACCGCTAAAATGGAGCGCTCTGAGCTTCCGGATGATGAATTAAATTAACCTCTAAATCAACAATATGAAAAATGAAGCCATTGTCTTTGGCGGCGGTTGTTTCTGGTGCACTGAGGCGATCTTCCAGCTGGTCGAGGGCGTGAAAAATGTAATTCCCGGCTACACCGGCGGTCATGTCGAAGATCCAACCTACGAGCATGTTGGCAGCGGCAGCACCGGCCACGCTGAAGTGATCAAACTAGAATTTGATCCTGACGTTATTAGTCTGGAAAACTTATTGAGGATTTTTTTTGAAGCCCACGATCCGACCGTTGAAGACAAACAAGGCCCTGACATTGGCAATCAATATCGTTCGGTTATTTTTTGGACCGACAGCAGCCAATTATCGGTGATCAAACCATTGATGATTGAATTACGCAAAAAACTAGGGCAAAAAATTGTTACGCAGGTTGAAGCCCTGACCCATTTTTATCCGGCTGAAGAATTTCATCGTGATTATTTTCACAAAAACCCCAATAAACCATATTGCGCCTTGAACATCGCACCGAAAGTTCGTAAGTTAAAAAAGTATCTTGAAGATAACGGCTGGCTGAAAAAATGAATGGTAATAAAAAAGCTCACTGGATTTCAGTGAGTTTTATCGTTGGCACAATTGTTCCATTTTTTTCCAGAGCATCATCAGCTTATCAAATCCAAATTCCTGCTGCACCCGCCGTTCTAATTCGCCCTGTTCCCAATACCCGAGTTCCACTAGGGCGCAGTTAAACCGGTTTTGCGGCGGCGTGACCGTGGTTTCAGCTTCGCGGCAGGGAATCGTATCGGCCACAGCCGCGATCAATTCATCAAGTGAACCGCAATATGGACAGCCGGCGCAGAGCCAGTCATTGAGCATCGCCTGATACATCCGCCGTTGATGATTTTCATACCAAAGATTGAATGAATTCGGAACCGCGTCATCAACGGAGAGTCCAAATCGGCGGCAGCAATCATCAATAAACTGCCGGCGGAAACCGTCGACTTGATCAATC
Source organism: Candidatus Falkowiibacteriota bacterium (assembly GCA_003518055.1). Lineage (GTDB taxonomy): Bacteria > Patescibacteriota > Patescibacteriia > UBA11705 > UBA11705 > UBA11705. The sequence continues at coordinate 98,077 of DOZJ01000002.1, forward strand.
ACCTCCATTTGCTTTACCAGCATATCATCACTGGCGTCATCGAGCCCAGCTTGCGCCTTTGCCAGATAGACTCTCAGTCCCTCAATCATCTCAAAGAATTCTTTCTCAGTCTGTGGATCGGGAAACAGGTGTAGTGCCATGAATCCCCCCATTGACGGTGGTTTGTTCCGATCGGTGGTAACTGAAATTACCAGTTTTTCATTTTAACATATAATGTCTACGCTGTCAATTGTCGTGTCTTAAATTTTATTCCAAAGCTTAATTAATCAGTAACAAATGACTTCATTCGGACATGTTGACAAATATTTTGATTAATGTTAGAATCATAGCTAAATCAATCAGTCCCACTCACCAAAGGAGCCGGTCATGTCCGCTGATACTCTAGTTGGAGCTATTCTTCTTGGCCTCTTGGTTTGGTTGATAATTTATAGAGCTCGCCGGTCCCGCCGTCTGCGCGTTGATCATCTCAATCACTACACAAGGATACTTGAAGCGATTCATGACAAGGGTCACGCTGATGCCGCTGCCCGCAAGGAACGAAAATCGCATTATGATATCAATGACTCGGAACTAAAAGGGGTAAGGCAGGAGTTGGTTGATGCTTTGAATCATAGTTATCTGAGCGGCTTTGATGATTTCAATAAGGGAAAGCCCAGTTTTTATTCTCTTTACGAGAAGCAGAATGAATTGCTCCAGCAAGAATTGGATGCCCTCAAAGCCCGGCTGGATGAGCTCCGCCATCCCAAGCCGCCGCCCAAGCAGCTCGAACTCAAATTCTAGACTCACATGTTGAGTCTTTTTTATTAATTATTCTTTCTATTTTATTCACACCGGCGGGAGTGTCTGGTTTGAATCCGAGGAAAATCACGGTTCAACCTTCTACGTGTCTTTGCCGCTTTCGGGCATGAAAGAAAAATCCGGTGCTAAAGCCCTCGAAGCCTGAAGTTCAGAACAAAAAAACCAACCTTATGTTGGTTGCCCCGAATGTGTTATCGGGTAATTGACTGCGATTTTGGCTGTTTGCAGCGCTTCAATCAATTTGATGATATTGGGGTTATCCCAATCAACAAAGAGATCAGCCGGGAAAAGGAGTTTGAGCAGCGGCAGGCTTTGCTGCAGCCGATATAGATGATGGTTTTCCGGTCCAAACGATAGTTTCCGATTGAAGTAATGATCGAATATAAATAGTTGGACTTCCAACACTTCACCTTGAACATATACTAGAAACTGCATCTCGGGCGGTGACACGGTGGATGAATATTCGTTGCGCCGCTTTCCTCCATGTCCATTGATTTTAACGTTTGAAATTACGGCGCCGTTGCCAAAAATTCCATGAGGTTCGGTCATCCGTTCATAGGCGGCGTTCAAATCATCTCTAGAGAAAAAGACCATCGTGATGCCGCACGCGTCATTATTGATCGGCAGCTCGGCTTTGCTCTGAACTAGGGTTTTGCGGAAATTATCTTCTTCTTTTTTAATGCGGCTGTCATACAAAACCTTGATTAGGCGGTTTTCGGTATTTATAAATCGATACCACAGCGCTAGGGTCAAACAATTTTGAGTTTCATCGCACGCGCCCAGCCCCGCAAACCGATTGAGGTTGGCCGGGTCATATCTGACCGTAATGTTTTCTCTGTAGGGTTTTTCCACCTGCTCGGCCACAAACAGATTTTTTTCGAGCCAAAGAGTGAGACCGCTCAGCTGTCGTGAATAGTCTTTGTGGTGAATGCGCATCATGAGAAATCTGATCCCAAGATGCCAGTAAACCAGAGCCACGAAGGATCTCATCCGTCGGTAGCGTTCATCTCCGGGCGGCCGCCAGATAATCGTCAAAATTTCGGCCGGATCAATCGTTGGGTTGATGATTCCGTCTGATGTGAACGGGAACCGAATGGCATCGGGGACAAATTCGCGAATCAAGGCTTGTTTGAAATCCTTGACCGCCGCGATTGCCTGCCTGAAATTTTCATACAAGTATTTTTTCTCAATTTTTTCTCCGGTTGTCAGGTGCAGCCAATCAGCGATGGCTCTTCTGGCTTGGTCCGCGCTTTTTTTCTCCACTTTCTGGTATAATGAATACAGGGACCTCAGATGTGTCCACGCGATCGGATTTTCAATCCTCAGCTTGGTTTCATCAGTGAGGAACATTTGCGTCAAGTCAGTGGGCTTGAGCAGGGGCGCTACATCTTTCATCCAGCCTCCTTTGTCCGAGCATTTTTGTGAGTTTGCCAATAATTATTATATTGAAGTTATATTATTCTGTAAAGCCGGCACTTGATCTCGTCTTGCCATCAAAATTTCAACGAACAATATATGAAGTATATTTTTTCTTCAATCGGAATAGTCATAATCTTGATTCTGATGGGATTATCTTGGGCCTTGTATCAAGATAATAGTTCAGCGGTCGTGCCGGTCACCACATTTAGTGAGTGTGCTTCAGCCGGATTTCCGGTTCTGGACGGTCCCGTGCGCAAATGCGCCATCGATGGTCGGGTTTTTATTGAAGACAGCCTTGGCGATGTTATTATCGACAAAAACGGCTCATTGGTTATTATGAAACCGCAATCAGAGCAAGTAGTGACCAGTCCGCTGGTGATTCAGGGGCGAGCGGTCAAAAGCGTCTTCACTTCCGGCGGTCTTGGTTTAGAGGTTTATGACAACGACGATGTTTTGCTTGGTCGGGATTTGCTTGATCTTGTACCCGAGGCCGCCGACGTCACCTATGGACAGTTCACCGCCGCCATTGAGCTTGAGCGGACCGATCAACCACGCGGTTATGTCATTGTTAAACCGACATCCGAGGCGGACAACAACAGCGTCGAGCCGATTATAATTCCCATTGCCTTTTCCGCCGATACCTGGCCGGCCTCAGATTTAGTTGAAACCACAATTTTCTTTCACAACCAAAGCTTGACTCCCGCTGATTCTGGTGATTGCGGTATAGTTTTCCCGGTTTTTCGTTCAGTCGCGGCGTCCGATGATTTAAGCCTCGAATCCCTGTCAGCATTGGTCAATGGACCCACTGATGAGGAGCGGGCCGCCGGATATACCACATCTTTCAACAGCCGTGTTGTCATTCAGGATCTGCAAATAGCCGATCGGGTAGCTTATGTTGATTTCAACGACCAATTCAGCCGTGATGTCTCGGATGAATGCCGCGTTCAGGCTTTGACGGAGCAGGTCAAACAGACAGTGCTTCAATTTCCGGGTATTGATGACGTAAAAATTTCCGTCAATGGTCAATTTGATGATATTTTTTAACGATTGTATTGGAATCTAAACCGCCAATTGGGGCTGAGGTGTAATTTTAATCTAAGACTTTATATCGATGAGGATTAATAATCCATTTTTTTATTTTGTTAAATCTCACCAGGATCAAAAAATCAATTACCAAACGCTCCAATTTTATAATCCTCCGGTTGGCGTCTTGCCCTCACTTCTTAAAACATGCTACAATTGAACCATTATTTATAAGTAAATTGTAATTTGTATGAAAGATTTAGCGCAGATTTTTGATCGGATTCAGGAAAAAAGTAAAAAAATGAAAGACATCAAGTCGTCCATTAGGGATGCTTTGGACACCACTCCCGGCTTCAAAGATGTGATGGAAGAACTCAAAACGATCAGGGCGCGTAAAGCCGCTTTGGAATTGGCCGTCAAAGAGCAATTCAACGCCGAACTCGGTGAACTTGAAGAATTAAAAATCGACATTGATTCCGACCGAGAAATGCTGAGCGATTTAGCCCTGACTCAAATGATGAAAGGGGAGACCATTGAGCTGAAAGATAAATACGATACCAGTTATGAGCCGGTTTTCAAGGTCAATTTTCGCAAACTGAATTAAACATATCAAAAAAAACACTCAGCTGAGTGTTTTTTTGTTTAACCGGTGAATATCATAGCTCCGGCAGTATATATCGTGATGTTTTTGAATAGTTATTTTTGTTTTGTCGCGATTTTGCTATAATAAAACCATAAACATTTCATATGAAACAACGCTACAAAGTTTTGTTGCTATTTCTGATTATTTCGCTCATTCCTCTTGTGATGTCAGTCGGTTGGGGAGTCTATACCGTTAAGCAAGCCCAAGATGAGGGGTTTTCTTTTCTCCAAGCGCAGATTACACGGGCGGTGAGCAATAATATGTCATTGTATTTTCAGCAGAAAATTGAAAACACCTCTATCCGAGTGGTCCAAGAGGGCGCGAGTGACATCTCCGTCGAGGACCAACAATTTATTTTGACCGGCCTTTTGGCCAAGGATCAGGGTTTGGTTGAAGCCTCAATCGTCAATCGCGGCGGAATCGAAAAAAGTAAAATGGTTAGAGGCGCGCAGGCTTTTATCATGAGTAATACCAATTTTGCTGATCAAGAATTTTTTCATCTCAATCGCGGCGGTGAGTATTTTGTTGATTCAATTCAAACAACAGCTGCAGGGAAAACGGTGTTGATCGCCTCGCCCATATTGAGTTCTACCGATGAATACCTTGGAAGTTTGCTTGCCAGATATAACCTAACCGAAGTTAAAAATATTTTGGATGAAGTCACTCAAAGCGGCCACGGTTATGCTTATGTCGTGGATAAGGCCAAAAATCTGCTCATGACCACCCACAATGTTGATGGCTTAAAACTTAATGTCGGGCTTGGAATTTTTGCGTCTGATTCTAAGTATCAAAAATTCCTGCTTGAAGGGGAAGATGTTTATTCCGGCCTTCAGGGCAGTCTGGTTCACGGCACCATCGACAAGCTGCCCGGTGTTGATTGGTGGCTGGTGGTGGAATGGCCGGTGGCTGATTTGTCCGACATCATTCGTGTCAACTTAATTCAGCTCGCCATTTTAACGTTGATTGTTTTGCTTGTTTCCGCAGTCGTGAGTCTAATCTATATTAATCGCGTGAACAATCAATTCAACCAAGTGATCGAAGGCGTTAAAATTATTGACAAGGGCAATCTGAAATTCCGGATCAAAGCTCCGACCAATGATGAGTTGGAGGATCTGGCTACGGCCGTGAATAGTCTCGCCGATAAACTGGAACGATGCCAACCAGAGGGAGAAGATAAATCCAAATCCGGATCAGCATCATAATGTAACTTTTATTTAATAATTTAATATTGCATATGGGGAGTTTTGACGTCCCGCCGGCGGCCAATGAAGATTTGCGCAATTCAGAGGTTATGCTTAAACTTTTGGAACGAGGTGATCCGGACGACTTGAAAAAAATTGCCGTTTTTCATCAAGTTCCTATCGACAAGGTTAAATTATTCAGTGATTTTGCCAAATTGCGACTGCGGACGGTGACCCGTTCTTGGGATGATGTTGTCGACCGGGAAAAAAATAACCCCAAAGCCACCGACGAGGAATTGGCGCTCGGCGGCTACGCGGAAATGATTGAGCCGCAAGTCAGGAACGCTGTCTTGGCTCTTCGGCGCAAGGGTTACTCGACTTATGAATCCGGCTTTTACGACGAAAATTTTCAAGTCATTAGTTGTCAGGATAAACCATTCACAAATTACGTTTTCCCTGAAGCCTTTGTCGCCTCATTGAAATCCAAGGGTGTGGAGATTACGATTATCGACGATGAAATGATTCAGCTCAAATTTGACCGGTTTATGGATCTGGCTGAGATTAAACAGATTTGGGATGATATCGCGGAAATTTTGCCGCCGCTTGGCCGTCCGGCTGAACCCAGTCAAACCGGGTTTGCCCGAAATTTCAGAGATTCTCAACAAGCAGTATGATTACTTAAACCATATTTTTATTTCGGCAGGAGCAGGCTAGGCTTGTAATATAATTGTGAAATAAATTGAATAAAAAAAGCCGCGATGTTTTCGCGGTTTTATCTTACTCGTTCCAGTTTTCAGGCTGCATCTCAAAGTCGGTCGGTTTCCAGACGACGACCGTGCGGTCAAAGTCTAGTCCGGCCTGTTTCAAATACCATGCAAAGGCTTCCACCGCCAGCCCACGGTTAATCGCGTCAGAGTTAACCACGATGTCCGGCAGGAACGGCCGATCATCGTCGGTGTGGATGACATAGTCAAGGTTCGAGAAGGTGTTACCAGCCTCAAAGTCCGCTGCCACGCGGGCGGCCGCATCAAGTCCTGCCGCTTCAGCGTATTTGCGCCACCGGGCAGCATCCTCCTCAAAGCTGATCCTTCCCAGAATGGTGAAACGATACAGTCGCTGTTCACCTCGAACCCATACAGTCACATCAAAATCATCCCATGGTACGGTAGATGTCTGATGATTCGCAAGCGGTCCGAGCGTCGTTACCGTCAATCGCAGCTTCTTCATTCTCGCCTCCCGTGGTTGTTGGGATTTAGAGAAACCCCGACAATCGCAGGCTGGCGCAGCCGCTTCTCTTCATGTTTCTCCTTCCGGGTTAGTCGTTCTTCGTCAAATACGCCACCAAGGACTGAGCCTCTTCGGGCGTCCAGGCAAACCGCTGGGTCAGGCAAGAAATCACCTGCTCGTTAGTCCGGCCGCCAGCCAGAAGCTTGCGCGCCACCTTGCACGGCATAATGCTTTCATCGGACAGAGCGTGAGAACCACCGGCATGTTCAGTCCAGCGATAAGGCCGGCGCAGATTTTCCCGCGCCGCCCTGAACCAACGCTTCGGACAATGATTATTATCCCGGCCAATAGTTTTGACGAAACGGCGATGCGTTCGGCTCATGATTTCCTCCGGCCGCGGTTAGGTTTCTATTCGAAATCCCCGCAGCTGAAGCAGTTGATCATCCCTTTCTTTCATCGTATCCCTCCATTTGGGAGTATCTTTGCTAATTTTAGCAAAATTGTAATGGTTTGTCAATAGACCAGATTTTTTTGCTTGACTTTTTTAGTAAAATAAGATATAATTTTAATATAATAAAAGATATTTAAAATCAGTTTGCATCTTCTGAAGCAGCAAATCCTACCTCTCAGTTTGCCATTTACGGCGAACTGAATTTATGGGGTTAATTTTAAATCTTTTCTTATTGCGCTTGCCAAAATAGCTCAATTTGGTAGGATACCTAAATAACTATTTTACTTCTAATTTATGATGAAAAATCTTTTACTTGTTATCATTATCGTCCTTTTGGCCGCTTTGCTTGGATTGGCCGCGTTCTTTTACTTCGGTGAACGCGCTGCTGAGCCGACTGACAATACTAATTCTACTACTGATATCACAGACGTCGCGAATGGGGCCAATGGTTCTCGAAGCGATGATTCAAATACAAATTCTGATCCTCGAACAAACCAGCCGTCGAACACTCGTCCGGTTGATGAGTTAATTCGGGTGGTCAGTCCGAAAGTGGGGGACACTGTGTCCAACCCGATCCAGTATAGCGGTGAAGCCCGCGGTCAATTTTATTTCGAGGGCAGCTTTCCGGTTCGGCTGGAGACACCGAGTGGAAAAATTATCGCTCAAAGTTTCGCGACCGCTCAGGGTGAATGGATGACCGAGAATTTTGTGCCTTTTACCGGTCAATTGACTTTCAATTATGCTGATATTGAAGACGGTCGCCTTAATTTGGTATTTGAAAAAGATAATGCCGGTGACTTGCCTCTGACCGCCAATGACCGCAAGGTTATTGCGATCTATATTCAGGACGCGCCGGATAGAGTTTCTTTTAATGTCTATTTCCTCAACGACGACCTCGATAACAACCCGAACTCCTGCGCTGAAGTCTTTCCCATAGTGCGCAGCGTTCCGTTTACCCAAGCTGTGGCCCGAGCCGCGTTGGAGACTCTGATCGAAGGCCCTGATGGCTTGGAATCAGAATCAGGCTACACCAGCGTGGTGCCGACAGCGACGATTAATTCGTTGGCAATCAATAATGGTACTCTAACGGTTGACTTCCGTGGTAATAGCAATGACTGGAGCGGCGGATCATGCCGAGTCACCGCTATGCGTCAGCAAATCCTGCGTACCGCCAGTCAATTCCCGACGGTGAATAATGTAGTTATCTCCGTCAATGGTGAAGTTGATACGATTTTCCAACCATAATTAAACTTCGATATACTTAAAAAATACCGGTCAGCGGTATTTTTTAATTTGGCTGAAATGCTTTATAATTATCTTTATATAATGATTAATATTATTTATGAAAAAAATATTGGTTATATTCTTACTCTGTTTACTTTGGCTGCCGACCAGCACCGTTTTTGCCGCTGATGCCGAAGCCGCACCCGATCAAGAGTTTTTCACCGCCAAGGTGATCAAAATTTTGGCTGAGCAGGAAATCACCCGGCAGGATGGCTCAATTGCTGTTCAGCAGAATATTCGCCTTTTGGGTTTGGAGGGTGAGTGGACCGGGCGAGAGGTAGAGTACATTGGCATCTCCGGCCTCGATGTGATCAGCAACAATGTTTATCGAGAAGGCGACAAGGTTATAGTTCTATCGAGTCCAGACACCGATGGGAATGAAATTTATTACATCACCGACTATGTCCGTCAGGGATATTTGATTTGGCTGCTGGTGATTCTGTTCTTGGTTATTTTTGCTGTGGCTTTTGGTAAAGGAATTAAGGCGTTGATCAGTTTATTCCTCACGTTTGTGGTTATTATTTGGTTTATTATTCCGCGGATTTTGGCTGGCGGCAACCCGGTTTTATATACCGTGATCGGATCATTGATTATTTTGGCTATTATTATTTATTTGACCGAAGGCTGGAATCAGAAATCGCACTTGGCTGTGACGAGTATCGTGATCTCTCTTTTTATCACCGGTACTTTGGCGGTCCTTTTCACGTCACTGGCCCGCTTGACCGGCAGCGCCGAGGAAGAAGTGATGTATCTGATCGGTGTCGGCAAGGGCATCATTGATTTCAAGGGGCTGCTTCTAGCCGGCATTATCATTGGTACTTTGGGCGCGCTTGATGACGGTGTCATCAGTCAGGTATCAGCCGTCGAAGAACTCAAAAAAGCCAATCCAAATTTGACCAAAATGCAAATTTACACCAGCGCCATGAAAGTGGGCGTATCTCATATCGGCTCAATGACCAACACCTTATTTCTGGCCTATGCCGGCGCCTCCATGCCGCTGCTGCTGATTTTCAGTGTGCGACAAGAGCCGTTTTTGCGGTTTTCTCAGATTGTCAACAATGAAATGATTGCCACCGAGATTGTCCGCGCTTTTGTCGGCAGTATCGGCTTGGCATTGGTTGTGCCGATTGCCACCGCCCTAGCCGCCTTTTACTTGAAAATTGAGGTTAAAGGACCAATTACAGAATCCGCTAAAAAACAGTAAAAACAAGCTAGTTTTGACAATATTTATTAATTGTGATATAATTTTGTGTTGTTTTCCACCACGGAGAAGGTGAAAGGGGATACCGAATGAGCAGTGCAGCCTTCGCCACTTTTCCAATGTATGGCGCTTTTCAGTCTGCTGAAGAACACATGGGTATCAAGAACGCGCGCTGGCAGCCCGTGGCAGCGGAGTCTTTGCAGCAGCGGTTTGTTGAATTTTTGGAGCGCAATCGTGGTAATGTTGGAACCGTGAATCGTTTCATGAAGTGTATCGCGACCAGAGACGTGGCTGAGTTTAATCGCTTCATGGTGGAAAATCATCATCCGGAAATGCAGCTTCAAAGCCTCGGTGATATGCAGTTCGCCGCCGGTGCGGTCATGGATGTGCTCGTCAAGTGGCTTCAGATCGGCGATCCCGTTGACATTTGCCAGTTCGGCCATCAGGGACCGACTTATCCTGGTGTTCATCTGAAGAAGGGCGTGACCGTTTACTCCACGGCTGAAGATCACGGCCGATGCGTGGTCAAGATCATCACGCAGGATCCGGATGTCGAAGTGCTTTTGATCAAGGCCAAACCAGGAGCCGATGATGACATGGACGGCCTGACTCTCACTGACCGCGGCCGGTTCATTATTGGCATGGTTGATCGGTTGCCCCGTTCCCGGACTTTTTCCGGTGTGGAATTTCCGATGGTGATGTTGGACACCGAACCGGATGTGAACTGGCTTTGCGGCTTGTCCACGGTTGACGACGGAGGGGTGCCGGCCTGGGTGGCTCAGGCGCGGATGCACGTCCGCCTGCGGGTCAACCTCGAAGGGGCGCGCGCTGAAGCTGCTTTTGAAATGGTTGTCCTTCGTGGCGGCGGCGATTTCAATCCGCCATATGTCATTGATGGTCCGTTTTACTTCATCATGCGCTATCGCGGCGTGGATGAGCCGCTTCTGGTCGCCTACTGCGATGTGGATTCGTGGAAGGATCCGGGCAGTCTCGCTTAGTTCGTACACTGATATCAATCAGTGTTTTTTTGTGCTTGTAGCGGAATCGGCATTTTTTCATTGATTGGTTGACAAATGAATGGTTATTTTATATCATTATATATCGTATCCACCACAGGAAGGAGCTGCCTGATGTTGTACCGGATTGGGCTTATCCTTGTTGGTCTTTCCCTATGCAGCTGCGGGCCGTCAACCGGATTCATTCGACATCGAATTTCGCGGACCACTGATTGGCAGCATGAACGCTTGGCTGATTTGTGGCAGAAAACCGATGGCGGACATCACATTGTCAAAACCGTGGTTGACCCCAAAGATGGCGATGAATATTATGTTAAATGCGGTTTCAGGTTTGATCATCAGGCCATGGTTCAGCTCAGCACGGAATATGAGGAGGCGTTACTGAATTTCGCAATTTGCGATCAATGCCGATATGATAGACGGTTCGGTCATGATTGCGAAACATTCGAACGAAATACTCGAATTAAGCGCGACGGCTTTACCGGCTTTTTTCAAGAAGGGGAAGATCAAAATCCCGAAGCGGTGTGCGGTTTTTTGCGCCTTGATCGTCCGGACTGTTTGTGATTAACCCCACAAGGAGGTTTGGAAATGAAAATGACATCATTTATCGTACTCTTTGCCTGTTTCTGGCTCATGGCTGGCTGCGGTTCTGCTAATCTTCGTGAGAGTGAACAACCTAATACTCGATTGATTGAGTGGTGGGGTCTGTCAGCCTCTGGATCGGCGGTTTTTAGAAGCTCCGATGGTGATGAAGATATTTTTGTTTACTGCTCCGAGGTGGAGTCAGCGGATCGTCTTAAGGCAAAAGAATTGGGATCAATTCTTATTTTACGCCGGCATATTTATAATGAAGAATGCGGCGAAGACCGAGTGTTTTTAAGTGATGAGGAGATTAGCTTTTATCCCGTGATGCTTCATGAGGTCGATTGCACCAATTGTCGAGTTTGTATTTATACCAAAACGATTCAAGTCAATTGTTCTTCTGCCCTCTAGTCCTAATATAAATTAGGACTTTTTTATTTCAATAGTTATCTTTTTTTGCTATAATATTTGTGTAGTGCAATTATTTTAACTATATTTCACCATCGTCTATGTCAAAATACATGTCTTTGAATCACCAGAAAGCTTGGGTGGTCGCCGTTGATATGGGGTATGGCCACCAGCGCGCGGCCGCGCCGCTCAAAAACTTGGCGTACGGCGGCGAAGTGATCAACGCCAATAATTACAAGGGGATACCAAAAGAAGATCAAGAGTTATGGCATGACAGCCGGCGATTTTATGAATTTATTTCTCGATTCAAAAATGTCCCCATCTTAGGCCGAGCCGCATTTGATTTATTTGATAAGTTCCAAGAAATACCGCCATTCTATCCCAAACGTGATTTGTCTGATCCGAATTTGCAGGTCAAATACATGCATCATTTGATCCAGAAAAAAGACTGGGGCAAGCACCTGATCCAGAAGCTCGACAAGAAACCCATGCCGTTGATTACCACGTTTTTTGTCACCGCCTTTATGGCTGAACAATTTAATTATTCAGGTGATATTTATGCCGTCGCCACTGACACGGACATCAGCCGCAGCTGGGTGCCGATTGATCCGGAAAAGAGCCGAATCCGCTATTTTGCGCCGAGCCAAAGAGCTTATGATCGTCTCAAGCGGTATGGGGTTCAAGAAGACAAAATTTTTCTCACCGGTTTCCCACTGCCGATTGAACTCCTCGGCCAAAAAAGTCTTAATATTCTGAAGGGTGACCTCGGACATCGTCTGACCAACCTAGATCCCAACCGTAAATATATCGAGCATTATGGCGAGAGTTTGGTTGAGCATCTGGGCAAAAATAATTTTCCCGGCAAAAAGCGTCATCATCCGCTTACTATTATGTTTGCCGTTGGCGGCGCCGGAGCCCAGCGTGAAGTCGGGGTCGCGGTAGTCAAGAGCCTTCGAGCCAAAATTAGACGCGGCCAGGTCCGCGTGATTCTCGTCGCCGGCACGCACAAAGATATCAAAACCTATTTTAAACGAGAAATAATTTCCTTGGGCTTGGACAAACAGTTGGGGAGGGGAGTTATTATTATTCACTGCCTGAATAAGGAGCAATATTTTCGTAAATTCAACCGCGCGCTGCGCACCACCGATATCTTGTGGACCAAGCCGAGCGAATTGAGTTTCTATACCGCACTTGGTCTGCCGATTGTCATGGCGCCGCCGATCGGTTCGCAGGAAAAATTCAACCGCAAGTGGCTGTTTATGATTGGCTCGGGCGTGGAACAGGAAAGGGCTGAATACACCGACGAATGGCTATTCGATTTGATCAATACCGGCTGGTTTGCGGAAGCCGCAGTTAATGGTTTTCTCGAAGCGCCGAAATACGGCACCTACAACATTCAGAAAATTATCAGCGCCAAGCCGGAAGAATGTTTACGGTGCAAAACCGAGATGAGGTATTAGTGACGAATTTAAAATTACAATCATTGTTGATAGAAGCCGGACCAATGAGGTTGTCCGGCTTTTTTATCTCCCTGATGTGAACTCTTAAACTTTTAATCACATCCTTTTTTGGTATGGAGGTTATTGCTCTCAATCATCCCCAAAGATTTTGGTTATCACCAAATAAATGATATAATATTTCCATAACAATTCGGTTTCTATGCAAAAATCACATAAAATCCGATTGGTAATCAGCTATCTTTTTTTAGTCGCGGCTTACGCGATTTATTTTGGTTATGATACGGTTTTGTTTAGTTTACTTTTGACTGTTTTCGGTTTATCGATTCTGATGCTTGGTTTGGTTGGCGGCAAACCAAAATTGCGGATGTCGTCCCCCGGTTTTGTTTGGCGGCGGCGAAAAGAAAAATCCGCTGAGGAGCAGGATTTGGCCGCGGTTGAGTTGTCACCGGAAACCGCGGAGGTTGAGGTCCGGCCAAAAACTTCCGCTGACATCAAGAATGATCTCCAAGAAATAACTAAGGTTTGGAAAGAACTTGAAGAAGATAAATAATATGAGAGAATTATCTATCGCTGACCGGCGGTTAGTCGGCCAGATGGCCGAGAATTTCCGTGCTGAAGTCGAGCGGTTACAATCAGCTTATGCCAAGGCGCATCAGCAGATTAAACCCAAAAAAGATTTTGAGGCTGAAGCGCGCCAACTTGTTTTGCGTCAATATATCGGAGATAACTTATCTCAGGCGGATTTCAGTTTTTGGACACGGCAGTTACGCCTCGAAGTCAAGGAACTGGACCGGTTGGCCAAAGAACGATTGCTCGCCGGCGCCAGACAACATGAACAAGAGATTGTTCATCGTCTGCCGGATGAGGACCAAGCTGAATATTGGCATGAACAAGGACGATTTCGTTAATTTATGAAAAAAATTATTTTAATTATAATTCTGATATTGCTGCCAACCACCGTACTGGCCGCGTTTGATATTGATTTTACCTCTCAAGCTCCGGTCGGGGATTGGCGTCAACCGTGGCAGGATGCATGTGAAGAAACTTCGGTGGTGATGGTGGATGCTTTTTATGGCGGTTATGACCTGACGGTTGATAAATCTGTGACCAAAATCAAAACTGTTTTTGCCATCAAAGAAAAATTTTTTGGTCCGAGTTATGATGAAACTGCCGGCCTTATCGTTGATATGATCAACCGGCATTTTCCTTGGGAATCGCGAGTGGTCGAAAACCCAACGCTTGATCAGATAAAGTTTGAGCTGGATGCCAGCCGTCCGGTTTTGGTGCCGGTTCATGGCGGTACGCTTAATAATCCCAATTATCATTCCGGCTCAATCGATTATCACATGATTGTGCTGATCGGTTATGACGACGCTCGCGGTGAATTTATGGCGCATGATCCGGGCACGCAATTCGGTTCTCGTCATCATTACAGTTACGATACCATTATGGCCGCCATGCATGATTTTTTGCCTAACGACCAGACATTAAGAGGCGCCAAAGTGGCGATTTTCACACAGCCTGACATTTCTCTCTCCGGTCAAACCGATGGCGACAGGGACGGATTATTGAAAATTGACGAAATTAGATCAGGCGCCAACCTGTCACAAGCTGATACTGATCGAGATGGTTTTCTTGACGGCGAAGAAGTTCAGCAGGGGTATTCTCCGTTGGTGGCCGAGTTCAAACTGGGGGATAACCGATTGGTGCGCGACGCGGCGACTCAGCGGATCTATTTTATTTCCGGCAGCCAGAAAAGACATATTCAAACCCTCCCGACGGTATTCAGTTATGGCCGCCTTTATGGCGCGGTTGTTAATGTCAGCGCTAAATTCTTGAACAGTTTTGTTGACGGGCAGCCGATCCATTAGCTTTCCCGCACTGAAGTACAGGAAAAATGATTCTGGCCGGTTTGGATCTTTTCCCGCACTAAAGTACGGGAAAAGAAGGATGGGAAAAATGGTTTAGGCCGGTTTGAATCCTTTCCCCGCACTAAAGTACGGGAAAAGAATGGTGGGAAAAATGATTTTAGCCGGTTTAGATATTTCCCCGCACTTCAGTGCGGGAAGCGGGCTCAATCTCTCAATCTTTCAATCTCTTAATCTCTTAATCTCTTAATCTCTCTCCCACCCCATGTGCGCCGGTATTTCATTTCATATTGATAAAATCAATCCTGAGGAACTGGATCGGTTTTTCCTGCCGGCAGAATACGATAGCCACCGCCGCGGCGACCGAGTTGAGGTTTTTTACTGGGACCGTGATCCGTTTCTGCCGATTGAAGAAGACGATGGTGTTCATCTTTATCCTTGGGGCAACCGGGAAAAAGATTTGAAGCTGCCCAAAACCGGTTGGGCCAAGATTGAATCCATTCAAGATGGCCGCTGGGATTATCTGGCGCCGAAACTGGTCAAAATCCCCAGCCTGTCAGGCTATGAAAAAAAACACTGGTTTGGCACGCCGGCCGGCATCAGAGGTATTAAGGTTCGCTTTCACAACCTGACTCGCGTTTATTTAGTCACCCAAAAAGCCGATCAAGAATTTTTCAGTAAAATCGGGCATGATCGGATGCCAATTCAATTTTAATTTATGTCAGAAGGCGTCTCATACAATTCAAAAATTTCTCATGAGCTAACCGAATCCAAATCCGTCTTGGAATCGGAGATTGAACTCATGGGCAATTTAAATCTTGCCAAAAAATATTTTCGAGAAGAAGAGGCTTTTATTTCCTATCTGAAAGAATTGAAAGGGCAAGAAGAAGAAAGCCAGAAAAAAAAGACCGACCTCCCGTTTGATCTTGATATCGAAGCCAAACAATTGGCTGAAATGCTGGCGGTCAAAGCTCAAGACAACATTGTTGGCAGTTTTTTGTTGTCCCTCGCTGGAGGCAGCCGGCTTTGGGCCCAGACCATTAAGTATTATCTTGATATGATCGGCGCTGATTGGGATGAATGGCACCGATTGGGCCGAGATATTGAAGGACACGTGGAGTATGATTGGGATTTTCGATCCCGGGATCAGGCTCATGCTCTTGGGGCTTGTTTCAGAAATTTTGATTTTGACGGTTCGTATGATGTTGAAAGACTGCAGGTTTCGTTTGGTAGCCCGGAGCGGTTTCAAAACAAAAGGAACATCATGTTTTCTCGCTTTATCCGTTTTGGTCAGCAGCATATCAAGGCTGAATACAGGGAAGTTCAATCAGCTTTGTCATCTGTCTCAATCATCTCGGCCGACAGAATTGCGGACCGCTCATCTGAGTTGGTTGAAAATATTTTAGCAGGCATCCATGCCAAGCCTTATTCTGACCAAATACAAAATTTGACCAAAATGATAGAGACAGGCCTTGGCGATATTGTTTTGTTTCATTTGGAAGAATTTAAAATTCAGGATTCCGACCGGTCAGATTTGATTTATTCCATTGGTTCTCATGATCCGGAATTATTTTTTGCTCATTTTGATGAATTCAATCTCATTGGACACGCTCAAGCTGAAGAGTTGTTTATGAATCTCTTGGACCGAGAGCCAAGGTTGGCTTTGGCTCACTTGGAGCAGTCTGGTTTGGATCCCAATCCGGTTATCGACTATCTGATTCACAATCACCCTAAACTTTTTATTCATTATTTGGATGAATTTCTGGTGACTCTGATCCCCGAAGGCAAAATGGCAGAGTGTGTTCACGCTATCAATAAATATTTTGACCGGCTTTATACCGGAAATCCGGCTAGAGCTGTCAATGAACTCTATGGCTTAAAAATCAATAATCCGGTTATTAATGGTTTGATTGAAAAATATTATCTTGAAGCACTTCAAATATTTGTTCCTGATGTATATCAAGAGTTGTTAAAAATCCAGTCCGCTATTGAAGACGAAGATAAGGATATAATTTTTTCCAAAAATCAAGATTTCCAACCGGTAATCAAATATTTTAAAGAGAAAGGTTTAAATCGGGGCTACGCTGATATCCTTGCTTTGGCCGTTGCCGCAGATGATAAGCTGAGGACCATTAAGGCAACATATAATGGTCATGAGTATGATGAAGACATTAGTTTTCGTTATGGCGCGTCGCATTTTCGGGATGCTGACAATAGGATTGTTCCGGGTCATAGTTCATCTGAGGTGGTTCATCGTTATCTCATTGATAAATTTGTCCGAGAGGAAGACTGGCATAATGCTATCCATAGCTGGGTGGCCTTTTTCCGAGATGGGATGACGGCCAACTCGAACGATCTCGAGTTTTTTGAAGATCTGTTATTCAATGTATTGAGATCTGCGCCTGAAATAATTATGAATACTGCAATCTTGGAAGATCTGCCGAAATATCGATTTCCTCGGGAAAAAGAACTTCTTGATATCATGGTCAAGTTGACGGACGATTGGTTCTTTTTCCAGTCTGGTAAAAACGCCGAGGCTTTGCGCAGCCGGTTGAGCGAGTCGCAAAAATTGACTCTGATCAATAAACTCATAGAGCAAAATCCGGTTTATCTGGCTGAAAAATTCAAATTGATCAGGCTCAAGAACAAAAAACAGGAATATGAGATGTTGCGCCGGTTGATCAGGGATGGGATTGAACCGTTTAGCTATTTTTCTTCTCCCGGCCAAGCGCTCAAAATTTTACTGGCCAGCAATGTCGGTCGTTTGTGGGACGGCTATCAAGATCCGGAGCACAGGCGGGAAATAATCAGCCATCTTTTATCCATCAAGGATACGATCTCTCCGGAGACTTGGGATTTTATTCAATCAATTCAAAAAGAATCACATCGTTCCTATGATATCAGTCAATTGTCCTTAGACAGCTTCAAAGCAATTGACTATGTTCGCCAAAATAAGCCTGAAATTTTTCAAAAGCTACAGGGACCGAGAGCTGACTTCAGGCTCAAGATGTTTGAATGTTTCGAGCGGCTTAATACCCAAAATGTCAATCAGCTGACGCGCATTTTGTCGGATATAGAAGAACTATCAGATGGTATCGAGTCTAAATTACGTCGAAAGGTTGAATCGTATTCTGTTGTTCGCAACGCTGCTCCGGCTGAGAGAGAGAGAATCATTAAAGATCAAATTCAAGCAGCGATTCACAATCTCAAAGAGCCCGAGAGAAGTATATATGGGACTCTGCGTTCAGCTTATAGTGATGAGGTCTATGATTATATCGCCTTGGCCTTGGCCACTCAAAGAAAATTGCCTGATTTGATTACTACAATCAATAAAGTTCAGGAAGGCCTCAAGGATGAATCGTCAAAGCGCTATATTTCCGAAGACAAGCTTTTAGATTTTTGTTTGCGGGACAATCAAATCACAGCCAGATACAACTTGCTCAGAAACAATGTTAGTCAATTAAAAGCATTCAATATATTATTTGGAGATAATTTGTTTGAATCTCCGTTTCAAGGCGGGCGACAGGAATTGCTGTACTTGGATCTGTTATTTGATGCCCCCCCGGACAGACAGCAGGCGATTTTGGGCGGAGCGGTTGACTTTGATTCACTGAGCCGCGGGTTGGAGCGGGTTGAAGTTATCAAGTTGACTTTGCAGCTGCTGCCATATTTGGAGTTTGAAAAAGGCCAAAGTGAAGTGGAGCTTTTTCAGGGGTATATCCGAGAATTTGGCCTCCTAAATGAGCCTGTAATTTTTTCTGAATACAAAAAAATCAAACAAGGCAGTGCAGTTTCTCCTGCCTTTGCTTCCTTGGGGGTAAAAAATTTGCCGGCAGTGGCCGGGGAATCAGAAACTGAAGCCAATCGCCGAATCAGCCGGATGCTCAATAATATCAGGCACGTGATGAGGCAGCTGAGAGATGATATTATTTTGACCGGCGAAATCAACCCTGACCTTTTGACCAATGACTTAGCTTTGGCTGTTTTTCGGTCCTCTACTCATTTTGATGAAAGTCAATGGCGCCGGTCATATAGTTTTGAAAAAATGATTGCAGAATTTTATCAAGAAACGGATCAGGGGCTGATTGCCCCCTTGCCTCGGGAATACCGAGCTGAAATTTTCACGGTTAAAAAGCTGGCCGATGAGAATGAAATTCCGGAGTTTGAATTTTCAGAAGTATCAGCCAGTCAATTTGAGCGTTTTATCGCTGTCGCCAATGAAACTCTGCGTTTGATTGATTTTCATGGATCAGGCCCGGCTGCTTTCAGAGAAATTGCCACTCGCTGTCAAGCTGGTTTGCGTGAGTATCTGGACAGTTTATCAGCCAATCTTGAACAAACAAAATCCAACTCCAGTCTGCCGGCAGATAAAAAGGAAAAAATTATCTCTAGTCTGGAGTCACAGTTTAAAGCTCATCAACAGCTATTCCTAGCTCTGGATCACCCTGAAAACATTGTTCAGGCTTTAGCTGATTTTGAAATTCAGCAGCAAATTAAAAAAGAGAATAAGTATACCAGTCCCTTTTTACGTTTAGCTTCTCTAGTGGCCAGTTATGGGCAGGATCCCAAAGTGGCCGACCTTCTGCAGAATATCTCCAAAGAAGATGACATCAATTCGGCGGCCTTGCGTCAAATTGGTGAGTTGGTCAACAACAATTTAGCTCAACATGCATTGCCCGCTTTAAATTTATCTAATAAACAGATCGCCAAGATAAGACAAATATTGGGCATATCGACATTTAGCGATGAATTGTCTCGGATTCAAGGTTATGAAAGCGGCCGGTTTGAAGAGTTCGGCATGCTGCCCACCCGTGGTTTTCTCGGAGAACTCAGCGGTTATTATTGCGACGCTTGCTGGACCAGCCGCACTTCTATCATGAAGGCAAACCCTCGAATGACTGCGGTGGCGTTTGTCGGTAATTTGGAAAATGAAGCTCAGCGCAAAATTGTGGGTGGCAGTCTTTTGATTGAAACCGAAGCCGGCGGCGAAAAAGTGATGATCATTCGAGGCTTCAACCCAAAACAAAATACTCTGGCCGGCGCCAATGCTGAAGATTTTTTTGAACAATTTTCCAGTTCTGTGGCTAGAATTGCCAAAGACCGCGGCTGCACCAAAGTGATTGCTCCGGTTTTTAATCCGGGGGCCATGAGCAATCGTCAGGAGGTGTTGAGTTATATGGATAAGCGTTATAGCAAAAGTAAAAAGGTAAAACTTGATGAGGAGATATCTTTCAATGGTTATAATCTGGTTACCAGTTGCGTAGTAATACGCGATTTAAAGTCTTAATTAGTACAATTAAAAATTATTTTGATCAATTAGGTTAATTTGTATAATTATTATAATTTTTTTATGCTCTGGCTCATCATAACCATATCCGCCCACATTTTGAATGCTTTGGTTTTTGTTCTGACCAAAGCCCTGCTGGAAAAATACATTACCAATGAAAAAGTTTTCGCGATTCTAATCGGCATTCTCGGGTTGGCTGCTTTTGCTCTGGCTCCCTTGGGTTTAACGCTTCCTTCCTTTTTGAACTTCACCATTGATATCCTTGCCGGCGCCGCATTTGTCTGGGCGTTGTATTTCTTTTATCTGGTGTTGAAAAAGTTTGACGCTTCGACCGTGGTGCCGGTCAGCGGCGCATCAGTACCGATTTTTACGTTTATTTTATCTTTCATCTTTTTGCATGAGCGGTTGAGTCTTCGGGAAGTGATGGCTTTTGGTTTGTTAATTATCGGCACCGTTGTTATTTCCTTGGCCAAATCCAAACACCCATTATCATGGAAGGCTTTCTATATCGCCGTTTTATCCGGATTTACCTTTGCTCTGTCCTATTTCCTGACGAAATTCGCCTATGACACGCATGATTTTGTCAGCGCTTTTGTCTGGATGCGGGCCGGATCATTGATTGGCGCTTTGGTTTTACTTTTGGATTCCAAAGCCAGAGCCGCCACATGGATGATTGTCCGGAAAACATCGATCAAAGTTAAAATTTCCATTCTCGGCGTCATGGCTTTGGCCGCGGCCGCGTTTGTGTTGTTGAATTGGGGCATTTCGCTTGCCAGCGTCAGTCTGGTCAACGCGCTGCAAGGGGTTCAGTACGCCTTTTTAATTATCATTGTTATTTTGGGTAATCTGTTCCTGCCAAAATTAATCAAAGAAAAAATCCGCGGCTGGGCTTTGGCGCAAAAAATATTGGCCATTGTCTTCATCGGCGGAGGAATCGCGCTCTTAGCCTTTGTTTGATCTATGCCAAGCACTCTCGAACAACTCGGTATCAAATCAGACTTTGAATTCATTGACCCTGATCATCAGCAGCAGGCTTTGAAATTGTATCAGAAGGTGGTTCGAGTCGCAGGTGATCGTTCATTCGATCAGCTTGTGAATGACGCGGATTTTTTAGATTTAGCGGCTGAATTTATCCGAAGGCTTCAGGAATTTATCACAGCTGAGAATGAGGTAAGGGAAAAGTGGAATAAAAATGACCTTTCCCAGTGGGTGTTGTCCAGCGGTATAGCCAACTCTAATGATGGAGCTTTATACTTTATCCATACCACGTTCAATATGCAAAAAGATGGAGATATTTCTACTCATGGCGATTTATCCTTGCATAATTACCCTCAACTTAATAAATTACCACCGAACTTGACCGTCAATGGTAGCTTATTCCTTATAAAGTGCCGGTTTTTGCAGCATCTGCCTTCGCGACTACATGTTATCGGTGATTTGGATTTGAGTGGATGCTCAGCCTTGAAATCCCTCCCCACCGACATTTGGATTTCCGGCCGTTTAATCTTGGATGCCGCGACCGCGCATTTATACGAGCAGGCGGAAGAATTATGGAAAAAAGGACAAATTCTTTCTGTGACGAAAAATTATTAGTGAATGTAAAGTCGTTTGTTCCGGATGGAGTGCTGGTTTTATTGTATCCTTTATCAAGATTATTATTTCATCACCATAACCATGAATCTCAAATTCACAACTAGTATTCTGGTGCTGCTGATCATTTTTGCTATCAGCTTTTCATCTTTTGTTGTCCTCCTTTACTTGCGGGACTTCAGCTTGGGTGCCCAGCCGAAAACCGGAGTGACTTTTTCCAAATCATACGCCGAATATTTGGGGTTGAATTGGCAGGAGGCTTATTTGGCTACGCTCGATGAACTGAAGGTCAAGAATATCAGAATCGTGGCGCAGTGGAACGAAGTCGAGTCGCAATTCAAAGAATATAATTTTTATGATGTCGGCTGGATGCTTGACCGTGCTTATGAGCGTAATGTGGATGTGATTCTGGCCATCGGCCGCCGGACACCGCGCTGGCCCGAATGCCACGATCCGCTTTGGGTCAAGGAATTAACCCCAGACAAAGCCCGGGCAGAGCAGTTGATCATGGTCCGAGACGTTGTCAACAAGTTCAAGGAGAAAACCGCCTTGGTCATGTGGCAGGTTGAGAACGAGCCGTTTCTTGATACGTTTGGCGAATGTCAGCCGATCTCGTTGAGTTTTCTCAAACAGGAAATCGCGTTGGTCAAAAGTCTTGACACACGGCCAGTGATGATCACGGACAGCGGCGAACTCAGCTGGTGGCTCAAAACCGGTACGATCGGCGATAAATTCGGTCATACGCTTTACCGCGAAGTGTATAATAAATACATCGGTTATTTTCAGCACGTCTACCCGCCGGCTTTCTATTACTTCAAAGCGCGTTTGGCCGGGATCAAACAAGACGATATGATTGTCGCCGAACTCCAAGCCGAGCCGTGGGTGCCTGAGGGCTATACTTTGCAATTGGATTATGTCAAAATGAAAGAGCTGATGGCACCCGAAAAAATTGAATCCAACTATGCCTATGCCAAACGCACCGGCGCGACCGAAATATATTTCTGGGGGGTAGAGTGGTGGTATTGGATGAAAGTCAAAGTTGATGATGATTCTTTATGGGAAAACGCCAAGCAATTCTTTGAATAAACAAGGGGTATCTCAGAAGAAAAGCTTAAAGATTTGGATAAATTGTGCGGTACGACAGAATATTTATTATTTAGACAAGTCCAAGAATTAAGTCTTAAATATCACCAATCAAAGTCCCCTTGATAACCCTTAATTACCCCTGATCTCCCCTGATGCCCCTTGTTAACCCATAACACCCCCTTTTTACTATATGTCTCGAATTCTTTATGGAGTCGCCGGTCAAGGCTTTGGCCACGCCATGCGGTCCAAGGTAGTCTTGGATCATCTCAAACAAAATGGCCACGCTGTTGAAGTGGTGACTTACGGCCAAGCGTTTCCGTACTTGAAAAAGTTTTTTTCCTGTCACGAAGTTTCCGGTCTGCATTTGGTCTACAAACAGAACAAACTGGACTACCTCTCCACCGTGATTCAAGACACCAAAAAGTTTCCGGAAGTGGTGAAAAGTTTTAATCGGATATCTCGACTGGTTGACCGATTTTCACCGCAGCTGGTTATCTCCGACTATGAACCGTTGTCGTCGCTCCAGGCTCATTTAAACGATTTGCCCTTGATTTCCATTGGCAACCATCATTTTATTACCAATACCGAGATCAAGTTTCCGCCGAAATATTACAAAGAGTATTTGACGGTCAAGATGATCACCAAAGCTATGACGCCCAAAGCTGACGCTTATCTCGTAACCACGATCGCGCCGGAGAAAATCACCGACCCAAAAACCTTTCTCTTCCCGCCGCTGCTTCAAGATGATGTCTTGCGGCAGAAACCGCGAGTGGGGGAGTCCATCGTTGTCTATGTGACGTCTGAGTTCACGGATATTATGGATATTTTGTCTGCTGTCGACGCCCAGTTTATCGTGTATGGCTTGAACAAAAACGAACGAACAAAAAATGTCACGCTCAAAGAGTTTTCACGCGAGGGTTTTATTGATGATTTGCGCTCTGCTCGAGCGGTCATCGCCAATGCCGGATTTACCGCCATCAGTGAAGCTTTGTATTTCGGCAAACCGTATTTGGCTCTGCCGATCAGCGGCCAATTTGAACAAATTATCAATGCTGTTTATATCGAGCGCCTTGGTCTCGGCGAACACCACGAAAAATTGACGGTCAAAATCGTGAACAATTTTTTGCGTCAGATTGAAACCTACCGCCGCAATATCATTCCCTATAAAAAAGCCGGCAATCGGCCGCTGCTGCGCAAGCTTGATACGTTGATTGAGCGATTTATGTAAGTCAATTGGGTAGTCCCGAGTCATTTGGCTAAATGTTGGAGCCGCATAGTTAAAACTGCCGGCTCTTTTTTTGTACTTTGTGGAGCAATTAAGTTGTTAGGGTAATTCTTTGGAAATAATTTGACGCAGTCAAAGTCAACGTCAACGGATGCTTTTATTTCACTTATCTCGCTGTACTCGCTTTACTTGCTTATCTCGCTGTTCTCGCTTATAATACTGATATAAATAGTAAATCTGCTACTACTTTTTTATGCACCAAAAAATTACTTTTGATAATGGTTTGCGCCTGATCCATATCCCAAACAAAGCCACCAAATCCGCTTCAATCTTTGTGTTGTTTGGCATCGGCTCTCGCCATGAACGACCTGAGATAAACGGCGCTTCGCATTTTATTGAACACTTGATGTTCAAAGGCACCAAAAAACGCCCAACCACCCTCGACATCTCCAAGGCGCTTGACAGCGTCGGTGCCGAATACAACGCGGCCACATCCAAGGATTGGACCGGCTATTATGTCAAAATTGACAGCAAAAAATTTGAACTGGCGATTGATGTTGTATCCGATATGGTTGAAAATTCTCTTTTCGCCGCCGGTGAAATCAACAAAGAACGGGGCGTGATTATCGAGGAGATAAACATGTATCATGACAACCCGATAATGTACGTCGAGGATCTCTTGGAACAGGTGATGTTTCAGGGATCAACTCTGGGCTGGGAAATCGCCGGACCCAAAACAGTGATTCAAACGGTTACTCGCCGGCAGTTGATTGACTATAAAAATAATTATTATATCCCACAGAATATGGTGATCGGCATCGCCGGCAATATCACCAAAACCACCGCTATAGCTTTGGTTAAAAAATATTTTAATACGTCCGTGTCATCAGCTGATACCAACGCCAAATTTACTCCATATGCCTCCACTCAGACCGCTGCTCGAGTCAAAGTGGTCCACAAAAAAACCGAACAGGTTCAGCTTGCGTTTGGGTTTCCAGGCGTGAGTTACAGTGACAAAAAACTCGAAGCCCTGACTTTGCTCAGCGTGATTTTGGGTGGTAATATGAGCTCCCGCCTGTTCTTGTCGGTGCGTGAACGCCGCGGATTGGCCTATTTTATCCGGAGCTATCCGAATATTTATCAGGATACCGGCAACTTAGTGATTCAATCCGGACTTGATCGGTCGCGGCTGGCTGAAGCGATCCAAATTATTTTAGGTGAATTAAAAAAAATGAAACAGTCCGGCGTGACTGAGAGCGAATTGCAGAAAGCCAAGGATTATATCCGCGGCAAAGTGGTTTTGACCTTGGAGGACACGTCGAGTCTGGCCGACTGGTATGTGAAGCACGAACTGTTGGAAAAAAAATTGATCACACCGGAGCAAAAGTTCAAATTATTGGATCAGGTCAAGAGCGGCGACATCAAAAAGCTAGCAGCGGAAATATTTACAACCGATCGCACCAATCTCGCCATTATCGGGCCTTTCAAAGATTCCAAACCTTTCGCGAAGTTAATAAAGTTATAACCGCTTTAATTATTTTGAGGTGAACTTTCGCCTAACCATTTCACCCCTACCTCTCAATTTATGAAACGTTACTTCGTCGCCAATTGGAAAATGAATTTGACCCATTCCGACTCCATTCAATTGGCGCGGCAAATTGCTAAACTAAAAAGTTCTCGCTATCAACTCATCGTCGCGCCGAGTGAGCCATATTTGGTTGGTGTAGCCAAAGCGCTTGGCCGGTCATCAGTCAAACTGTCCGCTCAGGATCTTGCCGCTTGGCCCGCCGGATCATTTACCGGTGAAACCTCAGCCGCCATGGTCAAAGAGGCGGGCTGCCGCTACGCGATTATCGGCCATTCCGAACGCCGACAGCATTTGGGTGAATCAACCGAATTGATCGGGCGCAAACTTCAACAAGCGATCGATCATGGCGTGACTCCGATTTTCTGTCTCGGTGAAACCGAGGCCGAAAGGCGAGCGGGGCAAACAAAATCGGTTCTGATGCAGCAGCTCAAACAGAGTCTCGGTAAGATCAAAAATTTGGCTGGAAAAAAATTACTGATCGCGTATGAACCGGTTTGGGCGATTGGCAGCGGCCGAGCAGTTGGTCTCGACGATTTGGAGCAGGCTTATATGGCCGTTCGGCACGCAGTTTCCATGTTGGTTTCAGCTGAATATTTTGATTCCAAAGTGAGCTTTTTGTATGGCGGGAGCCTGTCCGGTGATAATCTCGCTGCTTTCCTGCCTTTGCCGTTTCTCGGGGGGTTTTTGGTCGGCGGCGCCAGCCTCAAAATTGAAGAAATAAAACGCATGCTTGACGCTTGATTCGTGGCCACGCCTGTGATACAATGATTTCCATACTGAAATGTCTATCTATATGATCTACAATATAATCGCGCTGTCAGTGGTGGTTGTTTTTCTCGGGGCCATAATTTTTATTTTAGCCAAAAAATTCACTCGGCTCAAAGCGCTGGATGTTGATACGATCAAAGAAGAAAAAGAAGCTCGGGTGCGTGATCGGATTTTAATGGATCGCATGAAACGCAAAGCCGAAACCGGCAAAGCGCTGTTCAAACGGGTGGTTGGGCATCCCGGCCGGAAGGTCAAGGGGGTAGGTTCACGTCTTTTTCAAAAATTGGTTGACCTGGAAAAAAAATATCAAAAAGAATCGAATTCCAAAGCGATAAGAAATGATATCAGTACCGATGCTCGGCTGTCCAAGATTTTGGCTGAGGCGGAAGATAACAGCAAAAAAGGCGCTACGGCTGAAGCGGAAAAACAATTTATCGAAGTCATCAGTCTTGATCCCAAAAATATTCGCGCTTACACCGGGCTCGGTCATTTGTACTTGGAGCTAAAAGAATATGAACAAGCGTTGCAGACGTTTGAGTATTTGGTCAAATTAAACCAGAAAAACAGTCATACCGTGACCAGAAAAAATGACATGGGTATTGAAGAGCAAACCGTTGACAATTCCGATGTTATCAATGAAAATTTTATCCACATTGGAGAAGTTTACGCTGCCATGGGCAAACATGACAAGGCGTTCGAGTATTTTTCTCGGGCACTGGCTTATATCCCCAACGATCCCAAAACTCTTGATTTATTGATTCAAACTGCTATAATAATGCGAGACAAATTAAACGCGCTTGAATATACTGGCCGGTTAGCCGATGTCAATCCCGACAACCAGAAAATCAGTGAATATAAAAAGCGCATTAGTGAAATATAAAATTTATTTTTCCGTTAGCTGTAGGGCATTAGGTGTCAGTATTAACTTACAACCTACAAGCTTACAGCTAAAAGCTAAAAGCTATTTCCGCCGTCGTAGCTCAGTTGGTAGAGCGCATCCATGGTAAGGATGAGGTCCGCGGTTCAAACCCGCGCGTCGGCTCCATTTTATTAAAAAAAACGCGATTGAACGCGCTTTTTTGTTTTGACGGAATATTAATTGTATGATAAAAGAAAATGTAATGGAAATGGTTAATCAAGCCATAACCACGAGGAGGACTTGATGATGAAAGATTTGCTGTCTCCCGCGCGAACCACGATGGAGTCGTTTGCCTTGTGTCCGCTGTTGATTGTCGTTCGCGACGATGCCAAAGAATCCGGCGCCAATATTTGTGTGGCGAGCTATGTCGGGGTTTTGAGCGAAACGCCGCCGATCATCGGGGTGGCTCTTCGGCCTCAGCGCCATACGCACGGGTTGATTGAGCGCTTCCGAGCCTTTTCAATCAATTTGCCTGAGCCGTCCATGCTAAAAGCGCTAGACTTTTGCGGTAGTAAGAAAGGAATTCAGGTCGACAAGGCAGGGGAAACCGGTTTGGTTTTGACTCCGGCCGTTGGTATTGATGGTTTTAACCTTGACCAATGTCCGATCAATCTCGAATGTCAGTTGATTCAAACTCTAACCTTCCCCGAATTGGGCGCCAGCCACACATATTTTGTCGGTCGAGTGGTCCGAGCTTGGCGCCGGCCCGGATATGAGCTTGACCGCAATGATGTCATAGTTACGACGAATTATACCTATCGTTTGGCGGCGGAAAAAATGGGTGAGGCTTACAAGTCTTGGCGAAAGGAGTAATAACCATGCCTTTCCGTGAGTATCAATCAGACTCGGTCAATATTGGTGTTGGAATTGATTTGGTCGACAGCTGTAATATTAAATGTCCTCAGTGTTTTTACGCCAAACATCAATCTGGTCAATCTCGTCTTGATCGTCGCGCTTTGCGGCCGATCATGGAAAAAACACGTCAGGCCGGGTTCACGGAATTTTATATCTTAGGGGGCGAACCGACGCTGCATCCTGACCTGCTTGGTGTGGTTCAAGATGCACTGTCGATTTTCCCTGTCGTAATCCTCGTGACCAATGGACTCAAATTCGCTGATAGCCGTTTTTGCCGTCGGCTGGCGCAGCCTCGATTGGCTTTGGCCATGCATCGATTGGCGATGAAGGCTGAAGGCGCTGACATTGTCAACCAGCTTTCGGGATCAAAAACCGCTTACGACCGGTACCAAAAGGCTTGGCGGAATATTGAAAAATACTGGCAGGGTGATGTCAATGTCCAATTAAATCTGATGCGGCCTCTCATCGATGGTGGCCACGTCCTTGATGTTTTTAAATGGGCGCGGTCAATGGGTTATGAGCCGATTATGGAATTAACCAAAGCCGGCCGGCGATATCCTCGCGGCAATCCACTCGATGTTTCCCCGGCGGAAATTATCAATTTGTTTGCCGAGTTGAAGCGTTACGATGAGGAGCATTATCCGGACAAAGTCGCGGGCACTCAGGTCCCACCATCGTACAATCACAACTGCACTTTGATTGAAACAGGAATTCATATTTTGATCAACGGCGATGTGTTGCCTTGTGTCGGTCATCCCGGCCTTAAGCTCGGCAATGTTTTCTCCGACGATTTGGATGACATTCTCAATCATCCGCTCCGACGCGCGCTCATGGACTACCATTCTTGGATTGTCGGCCCCTGTCAAGCTTGCGCCCAGTTTGATTTTTGTCATGGCGGGTGCCGCGGCGAAGCCTATTGGCAGACCGGCTGTCCCAGAGCGAGTGATCCTTATTGCTGGCTCTCCCCACCAAGTTCAGACCTTAGTGTTTTTAGACCGGAGTCGTGTGTCGGTTGTATTCTGGAGCATCATCCAAGCTGCGGTTTTAAAAAATAAAAAGCCATTATCAAGTGGCTTTTTTTGTCTAGAAATTATCTTTGAGCTGGGTTCTAATAAGATATGGGATATTTGCTTGGTATGCTGGCCAATCGGGTTAGTCCTCGCCGCCATAAATATTCCAGGAAACCGTCAAGTTTTCGATTGTCTAATGTCGGTCTTTTATTATCAGGCCAGCAGTCGGGATAGGTCAGATTCATGATGTTTCCGGCGTAGTGGCGTGAGAGGTAGGCTTCGATTGATCTCGTCAGGAAGGCGGTGGATTCGCCTCGACCGGCGATTTTTATCATGTCAACGCCCAAATTCTCATATGTTTCGATATCTTCCGGTCTGATAAACGGGGCGTTAAGAAAATTTAGGGGATTGTCTCGCCGTTTTCGGCCGCACCAGGGTTCAAACGGCTTGACGCTTGGTCTATTCGTTTGAGATTGCTGAGATAAATAATTATAATGTGATTTCATCCTTGGACAGTTGAATAGACAAATCTCATTGGCGAGAAGCTCAACCTCAATCGGGGGGAGTTTTTTATTTTTTTTATGCGCGTTTTTTAGGTGGGCGATCAAATTTGATTTTTGCCGATTAACCGTTTGATGCAGCGTGACTCTTGTGATATTTGAATATTTTTCTCTGAGATCATTGACCGACAGCACCGTTTTTAGAGCGAGAACGATTGACAGATTGATGGACAGCGTTGGAAAATTGCGGCTGATAAATTCAAGGGTTTTTCGATTCCCGACGGTTACGATTTCCGGTTTGAGGCTGGTGATCCAATCAAAATATTCATGCGCTCGGCGCTGATTTTCTTTTAGGTTTAAGTTCGGAAACGTTGATGAGTTTACAAGGTAATTAAATTTTATGCCGTTTGTTTTAAAGTTATTTAGTTGCTCTGTAAACTTTTGTTTGGAAATTTCAGGCACGCCGGGAACGGATCGAGCGCTGCCAAAAATGCTGAACGCCAATGAGCCAAAGATTTCTGTCACTTGGTCTTGGTGATTTCGGTTTAATGACGCTATATTCTCAACCAAAGCCGGTTTCCAATTGGTAGCCACCGAATATTTCATATTGGGTAATATTATTTACGTTATAATCATAGATAACATTGAGTAAACAATCAAGTTGTATTGACAATGTTTGTTTGATGTAGTATTATTTTGGGGCTTGTTCGGTTTGATAAAACTATATATAATGATGTGAGAATAGCGAAATAGTCCTGTGGCTCCTGATTTTATTCGGCTGTCATGGGTCGGTAGCGAAGCGGTCAAACGCGGCAGACTGTAAATCTGCTGGCCTTGTGCCTTCGGTGGTTCGAATCCGCCCCGGCCCACCAAAAACACACCAATGTAATTGGTGCGTTTTTGTATTAAGGGGGCGGATGAGATCCCGCCTTTCGCGAAAGGCGGAAGAAGTTTACCCTGCTTGCCCGCTGAAGTTTTATCATAGGAAGTAACGAAGGAGGCCTATAATATGACATCAAAAAAGAACAACGTATTTACGTTGTTCCGGGCTACTACAAACTTTCGATGAATCGAGCCTCTGCCGCGCTCATCAGATCGACGAAGATGTCGCCGACCTGCTGCTCGTTCTCGAAGACTCGGGCGGTCTTCTCGTCGCCGTCGATCATGATACGTCCGGTGGTGGCGACGATCGTCACGCGGTGAATGAGAGCCTGATCCTGATAGATGTCGTAGTGGAATCGGATGTCCGAGAGGTCGGGCGTTTCCTCATAGCCGCCAACTTCGATCCGGAGGTACATCTCCGGCGTGGCCTGCGGCATGAATTTTCGGAATCGGACGCAAAGACTTCTCACGGCGGAGAAGAGGGCCGTGGGCATCTCTCTGCGCCCATTCTCATTGTAATTGACCCAACGGTTGAGTGGGTAAGCCAGACAGGTCATAGTTGTCTCCTTCCTCCGTGATTAAGACTTATTATTATATCAAATTTAAGGTAAAATGTCAATGTTTTTGGTCTGAGAATCTTCTGGGTACGATTACTGATATGTATTTTTGTCTAATTTTAGGAGTTTAACCTTCACCACCAAGAGAAGACAAGGCGTATGTATGAGAATCATTTTGTATTTTTTTCTTTGCTTAAATAATAATTTTACATCACTATCGCCAGCTGTTATAATTTAAGCAACTTAATAATTCAAACATGACTGAAAAAATTCAATTAGAAACCAAGCATGACGTTCTTCCACCGATTAAGGGTGAGAGCTTAACCCAGCTGTATCAAAGACTGCTCGATTTTCAAAAACAGAATGGCACCGATGTTTTCAGTTTGTATCGTGGGGTTCTGTTTATCGCCAGGCCGGACGATTCGCTTGAGTCCTTGCAACAAAGAATGGGCGTTATTATGATGCGCCATTATCACGCCGGCAGCTTGTCGAAAGAGTGGGACGTCTTGGTTGTTGACGGGTGGTTTGGTGACATCCACAATTGCATTAAGAAATTAATCGAACAATCTACTTGGGACCATCGGTTGATTGGTAGCAGTTTTAATGGTACTGGTATTCTGGTTCAGCCGGGTGATAATGCCAAGGATGTCTATGCGGCCTGGAAAATAATAGATAAGGAGGAAGAAAAAAAACGATTTGAGGCGAGTGAAGCCGTGATAAATCAGGCTTTGCATCATCCTGAAATCCCGGAATGGATGAAACAGCCTCTGGTCGAGGCAGCGGACAAGGCCAAAAAATCTGGTGATGAGATGGATTTTATAAATTTTGTTTATGCCTCACTCGAAAAAGCCACTGAAATGATAAATTATGTGGTTCGGCTTGATAGAAAACGATCCATTCTTTTCGGAGAATTGAAGGATTATTACGCTCTGCAGAATCGACAAGGCCACCCTGATATTGAAGGCGCGGCTACCTGGCAAAAAATGGCTGAAATGAAAGGGACAAAAGAAGAAGAAAAATTTTTGGATGAGATGATCAAAAAATTCAAACAATACAATCTGGGGTAACTTTAATAAAAAATAGGCTGGTGCAGAGCCTGTTTTTGATTAAAAAAATAACATTGCGCTGAGTGTTGTTAATCAAAAATTTTATCATGCAAGGCGATTTCCAATTCAAGACTATATTTTTGATTTCTCGTATTTACGCAATGGCTGTTTTCATGTTTTTTGCCTCCATTCTTTTGCGTAAACTGACCCTAGGAGAATAGACATAAAACAATGTCAAAAAGTCATAGTTTTGTCAATGGGGATGTTTTTTTCGCGAAAAAGTGGTAAAATGTTACTAAGATTCAATCCTTGATTTATTATGATTAGACCAAAAATTGCGACCCAAATCTTTCTTGACAGCGGCGATCCGGGCGAGACCAAGCAGGCGCTCCGGCTTTTGGGTTGGCTCGACGGCCAAACCACCAATCCATCGTTGATCGCGAATCACCCGCGGGTAACGGCCAGACAGGCGCGCGGCGAAAAATTCACCGAAGCAGAGTTGTCCGGTTTTTACCGTGAAGTGGTCGAAGATATTTCCGGTTTGATTCCTGATGGTTCCATTTCGGTTGAGGTCTACACCGATGAAAACACCTCGGAAATGAAAATGCTGGAGCAGGCCAGAGATATGTTTACCTGGATTCCAAACGCCCACATCAAATTGCCGGTGATCAAGCAGGGGATTAATTCGGCCAAAAAATTATTGGCGGCCGATATGCGGGTCAACATGACACTATGTTTTTCTCAAGCTCAGGCCGCGGCGGTTCATTTGGCCACCATTGGTGCTGCGCCGGGGAGTGTTTTTATCTCTCCGTTCATAGGCCGGCTTGAGGATGAAGGCCAAAATGGCCTGGATCTAATTTCCAATATTCAGCGGATGTATCAAGACCAAAAAAGCCACGTCAAACTGTTGGCCGCGAGCATTCGCAGTCTGGATCAGTTTTTACGCCTACTCCAAATGCGGGTGGATGTTATAACCGCACCGCTAAAAATTATTGAGGCTTGGGCCGCCACCGATTTTGCGCTGCCAACGGAAGATTTTAAGTATTCTCCCAAAAAATTAAAACCGATTGAATATCAAGAATTTGATTGGACCAAGGAATGGTTTGAATTTGATTTGCATCATCCAAAGACCGAAGAGGGAATTGAACGCTTCGCCAATGATTGGAACAATTTGATTCGATAATAATCATAAAGAGTAAGCTGCAATCTACAATTATTATTTTTCCTATGTGGTACCAACAACTCTTCAATCAATACTATGGTATCGACTACGTGGCCGCCTTATGCGCAATAATAGGCATGTTTTACATCGGCAATAAAAAGCGTGCTGGCTTCACACTTTATATGTTAGCCACTTCCCTCGGGATTGCATTTGCAATTCTGGCTAAAAGTCCTCCGCTTGTCGTCACCAATACGATCATGTTCTCAATGAACTTGCGTAACTTTATTAAATGGAAAAAATAATTATTGGTTATAGCGGCTAACACACGCAAGTAATAATTTGATCGAGCCTAAGGCTCGCATTTGATAGCCTTTGTAAAGTAAAATAATTTTCTGGGGTTACGAAACGATCTTTTTATAATCTTGAATGATTTAGTTTTACTTATGAACAGACCAATCACAACTTTATTCATGCTCACTTCGGTTGACGGCAAAATTTCAACGGGAAGTAACGATAAATTAGATGTCGATAAAGATTTTCCGAAAATAAGAGGAATCAAAAAGGGCTTAAAGCAGTATTATGAGATTGAGCAAACTACGGATTTGCATTCTTTGAACTCCGGCAGAGTTTTGGCAAAAGTTGGGGCAAACAAACCTCAAAAAAATCTCGTAAAATTGCCGGTCAGTTTTCTGATTATTGATAATGAGCCGCACTTGAACAAAATTGGCGTAGATAATTTCCTCAAGAAAAGTAAAAAACTTTACATCATTACTACAAACAAAAACCATCCGGCTTTCAACAGAAAAGATGAGGACAATTTGGAAATTATCCACTACAAAAAAGAGATTGATTTTGTTGATTTGTTCAACAAACTGAAACAGAATTATGGTATTAAAAGAGTAACCATCCAAACAGGTGGGACTCTCAACTCGATTTTTTTAAGAAATAAATTAATTGATAAAATTTCTATTGTCGTAGCCCCAACCTTAATCGGTGGAAAAGACACCTCCTCTTTGATTGATGGAAAATCTTTATCTTCTGTTAAAGAATTAGACTTGATAAAAGCGCTGAAATTAACTGAAGTGAAAAAACTAAATGATTCTTACCTCCATTTGAGATATGACGTTATTAATGATACCGAGATTGATTAATGTCCCAGAAAATTATTCAAGCCGCGCTGATACGTTAGCAATCTTTAAAATTTTTTATATCTTCAACATATGAAGTACTTTTCGCTAAATTACGACGACGCCCAGACTTCCGAAAGCAAATTGGCCAAAACCGCCAAAAAGCTCACGTCTTACGTTGAGCAATGTCGAGACTTATCAGCTTTGGATGATTACAGTCACCCCGAGCAGTCTCTCTATCTGCCATTTGATGAAAAAATGATCGCTGAAGTGGAGTCGGTGGTCAGTCAGTACAACCTTGATCAGCTGAAGTATATTGTTTTGATTGGGATCGGCGGATCCAATCTCGGTACCAAGGCTGTTTATGACGCACTGGTCGGTCCGATGGATCAACTGTTGCCGGCCCGGCGGCCAAAAATGATTTTTCTTGACACGGTTGACTCTCAGAGTTTGTATCAAACTGCCGAGCTGCTAAATTCACTGGAATCAAAAACTGAATTTTTATTGGTCGCGGTCAGTAAATCCGGCACGACCACGGAAACCGTCGCTAATTTTGCCTCGTTGAGATCTCTGATTGATGATACTTTCCCTGAAATTAATAGCCGCTGTATTGTTATCACGGATGAAAATTCCGCCTTGTGGCAAAAAGCCGACCGATTGAATATGGCTAAAATCGCTATCCCCAAGCTGGTTGGCGGTCGATATTCGGTTTTCAGCCCGGTTGGTTTGCTGCCGCTCGCTTTGGCCGGGCTGAACGCGCGCGCCTTGCTTCGCGGCGCTGCCGCCGCCGTCAAAGCCGGCACTAAGGTTGAGTTAACCGCCAACAAATCATTATTAAGCGCGGTTATCACCTTTCTTCAGCAGCAAAAATTACCGATTCATAATACCTTTTTATTTAATCCGCGATTGGAATCATGCGGCCGGTGGTACCGGCAGTTGATGGGGGAGAGTCTCGGCAAAAAAAATGATGCGCGGGGGAAAAAAGTTCATGCCGGCATCACTCCGATCGTATCAATCGGCTCTACCGATCTGCATTCCATGGCGCAGTTGTATTACGGCGGCCCCAAAGATAAGTTCACCAATATCGTTTATTGTTTGCGCGAAGACAGCCCGATTGTCCCAGCCTCTGACTTGGCGGAGTTAGCCCCCAACACCCGAAACAAAAGTCTGGTTGATATTATGCGCTCCATTATCGGCGGTGTGAAGGCGGGGTACCGCAAAAATAAGTTGCCCTTCATCTCGATCGTTTTGCCGTCGATTGACGAGGGACAGCTTGGCTATTATCTGCAGTTTCGATTGTTAGAGATGATGTATTTGGCCAAGCTGATGAATCTAAATGCTTTTGATCAGCCGAGTGTCGAAGATTATAAGCATGAGATGTCAAAATTATTGGCCAAAAGTTAACTTAACCGTGTTATCGCAAATAGTTATATTGAGTTAACTGGTTATTATTATAATGGGATCATATTATTTAGAAAACTGCGCACAACGTTAAATAAATAAAAATAAATAATAGACAAACTTATGAAGCATTTTATCATTGCTTTCATGGTGGCCGTGACCGCTTTTGCCGGTTTTGCGCCCGTTGTATCCGCCGCTCCTTTGGCTGAGACCTTGAGCGGCCGCATTCTTCTTCAAGTTGAAGAGAATGGCGAGGCTTGGTATGTTTTTCCGGGAGATTTGAAGCGGTATTATCTCGGTCGACCTGACGACGCGTTTCAAATTATGCGCCAGCTAGGACTCGGCGCGACGAGCGATTTTATCAACGGTTACGGTTACACTCCGTACCCGAGACATGTCTGGGGCAAGATTTTGCTCGATGTCCAAACCAACGGCGAGGCTTATTATATTTATCCGGTCAGTGGTAATGCTCATTATCTTGGCCGGCCGGCTGATGCTTTCTCGATTATGCGCGGTCTTGGTCTTGGCATCTCCAACGCGGATTTGGCCAGAATTCCCATCGCCGCTTCATCGAATTTACCGGTGACGATAATTGAGAATGTTTATGATAACCCTGAGGCTGATATTGATAACATCAATTTTGGGTACTGATTTTAATGGCTAAAAATATTTATATGAAAAAAATTCTGGTTTTTGGTTTAGCGATCATCATGAGTTTGCTTCCAATACTTCCGGCCGAGGCGGCGACAATGGCGCAAATGATGAAAGGCAAAATTCTCCTGCAGGTTGAGGCGAATGGTGAAGCTTGGTATGTCTATCCCGGTGATTTGCATCGTTATTATCTCGGCCGGCCGGCTGACGCGTTCAACATCATGCGCCAATTGGGTTATGGCATCAGCAATTCCGATTTGATGAAGATCCCGGTCGCAGCCAGCAACATGGTCGGAGTGGATCGTGATGGCGATGGTATGAAAGTGGAAATCGAGAGTTCGTTTGGCACGTCAGATCTTGACGCTGATTCGGATAACGACGGTTTCAACGATTATGAAGAAGTATTTTTCGGTTATAGCCCGACCAATTCCAGCCGCGTCAAGGTAACTGATGAAAAATTCGCTCGATCCCAAGCCGGTAAAATTCTACTCCAAGTTCAAGCCCACGGTGAAGCTTGGTATGTCGATACTATCGCCAACAATCGGCATTATCTCGGCCGTCCGGCTGACGCGTTTGAAGTGATGAGAAATTTGGGTCTAGGTATCACCAATTATAATTTGTCGTTGATTCCGGTTGCGGGCAGTTTAACCGCCCCTGTTAGCTGGCAGACTTTGTCGCAAAATGCTAATCGTCATTCATATACTTTTAAATGTCCATCCGATTGGACTGTCGATTATGCCAGCGACTATGGCGGCGGTATGACCCTGACCCAGTGCAACAAGATATATGCCGGTCAGATGGCGGTCGATGATGGGATTGTCGTGTCGATTGGTTATGTCACCGATGATTGGGCGTCTCAATATACCGTCGGCAATGATAATTATTCGTATTTGGTCCTTCAGAATGTCTTGACGCAGGATAATGTGTCGCAATACGTGAGTAATAGTTTTGAAGGCGCCTACGCCAAGGACAACGCTCAAAATACGTTCAACTTCTTGGCGCGCCGCGATATCGGCGATGGGTTTATAGAAGTCAAAGCCGTTGCTTATGGTGGCACCCAAACCGGCACTCAGTATTTCCAGACGGTTAACAGTATTATTAATAGTTTCGTTATTTCGCAATAATTTCCTCGAAAGCCGCCGCTGAAATAGCGGTGGCTTTTTGTATATTGAATTATGTCGTGTCTGGTGGTACTATTAAATTGAAAGACTAATTAATTAAGCATCAAATATATGAAAAATCTTTTTTGGGTCTGTTTAGGGCTGGTTTTGCTATTTGGGTTTCAACCGGCGCCGGTCTCGGCCAGCACGTTGGCCTCGCGGCTGTCGGGGAAGATCCTGCTCCAAGTCGAGCAAAACGGCGAGGCTTGGTATATTTATCCCGGCGATCAGCATCGCTATTACCTCGGCCGTCCGGCAGATGCGTTTAGCATCATGAGAACGCTTGGCTACGGCATTACCAACGCTAATCTGATGAAAATTCCAGTGGCGGTCACCAACCTGAGCGGCGGAATCGATATGGACGGTGATGGTTTGAAGCGCGAAGTAGAGGATTCTTTCGGCAGTTCTGATTTGTTGCGCGACACCGACGCGGACAATTTGAATGATTATGAGGAAATATCATACGGTTTTAGCCCAATCAATGCCGTCAATACCTTTTTATTCGATTCAGCCTTCAGCCCGCGGCACAAAGGCAAAATCTTTCTTCAAGTTCAGTCTCACGGTGAAGCCTGGTATATCGACACGACTGCCTACAACCGTCATTATCTCGGCCGGCCGGCTGATGCCTTTACCATTATGAGAAATTTTGGCCTCGGCATCTCTGACGCCGATCTGGCACAGATTCCAATTGGCGGCACATTGGTCGTTCCCTCCTCGACGAACTTTACCAACTGGCAGCCCATTTCTCAGACTGTTAATGGTGTGGATTATATTGTTCAATGTCCACCCGCTTGGGAGGTTGATTACGCCAGCGATTACGGCGGTGCGGTTTCCCTGACCCAGTGCAGCAAGATTTATGCTGGCCAATACGCGCTTGATGATGGCATCACGGTGTCTGTCGGTTATGTTCCAACCCAGACCGGCGCGTATTATGAGGTCAATGGAGAAAATTACTCCACTATTCTGATGAACAACGTTTTACATCAAGACAATGTTTCTCTGTATACAAATAACTCTTTCAGCGGTTATTATTCCATGGCCAATAGCCAGCACACCTTCCGCTTCTTGGCTCGGCGGACTGTCAGTGGTGGCTATCTTGAAGTTCAGGCCATTGCCTATGGTTCATCCCAAACCGATAGTCAGTATTTGACCAAAGTGAATCAGATCATTGATGGTATTTCAGTTGAATAGCATCAAACCAAACCCGCCTCAGCCCAAGGCGGGTTTTTTTAATAGGGTTGCATTATTATAATATTTGTGCTATAATTACATATTATTTATTTGCCACACTTTCGCGGTTATTGTTATGACCTAAAATTATAGTGTTATGACCGATAAATTAAAAAATGTCTGTTGCCGCAATATTTCCATTATCGCGCGGTATGTCAAGCAAATGCTCGGCAGCGATAATTTGTTGTTTCAGGGATTATCAAATCCTCGGGATTTTTTGCTTGATGAAAACAACTGGATCACATTGGCCGAGTACAATCAGGTGATGGAAAAAGCCATTGACTTGCTCAAGGATCCTCAGGCGCCATACAAAATGGGTTTGTCGAGCCGCCGCCTGGAATCATGGGGCGCGTTCAAATACATCGTTAATATTTTCGCCAGCGTTATTCTCGGCCCGCTGGAGGTTTATAAACAAGTCGGACGGTATAACAAATTTTTTAACAAAACCAAAGAAATCTCCGTGGTTAAAGAGGGGAAGGATCATTGCTATATCAAAATAAAATTTGCCCCGGACGTTAGCGCGGTTGATGATTTCTACAGCGACTTTTTTATTCAGGGGATCTTATCGAGCGTGCCGGAAATTTGGAATTTGCCGCCGGCTGAATTTCGTGAAGCCATGTTGGAATACAATTTGAAATCATTGTTGTTATCGATCGGCGGACTACGAAATGGTGAGTACGAGATCAAACAGCAAAAAGTTTTGATTCGCGGCGAAGAATGCGGC
Source organism: Candidatus Falkowiibacteriota bacterium (assembly GCA_003518055.1). GTDB lineage: Bacteria > Patescibacteriota > Patescibacteriia > UBA11705 > UBA11705 > UBA11705. The sequence continues at coordinate 137,406 of DOZJ01000002.1, forward strand.
CGGCCGGTGGTTTTGCTGCCTGACGTAGTCGGCGGCCATGAGATTTTTCTCGGCCGCTATCGCACATTAAAAGCGAGTGATGATTTTGCGTCATTGCCGATTGGTATTCTGATCACCCGAGATTACCCTGTGAATAAAATGTTAAAACTGCGCTCCGGCGAAATTTACAACTCGCCATATTTCATCTACCGCGTTGATTGGAAAAAAATCAGCTTTACCAAGAAGCTTTATTATCTTTTTTTTCAGGCCCATTTGAGCAAACGAGCTTACCTCGAAGGCATTGAGTCTCAGCTTCAAACCATCCGCAACTACGTTGAAACTTTGGAGGACAGGGTGATTGAACGTACCGAGCAGTTGAATCGCGCTAAACAGGAAGCTGAATATTGGCGGGGCAAGGCGGACACGCTGCTCCGAACCATGCTGCCGGAAAAAATCGTCAGCCGCATGATGGTGGGCAAGCTCAAAGCCGAGAAGACTCGGGGAACCATAGTCTTTACCGACTTGGCCGGCTTTACTAATTTCAGTCGTGACATGGATCCGGAAGATGTCAATCGAGTTTTGACGCAATATTTTACTGAGATGAGTGAAATCATTACCGCGCATGGCGGCTGGGTTAACAAGTTTTTGGGTGACGGTATTTTAGCCATGTTTGGTCTGGCTGAAAACGCTGATTATACGCATCAAGCTGTCAAAGCCGCCATGGCCATGCAGCGGGCCATGCACAAATATCCGTGGGGCAAGAGAATCGGGATCGCCACCGGCAAATACATTACCGGCGAATTCGGCACAGCCCATTCACGACGCTTTGACTGCCTCGGCCACATTGTTAATTTGGCCAGCCGTTTGCAGGGGCACTCCGAGAGCGGTGAGATTTTGGTCTGCGAAGAGACATTTACTCAAACCAAAGAGGCTTTTGATTATAGCGAGCAAATAAAAATTTCACCCAAGGGTATAGGTGAAATCAGCGTTTATCCGCTGCGGAATATTATTGATAAAAAATAATTTGTAGCTATAAAACCCACGATCCGCTTTTTCTTAAAGCTCCAAATTCCCAATTGCATTTCTTCAATCTGACTTGGCCGGTTATCAACTTACATCTTCGAGAATCTTCCAATGATGAGTCTTGGCCGTTTCCCTCAGTTCATGCCCCGGCTTCACCACCATGACGTTGCCCACTTTTTGTAAAAATGGTATATCGGCGGCGCTGTCGGCGAGGGCAAAGCTATGTTGGAGATCAATATTTTTGATGGTGGAAAATTTTTCCAGAGCGTTGGCCTTTTCTTGGCAATAGCACAATCGAGTCACCTTACCGGTATAATGGTGGCTTTTTTGTTCAATCATTGTATCCAGCGTGGCTTTGGCCTGAAACAAATTACGGAATTCAGTGGCCAGCGGATGAATTACTTCGGATACAAAGATTACTTTATGGCCCGCTTCAGTGTGATCTTTGATTAGCGGTAGCAGTCCATAGTTGATATTTTTTATCAATTTTTCATCAAAGGTTTTGTGGATCTGATGATGAAGCTCACCGACATCCCAGCCGTGCAAGATCCAAACGGCCTTTTTCATCAGGTCCGTATGTCTCAGCCGGCCGGCTTTTTCCAAAAACAACCAATAAAAAATTTTAAAGGCGTCTTGAGCTTTTATTTTGTGCAGCCACAGCAGATATTTGATCAGATCTTGCTGCGAATAGCCGTTGTATATTGTATTATCAATATCAACAAAAACTCCGATGTGTTTATTCGATGAATTATAATATTTTGGGACGTAGCGGCCGGGGAGTAGTTTTATAACTTCCTTCTCCAGCAGCGTTCTTAGCATTTTTACATTCTCGGGATTGAATTGAGCTAGAGATAATTTTTCTTTGAACGGTTTTATTTTTTTGCCAAAGGTGATGGTCACAGTTCCCGGCCACATGATATGGCTTTCAGGGATGACTACATCGGTATTGGCGATGCCGACCGGAATTGTCGGTGTTTGGCTGCCGAGACTGATCCGAGCTGTCCCGGTGTGGAAATAATGTAATTCATGATAACTTTCAATGTGTCCCTCCGGAAAAATAATCAGCGAATATCCATGTTCAAGTGTTCTGATTGCTTCGGCAATGGCTTGACGTGGTGGCAGGGCTTCTTTGCTTGTGGCCGCGTCCACCGGGTCTCTGAGCACGGCAATAGTTTCCATTTTTTTGAGCCAAAATTTCATTATCCCCGGAAAGTGATCAAACGGCATAGTCACCAAAACCGCCTTTGGTCCGAGAATCGACAACATAATAAAGCCATCCAACTCGCTGCCGTGGTTTGGAGCGTAGATTGCCGCCCCTTCATCATGGGTATTCTCTGGATTTTTTATTTTTACGTCAATTTCATGCAAAAACAACACCAGCCGGATTAGCCGGGCAGCCCAATTTCTCCAATGATACCCACGTTTATGCGGCACCAAAAACTTTTCTGACACCATTAGGTATGGCCAGAAAATCGTTATCATGAAGGCAAAGCCAACGAAAAATGAAAAATGATGGAAGGCTCCAATTAACTTGGATTTTTTTTTGTACAACATATTGATTGTTGTTTTCATTATACAATATTTTTTCCTCGGATGAAATGTTAACATGAGATTAACATTAGAATAATTATGAATGTTGACTCATTAATTCATTTCGGGTATACTCATTGGTAAATTTGTTATTTACAATCAAACCGAAACCGGAGGGTCCTGATGACCAATCAACCGCCGTTCGTCATCGCTATTGATGGTCATGACGGCGCGGCCAAGACGCCGATCTGTGAGTCGGTCAAGCAAGAGTTAACGCGCCGTGGTTTATCTGTTGAGATTGTGGCCCCGTTTCAGCTGGCGAAATCGTTTATTCCCGAAGCTGATATTTATCCGTATTGGTCTGACGGCCGGGCTCATATTGCCGCGATTATTCTTAATGGTATTACGGTTGTTCATCGACTTCTGGCCCAATCCGATGTGGTGATATTCGATCGCCATTGGCTGACAGTGATGGTTGAAATTTATGGTCGAGACGAGTCCTCTCTGTGGACTGAATTTGTTCCTATGGTATTTATGAAGTGCCGGCCTGAAGTGGCTCGGCTGCATCGTAAATTCAGCTATGACGCGCCATTCACCGGCAGTGATGAGAAAATGCAGCAATATTATGAACGCTATTTGGCTGTAGCGTCCGCCTTCCCAGAATTAATCGTTTTAGAGGCTGAAATCACCCATAAACCGCAAGACCTTGGTCCGATTGCGTTGGCTATTGTTTCTATCATCGAGAAGAACTTACGGGTAAAAAAAACGGTCTGACATTTTATCGCCGGTATGAAATATTGAAAAAATAACCGAGGTGGAAGTCACGGAGTTCATCATGGAGATCAAAAAAAGCCGTCAACTTGTGGTTGAGCTACAACTGGATGTTTATGAATGGATCACCATATGCCAGCGATGTGCTTTGCCACCGCTGTTCACCCAGAAATTCAGTCAGATCAGCCATCGGTGGCTCCCCGAGTTACGAGAAAATGCTGCTGATTACAATCAGTTCTCTCGTTCTTTTGATTTATTTATGCGGGAGGCTCGAAGTTTTGTGACTTTTTGGCGCGGACAGCTTGGCCCGGTTTTTGTGGCCTTTTGCAATTTGATGTTGCTGAAGATTAAGAAAACAGAACAAAAAATTGCTATTCTCATAGTTTAATCAGACTATGAGTTTTTTTTATTTCACAGTACACATCAATAATTGACCAAAATTTTTTGGCGCGATATTATTCAATGGTGAATATAAACCATAGGAGGTTAGTGATGGCTGACGGGGGATTGAAACTGAAAATCTCACCGGTTCTGCCGTTTGTCTGGTCTTGCGAGTCGCGGTCTGAATACCTTGATTCCTTGGGCCGGCATGTAAATTTTAACACTCTTGGTGAATCCGATATCACAACCCTGCTTAATTGGTTGCGCCAAGTTCGCGTTTATACCGTAAACGGCAAAGTGCAGTCAGAATTCACTGAAAATGATTGCCGCCGGTTTAGATTGGATTTGGCTCGGGTACTGATTGATACGCTGCGGCGCAAAGGGGATTTGATTCTGGAAAATTTTGCTTATGATGAGGCGTGTAAGCGTGATCTTCTTTTGTAAACAGTACCAATGTGTACTGTTTTTTCGACAAAAACAGATAAATTTAATATAATATAGGAGTAAATAATTTTTAATTAAAATGTATGCGCAAGCCGTTTGTTTTGGCGATCATTTTTATGTTGCTGATCGCCTCAGTTCCTTTTGCTCCGGCCAAGGCCATCAGCAGCGCCGCTCTCGACGCTACGGTTCAGGTTTTGTGTCCTGATGATTACGGCAACTGGTTTAGTGGTTCGGGGACAATGGTCCATTCGAGCGGAGTGGTTATGACCAACCGCCATGTGGTGCTTGATACTGATAGTAATGTGATTCCGTATTGTTATGTCGGTTTGACCACCAGTTTGACCGAGGCTCCGTCGTTTGATTATGTGGCTGAGGTCAAATATTGGGGCACTGATGAAAATATGGATGTGGCTTTCCTTTATATCGATAATGAGTTTAATGAAGATTTTTCCGCCGTTAATGTGTTCGCGTACGACACCACCAACCTGACCCTTGGGGACAATCTGGAAATTGTTGGTTATCCCAGCGTCGGCAATAGTACGATCACTTACGTTTCAGGTGTGGTTAGCGGCTATTATGGCGATTATATCAAATCAACCGCCCCGATCGAACAGGGCAATTCCGGCGGTGGTGCTTATACCACCTCGGGCGAGTTTGTCGGTCTGCCGACATTTGTTGTCGCCGGCAGTTATAACACCATCAGTTATATTCTGAATATCAACAGTGTCAAGGTCTGGCTGCAAGATTTGTTCGGATCGAATTATCAATCCGAGCTTTACGGCGCGACCGCTGATCCCGACGCGGACAGTAATATTATCATCCAAACATCGGATCAGATTCCTCCGGATTCCAGCGATGTCTGGGGCTGGGTTTATACGGATTCTAGCATGAGTGATGAGTTGGAGTTTGAAATTCCTGAAACCGATGCTTCTCCGTATTTTTACTGGGAAGGCTTTTACGATGAGAGCGATATCGAGGGTTACTACATATATTTTGGCCAAGATCTATACGCCAACCCGGCGACCGATGGTCTTTATTACACCAACAACAGTTTCTCAGCCAGTATCGCGAATGGTAACGGTGAATATTATCTGATTGTCAAGGCCAAAGATTATAACGGCAATGTTTCTTCCGGCGTTTATTGGGAATACGATTATGAGGCGGAAGATTCAACCGTTATCAATACTCCGGTCTCAAATTACGATCCATATGAATTGGATTATCCGATTGCGACTCTTCCCGGAGCGTTGGCCAAAAATTTGTCCGGCCGAATTTTGCTTCAAGTCGAACGTAATGGCGAGGGCTGGTATATCTACCCGAGTAATAATAAACGGTATTATCTTGGCCGGCCGGCTGACGCCTTTGATATCATGAGAGAGCTCGGCCTCGGCGCCACCCATCAGTTTATTTCTTCGCATACGGTTTATCCGCGTAACGTCTGGGGTAAAATTTTGTTGGATGTGGAACAGCACGGTGAAGCCTATTACGTCAATCCGGTGAATGGCAAGGGCTATTATCTTGGCCGGCCGGACGATGCGTTCCGGATTATGCGTGAGCTTGGCTTGGGTATTTCCAATCAGAATTTAGCCAACATTCCGTTTGATATTTTGACGATTTAATCCTCTGCTGAAAGCGAGATTGACTAACGTTTCTTTTGGTTTATAACGCAGGTTTTATTTCCTAGTTTTAATATAAAAAACAGCTTGAATAGGCTGTTTTTTGTCTAAAACCATTGACAAAAAGACGTCAGTATGATATAATCGAAAGAGTACGTTCAAAAATAGCTCTCTGTGTCACCCACGGAAAGGGGACAACATGCGAAGCGCGATTCTGATGGCGATTCTGGTGGCGTTCCTCGGCGTGTTCTCCACGGCCGGCGGCGGGGGCCAGTGCCACCCATTCCCGACGGAGCCGGGCGGCGGCGAGGTCTGCAACACCTACATCGAGGGTGTGCAGGCCTCGTGGCTCTGCCCGCTCGGCGATCTCTGCGGCAATGAGCCGAATGAGTGCCACTCGGTGCTCGACTCCTGTGACGACGTCATGTGGGGTACCCCCTGCGGGTGGGACGAGGCGGCTGGTGTCGAGCTCGTCTGCTTCGAAGACCAGTGTCTCCAGCCCCTCGGCTACTGTCACCTGGACGCCCCCATGGACATGGGCGAGATGCAGTGCCTCGCGACGAGCGGCGGCACGGACTGGGGCACGTTCTGCGAGTCTGCGTCCTCTACGAAGGGCGGACAGTACTCCGGCTTCTGCCACCAGTGCCTCAACATGTACCCGGTTGACGGCAGTCCTCTTATCGCCCGCGGCTGTACCGCGGACGCTCCGGTCTGCGTCTACACGGAAGTAGGCGAGCTCCGGCGTCCGTGGTGGCACTGCGAGGCCCTGCCGACCGAGAGCTGTTCCGAGCTTCCGAACGGCACGGTCTGCGGCTTCGACGATGAGGCGCGTAACCTCCTCGTCTGCTACGAGGGCGAGTGTGTTCCCGAAGGCATCGGCTACGAACCCAACTGCGATTCGGACGTCCAGTGCCCCGAGAACTTCTTCTGCGATGGAACTAACCACTGCACCGCCTACGATCCCACCGAGACCGCTCCTGTCGAGTGAGTTCTCCGGCGCCAAGTCTGCGCCAACACCACGAGTTCAACCAAACTTGCGGCCAAACCGACCTAACTAAATTAGGCGGTTTTTTTTTGAGCCGACACCTTATTTCCCGCGAACAGCCGAGCTGTTCGCGGTGCGCCAACCTTGGTCACCAACAAAAAAGCCTCTATTGTTTAGAGACTTGAAAACGAACTTTAATGTTTCGGCGGAGCTTTGAAATTGTGAATCGGTACGATATGGAGCAACACTTCTGCTGTTGGCTGAATCGCTTCTTCAATCACCCCTGAATCTTTGTAAGCCGCTTTCCCTTCTTCCGGATCAATTGTAGTGGTAAAAACGCCAGCCTCATCCATTCCTCGACGAATATCTGCGGCCTTCAACTTTTTCTTGGCATCGTTTCGAGACATAATGCGGCCGGCGCCATGAGGTGCCGAGAAATTCCATGCTTGATTAGACTTGCCAACGCAGATCAGCAAACCATCTTCCTGATTGAATGGAATGATCATTCTTTCACCAACGTATGAACGAATCGCACCTTTACGAATGGTCATGTCAGTCGGATCAATGTAATTGTGAACTGATTCAATTTCATCCTGCGGTTCAAATCCGATGGCCTCGATCAATTGCTTTGAAATCAGCCGGCGGTTTACCATGGCGTAAATCTGGGCAAAGATCATATCGTAAAGATATCCAAGCGCATCAACACCGGTGAGAGACGCCATTTCGTCATCAGCCATTGATTTATTGATTTCTCTTTTCGCGTTTTCAATCAGCTTTTGCCACAGTTTTCTGTCAGCTACGGTGCGCTTGATTTCCTGAACCGTGTATTGGAATTTGATTTTGAGCGACAGAGGATCAGCCTGATTGGCTCGAGCCTGCCAAAAATCACAGACTTTTGTTCCCAAATTGCGAGAACCAGTATGCACCGTCACCCAAAAATCACCGGTTTCCCGCGCTCGTCCGATTTCAATGAAGTGATTTCCACCGCCGAGTGTTCCAAGAGACCGTTCGGCATATCCGACATCGACGCCAATTCTATCGCACATAAGAGTGAACCACTCGTAATCGTAAACTGGCGGTTCGACCGGAAGCACTCCAAACTTATTCCGATAGCCGAGAGCCAGCTTTGACGCCGCTTCATTTACCATTTGCCACGGGAAATCATGTTCCATATCAATGATCGGTTGGCGATGAACTTTATGGCCAAAAGGCACTCGATCACGAATAATCTGATCAATCTGCAGTTTGTCATAAACCAGAGCTGGCCCGATTTTGAAGGCACACATACCGCATCCAACATCAACACCAACGACATTTGGAATCAATTTGCGGCCGATAACCATCGTAAATCCGATAACCGAACCCTTGCCTTCATGCGTATCCGGCATGACACAAACATCATTCTCAAAGGCTGGATGGTTGACCATTCTTTGAATATGATCCCAGCATTTTTGCTCAATCTCATCGATCATGACGTACGCGATGGCAAATTTACCGATGATGATGATCATGGTTTTCTCCTGTTTATGGTGATGTGTAATTATAGCAAAAATAAGGTAATTTGTCAAGGTCTGACCCTTGTTTTTGGCCGAAGGACTTAAATTGTTGACAGATGCTCATGTTTATGCTAAAATAATCAGTTATGTCCAAGCGCTAAGGCGCAACACCAAGAGGAGGAAAGCATGCGAAGTGCGATTCTGGTTTCGATTCTGGTGGCGTTCCTCAGTCTCTTCACCACGGCCGGCGGCGGGCAGCAGTGCACGCCGACTCCGACCGAGCCGGTCGAGCTATGCAACGTCGGCCTGAGCTGCGACGACGGCGACCCGTCCACCGAGGACTGGTGCTCGCCGGCGACGTACACCTGCCGCCATGAGACCTACTCGTGGTGGACCGATTGCGGTTCGGACCTCGACTGCGACAGCAGCCAGGTCTGCGGCTCGCTGGGCAACTGCATCCCCAGTGGGTGCGGTGCCGACATGGCCTGCGGCCATGACGAGATCTGCTACTTCGGCCTGTGCTACGTGCAGGACGCGGCCTGGTGCGATGAGGACGCGGATTGCAATGATGGCAACCCGTGTACCATCGACGCATGCTCGACAACCGGCAAGTGTCGGTTCAGTCAGCACGTCGAGGCCGGCACGATTTGCGGCTATGACAGCGCGGCCGAGCAGGATCTGGTTTGTTTCAGCGGTCAGTGCGTGCCTCCTATGGGCTTTTGTTCAATCGATGCCCCAATGGATATGGGCGAGCAGCAGTGCGCGGCTACGAGCGGCGACTTTGACTGGGGCACCTTCTGTCTGCCAAATGGTACGCAAAAAGGGGGCCGCATCGAAGGCGCCTGCCAGCAGTGCATCCCGCAGTACTCAGTCGACACCAACATCGCCCGCGGCTGCACCGCCGACGCGCCCCTGTGCGTGTCGGAGCGTGTTTCGGTTCCCGGCTACGAGTATCAGCGCGAGTGGTGGCATTGTGTGATTGTTGTTTCCTGCGACACCACTAACGACGGCACCATCTGCGGCTGGGACAACGAGGCCAGAAATATCATGGTCTGTTACAACGGAGCTTGCGTTCCGGAAGGTGTCGGTTTCGAACAGCAGTGCGAGACCGACTACGACTGCGTCGAAGGTACTCGCTGCGAAGACAGCACCTGCCAGCCCTACACCCCGCGCCAGGTCGACACCTGCGGGGGTCCGACCTATTGCCAGCCCTGTGATCTGGATCTCGAATGCCAGGGGTTTGGCTACTGCACCGGCCCGTACAATGACGACCCAGCCTGCGGTGGATATGGCCAGTGCGAAACGTGGGAGGCACAGACAGTGATTCTCCCCACCGGCCGCTGTAATCATTCTACCGGGCGCTGTGCCATGGAGTCGTCTTCAGTCGCCGAAACATGCAACGACGGCGATGCGGCCACTCGGGATCACTGCGTTCCGGGAGTCGGCTGCGTCAGCGATCATTCCTAAGCGCCTATTCGTACTCATTCAGAAAATTTAACTGCGAGACCGACCTACAACACTAGGCGGTTTTTTTATTGTTGGTTTAAACTCATGGCCGAGAACAAAAAACTCATCGAATTGATGAGTTAGTGAGAGACAGCCTTGTGGTTGGATTTCCAGCCTGGAAGATCAACAATAATTGTAATAATCGTCACCATGATTCTCCAGGTGGTAAATCCACCCTCATTGTAGACGTAGGCGCACCACAGCGTGGTCCATGGCATAAAAAAGAAACCGAGTAGCGGCCAAAGCACCGAGTCAAACGCGGTATGCAGGTAATCGGAAACCACCAGCAAGATAAACAGAATTAGTCTTGGGCTAATTGAGAGAATGAATAGAATCAGAAACCACATGACGCCTCCTTTTGTGGTGGTGGGGGCTTGTTTAATGAGGGCAAATCAGCGAGCTGTCTTTTATCCAGACGGCATCTTACACCTCAAGAGGATTCGGATTTCTGCCAGCAGCATTTTGGTTCTTGATTTAGGCAGCTGCGTCGCCAGTCGATAAAGTTCATCCAGTTTTTCGCTCAAAAATTTGTAACCATTTGACTCAATATCGTCAAAAGCCGTTTTGAGCTGGTGCAGCCACATAAACGCTTTGAGCTCATCGGTCACACTGGCCGCAGCGCTGTGTCCGAGCTGACATTTGCTTTTGGCTTCAGTCAAAAAATATCTTACTTGACCAAGAGCATATTCATGCCACGGCTTGGTTACCGCTGGCGCTTGGAATTTACTCATCAAATCAATGAGCACCTTGATTTTATCATTGGTCATTATCCCCATGGTCCAGTACCGGGAGATTGCGGCCAACGCATGCAGCTTCCGCAAGATATTCGGATAATCAGCCAGATCAACCGCTCTGAGGCATTGAACTATTTCTTGGACCCAATTATAGGCCTGAATGTCATGAAAACTGACGTGGGTCAATTTCGCTACGGCGTGGTGTGCCTTCATCTTGAGATAATGAAATTCGAGCCGCTTCAGAGCGAATTCATACCATCTCATCATTAACCTCCTTGTTAGGTCGAACGGTTGATTGTAATAAAGACCAATATTTTTGTCAACAGATAAAAAAACTATTCGCGGTTCACGAATAGTTTTAATCAGTCTTCTTCGTGATGGTAATCGTAATAGTAATTGTCTCCATTATCTTTGGCGTGGAGTTCCACGGATTTGAAATATCCCTTCGGTGACCAATATTCCACAATCTCCGCAATCACATCAATAAATGTTCGTTTGCCAAAAAGCATTTCCCATTGTTCTTGATATTTCGCATATTGATTTTCATAAACCAGAATGGCTCGTGACGGCAGTTTGTGTTTGCGGCTGAGCGTATATGAGTACTCGCTAAATTCCCAGACCGCTTGAATCCGCACGGTGCGGAAAAACCCAAGTGGCGCCCACAGGAGTATAACACACAAGACGATTTCGTATGGTGTCATATTGTGAAAGAGCGTATGCCAGGTTTCATGCAGCTCTCTGGGTACCACTTTGATGTTGCCGCGCCGATGCTCATCATTGATGGTGCATCTCGAACTCGGAACCAGATGGTGTCTGGTTCGCTTCGATGGGGGAGCTGGTTTACTTCCCACTGACACCTCCTGTGTTTGTCACCTGAGTGTCGATCCCCGCGGCCGAGTTTAAACCCGTATCCGATACTTAAATTTTATACCAAATAAACAAAAATTCAAAATCTAAATTTTGAATTTCAGGTAGTTGATTGTATCTCCCTTGGAGCGGTGTCGTTTCTCAAAGGTAGTCTGCATGTCAAGAATACCGGGTCTATCCGGAAAAGCGTCAATATTTTTCATGGCCAGCAAAACTCTTCCATGGACAATATCAATCGCTTCAATGGCCTTGTCAATCAGGAGGTCACTGTCGGTTTTGAGATGAATCAAATGGTCTCGTTTCAGAATTTTTTTATACAATTTTAAATAGTGAGGTGAAATCAATCGTTTATGACCTCGTTTGTCTTTTGGGTGTGGATCGGGAAAAGTTATCCATATTTCGGAAATTGAGTGGGGGAGAAAGTACTTTTCCAGGAATTCCGCTTTGGTTCGGAGGAATATCAAATTATTTAAATGTTGTTCTTCAATTTGTCGCACGCCATACCATAGACGCTCGCCCTGATAATCAATTCCCACGAATTGTTTTTCCGGCTCCAGCGCAGCTAGGGCGACGGCATACTCTCCCTTGCCGCAGGCCAGTTCAAGCACAAGATCTTTTTTCGGATCCAAAAAAACGCGCAGTTTGTTCTCCGCGTCAGGGTCAGAATATTCAATCACACCGGCCATTTGGCCGAGTTCGTGAAATTTAATCAGTTTTGATCGTTTGGCCATATTTTTATCCGCTCTATTTTATGTTATAATAAAACAAACAAAAAGAAAAAACAAATATCGGTTTTTGCTATGGATAATATTTTTTATCAGATTAGTTTGCTGCTGGGGCTGGTGGCGGCTTTTTCGTTTGTGGTCCACCTCCTGCGTCAGCCGCTTTTGATTTCATATATTATTACCGGCATTGTCAGCGGGCCGGTTTTGCTCGGCATTGTGAATCCTGAACAGGATTTTTATACTACATTTTCATCCTTTGGGGTCGTTTTGCTGTTGTTCGTGGTCGGCCTGAGTTTAAATTTTACTTATTTGAAAAAGATCGGCCGCGTCGCGATCATGACCGGTCTTGGTCAGGTGGTGTTTACCGCCAGTCTCGGATTGTTGATCATTTTGAGTTTTGGTTTCAACTTCATTTCGGCCGCGTATTTGGCCGTATCACTGACCTTTTCGAGCACGATCATTATCGTGAAACTTCTGACCGATAAAAAAGAACTGGAGTCGCTTTACGGCCAATACACGGTTGGCTTGATGCTCGTGCAGGATGTGATCGCCATTTTCCTATTGTTGTTCATTCCGCTTTTATCTTCAGGTGATCAGTTCTGGCATACCTTGGCCATGTGGGCGCTAAAGGGCGTTGTGATGTTTTCATTGGTTTTCAGTTTGTCCAAATTCATCCTCCCGAGAATATTGAATAAAGTCGCCAAATCAGCGGAGTTTTTGTTTATTTTCACCATTGCATGGTGTTTTAGCGTGGCCAGTCTCGCTCACCTCGGCGGTTTTTCGCTTGAGGTTGGAGCTTTGATGGCCGGATTGTCTCTCGGCTCCACTCCGTATCATTATGAAATCATCAGCCGGATCAAACCGCTGCGCGATTTTTTCATTATGTTGTTTTTTATCATCCTCGGATCGCAGATGAATTTGGCGAACTTGGGTGAATCATTGGTCCCGGGACTAATTTTAGCGCTGTTCGTTTTGATTGGTAATCCGTTTATTCTCTATATTCTTTTCAGACTTGAGCACTTTACCCGCCGCAATAGTTTTCTCGCCGGTATTACAGCCGCCCAAGTCAGCGAATTTGGTTTTGTGCTGCTTTTTATCGGTGAGCGGTATGGCCATGTGAGTGACCTGCAGATTTCAGTCTTTACTATTGTCGCTCTCAGTACGATTTTCGGGTCGACCTATTTGGTGACATATAATAAACGAATTTTCCGGTTTATTCATCCGTTTCTTGCTCTTTTTGGCCGCGATAGTTCTCGGCGTCAGGAAGAGGTGGTGGTGGAATATGACGCTTGGGTTTTCGGGTACCATCGGCTGGGCTGGAAAGTGGTCGAGACCCTGCGTCAAATGAAAATGAATTATGCGATTGTTGATTTCAACCCTGAATACGCGCGGATTTTGAAAAACCGCGGTGAAAATGTTTATTTCGGTGACGCGGCCGACGTGGATTTCCTAGATGAGTTGCCGCTGGCAAAAACCAAGCTGGTGATAATGACCATGCCAGATCCGGATGATCAGATTACAGCTATTCAATTTATCCGCAAATTCGACAAGAAAAAACAAATAGTCATTATCGGGACCTTGAATCACGCCAGTTCGATCGATGATCTGTATCACGCCGGCGCCAATTACGTTTTGATGCCACATTTGATGAGCGGGTTTTGGTTTTCGGATATCCTGAAACACAAACCTTTAACCAAACATACTTTTTCCACTTTGCGTCATCATCAAGAAAGAGAGTTGGCCCAGAGGTTCAAAGCCTCATCTCGAGTTTAAATTAGTTACTGCGTTATATGCCAAACATCATCGCAATCAAACGTTACTTGCGTGAAGACTTGCGTTATCCGGCTGGCAGACAAGATGTCGTCGGCAGTTGCGCCTATGCGGGGGACTTGTCCGGTGAGGACTGTGAGTGGCTAAAGGAAAATCTGCCGGACAAATTGTATTACTCGGCCGAAGACGTGCTGAAAGCAATCAGCTGGTAACAATTTTTGTATTAATTTCTCAAACGGTTTTGTCATCGTTTTTTATTTACATATCAACGCTTGGGAAGAAGCCAAGGCGATAGTCAAAATTTTTCTGACACTATTATTGTCGAATATCGGGATGTGGAAAATAATTTTAGTGTCGCGCGGACAGAGTCGGGTTCGTTTGACGAGCCCGACACGTTGGATGTTACTTGTAAAGGCAGGGTGGTGTTTACCTCCGAGCTGGGGATTAGAAAAACCGTTATTCAATTTGAATCAGGAGCTTGGGAAGGATTGATTGCTGATAAGGCACAGCAACAAAGAAACGGTGGTTAATTTCCGCTAAATAGCTAAATGCAGCTGTTTTTTGTTTTTCCCCCGGTCGACCATTAGTGTGTCGGTATTCTTTTATTTTCACTTTTCACTAAACCCTCGACGCTATACGCTACGCTAAACGCTAAAAGCTATAAGCTAACAGCTAAAAGCTCCCTTGCTTTTCCCTTCGGTCTCTGCTATACTTTGAATATTCTCAAATTATTATTAAATAACACATACTTTTCTTGGCTGAATTAAGCCAAAAATTGTGGCTGCCTGCTTGCCGGTAAATGGCGAGTTAGCCGCGATAGTTGAAAAGTAGAGGACTGGGTTGCGAATTTACAAATATTACTAAAATTACGAAAACCTACTGTTTTGTATTCGTAATATCTGTATTATTCGTATATTTGTAACCCCAAAAAGGACAATATGCCAACTATTCCTTCACTCGAAGCCTTGATGAAGGCAGGTGTTCACTTTGGTCACGCCAAATCAAAATGGCATCCAAAGATGGCTCCATTCATCTACACGCACAAAAACAAGATTCACATCATCAATCTTGAACAAACCCAAAAGCAGCTTGAAACCGCTTTGAGTTTTGTCAAAGAGACCGCCGCTCGCGGGGGTGTTATTTTATTTTTGGGCACCAAAAAGCAAGCGCAAGCAGTGATAAAAGAAGCGGCCACCAAGTGCGGTATGCCGTATATCACCGAACGCTGGCTCGGCGGCACTTTTACCAACTCTCGATCGGTCTTGGCCCTCGCCAAAAAATACAAACGGATGAAAGTCGAACGCGACAAAGGTTTATTGGAGCGTTATACCAAACGTGAACGCCTGAAATATGAACGCAAAATCGAAAAACTGGAACCGTTGGTTGGCGGCATTGAAGATTTGAATAAAATTCCCGATGCGATGTTCGTCATTGACATCAAAAACGAAAAAACCGCAGTGCTCGAAGGCGTCAAGGAAAATGTGCCGATGGTGGCTATCTGCGACACCAACGTCAATCCGCTGCGAATTTCTTATCCGATTCCAGCCAATGATGACGCGGTTAAATCCATCAAACTTATAACTGATCTTGTGGCTGACGCGGTTTTGGAAGGCAAGGCGGCTGGCCAAGCGGTCAAGGCTGAAGCGCCAAAAAAACCGGCTGATAATAAACCCACTGCACCCGTTACGGTTGAGGCGGTTAAATAAGACATTTTAACCTTTCTTTAAATAGCTATCCCATTATTCTAATTTTAATCTTTTTATTTCTATCATATGGCCGTTGACACTCAAACTATCGTTAAGCTGCGCCAAATGACTGGCGCCGGTATGGTCGACTGCAAAAAAGCGCTCGAAGAATCAGCTGGCGATTTGGATCAAGCCGTTGATATTTTGCGCAAAAAAGGCGAGGCCAAAGCAGCCAAAAAAGCCGAGCGCGCCACCAATGAAGGTATCATTACCTTTGCCGAAAGCGATGGCAAAGTCGCTTACGTGGCGCTGAAAAGTGAAACTGATTTTGTGGCCCGCAACGAAGACTTTGTGGCCGCCGGTCAGGAGCTGGCGCAAAAGTTATTGACGATGAACGCTGAAGAGTTTCAGGTTTTTGCCGATGCTAAAATCAAAAATGAATTAGTGGTCAAAATCGGTGAAAACATTCAGCTCGGTGATCACGGTGTTGTCGCCGGTAATGTGGTTGGCTCTTACTTGCATTCAAATAAAAAGGCAGCGGCGATTGTCACTTTGTCAACCGGCACCAAGGAATTGGCGGCTGAGGTTGCGATGCAGGCGGTGGCCATGAGACCGGATTATGTGAAACCGGAGGATGTTCCCGCCGACGTTATTGCCAAAGAAAAAGAAATCGCGGCCGAACAACTGAAACAAGAAGGGAAGCCGGCTGAAATCATTGAAAAAATTCTTGGCGGTAAACTCAACAAATTTTACGAAGACGTGTGTTTGGTTAAACAAGTTTTTATCAAAGACGACAAACAAACCGTTGAAAATTACGTCAAATCAATTGTCTCGGACGCGGTCGTGACCTCATTTGTCCGCATTGAATTATAATCCCCGAATCTGATTATTATTGGTTAATCGCTAATTTCTAATGTCATGAATATATACGAAGTGCAAATTAAACCATGGGATGGCCTGCTCGTCGTTGAAACCGATGACGATCTGCCTCTTGGTAGTTATATTTGCCTCGAAACTGAATTGGGTCAGGATCTTGCCAAGGTAAAATCCAAAAATACCCAGACCAAAGCAGCTGTTGACAAAACCGCCGGCCAAGTCGCCAAGTTTATCGCTCCGGCCAGCCGGGAAAATATTGAACATGCTTTGGACTTAAAGAAAAAAGAAAAAAAGGCGTTGTCTGATTGCAAAGCCGGAATCAAAAAACACAAATTGCCGATGAAACTGGTTGACGCGCATTTTTCTTTTGACGACAAAAGATTAACCTACGCTTTTATTTCCAACGGCCGGGTTGACTTTCGGTACTTGCTGCGCGATTTGGTTAAAATGTACAAATTGAATATTCGTTTGCAGCAGATTGGCATTCGCGATGAAATCAAAATCAATGGTGACCTCGGCTGCTGCGGCGAAGTGCTTTGCTGCCAGGATTTTCTCCGCGATCTCGGCAACGTTTCATCTGATTTGGCTGATCTGCAGCAGATTGCCCATCGCGGCTCTGAGCGTTTGAGCGGTGTCTGCGGCCGGCTGAAATGCTGCTTGAATTATGAAAAAGAATGTTACCATGATTGCGCCAAATGTTTGCCGGTAGTTGGGACCAGAGTTCGAACCGATTCCGGCCGCGGCGTGGTCATCGGCTGGCATACCCTCAAAAAATCCGTTGATGTTCGGCTTGATGACGGTGCAACCGTGATCGAGGTGCCGATTAAATCCAATCCCAAAAAATAATCATTCAAAAACAGCCGGTTTGCGCTGTTTTTGGTTATCTCATGCGCGCGAATCCCTAGCAGTTATACTAGTTAAGAACAAAAATTGTTAACAAACAGTTTTTTTGTTTTAATTTGCGAAAAAACATATTTTGTCTTATAATAGGATTGTTATTTTGCCTAAATTTATTGCTGGGAAATGATTAAAAATCACATGGGAGATAAGGAAATTATTGGATTTTTATGGCTAGCCCAATCAATTTCTACGAATTTCCTAATTTCTTTTAACCATGATCTCAAATATTTACCAAATTTATGCTCGACAAACTATCCCAAATGAAAGATCAAGCCATAAAAGAGATTTCTTTGGCTGAAAACATTCAAATTTTGGACGAGGTGGCGCAAAAGTATTTCGGCCGCAAGGACGGTGCCCTGAATACCATTCTCAAAGGGTTGAAGGATCTTGATCCGGACGCTCGTAAAGACGTTGGCGGCTTGGCCAATCAAATCAAACTTGAGCTTGAAGCGGCGGTTGAGGCGACGCGAGCTACGTTGATGAAACGGGACGTGGAATCCCGACTGGAATCCGATTGGCTGGATGTTACCCTGCCGGTTGAACGCCGCCGCGGACATCTCCATCCGCTGAGTATCATTCAATATGAACTAGAGGACTTGTTCCAAAATCTTGGGTTCAAAATTTTGAATGGACCGGAGCTTGAATCTGATTATTATAATTTCGAAGCCCTGAACATCCCCAAACATCATCCCGCCCGCGACATGCAGGATACGTTTTATGTTGATAATCCGCACAATCCCGACAAATGGGTGATGCGCACGCACACATCCAACGTTCAGGTTCGAGCCATGAAAGAGTTTGGCGCCCCTCTGCGCGCCGTGGTCCCGGGTCGAGTATTTCGTTATGAAGCCACCGATGCATCCCATGATACCACTTTTTATCAATTGGAAGGTTTTATGATCGGTGAAGACATTTCAATTGCCAACTTGGTGGCTGTGATGAAAACTATGTTATCTGGTTTGTTCAATAGAGATGTTAAGGTTCGGTTACGTCCAGGATATTTCCCCTTTGTGGAGCCAGGTTTTGAGCTCGACATGCAGTGTCTAATTTGTTCCGGCAAAGGCTGCAGTGTTTGTAAACGGGTGGGCTGGGTCGAAATGCTTGGCTGTGGATTGATTCATCCTAATGTGCTTGAAGCTGGATCCCTTGATCCCCGAAAGCATTCTGGATTCGCTTTCGGACTTGGCTTGACCCGATTTGTCATGATGCGCTACGGCATCGAAGACATCCGCCATTTGAACTCCGGCGACTTGCGGTTTTTGAATCAGTTTTGATCAGCTTGTTTTCCTTCCCCGTCCTTTAGGGCGGGAAGCCGAACTGAGCTCCCGGGCTACTGCCTTCGCTGAAGCTTCGGCAGTCAAGAAAGCCGCGGGTAAGGAATCTTTTCCCCGTCCTTCAGGGCGGGAAGCCGAGCTGAGCACCCGGGCTACTGCCTTCGCTGAAGCTTCGGCAGTCAAGAAAGCCGCGGGCAAGGTAAACTTTCCCCGTCCTTCAGGGCGGGAAGCATAAAGAAAAAAGGAATATGGCCCGATATCAATATTTCCCAGATGTAGTTTACTTCGTTACATGTAGCACAATCAACCATCGTCCTCTATTGAAAAGCAATGAAGCTAAAAATGTTTTAGACCAACTGCTTCGAAGAAATTTTGATCATCCTGATGATAAACATTTTACATATAGCATTCTTGATAATCATGTACATTTTATTTGTTATGTTCGGAATCCCCAAAAATTTTCCGAACAACTGCAGACTGTTTTGGGCGGTTCTGCATTCGCGATAATATAGAGTAATTGACCGCAAGGGCAGCTTTTGGGGGGATAGATATTCATTGCCTATAGTTGAATCGGATAATTTTAACCAAGTCCAAGCGTATGTTCTTGGGAATCCGATCAGGCATGGATTATTGACCGCGTATGATGATTTAAAGCACTATAAATATTGCAATTTTGATAAATGGATTGAAATCAACACAGATGAGGGTATGAAATTTCAGGTATTATCGCAGCTTCGGTTAAAAGTTAATTCTGAAGATGAGGAAAAATTCTGGCGCCGCGAATTAAATGTCCGCTAAAAGTCGTTAAAATAATTGCTTTTATAGCCGCGAAAGAAAAATTGTGACAACTACAATTAAAAAAATATCAATTTAATAAAATAATTCGTATTATTTGTAATAATTCGTAGATTCGTAATATGAAAATCTCACTCAACTGGCTCAAACAATATGTCATTCTACCGAAAAACATTAGCCCCGAACAGCTCGGAGCTGATTTGACGCTGAGAAGCGTGGAAATTGAAGGCGTCGAGAGTCAAGGCTCATCGCTTGATAATATTGTGGTTGCCAAAATCAAAGACTTAAAACCGCATCCCAACGCCGATAAATTACGGGTCGTCATCGTTGATGACGGAGCCGATAATATCCAAGTCGTTTGTGGCGGCTCCAATCTTGAAGTCGGTATGCTGGTGGCCTTTGCTCGTGTCGGCGCCCGAGTGCGCTGGCATGGGGAAGGGGATCTGGTCACGTTGGAAAAAATCAAACTCCGCGGCGAGGACAGCAGCGGGATGATCTGCGCGTCATCTGAAATCGGTCTCGGTAATATGTTCCCGGCTTCGGACGATCATGAAATTTTAGATTTAACCGCTCACAACTTTATTGTCGGTCAACCCTTGGCCGAAGCGCTGAAATTAACCGATACTCTGCTTGATTTGGACAACAAAACCATCACCAATCGGCCTGATATGTGGGGGCATTATGGTATTGCCCGTGAAGTGGCTGCCATCTATGACAAAAAACTGAAACCATACCAGACCAAGGCGATTAAGTCGATAAAAACCGCGCCGCTTTCAGTTGATCTTCAAGCCGGAGACCTCTGCCGTCGGTATCTTGGCGTCATTATTGATGGTGTGAAGGTTGGACCGTCGCCGGAGTGGCTCGTTGAGCGGCTGCAATCGATCGGACAGAACTCAATCAACAACATTGTGGATGTGACCAATTATATTTTGCATGATATCGGCCAGCCGATGCACGCGTTTGATTCGGATTTTATCGTCGATGATACGATTGTGGTCCGCCGCGCGAATGCCGATGAAAAATTCGTTACGCTTGATGAGGTCGAACATGAACTGACCGAAGAAAATTTGGTGATCGCGGACAAAATCAAAGCCGTGGCTCTGGCCGGTGTCATGGGCGGCCTGAATTCCGGCATCAAAGATAATACCACGAGAATTATTCTTGAATCAGCCAACTTTGATCCATTTTCTATCCGCAAAACCGCCGAGAGCCTTGGTGCTCGCACCGAGTCGTCCGCGCGCTTTGAAAAAAATCTCGATCCTGAACTCGCGGCTATTGCTCTCAAAAAAGCCGTGGCCTTGATTCTTGAAATTTGTCCCGAGGCCAAAGTTGTCAGTGCTGTTGTCGATGAATACCCAACCAAACTGCCTGTGATCAAAATCACCACCAGTTATGATTTTATTAATCGAAAAATCGGCGTTGACTTGTCCGCCAAAGTGATTCGCGATATTTTGGGTCGTTTGGGCTTTGCCACCAAATCAAAAGGTGCCAAGTTGATCGTGACCGTGCCGAGCTGGCGCGCCACCAAAGATATTTCCTTGCCCGAGGATATTGTCGAAGAAGTAGCTCGAATGTATGGTTATGACAATATTGAACCCAAAATGCCGTTTGTCCCGCTATCGGTGCCGAGTGAAAACGCTGAACGCCGGCTCGAGCGTTTAGTAAAAGATGTCTTGGTCAAAACCGGCGGCGCCACCGAAACCTACAACTATTCTTTTGTTGGCGATGATGTGATCAAAAACCTGGGTTTGGATGTGAATAAATACATTGAATTGGAAAATCCTTTGGCTGCTGACCAGAGCCTTCTTCGCCGAGATTTATTTGCTTGTTTGTTGACTAACGTGGTGGATAATCTGCGTTTTTATCGCCAGATCAATATCTTTGAAGTCGGCCATGTTTATTTGGCGGAACAACCCGGCCGTGAAGCCGGTCCGGACAGTCATGGCGCCTTGCCCAATCAACCGCTTATAGCCGCCGGTATGGTGGTTGGCGGTGAGGAATCGTTTATGACCGCCAAGGAACTGGTGGAGGCGATTTTTATTGAACTGCAATTAAAACCCGAGGCCTACTTGGAAAAAGAAGTCCCTGCTTGGCTGCACCCGAAACGATTTTTGGCTTATTATATCGGTGAAAAAATGGTGGCATCGGTCGGCGAAGTTCACCCATCAATCGTGAGTTTGATGGATTTACCGGAGCGTGTGGCTCATTGGCGTCTGGATTTGAGCTCTATTGTTGAATTATACGATCAAAAATATCTCTATGAACCGGTAATCAAATTTCCGAGTATTGAGTTGGACGCATCGATTACGCTCGATGACAAAATTACCTGGCATGAAGTGGAAATCATTGTTAGAAGTTCAGCGCCGGAAATTATCAAGAGCGTCATCTTGTTTGATGTCTACAAAAGTGATAAAATTGGAGTAGAAAAAAAGAGTCTAGCCTTCCACGTTATCTATCTGGCCAAAGACCGGACTTTGGAATTAACCGAGGTGCAAAAAGTGCACGACGCAATGTTGAAACAACTGGCGAAAAGCGTCAAGGCTGAGATTCGAAAATAAAGAAATTTTTAGAAATTAGAAAGACAGCAGAAATAGTTAGTAATCCAATGAATTTCAATTAATTTCAAATAATTTCCATTAATTTCTTTTCATAAATAAAAAGCCAAAAATAAAACCAAAAATATGTTACCTAGTGGTGATATTCTGAATTACGCGATCGCCGGCAGCGTGGTGGTTTTTACCATCTTTCTTTGCGTCCTTCTTTATAATCTCATCCGGATGCTGCGTCAGATGAACAAGGCCATCGATGAGGTCAAGCGCAAAGTGGAGTCGGTCCATGAATTTATTTCCGGTGGTTTTTCCAAACTCGGTGTTCTGGCTGAGGTGGCCAAGTATGCCTTGGCTCATTTTGTGGAAAGCAAAACCAAAGACCGCCAACCGGCCAAAAGCAAAAAATAAAAAGTTTTTTCTTAGAATCTAGACAAAAATAAAAATCAAAACCATCATGACGCTTGATATCGATTATAATTTTTGGTCCGATTTATTCTCCGATCCCATTTGGAGCTCCATAATAATACTGGGGGGCTTTTTTATTATCCTGTTGATTGCTCTTATAGTTTTTCGCCGATTTTTAACCTCAAAGCATAACCGGCGAAAAGCCTTTGACACAGTTTTACTTTTGGTTCAATTACCGCAGCTCGCGGCTGACCAAAAAGCCGGCAGCAGTGGCGGCGGTGAGCATACCATTCAGCAGATTCAGGAAAAAATTTCCGTGATGGAAACTTTTCTTGCCTCCCTGGCCGGTCTGAAATCCGAAACCGGTTTTATGTCTTGGCTGCGCGGCCGCAAGGAGGCATTTAGTTTTGAATTGGTAGCTAACGACGGCAAAATTTCATTTTACATTTCATGCCCTCGAAGCCAGAAAAACTTGGTGGAGGATCAACTCAATGCTCAATTCGCCTCAGCCGTGATCGAACCGGTGGCTGATTATAATATTTTCAAACCAGATTCGGTTATTAGCGGCAAGGTCATGAAATTCAAACGAGAGTTTTACATGCCGATCAAGACATACAAAAAAATGGATTCTGATCCATTGAATTCCTTGGTTAATGCTCTTGGTCAGGTGGAGGAGGGGGATGGAGCCGCTATTCAAATTACTTTTTTTTCCGCTCCTTCCAAATGGCACGCCATGGGCACCAAAGTGGCCTCGAAGATGCAGCAGGGCATGAAATATGAAAAAGCCCGCAATGAAGTCGGCGGTAATTTGGCCGGCAGCGCCGCTCGCGAGCTGGGTAAGTTTATGGACGCGCTATTCAACCGCAGCGGCAAAGATCAGGGTGCTATGGGCGGCAGTCAGACCGAGCATCATCAGCTTTCGCCGATGGAGCAGGAAATCGTCAAGGGTTTGGAAGAAAAAACCAGCAAAGGCGGCGTGGAAGCCACGATCAGAATTATCGCTGCCAGCAAAAATCAGGCCAAAAGTGAAGCTTACATCGGCAATATCACCAACTCTTTTACTCAATACAATATTTATCAATACGGCAACGCTTTTTCCGCGGCCAGCCCCAAATTAAAAAAATTAATCAATGATTTTATTTACCGCAATTATGATCGTAAACTCGGCATAGTGTTGAATACTGAAGAGCTCGCCAGTTTATTCCACTTTCCGCTGCCGTCGATCACCGAGCATCAGGCGATTAATTGGCTCGAAGCGCGTCAAGCCCCGCCGCCGCTGGAACTGCCGGAAGAAGGGGTTATTCTTGGTGTTAGCAATTATCGCGGCGTCAAACGAACCATTCGCATTACGCCCGAAGACCGCCGCCGCCATATTTATAATATTGGTAAAACCGGTTCCGGTAAATCATACATGATGACCAATTGGATGCTTCAGGATTTGCAAAGTGGCGCCGGCATGTGTGTCATGGATCCTCACGGTGAGCTGGCCGAAGATATTATCAAATACGTGCCAAAGGAGCGAGCCGAAGATATTATTTATTTCGATCCGTCCGATGTCGAACGCCCGATGGCTATGAATTTGCTTGAGTTTGAGCGGCCGGAGCAAAAAACCTTTGTCGTTAATGAATTACTGAATATTTTTGATAAACTCTACGATCTCCGGTCCACCGGCGGCCCGATGTTTGAAATGTATTTCCGCAATGCCGTGCTGTTGGTGATGGAGGACCCGGACTCGGGTATGACGTTGCTAGAAATTCCTCGGGTTTTGGCCGATGAGGAGTATCGGGCGTTCAAATTATCAAAATGTCAAAATCAAACGGTTAAAGATTTTTGGCAAAAAGAAGCGGAAAAAGCCGGCGGTGAAGCGTCTCTCGCCAACATGGTGCCTTATATCACGTCAAAACTGACCCAGTTTATTTCCAACGATTACATGCGGCCGATTATTTCGCAGCAAAAGAGTGCGTTCAGTTTCCGTGAAGCCATGGATAACAACAAAATTATTTTGTGTAATTTATCAAAGGGTAAAATCGGCAGCTTGAACTCCGACTTGCTCGGCATGGTTATCATCGGTAAAATTTTGGCCGCGGCTTTGAGTCGGGTCGATGTGCCTGAGGAAGAGCGTCATGATTTCTTTCTCTATATCGATGAGTTTCAAAACTATTTAACCGAAGGGATTCAAGTGATTTTATCCGAAGCGCGTAAATATCATCTGGCTCTGCACATTGCGCACCAATTTATTGGTCAGTTGGTCAAAAACAATGATTCCAGGATTCGCGACGCTATTTTTGGCAACGTGGGCACGATTATGTCTTTCCGTGTCGGTCCAGATGACGCTGAATTATTCGCCAAACAATATTCACCGGTCTTCAGTGAGTTTGACGTGATGAACGTGCCCAAGCGCCAGGTCTTTACCAAACTGCTGATTAACAATCAAAATCCGCCGGCTTTTAATATGTTCATTCCGGCGCGCGACAAACCGGCTCATCCGGAAATCGCCGAAGCGATCAAGGAGTTATCCCGATTGAAGTACGGCAAAGACCGTGATATAATTGAAACGGAAATCAGAGAGCGGACTCAGATCGGTTATTAGATTTTAAAATAAAAAATAAAACATACCTTAGCCGTGGAACGAGCAGAGATTTCTACTCATAATCACGTGAAAGGTAAAACAAAAACAAAATGTTCGGTTTTTTCTCACGGAAAAAACCCCTCAAAACCGCAGTTGATCGGCCGGTTCATCGTCCGGATTCGGAGCGGCGTCTGGCCTCGCTTGAAGCGACCGTAGCCGAGATTAAATCCAAATTAGCCAATCTAAATCTTCAAGCCGATGAAGATGCTGTCAGTCAAAAACAAGCTTCCTTGACTCGCGGCAACGCCAATATAATGGCCAATGACAACGATCGGGTGGTTGAAGGTGTTTTCGATGGCCAAAACATGATCGGAGCCGATGGGCAGCAGTACGATGTACCCGCGAATTATGCTTCCAAATCAAAACTCGTTGAGGGGGATATTCTGAAATTAACAATCAATAATTTGGGTGCTTTTGTTTATAAACAGATCAAACCGATCGAACGCACTCGAATGGTAGGGGAGCTGGAGCAGGATGAGCACAGCTTGCAGTTTTTTGTTAGCGCCGAGGGCAAAAAATGGCGGCTTTTGACCGCGAGCGTGACCTATTTCAAAGGCGAGCCGGGTGATGAAGTGGTTTTTTTCATCCCGCGTGACGGTGGTAGCCGCTGGGCCGCGGTGGAAAATATTGTTAAAAAGTAACAGAGGTCTATATAAACTTTTATGCCCGAGCAATTTCAGTCCGCGAAAAAAGATGTAATAAAACAAACACCCGCGCAGATTTTTTATTCATTGGAAAGGTGTGATAATGACATCACGGATTTACTGGATGAACTCGATGACCTTAATAGAAGTTTGAATGATACTACTTTGTCAAAAGCGGAAAGGCGGGAGATTACTAGCAAACGTAATGAGTTGAAACATAAATTGGAGCTTAAGCACGCGGAACAAAGACGTTTATCCAAAGAGTGGCAGGCAGTTGACCCAACGATCAGATCGAATTATGAGTCTGGTGATGATCCTTGGGACGAATGGGGTGAAATTTAAAGCTATAAAGTTTTGAGAATTTGTAATTTATAAAATAATTAGACCGAAGTGGGCCTTTTTGTTTTACCATTGACATTTATTGATGTATTTGATATAATATAACATAACATAATTTTTACCTAAGAGGAGGAGGCATGGACTTGAAGAGTTTTCTGGCGGTTGATATTAGCAATCAATTTCTCCACCTGAACGGTCGGCAGCCAAGGACTCACGAATTGAACGATCTTCTGAGTATGATTAAATGTTTTCATGATGTGGACAGGATGAGTGCTTTTACTCTCGTCCACAGACGTTATCCGATTCAATCCGAATGGCAGAATTTGAAGAGAGCCAGATAATTTCACAAAGGAAGGCGGAACCATGGATCAGGATCGTGATTCGGCAAAGCACTTTTTGGCTACGATTTATACCAATATTCTTGGCCAGCAGCCTGAGACAAATGTTCTGGATTCGGTACGGAAATACTTCAAAGGGTGGTATTGGAATTATCGGCTTGTCATGGTCGAGTTTGTCACGAAGAACAGGCGTTTTCCCACAGAACAAGAATGGAACATGCTTATGCTGTCTGGGTGCTAACAGTCTAAAAAGGCTGTTTTTTGTTCTTTTGCTTTATCCCATTCCTTCTGCTAAGATAATAAAGTGAAATTAATAGAAATAGGTTGAAATTCATTGAAATTGATTGGTATAGACAGAAATATATTGACTAAAACCCATGAATTTCCCAATTTCTTAATTTCTACAAATTTCTCCCTTATCTCAAAGTTATCAAACCATGTCCGTCGCCCTCTACCGCAAATACCGCCCTCAGCGTTTTGCTGATGTCAGCGGTCAGAATCATATAAAAGTCACCCTGCAAAATGAGTTGGCCGCTGGTAAATTGGGCCATGCTTATCTTTTTTGCGGTCCGAGAGGCACCGGTAAAACAACCATGGCCCGCCTGCTCGCCAAGGCCGCGAATTGTCTCAATATGCAGGAAAATGGCGAGCCGTGTAATACTTGCAACTCGTGCGTTGATATTGTTTCCGGCCGGGCCTTGGATATTATTGAGATCGATGCCGCTTCTCATACCGGCGTGGACAATGTTCGTGAGAATATCATCAACAACGCGCGCTTTACCCCGAGCCATTCCAAATACAAAATTTTTATCATCGACGAAGTTCACATGCTGTCGATTTCCGCTTTCAATGCTCTGCTCAAAGTGTTGGAAGAACCACCGAGCCACGTTTTGTTTATCTTGGCCACGACCGAGGTGCACAAGATCCCTGTCACGATTATATCCCGTTGCCAGCGGTTTGATTTTCAAAAAGTTATTTTCAACGAATTAGTCAAACGGCTGCACTGGATGGTCGGCCAAGAGGGGATTGAAGTGGAAAAAAAAGTTCTTGAGCTGATCGCCAAAAACGCCGGCGGGTGTGTTCGTGACGCTGAGAGTCTGCTGGAACAGGTTCTGAGTTTGGGGGATAAACATATTACCTTTGATCAGGTCGGTTTGATTTTGCCGCGGACATCATATGAAACCCTCATTGATTTTTCCGCCAGTCTTTTTCGCCATGATGCCAAGTCAGCCGTTTCTTTGTTGAATAAATTGATTGATGAGGGAGTCGAGGTTAACAATTGGTATCATAATTTATTGGAGTTTCTGCGCAAGTTAATGTTAGTCAAAATTACCGGCGATGAAACTGAGCTGCTTCAGGATGTTGATGATAACATGTTGAAAAAAATCACCGCGCTGGTCGCCGACGTGCCGGCCTCGGAGATCAACCGCATGATCACGATATTTTTACGGATCAAAGATTTATTCAAGCACACTAATATTTTGCAACTGCCGCTCGAAGTGGCGATCGTCGAAATCACCGATGAAAATCGGGTGAACTCAGCCACTGTCCCCACGACCGTTGTGGCGGTTGAGTCAAAACAGATCCTTTCTTCGCCGCCCCCTGTTTCACCGGTAACCCAATCCAACCCGACAGCACCGAGTGAAATAAAACCGTCAGAGCCAGAGGTTTCTGAATCAGATCAGAATGAAGAGCCACCGGCGGCCAATCCTCCGACACCGACGATCGACGACCCCACACCGCCCTCGCCCAATCCTGATGTCCCTGCGATTAGGAGTGACAGCGGCATGAGTGTCACCTACAATCAGATTTTGTCGCGCTGGGGCTACATCCGTGAATGTATCTCAAAAAAAAATTATACTCTTGGAATTTCTCTTAGTGTCTGTAAACCATATAAGTTGGTCGGCGATACCTTAACTTTGGGTTTCATTTTTGGGTTGCAAAAAGATCAGGTGGATAAACCGACTAATATTGGTTTGATTAAAGAAATTTTACTTGAAGAGTTTGGCGCCAGACTGGATGTGGCCACCATTGTTGATTCGACGATCAAACTGGCTGATGTCGCTCCGCAGGCCGGTAAACCATCCTCACCGGGAGCTCCGACTGAGATCAAAATCGAGCAGCAGGAAACCAATGACCCGATCGGTCAAGTCCTCGATGCTTTTGGCGGTACGGTGGTTGAAAAAATTTAGAATATATAAAACAAAAAAACCCACCTGACGGAGAGATTTTTTTCACCATACTCAAATCACAATGAACCTGAAGAATGAATGGCGAGCCATGAACTCGAGCGTACGCGAGTAGTTCATGGCTCGGGGGCAGGGACTCGAACCCCGATAAGCAGATCCAGATTCTGCTGTCCTACCATTAGACGACCCCCGAATAATGCCTGCATTATAACCAAAGAATTTCAAAAAATCAAGTATGGCTGGTTTATGAAAAAAAACACCACCAAAATCAGAATTTATTAATTTCTATAACAGACCGATTTAGGTTTGAATCAAATAACAAGTTATATGAACAAAAAAAAGAAAGTCGCGTGGAAAAAGCACCGCCAAAAAGCCGGAAAAGAGATCTCAAACGTCCGCTATCGTTAATTTGACGCCATGAACCGCTAGACAATTTTGGCAATGGTGAATTCCATTGTTTTCCCATTGGCGAGCAGGATAGAAACTTTATCGCCGACTTTTTTCCCGAGCAAACTCGCGCCGAGCGGGGACGTGGTTGAGATAATACCGGCGGCCGGATCGGTTTCGTGGAAGCCGAGCAGTCGATATTTTTTTGTCTCGCCGTGAACGTCAATTGTCACCTCATGGCCAAGCTGAATTCTTTCCGTGTTCTCGTTCGGTTCGATAATCTCGGCGTGATTGATCAAGTTTTTTATATTGAGTATCCGCTGGTTAAGCCCGCGCAGTTTGCCTTTGGCGATTTGATAGGCGGCATTTTCCGAAAAATCGCCAAATTGCGCCAACCGCAGGACTTCTTCCGCTAATCTGGGCTGAATTTTTTTTTCCATTTTTTCCAGTTCCGCCACCAGTTGGTCATATTTTTCTCTGGTCATTAGTGTATCAGTCTGGGCGCGTCGGACATTTTGTTCGGATTTTCGTTTTGGAATTTGCATATAAAATTGTCATTATGTGATCATTGTAGCTCAATTCTCAATTCCTGTCATCTCGGGACGATAATTCGGTCTATTCACCGGCCGGTGGAAATCCCGCCTTTACAAATCATAGAACTTCAGTAGAATATAAGCATGAAACGCTCAATTTTTATCATTTTGCTCGTGATTTTACTTTTGTTTGGCGGCTGGCTGACCGTCCACTTTTTTGGTTTCAATCAGGCCACTCGAGCGCTCAAAGCGGCCCAAAAGGAACGCGAGCAACAAATCGAAGATTTGCTCACGAGCCGTCGCTCGGCCATCACTGAGACCGAAGCGGCCGATGTTTTCGGCGACGACAATGTGGTTAATATCCTCCTGATCGGTTTGGACTCCCGCCTAGGTGAAACCAATGGCCACTGCGACGCTATCCAATATATCTCTCTTGATCGTAAAAAAGCCACGGTTTCCATCACCGCCGTACCTCGCGGCACCTATGTCCCGCTTCCCGGTGTCGGTTATAAGCCGACGGATTATTATGTCTCTAATTCCTGCGGTTTGATCAGCCTTGAATATGGCATCGAACAAATCGAACGCATCCTCGGTCAAAAAGCCGATTACATCGCCGTGGTTGGTTTCTCCAGCACGGTCGGGATCCTGCGGGCAATGGATCTTCCAACCACCGAAACCATTCAGTGGCTGCGCAACCGCCAAACGTACGCCATCGGCGAACCACAGCGCGCGCATAATCATTCAACCTTTTTAAAGCAGATGCTGGTGAAATATTCCGGTGGCAGCCAATTGAAAATTGACGCGGTTTGGCAGTATCTCGTGTATAAAATGATCAAAACCGACCTAACCTTCGACCAAGTAAAAAGTTTAGTCTCGGCGGTCATGGCCATGGGTTTGACGGAGGACAAAGTGGCCCTTCAAATTAGACCGTATCATGATGTGATCGATATTACTTATGATCCAACCAATGTATCCAAGGATCTGGACCCATTACAGCGGATCGTCCCTCTGCTGCCGAATGCCGATTACAGCGGTGAGACGCAAGTTGAATATCAGAAACGTCTGCTGGGAGACATTGAAGAAAATCTGGCCGACGAGGAGTTTGTGCCTTGGGCATTTGACCAGTTTGTCTGGATGCAGATTGATGATGATTATACCCGAGAATTCATTCATTTTGATATTTTGACTCGATACCTTGATTTGACCGAAGATCAGGAAAAAAAAGCGGCCTTGTTGGCCGATTATGTCAACGAAATGGACAGCCGAGGGTTGACTGATTGGGCGGACAAAGGACGTCAGGCCTTAGAGGGGATTGTAACCGAGTGATATTGGTAATTGACATTTTTTGAGCAGTATGTTAACTTATTTTGTTCCCACACCACGAAGGAGGGGCAATGCGACACAGCTTGCGGTGTGAACGAGGTTATACCTTGGTTGAATTGATGATTGTGTTTGTGGTCGTTGTGGCCCTCTTTTGGGCGGTTTTGGTCCCCATTATGGCCATCAAGAATAATTTGTGGTTTACCAATACCGGTGTTATGATGCAGCTCAAGGGCGAGCTCGATAATGATGCGGTTGAGTTTGTCCGCTCCGAAGCCAACTTCAATGATTATTCGGTTATTACCGTTCGGATTGACGGCCAGCTCCAGCTTTATTGCCTTGATACCGATGTGTTCTATTTATACGAACTCTTTGACTGCGCCTCGCGCTAGATTCCAAGAACCGACAGCCGGTTCTTTTTTGTTGTCATTTATTAGCTTTGCAAATAAGGGACAAAAAATCGTAATGGAATTAATACAAGAAAAATTGAAACCTATTATAATACAGGCGTGATGGGTGTGACTTAGGATAAGATTGGCTTGGCAAGATAAAATCAGCTTGAAGCGCCTGTGTGTATATCTTCTTTGAATTACCCACCATAAGAGTTAAAATAGAGCTATATTATTAATATTCAGCAATGTATGTCAAAAAAAGCCGTTGATGTTTATGTCCAAAGCCTTTTGGTGAAAAAGGAATTGGCTGAGTTGGAAAAACTTTCGCAAAGTACTTCTAAGCAAATCCGCGAGCTTAAAAAAACGATTGACTCCCTTAATCTGAAAAGATTAGAAAAAAAGCTAAAATCTAAATAACAAATTTTATGGCATTTGAAAATATTAAATTGGATAAGGCGCAGAAACAAACATTAAGAGAATTGAAGTCAAGGAATGAGCGCGCCAATGCCGGAGGGGCTGAAGTGAATTTGGCCAAATGGCAGAGGGATTTAGAGTCTTTGTCACAGGAAGCAGGGGAAATACAGTCTGCACTTGATCAATGCGAACTGGCCTGCGAGCAGTTGGGAATGGTTTTTGATTCACAGGCATTAAAAAGACGATATCCGCGTGAAAAGTTGAACATTGCATTTGATTTGAATGAGGATGATGATGAGCGGGTGGCGATCATTGAATATCCTGAAGCAGACGATGAGCATCGGAAATTATCAGCTCCGGAACAGGCAATAGAGATTCAATATTATAAGCTAAATAATCAGGCGGATAGTTTGCGGGCGTCGATTATTCAGTTGAGGCAAAAAATAAGCCGTTTAGAACAGGATATGCGCGGGTTGACCGATCGTGAGAAGCAGGAGTTGGAACAATTAGAAAATCTCTCCGGTTTGGAAGAGGCGGTGGAGG
>DOZJ01000002.1:169634-378188 GCA_003518055.1 Candidatus Falkowiibacteriota bacterium
TACCGTAGAGCAGATGATCTCGAGATTATATTATTGGATTTTGAGAGCGGCAGGAGAACATGAGGCTGAATCCGAAACGGAAACAAGTTTATACAATGACCGATCATGGGATCCAGATACAATGCAGATGTTATATAGCAAGAGGCTTAGCTGGTATGATGAACAAGTGTCCAATCTAAAAAAAGCAATGGCGAAAGTCGAAAAGTTAAAAAATTCCGGCGGCAGCAGCGAATTGCAGCCTGATCTGCAGCAGATTTTTGTAGACGCATTGACCATTCGGAATAGATTGTTGCAGGGATATCGTGAGGAAGGCGAAATGTATGATTATTGGACAAAAATTAAAAATAATTACAAAATAAAGGATGAAGTAAATTCATTGGCTGTGGTGCTAAATGAATTGCGATCCAGCCATGGGGATCGGGCAATGTCGAGTGATCGTTTAGATAATGCTTTTCGTCGTTTAGGGTATGGAAATATTGACGCTTGTTTGCGTGATTTGAAAAAGAAGATGGTCAAGGAACGAATTAACGAGGCCATAGAGACTCACTTGACACTTAAAAGAATATAAATCGGCTAATTCCAAACGAGTAAAATATATTCAAATATAAAAGCGGCGGCGATTCGTTTTTCGAATCGCCGCTTTGTTGCTAGATTTTAAATTGTCATCATTGTTTGTCCACATGTTCACTCCTTATCCCCGAAGATCCTAGAATTGTTCCCAGAAGCGACGGATATTGCTGATTGCCGCCTCCATTCGGGGTCTGCCAACAGAGTTATCCGAATGAACCTTCATGACTTTCGGCGGCGGAAAGCTGACCTCAGAATCTTCGCCTCGGGAAAGTAGGAAGTACTGCTCCTCAAGCCAATTTGTCACAGCCTCACCATCAATCTCTCGCCCGTTGTCATCCCACAACGCCAGATCATGATCAAGCGACAACTCTTCGACTTGCCCGGTCCTGAGCAGGACAATCACCTCGTCCGGTGTTCGCACGAGGAGCCAGCCATCCGGTGGCGTTCTGAGATCGTCGAGAAAAACCTTGATCCCCATGGTCGTCTTCCTTTCCCTTCGGTTTTGGGGCGGTATTGCCGAGAAATTTATGGAACCCAGCCCCCCTTTCCTTTGTGTATGTTGATTGTTAATTATAATACATTTTTATCAATATGTCAATGGTAACGCTTTTGACCAAGAAAAAAAGACTATATTGATAGTCTTATTTTACGGAGTTTAGTCCGATAATCATTGGGTCATGTTGGAGTTCAAAATCAAAAGCAATTTTCAGCGGAGGATTATCCGGCGTTTCTCTGGGGATGAAATATGATAACCGGGCCATTATTTCCCGCCGACTCAAGACCAACAAGTGCAGCAGTCTTTTCAGATTGACTTGGCCTCGATTCAAATCATAAACTAGATTCAAGTAGGCAATGGATTCGATGACTATCGCATCATATTCCATTCTCCGTTTAGTATAACCATTCTCTTGGCAGGTTGCCATTTTTTGTTTGATCCATTGAACCAAATCCGAATTGAGGCGGCCAATCTGATTCAAATCGCCAAATCGCAGTTGGTCTTTTCGCTCATGATCAAAGAGTTGAAGCTGGACTACATGTCGGGCTTCATGAAAAACAACTTCCCACAACGCCAGCAAAAATTCCTGAGCCGGCATTTTCCCGATCATTTCCTTGAAATCAACCGCCTGAGTATCAATGATTAGCCGATACTGTTTGATTTTTTGGCCGGTAGTGTCGTTTGTCACCTCAAAGGCCAAGACAGAGGCGACTGAATCATTATGTGGTTTTTTGTTAGTCGGCCAGAGAAACTTTTGGCCATTGCCCACATAGGCGATCGGCGGTTCAGGTAGGAACAGGGCGCAGATATTCAGAAAGTTATCAGTCACGAAGCGATATACATTGACTCGGCCGTTTAGCGGAGTGTAGTATCCATACATCATGTCCTCCTTTCCTCCTTTTTAGGCGCGAATTTAATTACATTAACAAATTTGGTCGATAGCGTCAATAACAAAAAAAACGACTAAGTTTAGTCGTTACTGCTTTATTTTATCAGATCACTTTTGGGTATATTCCTTAAACATCCATTGGTTTCAGTTATTTGCCTGTGTAATCAATGGAAAATGACGAAGCCGTCATCGCTCGCGAGGACAAACGCCTCATGCCACTGATCACATCTCGTAAGCCACCACTGCATCAAGTCTTCTCTCTTGTGATACCACAAGTCTGCCATACCGTTTTCGAACTGATAGGTAATATCAGGTCTCTCGATGACTTCTCGGAGTTTTCGCTCGACTGAATCGCGGAGAGCCTCAAAGTCTGAAGCAAGCTTCCTGCTTGTCATTGGTCCGATGGTACCTCGGTTATCAGCCATGTTTATTAGTTCCACGAAAGGTTTACCTGCATATTCAGTATAATTCTCCCAGATAACATTGGGTGCTACACCAAAAGCAATGAAAGATAGAATCATTCTCCAGTTGCCGTAGGCCGAGTAGCAGTCTGCATCGAAGTCCATCCTACAGCCATTAGACATATAACAACCGATTTTCATTCCGTCGAGTCGGGCGATATGGTCTGGGTATGAAAAAACCCGGTGATGATCACTCTTTTCTCCGCAGGTATCATTGTGTTTATGACGGAAACGCGCCTTGCTAATGGCCGTGATATCGAGACCCATCGGTGCCTCCTTCCAAGGGTGGTTTTTCTGGTATTTGCGGTGAATGAACAACGTAATTTTCTATGATTTCGACTGATTACTATATCAGTTTTTATTATATATGTCAATGCCGCATATTGATTTTACCTTAAAGTACAACAAAAACATTATGATTTAACCATGTTAATTCACGCCATACCGCATGACCAAAATGGCTAACTCAGATGAGATCGGGTATGTGGGTAATCCCCAAACTCAACCAACACTAGCTGAAACGCCTAATGCCTACGCTCCAAGGTGGTCAGAATAACCTAGAACTCTCAGTCGCTCACGATTGCATTTGCATATTTTTTTTTATTTCTATATACTACATTGTGTAGTAGTAAAAATATGATAAATAAAAAAGTGAATTTTTTAGGAAAATTGGAAGCTGAAATAATGGAAATCGTGTGGACCAATGGAACTGTTTCAGTCCGAGATGTGGTATCCGAATTGGAAAAACGAAAAAAAATCGCCTACACCACCGTAATGACGGTGATGACGCGTTTGTTTAAAAAAAATATTTTGAAGCGCAAGCAAGACAAGGGCGGGGCATTTGTTTATCTACCGACGAAAGAAAAAAAAGAATTTGTCGCCCAAGCGTCAGAAAAAATGATTAGAAATTTTCTTCAGGAATTCGGGGATGTGGCGGTGGCGCAATTTGTGGATGTAATAGAAATGGCTGATGCCGAACATTCCGCGAGCTGGAAGAAAAAATTGAAAGATCTTCTTGAATAATATGGAAATGACTTTTCGCCGTAAACAACAATATTCATATTTCCGGCTGACGATAATAATGACGGCGGTTATTGGTTTATCGGTGTATGTTTTCGCCAGAATTTGGCAGAACGCTTTTTGGTATGGAAGAATTTTGGGGCACAAAATTCAAACCGCCTGTGGCTGCACGGAATTATCCGAGCTTATAATAATGCACCCGATTATTTTTGGTTCAGTTCTGGCCCTTGGCGTTTTGGCCGGAACGGCTGCGTTGTTGGCAGCGGTGAAGTTTTACACGATATGGTCGCAGACAAGGAAGTTTTGCCGGTTATACTTAAATTCTGCCAAGGCCAACCATTCAGCAAAGCTAAAAAAAACCCTGAAAAGAATGAAATTTGATAAGCAAAGGGTGGCTGAAACAGCGTGTGATGACCCTGTTGTGTTTTGTTATGGCTGGTGGAAACCAAAAATTTGCGTTTCGAGCGGTTTAGTCGCCATTTTGCATCCAGCTGAATTGGAAACAGTCTTGCGGCATGAGGAACAGCATGTGATCTCTCGAGAACCGGCGAAATTGTTCATGTTTAAATATTTTTACCATCTTTACTTTTTTCTGCCGGGGTTGAAAACATTAATAAAACAATATGAAACTTTTTCTGAAATGGCGGCGGATGAATGGGCGGTTAATATGGTCGGAAATAAAAAAAATTTAGCGAGAGCAGTATGGAAATTATCTGAAACAGTCGAAAATAGAAATGTGAACTTATCTTTGTCATTTTTTACCTCAATCGTGGCTGAACGTGTTAACAAATTTGCGGACAATGGCTATATGCCGCGCTTTCGCATCTGGGGCAGGGGTTTTGCGCTGGGAGCGGGTTCGGTCGTTGTTATCATGTTGCTTGTGGGCGCTTTCATCATGGATAGTGATCGAGCGCTGGCGATGCATAATTTTGGCGGTTGTTCGATTGAGGCCGGACCAGCGGACGGCAGAACTGCTTGTGCCTCAAACATGGCTGATCATCAATCAACTTCGACGTGCAGGCAATAAGCGCACTGTGCATAA
Organism: Candidatus Falkowiibacteriota bacterium; assembly: GCA_003518055.1. Taxonomy (GTDB): domain Bacteria; phylum Patescibacteriota; class Patescibacteriia; order UBA11705; family UBA11705; genus UBA11705. Next base: position 174,113 of record DOZJ01000002.1, read on the forward strand.
AAATTTCTTGACAATAATTATCCTGCCTACTACACTATGTAGTAGGTATTTGTTTACTAAAATAAAATAATTAACTTGAATAAGTATGAGCAAAATTACGATTCCGATCCGAGGTATGCACTGCCGATCTTGTGAAATATTGATTGAAAATAATATCAAAAAAATCGATGGTGTTAAAAAAGTAGAGGTTAGTCATAAATCGGGCCGGGCGGATGTTTTTTTTGAGCAAAACACGGCGCCCAGCGCGGCCTTGAAACAAGCGATTCAAGATTCGGGGTATGAAGTCGGAGCCAAGGGGAAGTTGCCATGGCTGTCTAAAAATAAATATGATTATATTAATTTTTTGAAGGGAGCGGTCATTTTAATTTTTATATATTTAATTGCCGAAAGATTCGGTTTATTCGGAATTAGCGTTAACACTGAAAGCACAAGTTTGATGGTAGTTTTATTGGTCGGTTTGGTGGCCGGCATTTCCACCTGCATGGCACTTGTCGGCGGATTGGTTCTCAGCTTAGCGGCCAGACACGCTGAATTGCATCCGGAAATAACCCCCAAGGAAAAGTTCGTACCGCATCTATATTTTAATTTAGGCCGGATTATCGGATTCGCCGTGCTTGGAGGAGCGATCGGTTTAATCGGGTCAGCGCTCAGCCCATCAACCAGAGTGATCGGATTCATGACCGTCGCCATTGGCGCGGTGATGATTTTTCTCGGTTTGAAACTGGTAGAGATATTTCCCGCCCTGAAAGACAAATCGATCGCTCTGCCGAAATCAATTTCTCAGTTTTTGGGTGTTGGGCGGGAACAAAAAGAATACAGCCATAAGAATTCTTTTTATACCGGTGCCTTGACCTTTTTTCTGCCCTGCGGCTTCACACAGGCCATGCAGTTGTTCGCGGTCAGCAGCGGCAATTTTATTCAAGGTGCTTTGATCATGTCTCTTTTTGCTATTGGCACTGCTCCCGGTTTGCTCGGTGTTGGCGGTTTGGCGTCGGTTTTTCAGGGCAAGCAAGCAAAAGTATTTTTCGCAGCAACTGGGATTGCCGTTATATTACTCGGTTGGTTCAATATCGCGAATGGCAGCCAGCTCTTATTTCAAACGAAGATAGATGCAGATCAAGGAGAGATTATAAATTCCACAGGCATTCAGGAAATCCGAATGACCCAAGGAAACGGAGGCTATTCACCAAACAAATTTACGGTGGAAAAAGGCAAAACAGTACGCTGGATTATTACTTCAACCAATCAATTTTCCTGCGCCAGCGCTTTGGTCGTGCCGAAATATGGTATCAGTGAAAATTTGGTCAAGGGGGAAAATATTATTGAATTTGTTCCAACTCAAACCGGCGATATTCCATTTTCATGTTCCATGGGCATGTATCGAGGTGTAATCAAGGTGGTTGAACCCGGAACAACCAAAAAAACATCCGCCATTAATACAAATGTTCCCGTGGCTCAGGCCGCGGCGGCGCCAAGCGGCAGTTGCTCCACAGGTGGAGGTGGGTGCGGCTGCGGCGGCGCGAGAGTGAAGCCAAGTTCTGATTCAACGCCTGTTAACGCCACAATAGAAAGCGGTGTTCAGTTAATTAAAACCGAATACTCAGAAGAAAAAGGGATATTTCCGAATAATTTTGTGGTGAAAAAGGGCATACCGGCGCGTTTTGAGATTACGGCCAAAGATGACGGCGAAGGTTGTTCAAATTCAATTGTCGTTCAGGGATTGCATGATCAAGCTGAATACCTGAGAAGTGGCAATAAAATCATTATGGACTTCACAGCCGAACAAAACGGAGACTTTGCAATTACCTGCGGTATGGGAATGATTAATTGGGGTAAAATTACCATCATTAATTAATATTAACCAAAATAATATGAAGATTAATTTTCAAATTACGGATTTGACTTGTGATGCCTGTATCAGTTTGAGTCAGGCCGCCCTAAAAAATTTACCGGGAGTGCAACAAGTAAACATTGAGCCGAATGGACTAACTGTGGTCGAGGCTGATCGGCCGATTGATTTTGAAGACATAAAAAACGAATTGGCTCGGGTGGGAAAAACCGCCGAGCAAATTTAAAATTATGGAGAAGCTAAATTTAACCCTACGGGGGATGAATTCCACGGCTGAACAAAAAATTTTGGAGCAAAATTTGTCCGCGCAAAACGCGATAAAAAAAGTTAGTTTTTTTTCAACCAAAAAAAACGTGGGGATCAGCTTGGAATGGGATCAGGCGAAAATATCCAAGCAGCAGATTATGGACATAATTAATTTAAGCGGAGATTTTAATATTGAAGAAACTCTTGGTAGAGATGAAGCTAAGAATGGCGAAGAAAACCCAGTTATAGAGCCCGCAATGGCGTCTAGCAATTTAATGTATCTGGGTTTAGCTTGCGGTTTGTTTTTGATGTCAATGGTGTTCAATATCATACTATTGTATATAATTATTAAATGATAACGATTTATATATGGGAAAACGAGTAAAACTGAAAATTTATGGGATGCATTGCGCTTCCTGCGAAAAAATAATCGAACTGGAATTGGCTGAAGTGCCGGGAGTAATGTCATCAAAGATTGATTCTATATCCGGGCTGGGAGAGGTTGAGGCTGAAGAAAACGTATCAGTAGAACAAGTGGTCAAGGCGGTGAAAAAGGCTGGATACGGGGCCGAAGTAATCAGCGATGAGGGGGTTGATCACGTGGCTGAGGCATTCCAGGTTGAAAAAAAAATTGTGGACGCGAAATCTCCGGTCAAAATCAAGCTTGAGTCATCGGTTACAGCTGACGGCGAATTTGGTGAAAAAGAAGATCGCCCAGTATTTACCGGCAAGATCAATCAAACAAAAAAAGGTGAGATTGAAATTCCGGCTGGCAGTCATGACGTGGAAAAAGCTATTGATAAAATTTTTAACGCGTCAAAGATTAATCAGCTTATAGCTTTGTTTTCAGGTGATTCCGTTGATAAACCCAAGCATGATAACCACGAGATGGTGAGAGCTGAACACGGTTTGGGGACGCACAATCAAAAAGAGTCCAATAATTCAGGCAAGAAAGACGATCAGTCAGCCAGTTTTATAATCAGCGGTATGCATTGCGCCTCCTGCGCTCTTATAATTGAAAAAAAATTAAAAACTGTACCCGGTGTCAAAGAAGCCAATGTTAATTTCAACGCGGAAAAAGCGCGGGTAATTTTCAATGCGAACCAATCAAGTGTTGATGATTTAATGACAGCGGTCAAAGCGGCCGGTTATAAAGCTGAAGTGGCGGACACGGCTGACCCTGACGCTGAGAAAAAACGAAAAGAAGCAGAAATCAAAAATTATCGTAATAAGTTTTTGATTGCGTTAATTTTAAGTTTACCGATGCTGTATTTCATGCTGTTTGATTTTTTCACCTTCATTCCTGGACGATCGGCGTTACTTCCATTGATCGGAATAATATCACTGATTTTAACCATTCCGGTGCAGTTTTATATTGGCGCGGGATTTTATCGAGGCATGTGGAGCAGTTTGAAAATGAAAACGTTTAACATGGATAGTTTGATCGCCATCGGAACCAGCACGGCATTTTTTTACAGTTTAATTCAATATTTGTCATACGCCATTGGCAATCGATCGCTGATCGGTCTGGAAGGGATGAAAATACCCGAGTTGTATTTTGAAACCGCGGCTTTTCTGATTACTTTTGTGATACTTGGCAAATGGCTGGAAACCAAAGCCAAAGGGAAAACATCGGACGCGATAAAAAAGCTCATGGGTTTGCAGCCAAAGACAGCGAGGATCATCCAGAATGGACAAACTCGAGATGTGCCGCTCGATGAAGTGAAACAGGGGGACATTATTTTGGTTCGTCCGGGTGAAAAGATCCCGGTTGACGGTGTGATCGTCAAAGGGTTATCAGCGGTTGATGAATCAATGTTAACCGGAGAAAGCATCCCGGTCGAAAAGAACGTAGGGGATAAAGTCATTGGCGCGACGATTAACAAGCATGGCAGTTTTGAATTTGAAGCCACTCGCGTAGGCAATGAAACCGCCTTGGCTCAAATTGTCCGTTTGATTGAAGAAGCGCAAGGCTCAAAGGCGCCGATACAGGCCATGGCCGACAAAATATCCGCTTGGTTCGTGCCGATTGTTCTCATTTTAGCGGTGTTAACATTTATTGTGTGGTACTTATTTTTGGGAGCCAGTTTATCATTTGCTTTGATGGCGTTCACTTCCGTGATCGTGATTGCCTGTCCCTGCGCGCTTGGATTGGCGACGCCTACAGCCATTATGGTGGGCACAGGCAAAGGAGCGGAGTATGGCGTTTTGATCAAGGGCGGAGAACCGCTCGAAGCGGCGAATAAAATTAAAACCATGGTTTTTGATAAAACCGGAACGTTAACAAATGGTAAGCCGGAGGTAACAGATGTCCTTAGTTTGTCGGATATGGATGAGGACGAGGTGGCGGCTATTGCCGGCAGTTTGGAAAAATTGTCAGAACATCCATTGGCCGAGGCGATTGTCAGATACGCGGAGGAAGAAGACATTGAAATGAGTGAGGCGGTTGATTTCAAGGCGATTCCCGGGCATGGTGTGGAAGGTCGCGTTGAGAATTCGAAATACTATTTTGGCAATCGGAAACTGATAAAAGATAAGTTGAATTTAAATATTGAAAAAACCGAACGCAAAGTTCGTAAGTTGGAGGAGGCGGGGAAAACTGTCATGATTTTGGCCAGTGAAACAGCGGTTATTGGTCTGATCGGGGTGGCAGACACAGTGAAGGAGAGTTCTCTTGAGGCGGTTCGCCAATTGCAAAAGCGGGGAATAGAAGTGTTTATGATTACCGGTGATAATCAGAGAACCGCGGACGCGATCGCCAAACAGGTGGGCATTACCAATGTTTTGGCTGAAGTCCTGCCGGAAGATAAAGCGAACGAGGTGAGAAAATTACAAGACTCAGGGAAGAAAGTGGCTATGGTGGGTGACGGAATTAATGACGCTCCCGCCCTGGCACAAGCTGATCTCGGCATCGCTATGGGTGGAGGGACAGACGTGGCTATGGAGACAGGCGGCATTGTGATCATAAAAAATGATTTACGCGATGTCTTGACCGCGATTGGTCTGAGCCAAGACACGATGGGCAAGATCCGGCAAAATATGTTTTTCGCTTTATTTTATAATGTGATGGGCATTCCGATCGCGGCGCGGGTGTTTGCCGGATTAGGGTTGGTGCTCAAACCGGAATTAGCCGGGTTGGCGATGGCTTTCAGTTCAATTTCGGTGGTGACAAACTCTTTGCTGCTCAAATATTATAATCCGAAAAAGAAAAATTACGCCTCAATGGTGGCACCGTATGTTTTGGCGGTGATTTTTGCTCTGGTTTTCATTGAGTTTGGCCGGTTAAGTTCAAGTATGGCGGAATAAATGTAATTTTTTATGGCATTATTTATAATTCTCAAAATACAATCACAGTGATTATGAAAAAAATGCTTATAATGCTAATTATAATCGTGGGAATCTACGGTCTGTACCGATTGGCGAATCAAGACGCTCCGGTTCAGGTGAATGTAGACGCTCCGGTTCAGACTCCGCCAAAAGATGAATCCACCAGTAAATCCGTAATATTGTCCGAGGAAATAAAGAGAAGGCTATATGTGGCAGATATTGTTGCCGATGGAGTCATGATTCCGGACGTTTTTACCCTAAAAGTCGGCCAGCCGGTTCGTCTTGAGATCAATCCCAAGGTGGATGTGTCCGGCTGCATGAATACGATTCTAATTTCTGAATTATTTGATCCTTTCCCCGATGACGCGCCGTTAGTGGAAAAGGACAAACAGATCGTGATGGAATTTACGCCGAAAAAGATTGGAACTTATTATCTCACATGTGTGATGGGCGTGCCGTGGGGGACAATAGAGGTTAAAGGATAAAGCAAGAAAGCGAGAACAGCGAGAAAAGTAAGACAAAGGATAACCAGAGTATTTGTTTACTTATCTTGCTTGTCTTGCTTATTTCACTTATAACTTATTAAAAGCGATAAATCTGCCATTATTCTTACAAAAATAAAATAAAAGAATTTAAAATTTAATTCATAAAAACAAAAAGTATGGATCGCCTGTCATTGAAAAAGTACGGCTGGAAATGCGTGCTCGGGGCGGAGGTCGCTTATGTCCTGTGTTTGGCCGGAGCTTTTTTGCCGGTGCGTTCGGCCGAGGCGGTGGAGCTGCATCATCGATTGTTTGAAATTTTTCCGGGGTTTACGTGGATCAATGCCTCAAGTGTAATTTTCGGTCTAGTGTACATGTTTGTTTTCGCTTGGATTTTTGCTTGGTATTACGTCTGGATGCATAATACCAGCATGGTCAAATAATAGTTAAATAAAAAACAATCGCGATGAAGCGGTTGTTTTTATTTTATCAGGAAACCCCGCAAGTAAGTGCGGGGAGAATATTGTCAGGTGTAAGAGATTCACGGGATATCTTTACATTGACAAAAAAACGACTATGTTTAGTCGTTGATATTACTTCGCCGGATACTGCTTCACGTATTTGGCCGCGCTGGAGAATTCCTTATTGTCCATATTGGCCATCTCATCCAAAAAGGCCGAGTCTCCAAGCTTCTCGAAATATCGAGCAATCTTATCGGCATGCTCTCGGTAAAAACATCTGTGTGAGATATTGGCGTATTTCTCCGAAATATTCCCACGCCGGACTACGTCTTTCAGCCAGTCAGGGTCAACATACTGCATGACCATGATGACGAATTCAGCTGAGAGCGGGTAAACAGGATAGTCTGCAAACTCAACCAACTCCATTAGAAACTTCTTGTGCTTTCGCTTCAAAAGGCGTTCAAGACCGGAGCGATAACAGTCATCCATAAAGGTATGCTTGCTGATATCGGGACTGACTCTGTCCCACTTCCGCCAGCGCCAAAGCAGAGCCTTCAACTTTGTTTCGCTGGGGATTAGCCTGAGAATGCGACTGGCAGTCTCTTGGCTAAGGTCGTCGAACCACCGCTCTTCAAGCAGATAAAACAATCTGATCAAAAATTCCTCATCATCCGTGACCAGCGGAATAAAATTCGGGTCATACGCCGGGAGCAATTGCAGCGATGCTTTGCCTCCGTTTAGAGCAGTATACGGTGAATCTGGCCGCCGGTTATGGTCTTTGAACCACACGCTCATGTAAATCAGGGCTTTGAGCCCGGTATAGGGGCATCGCAGTTCGCGTACATCATAGTTTGTTACTGACTTTCGTGTCCTGATCTGATGGCCGCCGGCATCAAACTGAGTGAGATAAAGGATTTCTCCAGAGTCTTTTTCAACCAAGCCGATTTCGAAATACTTCTGTTCGCTGACTAGCAATACAAGCGTGCCGCGTTTGAATTCTGTTGAGTTTTCCTGGCCAAGCTGGCTAAGAAAATCCGCGGTCATGGATTCAGCCAATTCCCTTGCAACATGAAGCTGCGCTTCTGTCATCATTTTGGGATCATATCTGTCAATTCGTAGATGCAGACCGATGTCGCCGGGATGAAGCTGTTTTGCTTCATAATTCTTGGCTACAGCTCTGCCGTCGTTCCCGATTACCACCTTCAGCACATGTCCGCTCGGGCTTCTGAAGTAGTTCTGGGTACTCATGTCTTGTCTCCTCCTCGGTTCCACACCTTCGGGCGTCCCCGAATGTTTCTTGCTAGGAGCATCCAAGCAAGCGGTATCCGCCTTTGCAACGCGTGCTTCAGCAGACATTCTTCGGTGCGCCATAGGCGCAGGTTTTCCTGCCGACACTCTTCGAGTGACGGCAAGCAGTATCCCATGGCGTCCCATTGGGATCTAAAACATTAACAAAAACAACCAACTTTGTCAATGGTTATTTTAGAAAAAATGTTATTTCTGCTATAATATTAACAATTCTTAATCATTTTCTTTCTCAAAGCTAAAAGCTCAAAGCTCAAAGCTAAAAGCTCAACGCTAACAGTATATGAAATCAATCACCTCGGTTTCCAATTTAACCATCAAAGAAGTCAAAAAATTACACCAAAAAAAATACCGTGAAAAAACCGGCTTGTTTTTAGTCGAAAATTTAAAAATAATCATGGATGCCTTCACCTCCGGTTTTGTACCATGTCAATTATTTTTTACTTCCGAACTAGTCAAAAAAAATTCCGAACTTCAATCATTGATCAACCGGGTGGGGGAGGGCTTTGAAATAAATGACCAAGTAAACAAATCTATTTCAACCCTAGACACGCCATCTGGTATTGTTGCTGTCTATGACCAACCGGAAGTCCGATTTAGCCGGGGAAAAAATTGTTTGTATTTAAATGCGATTAATGACCCGGGTAATCTGGGAACATTGCTGCGAAGCGCGGTCGCGTTTGGGTTCGACAATATAATTCTGGATGAAGCCTGCGTGGATTTGTATAATCCCAAGACTATTCACGCCGCCAAAGACGCCATATTTAAATTGAATTTTTCGTTCGCCGTCGATTTTTCAACACTCAAAACCGATTATTATATCCTGACCACATCAGTGCGTGGTAGTAATCCCGAGTTTAAAATTCCCAAGACAAAATCGGTTTGCCTCATTCTCGGCAGCGAATCTCACGGCGTTGACCCGAGTTTGCTTAAACTATCCGATCAATCGGTTTCGATTCCCACCACCGAGAAAATTGAATCATTGAATGTCGCTGTGGCCGGGTCGATTTTGATGGAAAAAATTTTCAATAAAAAATAAAACACTTTTGTTAAAGTGTTGTTAGATCAGCGGCTCACGCCAGCCAAAGACCTTATCTGTTGGAATCAAGTCCTTTGTTTCAGCTCGGAACCATGCTGGATTGGTTTGTCCGTCTTCGCGATGGTAATCAGCGTTGGCCTTGATGATTTCTCCGGTTGTCAGCAGAATTTCATACACGATAAGCTGTTGATTGGCCGTGGTGAAATACAGTGGAAATCTGGTTTTGAACTCATTGCGTGGCTTGTCCTCGAGTACCCGGCAATGGTGACTGTCAGTGATCACAACCACCAGGGGCTGGCCTTCGAACACCAGTTGGTGGTCCAGCATTTCGGCTACTAGTGTGAGAAAATGGGCGGCGTAACAAATTTTGGGATACACATGGTTGAGATAACTGTTGACCGCGGAAATGAGCAATCCCTTAGACGTTTCTGAGATAAATGTCAGATCCATGATAACTTCGCGAAAATTTTCTCGGTGAATCCTGATTGGGCTCTTTGGGTTCATGTGGTCACCTTTGCTTTGTGCCAATTATGGTCAATACCGCCGTTTGGCAGGGGTAAAACATTGTACCTGTTTATCCGGAATTCGTTTGTTTGTGATGGTGTCGATCCACACCCGATTATGAAACATAAACGCCCCCTGATATTCCCAAATGGCGGGAACTTTATATCCATGATCAAGGGTCAACTCGAAAACAACGGTTGTGCTATTTCGATGTGACCTATCTTCAGTCGGGAATTTCCTCGGGTCGCTTTTCACGACCGGCTCAAGGAAGATCATTGTTCCATCTCTTGTTACTCTTACCAGCAGGCCGTCAAACATGAGTTCATTGATTTCGGCGCAGAACTCTTCATATTGATTGGCGTAAACGTGCGGCGGAAAGACTAGGCTCAGAAAAGCTGTGATCATGCCACGCAGTTTGATCTTTGCAAATGGGCTCAGGTCGGAACTTTCCAGCTCTAGCACCCAGTTTTCTCGTGTCAGCTCAAGCATGGCCGGCTCCTTGGTGTGGTGTTAACAAGCCACCATATCATAATCAACTTGGTCTGTCAATCATAAGGGTAGTATATAATTTGTGATTTATTATTTGTGATTTGAATTTAAAAATATATGGAAAGAATTCCTCAAGAACAACAAGAACAAAAAAAATTTACCGTTGACGTCGGTTTTGATGACTTGGCCGCGGTTATTCCTGAATTCAAAAAAATGATTGGTTTTGATCAAAAGAATGACTATCACACGTTGACATTGGATGTTCACACCAAAGAGGTGGACCGGCAGCTGCTCGAAGATCCTTTTGTCTTATCTCTGCCGCCGCGGATGCAAAAACTTATTCATTTGGCGGCCTTGATGCATGACCTTGGCAAAACCGATGACATCGGCTTGGAGGGGGAGCGAGGCCGACAGATTCACCCCACTGACCCCAATAAATTCCGATATGTCGGCCACGAAAAAGTCAGCGCCTCCTTGGCTGAGAAAATTTTACGCAATCATTTTGATTTACCACTGGAAGAATTGGCTTTTGTTGTGAGCTTGGTCGCTTTGCACGATGAGATAATGAAAGTGATTAATATTTTTTCCGGCCAGCAGATACCGCCAAAAGCAAAAAGGCAGGCAATGTTAGAAGCACCCGGCCGTACATTTAATCTGCCATCAAGTAGTGACCTGACTCCATATGGCTATTTGATGGACAAGGTGTCCGAGTTGCCGATTGATATTTCAATCAAGGACAAACTTAATATTGTGATTTCTTTTGGTTTGGCGGATAAAAAAGCCAATTATACCGAAGAATCCCGTACAGTATTGGAATCTTCTCCGCGCGAATCCGACCGGCAGCAGATTGCTTTTGTGCTTGAGAAGTGCCGGATTCAGCTGGCCGCGATGAATGAATTCCGTAAGGCGATGCCGGCTATTGTTGACGCGGTTATTGGTATGCGGGCCGGAGATAATGCTCGGCCCAGCGTGGTTCAGCTTCCGAGCGGTGAGTATATTTACGATAAAAATATCAAGGTAGATTTACCGGTTGAACTTGATGCCGTTGTAGGCTTATCAGCTGAACAAAAAGAGAAATTAATCAAACCGTTTACGCGTTTGAAGCTGAATCTTGAGCACGGTGACCTTTCTCCTTCCAAAGATATGGCTCGGGGGCTGCTTAGACATAAAATGCGTTTGACCGATGAGCAGTTATCCGAGTTTCTGTCCGCTGCCGGCTATAATCCAGACCAGATTGAGGTCCTCTTGTCTTAGACTTGTTTTTTGGTTGAAAGTGTTATAACATAATTTTGCAGTCCCAACCACGGAGGAGTACCATGCCAGATCTGATGGAATCGGCCTTTCTTCATGGTCTGAACGAACAAGAGGTTTTTGACCTGCTCCAATTTTTTGAGGTGCGTCATTTTCTCAAGGGTGCGGTTCTGCTGACCGAGGGTGTTGTCGGCGAAGAAATGCTTTTGATTGTGAGTGGACGGGTATCCGTCAAATTTGAAGGGCATTATATCAAAAGCTTTGGCATGGGCTCAGTCATGGGTGAAATCTCATTGATCGATCACGGTGAACGAACGGCCAGCGTGATTGCCGAAACCGACGTGGAGGTTCGGACACTTTCGACCAGCGCATGGCTTCGACTGCGCCAAGAGCGGCCGGATTTGGCCTCCCGTATTAGCTTCAACCTGAATTGCATTATTGCTCAGAAGTTTCGTAGTTCATATGCCCGGATGAAAGATCTTCATCGTGAAGTTCATAAACTGGAAGCCAAGCTTGACAGCGGCTCACTCAAGCGGATTAAGAAGATTCTGACTCGCGATTTGTTCTGACCGTCACAACTGACGGTTTTTTGTTTCTGGATTAATAAATTAGATAAAAATTGATAATACGATGTTGGTTGCGTTATATTTGGTGAGTGGGGAAGTGTGCCGGCCATTATTGCGGGTTGTATTTATCGAATGAGTAACCTTGAAACATTCCCTGATTTTTATTGTAATGTAATTTTTTATTATTTTTGTCAAACTGTGGATAACTTTTAACCAGGTGGGGGATGTGGATAACTTTTTTACCCCAGTGCCTATTCATAATATAATGCAATTAGGAATTATTCTTAATGTTATGGTTAAATCATCCAAATCAAAGCAAAATCTATTCCGTGACACTACCCAGCGTCAGTTAATCTTGGAATATTTACACCGCTCACTCGCCCACCCTACCGCGCAAGAAATTTTTCGGATTATTAAAAAGACTCTTCCGCGAGTCAGTCTATCAACTATTTATCGCAATTTGATTATTCTCGAAAAACAAGGTAGGGTCTCTTCCCTATCATATTCCAAAAATTTTACGCGCTTCGAGCTGAATCACGGCGATCATTATCATTTTATCTGCGAGAAGTGCGACAAGGTGGAGCATGTCAATCTTGATCCCCTGCTTGAATTGAACTCACAGCTGGCCAGGCGTCATGATCTGGTTGTCAATAATCATCAGCTGACATTTTTCGGGTTTTGCCAAAATTGTCAAAAGAAAAAATGAGATTGTATCTCATTTTGGTTCTAAATGTTCGCATTTTTTTCAGAGTTAATATTGTCAGGCGGATTCAAGTCGCTGTTTTACGGCTTTAATATTTTCCATCATGAAAGCTGCGGTTTCAGCCACAACCTTTAACCCGGCCTTTACCATCATGACAATGAATCTGATGATCATTAACCACACGCTCTCCTGTTCTTGATTATAGTCACTTTCAGGCTTCCAAGTAGATGGTTCCTCCGGATCAAATTTCTCGAGCAAGACGCTATGAGCTAGGAACACTTTAGCAGTTTCATCAGAAAAATTTCCTTCGGCGCGCATTTGCTCGATGGTCTCGTTGAGACTGGAGATATGAATCGGGAATTCCGGCGGCAGCTTGCCTCGAGTGTATGGCGCCCCGCAATCAACGCCGAAGAAAAGACCGCATTCATCACAGAACATGGTTACGTGGTTGCAGGTACAAATCATGAGCGGCATTACCATGATGTTGCCATTGTGGCATTCTGGGCATTTCATCTTCTCGCCTCCTTCCTTTGGAACATTCAAGCTTAAACCATTCATTTAGCAATGTCAATCTATCATCGTGTTTCATAAAAAAGAGAAGTTTACTCCCTATTTTTTTGCGCCATTTTTGCTTCAACCAGAGCATATTCAGTCCGCAGTGCGTTGATAATCGTCGGCGTTAGCTGTCGTTTATTGTCTTCATAAAAATGTTTCATTTTCGGCGACAAGTTTGTTTCCATGGGAAAAAGACGGGCTTCACAGAAAAGAAATTCCAGCGCCGCCACGCATTTGTTTACCGGCGGGACATCCAGTTCAAACGCTTTTTGGTACAGACCGCAGGCCGTAGCCAGATGTTCCTGCTTCTTGGCTTTGCGCGCTTCGAGCATGATCAAAGCGAATCTCGATCGAGTAAGCTGCGACGCCGAAATCGTCGCTTCACCGGTTTTGAGCCAATCAAGATACTCAAGCATGAGAGCATTGAAGCCGGTAAAGTCCGCTGTGGTCACTTTGCGGGCTAGGAGTGTTTCCAGCCGGTACAATGTTTTTTCCGGCGGTTCAAATCATTGGCTCTGTTCATATGCTTCTCTTGCCAAAGCCAGAGCTGCTTGGCGGTGTTCATCAAAAATGGCCAAATGGCATTCACCCATTGCTTGCAGCCACTCAATATGAGTTTGTTGATCAACCGGAGGCATCAATTCCAGTAGCGCAATCGCCTCCACCGGCTGACCATGACGTCTGGCCCAATCAGCTTTGTTTATCATCACTCTGGCCAGATCAGCTTCGCCCGCCTGCGGATGTTTCGCGATCAGCTCATAAATTCGGTTTTTAATTTCCGGATGACCGGCGACAGCCGCTTGACTTCCCAGATCGAACAACTCACTCACTTCCAGAGTATCAGCTTTGAGTTCACCATCCGCGACTAACTGGTATCGTGCTTTGCCGCTCATCGAGTCTTGCCTTTCCGTTGGTTATGACCAATGTTCCTTTACCGCTTGACACAATAACCTAAAGTCTCAAATCCATGTTGTTTGGTTTTGTCAAAGAAGCAATAGCGAATCGTAGCAGATAAAGTTTCGTCTGACAAGTCAAAAAAAGGAGAGGCTTTACTTAGCCTCTGTATATTAAATACGCGATGTAACACACATATAGCAAGAGAAATATCACGCCCTCCCCTCTTTTAAGGACATTTTTTTCGCTGACAAAAATTGCCAGAAATAAAATTATCGTGGCCGCCATCACCGCCAACACATCAAAATTCATCGCTGCGACGAATGGTAGCGGTTTGATAATCGCGCTGATGCCCAAAATCCAAAAGATATTGAAAATATTGGAGCCAACCACATTACCGATAGCAATATCAGCTTGGTTTTTGTACGCGGCCACGGCCGAGGTAACAAGTTCGGGCAAAGATGTTCCGACCGCGACTATGGTTAGCCCGATCAGCGCTTGACTGACCCCAAGTGTCGTCGCGATCGTGATTGCGCTGTCCACCACCAATTTGCCGCCAACCGTCAATCCGGCGATGCCGGCGACGATATAGATAAACATTCTCCACCGGCTCATGGCTTTGATTTTCAATCCGGCCTCAGTTTTCGCTGCTCTGGAAATGCCAAAGGTATAATAGAGGAAAATAACAAAGAAACAAAGCAATATTATTCCATCAATCCGGCTGATGGTAGATGTACTCTGGCCGTCAATCAAGGAGTCGTTGGCCAGAAAAAACATGACCAAAACCGCCAGCAGGGAAAAAGGGATTTCCTTCCAGATGGTTCCTTTTTTTATGGTGATTTTCCGGATAAAGGCCGCGATGCCGAGAATCAACAGGATATTAGCGATGTTGCTGCCGACAATGTTGCCGATGGCGATTTCATTCGATCCTTGCAAGCTCGAAAAAATATTCACTATGAGTTCAGGCGCTGACGTGCCGAAAGCGACAATGGTAAGGCCAATTACAATGGTTGAAATCCCCATTTTTTTGGCCAAGGCCGAAGAGCCATCAACCAGGATATCTGCGCATTTAATCAGCAGCGCAAATCCGGCGATGAGAATTAAGCAGGCGATGAGCATACGTCTGTGTTTAAATATGAGTTAATGGTGATTATTGACAATGTCCGCATATAAACGAAATTTACTTGGAACGAAGTGGAACATAAATTTGGGAGAGCGAAGCGAACCGGTTACACGCTGTTATATGATGTTTATTTTTTCTTCCTTGATATTATCACTAGGCTTCCTATTAAAATTATAGCTCCAAGACCAGCACCATACCGAAGAATATTTTTTTCTTTCGTTTCGGATTCTTGCCTTACTCCATTACGAATTAAGACTGGCTCATCGCCACTGTAATCAAAAGCAAAATCTTTTTCTGTGCCGCCGGAATTTATAAATATTTGAAGTGCTTCATCATCGATTGATTTATTTTCAACTAACTTGGCATCTGAGTAACTGGTGCCAGTGACTTCATAAATTCCCCACGCAGGGACATAAAAAATATCGTTTTTGTTCAGTGAAATTAAATATTTTTTGCCAACGGACATTGTTTTAACATCCTCATCTGTTAAATTGATAGTTTTTGCTATATTACTGACAGTGATTTTATCTCCATCTTTAAGTGATTGAACTTGGTTTTGAGGAAAAACAAAGATAATTTTTATGTTTCGGGTATCATCCACTGCCGACATGACCTCACCAAGTATGAGAGCGTCTTGCTTGTGGCCGCCAAAAAGACAGCCGAGCGGATCGCAAGCATAAGATGTTGGTGCGATTAAGAAGGTACAGAAAGAGATTGCAAGAAAGAAAAAGATATTTTTAGTCATAGTGTTAGAAAAAAAGTTTATTTCCGATAACTTTTTCCTATTTATCATTGTGAACCAAAACTTTGGTGAGTGCGGTTGATTGTCCTTCGATCCCCACGGCTAGGTGCTACACTTTACACATTGCTTGCTGCAAATTAACAACAGTTATCTTTAAATCACAGCATCGATCTGATTAAATTATTTATTGCTGCCTTCAACTTTCATTATACCTCAATTTATTTTATGACCGAAATGTGTTATAATATTTTCAAGAAAAACAGCCGGAGATATCCGCAGCTGTAAATTTAAGTTATCGACATGAAGATTGCGTTTATCGGACAAAAAGGTTTGCCGGCCGTAACCGGCGGCGTGGAAACACACGTGGAGCGGCTGGCACTTGGCCTCAATCGGGAGGGGCACAATGTTTTTGTTTATGCTCGATCGTGGTACGTAGCCCGCCGGCGCCGGACCTATCAAGGTGTAAACTTAATTTTTAAACCGTCAATCAAAACCAAAAACCTTGATACGATCACACACGTTTTTTTCGCCTCGATTGATGCTGTCAGACGACATTTTGATATCATCCATTATCACGGTGTGGGGCCGGCGCTCTTGGCTTGGATCCCGCGGATTTTTTCTCCGCGCTCGAGAGTGATTATTACCTTTCACAGCATCGACCGTCATCACGGCAAGTGGGGCTCGCTGGCGAGATTTTTTCTCTTGCTTGGAGAGTGGTGCGCCGTCCATTTTGCTCATGAAACCATCACGGTTTCAAAGTATTTGCAGCGGTACACGCAAAAGCGCTATGGCCGCAAAACGATTTATATCCCCAACGGCGTTGATGCCAATAAGTTAATCCCCGCCTCAGAAATTACTCGCCGGTTTGGTTTGGTGAAAAACAATTATATTTTATTTTTATCCCGTTTAATCAAGCACAAGGGAGCTCACTATTTGATCGAAGCCTACCAAAAACTTTACCCGACCAAAAAACTGGTGATTGCCGGCGACTCGTCATTTACCGATAAATACGTCCGCCGCCTGAGAAATCTAGCGGAGTCAAATCCGAATATTATTTTTACCGGCGGCGTGCAAAAAAACAGCCGGCTGTGGGCTGAACTTTATTCCAACGCTTACTTGTTTGTTTTGCCATCTGATTCCGAGGGGCTGCCGATTGTTGTGCTCGAAGCCATGAGTTTCGGCCGCTGTTGTTTAGTCTCTGACATTCCCCAAAATATGGAGGCTGTCGCCGGCGGTTTCGGCTTCCACTTCCGCCGTGGTCGCGTGTTTAGTTTGCAGCAAAAACTGAAATATTTGCTTACTCATCCGGGCTTGGTTGACCGAGTTGGTCGAGCCGCTGCCGGCCACGTGTTGGTTGATTATAATTGGACTGATATTGTCAAGGCTGTTGATTTTGTTTATTCCTGCGCCTTGGAATCGGGTAAGGCGCACTCAATTTCAGCCTGTTTGAGATCAAGTCTGGCGCGTAACAAATAATGCTACTTGTTATTCCTCGGGATCTTTATTGTTGTCAGCTGGGTTTACGATTTTAGGATTTGGGCTGAATTTTTTATTTCTGATTTTCCAGCGGTCAACAAATTGGCCAATCCCTCGTTCGTTCATTTTGTTTTGGATGGTTTGGCGGTTTTGCGACCATTCCACCAAGCTTTCAAAATTGATTTTATACCGGCCTTGAACCACGACATATCGCAATTCCTGGCGTCTGATTGCCCTTCGGATAGTATGTGGGTCAACGCCAAAGAGCCTCGCAGCTTCAGATACAGACACTCTAACTATTTTTGGTTGGTCGGTCATATTTGAGACAAATTCATCTATTTGTATACACTAGTGTATACAATAATAAGATAATCATAGTAGTTTTAGCCGGATATGTCAAAAATAGCTAGAATAAGCAGTTTTTATCTGGTTTACTTGGGCCCTTGGTTGTGTTGTAATAACAAAAGTCGCTTATTTTAGGTATTTACAATTAAAATCAAATATAGTATAATATTCCTAATATCGTTTACTCATTTAACCTTAAAAGTGTAACATCTTTACACTTCAGACGTCTACACTAATGACAAGCCATTCATTAAAAGAGAAATATCTATTATATAAGGTCCGCTATCAGCACGATGCCGGTGCTTACGGTTTGCTGTATGATGCCTATGTGGACAAAATTTTTCGCTTTGTTCTCTATAAAGTCTCTTCGGTCGAAGATGCGGAGGATATTACCGCTGAAGTTTTCCTTAAAAGCTGGCAGTTTATCCGCACCACCAATAAAAGGGTTAGTAATCTGAACGCCCTGCTTTATCGTATTGCCCGTAACGCCGTAATTGATTATTATCGTCAAAAAAAGCGTCAGGATTTACCATTGACCGACGAGGATCAGTACCGAGATATTGTTGACTCCCGTGATGTGGAGCGCGACATCGATCTCAAGCTCGAAGTTAAAAATATCGAGCGAGCCCTCGACCGGATTAAAGACGATTATCGTGAAGTGATAATTTTACGCTACGTCGAAGACATGTCAATTAATGAAATTGCTTCCATTATTAACAAATCGAAAAGCAACGTGCGCGTTCTGCTTCATCGGGCGATAAAAAGAATCCAGGAAATTTTAAGCGAATAAACCATTATCTCAAATGGAAAAAATATTCAAACAACTGGAAGATTTGAAAAACGTGAAACCAAGAGAAGATTGGGTTCGAGCCAATCGAGAAGTTTTGCTTGCGCAAATTAGTTCTCAAGGCCCGGTCCGCGAATCTTCTTTTTTTGGTATCCTGAATTTTATCCGAATGCTCGTACCGGCCGGTTTTGTTAATTTTTTAGCCAAGCCGTTTGGTGTTGTCACGGTCGCGGTTTTGTTTGTTTTGGGTTCGGGCGCGTTCACTGTTAACGCTTCCAAATCAAGTATCCCCGGTGATATTCTCTATTCAGTCAAGCTTACTTCAGAGAAAGTTCAAGTGGGTTTGACTGTGTCAGAGAATAAGAAAACCGCCCTCCATGTTGATTTTGCCGAAGAGCGAATCAATGAAATTGAGCAGATCGCGGCGAGTACTATTGATGTCACTGAAAAAAGAGAAAAGATTTCGATCGCGGCTGACAATTTCAAAGACAGCTTGAACAGTGTTCAAGAGTCTTTTGATAAGGTCAAAACCACCAAAGCTGAAAAAGACGTAATTAATCGTTCTATTGAGGTGGTTAAACAAGTGGACCAGAAGGTTGAGGCCATTGCTCTTAGATTGACCAATAATGAAAGTCTAAAATCAGACGCGGCGGTGGTCAAGAGTATTGATTCGGCCAAAGCTGAAATTGCTGAAACTCAGGTTAAAGCGGTTGAGGTTATAGTGGATAAATACGACAAGGGTGAAATCGAGCTGACCAGTGAGGAATTGGTTGAAACGGTTGAAGCGAAAATAAAGCAAGTCGGTGATAAAATTACTGCCGTGGCGGAGCGTGAACGGACTGAGGTTACGTCAACCGACGTTGAGACATCGACTGTCATCACGGATAGTCCTGAGTCTGTAAATGAAACTGTTGAGTCATCTGATTCATCAAGCTCTGAGACCGTTGTTGTGGCACCGGCTGATTCTGAATCCGCTCAACGACTATTGGATGAGGCCAGTTCACTCTTGAATCAAGGTGATTTGATCAATGCGCTGGAAAAATTAAAAGAAAGTTCCGAGCTTGCCCGCCAGTATGAAGAAGTCATCCAACAAAAAATCGAGGAGCTGCAAAGCGCCGTTCCAACCACTGACCCTGTCTCCGACACCTCATCCGAAGTGACGGTTGAGCCGGAAACGCTGCCTGAGGATATTTCAGTTGAACCAAAAGCCCAAAGTGAGCTATAATATGGTACAGCGTTGTAAATTTATTGTTAATTAATTTATTTATAAAAACCCTGAAGAGTTTATATATAATTCGACAGGTTGTGTTAGCCCCAAAGGTCGGGCTTGAGAGATCAAGCAGCCAGCACATAAGATATTTAAAAAAAATGTGGGGGGTATTATTAATTATTCCGATCGGATAATTAATGTATCTCTACACTGAAAGGAATGCAATTAATTATGAATACACTCAAAAAGGTCTTTACCTTTTCAGTAGTGTTGACCACTATTCTTTGGTCAATGGGCGCTGCCGTGTTTGTACCGGTGGCTTCAGCTGTCACTTTGTCAGCTGGCGATTTGATCAAGGCTAGCGGGGCTGCGGTTTATTATTATGCCGCTGACGGAAAGCGTTATACTTTCCCGACCCAATCAACCTACATGACTTGGTACGGCGATTTTTCAGGTGTTAAGACAATCACCGACAATGAATTGGCCGCCATCGATTTGGCTGGCAACGTTGTCGCTCGTCCTGGTACAAAGCTTGTAAAGATCACCACAGTTCCAAAGGTGTTCGCTGTTGAACCGGACGGTATGCTCCGCCACATTGCGAGTGAATCAGCTGCGTCAACATTATATGGTTCAGCTTGGGCCTCTCGCGTTATTGATATTTCAGATGGATTCTGGGTCAACTATACCGACACCGGTATGGCTCTTACCGGCTCTGAATATCCAGCTGGACA
Organism: Candidatus Falkowiibacteriota bacterium; assembly: GCA_003518055.1. Classification (GTDB taxonomy): domain Bacteria; phylum Patescibacteriota; class Patescibacteriia; order UBA11705; family UBA11705; genus UBA11705. The sequence goes on from DOZJ01000002.1 coordinate 194,198, forward strand.
ATTGGTAAAAATGGCCTCTTCATCTGATGTTTACTATGTAAACGAAGATGGAACCTGGTCAAAGTTTACCAGTGGCAGCGCCTTTACCGCCAATGGTTTCAAATGGGCTGATATCGTAACTGCTCCGAGCACTATGTCATTCTCAGCCGGTGCTAATATTACCGGTTATGACGCTGACCTCATGGATACGTCACAAGGCGGCGGTGCTGGTAGCGCCCCAACAACCGGTGGTAATGTAATGGTTGGTTTGAGTTCATCAAACCCAACCGGCACTCGAATCATTGCTGATTCTACCTCTGGTGACGGTACTGAAGATATGTCCGCGGTTATGAAGTTCTATGTGACCGCTTCAAGCGGCGACGTGACAGTTGATTCTGTTCGTCTTCATCGCCAAGGCATTTCAACCAATACCGATTTTGCCACTTTGTATCTCTATGATGACGCCGGAACATTGATTTCCGACGCTCCGTCATACTCAAATAACTACTATACCTTTGGCACAAATTTCACCGTGTCAAGTGGTACCACCAAGACTCTTACATTGAAGCTTGATTTGACCAATGGAACGTCCGCCAACAAGAGCGTGACCTTCTCGATCGATTCTGCCTCAGATGTAGTACTCGTTGGTGGCGGTAGCATTTCCGGCAGCTTCCCGGTTTCTAGCAATGAGTTTGAAACCGCGGCTGTCAGCGATTTGGGCAAATTGACTTTGGCCCACGCCTCAGATCCTGGAACTTCAATCGAAGCTGGTCTCGAAGATCAAGAGCTGTGGAGATTTACTCTCGCGGCCGCTGATCAAAAGATCCGCGTTGACAGTGTCAAACTGACCGCTGTCGGCACGATCGAAGATGATACTTTTGAGAATCTCTTCTTGTATGACGGTATCTCCACTCTCGGTGAAGCCACTGGTTTGGATGCAGACAAGACTGTCGTTTTTGACAATCTTGATTATGAAATCGCAGCCGGCAACACCAAGACAATTCAATTCCGAGGAGATATCCTGACTGGCACCAACCGCACTTTCTACTTCCAAGTACAAAATGCGTACGATGTCATGGCTTGGGATGTCAACTACAGCCGTTATATTCGCGTAAATCAATCTGATACTTACACGATTATTTCGGCCACCAACACGACCACCATTAGCGCTGGTTCTCTCCAAGTGTCAAAAGCGACTGATTCACCAAGCGGCTCTTTGGCTGCCGGTGCGACCAATCAGCTTTTGGCCAAGTGGAGTTTCAAGGCTATCGGTGAAGACATCAAGGTTTCAAACCTCGTTGTCCGCACTGACGTCGGTGGCGCTTTGGATACCGATAACGTCGACAACGGTAAGGTTCTCGTCAATGGTACTCAACTTGGTACCACCAAGGACTTGGACTCTGACGCCACCAATGATGGTGACGCGACCGATGACGATGCTGCGGCTGATGATGACACCACCTTCACCTTCGGCAATACTTTCATTATTCCCGCAGGTGAAACTTATGAAGTTGAAATTTATGCTGACGTCAAAACCGGCGCTGGCGTATCTATGGCTGCCAATGATTCGATTCTCCTGACTTTGGAAACCGGCGCCTCCAACTTCTTCCGCCAGCGCACTGGCACCACTGGTAACACCTCATCTTCAGCTGCCAATTCGTTGACTGTGGCTACCGCCAGTGTCACCCCGACCAAGAACGCTTCCATCGCTAACATGACTGTCGTCCAAAGCGCTCAAGAAGTCTTGATCGGATCATGGGTGTTTACGGCTGGTACCGCTGAGGACGTTGAGGTTAGTAGCGTAGTTTTCGTTGACGATGGCGCAACCGGTATCGGCGATGCCTTCCAAAACCTGTCACTTCGTGTCGACGGTGTTGAGGTTGGTACCTCTGTCAATCCGAGCGCGACCAACGGCGCGACTGTTACCTTGAACCTCAGCCCGAAAGTGACCATTGCGGCTGGTTTGTCCAAAACCTTTGACCTCTATGCTGATGCCAAAGATACGGCTAACGCCGAATGGACTGACACCGACGAAGTCGCTGTGGATTCTATTTCCGGTCTCGGATTGTCCACCAGCGCCACTGTGTCATACACCACGCCTGATGTCACTGGTCAACAGATCACCGTTGTCACCGCTGGTACATTAACCATCGCGGCGGCTCCGGCTCCGACCAACCCGACTGCGACTTATCTCGTGGCCGGCAAGACCAATCAAAGCGTTGCGGCTTGGGAATTCTCAGCCAACAACGTTGAAAATTTGACGGTCTATCGTTTGGAGTTGACTGAAAACGGCACTGATGACTTACCTGGCAACGCTTCCAACTTGAAACTCTATGTTGATGGCGTCCAAGTGGGCAACACCTTGTCAAGTTTGGTCAACAGCACTGCCAACACCGGCATCTTCTATGATGCTGATGGTATGTTCACGATTCCAAAAAATGACTCGGTGTACGTAGAACTGCGCATTGACGGTACAGGTACCGACAACGCCAGCTTCTCAACCGACGGCTCAGATCTCAAGTTCCAGGTCAGCAACGTAGCGACCCAAACCGACACTACTGATGTGTCAGCCAAGGGCGCCACTTCAAAGACCTACGCGACTGGTACTGATGCTGATTACGCGACCAACAGCCATAAGTTCGTCAAGACAAAACCGACCTTCTCTCTCGAGAGCGGCGTCTCAACCGTTTTGTCTCCGACAACCACTGAGGTCATGCGCTTCCGCATTACCGCTGATTCCAACTATAAGCTGACTTTGGATTCAACTTCCAACATCCGCTTCACAGTCTTGGCTTCAGCCGCGGACGATGACAGTAGTTCTGAAACATGGACTCTGTATGAATACGCGACCAGCACTCAGCTTGACCAATTAACCGGTCAAGACACCAGCGATGCTACCAACACCACCTTAGACTTTGACTTTACTAGCAGCTCTTCAATTATCTCTGCTGGCAGTTACAAGGTTTACTACGTGGAAGGTAACCTCGCGGACTATGAAACCACCGGCGACTCAATCCGACTGCGCATCAACAACGCGGCGGCTGACTTCAGTTTTGATGACGGTTCATCCGGATCAGCTGATCTCACCAACGCTAGTTTTGATGGCATTGGTTTGCCACTCAACGGTCCGGCTCTAGTCAAATAAGTCTATTCTCAATTATTGAGTTTAGATATACCCAAAACTCCGCTTCGGCGGAGTTTTGGTTTTTAAAATACGATGAGAGAGATTAAATTAGGGCGCTTAGGGGAGTTTTAGGCTAATCAATTCATCTGGTATATTTTGTGATTTACAGCAATAAAGAATTCCACAGCCAGCTTTATTCAACACCTCGTTTGATAATATAATTCTCAAATGATATAATTTATCTATAAATTATTGTGATTATCCTATGGGGAAAAAACTGATTTTTGTCATGCTTTTGGCTGTTTTGGTTTTGGGCGGTTTTTGGGTCTATAAAGTTTTGTTTCTGGATAACGGAATAAAAAATTTGTCTGATCTGCCGTCTTGTGATTTTTACCGGGTCGATAATCCAGCTGTTGTGGATATGATTAACACCGCGTGCGACCTCGAATCTCAAGTCGGGGATGATGACGAAGCTCGGTTGAAATATTTGAACGCCGCGCTGGCCTGGAAAAGCGCCGCGGATGCCTTGCCGGTAGAACAAAGAGCTGATCTAAATCGCCGGGCGGTTGACGTTTATCGTTTCTACGAACAAAAATTTGATGACCACGCTTATTCATTACGGTGGAATATTGCCCACCTGTATCAGGATTTGGGCGATTATAATCTGGCTGAAGAATATTATTTGAAAGCCATAGAATCAAACAACATCAACGCCGAACCCTATATCGCTCTGTATTACCTTTATGACAAAGGGAATATCGAGAAAAATACCGCGGAAATTGATCAATACTTTGCCGATGCTTTGAAGCTTGTTTCTGAAAATCGAGACCAGTTGTTGCACCAGTATCTGACATTTTTGGAGAAAAATAATCTGACCGACAAAGCCGCCGAGGTTCGCGCCGAACTAAAGGTTCGTTATCCCGAATTATATTAAGTTCCATTATCATATGAAAAAAATATTTTGTTTTATTAGCGCCTTGGCGTTATTAATCTTGCCGTCCGCGCCGGCTTTAGCGGCTGTCCAGGCGACTGTTAATCCGTTGTTGAGTTCGGTTGTATATTCGTTTCATTTTGACCAGCCGGTACTGGATCTAAATCTTTCCGGGGTGGATTTCCTATACGCGTTAACGGTGGAAAATACCGGAGCCACAGCCAATGTTGGTGTTCATCAGCTTTGTTTGTATCAGGATGATGGCCCTGATGGTTTTGACGGTCTGGGGCTGGATTCTGACCTCGGGTGTGCCGCCTGGTCGGTCGAGGGCCAATATTGGTACTGGGATGATTTGTTTGTCTTTCTTGGTGATAACCCTCGGTTGTTTGTGACCGTTGAAACCACCACCCTCAGCCGAACAATTCCCCTGCAGCTACGCATTCCATCGTATTACGACAAAAACAGCGACGGTGATTTTGACGCAGATGATGATCGTGGTTTGTTTGTCCTCGGTGAAACCGGTCTGCCGGCCGAGGCACTTCTCGATACCTCAACACATTATCTCGATTGGCGCTCCGGAAGCAATGCTGATTTATTCGGGCCAAAAATCGCGGTGACTAACTTATATGATGGTGATACGCTGTTTGACGGCTCGTTTTATACCATTGAGGGGCGAGCTCGTGATCAGGGAGGCGCTTTGATTAAAAGTTTAGAAATCTGCGTTGATGAGGTCTGTCAAATTGGATTTAATCTTGAAGATAATTTTCTCTACTGGGAATACGACTGGGTGTTTGACCATGACGGCGAGCATTCGATTTATGTCAAATCATTTGATAATGCCGGCAATGTAACGACAACGGCGCCCATGACTGTTCGAGTTGACAACAGCAATTCTTATTCAGCTGAGAATAGTAGCTACACCGTCAGTCAGACGGCTGCGGGCTTAAATCAAGTGGTTAGCGTAAATTTCGATATTCGAGATGTCAATAATGAACCTAAACCTGATATTTTTGTTCAAGTTTATGAGTCCACCATGGGTGGTGTCCGACTAGATAAAAATGAAGGCTTTTCTGATGAAAACGGAGAAATCGTATTTGAAACTTGGTCAACGACTGCCGGTGAAGCCATGTATGATGTTTATATCAGTGGGGATTATTACGATACTTTTACCATTAATTATTCGGTTAAAACCGTTTTGGATTTTGAAACCGGCCGATTTATCAAATTAGCCGATCAATCAGCCGTCTATTTTCTTGACACCAATAATATCCGCCACGCCTACCCGACTCAAAAAGTGTGGGAATCATACTGGGGGGCTGATTTTTCCCGCGTTGAGGTTGTCTCAAATGACATTATGGCCGGTTATTCCCTTGGCCGCAACGTCACGTTCAAGGCCGGAACGCTCATGAAAATTCCTTCGGTGCCAAAAGTATATGAGGTGCAAAATACCGGTGAGATTCGATGGATTCAGGATGAATTAACCGCGAAAAATTTGTACGGCGACGATTGGGCGGCCAAAGTCAAAGACTTGCCGGAATCATTTTTTACCGACTATGAAGAATCTGATCCACTGCCGGTCGGTTAATTAGAATGTTGTCCCCAAGCGACAAAAATTAAATCGATTACAAAAATCACCCTGATGTGGGGTGATTTTTTTGTTTCCGCGGCTCGACAATTATCAATGGATAAAATTAGTAAATCTTGGGAAAATAACTATACACTAGGTCCAAAGTAAATTAAAAAATTATCCCGACGGATTTTCTGATCAGCGTTAAAATTTTACCCCTTGATCGTTGTTCAAGATTGAATTATCATCAAGCGTTGGTTACATTTTACGGCGGTTGAAAATCGGTCTCAAATGTATGACAACAGCCACCAAGGAAAAGGAAGCTGTCAGTGCGACAATTAAAAAATTCAAAACTCCATTTCGCCAACCCGGCGGAACGTATTTTTATTCAACGGCCGTATGCGGCAAAAAGAATATTTTTGTTTGTGAGGCGTATATGGATTTATTAGTTAATGCGTTCAAGTTGGCCGAAGTTCAGCATGATGTGAAAAGCTTGGCGTACGTCATCATGCCGAATCATTTTTACTGGGTTTTTCGTCTGAGCGAGAATCAGGACAACCCGGGCGCGGTTTATGGCACGGTCAAAAAAGAAGTCACGCTCGAAATTTTAAAACTGCTCAGCGCCGAAGCCAAAAACGAATCAGACCGCAAGGAGATGCTGGAAATTTTCAAAAGCAATGACGCGGTCAAGCGCTCTGAACCAAAACATATTTTATGGGATTTCAAGCAGGCGGCCAAGGTTCTGGATGACGGCCGAAAATTTGTGGTTTGGGAGAAAAAAAGTAAAGTTTTTCCCATCAACGATGAAAAATCTTTGATTCGCAACCTTCGGTTTGTGGCCGATGCGCCTGTTCGTGATCGTTGGCATCTGGTCGAACGTAATTTGGATTATCCGTATTTATATGTGGCGGAAGAATTCCAATCAAAAATAATGGCCTAGTGTTTAATTCTTAATATGGGGGCCGGTGGTTCGTCCACCGGCTCCCGAAGGAGGGTTTCATATGACCCACAAATTATTGAGGTTAACGCTAGCGATTGGATTGGCGTTCATCTTATTCTCCGGCGGGGTTCAAGCGGAGGAAATAACTATTGATGCTATTCCCGCGGTTTGTACCTGTACTTGTAATTTTAGCTTTGATCCTGAAAATATACCTTCTCTTGAAGATTTAGAGATCGAAGCGGAGGCGGATTTATCATCTGAATATTCTGTTTCTCCCGATGATATTGTCATCTCTGAGTTCGTGGCTGACCCTGTTTCAAATGAGAGTGAGTGGGTGGAATTGTATAACCAAACAGCATACAATCTAGATCTGACCGATTGGTATTTGCTTGAGGGCGCGGGGCGGCGGACGGATATTGCCGAGATAATACCGGCGGGAAGTTATTTGGTTGTTGAAACCACCAATTTGAATAATAGCGGGGATACGATTATCGTGAAAAATCACGATGATGTGGTTATCACTTCATTGGATTATGGTGATTTTAACTCTGGGGTTGCCGCCAATAATGCCCCGAGCCACATTGATCCAGACTCAGTTATCCGTCTACCGGATTCATCATATGCTGTAACCGAGGTTCCGACTCCGGGCGAGCCCAATGTATTTATCTCGCCAATAATTGAGGTTGATGATTCTGATGAGATAAATATCCCATTGGTTGAGACCGGCGGTGATGATGTTGTCATTTCTTCGGATGAGAGCGATGAGTCACAAGATAGTTCAACTGAGCCGAGTTATGAGTTGTCTCCTGATATTATGATTACGGAAATTTTTCCCGATCCGGCTGGAGCGGATTCAAATTTTGAATGGGTTGAATTATTCAACTCTGGCAGTTCGGCGGTGAATTTATCGGGCTGGATTTTAGACGACATTGATGGCGGCAGCTCCCCGTATGTAATTTCTGAATCTTTGATTATTCCTGGTTTGGGATATCAAAGCTTCGACAAAAGCGTTACCGGTTTATCACTCAATAATAACGAAGACAGTGTCAGATTGATTGATCCGATTGGCGCGGTTATTTCCAGTATTGATTACAGTCGTGCTGTTGAAGGGCAAAGTTATGGTTATGCTGAATCCGGCTGGTTTTGGTCCGAAGACCCAAGCCCGGGCGAGGTAAACGCGACTCCGCTTACAGAAACAGAAGATCAAATGGCTGTGGCCGATGTTTCTACTTCCACCAAAACAAACCAAACGAAAAGTAAAACCGAGTTAAACTATAAAATTGTCTTACCCGCTGAGATTAAAAATTTAGTCAAAGGTGATTTGGTCGAGACCTCCGGCGTAGTTGCTGTCCCACCGAATGACTTTAGCGCCAAAATCGGTTATCTTGACGGTGTTCAGATTTATAATTCCAAAGCCGCCTGGCCAAACTTAAGCCGCGGCGATCGCGTGACGGTGCGGGGAAAAGTTTCCGAGTATTTTAGCGAGAAGCGAATCCTCATCGACTCGGTCGATGATGTCATTATGGTTGATAGTGGTGAATTGGCGCCGTTAAAAATCGATACCCGCGACTTTACGCCTGAGATTGTGGGTCGCTACGTTCGTTTTGATGGGAAAATTGTTGACCGATCCGGATCCAAACTGACTTTGGCGGACGATTATGGCGAGGGGCTGGCGGTTATAAAGGCCGACACCGGCATTTCGAGCGCGGAGTTTTCATCAGGTGATAATGTGAACATTATCGGTGTTTTGAGTCAATACAAAGATGAGATCCGGCTCATGCCGGCCTCGCCCGCCGATATTGTTGTTCCTGAGTTGGCCGCGCGCGAAGCCGAGGGGCTCCCGGGCGCCAGTCAGCTGCTACCGCTTTCGGTTTCCAGCCGGACGCCCGTTGTTGTTATTTCTATCATTTCGGCGCTGGCTCTGCTCGCCGTCTGGCAGCGGAAATTCTTGTCCGAACAGATGAAAAAAATTATTGGATTGATTCGAGCAAAATTAAATCAACCGATTGTTTAGTCAAAGACACGGGACGCCGTGTCTTTCTCTATCGTTGAAGAATGGTGTATGGGCTAAAAATTATGGTTTATTCAGTAATTGGATCGTGATTATGTGTTGATAACTATCAGGGTATTCTCTTGGTCGTGAAAGGGATTTTGTGGTATAATTTTACTAGAAAAATAAGCCATAAGAGACCATGCTGGCTAATTTTGCATACATACTATGAATTTGACTGGAATCACACGAATTATCGGTTCTGGTTTGTCTCGGATTTTAAATTTATTCCGGTTTCGGTATCCCAAAACCGTTCTGGTGGTTTTTGTTGGATTGATTCTCTCATCATTTGTCGTTGCCGGCTTTGTTTTTGCCGCTGGCGGCACCGTCGATTCTATCCTGCAGTTTTTGGGCAAAATTTTATCCTATTTGGCTTATGGTATCGCTTATATTTTGAGTTTGCTGGTCAGTCAAATTTTTGTGCTCCTGATTGTCGCCAGCTCTTATGACAACTTTTTCAATGAAGCGGTCAATAAAGGCTGGGTGATTATTCGCGATCTGGTCAACATGGGGCTTGTGATCATATTGTTAGTTTACGCCTTCGGGATGATTTTCCGCATGGAGGACAAAGTTGGCGGCAACAAAGCTCTGGCCAAGATTATTCTCGTGGCGGTTTTGATCAACTTCAGCAAACTGGCGGCGGCCCTCATGATTGATATCGCGCAGGTTTTTATGATGACCTTTGTCAATGGCTACGCGGCTACGGCCGGTGGCAATTTGATCCAAGGTATCGGTATGGCTCAGTATTTTGATTTCGCGACGAATAGCGCGGGTGAAACGACCGATTGGATAAAGCTGCTCGGCATGTTGGCCTTTACCATTGTTTTTTTGATTTTCACCGGCATCATCACCTTTATGTTGGTGATCGTTCTTTTGACGCGGATTGTGATGCTCTGGATTTTAATTATCCTGTCTCCAATCGGATTTCTCAATTTTATTGGATTTAAGGGAATCTCAACTTATACCCAGATGTGGTGGTCCGAGTTTAGTAAGGCGGTTATTGTCGGTCCGGTCGTGGCGTTTTTCTTGTGGTTGTCGCTCCTTATGATGTCTGATGCCCAAAATAATTTTAATACGCCCAAAATTGAAGAACAGGCAGCTCTAACCACTTCCGGCCAAGCCGGCGGTGTGGGACGAACTCAGCATCCATTGGAAAATCTGGAAATGTTTATTCCGGCCGTGATGTCGCTTGCCATGCTCTACGGCTCATATAAAATTACACAGAAAATCGGCGGCGCGGTGGCCGGCGGTGCGGGCCGATGGGCCTACGCCAAAGGCCAGAAATACGCCGGCGCTCAATCTTGGAAGAAAGGTGGTTTCCTTAACAAGGGAACACGGAGTGTCGGTAGATTTACCGCCAAAAAAGTGGCTCCAGTTTTGGCCAGTCGCCCTGTTAAGGCGTTGGCTGGGTTAGCTGGTGGCGCTGGTGGCGCAGTTTTAGGCGGTGTTCGCAGTTTAGCTCGAATCCCGGAAAATATTTTCAGGGGTGGCGCTAAAGGCTTTCGCGAGGGATTTGAATCTTTCGCTCCTGCCGCCGGTGGAGTCGGAAAGGGAAGACGATTGGCTCAAAATGTCTTGGCCGGTGTTGTTGGCGGCGTGGGTGCTCTCGGTGGTGCTCTTGGCTATGGCGTGGTCCAAACCGTTGGGTCTGGTGTTTATCGTGGTACTGGGGGAGCTTACAGTCGAACAGGGAAACTTATTGATCATGCTACCTCAAAGTTGGCACTGGATGATATTGCAAAATATGATAAAAAACTTGAAAAATATAAAGGCGATGATCCTCAAGGCAAGGCCACATTGCGTCAAACCATGAGGAATGAAGGCCGCACGATGGAAGAGCGCGCCGCGGCGATGAGAATTTTAGGTCAACAGGGTGATCTCGGCGGAGCTGATGCTGAGGACGTTAAGGCTATTCGGCGCGCGTTTTCTAGCCGTAAAGGCGTTATGACCGGGTTGAAGCTGGGAGACAGCTTGAAGCATTTGGAGTATGATTTGACGACCGAAGAAGGTAAAGACCAGTTTAAAACCGCGATTAAAAACAAAAAAATTGATGTGTCTAAGTTGGATTCAAGCGCCTTGGATGATACTGTCGTGGTTGAGGCTATGCAGGATGCGCTTGGTAATAAAGGATTTACCCAGAAACTTCAGGTAATGGTTGAAAATAATCCCCAAGCCAAAGATCGCGTAGTTCAAACCCTTGAAGCTCGAATTAACGCAGCCGGGACCAGTAACGCGGACAAAAGCCGAATGCGTCAGGGGCAAGCCAAAGTTGCGAAATCATTTAACATTACGGTTGATGGCCCTGGTGGAACCAAGGTAACGAAAAACGTTTTTGCCGGCAGCGGCCTCAGTCCTCAGCAGCAAGCGCATGAAATGGCGCAGTTTGTTGGTAGTGTTAAAGGTGAGGATCTGGCCAAGATCCCTGCGGCTGAATTATCCGCCTTAGATCCAGATCAGCTTCAAGCGTTTCTGAGCAGCGTTTCTCGTGAACAACTAGGGAATATAGCCTCTGAGTTCGGGCCGGGTGAAGCTGAAAATATGATCGCCCAACTCCAAGCTCAATTCACCGCCATGAGTGCTACGCCGCCCGCGGCGGGCTCCGCGGCCGCGAGACGATTCTCGCGTATGTCAAACAATATGGAGGAGATGGCCCTTGATCCGCGGTTGATGGGAACGGAATTTGATAATCTGAGATCCGGAGCAGCTCAAACAATCATCAATAATAAAATTGCCGATCTTACTGCCCGAAGATCCGTAGCCGGTTTAACCACAGCTCAAATTGAGGATATTGATGATGATATTGTTGCTTATAACAAGAAGCTGACGAAGCTTAGAACCATGTAATGTCAAAGTAATAGAAGTAAAATATGCCGGACAATATTAATGATAAAATTAAAGGGTTGCCGCCGAAGGTTAGACAGATCCTTTTGGCGGATTTTGGTGTTGATGTAATGAAACAGCTGTCTGAAAAGTATTATTTTTCCATTCTGGACTCGGCCGCCTTGACCAAAATCATTACCATGGCTTTTTTGAAAGAACTGCCGATTGACACCATGGAAGCGGCCATTGCCAAAGAAGTGGATGTGGACAAAAAACAGGTCCGGCCGCTTCTGATCGAAGTCCTTGGCCGGCGTTTGTTGGTAGCAGATGATTATTTCGAGGGAAAAGTGACTGAGCAGTTAACCGCACTCAAAACTGATCCAGCGTCTTTTACTACCGATGTCAAAAACTATAAAGACGCGGTCCGCAAAGAATTTGCCAAACCCAAAGCAAAATTAGAGTCTCCGGCGTCTGATGAAGAAGAACGCAATATCGTCGAAGAACGCATCCCCGAACTGAAAATCGGCGACCCTGAGTCCGAGCTGCGGGAAATGTCCACCTTATTGAAGGAACACGCGGTTTTTACCGTCACCACCGATGAACTGCTTTTCCGTGTAGATGCCAACATTATTATCATTACCCTGCTCCAAACCGCCAAAGAAGTCCAGCCGGAATTGATCAAGGCGCTCCTCGCCAATGAGGAAAAAATCGGGACCAAAAAAATTGACCATCAAGGTGAACAATGGGATCCGACCATTGGCAATTGGCTGAAAGATTATGTCAGTTTTCTCCCATTCAATGAGAATGAAAAACTCAGCACTCTCCACAAAGCCAAATATTACGCGGAAAATTCCAGCGTCAAAAATTTGACCGATGAAGAGAAACAGCTCCTCGATCGGATTTTTGATACTTATGAAAATATCCGAAATTTTTATTTTGATTTGGACACCATGCCGATCAGTGATATTCAGATATTCCCTTTTACCGAAGACGAACAAGACAAATTTTTCGCTCAATACGGCCACGGAACGCCGGAGCACACCGAAGCCGGCACCGCCGATCAAGGCTCAGAGTTGGATCCGATGAAAGGCAATGAGCGCGACAATGACGCGGTCGAAATATATTACAATCAATTAGTTGAAACGACTCGCAAGGATCGCAAACGGCTGAGCGACCAGCTATACAAAGACATTCTTGAACGCAAAAAAATCGAGATTTTGGCCGGTTTGAAACTCCTGATTGAGGTCGGGTTGGTCGATAATGTGGTGATGGAGGATAAACGCTATCGCGACCTTCTGGCCGCCCATTACAAACGCAATGCTATGACGGTGGAACTCAAAGCCTTTGAATCGGGCGATATTGAACCCGGACATGTCAAACAGTTTATCAAATATTTGTTGACCGAACGTCTCGGTATGACCGAAAGCACCAGCGGTTACTGGGCGGTGCAGTTTGGCAACATGTTCCGCGCGCAGGGCAAAAAAGACTTGGCGCAGATGGCTTATTTTGACATGCCAAACAAAGAATTCAAATGGTTATAAGGCGGTTCTTTCAGGCCCTTCGATTTTACTCCGATGGAATCCAAAGCAGTTAGATGGTCTGTGTTATCCTTCGAAAATAGAATTGGTAATTGCTTAAGGGTTAATTTTACTTCTCTTATCATTCATCATTATGCCCAACACTGACGACTACATTTTGGTCAAAGACAAAGACGGCAATCTGAAATATTACAAGGATGGCCGGTATTTTTCGATTGAAGAAATCGAGGCCGGTGAAAAGAAATCTGCACCAACAACCAAACCAAAAACAGATGATGATGATGTGGTTCATGATGAACACATGAAATCAGCTAATGGCGAACTGGATAGATTGGTTGAATCAACCGTCGACAAAATTATTGATCAGCTCAAAATAAAATTTACCGACACCAAGATAAAACAGCGTTTTTATACCATTCTCAGCTCAAAGCTGCGAGAAATTCGGTCCGACAAGGAAGTGAGATACATGTTGACCGTACCAAAAGCTGAAGGCGGTCTCGGCTTAGATGAGCAAAAAGCAGATTTGGTTCTAACCGTGGTCAAAAAACATGAAAGTGATTTATCCAAAAGCAAAAATCAAATTACATCAGACGCCATTGCCAAAAGCGGTTCGATTAAACCTGCTCCAAGTCCCGTTCCGCCAAAACTCACGCAACCAAAACCGATTGACCCAATAACACCAAAAATTGAAGCGCCAAAACCGGCTCCGGCCAAAAAACCGGCTGCATTGGAAACGGTAATTGATGTTACGGACTTAGATCGGCTTAAAGCCAAATTTCTCGCACCCAAACCCGAAATTAGCCAACCTGAACCACCGGAACCAAAACTTGAAATCACCCAAGCTTTAGCTTCAGGGCCTAAACCAGAAACCAGCCCAGATAAACCTTCAGCGCTTATCCAACCAAAACCGCAACCATCAACCCCACCGGCACCGGCGCCTAAAGCCAAGTATGATTTTGTTGATGAGCTCATTGGTAAAGGACAACCTGAGCTTAAACCAGAGGATATTATCACTCGGCGTCAGGATTCAGGCGACAAAAAACCGCCGATGCGAAAACCATTGCCGCCCAAAAATCACCAGACTATGGATTCTGGTACTGTTAAGCCATATCTCATGGGGCCGGTTGAGGAACTGCGGACCCTTGATCTGGAAAATTTTGTCCGTATGGGAACTTCTCCGCGCGATACCGCTGACAATATTTATGAAAAAATCGCCACGCTAAAAGCCGAATCTTGGCGCCGCGGCCTTGAAGGTGTCGCCGCTTGGAAGTCATCACCAGTTTTCAAATTGTATACTCAGATGGGAGTTGACAGTATCGTTCACGGCAAATCGATTGATCAGGTGATCGTTGACCGTCAGATCGCCAATCAAGAAAGCCTATCTCCCGATCAATTCCAGGCAATTCTGGAGCTGAGCCAGCGCTTTGACGCTTGAGTTTCATTTTTTAGTCACGTATATTTTTTCCATTGAATAAAGTTTTCTATGCCCAGCCAATTTGTCGTACCCCAATTTATCGATGTCGAAGACAAAATTCTCGGACCGGTCACGATTCGCCAGTTTACGATTATGATGATTGCTTTGGTCGTGGGGGCGATAGAATATAAATTACTCAATTTCGCTGTTTTTGTTCCAATCGCGATCATTACCGTTGGCAGTGCGGCCATTGTCGCGTTCGCGCGCGTGAATGGCCGGCCGATTCATTTTTTCCTGTTGAGTTTTTTACAAACGTTACGCCGGCCGCCACAAAGAGTTTGGAACAAAGCCGCTTATATCAGCGGCGTGCAGGAAGTCAAAGAAGTCCATGAGATTATTCATGAAGAGGTTAAAGTTAAGTCTGAAGTTTCCGAATCGCGCCTAAGAGATTTGTCTTTGTTAATCAATACCGGCGGCGTTTATCGCACCGATGATGATTTTTTTGCCGATCAGGTGGCGGAAGATCAAATGAAAAAGAAGAAGACGGCCGGTCAAGAAGCAGGCAAAGAGTCACCGTTATAAATGGTAATCAGTCTTGCCGGTTTTATCAGAGATTATTTATCCGGAGTTAGTCGTTTCAATAGTTATTGTTTTATCCTAAGTATAATAATTACCTTGACCTTAATCATACATATATGCCCGCCAAAACCCAAGAAATGCAAAATAAAAAACTGGCCGGAAACAAAATTTCACACTCGACGCAGTTGTTTTTGGATGTCGCGGAAATCAAGAATAATACTGTTATAATGAAGGACGGTACTCTTCGGGCGGTTGTGATGGTTTCGAGTTTGAATTTCGCCTTGAAATCCGAGGACGAGCAAGACGCGGTGGTTTCTTCTTACGTCAGCTTTCTCAATTATCTTGACTTCCCGATTCAAGTGGTGATTCAATCCCGAAAACTCGATATTTCCAAATATCTTGGGCGTCTGGCTGATCGAGAAAAAGAGATATCCAACGAATTACTGCGCCGGCAAATGGTCAATTATCAAGCCTATATCAAAGAGCTGGTTGAACTGGGGGATATTATGAATAAACGATTTTTTATTGTCGTTCCCTACCGGGCGGTTGAGGATACAAAGCGCGGATTTTTTTCCCGTTTTGGCGAAGCTTTGACTCCGGGCAAGGTAATTAAACTTAATCAGGAAAAGTTTGAAAAATACCGCTATACTTTGAATCAGCGGGTTGAGCATGTCAAGATGCATATCAGCGAGCTTGGTTTGGAAGCCGTGGTTTTGGATACTCAGGGACTGATTGAGCTCTACTACAACGCGTACAACCCTGACGTCGCCGACAAACAAAAAATGCCGGATATCTCGAAACTTCGTTTGTCCGATTAACCTAACTTGGAGTTTCTAGAGTTATCAAAATGTGACCCATGATATTTTATACTAATCAAATGTTTATATGTTCAACGCCAAAGACGCCCTCACCGAGAAACCCGAAGTCCCAGAAGTGGAGCTGAACGAGTTGGAAAAAGAAAAAAAGATTGAGACGCAAAGCGAGGCGAGTCAAAAATTGATTGAAGAAGAAAAGACTTACCGACAGGGTATCGTCTCGGTTTTGGATTTGGTGGCTCCGGCCGGCTTTGAAGTCAAACCGTCTTTTATCAAGCTTGGCAGTTGGTACGCTCGGACTCTGTTTGTCATGACTTATCCTCGGTATATATCGGTTGGCTGGTTTGCCCCGATCATTAATTACAATTCATCTCTCGACATCAGCATGTTCTTTTATCCCATGCCCTCGGAAATGGTTTTGAAACAGCTCAAAAAACAAGTCGGTATTTTGCAGGCCGCTCTCAATATGGCCGCGGAAAAAAGCAAGCCACGCGATCCGCTCCGAGAAACCGCTCTGCGCGATATTGAACAGCTTCGTGATGATCTGACTCAGGGAACGGAAAAGTTTTTTCAATTTGGTTTGTATACCACTCTATACTCCAAATCAGAGGATGAACTCGACAAGCTAACCGAAGATGTTGAAGCGGTTTTCGGTTCACGCATGGTCTACACCAAACGGGTCTTTTATCAATCTGAGCAGGGTTTCAATTCAACCTTGCCGATCGGGAATGATGAGTTGATGATTACCGCCAATTTGAATTCCTCGCCGATCGCGTCGTCTTTTCCATTTATATCATCTGACCTGTCATCCGAAGAAGGTATTTTATATGGCATCAACCGCCACAACAATAGCTTGATTATTTTTGATCGTTTCAGTTTGCAAAACGCCAACTGCACGGTTTTCGCTACTTCCGGCGCCGGTAAAAGTTATACCATTAAGTTAGAAGTATTTCGGTCGATGATGATGGGGACTGATGTGATTATTATCGATCCGGAGCGTGAATATAAACTTTTATCAGACGCGGTTGGCGGTACTTACGTCAATATTTCACTCAATTCCGAGAGCAAGATCAATCCCTTTGATTTACCCCGAGCTGTTGGCGAAGATTCTTCGGTTGAGGACGTCATCAGGAGCGCGGTCATCAGCGTTAAGGGGTTATTGAAACTCATGTTGGGCAAACTGACTTTTCAAGAAGACACCATCTTGGATCGGGCGTTGATTGAAACTTATGCCAAAAAAGATATTACTCCCGACAGCGATTTGGACAAAGTCGAACCGCCGTTGATGCAGGATTTATTTGATGTGCTCGATGGCATGGAGGGCGGCGCTGATTTGGCGTTGCGCCTGCGCAAATACACCACCGGCACCTTTTCCGGCCTTTTCAACGCGCCCACCAATGTGGATATGGCTAATCAGCTGGTCACTTTTTCCGTTCGAGATTTGGAAGATGAGTTGCGGCCGATGGCATTGTATAATATTATAAATTATGTCTGGAGCGTGGTGCGGTCAGAGTTGAAAAAAAGAATTTTGGTCGTGGATGAAGCTTGGTGGCTTATGATGTATGATGATTCGGCCAAGTTTTTGCATGGATTGGTCAAGCGTGGCCGTAAATACTATCTTGGTATTACCACCATTACTCAGGACGTCAATGACTTTCTAACCTCTAAATATGGTCCCGGTATTGTGAATAACTCAGCGCTAAAAATTCTACTAAAACAATCATCATCAGCCATTGATGTTATTGTCAAAACATTCGGGTTAACCGACGGTGAAAAGATGTTGCTGCTCGAAAGTAATGTCGGCGAGGGGATTTTCTTTGCCGGCGCCAAACACGCGGCCATCAAAGTGGTTGCTTCCGGCCTCGAAGATTCGATTATCACCTCCAACCCGGCGCAGCTTTTGGAAATGGAGAAAAAGCGTAAAGCCGCGATTGAATCCGAACAGCCACCTGAACGCTAAATTTTCTCAATCTGTCTTACCAATTAATTTCGATTAATTTCTTAATCATTTCAATCCCGCTTCTCGCGAGAGGCGGGATCAATCTCTCAATTCTCTTAATCTCTTAATTCTCTTAATCTCTTAATTCTCTCTCTATGTACTGGACCAGAAAAAAAATTATAATCGCGATTATCGTTTTAGCCGCGGTTGTGGCTGGTATTTTAATTTTTTATCTTTGGCGGAGCCAGACCCGCGACACCTCAAAAGAACTTGGTCCCGGCTCAGTTAATAAAACCCGGGTTTTGACCTACCAAGCACCCGAGTTGACTGAAGCGGAAAAAAACAGTTTGGCATTAACCAATATTTCACGCTCTTTTGCTGAACGATTCGGCACGGCATCAAGTCAGACTGTGGAACTTGGTTTCAGTGAACTCAAGGCCGTGATGACCGACAGCTTCTATCAATGGGCCGGCACCACCTATCAGAACCGCTTAGCCTCTGAGTTGAAATCAGACGGAGCGTATGCGGTGTTAACCACCGAGGCGCTGGCTGTTGAGGTTAGTGAGCTGGCGGCTGATAAGGCCGTGGTAATTGTGGAAACGACCCGCGTAAAAAAAATGCCTGATTCAGATCCGATCAATTACAAACAAAAGCTGACCTTGAATTTTTTGAACCAAGGCGGAGAATGGAAAGTTGACGGAGCTTATTGGCAATGATCGGCGGGGGCATAAAAAACTTGCTCCTCGACTGGTTATTCCCGCGGCAGTGCGTGGTTTGCGGCCGGGGTGATAGTTATTTTTGTCTCAAATGTCAAAGCCAACTGCATGTTCTCGAACCGAAATTGTGTGTGATCTGCAATCAGCTGGTAGCGGAGACAGGTGTTTGTGTTGATTGCCGGGAGCATGTTTTTTTTGATCACGCTGTGATTCCGGTTCGCTACAAGGGTACTGTGATCGAACCGGTTATTCATGAATTCAAATTTGGCTTTATTGAAGATTTGGGTGTATATCTCGCCGGATTAATCATCGCCAAATTCAGAGCTCAGAATTTTAAACATGATGAAAATGTCTTGGTGATTCCAATTCCTCTGCATCGAAAGCGGTTGGCTGAACGCGGATTCAACCAAAGCTCGATTCTCGCCCGCCAGATGGCCGAAGAATTGGGCTTGAATTTTAATGACAACCTGTTACGGCGGACAAAATCGACCGCCCAGCAAGCCAAATTAGATCGAACCGAACGAATCAAGAATTTAACCGATGCCTTCAGCTTGTCTGATAGCGGATTGGTTGCCGGCAAAACAATGATTTTAGTCGATGACGTTATGACTTCGGGGACAACAATGAACGAAGCGGCCAAGTGCCTTAAAGCTGCGGGTGCGTCCACGGTCATTGCCGCTGCCGTCGCCCACAATTAACAATCTATGCGTATTATTTTGTCCGGCGGCGGCACCATGGGTTCAGTTTCTCCGCTGCTTGCCGTATATGAAAAACTCAAAGACCGCCGTGAAGTCGACGCGCTCTGGCTGGGGACTTCAACCGGGCCTGAAGCGGCGATCGTCGGCGCTTATAATATAAAATTTTCCGCGTTGCCGGCCGGCAAATTTCGGCGTTATTTTGATTGGCATAATCTGACGGATATTTTTCTCATTCTGTTCGGTTTTCTCAAATCATTATGGCTTGTTTATCGCTTCAAACCCGATCTCGTGTTGACCGCCGGCAGCTATGTCTGTGTGCCGGTTGCTTACGCGGCCAAAGTGTTCAAAAAACGGTTGATTGTCCATCAGCAGGACCTCCAAATCGGTCTGGCAAATAAATTAATGCAGCCATTGGCGGACAAGATTACCTTGGCGGTGTCTGAACTGCGGGACAAATATTCGCAGCCGGACAAACTCGTTGTGACCGGCAATCCCACCCGAGATTTTCTATTTCACGGTTTAAGTGAGCGGGCCGTCACTCGATTCAGCTTAGCGCCTGAATTACCGGTACTGCTTATTATGGGTGGGGGTGTTGGCTCAGAGATCATCAACAAAGTCTTTATTGAATCCGCCGCCAAACTGACCGAATTTTGTCAGGTGATTCACGCGGTCGGCAAGGGTGATCAGACCAAATGGCTGTTGTCTCCGGCCATCGAGAATAATCGCCGTTATCATGCGGTGGAATTTTTGGGCCCTGAGTTGGCTGATGTTTATGCCGCGACTACGGTATTTTTTGGCCGCGCCGGCTTTGGCACGCTGACCGAGTTGGCCGCCTTGGGTAAACCGGCGGTCGTCATGCCCATCCCCGACAACCAGCAAGAAAAAAACGCCGAGTTTTTTCACCGCCAAAAAGCGGTCGTCTATGTCCGTCAAGCGGATTTCTCGGGCGAATACATAATCAATTTATTAGCTGATTTATTATCTCGGCCAAAACGATTATCCGAATTGAGCCTCAATATCCAAAGGGTCCTGCCTGAACAGGCGGCAGACAAATACGCCGAGCTTATTTGTGACTTGTTGGGGGAATTCGACTCTTGACATCAGCCCTATTTTACGCTAGAATGTAGGAGAAATGTCATATCTTGGTGGCGAATGGATAAATTGTATGGTTTTGTTTTTTTAGAATTTGTAATTTAGTATTTAGAATTTAATCATTACGGGTCCTTAGCTCAGTCGGTTAGAGCGCCAGCCTTTTAAGCTGGGCGTCCTGGGTTCGATTCCCAGAGGACCCACCAAAAAATAGCGATCAGTTCGTTATTTTTTGTTTACCGGGTCCTCAGCCACACACAAGTGTGTGTGGCGTTGGGAATCGAAGGCCGGAGCGATGCGCGACGAATACTGGTGAGGAGCGCCGCGAGGCCGGGCCCGGAGCGACGAGCCGGGAGGCGAGGAGACGGAGGGGATTCCCAGAGCCTGCCTACCGGCAGGCAGGGACCCACCAAAAAATAGCGATCAGTTCGTTATTTTTTGTTTTCCTTGTTTGATCAAGTGCTTTCCTTGGTTCAATAAGTAGTCAGAAATAATTTATAAAAAATACCCGACGGGTATTTTTTATTTTTTGCAATTATTGCTAATCGGTCGACCAGTTTTTTTTGACCAAGACGCTATTTGGATTGTGGCCGGTCACGTTTTTTTCGCATTTCGATAGCTCCCGATAAAAAGCTTATAACATATGTAATATCCCGCCATTCCAATGATCAAATCCCAAGTTTTATCCGTCAATGTTTCGACTTTGAATAAAATTTCTCCGGCCGTAAATTCAAAAATTTCCCACATGATCATGAGTAGAAATATCATGACGTGGGCTTTCCAGTTGGTCGCTTGGGGCCATTTCCACGCGACAATCAGCCCGATTGTGATGCCGGTAATAAGATGCACCCAGCTCCAACGGTCAATCATCAGGCCATCAATTTTAATGTATGGTTTATTGAGCCAGGCATCGACTGTATTCATCAGAATAAGGATTGTTTCTACCATAAATTTGGGTTAAATTCACTAAAAGTATACTCCTAATTCGGTCAACAGCCAAATTTTTTTTCTCCATGATTTATGGTATAATAAACAAAGAAACCAAGTTGATTGCTTGCCATTTTTTGGCTTATGAAATTTCACAACATTCTCTGGTACAATTATTCCCCGGCCGAATGTTTCACCCTGCTTGAAAGCAGTGAGGTTGGCCTCAGTGAAAAAGACGCCTTGAAACGGCTGAGAACTTTTGGTTTCAATCGATTGCCGCGGTCAAAACGCGCCTCGGACTGGCTGATATTTGTCCGCCAATTTAACAATATCCTAGTTTATATTCTGCTGGGCGCCGCGGCGTTGTCGATATTGCTTGGCGAATATGCAGACTTAGCGATTATTCTCATGGCGGTTTTTATTAATATCATTGTCGGCTTTATTCAGGAACGTAAAGCGGAGACTCAACTGGATCTCCTCCGTGATTACATCAGCTATGAAACCAAAGTCATCCGTGATGGTTTGATTCATGTAATTAAAGCTGAGGAGTTAACCCCCGGTGACGTGGTGATCCTAGAGTCTGGCAATCAAGTGCCGGCTGATATCCGACTGTTTGACGTCCATTCTTTGTCTTGTTCCGAAGCCGTCTTGACCGGTGAGTCGGCTCCGGTGAGTAAACATACCAGGCAATTATCTTCAGATATTACCAAAAAGTCTTTGGTCGTTGATCGGAAATGTATGGTGTTTAAGGGGACGGTGATAGCCGAAGGCCGGGCAAAGGGTGTGGTCGTTTCTACCGGCCAGTTTACCGAAATCGGGAAAATCGCTTCCCTGCTTGAAAAAACTGAAAACGAAGAAACTCCGCTGCAGTTTCGATTAAAAACCTTCAGCCGCGTTTTAGGCTTGTCAATTTTAGCGGTGGCGGGTGCGATCGTTATTATCGGTGTTTTGCGTGGATTATCTTTTTGGGATATTGTTTTGGTGGCGATGGCGGTGGCCGTCTCCGCCGTGCCGGAGGGGTTACTCGTTGCGGTCACGGTTATTTTAGCCATTGGCATGCAGCGGATACTCAAGAAAAACGCCCTGGTGCGGACATTAGTGGCCGCCGAAACGCTTGGCAGCACCTCAGTTATTTGCGTGGATAAGACGGGGACGATCACTGAAGGCCGGATGCAAGCTAAAGAAGTGGTTTTCTGGCACGACAGTCTTGAGCTGACCGCAAAAAAGCCGTCAAGACTGGATCCGGCGATGGAGAAATTTTTACAAACTTCTTTGCTCGTCAACAACGCCGATATTGACGTGGCCGACGGCCACGAATTGATTGGTTCTCCGACCGAGCGGGCCATCCTGAGTGGTTCCATGGAATTGAATTACAGTCTTGACCGATTAGTCGATATTGAACGTTTGCTCGAGATTCCATTTCAGTCTAGTACAAAATCAATGTACACATTAAACAGGGATGGAAAGAAGTTTATTTGGGCGATGAAGGGCGCGCCAGAAGTGGTTCTGGCGCAATGTTCTGAATTTGTTTCCGGTCAAAACAAGATAGTGTTCACGCCAAAATATCGATCCTTGTGGCAAAAGATGTTTGATTCTTATTCTCGCCGCGGCTATCGGCTTTTGGCTGTGGCCGGAGTGGTTGCGCCTTCTGACGACTCCAGTTATTACCGTGAGAAAAAATTGGTTTTTTATGGTTTTTGGGTGATCGAAGATCCGTTAAGGCCAGACATCGCTGCTACAATTTCTCAAGTCAATCAAGCGGGGATTCGTCCGATTATGATTACAGGGGATCATCAGTTGACCGCTTCGGAAATTGCGCGTCAGATCGGATTGCCAGTGGGTGAGGGCTCAGTCATGGAAGGTCAAGAGTTGATGATCGCATCAAGTGATGATCTGAAAATCAAGGTTCGGCAAGTCTCAGTTTTCGCTCGGGTTTCACCCGAGGACAAATTGAAAATTGTTGAAGCGCTGCAATCAAACGGCGAAGTCGTGGCGATGACCGGCGACGGGGTCAACGATGCTCCCGCGCTGAAAGCCGCCGATATCGGAATCGCCGTTGGCACCGGTACCGATGTGGCCAAAGAAACCGCAGATATGGTGCTGCTTGATAATAATTTTCGGACGATTGTTTTAGCGGTTGAGCAGGGGCGGATTATTTATAGTAATATAAAAAAAGTGATTGTGTATCTATTGGCGGACAGCTTTAGCGAACTGGTACTCATTGTCGGTAGTTTATTGGCTGGGTTGCCGCTTCCGATCACTGCCGCCCAGATTCTTTGGGTCAATCTGATCACTGACGGTTTCCCGGCTGCGGCCTTGACCGTTGAGGCCGGTGAACAGGGAATTATGAAACAGCCGCCGATCAAAAAAAACCGCAAACTTTTGGATCGTGAAATGAAAACATTGATTTTTGTCATTGGTCTTTTTTCCGACATTGTGCTCTTTATCCTCTATAATTGGCTGCTTGGTCAGGGTTGGAATATTGATCACGTTCGTACGGTTATATTTGCCGGATTGGGGTTGAATTCGCTGCTGTATGTTTTCAGCTGCAAGAGTCTGATTCGACCGCTTTGGCGGATAAATATTTTTGATAATGTTTATCTCCTTCTGGCGGTTGCGGGCGGCCTTCTGCTTCAAGTGGTCCCAATTTATCTGCCCGGATTAAATTCAGTGCTTGGTTTACGGCCATTGGGATTGGTTGAATGGGGTATGGTTGTCACTTTTGCGCTTATGCAGGTCGTTTTAATCGAGTTGACTAAAATATTTTATCGCTTACGCACTAAACGTCAATATGAAAGTTTTGCTTAAAAAAATTCACTGGCAGGAAAATGAAAAGATCGTTTTGATCGCCAAACAATCATGGGTGGTTGTAATCCCCCACATCATGGTTAGTTTGATTATTGTGCTGCTGGATTTCTTTTTGATGTTTTATTTTATTACATTCGGTCTTGGCGGGCTGTTGCTTTTCTTGGCAGTTTTGCTCGTCACGATATATTATCTTGGAAAGATCTTTTATCTCTGGCAGTCAAACTTGATTTGTCTCACCGATCAGCGAGTAATTGATGTTCAGCAAGCAAAAATCGCCAAGCCGATAATCAAATTTGTATCGTTGTCAAAAATTAAAAATATTTCCATTGATTTTCGGTCGCTCAAACAGAAAGTGCTTCGCTATGGACAGCTCAAACTGGTGATCGAAGGGCTGCCGAAGACGTATATTATTTTTAACCAAAGCAAACCTGACCGTTTGTTGAAAGCGATCAATGAACAAATTTATCGGATGAATCACGATGGTGCCGATCCTGACCCTTTTATTGATGATGATACTTTGTCCGAATCTGAGCCGGCCGTTACCGAGCCGGAAGTTGAATCCGTCGATACTTCAATTTTACAAGAGCCGTTGGACCATAAATCCGAGTCGAGCGCAGTTGTAACCGACGTCAATTTTACGCACAAGCCATTGGATCAAGTTGAGACCATTCTCGATCAGATTCACGACCTTAGCCCGGACGATCAGCGATTTATCCTGGAAACGCTGAAAGCCCAGAGCTCTGATTCGGAGCGAAAAACATGATTTAACCCCAAGGGTAAAATGTGCTATAATAACGCCATAGTTTATGCATTCACGTCCAACAACCGTCAAGGCCAGAAAGAGTTTGTCTAAAATTACATTATTTATTATCTTTATTTTTGTCTTCGGGCTGGTGTTTTTTAGCATCAAGGAATACATTAATAAAAAGAAATTGGACGCCGAGATTTTGGCTTTAAATCAGGAATTACAGACTCTTACTGCGGCTAAACAGGATTTCCTGCAAACCATTGATCATTATAATAGCGATTTTTTTGTTGAACAGGAGGCTCGAACCAAATTGAACATGAAGAAGCCCGGAGAAAACGTCGTGGTGGTCAAGTTAGACGACGTCAATCGAGTTAACGCTGAGACTGACGGCGCGAATGCAAATTATACCGCCGGCGGCTCCATGTCCAATTTTGTCCGATGGTGGAATTTCTTTTTTAATCATTAAGAATTAGTATGAAATACAAAAACAGTTGGCATTTTTTTGGGGCTCACATCGCAACTCGGGTAACAAAATGGAGCAAAAAAACATTTCGACGCTGGCAGCAGTCTAAAAACAAAAAAAGGTATATTTCAATGGCGATTCTTTTTGTCGTCGCCCTTGTTTTCATTTTTTCAGCGGTTGGACTATTGGCTTATCGTCAACCAACCAACTCCAAAATTGTTAATGGAGCGATTCGAATTTTTCCCTATCCAGCGGCGATCGTAAACGGTGATATGATTACGTTATATGACTGGCAGTATGAATATTTTGCTTGGAAAAAAGCTAGTGAATTGGAAGGCTCTCAGGTCAGCGACGATCAAATCAGGAGCGATGTCTTGAACAAGCTGGTGTATGACCGCGTGCTTTTGGATTTTGCTCGTAAATATGACATTAAAGTCACTGACGAAGAAATGGATTATGAATTAATCAATCTTGCGAAACAAGATTTTGGGACGGTGGAAAAATTTGAACAGGAAATCAAGGAAACATTTGGCTGGAGTTTGTCTGAATTTAAAAGTCGGATTTTATATAATTCTCTCGTTAATCAAAAATTGACAGCGATGTACGCAGCCGACACCAATAACAAAGATCAGACCAAAAAACAAGTTGAATCGATCCGAGAACAATTGGTGGCCGGGGGAGATTTTGCCGTATTGGCCAAACAATATAGTCAAGACCCTGGATCGGCCGCCACCGGAGGTGATTTGGGCTGGTTCAAACGTGGCGTTATGGTCAAAGAATTTGAAGATGCCGCCTTTGCTTTGGAACCGGGTGTTTTGAGCGAAATTATTGAAACCCAATATGGATACCACATTCTGCTTGTAACTGAGAAAAAAGCCGCCACGGCCGACAGTGAAGAAGAGGTGAAAGTCAGCCACATTCTGATTTCACTCGAGACCTTTCAGACTGTTTTGGATCGGGCCGTTGATGAAGCCAAGGTGGTAAAATTTATTAAGGTACAAAAAAACAACTAATAACAGTTGTCTATCCGCCTGCCGCAGTCTTCGCTCTCATTATAATAAACGGCTGTGCCATTCCTAGCTCGTTTGAAAAGTTATGGTACTGGCCGCGCCAGCCGAAGCTCATGTGAAACAATGAGCGAAGGCTGGAGCCACCTCGCGGATTCGAACCGCGGACCTTTCCCTTACGAAGGGACTGCTCTACCAGCTGAGCTAAGGTGGCAGAATGTAATTAATTATATTCGGAATTAACAAAAAATGCAACCGTTTATGCCAAATTCAGCCAAGATGATTATTAAGGGAATGATGGTCTTATTCTTGCTGCTAGCCCCGCTGGTTCCAGCTATGGCTCAGGATGATCTGATCGATTTGGTTGATTTGCATCTCGACACACCCACGCTGGCTCGAGGTTATACCATTTCATCCACCGACAATACTTTTATGGTTGGGGTTAGACCGGAAGTTTTGGCGGAAGAAACCCGAGTTATAATTAAACACTTCTCTCCTGCCGGTTTAGAGTTTCCCGATGGGTTGGTTCCGGTTAGCGATATTTATGAATTTGATATATTTAACAAGGCGGCGTTTCAAAATAAACTGCCTCTGATGCTGAAATTTATTTTGCCCTCTTCGTCGCTATCCGCCCGCCAAGTATATTTTTATAATGGCGTTTTAGGGGAATGGATTCCATTGCCGACCGCCTATCAGGATCAAAATTCAGTCAAGGGGATTATTCATCTGCCATACGCCAAAATGGTGGTGCTCGAAGATGCCAAAATGAGCCGCGGCTCCGCCAGTTGGTATGGGTATAAAAATTGTTTGTGCGCCGCTTCGCCCGATTATCCGAAAGGGACAAAATTATTAGTTACCAATCTCGACAACAATCGTTCGGTTGAGGTTGTTGTCAATGATTTCGGTCCTGATCGCACCATTCATCCTGATCGAGTAATTGATTTGGATAAAGTCGCGTTCAAGGTTTTGGGCGAGCTGTGGCAGGGAATCATCCCAAACGTTACCGTTGAGCCAATAAAAGAATAATATATGATTAAATTGAGACAAATAACAAAGTTATACAAACCCAATACCTACGCGCTTCATTGTGTTGATTTGCATATCAAGGACAAGGAATTTGTCTCGATTATCGGTCAAAGCGGTACAGGCAAAACCACCTTGATTCGGCTACTGACGGCGGAAGAAAAGCCAACCAAAGGTCAGTTGATTGTGGGCGGTTGGGACATCACCCGAATTCATCGGCGCGATGTGCCGATTTTACGCCGCCAAATTGGCGTGATTTATCAGGATTTCAAATTGTTAAACCAAAAAACCATTTTTGAAAATATCGCGTTCGCCCTTCAAGTCTGCGGCACCTCTCGCTCGACGATCAACAAAGTTGTCCCTCAAGTACTGCGCATTGTCGGTTTGGAGTCAAAAATCAGCCGGTATCCATGGCAGTTGTCCGGCGGTGAACAGCAGCGGGTTGGTATTGCTCGAGCCTTGATTCATCACCCGAAAATTTTGTTGGCCGATGAACCGACCGGCAATTTGGATTCCATCAATACTCGAGAAATTATCGCCCTGTTGAAAAAAATTAATGAGCTTGGCACCACGGTCATGCTGGTCACTCACGACAAAGATGTGGTCAACCTGCTCAAAAAGCGCGTGGTGACCCTTGACCAAGGGAGAGTGGTCAGCGACCAAAAGGTTGGTCGTTACATGCTCTGATTTTATTGTTTGTAAATCAAATACATTGACCAATATTTTATGCTAACTTTTTTCCGGGTTCTAAAATTCGCCTTGCAGGACTTTTACCGCAATTTCTGGTTGACTCTGGTTACGGTCTCTGTTTTAGTCTTGGCTTTGTTTTCAGTCAATGTTTTGATTACCCTCAAATCAGTTTCCGACAGTATTATCGATAATGTTCACAAACGAGTGGATATAAATGTTATGCTGGTCAGCGATACGACTGAGGCGGAGGTGACAAATTTCCGGACTTTTGTCTCCAATATTCCTGAGGTGGCGGAGGCGGGGTTTTTGTCAAAAGATGCGGTTATGGAGGAGTTCAAACAAAACAACATTGACAATCCGGATATTCAGGCGGCAATCGAGGAACTTGACACCAACCCATTCAACGACACCATTGTCATCAAGGCGGTTAATACCGACGATTATGATTTAATCTTACAAAAAATTATTGCCTCTGAATACTCAACCCTGATTGATAATAATGATTTTTCCGACCCGCAAAAGATTATTTCTTTTGTTCAGAGTGTGTCTCACAAAGTTGAACGGTTTGGTTTGTTTATTGCCTGTTTGTTCGGCTTGATTGCCTTTTTAATCGTTTTTAATACCATTCGGGTTACGATCTATACTCACAAGGAAGAAATTGGAGTGATGCGCCTCGTTGGCGCAACAAACTGGTTCATTCGAATGCCGTTTATTCTGGCCAGCGCCTTGTATGCTTTTGTTTCGCTCCTGATCAATGTCGGATTGATTTATCTCTTTATCAATCTTTTGAGTCCGTACCTGGATACATTTTTGGCTGATTACAACTTCGACCTAGCAGCGTATTTCAATCATAATTTTTGGTTGATTTTCGGTCTGGAATTTATTTTGGTGGTGGTTTTGACCGTTCTGAGCAGCGCCTTTGCCATTCGTCGATATCTCAAAGTCTAGGCCTTTACAAATCTTTGATTTGTGCTAAAATAACGCAGAGCTTTCACCTGAATATAAAATTTGAAAGCGGAGCTGAATTGTTGGTATTTTGTCGAGTCCTTTCAACCGTATTTTTTCACAACGACAAAATACGAGATATTATTCTTACATCATGGAGAGGTGGCCGAGTGGCTGAAGGCACCACACTGCTAACGTGGAGGGGTGTAAAAACCCTCGCGAGTTCGAATCTCGCCCTCTCCGCCATGAACCACTCACTACGTTCGGGTTCATGGCACGCCAGTAGTGAGCCAATTCACTTTGCTCGCTTATCTCGCTTTCCCTGTCCGCCGGAGCCTCGGCGCAGGCGGATTGCTTACAACTTACTTTAAGGAGAGGTGACAGAGCGGTCGAATGTGCTAGTCTTGAAAACTAGAGTCCCAGCAATGGGACCGTGGGTTCGAATCCCACCCTCTCCGCCAGCCTACGCCAAGGCTTCGGCTGGCAAGCCAATTGAGGCAGTTAAGTTGAGTTCGTTCGTACGGGAAGTTAAAACCATTAGCCCAAATCAGAATCATTACAAGTTAGCTAGTTTAAAAAACAAATAAAAATAAACATATGAAAAAATGGCTTGAATCCATTATCTTTCCGCAGGCGCCGGAGGATATCGGTGAGGTTTTATTTGAATGGTCGGCGCCGGAGTTTGAGCGGCATGATCGAAGCCGGATATGGTATATTGCCACCGGTATTGCTTTGGCCGCGGTTTTGATATATGCTATTGTCACCATGAATTTCTTGTTTCTGGTGATTATTTTATTGGTCTCTCTGATTCTGGTCATGCAGCATTATTTGGACCCAAAGGATATTACGGTTAAAATCTCCACTAGCGGAGTTCTCGTGGGGCAGCGGTTCCATTATTTTCAAGATTTTAAAGTGTTTTGGCTCGCTTATTACCCGCCGGAAGTCAAAAATTTGTATTTGGAATTTCGGGGTATGCGGCGGGACAAATTAAGCTTGCCTTTGGGCGATTTAAATCCGCTTGACATCAGGAGCGCCCTCGAATCTTACATTGAAGAGGATCTTCGCCGGGAAAATGAGCCAATTGAAGATTATTTGGCTCGGCGGATCAAGTTATAGCGTTTAATGTGTTGATTAATATTGTTATTTTGTATTTGTGATTCGTTTTTTCTTTTGATCCTGTACTCGCTTTTAATAAGCTATAAGTGAAATAAGCAAGACAAGCAAGATAAGTAAATCAGCACTCAGATTGTCTTTTGGCTTATGCTCTACTCGCTTATCTTGCTTTACTCGCTGTTCTCGCTTACAACGTACTTTATGTGCCCGTAGCTCCCGCCTTCGCTCTTACTTCGTAGAGCTTCGGCGGGCACCGCAGCTGGATAGTCAATCCCAGCTTCGCTCGGGCACAATTAGTTATTAGTGATTAATTATTGATTATTTATTATGTGCCCGTAGCTCAGCTGGATAGAGCGCAAGCTTGCGGAGCTTGAGGTCGCAGGTTCGAACCCTACCGGGCACACCAGTTTATAGTTAGCGGAATTTATCTGGATATTTTGGGGACACTCTTTGAAATGAAAAAAACAAAAAAATAAATCACATTAGCTGTCAGCCAGTCTGAGATCCTGAAATAAATTCAGGATGACAAAGTGAATATTTTTTTGTTTTTTTCATTTCCCCATAACATCGGAGGAGTGATGATCTACAAGGAAGCCGACGTACAGAAATTAGCGGTTCCGGTTCGCGTGGAAGACCGCGGCCTGTATACGATTTATACCCTGCCCGAGCGTGAATCCAAAGGTAAAACCGGCCGCAAGCTCATTGTGCCGTTTGATGGTCGATTCCCGCTGATTGACGGATTCGAGGTGAAATACCTGTATCTAGTCGAGCTTCAAGATATCTCAAGCGTGGCCGGCCATCATTTCCATTTGCGAAAGACAGAATTCTTGATGGCTGTTTGCGGCGAGGTCAAGATTTTCTTTCAGGATATCGAGACCGGTGAATACCGGAGCCTCAGCCTCAAGGCCAAAGACAACCGCGTCATTCATATCAGACCGGGGATTGCCCACGCGGTCGGGGCGCATACTATCCCAGCCATTGTGCTGGTTATGGCTGACTTTCCAAACACCGAAGACGATGAGTTTCCCCATCGCATTATTTGATCACCCAACCGGTGATTTTTTTTACAAC
Organism: Candidatus Falkowiibacteriota bacterium; assembly: GCA_003518055.1. GTDB lineage: Bacteria > Patescibacteriota > Patescibacteriia > UBA11705 > UBA11705 > UBA11705. The sequence continues at coordinate 225,192 of DOZJ01000002.1, forward strand.
AAAAAATCCTGACCAGTTGATCAGGATCGGGCGCGTTCGTCACGCCGCTGTTGGTCTCCCCAGAGGAAGATTCTCGACGCAAGCTGCATGATGAAGTCATGAAGCTCTCGTTCACCCGGATCCGACGACAGCTTGTCCGCGTCGTTCATGACCCAGCTGAGCGCCGATTCGAATTCTCCTCGACCGAGAGAGCGCAGGGCCGCTCGTCCGGATGCGAATTGGCTGAATCCGGGCGCAGCCAAGAGCAGGCGTTTCAGTTCTACACCCAGCTCACTTCGTTCCGGCTCAGGGAAGATGCATGTATTCATTTTTCCTCATCCAGTCCATGAGCTGTTCACTCATAGCATGGCCGAAGTTGTAGATGTCTCGGCGGTAGATGTGGAACTTGTCCAAATCAACCGCCAGATGACTGACCGCGTGCTCCAGCTTTCCCCGCATCAGTTCGCGCCTGGCCATTACCACTGCGGTATATGCATCCAGCTCGGGGGCAGCCAGCAATTCGGTCATTTTTTGAATCAAACTAATGCGGTCTTCACCGGTCCAGTATTGGGTTTTCGAGGTCATTTCCGTCTCCGATCCGGTTGAGGGTATCTAGCTATTATATCATAATTAGTATAATTTGTCAATGGTTTTAGCTAAATTCAGGAGAATTTGCTAAAATATCAGCATGAAACTAACCGACAAAATTGAATTATTGCCTCGGCTCGGCCAAACCACGGCCAAGCGCCTTCATTATCTCGGGCTTGAAACCGTGGAGGATTTGATTTGGTATTTCCCGTTTCGCTATGAAGATTTTAGCCAAATCCGACTTATCAGCGATGTTCATGACGGCGATATGGTGACGATTCATGGTCAAGTCGAGATTATTGCCAGCCGGCGCAGCCGCCGCCAGCGTCGAGTTTTGGTTGAAGCGATTATCAATGATCATTCCGGTCAGTTGAAAGTTGTCTGGTTCAATCAGCCGTATATTGCCAAGACCTTGAAGGCTGGCGAGTATGTTTATTTTTCCGGCAAGGTTGAAGTCAATAACTATGGCACGCAATTGCTTAACCCAGATTATGAAAAGGAAAATCAATATCGGGAAAATGTGCACACCGCTAGAATTGTCCCCGTGTATTCCTTAACTGCCGGTTTGACTGAGAAACAATTGCGTTATTTTATTTCCCAAACCATACCGCTGATCAAAACCATTCAAGAGAATTTGCCGCTGGAAATAATTTCAGGCGCCAAATTGATGTCTTTGGCCGATGCCTTACTCAACATTCACTTTCCTCGGGATTTCGCCGCCTTGAAACAAGCCAAGAATCGGTTGAGTTTCCAAGAGATTTTTGTGGTCCAATATTTAATCAAAAAAGCCAAAGCGGAATTAGCCGGTAACACTTCAATCGCGATGAAATTTCTCGAAAAACCGACAAAAGAATTTGTTGAGCGGCTGCCATTTAAATTAACCAATGATCAAAAAAAAGCGGCTTGGGAAATTATTCAGGGTGTTGGTCAATCAAAGCCCATGAATCGTCTGCTCGAAGGTGATGTCGGCTCCGGCAAAACCATTGTGGTCGCCTTATCAATGTTGAACGTGGCTCGCAACGGCTATCTTTCGGTCATGATGGCTCCGACGGAAATTTTAGCCCGACAGCATTATCAAAATTTTGTTAAATTGTATGCCAAAGAAAGGCTAACTGTTGCCTTGCTGACGCGCGGCGGCAAAGAGATCAATGGCGAAAAGGTCACGGCGAAAAAATTGCAGACCGCTATTGATCATCAAGACATTCAGATTATTGTCGGCACTCAGGCCTTGATTCAGGATAAAATTAAATTCAAGGATTTGGGTTTAGTAGTTATCGATGAGCAGCATCGTTTCGGCGTCAAACAAAGAAAAACCTTGATTGATAAAGAGCAAAATTTGATGCCTCATTTCCTCTCAATGACCGCCACTCCGATCCCTCGCAGTTTAGCACTAGCTCTGTATGGTGATTTGGAATTGAGCCTAATCAAAGAACTGCCCAAAAACCGCCGGCCAATAATTAGCCGACTGGTCGAAGAAATCAATCGCGACAAAGCCTATCAATTTACCCGCGAACAAATTAACTCCGGCCGGCAGGCGTTTGTTATCTGTCCTTTAATCGACGCTTCGGATAATTTGGGCGTTAAATCAGTTTCAGAAGTCTTTGACCGTCTGTCAAAACACGTTTTTCCAGACTTGAAAGTTCAAATGCTGCACGGAAAAATGAAAGCCGATGATAAAAACCAGATTATGCAGGATTTTTATGCCAAAAATTTCGATATTTTAGTTTCGACTTCCGTCATTGAGGTTGGTATTGACGTGCCGAACGCCACGATCATGATGATCGAAGGCGCAGACCGGTTTGGCCTTGCCCAGCTACATCAATTCCGTGGCCGCGTCGGCCGGGGAGAGCACCAGTCATATTGTTTAGTCTTTACTGACAATACCGGCGTCAAAACCGTGCAGCGTCTCAATTTCTTTGTTGCCACCAAGGACGGTTTTGCCCTCGCGGAAAAAGATTTGCAGCTTCGGGGCAGCGGCGATTTGTATGGCACCAAACAGTCAGGTTTACCTGATTTGAAGCTGGCGGATTTGACTGATATTAATTTGATCAAAAAAGCCCAAGACGCGGCTGAGCTTTTCCTTTCCAAGTATGTCATAGACGATTTCCCGTCACTGAAAACCGTTGTTGACCGCCAAGAAATCACCCTGCATTTTGAATAGTTCTCCGAAAGCGACATTTTGAAACGTCGCTTTCGGGGAGGTGTTTGTTTGCTGTCAAAACTAATGTCATGAATGAATAGGGTTGTGCATTTTTTATAAGAACCAAGATTGTTTCATCGACTGAAAATATCAATCAAAAAAGCGGCTTTGTTAAAACCGTTTTTTATAGCATTTTGCTTAATGCCCCCTTGGTAAAATCAGTCGCAGATAGCAGGAGTTGAGCTGTCTGTTCTCGCGTCAACCTTGGCCGGTAAGTAACGAGTGTGCTAACAGCCTTGTCAAGAAATTCCAGTCCCACCGTGCCATCGGTTATAGATTCTTTGTAAAAACTGATCAGCTTGGCAGTGTGTTCATGTGGTTCAAGGTAGATAATGAAGAAGGTGTAATTTTCAGACGAGATTTCTACTAACACGCTAATACACAACCGGTTTTCAGCAATTGCGTATTGAGCTTCATAGACAATCCTGCCATCAGATGGCAGTGGATATTCAGCTGATTTTCTATTTTGCAGCGCTGGCAGTTTGCGTCGCTGTTCATTGGTCAGTTCAATCTTTGGTTGATATAGGCTGTCCGTGCTCATCTCGGTGTCATATGAGAATTCTTGTTTCCAAATCTGAAGTCTATTGGCGCTGTTAATGGTGGAATTCCTATAAATTGTGTCAATGTCTTCCATTTTCGATTCTTGGTCAGCACCGTCCGAGCTAACACCTAAAACAACCGCCAAGACAATCATCAGAAGAGCGATAAATGTCAGCCCCCCGGTCATGACTCCCGAACGCGTTTCATAGATTTCGTGGTGCCCCATGCTCTTTCTCCTCTTGGGTGGGTAGTTTAATACCAAAGTTTATCAAGAATATTGTATTTGTCAATGGTATCAGGATCTATATTTTTCCCCTTATTCTATGATTTTTCTAGATTGGTGTTGACGTAATCTGATGATTTTAATATAATTAATTTTGTGGGCTAGTATCTAGGACGGCCCATACATGACCGCCAAAAGGAGGAAGCTGATGACGGTCGGTCTGATGATAGAGGGGTTTGAGCAGCGGGAGCTCCTTGGCCGCGCCATTCGCGGGAAGAAAGCTGTCTGCTGCCTCTTAACCCACATGCCGGTCTGCGACGCCGAACTGGTGCTCCCGGTCGAAGGAGGACACATCCGGGTGGCCAAGTTCATCGAACGCGAGAAGCTCTGGCTGGCCGATCACGGCCTGCGCGAGCTGCCGAACGGCTTCAAGTTGACCAAGCTGAGTCTCTCGGATCTGCGTCAGGTGTATGTGATCATTCTCATGACCTACAATCTGAGTCCGGATCAGCGTAAGCATGTACGCGAATGTGTCTCAATCATGGGCGGAGATCAGATTCTCGCCTCTATCGCTGACGACCACGACAATTGACCTTTTTTTGCTAGCATAACCATGCTAGTTTTTTTCACAATTTAAAAATCTCCAAGTGGAGATTTTTTTGATGAAAGCATTAGTTTTTAAAACTGATAATTCGACCATATCCATTTTGCTCCAGAATAAATTCGTATCGTTTCTTGAATTCTTTTTTTACTTCCGGCAAAACAATTTTCTCTTTCCACTCCATGTCCGCTTTTTTTCGGTTGCCAGCCATTATTTCGCAGATGCTTTTTTGGGGATTTTCATACCAGTAAACAGCGTAAAACGGCCCGATCAGATGAGCGGCGCCGTCGGCCGAGGAGACTATTTTTACTTCGATTGGCGCTTGGGCCAAATCTCCCCGGCCATGATTATCTATAATTTTAACATATTCGAGCGCTTGGTCGATCATTGCCGGCTTGAAACCAATTTTAGCCAGTTTTTCCCGGCCGAAAGTAATGGTGGCTTCATGCTGATGTTCGTAATCCACCATTTTCCCGTAATCATGTAGCCAGACGAGGAGTAAAACCACGCTGCGGTTGGCAGCCGGATATTTCCGGCAAAGACTTATGGCGATTTTCTCCACGATTTTCAAATGATAATCCACATACCATGAATGGTGTTTGAATCGCGGATTTCGCGCGGCCTTTGTGACCTCGGCGATAAATTGATTAATGTGTTCTTTCATATTTAACTGTATAAATTTAGCGGCAAATGAATGAAAAAAAATTACGATTAAAATCTGGATGGTTTTTATCGATTATGTTTACCCACCCAGCGATTTTTGATATAGGTCAGGGACAAAGTTGACAACACGAATCCGGCAGTCGGGACTAGAGAATTAACAAACGGTTTGGGCAGTTCGGCAATCAAGAAAAATAATACGATGGTGATATAAGTTAATAAGGCCACGATCAGGCGGCGGCTCCAGCTGGTTTCCCACGCTTTATCCAGCTCAACCCGACGGTTACGCGCCTCGATCGCCTGAAGCCGTTGTTCAATTTCTAACATAGATTATTCATTTAAATTAATAAAACGTTCGGACCACAGTTTTAACTCTTCAAATATTTTGTCCGTAAAGTTATCTCTTTTGAATTTAAATATAGCTTTGGCATTTCTCATGCAATATTTTAATTGATCTTCGTTATTTTGATTCAAATACCAGCTGAAACTGTCTAGAATATCAGCGGTTTTTATGATCAGAGCATCTTGGCCGGTAGCCGCGCACCGTGAGATTAATTCATTGGTTTTTTCTTGTTTATCCGTGATCGCATCGTCTTTGGTATTGGCCAAAACCAATTGCAGCACGTCTGGGCCAAATTCTTTTTCCACTTCGTCTTTGGTCACGTCTGACCATTCAATAACGTCATGCAACAATCCGGCCAAAACAATGTTTTCGGTATAACCGTTTTGATAGAGATAAACTCCGACTCGGATATCGTGAAATAACACCGGTTTGCGGCTGTTTTCAGCTGAGGGCGGGAAGTGGGCGACCATGAATCTGACGGCTTTTTCAAATTTAAGGTTGGCTTCTATCGTCATAGATATAGTGAGATTATTTTTTTTTGGATTAGACGTTTTGAGTTTCTTCTGGTAATCTGATGTCTTTCATTTTTTCGTCTAAAATAGATATGAAAGTTTTACCGTGTGGCAGCTGTAATACTTTTCTTTCTAATTCCTCAACTTCGTTCATAATAGGCGAATCAGAACTATTTTCATCGGGCACAATTCCAGCAAAATTTTTACCAAAAGAAGCCATTGTTCTGTCGCTATCCCGAAGAGCAGTTGTAACCCGAAGTTCATTTGTCGGAACTACCTTTTTATCATGTTCCTGTGCGTATTCGGCCAGATCGTTCATGAACTGGTTATCCTCACCGATATTGGTATCAAGAAAACCGCCGATAGCGGCAGATTCAAGACTTTTGCTCACCATATGCGCGCCACCAATGGAAAAATCAAACAACGTTTCAGCTTTTGGATCATTTGGATTAAGTAAAAATCTGATCAAATATTTTCGTTTCATTGCAAGAATTAAATTGTGTAACTGTTCTTCGAGTGAAATTTCTTCTTTGTCGTCCATGGTATCAGGATTAAATTCATAAGTGACCTCACCGATAACCTCAACCATCTCGGGATTGTCTTTACAAAGTTCTGTTAATTTTGAGAGGTAGTGATCGTCCGATAGGTTGGTATCCGCGTCTATCTGTATTACCACACCATTCTTGCCGTTTTCGTAAAATCTGCTGCTGGCTTCAGCTAAACCGCGGTTCCGTGCCCGCCCAACATTGCAATCTTGTATTTCATTTCCTTTTGAACTTTTATCAATCACCAAAACATTTAAATCAGAAATATTTTTAAGTAATTGAATGATTATCTGATTTTGTTTGCGCACGGTGTCATCGCTCACAACATCGTTATTTACCACATAAATTATTTCAAACTGTGCCTTTAAAATCCCTTTTTGGTGTCTGAAAGAATCGAGCTGCCTTAATACGCGATCCGATTTCTCATCGTACACTGGAATTACAAACACAAATTCACACATCGGATCTTGCGGTTTATCTATACGTTTCTCGTTTTTAAGCCGTTCAGCCCAATAATCTTTGGCGCGATCTTCTGCTGTTCGTGTGACTTGATTTTCTGCTCTTGCCGCAAGAATAGAGTCTGGCGTTCCAGAACCTTCGCCGGTATAAAAGGTATAGGTACCATCTTTTTCCCTTGCTATGTTCCATTCCACTGAGCGTATTTGCCCATTTATTCTCGCCCCTAGCTGTAAAGTGTCTATTTTTTTCAATTCTAATTTTGTTATTCCTAGTTCTATCAACTCCCGCAATAAATCATCAGGGATATTATTATATGCCTTTGTCGGTTCTCGTCGTTCTATAAATAATGCCTCTTTTGACATATTACAGGTGAATTTAAAAAATAATTATTATTATATAACTTTTTAATTTAATATTTCTGTCAGATCCGCCGGTTGAAAATCCGAGCCTTTAACGATTTTGTATTCATGAAAAGTCTTGGTCATGTTTGATCTATGAACCTCGTCGAATACAGCCGTCATTTTATCTTGCAATCCATGCTCCAAAATCGCTCCGTATACTGTGTAGAGGATGTCGGCAAGTTCTTTGGCAATATTCTCAAGATTATTTTCTTTTGCTCCGGCCAAATATTCTTCTACTTCCTCCGCCATTAAGCGGTGCCTTAGGTCATATCTGTCGGGGGCGATAATTGTTGGCGTTGATGCCACCGGCACTCGGAATTTCTGATGAAATTGCTTGACCATTTCAAGCTGTGACTTGATGGCCATCATATGTTTGGACCGATTTCTGTTCTTAGAGATCTATGATCTGATTTTGAGATCAGTCCAGCCGCTTCGGCCTGTTCCAAAAACTCAGCTATGTTTGAATATGTATCTTTTTTATTTGGCATGTCAATGAGTATGGCCAATTCGTCCAGCTGGTCGGCAAACCTTTTTCGAATTTGGGCGTGATACTTAATACAATTGCGCCAGTCTTTTTTCAGCTTGATTCGGATTTCCTTCCCATTTTTTTCAAAGGCCGCGAGGCCTACCAGCGCGCCATCAGAAAAACGGCCGTCAGATTTTTTTTTGAACTCATCTAGGAGTAATAATCGTTCTAGTGGATCATTTGGCAGGCTGCGTCTCACAGCAAGCGCCATCTTTTCTTCTTGGCTGACTAAAATTTCCTCTGGCGGAGGGTCAGGTTCGTCATACATTGACCGGTTATAATCCGGATCGTCATTTTCTGTTGGTTGAGCTTCTCGTTGCTCCGGCGACCGCTCAAATAATTTTTCCATTTCTTGAGCCAAATTCGAATTGAATCTATAAATAATGAGGTCGACCTCCCTTTTTTCTGTTTGAGCCTCTGGGATTTCATTAACCATAGGTTTTACCATAGGATTAATTGTTATTATGTAACCAAGTTTAGTGAGAAGTATCTTGATCTATAAAATTTTATTTCAGGCTAAGTTTTTCTTGGGGCTTGTTTATTCAGCCGGCAAATATATTTTTGCATTGGCATGAATTTGCGCCAAAAGTTCCTCGACGACATTCTGAGTAACGGTATTTTTAAATTCCCATGCATGATAACCGGGATCATTGGATCCGGAAGGATTTACCCCGACTTGGTGGAAAACAATGAGGTCAGCGCTTTTGGCCACGATTTGAACAGCAATGTTGTATGCCATCACTTTGTCCCGATCGTTGCATTCAAATGCGATCATGAAATTTTTATCTCCTCGAGGCTCCACGATTCGTAATTCTACGGCCGGAGTTTCCTGCTTTGGCGTAAATTGTTCCGTCATATTTCGAGATTATTTTTTTAGCCGCTTTTTTCATCAATAAATAATTAACTGAAATCAGAAATCCGTTATAATGTTATCACCGAGTCACACCCCGACAAGATTTCTTCTCGATTTTCGGCGATCAAAATGGTATTGTTTTTGCCGATAATTTTTCTGAATATGTTGAGGAGCATCTCCGAATCCTTCAAGTGCAGCCCTCTAGACGGAGTGTCGAAAATATAAACCGATCGATCTCCCAGTTTTTTCGATAAAATATTGGCGATTCTGACTCTTTGCGCTTCGCCGCCGCTGAGCGTTCCTGATCTTTGCCCGAGGACCAAATAACCGAGACCAGCTTCCTGCAAAAACTGCAATTTGCGCCGGATTAGTGTGTTACCGCCGAATATTTCAATTGCCTCGTCAATGGTTAAACCTAAAACTTCTTTGATGTTTTTTCCGTGAAACCGAACTTTTAATATTTCGGGATTAAATGTTTTTGTTCCATCCAAAATATCCTTGGTTATGACAAAAGCTGATTTTGCCAGTTTTTGTTTTTTTGCGCTTGGCTGATTTGAAAAGGTTTCTCGAATGTTGTCCCACACGTTGGTGTAAGTCGCGAGCGTGCTAGACGGGTGGTCGCCAATTGGTGCTTGGGGGACAATGTATGACCGCCGCACATATTGTTTGCCTTCGATGTGGACGGTTTTGAGTCGGATTTTCCAGGCGTTTTTGCCTTTGAATAATGCCCGGTAAGCCGCGTCAATCATGGTGGTTTTTCCCGAACCTGAACAGCCGGTCACGCCAACCAGCCGGTGCAGGGGAAAGCGGAAAACCGCCTTTTTCAATCCATGTTCTGAGATGTTTGAAATCGTCAATGATTTTTCGGGTTTAATTTTTTCGTCGGGCGATCCATTTTTATTTTGATAAACATGTTTCGCTGTCACGGTCTTTGATTTTTTGAACCGAGCTTGAGACCCTTCAAACATCAATTTGCCGCCATAACGCCCGGCACCGGGTCCGAGTTCAATGACGTAGTCGGCACCGGCAATGATTTCTTTGTTATGCTCCACCGCGACAATTGAGTAACCAAGCTTTACTTTGTCTTTGAGCAGTTTTAAGATCATTTTCCGTTCTTTTTGGCAAAATCCGGCGCAAGGTTCATCAACAATCAGGAGATCAGTTGGCTTTAATTTTTTAAGCTTGGCTTTCAATTTAGCCAGATTAAATTCACCTAAACTTTGCTTGACGTCAGCCGGCAGAATAACTTTTTGTTCGAGAATGTCCACGATTGCCGGTAAATTTTTAATCTCCCAAACCGGATTTTTTGTTTGTTGAAATAAAACATCCTGCACCAAAGTTGACTTGCCGCTACCGCTCGGTCCCACGATCGCGACCAGTTTCTTCAGCGGAATTATGACAGAAAAGTTTTTTAGATTGTTTTTTGTGACATTTTTAACGCTAATATTCATAGAGTTTGCAGACGTAGACGAATTTTTGATATTTAAAATATTATACGGTTATGGTTTCGATCGCAGCGTCATTTACAGGAGGGCAAATATAATTACACAGATGTTGATGACAATAAAGGTTTTGAAAAATAAAGGCTTGTATTTTTCTCGCAGGAAAAAACTGATAATGATTGACAGCGGGGGAACCAAACAAATCGCCGGTAGCCAAAAATTTGGTGTGAAAAAAAGCCGGTATGTGTTGAATCCAGTAGTATAAAACAACAAGAGTAGAGGCACGCATCCGATAATTGATACAAGATAAAAAGCATTTTTCATAGGATTAAGCAATATCGAAATTATTAACTGATGAGTGGCAAATTCGCGATTGTCTCGATCGCCTGAACATCCAAACCCTCAACCTTGAGATTTTTCATTCTTGGAATTATCGCTTTGGTGAAACCCAGCTTTTGCGCTTCCTTTAATCGTTTTTCCAAATTAAACACCGGCCGGACTTCGCCGCCGAGGCCGACTTCGCCGAGAATAATCGTGTCTTTTGGCAAGGTCAAATTTCTATAGCTCGAAATGATCGCTGCGACCACGGCCAGATCCAAGGCCGGATCTTTGGTTTTGATGCCGCCGACAATGTTCAAATGAATATCTTGGTTTGATAAATTTATTTTAGCGCGTTTGGTTATCACGGCCGCGAGCATTTGCAGCCGGTTGATGTCATAGCCGGCGGTTTTCCGCTGCGGATAACCGAATGGCGTCATGGAAACCAACGCTTGAACCTCCAACAAAAAAGCTCGTGAACCTTCGATCAAACATGAAACCACCGAGCCGGATAAATTTTGCAGATTTTCACCCAAAAATATTTTGCTGGCATTGGCCACTTCTTGCAGGCCTTTGTCCGTCATGCTGAAAACGCCGACTTCATTGGTTGAGCCGAAGCGGTTTTTTACCGCCCGCAGCATCCGATAGCCGTGATATTTGTCGCCTTCGAGATAGAGAACCACATCAACCAAATGTTCGAGCGTTTTGGGTCCGGCCACTACGCCGTCCTTGGTCACATGACCGGTCAAAATAATCGGAACGCCCAAAGTTTTAGCCGTTTCCAACAGTTTTACCGTTACCGCCCTGATTTGATTGATGTTACCGGCTTCTCCTTCAACTTCTGCTGAATGAATCGTTTGAATCGAATCAATAATGGCCAGGCTGGGGTTGAGCGCGGTAATAGCGGCTATAATTTTTTCACACTGCGTTTCGCCCAAAAATTTCATTTGCTTTGGCGTGAAGTTCAACCGGTCAGCCCTGAGTTTTACCTGTCCAGCGGATTCTTCGCCTGATATATATAAGGTCGGCCGGTTGAAAGTTTCAAAGGCCCGGAAGATTTGGAGCGCCAAAGTTGATTTCCCGATACCCGGTTCGCCGCCGAGAAGAATTAAACTGCCCGGCACCACACCGCCGCCGAGGACTTGATCCAGTTCATTCAGGTTGGTGCGCTGGCGGCTGATTTTATCTTGCGTTACCGTCGAAAAATCTTGCAATTGTCCCAGATCAAACTTGATCGCCGCGGCGCCCGGTTTTTTATTGTCCGCCATTTGCTCTTTTAGTGTACTCCAGGCGCCGCACGCCGAACAACGCCCACTCCACTTGGAGAATTGGGCGTCGCATTTGGCGCAGGCAAAGATTGTTTTAGGTTGAGGTGTCATGATGTCCCGAAATATTTTTTAACATTTTCTTCAACCTTTTCTTCCCACTTATCGTTAAATTTGCATAAAGCATCCGCTTTACCTCCAGAGGTATAATGCGGGGCGTTTGATAACCCCAACTTTGACCAGTCGAAATTTCTTGGATCAGTATGGCCGCTAGAACTTTCACAATGTGCCCTGATATGAGCGTTGTCAATGGTAACGTTTGTCCGTGTACTGATTTGTAATAATAAATTATTCAAACTGATATACTGTGCCGGAGCCAAGGCTAGGTTACACTTGCGTCGGGCTGCCTCTGGACTGTCACAGCCTGGGAATTTGGCTTTTATTACTTCACCGGTTTTTTTGTTTTTGAAATAATAAAATCCTTCCTTACAAGCTTTAACGCATTCATCGATTCTGCTATAAATCCATGATGTCGATAATGATCTTTGAAGATCAATTCCGATCGAGACTTTGTTCCATTTTGTATTTGCGTGGTGGGCTATTTTTGACTCATCAACAAGTTGATAAATCGCTCCTGATGTTTCGATCACATAATGCGAAGATATGCATGCCCCCGGTGTTACCCCACCCCGCAGACAATTTCCGTGCCAACCATTCGCCGTCGCAGCCGCCCCTCTGCCAGTATCGTGAAGGATAACATATGAAACTTCGGATCTGTCTCTTTCATAAAACGTATCACAGCCGAGAATATTAATTAGATTCTTATTCCCACTACCATCCCCAACTGGAGGGGATTTTTGGCAAGTCGTGTTGTGGGCGGTCAGTGAGGATTCGGGCACAGCATCGGATGGAATTGGGGCGCTGTTCTCTTCTGTATGAAATTCTTCTCCGGCTTGTAATTCCAGTTCAACAGCATCTATCAATTCAAGATTGATGGATTGAATGTTCACTAAATCCGGATTAATATTAACCAATATAATATATGAAGAAAGTAAAATAATTAATCCAAACAAAGACGAAAAAATAAACTTTTTTCCACTCGACACCAAGCCAGGGTTTGCCCCAGCCGAAAGGATCAGAATACCACCGACGATTATCATCAAAATCGCGAACATGGCTCCGAGCATAAAGCCGTATTTATATAATCCAACCACGCATTGGCCGATCCAATTAAATGCCGCGGTGGCACCAAGGCTGCTCTCGACCGGCTGGAGATTGCAATACGAGCCTATGACTGGAAGGTTCGGAGGATTGAATATTACTTTTTCCCCTTCGTCAGTCTCGGCCGGCGTGTCAGTCGCAGCCGGTGTCTGACTGCTGTCCAAAGGGTAAAGATTTTTTGTTTCGGTCGTTTTGAAGCAGTAATTCAAACTATGAGATGACGTGTCGCCGGTTTTGCACTCCCAATCAGCCTCCGCGCCGCCATAATCGGTCGCGCAATTCGCAGCGGTCTGGCAGACGCAAAATTGGTTGTCTTTAGCTGTTAAATCGCTCAATTGGCACTTGTTTGATTCACACTCGGCACCGGTCAAATCCGCGCACGGCAAGCCGATTTTAGTGGCCCCGGCCTCAACCGCTTGGGGCAGGAGAAATATCACTGCGGTGAAAATAGCCAAAATAAAATTGCGCATATTATTTTAATTTGATTTTATGCACCGTATTTGTCTGCTTGTCAGTAAAAAACAAGCTGCTGCCGTCTTGGCTCACCTGCATCTGATTTATCGTATATTCGAATTCCGGTTCGGCAATAAAACTGGTGGCTCCGGTGTTGACATCGACTTTATAAATATTATCAGGTTCATTGTCAGCCAGCTCCGGAAACCAACCGGCGCCTTCAGGCATTATTTTTGGCACGGCGCAGTACATGGTTGACGCGTTCGCAAAGGTGCATTTATCAGCCCAAGTATTAAGGTTGATTTTTTTATGGTTATAACCGATCGCGTCAGGTGAAGCATCGGTCACATAGAGCTGCGGCTTGTTTTCAGACACACTGTTGTGCGCGCTGTAAACCATTTTGTCGCCATCAGGATTGAATTGGAGCTGCACGCCAAATCCATTGACGTCAAGCGAGCGATAATTTTCATTGTTTGGCCCGATAAAATACAGAGTATTGAACTCGCCGCTGGTCGCTTTTTCGTAAGTTGCGATAATTTGATTATTCGGAGACCAGTTGACTTTGACTTTATTATCTTTGTTGCCGAGAAACTCGACATATTTTTGGCCGGAGCCGTCGGCGCTCGATGTCCCGATAAACCGTTTATCCACATTGGCGTCCATATCTTTGAACGCAATTTGGCTTTCGGTTGATGAGAAATCAAAATCAGTCCAGTTGGCCGGCAGCGTAGTTTGAGTTTGAGTTTGAAAATTATAAAGCACATTGGTGCCGTCAGGAAATTCCATTATGGCTTTTTCAGAGTTTTCAGCCCAAGTAATATTTTTAACTTCGGGAAATCGTCGTTCACTCAATAAGGTCTTTTTCCCATTGCCGTCGATGCGGTAAAATTGGTCGGTGTCTGAATTGTAGCTCATCAGGTTGTTACCGCTGGCATCAAGACTCATGAACGGGGTAATGCTTAAATCCAAATCGGTGATTGATGTTACTCCGCCCGCCGCTGTCTCGGTTGTTGTCTCGGTTGGGATATTCGCCGGTCGGCGCGTTATCAGGCTTTCGGTCACTCCGGGGACTTCCGGTCCTGTCGGTCCGGTTTCCTCGCCTTTTCTTTCTCCTGAGAGTGGGAGGTCAGACAATTCTTCGGGCGTTAATTCCTCCGGTCCGACCTCTATGACCGGCCCGCGAAAAAACAAATAATAAATCGCGAACGCGAGGGCTCCAGTGATCAGGATAAAACCAATAACCATGAGGATTTTTTTTAGAGTCAGGATCGGCAGGTTGAAATTGGGCATAATTTTATTTTAATTATATTTTTATTTTTTTCCGCCTCGGCGGATGGTGAATTTATTTAGAGAAACCATGATTTCAAGAGATCAAACAACGCTCCGGTTAAGGCGACCGCACCAATTGCTAGCGCTGCCCCCAAAATTATAATAAACCAAAGGGGAAAACTGCAGCCACAGCAAGTCCCACCCCCGCAGCCGAGTGAAAGAACCAACCTCAAAATCATTCTTTTTACAAATTGTTTTTTCTTTTTTTCCTCATTGGCCGCGGCCAATTGAAGGTCCGGTTCATCGTCCATCATTTCCGGCATTGATTCGGTTTCCTCATTCTCATCTTCAAAATCCGGTTCAGTCATTTCCTCTTCTTGTGGTTCTTCTTCGTTGTTTAATTCAGGATTTGTTTGTTGTTGTTCCTCCCTTTTGTCCCTTCGCGCGCGGCGCAGGGTGCTTTCAATGCTTTGGGGGCCGGCCGCGTCAAAGGATGCTGGAGTCATAGGTGCAAAACCGGCTTCGTTTTGGTTTTTTATGCGGTTGATGGGTTGTTCTGAATTGATTTCAGGAACGCGGAACTGAGGTGCGGGGGTGGGCGCTTCAAGTCCGGTTTTTTGTCTCGCCAACTTGGATGTGCGATCTTGATTCAAAAGCGTGGCATACAGTTGTTCCGATGCGGTTGGTTTGGTCGGTCTTGAATTTTGATTAACCGGCGGCGGTGTTTGATTTATTTGTGGGTTTGTTTGCGCCATGTTAAGTAAATTTGAGTGGCCACACACGAAGAAGAATGAGGCCGCGCCTTAAAGCTAGTGGTTAGGTGATTTTTTGCAGTTCCTGATCAAGATGTTCGGTCAGAATTTTTTCGACCGAACGAGCTCCGATGTTCATCTCAAGACATTTGGCTGCCATGCTGTCGATTAGAGTTTGATCAAAATTAATAATTAGTCCTTGCTTTTCCAGTTTAAGGTTTTTGTTTTTCCATTTGTTTTTTAAGATTTTTTTCAGCGTTGTTTTATCCAGATGGTCAAAGAAGATTGTTTGATCAATCCGGTTGACGAATTCAGGCCGAAAAGATTTTTTCACTTCATCTAGCACGGATTCTCTGGCGTCACCGGCCCGGTCGCCGGAGCCAAAACCGAGAGACGTATTTTTTTCAAATCGTCGCATGCCGATGTTGCTGGTCATGACGATAATGGTGTTTTTAAAATTTATTTTTTTGCCGGTCGCGTCGGTCAAATGTCCATCTTCGAGAATTTGAAGCAGCAAATTCAAAACATCCGGGTGGGCTTTCTCGATTTCATCGAACAAAACCAAAGAATACGGTCGTTTTTTGACTCCGTCGGTCAGTTTGTTGCCCTCTCGGTAACCTATATAGCCGGCCGGCGCGCCGATCAGTTTGGAGGCATTGAATTTGTCGCTGAATTCAGACATGTCAATACGAATAAAGGCTTCAGCATCCTTGAAAACCCTTTCCGCCAGTTTTTTGGCTGTGTATGTTTTTCCCACGCCGCTTGGACCGAGGAATAGAAATGAACCAAGCGGTCGATCCGTATCGGTTAAACCGGAGTAAGACCGTCGGAGGTGAGTGATGATTTTATCAATCGCCTGATCCTGTCCGATGACCTCTTTTTTGATTTCCTGTTGAATTTTTCGCAGGAGATTTAGCCGCGACAATTGCAAGTCGGCCAGCGGAATTTTGGTTTTCTGCGCCACGACTATGATTATATCTTCTTTGGCAATGATCGGCGGCTGGTCCGTTAGGTTTTGCAGCAAACATTTTTTGCGGTCGGTAAAAGCGAGCAGTAGATCTTTTTCCTGTTTTTTTATTGTAATGGCCAGATTAAAGTCCTCACTATCGATGGCCTGTTTTTTTTGCAATCGGAGTTCGGTCAGTTGGCTTTCCATCAAGGTTAAATCATCAAAATCTTTATTTTTTTGCCGGTTGATTTTCTTGGCGGCCGCCGCTTCGTCCAATAGATCAATGGCTTTATCCGGCAGCAATTTGTCCTGAATATATTGAACGCTGAGATCGATTGCCGCCTCGATCGCCTCAGGTGAAAATTTTACATGATGGAAGCGCTCATAATTTTCAGCAATTCCGGTTAAAATTTCGTGGGCTTCTTCCACTGTCGGTTCATTGAGGTTAATCGCTTGGAACCGGCGTTCGAGCGCCGGATCTTTTTCAATAAACTTTTTATATTCTTCATGAGTAGTGGCTCCGATGCAATGGAGTTCTCCTCGAGCCAAGATTGGTTTCAGCAGATTTGCGGCGTCCATTGTCCCTTGGGATGAACCCGCTCCCACGAGATTGTGAATTTCATCGATGAAAACAATGACGTTTGAGTCGTTTCTCACTTCATCAATCATGGCTTTGATTCGGCTTTCAAAATCTCCGCGATACATGGTTCCGGCAATCATGGAGCCGAGGTCGAGCGATAAAATCTTTTTATTTTTGAGACTGTGAGGCACTTCTCCGAGCAGGATTTTTTTGGCCAGACCCTCAACCAGCGCAGTTTTACCAACACCGGCGTCTCCGAGAATTATAGGATTGTTTTTATCCTTTCGCGACAAAATATGGATCATCCGTTCCAATTCGGTTTCCCGATTGATCACCGGATTCACGTTGACTTGGAAATTTTTATCAGTGAGATTGGTAGCAAAAAAATCAAGCACTCGGCGCGGCGCCGCGAGGTCATCCATGTCGTCGGTCTCGATTGAGTGATCATCTGTCCCATTGTTGAGGGCTTTGGTTAGATCAGGGAATTTGGAGTTGCCTTTGAGCATGGACTCAAGCTGGCCCTGCATTTTTTTGAGCGGCAGCCGGTAAAGTTTAATCATGTAATCAAGCTCAGCCGGTGGATTTTTGAGCAACACAAACAAACAGTGCTCCGTGCCCAAATGCAAATGCTTGTGCTGCCTCGCCAACTGCATGGCTTTTAACAGCAAATCTTTTGTGTCTTTTATTTCGCCCTGATCGTTTGGCTTTTGGTGAGATTTGTCCAGTAGCACCTTGCGCACATCATCAATCTGCAGTTTTTGCTGAGCCAAAAAATCATAAGCCAGACTTCCGCGGTGACTGAAAAGCGCCACCAAAAAAATATTGAGCGGAACCTCTTTGAGGTTTGACTTTTGGGCCAAATGCCCAGCCTCTCGGATGCAGGCGAGTAGATTGTCGGAAAATTTATCGGTTATGTTCATAGCTGTTTTATATAGAAATCATTGAACTGTTCTTTTTCGTGTCCTGAAAGGATTGTCTGGGTCATTAACAAACAAATGTTGTTTTAATAATTCTACAACCTCTGGCAATCCTCGCAGCTTGTCAAGCTGGGTGTGGCATAGCAATTTTGTTTGGTCGACCATACCGAATTCGATACCTTGAATAATATCATTGATAATGCGGTAATTTTTATCGTTGTTATATGCTTTCAAACCATCAACCAAAGATTGGTGATTAGCTGATAATTCAACTTTTTTCATCCCAAATAGTTCTAAGTCCATATGATATAGAAGTAATTTTAATCTTATTGCGTTTAACTAAGCGTTAAACTCTATCCGCTGCCCGCTATCTCCCCATTTCCCGCAGCTTTTTCACACGGTCAGTAATCGGCGGGTGAGTGGAAAATAAATGGCGGATTTTTGAATCTTGGCCAAAAAACGGACTGGCGATATAGAGGTGGGCGGTGGCCGAGTTGGCTCGCCGCATCGGTTGATGATAGGTCGAAATTTTTTCCAAGGCGCTGGCCAAACCTTCGGGGTATCTGGTCAAAAGCGCGCCGCTGGCATCAGCCAAAAATTCTCGGCGGCGAGAGACGGCCAGTTGAATCATTTTCGCGATCAATGGTGACAAAACCATCAGAATCAATCCGGCAATCATGATGATCGCGCCGGCATTGCCTTTGTTGTCTCGGCTGCGTCCGCTGAGAAAATTCATTCTGAGGAATATGTCGCTGAGCAGCGCGATGAAACCGACGAGCACAATGACGATCATCATCAGGCGAATATCATAATTTTTAATATGACCAAGTTCATGCGCTATAACTCCCTCGAGCTCTTCATTTTCCAACGTGTTAATAATGCCCGTGGTGACGGCGATTGAAGCGTGCTGTGGGTCTCGGCCGGTGGCAAAGGCGTTTGGCGCCGGGTCGTCGATAATATAAACTTTCGGCATGGGCATCCCGGCGGTGATCGTCAGATTTTCCACCATGTTCCAAACATAAGTGTTATCATTTTTGGTTATTTGTTCGGCTCCGGCCGTCGTCAGCGTGATTTTATCTCCGCTGAAATAGCTCACCCCCGCCATGACCAAGGCGATAACCCCGGCGATTATCAGCGCGTCAATACCATAGCCCATTTGATAAAAAACAAAACCGATCGCCAAGACAAAGGCGACGAATAGTACCATGAGCAGGATGGTTTTTCGATTATTTGAATCTATCTCGTTATACATATATTATTTTGTCACCCTGAGGCTCTCGAAGGGTAACGACATGCTTCGAGTGCCTCAGCATGACAAGAAGCGTGTTTGTCACCATGCTTGCCCCGCTGGATTGTCCTGCGGGGAACTTGCCTGCCGTAACGATAGTGTAGGCGAGTTATTAGTAATCATTTAAACACTTTCGGCGGTAATTTTTTTGGCCACTGACCAGTTTCCCTTTGCATCGCGATTTTCCACAGCAGATCACCGACGCGACCGTTGCCGTCTTCAAATGGATGAATCTCTTCAAATTCCTTGAAATAATCAGTTGGAGTTAGTGGTGGCCGACCCCAGTCGTCAGGATCGGTTGAAAATCCGTCTCGCAGCTGCTCCGCCAGCGCCGTACAAAGAGTTTCCATGGCTTGGGAGATTTTCGCTGGCTCGAGAGCAAATTTTCCATTCGCGAATCCCGCGGGAACTCGACGGAAGCCTTTTTTATTTCTTGGGTCGGTCAATTCAGCCCAATGTAGTATCATAACTAATAAATCATCTGCTGTTATGGTCGCAAATTTTTCTCCTGAGGCGAACATTCTCTTGGCTTGAGCATACGCGGCGGCAAAGCCCCGTACATCGTCATCTTCAATCGCGTTTTGCTGTATACATTGCTTGATTATCAATCTGATGTCCGTCATGGTTAAATCATCAGGGAATTTTAGATGTGTATAGGTTTTTTCGGGTTTGGGTCGTTCCATATAATTTTTTTACCCTGAGCCGGCCTGCCGGCTCAGCATGACAAGAATAAATAGTATACAGTCATCAATGATGCGGACACGCAGCTGCTGCCTATCCGCACGCTTTATAACTATATCGGCTTGAAAGTCTTTAGCCTATCAAGTTTTTGTAACGTTTCGTAATTTTTTGTAATTTCGTAACCCCTAAAACTCAACCTTAACATTTTCTTTTTCCGTCGCATCAGCCTCAAAGAATTCATACTTCTTGAATCCGAGCAGTCCAGCTACCAAATTGTTCGGGAAAATCTGAACCTTGGTGTTGAAATCCCGGACGTTACCATTGTAGAATCGGCGTGCCGCTTGGATTTTATTCTCGGTATCGGAGAGTTCATCTTGCAGTTTCAAAAAGTTTTGATTGGCTTTTAGATCAGGGTAAGCTTCGGCCAAAGCAAAGATTGATTTCAAGGTTTGTGACAGCATATTTTCAGCTTCACCCTTGTCATGAGCACCACTCGCGTTCATAGCGTTGGTGCGGGCTTCGGTCACTTTTTCAAAGGTCGCGCTTTCGTGGCTGGCATAGCCTTTGACCGTATTCACCAGATTTGGTATCAAATCATAGCGGCGTTTGAGCTGAACATCAATATCTGACCAAGCCTCATCGGTCCGATTTTTGAGCTTGATCAGGCCATTGTAAATGCCAATGAGCCAGAGCGCCACCACGACCACTACGGCTAGAACAATATAACCTAATTTGTCCATATTGGTTGGGTTATTGGAGCGTAGATTTTTTAATCAAATTTACGCTCGGATGTTAATTATTTATTGTTATGTTACTATCAATATTGTATACTGAAATTACGAGCAAGTCAAAGGTCATGTTGATTGAATTTTGTCATAAATGTCAATGAATTTTTCTCTATTCAAATTTAATTAACTCATAATAATCTATGGGTAAAAAAATCGTGGTTTTTGCGCTTGGAGCTTTACTGGTCGGAGCGAGTTTACTGCCGATGGCGGTCAACGCCACCAGCTCGGCCGAAGAAAACTTCTTTGTGCAAAAGGACAAAGTGGTATCTGAAAATTATTTCAAAGCCGGCAACAATATTGATATCGCCGGCACGCTGGAAAAAGACGCTTATTTGGCCGGTCAAATTATTAACATTGATGGTGTGGTCAAAGGAGATGTCTTCGCGGCCGGGAATATTTTGCGCATCAACGGTGTTGTCGAAGGCAGTGTTCGTTTTGTGGGCCAGTCGTTAATTATCAACGGCGAGGTCAAGAAAAACGTCATGATGGTTGGCAGTTCTATGACTGTAGACTCCGCGGCCAAAATTGGCTGGGACGCCATGTTCGCTGGTAATTTGGTTGAGCTGAACGGCTCGGTTGGCGGTGATGCTCGCTTGACTGGGGCTCTGGCACGGATTAACGGTTCGGTTGCCGGCAATGTTTGGGCCGAAGTTGAGTCTTTGGAGTTTTTGCCCGAATCAAAAGTTGATGGCCGGGTCGGCTACACCAGCGGCCGCGATGCCGTCGTGGAGCCGGGTGCGACGATTGTCGGTGGTTTGGAGCGAACTGATTTGACCGCCGGAAAAGACGTTAACACGCCAAGCAAATATGAGGCTTTACTCGGCTGGCTTTTATGGGGCTTTTTGAGCCAGTTGCTGATCGCAATTGTTTTGATCGCTCTCATGCCAAAACATATTGATCTCGTAGCTGAAGAAGTCAAAAATAATTTTTGGCGGAATTTCGGCTGGGGGTTGTTGTTTGTCATTGTGACTCCGATTGCCTGTATTTTGGCCATGATTACGGTTATTGGTTTACCTCTGGCGTTTGTTACACTGGTTATCTATTTTATTTTATTGTATCTGGCCAAAATTTTCTTTGTCATCGGCTTCATGAAACTGGTGTTCAAGTGGTTCAAACAGAAAGAATGGCACCTCATGCTGCTAGCCGTGATCGGCCTTTTGGCGCTCGGTCTCGTCTGTGCCATTCCCAATGTCGGCTGGATCGCCGGACTGATTGCGACGGCTACCGGTTTTGGCGCTGTCCTTCAGGTCAAAAAAGCGGTTTTGATGAAGTGATTATTCTTATAAATTATAAAAACGTGGACTTTTTAGTCCACGTTTTATTTTTTCTTATGGTTCAACTTCAAACCATTGCCAGGTTTTCACGCACCAAGCAGCTTCTTTCCCCAAGTCATCCAACTTGACCTTTCGGCTGAAGTCTTGATCGTTGAAATAATCATAAGCTTCGATGTGCTTCATGGCAAATGGTAATGGCTCTGCGTTTCCCACAAAAAGCACGACCGGCACCACCAGAATGTTGATTCGCGGTCGCACTTCCATCATTCTGGACTGATAATCAGTTCTCGCCGCTTGAATAAAACATGCTTTTGATTGGCCGAGTTCAACCTGGAAAATTGTGCGTTGACCGACGCGCATTTGCAATTCACTGCGATTGAGAATGTTGGCCGCTGGAAATTCCACGAACCGCCAAAAGATCCGCGGCGGTCTATCATAGGCTTGATGAACATATTCCAGACAGATGGTCCCACTATCCATCGGCCCTCCTGCGGTGGTGTGGTTGCCGGAACAATTTACTATAATACTAAATAGCCCGGATGTCAATATTGGGCAAATATTTGCAAATATGCTAAAATTTTTATTGTTTAGAACTTAGTAGTTAGAATTTAAAATTTTGTATTATTATGTTCAAATTCAATACCTCAATTTTCAAAGCCTATGACATTCGTGGTATTTATCAGCAGGATATAGATGCTGATCTGGCATTCAAAATCGGTCAAGCATTCGCCGTCTTTATGAAGACGGATGCCGGCAAAGAAAATCTGAATCTGGCGGTCGCTCGGGACATGCGTCTGTCGTCGCCGATTTTATATGACAAGGTGATTGAGGGCATCACAGCCCAAGGGGTTGATGTCACTGAATTTGGTCTGGCGTCCACGCCAACGTTTTATTTCGGCGTCGGCAAGTTGAATTTGGACGGCGGGATTCAAGTCTCGGCTTCACACAATCCATCAGAATACAATGGATTTAAACTGGTCCGGCGGCAAGCGATTCCGGTCAGCGGCGACACCGGCATTATGCAAATTCGGGATTTGGTTATCTCCGATCAGTTTACTCCGGCGGCGAATCACGGTTCGGTCGCCCAATACAAAAACCTACTTGACGATCACGTGGCGTATGATTTGGAGTCTGTCGATGTCAGCCGTATCAAACCGCTAAAAGTGGTGGTGGACGCGGCCAACGCCATGGGCGGCCCGATGTTTGAAAAGTTATTTGCCAAATTACCCTGCGAGTTATTGAAATTAAATTTTGATTTGGATGGAACGTTTCCGGCGCACGAAGCCGACCCTCTGAAAGATGCCAACAATCGGCAGCTTCAGCAAAAAGTTTTGGCGATGGGTGCGGATCTTGGTATCGCTCTTGATGGGGACGCTGACCGTATCTTCTTCGTCACCAATGAAGGTGTAACAGTTGAGCCGGCGATTGTCCGAGGCATTTTGTCCCAAATTTTTCTGCGGGACAACCCCGGCGCGAAGATTTGCTATGACATTCGCCCGGGCAAAATCACTCCCGATATGATTGTTGAAGCCGGCGGAACCCCGATTGTCACGAAAGTCGGTCATTCTCTGATCAAAGAAAAAGCGCGTGAAGTCGGCGCCGTGTTCGCCGGGGAGTCTAGTGGCCACTTTTTCGTCAAAATGCCGTTTGGTTTTTTTGAGGCGCCGATGATTTGCGCTTTAAAATTTTTGCAGGAAATTTCTGAGTCAGGCCAAACATTTTCCGCCTATGTAAAACCGCTGTATCGATACAGCCATTCCGGCGAGATTAATTTTGAGGTTAATGACAAGGGCATGGTCTTCCAAAAACTTCGAGATCGATATGTTGGTAATTTAAAATATGATTTTGACGGATTGAGTTTTGAGTGGGACGACTGGTGGTTCAATGTCCGGCCATCAAATACGGAAAATAAAGTCCGATTAAATTTGGAAGCGGTTAGCAGCGAAATCATGAATGAAAAAGTTAAAGAGGTAAGCGATTTGATTCAAGGCTAAAAATTAAAAACCCGTCCGCCTCAAAAATAATAAAAAAAGCAGCTGGGTTCAGCTGTTTTTTTGGTGTCATGTTCAGAGAATATCATTACTTGATCTTATGCTGGGCTCGCAGCCAATCTGTGAATCTGACCATATTACGATCCCTGACTTCCCAGCGATATGAGGCAGGGAGGAACCTGGACATATCACGGTTAAAATCATCAACCGAGTAATCTTCCTCCAGAAAATACGTCATTACCAGTTCCGCGTTACCATCGTGAGAATGTCGACTGAGAATCAGTCTTACACTATGAGCGGGCTCATTTACTTCAAGCGTAATGCTCTGGTAAACCGGCCAGAAAATCGCATTCCAGAGAGTCCTCAGCCAATCCATGTTGTCCCTCCTTTTAGGGGGTGTGGAGCAAACATTATATGTTAGCAAAATAAGTATTTTTTGTCAAGGGTGGTTTTGATCATGATTGACAAATTTGAACTGGATTGCTATATTGTTTTTTGCCACTACAATCCCCATATCGGGGCAGGAGGGACAGCGTTGAGTCCTGAGGAACGAAAGGGTATCCGAGAGGCGGCCGAGTCCATTCTTAGCTCTAGCGCGACCGAAACCGCGGCCAAGAAGAAGCTGGAAAAGGCCAAAAAGCGCGAGCCTTTCAGAGGCGTCCCCATCAATTCACACTCAGTTCAGTTTAGTGGCTCAACTCGTTACGCGAAGATTCATATCTCCGGTGAACTGCCGATCGAGGTTCAAGTTTAACTTTTGACAGATAATAATCTGTCTTTTTAATTTTTACAAACCCCGGCCATACTTTTGTCCGCCATAAGACGCCTGCCTGCCGGTAGGCAGGGACTCGTCCTCTGGCGAGTCGTTATAGTTATACTTTTGTAAAAGCCACGTCTTCTATAAGTGTTACTTCCGCTGCGCCCCTGCCTACCGGCAGGCAGGCGCCGGAGCTCTACGCCCTGTCCACCGACCTGTATGCCATAGCTTTAGCGAAGGCATAAGCGTTATGCGTAGGTGGAAGTAAGAGCGTAGGTGGGTAGTTACGGTTAAAGGAAACAAAAAAGATCTGTTTTTACAGACCTCCTACTTGGGGGAATACATCGATACGTTGCCGTTGGTTTGATGATACAGCTCCCTGACGACTCTCCGCACATTTCGAGTTACGCCATCCCAGAATCGTGAGAAGTTTCCGACATGTCCATCTGGCAGAGGTAAACCATTCGGTGCAATTTTTCCCGCATATTCATTGACCGCGTCCCTAATCATCGTCTGCAGTTCGTCTCGGCTGTAATTGGTCAAAATCACCATGAACTCGCTAAAGATCGAACCGGTCCCGTCAAAAATTTTAATCTTGACTTTTTCCGAGTTGGGATTCCCATGGTAGTCTGATTCCAGCAAGTAAACCAGAACAGTATTGCGATATGGTTCGAGAGACAGGACTTGGATTTGGCCAGCCATTCTGCCTCCGAGGTTAGCTGCTCTTCAGTTGTTTATTTTTCATTTTTTCAGCAATAAATTCTCTTACCTTGTCATTGCTTACAGCCAAAGATGGAACGGTTTTCGGCATATGAGCCGCCAATTCACGTCTCAGTTGTTCACTCGTATAGGTTGGCACCGCCTTGACAAAGTATACTTTTGTAACCGGCGATCCGGGTCGATTAGCCGGTTTGTGCTGAACGGTGATTTTGTATTCATTTTTCTTGTAGTTGTCATCCAGTCGAGTGGTGACTGTATAAGTCTCAGTTGAACCTTTTTGACCTGAAAAAAGCCGTTTTAGCCAGTTGAACATTTTTTGCCCCTTCCTTTTTATATGGGTATCGATCTATTCTAGCAATAAAGACCATTTTTGTCAATGTTGGGTATGGTTAACCGTAGGGAGTGACTGCGAGTCATTGACCCGTTTTTTTTATCCTTGAAAAATGATTGGTTTTCTGTTAAAATAAAGCTGATAAATCATAATTTATAAATTTATGAAAAAAGGCTTTGTGGCCAACATTGAAACATTAACGCAGGAGAATAAAAATTTTCGTCAGGTTCTTTATACCGGCATGATGAGCCAGCTGGTTCTGATGTCTTTGAATCCCGGTGAAGAAATCGGGGCTGAGGTCCACGCCGACCATGATCAATTTTTTCGCTTTGAGGTTGGTTCGGGTCGGGTTCTAATTGACGGCAGCGAGTATGATGTCGCCGCGGATGATGCCGTGATCGTCCCGGCTGGCGCTGAACATAACATTATCAATACTTCGGAATCCGAATCATTGAAATTGTATACGATTTACAGCCCGGCCGAACATCGATTCGATGTCGTCCACGCGAC
The DNA here is from genome assembly GCA_003518055.1 of Candidatus Falkowiibacteriota bacterium. Classification (GTDB taxonomy): domain Bacteria; phylum Patescibacteriota; class Patescibacteriia; order UBA11705; family UBA11705; genus UBA11705. The sequence continues at coordinate 251,128 of DOZJ01000002.1, forward strand.
CAAGGCCGAGGCGATGGCCGATGACGAACGTTTTGACGGTCAACTAAGTGAGTGAGATCAATCTGGTGCTGGGTGGAAATCCACGCCCGCGCCGGTGTGGATTTTCTCGATAATTTTTAATCTGAATTATATCACCTATCCAAAAGTAAAAATTGAAAAATTGGTTTTTGGCGGCCAAGGGCTTGGTCGTCTCGACAACAAAGTTTATTTCGTCTGGAACGCTTTGCCGGGCGAAACCGTGGCCGTTGAGGTCACGAAAAGCAAGAAAAATTTCACCGAGGGGATTGCCCGTGAAATTATTACCTCCAGCCCCGACCGAATAGAACCGGCCGAGGCGCATTTCCTTTCATGCAGCCCATGGCAGATAATGACACCGGAAGCGGAGAATCGATTCAAAATCGAGGTCGCGCGCGATGTTTTTATGAGAAACGGCCGGCTGGAGCTGCCGGCTGATTTGCGCTTGGTGTCTGATCTTGAAAATTTTGATCACTACCGGTCAAAAATGGAGTTTGGTTTTACTCAGGCTAATCATCAGTTGTCATTGGCTATGGTCAATCGCGATACTCATCAAAACATCTCGGTTGATGAGTGTTGTTTGGCGGCTGCTCCGATCACTCGGCGCGCGAGTGAACTGTTGACGTTGCTGCGTCAATCCAACGTTGAATTATCTTCTTTACGGCGTTTAGTTATTCGGGTGGATAGCTCCGACCGCTGTGTGGCGGACTTGTTTGTGAGTGCCCCGATCAAGTCTTTCCCTCTGGCACCGGCTGACCGGCCTGATTGGCTGCGTCTTATCTCCGATGACATGAATTCTCTGCCGATGACGACATCTGTTGAATTGACGGAAGAGATTATGGGCGTCAAAATGGCTTTTGACCCTGAAGTATTTTTTCAAATAAATCTGCCGCTGTTTCTTGAAGTGATTGACCGGATTGCTCAATTTATTCCTGACGGCAGTGAGGTAATAGACTGTTTCGCCGGTGTTGGCGCCCTTTCTTTGCCCTTTGCCGGCCGGCTGAAAAAGTTAACCTTGATTGAAGGCGATGAACGCTCTTGTGTGTACGCGGTTAAAAATATTGAATCAAATAACATAATGAACGCGTCTGTCTTGAACGCGCCGGCGGAAAAACTGGCCGGCATAAAGCTGCGCGGCCGAGTGGTGCTGCTCGACCCGCCCCGTACCGGTCTTAGCCCGGCCGCGGTGGACGCCATTCTGTCCGACGAACCGAAAACAATTATTTATCTCTCATGCGATCCGGCCACGCAGGCGCGGGATATCTTTTTACTTAGTGCCAAATATCATATGGAACATTGTGAGCTGTTCAACTTTTTTCCCCGCACGCCGCATATTGAATCGCTGGTCGTTTTGACTTTGAATTCATGAGATTATGATGAACCTGGAACCATTATTTCAAGCATTGATATCTGAACCGGCTTTCAGATTGAAGCAGGCGCAGCATTTTATTTTCCATGAACTCGGCTCTGACTGGTCTCAGGCGACTACTCTACCTCCGGCTTTGCGCCAGCGGTTATCCATCGATTTTCCTCTGGATATAGACCACAAACTTTATCGGTCAAAAGATGGCCGATCGATCAAAGCGTTGATCACCCTCTCAGACCACGCCCAAATTGAAACGGTTTTGATGAGTCACGGCGGACGTCAAAGTCTTTGCGTCTCCACGCAAGTCGGCTGCGCCCTTGGCTGTTTATTTTGCGCTACCGGCCGGCTTGGATTCAAGCGGCAGTTGACCCCATGGGAAATTGTGCAGCAGGTGTTGCTCTGGCAGCGTTATTTAAAAGATCAAGGGGAAAAAGTAACCAACGTGATTTTTATGGGAATGGGGGAGCCGCTACTCAATTATGACCACTTACTTGAGGCCATTAGATTTATGCGGTCGGACGATGGGTTCGGTTTAGGATCGCGCCGGTTCTCGATTTCCACGATTGGCATTATCGATAAAATTTTGAAATTGGCCAATGATGAGCCGGAAATTAATTTGGCCGTGTCTCTACACGCGACGACTGATGCTGTCCGGGCTGAATTGATTCCTTTTCATGAAAATTACACGCTGGCAGAATTACGCCGCGCCTTGGTGGATTATTTGAAGCTCACTAAACGCAAAATTATGGTTGAATATATCATGATTGATGATGTGAATGATTCCCTTGATGACGCCCGGCGTCTCGCCAAGTGGTTGAGAGGGATAATTTGTGTGGTTAATTTGATTTCCTACAATGACACCGGAGTTTATGCTCCGACCCCGCCGGCCCAGATCAAAGCGTTCAAAACCGAGCTCGAAACATTGGGCCTTGAAGTTACGCAGCGTTACAAGCTCGGCGATGACATTGCCGCCGCCTGCGGCCAATTGGCCGGGCATGACGCCAACAGCTAGCCAGTTCTCGCCATAGATTGCGCGGGATTCGATTGGGGCTTTTTGGGTCCATCTACCAAAAGAAGCGCAACTGGCTGAGAACCCATCTCATTAATTTGCGAGGCACTCAATAAAGTTTTTGGTATAAAATAAGTTCATGTAACGAAGCAATCTCGGTCAAACCGCTTCTTTGACTGACTTGCGTGGTTGCACATCACACTACTTGTTGACCCGAATTGTCTTGGCTCGATTACAATAAATAATTATAAACATATGGACAAACCAAAACTTTCTTCCCGGCGCAAATGGGGAATCGGTTTCATGGTGGGGCCGCTCCTCGCTTTGCCAGTGATTCTTTCTCTCTATGCCATCACCACCTTTATTTTTCGAGTGGTTGATGTTTCTTCGATTGTGGCCAGAAGCGTTAATGTGATTTATTCCTTGCTGGGTATTCTGGCGGTCATGGGGATTATTATCGGTGTCCCCATCGGTATTATTCTGATCGTCATCGATTCGCGTCAAGAAAAAAAGTAAAAAAATACAAAAAGACATGATTGATATTTCAAGCATGTTTTTTTATAGAAAAATCACCGTATTATAACGATGATATGGATTCAAAGGCACATACCCAGAACCTCACCACAGTCGTCGCTCGCCGGGCAATACCACATCTCTTCGAGACTGATGATGCAGCGTTTCTGAGCGCGGTTGTCCGGAGGTGTCAATGATTCAGGCGTCGGCGGAGTATCACCGCCGGTTACGTCGCCATGGTTGAAGCAGGGTTTCTCAATCTTGGTCGTCCGCAATGCACCAGAATCGTCAAAATACATGATGTCGATCAAACCGCAAAATTTGCCGCTGGTGAGAACCTTCAAGTCAACTTGATTTTGATAGGCGCTTGGCAGCGGGAATGACCGAGTCGAAACAATTTCATTGGTTCCGGGCATGTATTCAATGATTCGATGGAGCGCGTTATTATTCGTCTGCCAAGTGAATAGCAGCTTTGACTTTTCTTCGCCCCCACCGGTGCATTTGACCATCAACGCCGTGTCATCCGTGCCGTAGGGGTCAGCCGTGGTTTCTTCTGATAGGTTTGTCGACTCGGGCGGACAGAGAAGCATCGTATCGCCGGCAATCGGGGTGCTTTTCTTGCAGCCCAGAGAAAAAGCCACGAGTAGCAATGACAGAAACATTGTCGCGCGAATAAAATTTACTCGTTGTCTCGTCGTCATGTGGCCCCTCCGTTTGATGGTGATATGAACTCGATAATATAACACGGGTGAATAATATTGTCAAACCCTCCCACCAGCCGCAGCCAAGCTGCGGCCGGTGGAGCGGACTTTTCATAAATCCAGCCAAATTTATGACTGGTTGTCGCATCAGCGCATGGCCGATGAGGATCTGTGAATTTTATTGACAAAAAGTAATGATTATGATAACGTTATTCGTTTCACCAGCTTCTACCTGAGGAGGGGGTATTATGGATGACAAGCAGCTCTTGGTTGATGGTTATGTTTTCATTTTTTCCGGTTTCCAGCTTGGCTCTGCTCGTGATTGGGTTTGTTTTAGTCTTGAATGCGAGGGCGTCGAAGTTAGACTGCTCGATGATAATCTGAGTGGCGTGAGTGTCAATCGCGACCGAAAAAAACCAATGATCACGATGCGGGTTAATCACTCGCCGCTTCCGATTGTTGTCGCCGGCCGGACATTCAGACTCATGTTCTCTGATAACTACGCTGGTGCAGCGTTGAAGTGGTTGGATGATGAGGGGTTCTCAAACGTTTTAGTATCAATTCCATTTTGATGGTCTTATAGTCGATTAACAATCGGCTTTTTTGATTAAAATAATTTCGTTAATGTAAATTTCAAGCAGTCCGTGTGTTAAATAATTTAAACAGCTACATCCAAGCCAATACTATTTTTGTAAAATTTGCAGCGTCCGGTACCGCATGTTGGGTGGGTATATTTGTAATGTTTGTATTGATATGTAAATTTGTATCCCAAGATTTGTAAATTACAAAACCCGCCAAATCTTTGACGGGTTGTCGAAGCGGCGCGTGGCGCCGCGGAGTTGGGGATATCAGACAAGAAAGAGGATGAGGATCATGAGGCCGATCAGCGTGCCGATTCCCGAAAGGTGGATCAACATCACTGTCGCGTTAGTTTCCATCCTCAACTCGGCGAATGCTTGTTCGTGTTTTGTCATGTTTATCTCCCAGATTGCACAGCGTTAGTGAACTTGGTCACTTGGGTGGAGCGGTCTTTCCGTCCCACGCGAGTTGGTCGAACATCGACTGCCAGAAGTCGTCTTTGTTTTCCGACTCGTCGACGTTCGGCTGCTGGGCGTCTGTTACGATCTCGGTCTCCGGCGCCAGGCAGTAGCCGCGCATTTCGCCGCAGCTCTGATCACTGGCGCATTGCCAGGTGACCCGGACTCCAGCGTCTTCACGCTGGCACAGAACCGGACCGACCATCTTAACGAGTTCGGCGGGGAGGTCGTCGTATTGTTCGCAGTCAATGTTGACTTTGAGTACGGAGAACTGCGAGATCCTGCGCTGCACGATCATGTTTCCGTGGCCGCAGATCAAACTCCCCATGCTATCCCCGAGAGAGTACGTTCTTTCGAGCACGGTCTCGTGCTTCTCGACATCGAAATTGAATTGGGGATAAAGCTCGATGGTTCGAGTGACCACGCCGTTGTAATTCACGGCGTACTTGGTCTCGTACACGCGCTTCTCGTCCTTGTCGAAGCAGACGACTCGGTAGATCTTCTCGTTGTACTCATCCGGCGCCGTCAGCGTCTGGGTGCTCGTGCCTTCCGGACACGGCGGATGGATCTTCTGGATCGCTTCGGGCATCTCGGTCTGCGAGGTGACGCACCCCGACCCGAAGGTCGTGAGCAGGACGATGAACCCGAAGACGACCGCGGCCACGAAACAGCTGTACCACTCGTTCTTGCGCGTCATGATTTCATGTCCCTTTCCAAGGGGTGAATGGATGACTAGAGACTGATTTAAGGAACTTAATTCACTATTATACCATATATTAAAGGAAAAATCAATAGTAACAGCCATTTTATAGCTTAGATTAGGCAAAATATCTATTGACTTATTGACAGAATAAGCCGAATCAGCTATAATTTACTGTTTGTAGTCCAAACCACCAAGAGGAGGCCATATCATGAATATTATCTTTCGGTCAGCTCTAATTTTTGGGGTGATTCTCCTCAGTAATATGGATGCAAGAGCTGATCTCCCGGGATCCATGAAGCGAATCTGCGCTCGGCAATGTCATGAGCCGGTTTATACCATTGAAATTCCGGCCGGTGAAATTCTGCTCGATCCGAGTGTGGGCTGTGTGGCTGGTTTGTATCATCAATGCAGCGCCGTGCTTGCTGTGGTGCAAGGTGATGGTACAGCTTTGCAATTTGCATTGAGAATGAGGTCAGATATCTGTCTGCGCGAGGAGATCATTTCCGGTCAGATTCAGGTTGTCTCTTGCGATTCAATGGTGAAAGGGCGCACATTGAAGTTTCTGGCGCCATCAGTCGGCGGCCGAGAGATTCAATGGACGGATTTGCCGGAGTTGATTGATCATGAATGGCTGACGGATCTGGATGCCGATGGTGATCATCGGATTCGATTGGAGTGGGTAAAGGTCAAATCGGTTTTCAAACCCAAGCCCCGGCCCGGAGCTGAGGATCGCGAGACAGATCAGCTTGATGGTTTCACGACGGTTGATATTGCCGGCGTCAGACCGGTTTCCACCACCCTGGAATGCGATTGTCAGGCGTATTGGCAGGAGGTCCCCAAACCGACTCGAATCAAGGTTCGGTTTGTTCGTGGCCAATTTAAGGATTAGGAGTTATGCTAAGAGTCTGAAATCAGACTCGTTTTTATTCTAAAAGATGAAGATGCGCCATGATTGACAAAACGAAGGATATCCACTATAATTATTTGTTTGCTGCACACCCCAACCAGGAGGAGACAAATCATGGAAAACGCAGTTGATCGTTGGCATCGTTTTGAAGGTGATTTTATGGGAGCTTACTGCCGCCTCATGGCGACATTGGCAGTCATTCTGCTGATCGTGGTCCTCTGTATTGTTAGTTTCACTCGTCCGGTTAGTGCAGACGAGTCTCCTTTCTCACGCTGGAATGGCATGCAGTTTCAGACCAACCTTGGCGGCCGGCTGGGGCTGGTGGATACTCTGACCGGAGTGACCACTCTCAATCATTTTCATCTGCCCGAAGCCGATGTCAGCCAGCTGTTCTGGTACACCGGAGTTGATTGGAAGCCGACTGATTGGCTGTCCGTCTCACCCCGAGTGGGCATGACCGCAAAATTCTCGGCTGACGGCCAAGATATGTTTCTGGCATCACTCTGGCTGACGCTGACACCGGTTGATTATTTTTCCGTTTTTGTCGAGGGGGATTTCTATCTCAATGATGATCAGTATGATTATTACGGTTATTACGCGCTGGATTTTCTGACCGGTTCGCTTTTCAACGTGGGCTTCCAGGCCGAGGAAGTGAACCGCCTTGTAATCTTTGGCGCTCATGTTGGGACGTCCGTCGGAGTTTGGCACATCGAAGTCCAGTACTACACCGGATTGCAAGCTGAAAATTACGGCCATTCGGTCCGTCTGCTCAATGTCATCACTTTCGAATAACCACGACGCAGCACCGCCATAAAAGGAGGCAGTCAATGAACCAGTCGGCCGCTGATCTGCATTTTGATGTTATCTATCTTGTCGTGGCGGCCTGCGATCTGGAGCGGCTTCGAAATGGTGAGTTCCTCCTTCCCCCTGTGCCGGCTTCGAATCTGATTTCCGAGCATCTGCGCGGCATCAAGACTCGAGATTGTATCAGGTTGACCCTGGAAATTTCCAAAAATCATCGCGTTTTTGGCGGCTCGTTGATCTCTCGACTGTCCCCTGATTATCGGTCAGCGCTTGGCGCCAAGTATATGTTGAAGAATTTCTCAGAAACCTCGCCGATTACGCCAGCCTATCTCAGTAGATTCGAGCGGGAAGATCGTGAAAAGATCGAGGCGCTGATGGCCGAGCTTGATAGCGAATTGGAGTGAGTGTTGATTAAACATCCTAACAGGGGTGTTTTTTTGTTGTCAAAATCAGCTGATTGTTATATTCTGGTTAATGGATAAACCGAAATTTATTGAAATTAAGAAATTAGGAAATTCGTCGGTAGCCAATGAATTTCAATCAATTTCTACTAATTTCTCGCCGAAGGACGAATTCGTCCTATGGCGAACAACTAATTTCATTTTTAATTGTTATATCATGAATATCCGCTTAATATTTTTTCAGCTGTTGGCGCCGATTTATGATTGGCTGCACTTTGCCAGCGTCGGCCGCACCGTTGCTGCTTTGCGGGTGTTGAATTTTCTGGGCCACGACAAAAAAGTTTTGGATCTTGGCGGCGGCACCGGCCGGCTTGCGCTTCGAATTAAAAATATGGTTGGCTCCCTTACCGTTGTAGACGCTTCAACCTCAATGTTGAAAGTCTGCCGGCGGCGCGGCTTGGACTGTCATTTGGGTTTGGCCGAGCAGATTCCTTTTCAGAAAAATTATTTTGATTCCGTTGTTATCGTTGACGCCTGGCATCATTTTCCCGAACCGGAATCAGCCCTGAGAGAAATCAGCCGCGTACTCAAACCGGGCGGCCGGATATTTATCGAAGAAGTTAATCCGAGCAGTATTTTTGGTTGGTTGTTAAAATCAGTGGAAAATATTTTGCTTATGCGCAGCCGCTTTTATCATCCGGCCGACCTGTCGGCGTTGATGACCCGTCATTTTTCAGCCGTCGAAATTGTAAAATCAAACCCAAGGTTTTATTATGTGATCGGAACGAAGCATTAGGGCGGGAATGACACAGCATATGCTTAGATCCTGAAATAAATTCAGGATGACACGCAGATAGGATCTCCCCGAATATAAAGAGTACGATTGCTGTTTTTCATTTTATCGTTTGCTGCTGTACTCGCTGTACTCGCTTTACTTGCTTTACTCGCTTTACTCGCTTTACTTGCTTTACTCGCTTTACTCGCTTATAACTTATCTCGCTTATTCTATGATTGGTGTTTTTGACTCCGGTCTCGGCGGTCTGACCGTGCTCAAAGAATTGATCGCCCAAAATCCGACCGAAGATTATCTGTATCTCGGTGACACAGCTCATCTGCCATACGGCAATCGTTCGGCTGAAAATATTTATGAATTAACGCGAACAGCGGTAGGTTTTTTATTTAATAATGGCGCTGGCAAAGTTATTATCGCCTGCAACACCGCCTCGGCCAAAGCCTTACCTAGATTAGAAAAAAAATATTCGGAAAAAGTGATCGGTGTGATTGATCCGGTGGTTGAATATTTCGCGTCTTTGCCGGTGACTCGAATCGGGGTAATCGGTACGCGGGCGACGATTGGCTCGGATATTTATCATCAAGAAATAAAAAAAATGGCGCCGGCAAAAGAGATTTTTTCCATTGCAGCGCCGCTTCTGGTTCCGTTGGTCGAGGAAGATTTCAGCCATCGGCCGGAAACGGAGAGCATTTTACGGGAATATCTAAATGTGTTAAAATTGAACAAAGTTGAAGCCCTGATTTTGGGCTGCACTCATTATCCTATGCTGCTTGAAGTGGTCAAAAAGATTATGGGTGCGGAATGCCTGGTACCGAATCCCGCTGCCATTGTGGCTGAGGCCACGGCCAAAAGGTGGAACCTTGACGGTTCTCTCGGGCGTGAAGGCCGCCGCCGGTATCTCGTGACTGACTTGACTGCCAATTTTGAAATCGCGGCTGAGCGGTTTTTGGGGCATAAAATTCATTTGGAGAAGATAAATTTATAAGTTTGTTTTGTTATCGTAACTATATTTAAATAAACGATTATTCCCCGCGGACCGACTTTGTCCGACTTCTTACTCTTAATAAAATTGGATTATGTTATTAACTATTATCGTCTTTGTTTTGGTTCTGGGCCTGTTGGTTTTCGCTCATGAGCTGGGACATTATTGGACGGCAAAAAAACTCGGGGTCAAAGCCGAAGAATTTGGTTTTGGGCTTCCGCCTCGGGCTTTTGGCTGGAAAAAAGTTGGCGGCAAACGCCGGTTTTTCTGGGGCAATGGCGATGTCAACGAATTGAAATCCGAAGACACGGTTTGGTCTATTAATTGGCTGCCTCTTGGCGGCTTTGTCAAAATTAAAGGCGAAGACGGAGAGAATTCTGATGGCGATAGCTTTGCCGTTCAAAAAGCTTGGAAGCGAATCGTGATTTTGAGCGCCGGCGTCTTTATGAACTTTGTCCTAGCGATGATCCTGCTGTCAGCTGTCTTCATTATCGGGGCGCCGCAAATTGTGGATACTGATCGCGCCAAGGCTGAGGTGACTGATTCCAAAATTCAAATTTTACAGGTTATGCCTGATACCCCGGCCGCGGCTGCCGGCCTGCAAATGGGTGATGTGATTCTCGATGTGAATGATCAAGTGTTTTATTCAACCGAAGAAGCGAGTTCATATATTTCCACCCATCGTCAAGACACCTTGGTTCTGACTGTGCTGCGTTTGGGCAGCGATGAAACAATGGAAGTTGAGATTCCCGCCATTTCCGCCGCTGAGGCTGATCTGAAAATCGGTGTCGCGTTGATAAAGTCGGGGATTGTTAAATATCCATGGTATGAAGCGATTTGGCTCGGTGTCAAATCCACGGTGCTGATGACTGGCGCGATTTTGGTGGCTTTTGGCACTATTATAAAAAATCTGTTTGTCGGTTTACCGGCCGGCTTGGAAATCTCCGGTCCGGTTGGAATTGCCGTGATGACCGGCCAAGCGGCGCGCATGGGCGTGGTTTACATCTTACAATTCACCGCTTTGTTATCTATCAACCTCGCGATCCTCAACTTCCTGCCTTTCCCGGCGCTGGATGGCGGCCGTGTCCTATTTGTCTTGATTGAAAAAATCCGCCGCAAACCAATGAATCAAAAAATTGAGAATATTATCCACGCGGTTGGTTTCATCCTGCTGATTCTTTTGCTGGTGGTTGTCACCGGTCGAGATATTTGGCGCGCGTGGTTTTGATGAATGAAAAAAAAACTATAGTTGTCATTTTATGCCTCAACCAAAGACAAAAAACAAACCGGCCATTGTGTCCGGCGGTCTAGCGATTTTCTTCGCCCTGCTTTTGGCGGCGGTGGGCTACCTTTTATATCTAGTTAATCAAAACTTACAGCAAGTGCGATCCGATGTGTTTAATGTCAAGGCTACCGTCGGCGAACAGCAAAAAAACGTTGACGAAATCGAGGCGTCAGCTTCGGTTCCGACTGAATCAGCGGTTATACCTGAGCCGTCATTATATATCAACCGCCGACTGGGGCTGCAATTTTTTATTCCCGCCTCGATCGATGTCAAGGGTGGAATAATCGAGGATAAAGATTTATTGCTCTTCGGGCCGGTTGAGGAAATAACCGGAGTATCTCTGCCCAAATATTCCCTGCGCTATTATCCGGCGCAAACATTTGATGATTATTTGAACCGGATTCGATTCGTCGGTGAAGACTGCGATCAGCCGGACGCGTGTTTGCTTTTTGATTTTGAATATTCAAAAATCGATTCTGATCGGACCGCGGCCATTGCCAAAATTGTTGAGCCGGTTAATTTGCCCGGGTTAAAGGCTTGGCGCTTCGCGCTGAATGACACCTGTCTTATCCCGACCGTTATCGTCTTTGATGAAAAAAACAATCGGATGCTGGAATTCCAAGAACATTGCGCGTCGGATCAAAATGAAAAATACAAAGTTATTGATTCGATTGTCCGCACTTTGATTTTGTTGTAGGAATAAATGTGTTATAATAAAAATGAAAATAAAAATACAAAAAAGAGATCGGCTGATTTGAGAGAAATAAGCGTTTGAGAAAAGTTTTTTTGCGCGTATTTCTTCTTTCACCCGTGTTTCTTATTTCTGCTAACAAAAATAAATATGCCGCGAACCACAATACGAGGGGCAGCTTCGCGCGCCAAACGTCTTTTATCAAAAGAAAAATTATTGAATGCCGAAGTCGGATTTTTCCGCGGGCTCAGTATTTTTCTGGTTGTGATGCTGGTTATCATTTTCCTCAGTTTCAGCGCCTTGTTTGGCTTCATGTACATGGAGACCAAGATGATCAGGTTGCAATTGGCCAGAGTGTACACTGAAATTTCTCCCTATCGAACCGAGGTGATTGCCGCTGACAATGATACTTCAACCGCGCCGGAGACTGATCAAACAGAAATTAACATCGATGATTGGCAGAGCTTTTCCAAATATGGTTTTTCCGTCAAATTCCCGGCAGACTGGACATATCGTGACAACCCATACGGTCATCGTGTTGATTTCTTCACCGATGGAGTAGTCCGAGGTTTGGAAAGTTCAGCTGCAGGTAGTTTTAATATCAACCTGACGGAAAAAGATAATTTTATTGATCAAGGATATGATAGTGAATTGTTGTACGTGGCAGGACAGCCAGCCCGAAAATATGTTTCATCCATACATAGTTCCGCACCGGAGGGTTCTCAGTATATACGTGTTGTTGTTCCCGGAGGCACTGGATATTATGAATTAAATTTCATGATATCAGGCGGCAATGATAATCTGATAGCACCCGAGATTGTAGAAAAAATTCTTGATAATTTTACTTTGGTACAATAAAAAACGCCATAAAAAGAGTTCTCATTCGGAGAGCTCTTTTGTTATCTTGACGGTTTGCGCCAATTGATTTAAAATAAGCTGTTTGAACCCAAGAGGGAGCGGGAGGTTAGCCATGACTTTGGGACAGCTGCGTCGATTCATTACTGGTATTTTGGAAAAAGAAAATCAATATCCGCCGGCCCAATTTCAGCAGTTTTTGTTGTTTAGGGATGAGTTGATGATGGCGCTGGAGAATGATTTGGGGATAGTTAAGCGCCCCGGCGAGTCTTTTGACTCCTATTATCACAAGCTGGATCGCTATTCTTCGAGCTGGTCTCTGGGTTACTCCACGTCGCAGGTGGTCCGCAAAATGTCGGTTTTGATGGATGTCCCCGGCCCGGCTGGTTAAAAATTTCTCAAAGACGAAACCTCGTCTTTTTTTGTATTTATAGCTAAATAAGTGTAATTATTTCATTGTGGAGCTGCCCGCTACAAGCTAACAGCTGAAAGCTAGGAGGTGTAACGATTGACTTTTTACATAAATTATGATATAATACTAAGTTACCAAATTGACAACTACCCGGCTGATTCCAGCCAACACGCCACATGGAGGCAAACATGCGTGCGATCCTGATGTCCGTTCTCGTTTCGTTCGTCGTCCTGACCGCCTGCAACCAGTCCGGGCCAGTGGAGTCGAACCAGCCCGGCACCAACAGCGACCAGCCGGCAGTCGACGACTCCGTCGTCGAGCCGGCCGAGGCGGTCGAGCCGTACATCGTGAGCGTCTGCTACGACACCCTCGACGTCCGCGCGCACCTCATCAAGGCCGAGCTGCGGTACCGCTACGACGACATGACCTACGAGACGGTCGTGTCGAGCGAGACGTCCGGCAACTGCGTCATCTTCGACGTGGACATGGCCCGGGTCGCCGAGGGCTTCCAGTTCACGCCTCACCCCTTCGACCTCATGCCCGATGGCACGGTCTTCGATCACGACTGGTACGAGGAAAAGCCGACGGCTTTTCTCGGCCGACGTGAACTGACGGTCGACCCCGTCATCGGTCAGGATCTTGTCCCCGGCGACTCGTGGTTTTTCGGTCAGATGAGCTGCGACAAGGAGATGCTCTTCACTCATCGCGGCTCCTGCTGGCAGTTCGGCGGCCATGGCTATCTGGAACTCATCGACTGTGTGTGCGGCGAGATCAATGATGTGCCGGTGGTCAAGTGCCGATTCATCAGCCGAGAGCGCGACGACGAGACCATGGTCGAGGAGTACGACCTTGAATTCGCCTCACACGGATGCATGATCCACGAGTGCGATGGTGTCCAGTGCTCAAACCGCCAGTACACCTGCGTGCAGGGAGAGTGCGACTACTCTCAGCCCCTCTAACCCCCTGTTCATTCCTACCGACTTCGGATAAATTCCCAAATTTTCACATTGAGACGTGTAAATCGCGTCTCTTTATTTTTGATTTAAAAACATCACAATTCATGGTGTTGTTTTTTTTACCAAGATCAGACGCCGTATATTATTAGTAATTGATCCGCCCGATTAAATATGATTTTGAAAAATAAATTCTCAAGTATGACTTGAGATTTAATATTATTATCCTTATTTTACCGCCAGAGCCGCAACCTTGGCCAGCATCTCACCGCAGTTAAATGGTTTAACCACCACCAGACTGGCCTTCGAGTGTTTGATATTATCATTCCCGGTTATCAGCACCGCGATCAGGTCAGGAAAATGGTCTTCCACATAATCAAGCAGCTCCATTCCATCCATGCCCGGCATGGACAAGTCAGTAATGAGAATTGTAACTGGATTATCTTTAGAATTATTAAGCAGTTTGATCGCTTCCTGACCGTCAGCCACGGCAGTAAAATCATAGCCGCCTCGCGCCGCGTACCGACACATTAACTCACGGATCGGCTCTTCATCATCAACGAATAACATTCTCATCGAAGTTCCCTCCTCTAGTTGTTCCGTAAAAATTAGTTATTTAAAAAGACTCCGATATTTCAGAGCCTTAGGCTGTTCAATTTCTGCCGTTTATTTTCATTGATGAACAACGCACAGGCTTCTCTCACCGCTCGATCATAGGCCTCGCGATCTTCGCCGAGGTGAAAGTGGCCGAAATGAATCAGATGATCCGCTGAAATTGTGGCGGGGAGAAATCCCTTTCTGCCTTGATAATCCATTCCATGACTAATCGTCGCTGTGACACTGCTGGTGACCAGAATTCTGTCTTCAGCATGCTGCTCAATGTCTTGGTCAGTCCTTGGTTCCGGGCAGGGTTCGAACTGCTGGTTGTTGTGGCGCCATGCCGTGCTCCCCATCATGACCCCTCCACGGTGGTGGTAAATGGAATTTATAATTATAGAGAAATAGTTATTTTTTGTCAAGTTTATTTGTGCGGGGAAGTGTTTTGCCAGATATCAACTGTGAGTGGTTTATTGGTGGCTAACGCTGGTTTTATGCTATAATTTAACCAGAAATAATGTAAATTATATTACTAATTTACTAATACTACAAAAATTACAGAAACTACACTTGATGTTTTTGTAACTATTTGTAATGTTTTGTAATTTTGTAACACCAATATGAAAAAAATCGCCATCAACGGCTTCGGCCGTATCGGCCGCGCCGCGCTCAAAGTCGCCCTTAGCCAGCCCAAAAAGTATCAAGTCGTGGCTGTGAACGACCTTGCGTCGCTCGAAAATTTAGCCTACCTTTTGCGCTATGATTCTGCCTATGGACCGTATGATAAAAAAGTGGAAGTGGACAAAGACAAATTGATTGTCGGCGGCCGCAAAATAAATTTTTATTCCATCATGGAGCCGGAAAAACTGCCATGGAAAAAATTAAAAGTGGATGTGGTCCTTGAATGTACCGGAGTTTTTACTAAAAAAGAAGACGCTTCCAAGCATTTAATTGCCGGCGCCAAACAAGTTATCATTTCCGCGCCGACCAAAAGCGAGGGCGTCATGACCGTGGTCAAAGGGGTAAATCATAATGAAGCCAAGGGCCAAAAGATTATTGCTAACGCGTCCTGTACCACCAACTGCACCGGCCCGGTGATTGCTGTTTTACATAGTGTTTTCGGTGTGGAAAAAGCATTGTTAACCACGGTCCACGCCACCACGGCCACCGAGCATACCGTTGATTCTCCTGATCACAAAGATCTCCGCCGCGGCCGGTCAGCGCTGAATAACATTATCCCGACAACAACCGGCGCCGCCATTGCCACCACCATTACGCTGCCCAGCTTGAAAGATAAATTTGACGGTGTTTCAGTCCGCGTGCCGATTATTACCGGCTCTTTGATTGATGTGGTCGCGCTGCTGAAAAAAAATACCACCGCCGAGGAGATAAATCGCGCGTTCAGAAAATACAGCAAACTACCACGATTCAAAAACATTTTACAGGTGTCTGACGCGCCGCTCGTTTCTTCAGATATAATCGGCTCAACCGCGTCTGCCATTGTCGATTTGGAATTTACTCGCGTCGTTGACGGTAATCTCGTGAAAATTCTCGCCTGGTATGATAATGAATGGGGTTATGCTAATCGTTTGGTGGAAATGGTGTCGGAAATTTAAGCTTTGCTTATGGCCTATGAAGTCTCGGCTGTTTCAACGCTGGGAAATAATCACGAACACCGAGAAAATTCAACTGAAAAAATAACCAAGCCCGAGGCCGGTCTCGAGCGTGATATTTTGGCACTCAACCAAAAAGTAGAAGCTGAGTTTCGTCGAGTCAAGCAAGCTTTGGATCGAGTTGTGGCCGGATCTTTGGTCGAGATAGCTCCCAGTCAGCCGCGAGCTGATGTTGTTTTTGATTCAATCAGGCAGGATCTGGAATCAATGAAACAATCAATGACCGATATCACCGCCATGAAATCACCGGATGTTTTGGCCGCTCAGTTGACGGAGATCAATCAGAAGCTGGCGGAGTACAGTGGGTGGCAGGAACAGCAAGCTGAAGCTGCCGCAGCCTTGTCGTGGGAGTTGGAAAACCAACAAACAAAAATTGCCGACCTTGAAGTAGCGTTGGAATCGGAGCGACAAAGAAATTTTTTTGTTAGACCGTTTAGAGAAAAAAACCGTCAGCGACTGGCTGCTGCTATCGATGAGGCGAACAAAGTCAAAACCGCGTTATACGCCCGGCGTCAGGAAATCAAGCATCAAATTCATCAGCTGCAAGATTCATTGTATGAATTAGACAATCTTCGCCGTGATTTTGCGCCTCAGACATTAAAACTGAGTTTGGAGCAAGTAAAACAAAATTATTTGGAGCTGCAGTCCAAGCTGACGTCATCGGAAGCCAAACAACAGATGAACCAATACTTAATTGAGAATGAAGTCCGGCCTGATCTCGATCGGGCTGTAGCTGATGGCGAAATTACCGAGGCCGCGGCATCAGAGTTTATTCAACTTCTTTCCGCTGAGGTTGTTCAGGGGTTCACCAATTTGGTTTTTGGGATGTCACGTGAAGTCGGAGATGAAATTCAGCACCGTAATGAGCGGTTTCGCCGGCTGGAACAAAAAAAACCGACCTATATTTTTGAAACCTTACGGGCCAAAATCAGCGACCAATCAAGAGGGGTGGCTCCCGACGCTTATTTTAATCCGATTATCGCTTATTTTTTGCGTAATTTATATCGCCGGCACACGTCGGAGCTCAGCTCCTCCGCCGCGGTTTTGAGCCAGACCGGTTGGATTACTTATGATCATATTGTTGACGATGCAGACCGTGGTTTTGATTTTGAATTAGATAATCAGTCGGTTTTGCCGGCCGCGCGAAGTTTGGTCCAATCGGAGGGGCTTATACGGCTTAGATCGGTCGGACGCTTTTTGATCGATTCCGGTGTATTAACGCCGGCAGAATTCGAGGCGGAGCGCCAAAAAATGTATCGCGAGATTCTGGATCACAATTTATCACCGGAGCCGAGCGATGATAAGTACGATGAAATTAATCGCGGAGCCAAAAAATTAGAAGAACTCAGTGATGTTCGACTGGTGCCCGAGCTGCTCACAAAAATTCAAGATCAAGCATATGATTCCAAAGACCCGATTCACGATCATTGCTTGGGCAAGTTGACTGATCTTTTTTCCTCCCTGCTTGGATCAGCCAAACCGGAAGAGGTATCAGCTGTTATGCAGAAATTGGAACCCCAGCAGAGAGAACTGATCTCGCTGATCATGGATAAAACGTCTTTTGCTCATACTTTTGGTAAAATCAGGAACGTTGTCAGGCATGGCGGCGAAGTTCTAGCCAAGGAAAAGCGTTTCCGGTCTTTGAAAGAACTTGGTTGGGAAACGCCGGATTTATTTGCTTTGTATGAAATGCGGTTGGCGCGTGGGCGCGATCTGAATTTACTGGTTAAAAGCGCGAATGATCTCGGTGAAAATCCCAAAGAAGTTATTACTGCTCAGCTGGGAACAATCAAACGGAAATGGTTCAACCTGTCCGATGTTGATCGCCGCCAAGCAGTTGAGCTGCTGGCTCCGATCTTGGGGGAGAAACCAAAAGATTTATTTTTGACTTTTGTTCATGATCGGTTCAAACCGGCGGAGAGTCCGACCGACAAAGATCCTCTCGTCGCTTATTTGGCGACTATGCATGAGTATGATGAATTGTTGGCGGTGATTGAGCTTTTTGATCAGGACAAAGAGAATTTTATTCTGCGGAATTTGTCCGTAATCGTTGAGCGAATGGTCTTGACCCACGTGCGGCCGGAAACCCAAAAACGCGCCATTATCCGAATCGGGCAGGATCTCGGGTGGTCTGAAGCCCAAGCGATTGCCATCTGTTTGCCCCAGATTCTCCAATCTCAGTTGAAGTTTGAACGCAACACGGTCAAATCAAAGGGGGTTCAGGAATATCTGAAATTTTTTATCGCCGGTCAAGATTATGGCGAGCTGGTCGCCAAATTACTTGGCTTTCATCTGCAGGTTGAGGCGGAAAATTTAGATCGCGCCACTCGGATGGCCGCCGCTGTCGACACACCGGAGATGGTTGAGGCGAAAATAAAACAGGCCTCCGGTTTGGCCATGTTGGCTATCGACGGCGCTGAGCAATTTACCGGCCGGCTGGTGGCTGAGTATCGCGGCGGCCGTGAAGATGATGAAGTTGTCTCGCGGTTAATGTCCCTCTATTCTTTTCTCCGTGATTTTGAAAGCCGGCAGAATCATCATGAATATACCACCAAACTGGAAGCTATCGTTGTCGGCGGCAAGATCAGCGGACTTCAATCAATGTATGAATCGGTCAGCGCGAATTTTCAACAGATGGTGAATGAAGCACCGCGGCTTTTCGCTGACGTGGCTGATCGGGAAATGTGGATTGAATTGGTTGGTCCCGACCGCATCAAGGAATTTCTTGATCGGCTGCCCAAGTCGTCGGATGAAAAACGCAACGCCCTTACTCACAATCAATATGATCGCACCTCAATTTTCCTGTCTTCCCTGATGAGCAATCTTAAATTTTCTCCTTTATTTGAAGGTGAAAGTGAAGTGGTTCTCGATCAGGACGATTTCTCCGTTATTTCCAGTTTTGTGGAAAAATTTGGGCTGTCCAATACCCCATTGTTATTTCGTTATTTTCGTAATTTGGTCCGACTAGAAAAATCAGGCACGCCGCTGCCAGCGGAGCAGGTGGCCGAGGGCATAATTTCGCTGGAAGTCTTAGATCAGAAAATGAGAAAAATTAAATCGTCTTTGTTATCGTCCAAGCCGATTATGGACATTGATATAAATCAAATGACCGCAGTCGAATTGGAAATGTTCAGCTTCCTCACCGGCAAAAGCCGTCACCGCTTTGATAGTGGTCGGCCGAGCTTGGAGCAGATTATCCGTGATTGGCAGTCAAATCGTGAGGCCGGTTCGGTAGCTGAAAAGCCGGATGCTTACGGTGAATTTACGGAAACCATTCCGCGAGTAAAAATTATATTTGATAAAGAAAAAGTGCGCTCCAGTTTTGAGATTATTCAACAAGATATTTTGGCAGCTATGAAAGATTCGGCTGATATATCATCGGTCACTCCGCGCGCTCAAGCGGTTCTCAATCAAAAAATCAGCGATCTGCGGGAGATTTTGGCGCGAAAACCGGATAACAAATTCATTGCCCAGCAGCTCAGCCACTATGAAATGATGGCCGGTCGAGTCAACTCGGCGGCGGATATTGATAGCTTAATCGAAGTTTTGGTTTTGGCTGAACGCGGCTTTGCTGCCAAAAGTGAACTCAGTTCGATTATCAGAGAACTTTTATTCCGAAAATTATTTACGGTTAATTTCTCCGGTGATGCCATCCGCCAGATGGCCGCGACTGTTGATGGCGATGTGACCGGAGTGGGTATTCTAAATGTAATTAATTTGGTTGACCGATTTGTCAAAGACCATGTATTGAATTTAGCTAAACATAACGAAGAAAATTATTGGAGTGCCGGTGCTTGGCGGGCAATCAATGACGCCAAAGACAATTCCAAACAGGTTGATGTTACAAAAATTTTCAAAACCGAACTGGACGTGCTCCGTGCCGAGGTCGGCAACTTTATTTTGGAGGATTCTGATAAGCCGGTTGAGGTCAAGATGATTCCGGATCGAGGTTTGGTGGGGGAGATGTCCGGTTATTTGGCTGATGTATGTTACACCAAGGAATACCCGCTGCTCACCGCCTATCCGAATATGGTGCCATATAAATTTGTGGCTGAAGACAAAGCATCAAAAGAGAGAAGTTTGGTTGGTTCAGTTTTGGTTTTTGAGTTGACGGCCAAGGATGGTGATAAGGTAATGCTGGTCCGCGGATTTGATGTTCCGAATGAAAGTGATTTTGATATCGGAACGTTTATTGAAAAATTCTTAGATAATTTGGAACCGGTCGCCAGACAGCGCGGTATTAACAAAATTTTGGTTCCGGGCAGCAGCGGCGCCATCTCGAATTATGGGATGACCCTATCATACATTCAATCAAAATTTATCAATGACAAAAGTCCGGTTTCGCTCGATGGGTTTTTTAATTTTAATGGCTATAACCTGACTGATAATTGCTATCTGGCGCGGACAATTGAGATT
This sequence comes from Candidatus Falkowiibacteriota bacterium, assembly GCA_003518055.1. Taxonomy (GTDB): domain Bacteria; phylum Patescibacteriota; class Patescibacteriia; order UBA11705; family UBA11705; genus UBA11705. The sequence goes on from DOZJ01000002.1 coordinate 271,241, forward strand.
AAATAAAATATGATTTTAATTTATTTGTTTATTATTTTATTCGGTTTGGCAATCGGGAGTTTTCTCAATGTGCTGATTTTCCGTTTGCCGGAGCCAGCGTCAAAGTGGATAAAATTTAAACGTTCAGTTTGTCGATTCTGCCGCAAGGTACTCACGCCACTGGAATTGATTCCGGTGTTTAGCTTCTTATCGCAGAAAGGCCGATGCCGGTCGTGCGATGAAAAGTTATCATGGCAATATCCGGCCGTGGAGCTGTCAACTGCGGTCATATTTTTGCTGCTGGCATTTATTCATCTCTCTTCTTTGTCCGATATTTCAGCCGAAAGCGTTGCCTTCCTAATCCGCGATATGTTCATTGTATCGGTTCTGATTCTGGTTTTTGTTATCGATGTCAAGCATTTCTTGATCCTTAATAAAGTTATCTATCCGGCTTTGGTTGTGGTTGCTTTGTTCAATATTTATCTGTTGGATTTTAATCTAAAGAAAATACTGGGGATTGTAATCGGCGCCGTGATCGGCTTTTCCTTTTTTGCCTTCCAGTATTTTTTTTCCAAAGGCAAGTGGGTCGGCGGCGGCGATATGAAATTCGGCGCCTTGATCGGCTTGGCGCTCGGCTGGCAGGGGATGATCACCACCTTGGTTTTGGCTTACGTTGGCGGCGCCATATTCGCCGTGGCGTTGTTGATATCGGGCAAGGCCAAGTTCGGCGCCAAACTGCCAATGGCCGCGTTTCTGGCTCCGGCTGCTTTGGCGGTTTTGCTCTACGGCGAAAATATTTGGTCTTGGTACTTTAATTTATTTATTTGAGGCAAGCTGATATAAAGAATACAGATATACGGATAATACAGATATACAGTTTAAAATGTTAATTCATCAGTAATATGTATAGTCTGGAACAGTAAATCATCACATGGATAACCAAACAATAATAAAAAAAGACAATGGGACGGCTTACATCCAAGATCCATTATCTAAGATAGTTATTGGGATTTGTTACGAGATTTTCAATTCTATTGGTCCGGGGGTGCGCGAAAAATATTATGAAGACGCTGTAGAACACAAATTCAAGAAACGGGGGGTGATTTATCAGAGGCAATTGAAAGTGGACATAAAACTTGACGGTGAAAAAATAGGTTTTCGTCGATTGGATTTTTTGGTGGAAAAACGTCTCGTTGTGGAATTGAAAATTGGTAATTATTTGTCTCAAGCTGAGTTCAATCAAGTAAAAGAGTATTTAAAAATAAATAATTTGAAATTAGGTTTAATTATTCTATTTACCACTCATGGTGTTAGAGTCCGTCGGGTGGTGAATTTATCTTAGTACAGATGCAGGTAATATAGATATACCGTTTTGAAAATATTTATTTATCAGTATATCTGTACAATCTGTAACCGTAAAAGTTTATGAAACTAAAATTTAAAAACAATCTGATCAATTACGGTTTTGTCACGCTATTGATTCTAATTGTGGCGGCCATGGTGGTTGTCAATGTAAAAGATTATCAGTCGGTCCAACTGGTCAAGGCGGAAATGCAAAAGTATGGTGAGTCTCTGACCGTAGCGCGGGTAAAAGCTTTGGCCGGAGAAAGATTCAAGGAGTTTGAGCAGATTCCATTCGCCTATGGCTTGTATTTCAACAACGATGAGCAATCTTTGGTTGTCTGCGCTGACATGAACGGCGATTTTGACTGTGTTTTGTCTGAATTCGTTCAAACTGAAAAGCTCTCAGATCAAATCAAAGTCAATGAGTTCCACACCATCAATTTTTTGAAATACAAAACCGTTGACGGTGTGTGTCTGGACGACAACTGCGATCTTGGCGGTGAGTTATTGGTCGCCGAATTCGCGCGCAAGGATAAACCCGAGATCATCAGCCAGATGTTTTACGACGCCGATAATAGTCGATTTGTGATCGAGTGATATGGTTTTACACCGGAATTCTCAGAAACGATTTTATGTTGATGGCGCGATTTATTTTATTACCATATTAACCAAAGAGCGGTTTCCATTTTTTGACAACGAGAGTTTATGTGAGTTGTTTGTGGCGGAATTAAAGTTGGCCAAGAAAATGAAGGGGTTTGAATTGTTTGCGTTTTGTGTCATGCCGGATCACGCGCATTTGCTGCTCAGACCAGGAAAAGAATATAATGTGTCGCAGGTGATGCATTTTATAAAAAGACATTTTTCTCGAGACGCGAATTTCATTCTCGGCCCCCATCTTGAAGGCGAAGTTCGCGAACTTCGCCTTCAAGATGGGTCGTATGAAAGATATCAGGGTGACGTAACGGAACATGATAATTTTTTGAAAACCATCAAAGACCGTTACCCGCTGCGCTCATCTGCTGATCAGCTGCCGCCATTTTATTGGCAGCATTCTTTCCACGACCATGTGATTCGCCACCAAGATGATTTTGAAAAACATTATCATTACACCGTTTACAACCATCTCAAACATGACTGGCCCGATAATTGGCGGTATACATCATTGAATTTTATGGCATTAATCAATAAATTTTGATTTCAATATGAATAATAGACTCAATTTCTCCGAGGTGTTAAAACAAGTGTCGGAGGCCAAAAATCAAGACAAAACCGCGTGGAACCATGATATGCATCAGCATCGTTGGAAATACCTTTTTCTTTCTTTTGTCTTTACCATGCTTTCAGCTGCGTTTTTCGCTTTCGGCTACTGGCAAAAAGCCAGCTTTTATCTGTTTGTTTATTGGCTCATCTGGATGGTCGGCACCGCTTTGTTGAGTCTGCTTGGAGCATATACTTTTTTCGCTTACTTGGTTATTATTTTGAGGGGCAAAAAATGATTTAACACAATATGAATAAATCAGACGCCAAAAAACGCTTGGAAAAATTAAAAGACCAGCTTCGGGACACCGATTACGCTTATTATGTTCTCGATAAACCGATTATGAGCGACGCCGCGCGCGACACTTTGAAAAATGAGGTCGAGGCGATAGAGGATCAATTCCCGGATTTGGTCACAACGGATTCTCCGACGCAGCGCATCGGCGGCGAGGTCTTGTCCGGATTTAAAAAGGTCAAGCATGAAATTAAAAAATATTCGCTTGATGACGTTTTTGATTACGAGGATGTTCGGGAATTCGACCGTCGCGTCAAACGGATGTTGAAGTTGCCTGTTGATGAAATTATTGAATATACATGTGAATTGAAAATTGATGGCCTGAACATGTCTTTTAATTATCAAGACGGCGTTTTTTTGCGCGCGGTCACCCGCGGTGACGGTGTTTTCGGCGAAGACGTCACGTCCACCGTGAAAACCATCAAGAGTGTGCCGTTGAAATTATCTGATAATGTTGATATTGAAGTTGGCGGTGAAGTGTACATGCCCAAAAAGAGTTTTGATAAGATGAATAAATTAAACGAACAACAAGGAAAACCATTGTTTGCCAATCCGAGAAACGCCGCGGCCGGCACGGTCCGCCAGCTCGATCCTCAGGTGGCTGCCGAGCGAGATCTCGATGTTTTTTGCTGGGCGATTTACAACCCCGAGAAAAAACTTAATACTCAGGAGGATATGTTAAAGCGGATGGCTGAGCTTCATCTCAAGGTCAATCCCGAATATGAGAAGGTCAATGGGATTGAAGCGGTAATCAAGTTCTGTGAATCTTGGTCTGACCAACGAAATAAGTTGCCGTATGAAATCGATGGCGTCGCGATTAAAGTTAATCGCCTCGATTGGCAGCAAAAATTGGGCCGCGCCGCCAAATACGTCCGCTGGGCCTGTGCTTACAAATTTCCGGCCGAGCAGACCACGACCAAAGTTGAGGCTATTCAATGGCAAGTCGGCCGGACCGGAGCGTTAACTCCGGTGGCGCATTTGACCCCGGTTAAATTGGCCGGCTCCACCGTCAGCCGCGCCACGCTTCATAATATTGATGAACTTGAGCGCAAGGACATTCGTATTGGAGATACGGTGATTGTGCATAAAGCCGGCGACATTATCCCCGAAGTTGTCGGTTCATTGCCCAAACTCCGCACCGGCAAAGAAAAAAAAATCAGTCTGCCAGCCAAGTGTCCGATCTGCGGGTCGGAAGTCAAACGCCGAACCGACCAAGTGGCTCTTTATTGCGTCAATAAAAAATGTTTTGCTCAGGAAAAAGAAATTCTGTCGCACTTTGTGTCCAAAAAAGGCTTTGACATCGATGGGTTTGGTCCAAAAATCATTGAAAAACTGATGACCGAAGGTTTAATCACAAATTTTACCGATATTTTTAAGTTGAAGGTCGGAGATCTGAAATCGCTGGAACGCTTTGCCGCCAAATCCGCCGAGAATTTGGTTATGGCGATTGACCACAGCAGAACCGTCCCCTTACGCAAGCTGCTCTTCGCGTTGAGTGTTCGTTATATCGGTGAAGAAACCGCCAGTCTGATCGCTCGGGAATTCAGCGCCGGAAATCTCGAAGAGTTAACCACGAAAATTCGCCAATCAAAACTTGAAGATATTTTAAATATTGATGGCGTAGGCCAAAAAGTGGCCGAGAGCGTGTATGACTATTTTCATAATGAGATGAATGTTAAAATGATCTTGGAGCTTGAGCGGCTTGGCGTTAAATTGGAAAAGTCGGCCTCCGGTCGGAAAAAAGCCGGCGTGACCGGCAAAACATTTGTGCTCACCGGCGCGCTCGAAAAATACAGCCGCGATCAAGCCAAAGAACTGCTGCAAAGTTTTGGCGCCAAAGTCGCGGGTTCAGTCAGCGCCAAAACCGATTATGTGGTTGCAGGCGAAGATGCCGGGTCAAAATTCGATCAAGCCAAAAAATTGGGCGTGAAAATTATTGATGAGAAAGAGTTTGAAAAATTAATCAAGTAGTCTTATGAAGCAATTTGCTGAGCCTAGCCAAGCCAAACATGACACAAAATCCGAGCAAGACAAATCAATTGTGGATTACATGAGCCAACAGGAGTCGTATTCTGTCCGTGATTTCCATGAAGCTCTGGACGTGTATTCTCGCCTGCCTCGAGATCATGAATTCTCAAAGTATAAGGAAACGGTCACCAAGATCGTCGGTTTGGCAATGGTTGATGTATGTCAGCAATCTTCGCTTGAATCAGTTTTTGATTTGTACGCGGGGCTGCCGAAAGAATTATTGCATGAAGAATATCTATTAAATGGTCTGGTTGCTCTGATCGATGATGCCCAACCCAAAGTCAGGTCGCGCGAAGAAAGAACAGAAAAATTTAAAACTGTTTTACATCGTCGCCAAGAGTTACTGGCCTTGATAGTTAATTATCCAAATTCAGAATTTAATAATTTTTATCCTAGATTTAGTTTTGATGATCGGGTTGTTATTTTTAAGAGCTTGGAACGGAGCGGCGTTGATGATAGAGCTCTTGCCGAATTTACCTTCAAGGATATGGACAAGTTGCAGGCTGATTACCCAGAAGTGGCAGACAGACTTTTTGATCTGTATCGATCCTATAACTCCCCTGCTTTATTTGATTGTTTTGCCTTTTTCAAGCCGAAGTTTGAAGCTTTACCGGTTAGAGTAAAAGTAGAAATTTTTTTAGCGTCATTCCGTCAAGTTCAGTATTTTCCCATTTTTAATGAAGTTTTTCAGACAATAAATTTAGACAGTCAAGATGACTTTGAGTCTTTTTGCTCCGGTGTACTGGCCATTGATAATCGCTCAGGGTCTAATTACTTGGTGGCTTTAATGGCTGATGATCGATATTGCGAACCAAAAGTACAACAAAAATTGCTGCCGTATATTCAGCGTGGTCTTTTGGCTGGTGATGCCCACGTTGTGACAAACTATTTACAAACTATTGATAAAAATAGATTTTTTAAACAAGAGGATAGACAGGCCATGGGAAAACTGCACGAACAAATCTGGGAGCCTGTCTGTGAACGGGTGCTGGAACAGTTGACGCCGGAAGATAAATTCCATATTTACCTGCGATTAGCTCGAATATCAGACCAAGATGGCACAAAGGAAGGTTTGGGTGAGATTCCAAAGATTCTCAGCGCCAGCAAACTGCACAGTTATGTCCAAACGATTGTTGACGATGCAAATAGAAATACATTTGGTAGCAATTACAAAAGCATCCGCTTTGAACTTAAACCCGAGCGTAATGACCAATCTCGCTGCACGCGGGAGTTATTTGAAGAGTCGCCCGCTCATGTTTTGACCAAAAATCAACCCCAACCGCCGGAGATAATGTATGAATTACTTAAAAATATCATTAAACGCGGTGATGCCCAGGCCATGGTGGCGGACTTTGAGTTGCACCAGTTGCCGGAGGATAAATGGCCCGAAGTCAAACCGATTTTATTTGATGCTTACCTCAAACACAATCCGGCCAAATTGTTGAATCAATACAAAGAGTTTAAAGCCGAGTTTTTTGCCCTAGATTCTGGAGACCAGAGACGATTATTGGCCTTTGGTTTGGACCAGCTAATTTCACCAATTATTGAAATCTTACGCGATCTCGGTTCGGCTAAACCGGATTTTGTCACTGGTTTTTATCAGTGGCAACATGACACTTATTCTCGCTCCTCGGCTGTCTTTGCGGCCGCCATTGCGGTCGGTGAGCCGCTTGTTGGTGTTTTTATTACCGACCAATTCGCCCGAAATCGATTTGGGTTGTTGATTGATCTCTTGGAGAACAACTCCAAATTGAACCTTCGTCCGTATTTCCCGCCGGTCTGGTTTGAAAAACTCTCCCTACTTCTCGCCAAATACCACGATGCATTTACCGGCGCCCAGTCTGACAAAGTATCAGAATATATCAGAAATGTCGTTCGAAATAATTGTGCCCTGCTGACAGATATTGACTCTCTGGCGATTTTAGCTGATTTTATTGTTGAATTTGGTTTGGTCAAAACACCGATTCTGATGGAATATTATTTTAACATCAAAAATGTTGATCGGGGTGAATTGTCACAGTTGCCGGTTGAACAATTTAACGAGGACTTGACTGATATACAGCACTTACAGCGGAGGTTTCGGGAAATTAGAGCCAAAGTAATCAGTGGAGACATACCGTCGCCGGATCAAATGACGAAATTTGATTACGATATTTTAGCGGTTGAAACCAAGTTTTACACCAGCCGCTGGAAGCGGGACTACAAAAAAATTGATCAGATGCACCGCGAATTTGCAGCTGATCAGCAAGCCGGCCGTCTACTAAGTTTGCCTCAAGGTTATGACGCCGAGACCATAGCAGTTGATCAAATTGAAAAAACAGAAGTTGACGTCAGCCTGTGTGCCGGTGAATATCTATTGCTGCGACGAGATTTATTGCGAGCTGAACAGCTCAATGAAAATCTCGATGTTGATCGATTTAAAACCGAAGTGGCCTCAGCCATTGACGAGGAGGTCGACAATCTGCGGAGTCAAAGCGTGCCGGTGGGGGCTCGTCAAATTCATGATAAGAAAATTGACGCTCTAATCTCTTGCCGTCAAAAAATTCTTGCCGGTGATAATCTTGACAGTATTTTGAAAACGCTCATAGCTTTGGAATCGAAGATGAATGTTAAGGGAGAATTCCCCCCGACATCGCCCTTTATCCGTGCGATCATTTTTAGCAAAACTTTGGTGCATCATTCCGGTTTTGCTCGAATTCCCGATGAAATTGTCAATAATGATACCCCAAATTCGTTGGGTTTGAAATATTTTAAGGATTTGATCCATAATCTGGTCAAAGAACACATTGTGTTACCGGCGGAAACTTGGGAGAATGTTGACCAATCAAAAAAAATCAAAGCCGTGCTGCGGCAGATGGCTGAGTATCCTGACGGTGAGATAAATGAAAAACTTTTTTCTGAACTAAAAGTGCTGGAAGCCAAACAAGCCAGATATGAGGAAAAACAAAAAAAACTGGCCGCCGCCGAAGCTTATTTTGATTCTGGCCTGGCGCCGACCAGAGCTGAAGCCGGTCGTCTGGCCAAAATTCTGGCTATTCCGGCCATTAGTGAGGTCTTGCGCCGGCAGGGAGAAAGATTGCTATTAGAAAAAGCGCAAGTCGGAATCATTCCTGATCGTGGCTTCGCCGGGGAATTATCAGGATATTATGGCGAGGCTTGTTATACTGGTATAGATAATATGTTGCGGATATGGCCAAATGTTATTCCCGCCAAAATGGTGATTGATAATAAAGAAACAGATGTCAGGGAGATTATCGGGAGTGTTCTTTTTATCGAGACAATCGCTGTCAATGGCGTCAAAGTTTTGGTGGTTAGAGCTGTAAATCCTCGTGATGAATATCTAAATCGTCTAAAGGCTTCTAGTGTGTGCGAAAAAATATTTAACCTAGCCGCCGAGTACGGTCGAAACCGCGGTTGTGGTCTGGTGCTCGTCAGCACCGCTGACGGCACTATCAGTAATCGGACAGACATTATAAAATACGTGCAGGCCCAATACCCAGCCACGGAGCAAACCATTGTCCCTCTCCAATCGCCTTTAGATTTTAATAGTTATCAAATTCAAAACGCCTGTGTGGCAGTCAGAACCATAAAATAATATGACCCAAAAAATCGGTTTGATATACGGCGGCAAATCGCCGGAGCATGAAGTCTCAATCATGTCTGCCAAAGGCATTCTTGACAATTATGATCAAGACAAATTTGTTATTGAATCAATTTTTATTGCCAAAGACGGCCGGTTTCATCCTGATGAAACCATGAGTGCAAATTATGATTTTCATTCCCGCTCTGCCGAGATTGATATTTACTTCCCGATTTTGCACGGCGCCGGCGGCGAGGACGGTGAAATTCAGGGTCTGATCAGGTCAGTTTCAAAACCGTTTGTCGGTTCGGATATTCTTGGTTCGGCCATTTGTCTCGACAAAGGCGTAGCCAAGCAGCTTTTTGCTCACAACCACATTCCTCAAACCGAATTTGTTCTGCTTGATTTTGATCGTGATAATCAGGCCGCGTTGAATCTTAAGCTAACTTTTGTCAAAGAGCAATTTGTTTTCCCTGTATTTGTCAAAGCCGCCAACCTGGGTTCGTCGGTTGGTGTCTATAAAGTATCAACACCTGACCGGTTGGCGGAAAAATGTTATAATGCCAAAGAGTTTTGTTCCCGAGTCGTCATTGAACAAGGCGTGACTGGCGGGCGAGAGATTGAGGTCTCGGTTCTCAGCAATACCGTGACCGATATCCGTTGTTCTCTGCCCGGAGAAATCAAGGCCGGCGCCGAGTTCTATGATTATGACGATAAATATAAAAATAACGCCGCCGAATTGATTGTACCCGCTGAATTAAGGCCTGAACAACTGAAAGAATTGGATGATCTGGCCAAACAAGTTTATCTGCTAGCCACCTGCCGCGGTTTTGCCCGTGTGGATTTCTTTATCACCGCCGATGGCCAAATCTTGGTCAACGAAATCAACACGATCCCGGGTTTTACGCCGATTTCCATGTATCCGAAATTATGGGCGGCTAGCGGGTTGAGTTATCGAGATCTAATCAGTCACTTGATTCATTTGGGTTTGAATAAATAATCACGTTTTGCGATTTTATGCTCCAGCAGCCGCAATTTGAACCAACCTCGCCCGGGTTTGCCCGACATCGGGTGCGGCCGGAAATCCGCCGCCGGGTTTTTGAATTAACCGAGCGTGATTTTGAGGTGATTGGAATCGTGCGCACTGAGTTTGAGCGTCGAGTAAAACCCAAAGTGCTTGAATTATATCCGGACGAACAATACCAAAATATTTTCGTGGGTGACTTGGTAGCTGATGAGCGGATTGACATCGAATTATTGATGAATCCGAAACAAGATCAGCCGTCGGATCAAGCCCCAGATGAAAGAATAGAGGATTTCCGCGAATTTGTGGCTTTGTTGGGAAAGGCGCAAAAGTGGGGGCTCGATAACCTTTTTCGGATTTTGGGCGGAATTCGCGAACCGCTTTTGGCTCAATGGTCGCTGGGGTTGGTCTGGGATCAGTTTGTCTCTTCGATGGCCGTTAATCATTCCGAGACCGTCGCGGTCACGTTGTGTCGTCAAAAATTGGATACAATCGCCGATTTTACCGAAGACGTCAAACAAAAATTAATCGAGCGCTTGCGTTTGGATTACGCCGACCAAACTCAAAAAAATGATTTAGTTAAATGGAAAAATGACTTTCACCAAACAACCTCCGATGTAAATTTCGCCGACGGCCTTCGGCTGATCGAGAGATTAAATTCCGATGATAACGCTGAACTGAAAAAAACCAGTTTTGATAACCTGTCCGTTCTAGCGATGAACATGATTGAACATGAAGCCAAAAAAAGCGCCGGTGCGGCGATATCCTTCTATCTTTCCTTGCCGTCTCGATTGGTCTTGGAACGGCGGGTAATTGGTGCGGCTCTAAAAGAAGAAATCACGAATTGGCTCAGCCGTAACCATTATTCCGGCGACAAGTTTAATCATTTTGTCAGAGATAACTTGCTGCCGGCCTGTCCCGAGGTTTACGCGCTGTTTGCCACCGACTACAATACTCGAGAGCATTTTTCCTCTGAGGATCGGTTTTCCACTTTTAAATTAATCAAGGATCGGCCTGATTTACGCGTTGCGGCCGCGGCGCTTTTTTCCCTCGATGATTTTCATCCTGAAAGACAGGCGGAATTAAAACCGATTCTGCTCGATTTGTATTTGCGGCACCAGCCGGAAAAAATCTTAATGAGTATTGAGCTCTATCGGTCGGAGGTTGAACAGTTGGATTTTGACCAGCAAAAGATTCTGGCCGACAAAAGCATTGAGCGGGGCACATTAGCCGAACAGTTGGCTTCCGTTCCATTTCGACCAGAGACATTGGAGTATATTTATTTCAAAATGTTGGAAACCGGTAAATTCGTCTTTTTGACCGAGCCGAAGAATCTCAAGCGTCTGGGCAAGAATCGCTCGGAATTGATGAATGACTTGGCCGTTACCGCCAATTCAGAAATCTATGCCGACCCCCATTTTTGGTGGATGTGGTTCCAATTTTATCGTGACAAACCTAATATCAGTATTGTTGGTTATATGCAGCGATTCGCAGCCGGCAATATTATTCAATTCAATCAAGCATTATTGGATCAATTACTTCAGTTAGATGATTTTGAGGTCATCTTTACCCCGCGTCAGCATGCAACATACCAAGAATTAAAAGCCGCCTTTCCTGATAGTCCGGCCGGCGTCAAACCCGAACCAGCCGCGGCCTATCTTCATGCCATGCGCGCTCAAGTGGGGGATTCATTGGATCAAACACTTATTACCATGCGAAATTGTGTCCGTGAAGTCGGTCCGTATGTGATGCCGCATATTTTGGCTTTATACCGACATCTAAAAGATGGCGCGCCGCTCACTGCTGATCAGGAGCGGCTGGGGATCAAAACCATGGCTGATCTGAAAAATTATGTTGATCCGGTTTATGATATTGATAATAAATCCGAAAAAGCGCTTGAGACGTCAGGCCAGCCGCGGCTAGTGACTCGGCTCAAATTGTCGCCATCACAAAGTGAAACCGATTTGGTGGTTAAAACAGGGGATAAGATGCTGGTGAAAAGTTTTGATACCTTTTCTCAAGCCAAGCATGTGCGGTACGGTGACATTGATGCGATTGAAAAAGCCAGCCAAGCTAAAAGAGCCGACATGATCAATGTGCGCTTGGCGCCCAACATTGAAGGTCAAATGCCGCTGCGAGAACGAGCCGTGGATATTGTGGCTCAATATTTCGGCCGCCGGTTTTACGCGCCGCCGACAAACATAAAAATGCTTGGGACTGATGATTATGGCAGTTCCCAATTATTTATTGCCAACACTCGGGGCTTCAATGATTATCGACATGAAACCCACGGCGCGCAAGCTGATTCTGATGAGTTTCTCAAGTTGTTATTGATTGATCTGATGTTGTGGAATGCCGATCGCAACAATGACAATGTTCTCATCAACAATCAACACCACGTCGTTATGATTGATAATGGGTTTACTTTTTTTCATTATCATTTGCGCTTGCTTCATCACCCCCAAATTTTTTATGGTCGCGTCATCCCTGCTGGATTTGTCGAATCTCTGATGAGTCTTAGTTCGGATTTGGATCTGAAATCCGATCTCCGTGAGCGATTGCTGGGATATTTGACCGCTGAAGATGTGGACGCCTTTTTGGCTCGCGTTGATTATCTGGCTGACAACATCAAGCGTAATAATAATATTATGAATCCCAATTTATTTGCTGATTTGCGTTACGACCCCCGAGACCGGACCACCCCCAATCTTGAATCAGCCGATGCCGATGAGGGTTTGGAACATGTGCTAATAACCGGAGGCTCAAGATACGAGTTTATTATGGGCGTTTTGCCGGGTAGTGACGAAGAGATAATTCGAAAGTTTAAGCAAGATTTGCCCGAGTATCAATTGCCTGGACCGATAAATGCTGATAAATTAGAAGTTCATCGGCTTAATCAACCAACCATCTTTGAATATAACAGTATTTAACTCATATGAAATTCAAATTTCCTTATCAGGGATATAATGTCGAGGATTTAATCCGCCGCTGCGGTTATGGCAAGATAAATAACCCTCATACCAATGAAACCAGCTACAAGCGCGCCTTGGGGAGCGGTTTTTATCCGCGGTTTCACGTCTATATTTATGAATACGACAACTATTTTGAGGTCAATTTGCACTTGGATCAAAAAAAAGCGTCATATGAAGGCACGACCGCTCACTCCGGCGAATACGACGGCGATTTGGTCGATAACGAAGCCCGCCGGATCACCAAGGTGATCGCTGATATTTATGGCGTCGCGGTTTAACAAATCATACCAACCGCAAACCCTTCTGTAGGCTCTCCCTTATGTCCTCCCTTTTTGTGCCGTACTGAGCTTAGTTATTTTTTGTGTCATGCTGAGCCCCGTCGAAGCATAGCAGTCAACGCTTTGCTATGTCACCATTTAACTTGTTTTCCTCGTTTACAAATGCTAAAATATCCCCATATGCTCACCCTCGACCAAATTGAACACTTGGCAAAATTAGCCAAAATTGACGTCACCGAAGAAGAAAAAGCCAAATACGCCGACCAGATTTCATCGGTCTTGGTTTATTTTCAACAGCTTGATGAAGTTGATGTTAGTCAAGTGGAAGCCACCGACCACATTACCGCGCGGCAAAACATTTCGCGGCCGGACGAAGTCATTGAAATTTGTAACAGCGATTCAGTTCTGCAGGCCGCGCCCGATGTTCACGACCGCCACATTCGCGTGAAATCCGTTTTTAGTCGCGAGTAACAGCGAATTACAAATCACAAATAACAAAATCGGAAAGAAATTAGTTGAAATGTATTGAAAGCAGGTTGTCAACCAACGAATTTCCTAATTTCTCGCCGAAGGACGAGCCCGTCCTATGGCGGGCTATAAATTTCACTAATCCACTCTTTAATCTCTAATCCCCATCAAACCACCCCTATGGAGTTAAAGGATTTCACCATCAACCAAGTCCACGATGGCTTGAAAAACAAAAAATTCACCTGTGTTGAATTAACTTCGGCCTATCTCAAACGAATCAACGAACGCAATGACGAGATCAACGCTTTTATTACGATTGATGAAACCGGCGCTTTGCACCAAGCCAAGGAGGTTGATGACAAAATCGCCTCGGGTCAAGCGTTAAATCCGCTCGAAGGCGTACCGTGCGCTATCAAAGACAACATTTTAGTTGAGGGTCTGCCCGCAACCGCCGGCTCAAAAATTCTTGAAGGTTATACCGCGATTTACAACGCCACCGTCGTGTCCCGTCTCAAAGACGCCGGCGCGGTCATACTTGGTAAAACCAACATGGATGAATTTGCCATGGGCGGTTCAGGTGAGACCTCATATTTCGGCCCGACGAAAAATCCTCTTAACACTTCATTGGTGCCCGGTGGTTCGTCGTCGGGGTCAGCCGCAGCCGTGGCTGACGATCAGTGCGTTTTTGCTTTGGGCTCGGATACCGGTGGTTCGATCCGCCAGCCAGCCGCCTTCTGCGGCTTGGTCGGCTTGAAGCCGACCTATGGCCGCGTTTCGCGCTACGGCCTGATGGCCATGGCGTCGAGTTTTGATCAAATCGGCCCGCTGACCAAAACCGCCGAGGACGCGGCTTTGGTAATGAACGTTATCAGCGGTGAAGACAACCGCGACTCGACCTCAATCGATCGCGAGGATGATTTTACCGCGGATCTGAATCAGCCACTCAAAGGTTTGGTGTTCGGCTTGCCCAAAGAATTTTTTATCAAAGGCATGGATCAGAATGTGGAGCGGGTGGTACTCGAAGCCATCAATCGCCTTCGTGATTTGGGCGCGTCAGTCAAGGAAATCAGTCTGCCTCACACCAAATACGCTTTGTCCACCTATTATATCTTGATGCCGGCCGAAGTTTCATCAAATTTGGCGCGCTTTGACGGCGTTCGTTATGGCTCACGAGTCGAAGCCGGAAATTTGGAGGACATGTATCTCAAAAACCGCAGTCTTGGTTTTGGCGACGAAGCCAAACGCCGTATCATGCTCGGGACTTACGTTTTATCATCCGGTTACGCCGATGAATATTACAACCGGGCGCAGAAATTACGAACCTTGATTACCAATGATTTTCTTTCAGAGTTCAAGGACGTTGACGCGATTTTGACACCGACTACACCGCACTCGGCTTTTGCCATCGGAGAAAAATTCGATGATCCGTTGACCATGTATTTGTCAGATATCTTTACCGTGTCGGCCAACGTGGCCGGTTTGCCGGCTCTGTCCTTTAATGCCGGCGAAGCCAACGGTTTACCGGTTGGTTTGCAGGTTATCGGCCGCCATTATGAAGAAAGTCTGCTTCTCCGCGTCGCCAGCCGATTTAAAGATCATTTATAAAACCAAAATTGTTATTTTCCCCTCTAACCCCTAACCCCTAATCGCTAAACCCTATTCGCTAACCCCTCTTATCCCCCTCAGTATGTGTAAAAAACTTTTGTTTTTTGGCCTTCTAATCTTGCTTTTGCCGTTAAGTTGGGCTAGCTCTCAGACTTACAACTACGACGTCGGCCTAACCGGTCAGGATATTTTTTTCTCCCGGCCTCTCGATGAGATCGTCGAACTCCAGCCGATTAGAATTTACGCCCGCATTGTCAATTGGGGCAATGAAGATGTGTCCGCCAGCGTGGCTTTTTATACCGGAGGAGAATTGATTGGCACATCGCAAGAAATCTCTGTTCGGGCCGGCGGTTTGGCTGATGAGGTTTTTGTCGATTGGCGCGTGCCCACCAATGATTTTTATATTATCGCCAAGATTCAAAACGTTAATCCCGGCGATCAAAATTTATTGAATAATGAAGCTCAGTCCGTTTTAATTACCCCAAAGGGCGATATGGATCGCGACGGTATTGCCGATGAATATGACACTGATGATGACAACGACGGCCTGACGACCGACCAAGAAAATCAGGCCGGCACTGATCCCTTGAACGCTGACAGCGATGGCGATGGTGTCAACGACAAGGATGATTTCTATCCGACCGACAAGAATCGCACCGTCGAGACGGTTGTCGCGCCAGAACCGGAGCCGGAAGTGACCCCTGAACCTGAGGTCACCCCTGAGGTCATCTCGCAGCCGGAGGCTGAAACCTCGGCCGTTTCGACCGAAACCGATCGTGAACCGATTGTTCCTGATCCTGACCGAGAAAATGTGGTTATAAATCCCGATGAGGTTGCTCATCCCGAGATTCCGGTCGAGCAGAAGTTGCAGGTTGCGAGCCGTGTCACCGCCGTTACGATTGAACCGAAATATATTGACTGGGGTGAATATCAATATACTTTTACGACGGACGACTCGGCGGCCGATGTGGAACGAATGAGTTTTGTGTGGGAATTTGATGATGGTTTTAGCATGAAACGCAATGGTGTCCATGCCTTCACCCGCCCCGGCACGCACTTCGTCAAACTGTCCGTTGACGGCCCGTACGGCAATACAATTTCCGATACAGCCGTCATTTCGGTTCCGTTTTGGTCACTGTCAAATCGGTACCTCTGGATTATCGGTGGCGCGATTATCGTCTTAATTATTATCTCGATTATATTTTTACGATCAAAAAAAGATGAGCACGAGGGGTAAGATTATTATAATTTTAATGCTGATCTTGGTTTCTTGTCCGGCCACCGCCTTGGCCGCCGATATTTTTGATAACCATTCGCAGGTGGTGATCCGTTATGACAAGATTGACTGGCAGACCTATCGTTTTTATCCGTTGATGAATGGCTCAGTCGTCCCGACGGCGTATGAGTGGGCTATTGACAACAGTCAGGTGTATTACAGTTCATCAGCTCAAATTTTTTTCCCATCCGGCGACCATACCGTTTCTCTCACCGCGATAGACTCTGAAGGCAATCGCAAGTATGACAGTGTAAAAATTAATGTTACTTTTTGGAGTCTACACAACAATTATCTGCTCTGGTTTTTGTATGCTGTGGTCGTGGTGATGATTATGTATTATTGGCTGGTTAAAATAATTTACGCGTTCAATCGCCGCCAAGTTTCGAAGGAAGTCCGGGTGTTTATGGATATTTTTGATGAGAATGGTCACGCCGCCGCTTTGGTCGATAAACTCAAACGTCAGTTGGTCAAATAGTATTTCTCAACAGCTGATTTAGGTATTTATCTTTATCTACTAACTCATAATTTTAAAATATGTTGTTAATCCTTCGCTGGGTGATCAATGCCGCGGTCCTGTATTTTATGGCCAGCTATTATTCCGGCCTATCCATCAAAAGTTTTTATACCGCGCTCCTTATTGTTGTGGTCTTTGGTCTGGTAAACGCGGTTATTGGTTCGATCTTAAAACTCCTAACTCTCCCAATCAACATTTTGACTCTGGGTATCGGAGTTCTTTTTATTAATGGATTGATGTTCTGGCTGACCTCAACCATGGTCAAGGGGTTTGAAGTGGCCGGTTTTTGGCCGGCATTCTGGGTCGCTCTGGTTTATTCCGTCTGTTCTTTCTTTGTCAATTGGATCCTCAAAAAAAAGTGATTCACTAAACCCTTAACGCTAACTAAACCTATGACCAAACAAGAATTTATTACCAAGGTCAAAGCTGACCTGGCCGTGTTCACCCCGACACTTGACTATGGCAATCAGATGTCCACTCGGGTAAAAGAAGACGCCAAGAGCCAATATCAAACCAAGTTGGCTGACTTGAAAACGCAAAAAGAAAAATTGGAGAGCTTTCTCCGCGAAGCCGAATCAACGGCAGATGACAAATGGGAAGGTGTCAGTAGCCGGCTGGAGTCCGGACTGTACGACTCGTCTAGGCGGGCGACCGAGGATGTTGAAGAGCTGAAAAAGGTTTACGTTTAATCCTCAAATTTTTATCCTCATTATTCATCCAAAAACCGTATGGCTTCATCCGGTTTTTGGTTTGATAAATTTAACCCGATAATATATAGTATTATTACTCAAATGAAATTGTGAAGCTTACTTTTCTCAATTCCCTTAATTCTCTCAATTCACTTGATTCTCTCAATCCCGCCTCTCGCGAGAAGCGGGATCAATTCTCTTAATCAACTATTTAAATATGCCCGCTGTCTTACTCCACACCTGCTGCGCTCCTTGCGGCGGTTTCGTCATCAAAGAATTGCAAACCATGGGTTATGCTGTTACTGTATTTTATTATAATCCGAATGTATTTCCCGAAGATGAATACAAACTGAGGCTGCGCGAGGCCGAGCGTTTTTGTCAAAAAGAAAATGTCGAGTTGATTGAAGGGGAATATGATTATGAATCGTGGAAAGAAAAAATAAGGGGGCATGAATCAGCCCCTGAGCGGGGGAGCCGCTGCGAGATTTGTATAACTTTACGCTTGCAGGAAACCGCTCAAGTCGCCTCGGAGCGAGGGTTTGACGCCATCGCCTCGACGTTGACCATCAGCCCGCACAAGTCGGCAGAGATGGTTAATGCCATTGGTCACGAAATGGCGGATTTATACGGACTGCAATTTATCGATCGGATCTGGCGCAAAGCCAACGGGTTTAAAAAATCCTGTGATTTGGCTGAACAGGAACATTTTCATCGCCAAGACTACTGTGGCTGCGAGTTTTCAATTCGGTCAAAACCAACTATTGACAAGGTCGAATAATGGAGCTAAATTGGAACATTCCAATCCGATTCGCTATCCAGACCCAAGGAGGTGAGACGATGACACAGAAACGCTTCAAGATTCTGATTTTTGGCGCGAGAGGCAATGATTTCTCGATGATGGTCAAATCATTTCTGTCCGCTGTTATGGACCAAGATCCTGAAGACTTGTGTACCTTTGAATATGTCTTTCCGCTTGACTCGAAAAATCCGGAATTAAGCCTAAAGCGTTATGCTGGTCGTGAATTTGATCTGATTGTTGTAGATTTTTATCCGACACATACGGCTCAAAGTTGGATTGATATTTTTTACCATTCGCTGAGCTTGGATCAAAGACACCGTCTTGTTGTGCATTTTTCTGAGCTTCGACTTGATCCCGCCGTTGAGTATCCTATCCCCATGAAGTATCATCATTATCCGAGAATTGCTGCCAATGCCGATTCTTATGATGATGAAAAAGCTATTTTTAGAAAACTGCTAAAACTAGACGCATAATCTATTTTAAGTCAATTACAATTGACTTTTTTTGTTTTATATGATATACTTTAACATCCCGACCAGCCACCACTGCCGGCAATTATCATGGACCAATAGTGGTCCCATTTGCCAGTGGAGGTGCACTATGGGCTCAGCTTACACGTCGGCCCGGGTGGTTGGCAGCATCGATATTTCTAATCGTTGCCGTCGGGATTGGAGTGCTTTTGCTCTTTTTCTCGAGGAAATGGAAACCAACGTGCCGGATCTCGGCTATTTCTGGGTATTCGAAGGGAGGTATTACTCTCTGTCGTTGATGGCCAGGATTGTGTCTGACCTCCTGACCACAGCTGAGACTTTGGGTACTACCGTGTATGGTCTGTTTGAAGCAGAGGCGCTTAGCCTAGCGGAATTTTACTGTGTGGATCGATGGTTCGGCTGCTGGTGCTGCCTTCCGGGCGGACCAGGGCATATCTATCCGGCTGACCCGCCAATGGCCGAGCAGGACTAACCGATTGCACCCACCCCCAACCCCAGACCAAGGAGCTTTTGATGTCAGGCCATGTTGGCCTAATCATCAAGGGGGTGACGTGGTTAACAAAAACCACACCGGCGTCGACGAGTTGGCTGCCAGAGCCGAGTCTCTGGGGACCTCTCTGTACAACCTGTATGAGCTCGGTCAGCTGACGCCGTCCGAGCAGGATATGTTGGTCGATCACTTCGGGTGTGTCTGCTTGATTCCGGGCTCACCCGAGCATAGCTATGCCGATTCGCCGTGGTCCCGCTACGCCGGGACAACTTCGCTTCGGGACTTCGATCCGGGCAAGTTGGGCCGGCTGTCAAAGGCGGCTCGGCGGGAACTCGCGCGTTGGCAGAAATAGTAAAAACTTTTTCTTTGTGTGGTGGTCTCAAATTTAGGGGCCACTTTTTTGTTTTGTTAGTGACACCCAAAACATGCGTTACCTTTATAAGCAACGATTGACAGGTTGATTTATAAGTGTTACTCTTGTATTCAGTTCGTTCGCCACCAAAGGAGGTCTGAATGGCGGTTCCGGTCAAGAAACGATGGAAAGTGTTGCTTTTTGGCGCGATTAACGGTCGTCACCATCTGATTTTGAATGCCTTTCTCGGTCCTTTTACCGAGCATGGCTACAAGTTCAAAATCGAGGGTGCTTTCGGTCGTTTCGGCCATTATCAGCCGGAAATGGTTAGCCGCGATGACTATGATTTTGTCTTCGTCCCGGTTACGGACAAAGTTCTGGATTTCTGGTCAATGACCGAATCATCCCTGCGTCTGCAAACCAATTTCCCGGCAGTTGTTCTCTGCCGCAATGGTGTCAATATCAAGTTCCCGCTGCCGGCGTCACTCGTTGATCGGCCAATGGTCAATGAAGCGGTGACCGATGTGGAAATTCTGAAGTTCGCCATCTCGTTGGGCTTGCCCCGAGAGCTGGTTTGATGCCCACAGCCAAACACGGAGGATGCATGGGGGAGCACGATCGAGTTGAAATCAGAAACGCAGTGACGCCGACGCTTATTTCGCCCATGACAATCAGTCAAGAGCTAGGCGCGGACATTGTCGCCATCAGATGCCATTGTGGTGATCATTTGAATGTCCGGACTCACCTAGTTGAATTGATCTGTCGGGGATGCGGCCTGATTCACCGCGTGCGGTAAGTTTCATATTTGCCTGAATAACAATTCAGGTTTTTTGTTTCAAAAAAACTATGTTAAAATACTTCCAGTCTAAATCCCAGATTTTTTACGAAGCGAAGCATAAATCACCAATCACGAAGCAGTTGTCCCTAGTTCCTTGTCTCTAGTTCCCAGTTCCCAGTCTCTATTCACTAATCGCTCCCCCCATGCCCATCAACTACAAACAAGAACTCAACCCCGAGCAATACGCGGTCATAGCCTCAGGCGACGGCCCGTGTTTGGTTTTGGCTGGCGCCGGCAGCGGCAAGACTCGAACTTTGGTTTATCGGGTGGCTTTTTTATTGGAGCGGGGAGTGTCGCCGGAGAATATTTTACTTGTAACCTTCACCAACAAGGCCGCGAATGAGATGAAGGAGCGGGTAAAACAATTATTGGGTTTCAAGCCGGATGGTTTGTATGCCGGAACATTCCATTCCGTCGCCAACCTTTTGCTCCGCCGCCATGCTGATCACCTCGGGTATCAAAAAAACTTCAATATTCTGGATCAGGAAGACAGTGTATCTTTGATTAAAGGTTGTATGGAGGATTTGAACTTGAATGTCAGAGGTCAAAATTTCCCCAAGGCCAACGTGGTCCAATCAATAATCTCTTATGCCCGCAACTGTCATCAGGATATAGCGGCGGTGGTGGCCGATCGTTATGGCTATCCGCAGGTTGTGTCTGAACAATTTGATCGGATCGCCCAAAATTATCACGCCAAGAAAAAGCAGGCCAATGTGATGGATTTTGACGATTTGCTTTTTAATTGGCTCAAACTGCTCGAAGATTTTCCGGCTGTCAAGGAGCAATTATCAAATCAGTTTAAATACATTTTGGTTGATGAATATCAGGACACCAATTATATCCAAGCCGCGATCATCAAACATTTGGCCGGCGCGGCCAAGAATGTTTTGGTGGTTGGTGACGATAGTCAGAGTATTTACAGCTTCCGGGCCGCCGATGTGGCCAACATTCTTGATTTCCCCAAGCAGTTTCCGGCGGCGCGCGTTTTCCGGATTGAAAAAAATTATCGCTCCACCCCGGAAATATTATCCTTGGCCAATGAAGTTATCAAGCACAACCGCGATAAATTTGAAAAAAATCTTCAGCCGGTGCGCGTCAGCGGCCAGCTGCCGGTTTTGATTCCGGCGCGTGATGTCTATCAGCAGGCTCATTTGGTGTCCAATAAAATTATTGACCTTAGGGATCAGGGGGTGGACTATGTTAATATGGCCGTTTTATTCCGGTCAACCTTTCATTCGGCTGAATTGCAGCTTGAGCTCGCCAAACGAAATATTCCATTTATTCTGCGCGGCGGCCAGCGGTATTTTGAGCAGGCGCACGTCAAAGACATGGTGTCGTATTTGAAAATTTTAGCGAACTTCAAAGATGAGTTGTCGTGGAAACGGGTGCTGCGTCTTTACGACGGCATCGGCGCCGCCGCCGCGGACAACATTTGGTCTTCGATTCAAAATTATTCTACGTTGGTTGAATTGATCACCCAGAACTTCCCCATCAAAAACGCCCGCGCTCGATCCAGCTGGTCGCGGCTGGTTACCATGTTCCAATCTTTGACCTCAATTGATGTAACTCAAAGAGGCTCCTTGGCTGAAGTCGTGATTCATGTGATGGAAGCCGGTTACAAGGATTATCTCAAAAACACATTCGACAATTACAAAGATCGTTTGGATGACTTGCAGCAGTTCGTGGATTTTGTCATGACTTACGACAGCCTGGATACGTTGCTGGCTGATGTCATGTTGAGTGAAAATTTTGCTCATGATAATTCCAAGGACAAGGACAATGCGGTTATCTTGACGACCATTCATCAGGCCAAGGGGCTGGAGTGGAAATATGTCATGATCATCGGCGCTCGCAACGGCGACTTTCCGCATTACAAAAGTTTGGACAACCTCAAAGAGCTCGAAGAAGAGCGACGGTTGTTTTACGTGGCGGTGACTCGGGCCAAGGACGAATTATATTTATTTTATCCGATTCGCAAAAACACGTTTCAATATGGTGAGATGACCGGCGGACCGTCGATGTTTATCTCCGAGGTTGACGATTCCAAATATCGAACGACCGGAGCCAATCGGTTTATTTCTGAGGATGATCCGTGGGAGCGGGAGGAAACTGTATATTATGATTAGATAGTGATATTTATTTTGGTGTTTATAATATTTCCAGCTGGAAACAGGGGATCTTTTTATTATTTTAGCTAAATATTGACATAAGATGCTTGGTATGATATAATATAATATCCTTTGAAAATCTACTCCGAACGGCAACCGTCCCGACTCCCGAGCATTGACTCGGGTACAAGGAGGCACCATGGGTCTGTCCGTGCTCTATTCATTGCTGGTTAGTCTCGTCGGCGCCCTGCCGATTATGCTGACGCCGGAAAATAATCGATGGCATGAAGTTGCGAGAAGCTCCAAGATCGTGGCCAGCGTTATTGCATTTGTGTGTTACTCTGTGATTTCCTGGGTGATTATTTATTTCGCTCAGCCAAGCCTCGTGTATCCGATGTGGGGTTGGTACTTCGGCCTCATTGTGGGATGGTGGGTTGTTTCCGCCATTGTTGCCGGGACGTGGTCCGAAATGGTTTTCCCTGTCGGTTGGTTTCCTTTGGGCGGGTTGCTCGTGGTACTGATTGTTTGGGTGATCGGTTGGTCGTTGTTCCGTGCTGATGAATACTATCAAATCATCGGTGAAGTTGAAACTCGGGAATGGACGGCTGATTTTTCTCAGGCCGATCCCAAGCATCTGCGCATGGTGCCAAAGGAGTCAGCCAAGTACCGCGCTGATACCTCTCTCGGCAATGCCAAGGACGCGGCGATCGGCAGCCAGTTCAAGATCGATTATGATCACATGACGCGCCAGAAGGTTCGCGGTGAGCTCTGGTGGGTGGTGCCGCTCGATTACTCTCGGTTCACGGTCTGGACCTCAGTTGATTTCATTCCCGGCTACATCATGATTCACGCCGAAGACCCGTCTCGGGATGTCGAGTTGGTTCTCGACCGGAAGATGGTTTATTCTCCGGGTGCCAGTTTTCATCAGAACTTGGAGCGGTATCTGTGGGCGAACGGTTATTCAGATGAGGGCATGACCGATTTTTCCTTCGAAGTGGATGATGATGGTAATCCGTGGTGGATTGTGACGATCTTTGAGCCGACTATCGGCTACTCCGGCTGGAAGGTTACCGGCATCGTGATGGTGAATCCGGAAACCGGCGAGATCATGCCAAAATCTCCGGCCGAAATCCCGGACTTTGTTGATCGCGTCTATCCCCGAAATTTGGCCGCCACCTACATGAGTTACTGGGGCAATTATTGGGATGGTTGGGGGAATGCCGTTTGGGGCAAGGACAACCTGCGCGACCCATCGCCGTTTGGCAATGAGACCGACGCCGTTGAGTTGGTCTTTGACCACAATGGCGAACCGTATTGGTTTACCGGCATCACTTCGAGCAACCAGTCGGATGACGCTTTGGTTGGTGTCATGTACATGCATTCGCGGACCGGCAAGGCGGTGTATTATCGCGTGAGCGGCAAGACCGAAATGGGGATTCTGCAGTCAATCAATACCCCCGAAGTGATCGCCCAGCTCGGCGGCGAAGGCACCACGCCGATTCTTTACAATTTCTACGGCCGGCCCACGTGGTTTTCCGTTCTGGTGACCAAGGATGGTGTTTACAAGGGGGTGGCTCTGGCCGACCTCGACACCAGCCAGGTCTTTTTCGGCAAGAATCAGTTCGAGGCGCTTCGCGCCTTGCAGAGCGGTCTGCAGGTGAGCGGCCGCCAGATCTCGCCGATGCCATCGAGCGAGTTGACTGCCATTGAGGGGCCGGTTGAGCGCATTGGGCAGGAGATCAACAACGGTCGAACCATTTTCTATTTCTATTTGACTGGGTCGCGGCAGCTGTTCTCAGCCACAACCGAGATCAGCCCTGAGGTGCCCATGACTCGGGTTGGCGATCGTGTTTCAGTCCGCGTCAATGACTCGTCCGAAGCGGTTATTCCGATCGCCATCTTTGAGAACCTTGATCTGAATATCCAGTACTCTCCGCGGGAAATGGAACTGCTTCCGCCCGCCGCGCTTCCGGCTGAATCTGAAATGTAGTTTTGTCTGAGCTCAAATTCGAGCTCATTTTTTTTATTAAAAAACCAAGTCAGTTGACTTGGTCATTTTTTTCCGTCCGAAAATGCTGGCGAGCAAAATCCTGTACTGTTGGATAGCTTAATTTGATCACCAGTCCCATAATTCCGTTTGATTCGGCGATCAGCTTTGTGCCCACGGGGCAAATCGCTACCAGATAATTCTCAGCCAAGGGATTTTTTGTGCTCGAGCCGGTAAACACGGTACGACAGTGAACGCAGATAAAGTAGCGTTTATTGTGGCATTGGGTAATGTTCACCATGACCCTGATTTCTTCCCGACCGCACTCTGGACAAGTCATCCCGGCCTCCTTTTGATTTCCGGGGACAACTTTTGGATTATATCCAGATGAGAAAAATATGTCAACGCTGAATAAAAAACCGAGTTTATTGCTCGGGTTTATTCATCATCCGGTGTCATTGACCGGATCTGCTTCATCTTTCTCCGCAGTCTGATGTAAAGGGTGCCGAGAATAACCAGACTCACCAAGGCCAGAATCATGATCATGATGGAATAGGGATTGGAATCTGTGAATGTTGAAGCGGCCCTTGATCCCTCGGCTGCCTCATCTTCTGAGCGGCGCCAGCGCAGCTCGATTGGACTGAACTGCATGTATTCACCACCATCGAAACTAACGCGATCAAGGTAAAGCCAGACGAGCGCGCAATTTTCAGTCTCAACATTGAGGTACGCGGCTGCAATCATATCAACCAGCTGGCGTTGAACTTTAACCGATGACTGCAGCGCCTCGGTGCTGTAAGTTTTCATTTCAGCTAGGATCGTTGGCAGCGCTTTGTCAGCCAAACCATCGCATTGGCCTTCAGTATTGAAGTAGTAAGTGAGTCTCAAAGGTTCGGCGTCAACATTGAAGCCATCAACCGTTACCGCCTGCTCTTGAGCTGATGCCGGCCGTGTCAATCCCACCAGTAGGATCAGTGACAAAAGTAGTCCGGTCAAATTTTTCATCGCCGTCTCCTTTCCTTCGGGGTCATGACCGGACACCATAACATTGAAGATTTATCTTGTCAATGTCCGCCGCCGTTTCAATTTGTGGGGAATTTAGTTATAATAGTGTTATAAAATAATTTTATTTATGTCATTAACCAGAAGTTTGGAATTAGCGAAGCAAGCCTACAAACGCCAAGATGTTCGCGCCAGTATCAAAGCGCACCAAGGCGGGGCTGACCATGAACATCACAAGATTGAGGGCCGGTATATCAAGAGTTTAATTTACGGCGGACTCGACGGCGCGGTCACGACCTTCGCGATTGTTGCCGGTGTGGCCGGAGCGTCTTTGTCAGTCGGCGTAGTCTTGATTCTTGGTTTTGCGAATCTGATAGCTGACGGCATTTCCATGGCGGTTGGTGATTTCCTGAGCTCCAAAGCTGAAAATGAATATAAAAAAACCGAACGCAAACGCGAACAATGGGAAGTGGAGAACCACCCCGATGGCGAAAAATTGGAGTTGATTGAACTTTATCAAGAAAAAGGTATCGCCAAACCGGACGCTGAAGCGATTGTGGCTTCGATTTCCAAATACAAGGAAGCCTGGCTCGATATTATGATGGTGGAGGAGCTGCAAATTATTACTGATCAAACTTCGCCGCTCAAGAACGCTTTGGTCACATTTTTTTCTTTTTTGATTTTCGGTTTTGTCCCGTTAGCAGCCTATATTTTTGCGCGTTATGTTCCGATCTTTTCCGCTTCCACCTTTTTGAGCGCCGCGGTTTTGACCGGCTTGACGCTGTTTGTTCTCGGTTCCCTAAAATCCAAACTGACTGATCGCCATTGGTTCAAGGCCGGGGCGGAAACATTAGTGGTCGGCGGTTTAGCCGCAGTCGCCGCTTATGGCGTCGGCGTGTTATTGGCTGGGTTGGCGTAGTGTTGTGCGGAGATATGTTGACAAGAATTTTATATTATATATAATTAATATGTCGCCAAATTAGATATCTTCGTCATCAAGCAGATTTTTGTTTGTAAAGAATCCTCTTCAGAGAGGGATGGCAGTTCCAATATCACTCTGCTTGTTAGCGGATATATCTATTGGGCGACAACTGCCGTCCCTTTTTGAATACTCACATATATATTCATCTTTATATTTAACATACAATTATGACGACCAAAAATGTTAGCACAACAAAAAACGAAGCTGATGAGCAAAAAAAAGGACCGTTTGACCAGTTTACGAATCTTTATGAATTATCGAAGACGTTAAAATTTGAGTTGCAGCCGGTACCTGAGACATTAGAATTGCTTGATAATGGTGAGGGAAAGAATTTGATCCAATTAGATAAGGAAATTGACTTGTTATATGAAACAAGCATGAAGCCATTATTTGATAATTTGCATGAAAAATTTATAAATGATTCGTTGTCATTGGTGAATATTGACGTCAGAAAGCTCGAGGATTTGAGGGTATTGTTGATTGAAGCCGAGGAATTGAGAAGG
This sequence comes from Candidatus Falkowiibacteriota bacterium, assembly GCA_003518055.1. Taxonomy (GTDB): domain Bacteria; phylum Patescibacteriota; class Patescibacteriia; order UBA11705; family UBA11705; genus UBA11705. The sequence continues at coordinate 298,102 of DOZJ01000002.1, forward strand.
CAGATAAAGGAAGCCAGAAAAAACAAGCAAGACAGTGATTTACTTGAAAAACAATTGAAGGAACTTGAAGGGGAGTATAAAAGTGGAGAGAAGAAAGGGCGTATTCCAGATTTACAAAAAGACCTTCGAGGTGATATTGTAATGTCCTATAAGACCACTGCTAAAAACTGGACACAAGAATTGAATGGTAAAGAAACTGAGTTGCCAAAGAAAAAAGGGAAAAGAAAAATCGAGATAAAAAAAACCGGATCTGAAATTTTGGGAGAAGAAAATGTGCTTGCAATTTTGGCATATTATAATCCAGATAAAGTGGATATAATTAAAAAATTCACTGGCTTTTTTACTTATTTCAGCGGGTTTAACCAAAATAGGCAAAATTATTACTCGACAGATGCTTTGGCTACTAGCGTGGCACACAGAGTAATTAATAAAAACCTGCTAATTTTTTTGGAAAACATAAAAGATTATAAGAAATTTAAAGGACAGTTGCCGAGCTTGGTTGAGTATGATGATTATTTTAAGTTGAAAAACTTTAATAAATTTTTATCGCAAATTGGAATTGAAGAATACAATGAAAAAATCGGAATGATAAAATCAATTGTCAATTTGGAACATAACCAAAAGCAAGTAGATGGAAAATTTCAATTAAAGGGGTTGAAGACATTTGATAAACAAATCGGTTGTAAAACGAAAAAGCAAAGAGATGGTGGATGCGGTGATGGTGCCCCTAAATTTTTAGAAAAGGTTGGTCTTGGCTTCCAAGTTACCAAAGATAACGATGGTCAATATTTAATCTGGGAGTGTTTGGGGTATGTTAAGGATACATTAGAAGCTGATTTAGTGAACTTACGTGAGAATTATCAAAAGTTTTTTAGTTCATGGCAAGACTATGATTTAGATAAGATATTTTTCCGGAAAGAAGCGCTCAACACAATTTCTAGTAGATGGTTTGGAGGAGAAAACTGGTTCATCATCGCCCAAGCATTGACATTGTCGGGCGTGGGGAAAATTGATCGTCGGGATAATGAATATAAAATTCCCCCATTTGTTAGCCTACAAGAATTACGTAACGCCTTTGATCATCTGGAAAAAGGGATCGATTTTGATTTAAATAAACGGAAAAGAAGCACAGCTGATGCAGTTACTGAAGTAAATAAGACTTACACTTATTCTGCTGAAAATTTATTTAAAGAGAGATATAAAGAACAGGGTTTATTCATGGGGACTTTATTCGAGACGATGTTGGCGGTTTGGCAGAGCGAAGTTGATTATAAATTTTCGCAAATATTCGATGGCTTCGAGGTAAGGAGACAAGATAAAAACAACGAAGAAAAAATCGGAAAAGTTGAGTCATTTTTAAGAGGGTTTGAACGTTATAGGAATGAGAAATTTGATAAAAATGTTAAGGATAAACTGGATCGATCGATTCACGTCGAAATTGTAAAAAATTTAATTGAGGAGGGTTATTTGCGCTTATTACAATTAACAAAATGCCATAGTCTTGAAAAAAAAGGTGAAATTGATCCCCGCCCCGTCGAAGATAAATTTTATACTACTCTAAATGAATTTTGGACTGATAATATTATTGTTTTATACGATAAAGCTTTGCAGTCCACATTAACCAAGAAACCTTACTCGGAAGATAAAATTAAGCTGAATTTTGAGAACGCGACCTTGGCAAACGGATTTGATATAAATAAAGAGGCGGACAATGCGGCTGTAATCTTAACAAATGAAAAGTGTTTTTATCTAGCGATAATGGGCAAGGGTAATAATTATTGCTTCAATAAAGAGAAAAACCAGGCACTGTATGAAAACATTGAAGGTGATTGGTAAAAAATGGAGTATAAATATTTGCCCAACACATCAAGGATGATACCGAAGGTCACGACACAGAGAAAAGATGTTATTTCGCATTTTAAACATAGCGATGATGACTATTTATTGTCTAATCAAAAGTCATTTAACAAACCATTGAAAATAAGTAAGGAGATTTTTGAGCTGAATAATAGGATATATTCACGATCAGATTTATCAGAATCGGTTATCAGAGATAAGGGTAATGGAAATGACGAAAAGAAATATGTGAAATTGTTCCAAAAAGATTATTACGCAAAGTGTGGTGGTGGACATGATGTATATCAGCAGGCATTATGGAAATGGATCGATTTTTGTAAGGAGTTTTTGTCATGTTATATGAGCTGTGAGTATTTTGATTTTTCTTCTCTCATACAAACAGCTGATTATGACTCAGTTGAGATTTTTTACGCTGATGTTGACAAAGCCTGTTATGTGAAAAAGTTTGTCCAAATTAACGCACAGCAGTTAAACAGGTTGGTGTCTGAAGGGAAGGCGTATTTATTTAAGATATATAATAAAGACTTTTCAGAAAGGAAAATCAAGATTACTGACGGAAAGGATAATCTGGAAACGATCATGTTAAAAAGCCTATTTTCAAAGGATAATATTGAAAGCAAGGTGATACAACTTAATGGGGGTGCTGAATTATTTTTCCGTAAAGCCAGTGTTGATCGGGTGAATGATGAAAAAAGAAGTAAGAATATAGATATTGTAACCCATAAAAGATATACGGAGGATAAATATTTCTTTCATTTTCCAATCACGATAAATTTTGGTGAGAAAGTAAGTGGTCAGCAATTTAGGGATAATGTTTTTAAAAAAATCAAACAGGATGACCTTAATATCATCGGTATTGATCGTGGCGAAAAGCACCTGCTTTATTATTCGGTTGTGAGTCCACGAGGTGAATTATTAGAGCGAGGGAGTCTCAATCAGATTGAATCTGGCGGAGAAGTTCAAGAAAAAGAAATTTCCGAACAATTTGATGATCATGGTGCACTTAAAAGTGTTGAGTTGGTCGAAACAGGGAATGAAGTTAAATATGTAGATTATCATGTATTGCTCGATTATTATGAGAAGAAACGCAATTTGGCTCGTCGCGATTGGCAGACAATTGGCAAGATAAAGGATTTAAAATCCGGCTATTTATCACAAGTAATACATAAAATCTGTCAGTTAATATTGAAGTATGATGCCATTGTTGTCATGGAGGATCTGAATGTTGAGTTTAAAGCCAAGCGAGCAGCCAAAGTTGAGAAGTCAGTTTATAAAAATTTTGAGTTGGCATTGGCAAGAAAGTTAAATCACCTGATTTTGAAAGACAAATCTATCAATGATATCGGAGGAACATTGAAGGCATATCAGCTGACACCTGTAATTCCTGCAAACGATGTTGGTAAATTTGATAAAGCTAGTCAATGGGGGATTATGTTTTATGTGCGCGCCAACTATACCTCAATCACCGACCCATTGACCGGTTGGCGGCAACATAAATATATTTCAAATTCAGATAACATCGGAAAAATTCAGGAATTTTTTAATCCGGATTCTGGAGTGCAAATAAACTATGATACTGAGAAACAATGTTATAGATTCAGTTATGGTCAGCAGTTTGATGACAATACAATAAAACAGTGGGATCTGTTCGCTTATGAAGGTTTAGAGCGGTTTTATTGGGATAATAAAAACAGATCAGTGAAGAAGTATAGTTTGTATACAGAATTTGAACATATTTTTAGTGATTTGGATAAGTCAAAAAACATTAATCATCAGATTGAAGGTATGACCGGATTTGGGTGGAAAAGTTTAGTGTTTTTCTGGAATTTATTGAATCAGATAAGAAATACCGATAGATTAAAGCAGGGGGATGAAAATGATTTTCTACAATCACCTGCTTGGTCGGATCGTCAAGAGTGTTTTTATGATAGCCGCAAAGCGTTGGCTGGATTGCCTACAAATGGTGACGCCAATGGAGCTTTTAATATTTCGCGAAAAGGCTTGATTTTATTGGATAGAATAAAGAGATGCCCGGATCTTTCAAGGTTTGGTAATAATAACAATGGTCGTAATCCTGAAAATGGATATTTTATTTCTGATGTAGAGTGGGATAAATTTGTCCAATCTGCGAATGAATAATCGTCATGGAATCCTACATCCCCATCTCAAAAATAAACGATTTTATTTTTTGTCCATATTCGTTAATTTATCACTCGATTTACGAAGGCTTTACCGAGAAGACATATCATGATGTGCCTCAGACAGCCGGCAAGATCAGCCATGCCAAAATTGATAAAGGCGAATACTCGAGCGCCAAAAAATTCCTGCAAGGGATTGATGTTTATAGTGAAAAATATGGACTTTGTGGCAAAATTGATATTTTTGATCAGGAAAATGGCATATTGATCGAGCGCAAGAACAAAATTGAGCGGATATATGATGGATACAAATATCAATTATACGCTCAGTATTTTTCCCTGAACGAAATGGGGTATAACGTGAAAAAGATCGTCTTGCACGCCTTGACGACGAATAAACGTTTCAACCTTCCATTGCCCCGAGGCGAAGAATTGAAAAAGTTTGAATCCACCATCGCCGCTATTAATGATTTTAATCCGTTGCGTGATAAAGTTGATATTAATCCACAAAAATGCGCTCATTGCATTTATTATGTCCTTTGCGCTTATGCTGTCAGCCAATGATTTCGCGGAAAAACAAATATTGATTGTGAAGAATTCTCAACAAACCGAATCCAAATTGCGGTTTCAGAATGATAATCTTGTGTTTGCGAACGAAGAAACTGAGAATCGCGTATCCTGTCATAAGGTCTTAGCGGTATTTGTTGTCGGAGACACATCTATCTCTACGGTCTTGTTGCGTAAGGCCCGCCAGCACGGTATATCTTTTTTCTTGCTCAATCGCAATTTAGAGTCATACGCGGAAATATTATCGTCAGCCGAAGGCAATTATCTCCTGCGGCAAAAACAATATACGTTTTTGTCTGAATTGTCTGCCGCTAAAAAATTGGTTGCAAATAAAGCTTTGAATCAGCTTATGCTTTTAAGAGGAGCTGGAAAGATAGCTGATTACGATCTGGGTATCTTCGCCAAAATCGAAAACGCTAATACTGATAAAGAACTTTTAGGGCTTGAGGGGAGCGTGACCAAGAAATTTTTCCAAAGTTATTTCAAGGAGATCGATTGGTATCGCCGTCTGCCGCGAGCCAAAGTTGATGTTAACAACCTCCTGCTGGATATTGGCTACACAATGATGCTCAACTATATTGATTCACTCTTGCACTTGTTCGGCTTTGATGTTTACAAAGGGTTTTATCATAAACTATTTTTTAAAAGAAAATCATTATCCTGTGATATCGTGGAACCGTTTCGATGTATTATTGATAAGCAATTATTGAAATCATTTAATCTAAAACAAATTGACTTAAAAGATTTTACTCATCGGCAAGGAAAATATGCCGTTTCGTATGATAAATCCACAAAATACATGAGGATTTTCTTTGAAGTCATAATGGATCATAAGGATGATATTTACCAGTATATTTATCACTTCTATCGTTATATGAACGGATCTGAGCCTGAATTTCCGGAATTTAAATTGAAATAATATGTTTATAATCAGCTATGATTTCAAAGACGACAAGGTTAGGGCACGTTTTTCCAAATACATCAAAAAGTATGGCCGCAAAATCCAATATTCCGTTTATGAGATCAAGAATAGTGATCGGGTCTTGAAAAATATCGCCAAAGAGATAGAATTGAAGTACGCAAAGCAATTCACAGGAGCTGACAGCATTCTTATCTTTCCTGTTTGTGAAACCTGCAAGAAAAAAGTAATGCGGTATGGTTACGCGGCTAACGAGGAAAAAGAGGTTATTGTTTTTGAATAGTGTCTTTTGACAATAAAAAATACGAAAGAGTATTGAAAGTATAAATTTCTGTATTGATATTTATTAGACAAAAACCCCAGTCCTTATATTTCCAAAAAAGCTAATTTAAGCTAAAAAGTCGTGTTGGCCTTAGTTGCCTCATTTGCATCTTTTTGGCTTAAATTAGCAAACTGGACTGTCTAATATCAATATTCAATTTCTACTTTCGTAGATCAACATTGTTTTGCGTAAACTGCAACTGTCTAATATCAATATTCAATTTCTACTTTCGTAGATATTTCTCTTCCTGAACCTTGCTCTGTGTCTAATATCAATATTCAATTTCTACTTTCGTAGATGATTGTTCCACTTCGCCGTCCGGCCAGTCTAATATCAATATTCAATTTCTACTTTCGTAGATATAACTATATAAGTTAAATAAATCAGTCTAATATCAATATTCAATTTCTACTTTCGTAGATGCAACGGCGTTCAGACATATATAGAGGTCTAATATCAATATTCAATTTCTACTTTCGTAGATGCCGACGTAATGGGTGTTAGGTCTATGTCTAATATCAATATTCAATTTCTACTTTCGTAGATGTTGGGTATTCGGATAATACAGCGAGTCTAATATCAATATTCAATTTCTACTTTCGTAGATGAAATCCTGAATATGATTCGGCTAAAGTCTAATATCAATATTCAATTTCTACTTTCGTAGATATTCAGCCGTTGCTTCTCTAACATAGTGTCTAATATCAATATTCAATTTCTACTTTCGTAGATCTTAAGCAGGCTTTTTCAATTGACGCGTCTAATATCAATATTCAATTTCTACTTTCGTAGATCTCCGGCCCGATAAAATAGCGTCAGGTATAATATCAATATTCAATTTCTACTTTCGTAGATACTTCGTGAAAATCAAATCACCGTGTGTCTAATATCAATATTCAATTTCTACTTTCGTAGATTCTTGCAAATGCCGAAACGCCAATAATGTCTAATATCAATATTCAATTTCTACTTTCGTAGATATGGGGGAACTTGCGGGCGTGGCTGGTCTAATATCAATATTCAATTTCTACTTTCGTAGATGCTACCAATGGCACAAACCTGTATAGTCTAATATCAATATTCAATTTCTACTTTCGTAGATGCAGTCCCAGACCTCCTTTTGATTAAGTCTAATATCAATATTCAATTTCTACTTTCGTAGATCCATCCTCATAACTGGCGTCATCAGCAGTCTAATATCAATATTCAATTTCTACTTTCGTAGATCAAAATGCCTGTGAATCCACCATAAAGTCTAATATCAATATTCAATTTCTACTTTCGTAGATATAGAAAACGCCACATCACCTGCGCGTCTAATATCAATATTCAATTTCTACTTTCGTAGATATTTCACCTACACTCAAAAATTAACGGCCATAAACTCGCCACCGACCACAAAAGGAGTGAACACCATGAGCTTTTACGCGCTTTTCTACTGGGGCTGGATTACCTTGACCGCCGCCATAGCTCTGCTCTATGCCGTTAGTCCGTGTATCATGTTGTACAGCGGTCTTGACACCGGTGCTTATCAGATGCGTGAATTTTGGTACATTTTCCTCCCCGGCTGCTTTGGTTCTGTTATCGCCGTCAGATTTTTTGGTCAATTCTTCGTTCAGATGATGCGGCAGCGCCGCTTCAAACGCAAGCTTGACCGTGATCTCCGGTGTCCCAAGCCGATCCGGCCGAGTTGAGTTTATGAATTATGAAATTTTGCTGAAGCACCGCGTGCTTCATTTTTTTATCAAAAAAGATGATTGGTTAATCATCTGTTTCAGTTGAACTTGTCTAACTTCAGCACTTCGATCAACACGATTTTGAGCGCGTGATAAAATCTGGTAGTGATGGCGTCTTCATAATGATATTTGAGTTCAGCGGTTAGCCGTCTTTCATCTACGGTCATTGTCCACGGCTGATCAGGTCCGATACCCCAACGCAGACCATCATTGAAAATTTTTCTAATCAGCGATCGGCCGAATAAAACAAGTGAAATTCTAGTGGCGATCTCCTGATAATATTCTGTAATTTTTTCCTGCCCACCAATATCTTTTCGTCGTTTGATTTCAGTCGGGTCAAGGCGGAACAAGACGCTCATGACAGCCTCCCTGATGGTTTTGAGGTTCGATTGGCTTATTTTAGATGATTATATTGCTCATGTCAAGGTACCGGTTGACTTTTTATCGCGGATCAGCTATAATGTAACATACACTAAACAAGGTGTTCCGCCACCGGCGGCTGTTTGTATGCAAAAACCCAAGAGGCACCGGCACCGAATATTTATTCACTAGCCGGGCCCCCTCTCAAAGGATTGTCGAGGCGAACCTCGCTGTCCCCGGGATTATGCCTACGTCGACAGAACTCAAGGTGGCTTGGGGTGTCCCGTCTTTCTCAACGGGCCCCCTCTTTTTTTTAAAAAAATTTTTGTGGTATAATATAATCAAGAATAATTTATTAATCATTAAAATAAAAATATGGACGAACCAAAAGCCATGTATGTGTGCAACGCTTGCGGTCATATGTCCGAGGATCCGGGGACGCACTGCGATCACGAAATGAAAAAACAATGTGATTGCGGCTCAGGTAAGATGGCTGAAGACTGCTGTCTGCCGCCGGCGCCGAGACCGTAATTTATTTTTAGATCGTTGAGGTGAGTGATATTTCATATCATTCTATTTTACTAATAGTCCGATTTACCTCCGACATTTACCAAAAAAACGCCATTGGCTCAGACTTCAGACCGCGAATAATTTATTCAATATACTAAATAAACCCTGCCATGGATTTATCCACTATCGGCTTCACACTGCAGACCTTGGGTGAAGTTATTATTGCCTTGACTGTTCTTAGTGTTCACCGGCGCTTGAGGCACGAGCGAAAGATCGACAAAAAAGTTTCTGAGAGTGTGGAAACGGAACAAATTTTTGGCGTGATGTCTATAATTTTAATTATCGTCGGTTTTATTTTACAGGTTTACGCTTAACTTATGGCTCTTTTGGTAAAAACAAAAAACCAAGATAAACATCATGATCTCGAGGCGTTGAGTGTTCTGGCCAATGAGATTCGCCGCGACATAATCAAAATGTTATATGAAGCCGGATCCGGTCATTCCGGTGGGTCTTTGGGTATGACTGATATTTTTACGGCTTTGTATTTCGCCGTTTTGAACCATGATCCCAAAAAACCGGCTTGGAGCGGCCGCGATCGGGTTTTTTTGTCAAATGGTCACATCTGCCCGGTCTGGTACGCGACTTTGGCTCACGCCGGCTATTTTCCGTTATCTGAACTCAAGACTCTGCGTAAACTCGGTTCACGGTTACAAGGTCATCCTCACAATTTGTCCTTGCCCGGAGTGGAGAATACCGGTGGTCCTCTTGGTCAGGGAATTTCTCAGGCAATCGGCGCCGCCCTTGCCTTGCGTTTGGATCAAAAGAAAAATTATGTTTTCTGTCTCATGAGCGACGGCGAGTTGAACGAAGGCCAGACATGGGAGGCCTTTATGTTCGCGGCCAAATATAAATTAAACAATCTCACTGCCGTTATTGATCGCAACAATATTCAAATTGACGGCTATACCGAAGATATCATGCCGCTCGAACCATTGGCTGATAAGTTCAAAGCATTCGGCTGGCATGTGCTTGAAATAAACGGTCACAACATGCCTGAAATAATCTCCGCTCTTGAAACATCAAAAGTTATTTATGAAAAACCCGTGGTGGTTATCGCCCACACGATTCCGGGCAAGGGGGTGAGTTTTATGGAAAATCGGTTTGAGTGGCACGGAAAACCGCCAGCCAAAAACGAACGCGATCAAGCGTTAAAAGAATTAATGAAAGAACGCAAAGATTATGTTGGTTCGTGATGTGTACAATGAAAAAACAATAGGCCGAGAACCCACACGCAACGGCTATGGGGCGGCTTTGGTTGAACTTGGCCGAAAAAATAAAAATATCGTGGTCTTGACCGGCGACTTGGCCGAATCCACGCGCGCTCAGATGTTTCAGGCCAAATACCCAGAGCGGTTTTTTGATGTCGGAGTGGCTGAACAAAATATGATGGGCGTCGCGGCCGGACTCGCGCTCACCGGCAAAATTCCTTTTGTCTCAAGTTACGCGGTCTTCAGCCCGGGCCGCAATTGGGATCAGCTCCGAGTAAGCGTTTGTTACAGCCGGGCCAATGTCAAAATAATCGGCGCACACACCGGTTTGTCGGTCGGGCCGGATGGCGCCACGCACCAAGCGCTTGAAGACATTGCGATCACTCGTTGTCTGCCGAATTTAACCGTCATCGCGCCCTGTGACGTTCATGAAACCAAAAAAGCCATTTTCGCCGCGGCCAAAATTGCCGGTCCGGTTTATATTCGTCTCGCCCGTGAGGCCACACCGGCTTTCACCACTCCCAACACTGATTTTCAGGTTGGTCGGGCGGATATCTTGCGGCGAGGGCATCATGTTTCCATTATTGGCTGTGGGCCGATTTTGTACGAAGCCTTGCAGGCTGCCCACAGTTTGAGTCAAGAGGGGATTGAGGCTGAGGTGATCAATTGCCACACCATAAAACCCATCGATCACAAAACTATTATCGCCTCCGCCAAAAAGACCGAGGCGGTCGTTACGGTCGAAGAGCACCAAATCATCGGCGGTCTCGGCAGCGCCGTAGCCGAAGTTTTATCCGCACATTATCCGGTTCCGCTCAAGATGATCGGGGTTAGAGACACTTTTGGCGAATCCGGCACCCCGAATGAACTCATGATCAAGTATGGCTTGGATCGGAATCAAATTATCGACACGGTTCGTCGTATGATGAAGTCCTTATTGAAATAAATTCAGGAAAAGTGGTTAATGTCTCTGAACCTGCCTGCCGACTTGTATGCCGTATCTTTAGCGGCGGTATAAGCCTCAGCGTAGGTAGGCTTGTTTCAGGGACCCAGTCCCAAAGCTCTCAACTTCAATCATTAGTGGTCAAAAAAATATAATCATATGGCTGGAAAAAAAGTGTTTGTTACTCGTCAAATTCCGGACGCCGGGCTTAAATTGTTAAAACACGCCGGATACAGCGTTAAAATCAGTCAAACTGGCCGCGCGATCAAGCACTCTGATTTAATTGGTGAATTAAAAACCGGTTATGATGCCTTGCTTTGTTTATTAACCGATAAAATCGACGGCGCGGTAATGGATGCCGGTTTGCCTCGGCTCAAAGTGATCGCCAATTACGCGGTCGGATTTGATAATGTCGATCTTAACGCCGCCAAAGACCGCCGACTCATCATCACCAACACTCCGTCTGATGTCGTCAATGAATCCGTGGCTGAGCATGTCTTGTCTTTGATTTTTTCTCTTGCGCATCGGGTCGTCGAGGCAGACAATTTTACCCGCGCCGGCAAATACAAAGGTTGGCAGCCCGATTTATTCATCGGCCAAAATTTGATGGGAAAGACACTCGGCATTATCGGTCTTGGCCGGATCGGCAAAGCCACGGTTAGGCGCGCCGTCGGGATGGATATGAAAGTGGTTTATCATGATGTCGTCAGAGACAAACAGTTCGAACAACAATATCGAGCCAAGTTTTTGTCTCAACGAGAGCTTTTGAAAACCGCGGATTTTGTCTCGCTGAATGTGCCGCTTGTGCCGGCAACCCGTCATTTGCTGTCAACCGCCCAATTCAAACTGATGAAAAAAACCGCCTTTGTCATCAATACTTCGCGCGGACCGGTTGTTGATGAGATGGCTTTGCTCAAAGCGCTAACCAAGCATGAAATCGCCGGCGCCGGTCTTGATGTGTTTGAGTGTGAACCGTTGATCGATTGTAATCCGCGCGATCATTATGAATTGCGAATGATGAATAATGTGATCATGACGCCGCACACCGCTTCGGCCACGGTTGAAGCGCGCGCTGATATGGCGGTGGTCGCGGCCAAAAACATTATTGCCGCTTTATCCGGCAAGCGTCCGCCTAATCAGGTGGTATTTAAATAATCTTTTCTGTTCTGATAAATGTGTCACGCCGAAATTATTGAAGGCATGACACATTTTTTTAAAAAAATGTTCACAATTGGTTGGGCGAAAGAATCTGTTTGTGGTATAATTTATTTGAAATTAATTATCTATGGCCGAACAAACTCTTTCAACCAAGGCGATCAAATTCGTGGCCAAGGATTTGGTGCTGGATTTTTTGTCTTGGCCGTTTTGGTGGTATTCGCGCGGCGCAGTGCTCGCCGGACGTCGTTTTGTTGATACCATCGCCGAGGGCAGCCGCTCTTTGGCTTTGACCGTATGGATCAAAAATGTTTTTGTTCCTATGTACGGCGATTATACCTGGCAGGGGAGATTGATTAGTATTTTAATGCGTCTGGTTCAAATAGTGATCCGCAGTATAATTTTTTGCGGCTGGATTATTTTTGCACTAGTGGTTTTTATCTTGTGGTTTGTTTTGCCGGTATTTGTGGTCTTTCAGCTTATATTTAATCTGGTTTATTGACGATTATGGCTGATCCAAAGTCAAATTCCCACGATTATCACTTTATGGTTTGCGCTTCGTGCCAGGGCACGGGCGGACTCGATGGCAAGGTTTGTTCCGATTGCCGGGGCTTAGCCGTTGTAATGCCGTTTTACGGCCGGTTTTTGTATTGGGGCAAAACAGTAAATTCACTGCACATTTTTGTCGATCGAGTAATTGAAATTCTAAATAAAATCATTAATCTGATTCTGATTCTCATCGGAACGTTCGGTTTTTTTCTTCTGTTTTATTTTGACTGGGCGACCGGTTTTGACCGGCTGTTTACTTTGGCCTATTGGCTGACACCGTCGTTTGAAAAAACCATCTTTTGGTTCACGATTCTGGCGGATTTGTATCTATATTATCGATTGATTCAGGGCAGCGAGCCCAAGAATCAAGTGCTGCAAAAAATTTTTGTGACCGAACAACGGCCGCCGGATTTTATTGATTGGGCTTATATTCATCGCCAGCCGGAAAGATTAAAGATCGATGTCTCTCGCTCATTTTCAGTCTCAGCGATCAGTTTGGTTGAGCAGTCATGGCAGGTGGCCAAAAATTTTGAACACGCAAGCGTTGGGAGGCTCCATCTTTTTGCTTCAGTCCCGGCGTTTAACGATGGCGCCGTTATTTGGGGCCGGCTCGGCATTAACGCAGAAAAATTCAAAGAAAAGTTAGCGCGGGCTTTGGATTGGCAGGTTGAAGGCCGGGCGCGCCAAACATATTTATCAGCCTTGCTGCACAAGGTTTTATTGGTCAGCTATCTCGAAGCCTACACCGAAAGGCGGCGCAAAGTGGATATTCCCGAAGTGATTGCCGCCTTGATCAACCTCGATACTTTGACCAAAAACGAACAGCTTGAAGATTTAATCGGGAAGATTCTAATTGACCTTGATTTGAATTATCAAAAAATGGCCAATGTCGTCACCTGGGTTCGTTTGCAGCGACAGCTCCGTGAGCGGCTCAGTCGGTTTCGTCATAGCGCCCAATACAAACCTCGGTCAGGTTTGGATCGAGCCATGACCGGTGTGGCCACGCCTTTTCTTGATCAATTCAGCACTGATTTGACCAAACAGTCGATGCTTGGGCAGCTTTTTCCCTGTATCGGCCGCGACAAAGAATTTGATCAACTGTATCGTGTGTTGGAGGGCAGCCGCGACGGTGTGCTGCTGGTTGGTAATGTCGGTGTCGGCCGATCCACTATTTTGTATGGCTTGGCTGAGCGCATGGTGGAAGAAACCGTACCGGCCGCGCTCCAAGATAAACGGCTAGTGAGTATCAATGTGTCTCGCTTGATTGGCGGCGTGAGCGCTGAGGAGGCTGAAGGCCGGCTACTGACGTTGGCTGATGAAGTGATCAAATCGCGCAATATTGTTCTCGTCATCGAAGACCTTCATAACATTGTTGGTGTTTCCGGGTCCGGATCGGGGCTGGATTTATCCGAGGTTTTGGCTGAGCTGATGCGCAAGCGGTTGTTTATGATTATCGGTACGACCACTCCGAGTGATTATTCTGGCACGATTGAAAAAAGTTCATTGTTTGAAGTGTTTAAGTCGGTAAAAATCAATGAACTGGAAATCAATGACGCCATTCAGGTCTGCGAGGCCAAAAGCGGGCCGATTGAATACAAAAATAATGTTTATTTTTCTTACGATAGTATTGAAAAATCGGTTATTCTAACCGACAAATATTCCCACGACAAATATCTGCCGGAAAAAGCCTTGGAAGTGCTGGAAGAGGTCGCCGTCAATGTCCGCAAGAATAAAGGAGAAAAAAATGTGGTGACGGCCGAGGATGTGGCGGTCGTGGTGGCGGAAAAAACCGGCGTCAAGGTTACCGGGGTGACTCAGGATGAAAGTAAAAAATTGCTCAACCTCGAACAGGATATCCATCGACGCGTCATCGGTCAGGACGAAGCGGTCAAGGTGATTGCAGCCAGTTTGCGGCGTGCTCGAGCTGAACTGCGTGATGAAAAACGGCCGATTTCCAGTTTTCTTTTTCTTGGCCCGACCGGCGTCGGTAAGACTGAATTAGCCAAGGCGGTGTCCGAGGTTTACTTTGGCTCAGAGGAGCAAATGCTTCGTTTTGATATGAGTGAATTTCAAGAGCAAAGCAGTATCGCGCGTTTGATTGGCAACGGCACTGAGCCGGGTGTCTTGACCGAAGCGGTCCGTAAAACTCCTTATGCCTTGCTTCTCTGCGATGAGATTGAAAAAGCCCATCCGGATATATTGAATTTATTTTTACAAGTGATGGATGACGGCCGGCTGACCGACGGCAGCGGCGAAACAATTGATTTCACCAATTTGATTATCATTATGACGAGTAATGCCGGCGCTCAGCTGATCCAAGACAAAATTCACGACGGATTGGTGATTGAAGATATCAAAGAATTATTGATCAACGAAGAACTCAAAAAATATTACCGGCCTGAATTTATCAACCGGTTTGACGGCGTAATCGTCTTCCGGCCGCTGACCATGGAAAACGTGATCCAAATCGCACGGCTGATGGCGGCCAAGATTATCAAACGGCTGGCGGAAAAAGAAATCATCCTCGAAATCTCCGACGCGGCCGTGGCTGAATTGGCTGAGCAGGGATTTGATCCCCGCTTTGGCGCCCGACCTTTGCGGCGGGTGATGCAGGAAAAAGTTGACGATACGCTGGCCAACTATCTACTTGAAGGCAAGGTCTCGCGCCGTGACAAAATCATTCTCGAACCCGGCGGACAGATCAAAGTTGAAAAAGCCGACCAAATTTAAGTGTAGAAAACAGATTCGGCACGTCGACGTATTATCCTAAACATCTCCGAAAGCGCGATTTCGAAATCGCGCTTTCGGTTTTTGATCAAAAAACACTTTGTCATTTCAAAGTGTTAAATATCTTATCTCTTGCGGCCGAAGATTCCGGCCAGCAGAACATTGCGGCTGTCCTTGATCTGCCGCTCGGTCATGTTAACAAACCAGGCAAAAAGCTTGTCAACCAATCTAGCGCTTACATCTCCCACAAATCCCAGATCAAGAGCCAGCGTGATCGGCTGATTTGATGGGCCATTAAAATGTTGATATGGAGCGTTGTTTAGCCAAACTTCATTCCCAGTGAGGAAAGATGTCATCAGCTTCAAGTTGACGGTAGTTCCCAAAAGGCTTTGGATCATCATTCGGCGAAGCTCATCGAAAAACTCCTCTGTATTTTTGAATCCGAACAAGTGAACTCCCGGGCCTCGATGAGACACTGGAATGAACAAAAGCTGGTCATCGGCTTCGTGCAGTTCCAGAGGTGCTAGGATATCGGTATATTCAGGGGTGACAACCACCGCAGAGACCACCGCAGATGGGTGACTTCGTAGGAAAAAAGCATAGTTATGAATTTCGGCCGTATGCTTCAGCCGCAGCTTGATTTCTCCCGAGGCCAAAAACTCATTAATATCAACGCTGACCACGAACAGATTGGCCATCGCCGCCTCCCGGCCCCATTCGACCTAGCTCGCGCTATCGAATCAAGAGCCTGTGGGGTTGTCGGTAACAATCTCACTTGAGATTGTCTTCATGCGATATCATACTATAAAGCATTCGCGGGAAAAAGTCAAGAGCAGCCTTGAAAATTATGTTATTATTACCTACAATAAGGGCAAATATATGATGACCGTAGATTATTTATTTGCTTTTATCTGCGCCTTTATTATCGGCGTGATCATCACTCCGGGTTTTATTTATCTTTCCCGCCGTTTGGGACTGGTTGATCGGCCGACAAAAGAGCGCAAGATTCATAAAAAAAATATCCCCTTGGTTGGCGGGGCCAGTTTGCTCGCGACCGGAATTATCGTTGGTCTGATTTACTATTTTTTTTCCGATGCTTTGACCGCCGTTACGGTTAAACCGAAACATCTTCTCGGCTTGGGGATTGGTTCCATGATTATTGTGGTTGGGGGGCTGATTGATGATAAAAAAGATTTGCCGGCCAAGGCGCAAATTCTCTTTCCGCTGGCTGCCATTGTTTCCGTAATCGTGAGCGGAATCGGTATCGATTGGATCAAAAATCCGCTGACCGGAGACTTGTGGCGTCTCGATGCCTATCGCTCCACCTTGCTTTGGTATGATGGCTTGCCGTATCGATTTACCCTGCTCGCCGATTTATTTACCGTGGTTTGGCTTATGGCGATGATGTACACGACCAAACTGCTCGATGGTCTTGACGGCTTGGTCTCAGGCATCGGCGTTATTGCCAGTGTTTTCACTTTTATTGTCGCCCTGATAGTCGAGCCGCATCAAACCGATATCGCGCTTTTGAGTTTAATTTTTGGCAGCGCGCTGCTGGCTTTTCTGGTTTACAATTTTAATCCGGCCAAAGCTTTTCTGGGTGAAGGCGGCAGTCTGCTGGTCGGGTTTATCCTCGGTGTCTTATCTATCATGAGCGGCAGCAAGGTGGCGGTGACGCTGATTATTGTCGCCGTTCCCATGCTCGACGTTCTCTGGACCATTATCCGCCGGTTGTTGGAGGGCAAAAATCCTTTTACGGCGGCCGACCGCAAGCACCTTCATCATCGCTTGCTGGATGCCGGATTCTCGGTCCGGTCAGCAGTGATGATTTTGTACTTGTTATCAATCATTTTTGGTCTCTTGGTTTTGTGGCTGCAGCAATTTGGCTATGGTTTACTAATTTTGGGTTTTGTGGTGTTGTTAACTTTTATCCTTCTCACCGGTTATATTTACAAGGTAATCGCGGAAAAAAGCCGGTCAAACCTTGACTAGTTCAAATTAATGATGTATTCTAATTGAGAATACTGAAGAATTGTCCTATTTATTATAATTATATCCTAATTTCTAAGTCCTGAATCCTAAACAATGATATTTAGGGTTTAGCGTGAAGCGTTTAGCGTTTAGTTGAACTAGACACCCTTTACGTTGCAGCTTATTTAGAATTTTTAATTTTTAATTTAAAATTTAACGCTATGTCATTTGCAGTCATTCGAACCGGTGGAAAACAATATAAAGTGTCTGAAGGCACGCAGCTCAAAATCGAAAAAATCGCCGGTGAAGCCGGGGAAAAAGTAATTTTTGATCAAGTCCTGTTGATTTCCGATGACAAGGGTGAGAGTATGGAGCTTGGCCAACCGGTCTTGACCGGCAAAACCGTGGAGGCGGATATTCTTCTCCAAGCCCGAGACCGCAAGATCAACGTGGTCAAGTACAAATCCAAAACCCGTTATCACAAAGTCTATGGCCACCGCCAGCACTTTACCAAAGTCAAGATCACCAAAATCGGCGGAGCAGTCAAAAAAGAAACCGTCAAAGCTGACGACCAGAAAGCTGAAATCAAGAAAGCTCCGGTCAAAAAAGCCCCGGCCGTCAAAAAAGCTTCAGTAAAAAAATAAGATAATAAAAAAATCAGCCACTCGGCTGGTTTTTTTATTCGTTCTAATTAACTTCTCGTCTATTGCTCAGCGCGTTTGCCAGCGTCACTTCATCAGCGTATTCGATGTCTGAGCCCATGGGCAAACCGCGAGCCAGCCGGGTGATTTTTATTCCCGGTATTGGCTGCAAAAATTTATTGAGATACATGATGGTCGCTTCACCCTGCATATCGGGATTCAAAGCCAGGATAACTTCAGTCACTTTATTTTTTTTGATCCGGTCAATCAGATTTTGCAGATTTAATTTGTCAGGGGTAATGCCTTCAAGCGGGTTGAGTACCCCGCCAAGAATATGATACAAACCGCGGAAAGTATCGGTTTCTTCAATTACATTCAGATCGTGATGTTCTTCTACCAAACATAAAATTGTCTTATCCCGTTTTGGATCATCGCAGATTGAGCACAGAGTTTGAGCGAAACTGAAATTATGACATTCTTGACACTTGTTTACCGCGCTCAACTGTTCAAAATGACCGGAGAATTTGTGAATATAGGCGGCATTTTGTTTTAATACAAAAAAAACCAGACGTTCGGCGGTTTTTCGGCCAATGCCGGGCAGAGTATTGAAATCATCAATGAGATTTTGGATTTGTTCGGGAAACCGGGCCATATTTATTGTGTTATGCTGGGTCTCTCGCTTGCCCGACGACTTGTCTGTCGGAGTTTTAACGAAGGCAGAAGTTCAAACGAAGTTAGGTCGGCTGCAATTGATTTCGATGTTTTTGTAATATCCGTAACATTAGTATATTAGTATTACCCCAACCCCGGCAAATTAAAGTTACCCGATTTCTGCATGGCCATAGCCGCTTCGCGCTGGACTTTTTTCATCGCGCTGTTGGTCGCGTCCTTGATTGCGTCCTGCAGTTTTTCTCGGTCGGTCATAATTTCAGGGTCAATCTCGATTGAAATCATTTCTTGATTGCCATTGACTTTGACCTTGACCTTGCCCCAGGCGGCGTCGGCATCAGCAATAATTTCGCTCAGCATACTTTGAAGCTGCTTGGCTTGGTGGCGCAGGTCTTTGATGTTTTTGAGTTTGTTGAACATAAGGTTTATTTAGCTTAAAAAATAAATTAAAAGTTGTGGGGTAAATGCAAATGATAAGTGATTCTCGAATAAATCAAACGGTTCTGGTGGTTAACTTCGGCGAGAGCTGTCATCCGTTATACCCATGCTGCTGCCGGTCCATATCTTTGAACGAAGCCTGAGCCCCGTCAAAATAAAGTTTGATCAACCCGGTCGGACCATTACGATGTTTGGCGATGTGAATCTCAGCCGTGCTTTTGTCTTCCGGCGTTAGCTCCTCGGGCGAGTAGTTGCGGTCAGCGGATTTACGATAGATAAACATCACAATATCCGCGTCCTGCTCGATAGATCCGGATTCACGGAGGTGGGAGAGTTTGGGGATTGCCGGCTTGTTCATTTCCACCGCGCGGGATAGCTGAGACAGCGCCAAGACCGGAATATCCAATTCACGCGCGATTTGTTTCAACGCCCGAGAGATTTCTGATACCGCCTGCAGTCGATTTTCTGCTCCGACCCGTGATTCCATCAGCTGTAGATAATCAATCACAATCAGACCGAGATTATGCTCCATTTTTAGCCGTCTCGCTTTGGTTCTGACATCGATGATGCTGATGCCGGCGGAGTCGTCAATATAAATGGGCGCTTCAGACAAAACTCCCATCGCGTGACCCAGCCGCGGGAAGTCACTGTCATCTTCGCCCGAAGATAGTTTGCCGGTGCGGATTTTCCACAGGTCGACGCCAGATTCGGCGCACAGCATGCGGTCAACCAATTGTTCTTTGCTCATTTCCAAACTGAAATACCCGACAGGGACCTTGCTTTTGACCGCCACCTGTCTCGCGATGTCGAGCGCCAGTGACGTTTTACCGACCGATGGGCGCGCCGCCAAGATTATCAAGTCGGATTTTTGTAATCCGGCTAGGTGATTATCGAGATCAGAAAAGCAGGTGGGCACGCCGCGCAGCTTGCCGGAATTTTTATGCAGCTCGTCAATTCGTTCAAACGCCGAAGCCAAGACAGATTTGATCGGCATGAATCCTTGTTTTTGATTCTTTTGCGACACATCAAAGAGCTGGTGTTCGGCTTGATCGATAATGACATCAATATCTTCGTCTTCTTTATAGCCCAAATTGGTGATTTCGTGAGCGGCGGAAATCAATTTTCTCAACGTGGCTTTTTTAACCACGATTTGCGAGTAGTGGACCACATTGCTGGCGGTGGCCACGCCGTTGGTCAAGTTGACAAGGTAGGTCCGGCCGCCGATTTGGTCCAGTAATTTTTTTTCTTCCAGTTTGTTGGTTAGAGTCAAGAGATCAATCGGCTCATGTTCGGTATACAATTCCAGCATGTTGTCATAGATGGTTCTATGACTGGACTTATAAAAGTCTTCCGCTTTCAAGATGTCTGCCATTTTGTAAAAACTTTCATTGTCAATCAAAATCGAGCCGAGCACGTACTGCTCAGCTTCAATGTTCTGCGGCGGCAATTTGGTAATGTTGTCAGCCATAATAATGTTTTCCTCGTGTCAATTTGAGACTCTCGAAGGACTGACTCGGGGATGGGCTCAATAGATCAAGTTAATTTTATCTGATATGACCCCCGGCCGCAAGTTGATAACATGGGGAAAAGCGACGGAAAGAGAATTAAGAGATTAGGTTAATTCAGAGATAAAGTTGAATGAGAAAATCAGCCGTCTGTGGGATCTTTATTCTGATTTATTATAAACTAATCCTAATCCCTTAATCTCTTAATTCTCTCATTCTCTTTTTACCATATTCTAGCCAAACTTCTGTAGTTATAGTTCCGCCCCTATTGACAAATTATTTAATGTGTGTTATAATGGTTAATCGAACATTGAAAAACACGACACGGGGCTGCGGCCCCAATCACCGGCGGTCCTGAGGGACGCCCGGTCTACTGGAGGACAACTTGAGAGTTTGTTTTGCTCGTGGTCCCCCGTAGTTATGTCGCGGCACTGGACGGCCCCACAGACCCTTAATGGGCAGTGCGGCGCGTCCGAACTGCGCTGCTCCGTTTCGGCTTAGGGAGCGTAAAGCAGCCGACCCACGACAGGCCTACCCGGACGTCTAGCACCACCGGCTCTCCACAGCGAGACGGTGCTAAGACGATCGCGGGTTGAACCCAAACCATATAACGTCGAAAGTCGGAGGGCAGAAAGCGCATGAATCGTTCTTGACCCCCCCCACTCTCGGCGGCTGCCGTAAGAGAGGGACACTCGGCCGCGGACGCGACTCACATGGAGCGGCGGCCGGCCTCCACAGCAGAGGAAAGGCGCTGTAGAAATGATTCATAGCCGAGCTTCGCCGCGGTAGCGCTCCGTTCACGGACCTACCGCATCTGTCGTCAGAGTTCTCACGCGTACAATCCTCGTCGCGGAGCATATAGCCCCAGAGCAGGAACGACGCGATTAATCCCCACTCGTGTGGGGAGAGTGCGCCTGGACCACTACATCCTGTAAACCGAATTTTAAAAAATTCGGTCAAGGCGGGTGAACGGATCCACGCGCGCAAATATACGGTGGGCCCCACCGTCCTGACGGACAATGTGGGCCTTGGCTGGACTGGTCACCCTGGTGTTCAGCCAAGTATACAGGGGTTTTCTACCTTAAACGGGAAAGTTGAGGGCAGAAAGCGCATGACGGTGTAATACAAATGATGACCGAGGCCGGACCACTATGGACGGCTCTCGGAGTCTAACATTCACCTGACAGGAAGTCTTAGACCCGGACGCAAAGCGTTTCGGGTCTTCGTATTTTAAATAACCCCGAAAGTAAAGTTCGTGAACTTCGGTTTCGGATTCTTCGATCTGTGTTTTTCTGGTTTTTTGAACCGAAAGCGCGACATCAATGTCGCGCTTTCTAAACTTTGTTAGCTATGTTTCTCCGCCAGCTGCAGCGTATTTTTCAATAGATAGGCGATAGTCAGCGGTCCGACCCCTCCGGGTACCGGAGAGATAAAGCTGGCCTTGAGCATGGCATTATCAAAATCAACATCGCCGACGGTTTCATCTCCGAGGTCATTGATTCCGACATCAATAACAATCGCTTGGTCTTTGATTGACTCATTGGTGATGAATTTCGGTTTTCCGATGGCGACAATTAGGATGTCAGCCTCGTGGCACAGATTATCATAGTTTGGGGACGTTAGTTTTACCGCCGTAACCACATTGTTTTTTCCGTACAAAAATTGAAATGGCTCAGCAAAGACTTCACTATTACACAAAATGGTGATTTTTTTATTCTCGATCGTTGTTTTAGTTTCCCGAATCAACGCGTCAATGCCGAGGGCGAGCGGGGAGAGGATTACCGGCTGGCCGGCGCGCAGTTTAACCAAGTTATCGGGGTGAAAACCATCCACGTCTTTGGCCGGATCAATCGCTTTGATGATGGCCGATTCGTCAAACCCGGCCGGAAGAGGTAATTGAACCAATATGGCGTCAACTTCCGGATCCTGATTTAAAAATTTTATTACCTCAATAACTTCCGCTGATGTTTGGTTTTCGCTGAAGCGATATAAATGAAAATCAATCTCCGCTCGGTCGCAGGCCTTTTGTTTCAAACTGACATAAATCTCTGATGCCTTGTCATGGCCGATCAAAATCGCGGCCAGTCCAGCGCTGGTTTTATTGATTTTGACAGTCCGGCAGGTCTCTTGATTGATTCTTTCCGCCAAGAGTTTACCGTCGATTATTTGTCCGGTTAATTTTGGGCCTTTAATTTCCATAAGCTATGATTTTTTTCATATTATTTTGAACCCTGAATGAAATTCACTAGTTGAGGCCGAGCCGGCAAGCCGGCTCGGCCTGGTACCTTACGAATCTGAATCCTTTAAAATGTTAAGATATTTATCGTGCTAATTCCGGGTACAGGGGGAATTTTGCGGTCAATTCTATGACTGAGCCGCGGATCTGATCCAGTATTTCAGGTTTATCTTTGTTCGTCAAGGCTCGGTCGATCATCTCAACAATGAGTTTCATTTCCGGCTCCTTCATCCCGCGGGTTGTTACCGCCGGAGTCCCCAATCTTATCCCTGATGGGTCCATTGGCCCGCGCGGATCATCAGGCACCGCATTTTTGTTCAGCGTGATGCCGGCGATGTCGAGCGTATCTTGAGCTTCTTTGCCGGTTATTTGTTTATTCGTCAAATCAATCAAGAGAAGGTGATTGTCGGTGCCGCCAAAACAAATGTTATAATCACGCGCTTTGAATTCCAATTCCATCGCCTTTGCGTTAAGCAAAATTTGTTTGGTATAAGTTTGAAATTCCGGCTCCAAAGCTTCTTTGAACGCCACGGCTTTGGCCGCGGTGTTGTTGTCGTGCGGTCCGCCTTGCAGACCGGGGAACACGCCTTTATCGATTTGTTTGGCCAGTTTTTCTTTGCACATGATCATGGCGCCGCGCGGGCCGCGCAGGGTTTTGTGCGTGGTGGTTGTCACCACATCAAAAATCGGTACCGGATTTTCCAGCTGTTTGCCGGCGATTAGCCCGGCGATATGAGCGATATCCGCCATCGTGTAAGCCCCGACTTCATCAGCGATAGCTTTGAATTTTTGATAGTTCAAATTGCGGGAATAGGCTGAAAACCCGGCTAGAATCAGTTTGGGTTTGTGCTCCAAAGCCATCTGGCGCAGATTATCAAAATCAATCTCGCCCTGCGCGTTGGTTTTGTAACGGACAAAATTAAACACTTTGGCCATGTGAGTGACCGGGTGGCCGTGAGTCAAATGTCCGCCGTGGCCGAGATCCATGCCGAGAATCGTATCTCCGGGTTCGAGCAACGCAAAATAAACCGCGATATTGGCCGGCGCGCCAGATAGGGGCTGGACATTGACGTGCTCGGCGCCAAAAAGCTGTTTGGCGCGGTCGATTGCCAAAAGTTCAACCTGATCGATATATTCATTGCCGCCATAATATCTCTTGCCCGGGTAGCCTTCGGAATATTTGTTGGTCAGAACGCTGCCGAGAGCCTCCATGACCGCCAAGGAAACAAAATTTTCCGAGGGGATAAGCTCCAAATGTTTTTCCTGCCGGTCTCGTTCTTTATTGATTAAATCATGAATTTGCGGATCAGTTGTGGCTAAATTTTTCATATAAAAAAATGCTTTATTGAATAAAATAATGGATTGTGATGGTGTTACAACATATTTTGGATTGTTATCATTATACCAGATTAGAAGTCTGGTGCAAATAATTTGGTAGTTCTAGATAAATACACGTATTGACTTTTTTTTTAGATAATGTTAATTTATAGCGTTATCCCAGAACATTAACAACCACCCGGAAACGGAGGCTATGTATGAGCCGACTGCCGTTGTATAAGGTCATTAAATTTCTGCATGAGTACAATCAGCAAAATGCGGTGGAGTTGGAATCGTTGCAGCGTGAACTTTCAGCCTACGGGCCGTATTCTCCTGAACAGAGGCAAGCGGGGCTAACCGAAAGAGACGCAGCCATTCAGTCTTTTGATCAGGCTCGGGCCAAGTACCTTGATGGGCAATGCACTCATGATGATTATTCAGTAGCACAGAAGTCTCAGGATGAGATCATTCAGCGAATGTTAAATTTTGAGCAGGAAAAGAAGCAGAAACTCGGACGGCGAGATCATCTGCGTTATCGCGACGGGCAGTTGAATTCGATTTTGAGGCTGCTGATCGATGACCAGGCGCGCGGCGATGTCGAAATTGATATCGATTCTACGTCCGAACCGGTTGCACCGATCCCAACACCAGCGCCCGAGCCTGCGGCTCCAATTTCACCCCCCGCGCCGGAGTTATCCGCTGCCGATCATCAGCTGCAAAATGAAATGTTGTGCGCTCTCTACGTCCGTCGATTTGATAAGCGAGTCTGCTTGATGAATGTGATTGAAACTTTGCGGCACTGGCAGCGAACTCGTGAAATCGAGTATGGTAACGCGTTCAACCAGTTGATGCTGCTCACCAAGGAATCCGATCCTCGGGTTACGGCGGTTCTCGACTCCGATGGAGAGACTGCAGTTTCCTGCGCCTTGACCGATACCGGCGTCAAGTTCGTGATCAACACGCTTTTGACCTCAGTCCTGGCTGATTTGACCGGCATGAGCAGTTTGCGGCTGATCCCCGCTTGGACCAAGCGCCGAATCACCTTCATTGAGCTCATCATTGCTATTGTGATTGATTTGCGGGCCTTCCAGCATCGATTCCTTTTGAATCAGGTCACAGATTGGTTGAAGGTTTACGTTGATAAGCATGATATGGCCACATCGGTTTACAGCGCCGTTGGCCGCAGCTCGAATAAATATGGCGCTGAGGCCAAATTTTACCACTTTCTCCCGGGAACAACTTACGCGCTCAGCGATGTTGGCTTGTCGATTTATGAAACCCGCCTCAAGCCGCTGCTGTCCGCTCCCGCAGTCGATGATGTCTCAACTCACGGCGCGGGTTCAGCCAAATCAAAGGGGTTGAAGCGTTCATTCAATTCCAACCCTTCCAAGCAAAAGCGACTGGCTCGAGCTCTTTCCGCGAAAAAGCACGTTTTGATCAAGCTGATTCGGTTGGCCGCGCACCATTTGACACTGAAAGGTCAGATCGAATTTAACACTCGTCAGCTGAGAGACGTTTTGCTCGACTGGTCGCTGGTTGGTGCCGGATCGATTGACTCAGGCCGGTTGTGCGCGTCGATTGTCAATCACATCACAAGAGTTCATGATGCTTGGTTTAGACGGGCTGACAACAAAGCCGCCAAGGCCAAGAATCGACTGTTTGCTCTGACGGCAAATGGTATTGACCTTTCTGTCGATGATGAAGACCATTACAAGCAGCTGCTCGGAAAGTCTGATGAAAAGTTCAAGGATCTGATTCGTCGGTATCAGAAAAAGCAAAGCTCTCCTGTCGACGTTTTGGTGTCGGTTTTTGGCTTGATTGGGGAGCTGGAAAACATTAGCTTCGCTACTCTGGTTTCAAAGTTTGAGGCCGGCGGCCTGACTCGCAAACAGGCGAGATGTTTTGTCGCCAAGTATTTGCACGTTCAACTGACAACTGAAGGTGCCCAGCAATTCATTTTCCCTGTCGGCCAACACATCTCGAAGAGCATTCAGAATCGGTACGCTCTGACCGAAGCCGGCAGAGAAATGTTTTCAACTTTGGTTAATACGCCAAATTAAAAAAGACTGATAATCATCAGTCCTTTTTTTATTTTATCGCGAAAGCTATTTTAACAGTATGAAGATCTGGTTAGGGGATTATCAGCATAATTTCATTGCTGTATATCTGGCAATTTCCCGTTTGACTTTTGACGCAGACTCGGAAGTAATAGTTGTCGCCGGAGTTTAGACCGGTCCAAGTATAACCGGTTCCGGTTGAATCATAGGCAATATCTTTCGGGTATTCGACGTTGGGGCTGAATGACATCATGACTCTGTAGCCGTAGCCGGCGGTGAGATCAACCGGTTTCCAGCTGAGCATTGCTTTGCCGGTTTGAACCTCTCCGGACAGGAACACGCTGCCGGAGTTATTGACGACCGGCTCCACAGGGGCGTCAATCGTAAAAGACAGAGTATTGCTGTAAATTTGGCATTGGTTGTCGTTAAAGACACAGATTCTGGCGTAATAGGAGCCGGGCGCGAGGTTGGGCCAGCTGTCGGAGTTCGTGACTTTACTGACCGTATGATATCGTTCCGTTGGCCACGTTGGATCGGGTTGACCGGCCAAAATCACGCGGAAATCATTAAAGATGAGATTATCAGCTTGGTTCAGACTCCAGTTTAGACTGATTGTTTTATCTGATTTGGTGCCGGTCAAATTGATCGTTGCCGCCTCCGGGTTTGATAATTCTATTTTGGCAACATTGCTCCATTCGGTGCATTGATTATTCTCCACCAGACAGGCTTTGAAATAATAGATTCCAGCTTTTAGGTCCGAGGTCGTATAATTATCAGCATTGTTTAATGTTTTGATTTCACTGTTAGCCAAATCAGGATTATCGTTCTCTGATCGGAGCAGTTTGATGGTGGAATATTCAAGCCCAGTCTTGACAATAAACTTTATCTTCGCGGATTTATCCGTTTCCTCAGTCACCTCAATCGCGATCGGCTCTTGGCCTTTTTTGTATGTTACAGTGAGCGTTTTTTTATTGATTTTTTTATCTTTTTTAACTGTAATTTCAATCACATTCTTATCTTCCTTCAGCGTGTATTGATGTTCGAAATCGCCGTCTTTGTTGTCCACCTCCGCACCGTCAATAAAAATTTCAGCCGCGCTATCGGTTTTGCCTTTGATGGTCAGTTTTTCTTCCTCGGTTTCAAATTCCGCTTCAGCCGGCTCGATAATGACCAGTTTTACATTAGCGGCAAAAATGCCGAGATAAAAGTTCAGGGATTCATCCTGCTCTTTATTCCATACGATCCAGGCATCATCAAGGAAATATGCCAAGTCTTTCAGTTCCGTGGTGATGGATTTATCAGTTTCAGCCGCGATATCAAAAACAGCAACCTGCCCTTCTTCGACCGTCCGCATATTGCTGATATTTTCGCGTTCATTGCTGTCGTAAATTTTGGTTTTGACTTTGCCCTCGATAACACTCAGTGTTATGGTGGTTCCAATCACAGTGTCAAACGCAGTTCCGAGAGCGGTCAGTTCGATTCTTTGATTGTATACTTGATAAATTGCCGGGCTGGTTTCACTGACTCGGTGAAAGGCGCGGCCGCTCAGCATTTCAATTTTGATATCCGATTGGTTGAATTGGGTGAATTTGACCGCGGTTTCAGCTTCGAGTCGAATCAAACTGCCGTCGGGAAAGGTGATTACCGCTCGGGAATCCGGACCGGTCTTGACTTCCGCGCCGGGTTCAAAAAAATCATTTATTTCCGCGGCCTCAAAAGCATCGGTTTTTTTTACCTGAATTGCGCCATCAAGTTTGGTTATCTGGGCGAATGTTTGTTCGGCCGCATTATCATTGGCCAAGTCAGCCGCCTCCTGCGGCACCGGAGTTTTGAGCGACCAAATTATGAACAGGACCAATCCCAATCCGATTAAAAACATGACCAAAAAACCTTTGGTTTTGTAAAATGGCTGACGGTAATAGTTCTTTTGTTTTTGCGGGTCAAATGAAGAATAGACTTGCATAGAGAGAGGTAGTGATTAAAATAGGATAAGTCTTAGAGGGGATATTGGTAATAGGTTGGAAGAAATAGATTAGTTAATTTATTTTGGGGATAAATTTAAATTACCCCAATTTTTTTTACCATATACGTCCCTTGTTTGCGATAGCCGAGTTTACGATAATATCCACGGACGCCGACACCGGAAATGACCGCCATTTTACCATAGCCGTGACTGAGCGCGATTTTTTCCGCTTCAGCCATCAGCCGTTTACCAAATCCCAAGTGCTGCACCGCGCCCTGATTTTTATCAGTGATGGAAACCATCTGGCCGTAAGTGTGCACTTCTCGAATCAGAGCCGCCTGTTTCAACTCAGGGATAAAATGATCTTGGCCATGATTCAAGCGCAAACGTAAAAACGCGTACAAGATGCGCTTGTTTGGCGAGGCGTATTGCAAAAAGAACTCTTGGCCGTTCGACGCCGGGTATTCTTCAATAAACAATTTGGCCCGGTCGATTTTTTTGGTGTTCTCCCGCGCTTCACGACATCGGATACAACGACAGTATTTACCTTCAGCCTCAAGCTGGGTTTTTAATATCTGTCTGAGGTTTGACACTTTGTTGCCCGCCTCGATGCTCTCGCATGGGATATCTCGGATCAAACGGATAATTCGGACATAGTCCGGCACTACCAGCTTAATTTTTTTTAATAAATTTATCAATTGACCGTCTGTGTATGGTTTATATTTTTTCTGCTGCCAAAATTTGAATAAATCCGCGTCGCGGGTGACCACAGTTGGGTAAATTTTCAACATATCAGGCTGAAATTCCGGCCGTGAAAACAGATCTTTGAACATTTTGAGATCCTTGGCCGGAGTGGATCCAAGCAGATTGGGCATCATGTGGTAGGCTATTTTGAAGCCGGCGGTTTTCATCAATTCTGTCGCCTGAACAATATCTTTGACCGTACTCCCGCGGCGATTGAGCGTCAAAATTTTATCATCAGTGGCTTGGACGCCGATTTCAACCTTGGTACAGCCGAGACGACGGAAATTTTGCAGTTCTTTTTCAGTGATATAATCAGGCCGGGTTTCGAGCGTCAAACCGACAATGCGATGCTTGGCGTGTTCGTTGCGCGTTTCCGCCTCGGGCAGATTCTTGGCCGTAAAACCATTGCAGGCATCGAAACAGCGTTTGATAAACCATGTTTGATAATGTTTCGGGAAGTGGGAAAATGTGCCGCCCATCACGATCAATTCCACTTTGTCATTATCATGACCTTGATCTTTCAAGGCTTTTAATCTAACCGCCACCTGAGTGTGCGGGTCAAAGTTGGTTCTAATCGCGCGCATGACCGCCGGCTCATTGGACAAATAACTCTTGGGCATGGATTTCTCGTTCGGACAAAAAAGACAATTACCCGGACAGGCGTCCGGTTTGGTCAAAACCGCGATTGGCGCGACACCTGACATGGTTCTGATCGCGCGTTTTTTCAACGCCCGATTCAGAATCAATGATTCTTTGAGGGTTTTGTTTTTAATTAATTTATGGTAGGCCGTGAGCAGCTCCGCGTTGCTGACAACGGTCATTTTATAATCTTTGGCGAAACGATTTTTAATCCGAACCAAACGGTTGGAGTTAACCGTTTTTAATTTAGCTAATTTTAGCACAATTTGTTCTGACACTTTTTCTCTCATGAGGCTATTTTATGGTTTTGATTGTCATTAGTCAATAAAAGACCGCCAGAGGCAGCCTCGGTAAATTAACCAACTTTTCTGTATTCACTCGCCGCGTTTGGCTCAACCCAATTTATGATTCGTGTCTATCGACCGAACTGATCCTTCGGCTTACACCAGATTCGTGGCGCTGTTATAAACTGCCCGCCTCAATATTCGCCAGATCTTTGTCCGTGATCCCGAGTCCCAGTCCGCGCATAATTTCAAACGCATGAACCGGCCGGCCGAGAAAATATCTTTGGCCGTTGACCGGGCTGACATACCACGCTTGGCCTTGGTCTTCCACTTGGAGCAAAATATTGCCTTTGAGCCGGTTGATTAGATCTTGATCAACAGGCATCAGGGGAAATTTACCGGCGCCGTTTGGGTTGTAGCCGTTCAAAACTTCTTCCTTATCATTATATCCGTCGCCGTCGCTGTCGATTTTCAGTTTATTGGATTTAATCGCTTCTTCCAGCAAGTCAACCAAGCCGTCTTTGTCAGTATCATCGCCTGATTGCGCAATCAGACCGATCGGGATTTTGTTTAGATTTTCATTGGTGATTCCTAGACCAAACCCACGCATCAGCTGAAAGGCATCGTATGGTCGACCCATGAAATATCGGAGACCATTGTCTGGATTGACATACCAGGCTTCACCGTTTTTCTCTACTTGGATCAGGATTCGGCCGAGCAACTCTTCCCGCGTATCAGCCAGTACAAACAGCGGCAGCGCCATGACAGCGAGCAGGGTGATTAAAATGTATTTGTAGTAGTGTTTCATATTCTTTTAATAAGCAACATTATATATTTGAGGACTTTGTCCTTTGACGATTTTTATTACTGAAATTATACCATAAATTGCCCCAAACCGAAAAAGATGTTGACAAGTCGTCCGATTTGATTTATAATTAATAATTCGATTTTGAGCCAACCCGATTGAAGACAGGAAAGGATCGCCACATGATCGGCTTTCACCTCACCGTGCCCGGTCGCAGTTTGTCTTGGTTGCAGCGCTTTACCGAGCGCAACATGATGCCGCTTGATGAACTTCAATGGCGGATTCTAGCGCGGCTGATGAGCGGCCGCCATTATTCCTACAACCATGGTAAGGTCGTCGTGTATCCATGGAAAGTTCTCAAAGAGTATAAGTGTGACCTCGAATCCACGGTCGCTCAGTATGGTTGTATTCCAACGATCGATGTTGCGATGCGGGTGCTTCCCCAGCCGTTTACCGGCCAGCCGCAAGTGATGCAGCTGGCTTCGGGCGGAGGGGTTCATCGTGATATCAAAGAAGCGGCTAGACAGATTGTTCATAATCATTTGATCGCCAGACTGAGAGAAAGACATATCCGGTTTGAAGCTTATATCATTTAACTGCTAATCAGCAGTTTTTTTTCGCTGAATTTTTATGGTGATTGAAAAATCAGCCGGATGTTGATAATATGGTATTGATATGACCACCAAAAATCTCCAAACCATCACTCAAAAAAGCTACGATCGCATTGCGCGGCAATTCTCTAAATCCCGCAAGTACGTCTGGTCTGACCTGGCGATATTTTTGGCTTATATAAAAGATGGCGACAAGGTGCTTGACCTCGGCTGCGGCAGCGGCCGGCTGATTAGTTTGCTTAAACCCAAAAAAATTGATTATCTGGGGGTAGATTTTAGCCGCGAGTTGATAAAACAAGCGAAAGCGAATTATCCCGATAGAAAGTTCAAAGTTGGCAATGCGTTGACCATGAAATTTAATCATCAATTCGATGTGATAATCAGCGCCGCAGTCTTCAACCATATGCCGGATGACGCCTCCCGCCGCCTGTTCCTGCGCCATGTGTCTCTGGCCTTGAAACCCGGCGGTTATTTTCTCATGAGCAATTGGAACTTGTGGAATGACAAGAATAAAAAAGGCGTGAACTTTTTTACAAAAATTAAACAGCAGTTGTCCGGTGAAGAATTTTTACAAAAATTTGGCGTCAAAAAAACTGATTTAGCTCGCGGCGATGTCCTGACTGAGTGGGGGCAAGACGACATACTATATTATTACGCGTTTACGCCGCCCGAATTGAAAAGGTTATTGGAACAGACAAAATTTAAACCGCTGAAAAATTATTATTCCTTCGACGGTCAACGATCAACCAAATTCAAGGGGCGCAACATTATCACTATCGCGCAAAAGAAAAAAAGTGGTATTTAGTCCACTTTTTGTTTTTCAGGCGGGCGATGTTTATAGTAAAAAATACTGACCGTCCCAATCCAGCCGGCCGTAACTGCGAGTCCAATGGTTTGCCACATCAAAGCCGATGCCATGATGACTAATATCAGCCCGCAGGCAGTAATCATGATTGACGCCACAGCTAGATTAACCGTATTTTCAAAGATTAAAACCAGAAAACCAACAAACAATTCCAGCATCAATAAAATGCTACTCACCGTTAAGGTAAAGACCGTAATCATCAAATTAACAAACAACGCCACCAGCTGAATCAAGAATCCGATGAAACTGAGCATGTTTTCCTCCTGAATGAGGGATGAAATTTAAATTAACAGTAAAATGTCCATTTGTCAATCAAAAATCCGGTTGTCAATTTTTTGTGGTATTGTTATAATGGTATTAGATTAAGATGATAATTATGCACTTAAATTACAAAAAAGTTTATTTTTCCGGCATCGGCGGTATCGGAGTGTCGGCTTTGGCCAAAATGTTTTATGGCGAAGGGGTCAAGGTTTTGGGGTCAGACTTGGCGCGCTCGGATATTACCGATGATTTGGAACGCTTGGGGGCCACCATTCACTATAAACAAATCAAAAAAAATATTGATAAGGATATTAATTTATTGATTTATTCTCCGGCCGTGCCTGAAACCAATCCTGAGCGTGTCGCCGCGACAGAGCTGGGCATTGAACAAAAAAGCTATCCTGAATTTTTGGGTGAGCTCTCATTGATGATTGATACTATCGCTGTTTCAGGGACAAATGGTAAATCTACCACCACCGCTATGCTGGCTTCCATTTTGATTGAAGCCAAAGTCGATCCGATGGTAATTATCGGTTCAAAGATGGGTAAGATCAAAGGCAATTTTCATGCCGGCAAGGGCAACAAGTTTGTGCTTGAAGCCTGCGAGTATCGCGGTCATATGCTTCATCTCAACCCCGGCGCTATTATTTTGACCAATATCGAAGAAGATCACCTTGATTATTTCAAAGATTTGGCGCATATTATTGCGACCTTTCAGCAGTATATCAGCCGCCTCAATGGCATCAACCAAATTTTGGTCATTAATAATGATGACTTGAACACCACCCAACTCAATTTGCCGAAATGCCAAATTGTCACCTACGCCATCAATGAAACTGCCGATGTGCGCGCTGTCAACATCCAAGTTGAACCCGGCCGTCAAAGATTTTCTCTCGAATATCAAGGTGTGAACTTGGGAAAAATCGACCTTCAAGTTCCGGGCAAGTTTAATATTTATAACGCGCTGGCGGCTGTTGCTTATTGTTTGAAAACTGGGATAGAGTTTGAGTGCATCAGGAAAAGTTTAAAAGCCTATACTGGTTTGTGGCGTCGGTTTGAAAAGATTTACGATGAGGAAGTAACGATTATTTCCGACTACGCTCATCATCCGACCGCGGTCAAAGCGACCATTCAGGCGGTCAAGGATTTTTATCCCGGCCGGCGTGTGGTGGCGGTTTTTCAGCCGCATCAGCATGACCGAACCAAAAAACTGTTCAACGATTTTATCGCATCGCTGCGTGAGGCCGATCGAGTGATTGTGTCGGAAATTTTCGATGTGGCCGGCCGGGAAGAAGCTTGTCTTTCCGTCAGTTCGGCCGACTTGGTAAAAAAATTGAATGAAGCCAAAACCGAATCGTCAGTTTACGCCAAGGATTTGGCCGATACTTTGACGCTGGTCAATGAAGCGATTATCGCCGGTGACGTAGTGTTAGTGATGGGCGCGGGTGATATTTACACGATTAGTAATAAAATTAAGTTGAAAC
Organism: Candidatus Falkowiibacteriota bacterium; assembly: GCA_003518055.1. GTDB lineage: Bacteria > Patescibacteriota > Patescibacteriia > UBA11705 > UBA11705 > UBA11705. The sequence goes on from DOZJ01000002.1 coordinate 331,643, forward strand.
ATTGAATTGCATATTGCGTTTAACTGTTAGGGTATAATTGAAACTAAACGCTAAACCCTAAACTCTAAACGCTTGAATTTTTCGAGTTTTATCATTTATGATTTGTTATTTGTGATTTATATGCAGGAGGAGAGACTATTAAAAAAACTGACGCAAAAAGCCCGCGTGCGGCGGCAGCAAAAACGGCGGGTTAGTCCTGCGTCTGGAACAACCAGCCGCGAAATTAAACGTCAAGAGCTGGCTATGAAGCGGAGAAAAATCAACGTCAAGGTTTCTGTCCGGATAAAAAAGTAGCTGTTATTAACAGGGGGACGGTAGGGTGACAAATACTCCTCGTGTCATGCTGAGGCTCTCGCCTGCCCACCGGCTTGTCTGCCGGAGTTTTAACGAAGGCAGAAGTTTTAACGTAGGTGGGAAGCATAGACGCGAGCCTTCAACTCACCCTTCGATCCCGCCGCTCGCGAGCAGCGGGATCGAGTGCCCTGCCTACCGCCTGCCGGCAGGCAGGGCAGGCAGGCTCGGGGTAACAAATTATTTCACGCAGTACGTGACTGCGCTCAGAGTGACAAAAATTTAAACATCAATATTTTCAATATGCTGGATGACTTGAAACAAAAATATAATTTGGAGTTCAAAGCCGACGAACCGCTGGCGGCTTATACGACTTTCAAAATCGGCGGCCCGGCCAAATATTTTATCGAGGTCAAGGATAAAGATGAATTAAAACGCGCCTTACTCGCGGCCAAAGAAAATAGCTTGGCGTATTTTATGCTGGGCGGCGGCAGTAATATTTTAATCTCCGATGACGGGTTTGACGGTCTGGTGATTAGATTGATCAGCGGCACTTGCCGGTTTGAAACCGACGGCTCAGCCGTTTGTTTTGCCGGCAATAATTGGGCCAAATTCGTCCGTGACGCCATCGGCCAAGGTTTTGGCGGGTTGGACTTTAGCGGCAATATTCCGGGGACGGTCGGCGGCGCGGTTCGCGGCAATGCCGGCGCCTATGGTCAAGGCGTGGGAGATTTTGTGGCTGAGGTGCTGGCGGTTGATCTCGCGGCGTCGGATGATTTTGTCCACTTGTCTCACGCGGATTGCCATTTTGATTATCGCGAAAGCGTCTTCAAACGCCAAACCGGGTTGATTGTGGCGGAGGTAGCCTTCAAATTAACTCCAAGTGAAAAATCAAAAGAGGAATTGCTTCAGGCCATTGAAGCTGAGGGTCAATCCCGATGCGCCAAACAGCCGCTCAAGTATCCGAGCGCCGGCTGCTCATTCAAAAACGTTGTTTATACCGATGAATTATCAGCGTATAAAGATTGGGAGACTCACGGCAAAATTCCCGCGGCCCGATTTATCGAAGCCGCCGGTCTCAAAGGCAAGCAAATCGGCGGGGCCAAAGTGTCTGATGAACACGCTAACTTCATTATCAATGTCGATCATGCTACCGCTAGCGATGTGATTCAGCTGATCAGCCTCATAAAAATGAAAGTACGCGATCAATATGGCGTCCAGCTCGAAGAAGAAATCCAGTATGTCGGATTTTAACCTGAAATCACCACCCAACTATCAATCAATTTCAATGTATTTCTATTAATTTCAATTATTATTAACCCATTAATTATGAAAACAAACATCAAAGGTACGAATTTGGAATTGACTCCGGCCATCAGGAATTATGCCGAGGAGAAGCTGGGTAAAATTGACAAATATTTTGACAACATTCAGCAGATTGATGTTGATCTCGGTAAAACAACCAAAGGTCAGGCAAAGGGGGATATATTTTTTGCTGAGGTGAATGTCAGTGTTCCCGGCACCTTGCTCCGCTACCGCGAAGAAACCGATGACTTGTACAAAGCGATCAATCAAACAAAAAAAGGCATTCAGTTGGAGCTCAACAAGTACAAAGAGAAACTGCGCCATCAATAACATCAAAATATGAATTATCGATCTGTGGTTAACACGGTTCGCCACTTCAAGGTTAATTTGGTCATTAAAATTTTAATCTTGTCTGATTTTATCATTTTAACTTCGAGCAATTTGTTGTCGCCGATTTTCGCCATCTTTATTGCCGAGCAGGTCCCCGGCGGCGATATCGAATCAGCCGGTGTGGCCGTCGCTATTTACGCTGTGGCCAAGGCGGTCAGCGAGGTGCCGGTTGGCGTCTTTATTGATAAACACAAAGGCGAACTTGATGATTTGTACGTCACTTTTATCGGGACAATCATGCAGGGCATCGTTTATATCACCTTTATTTTTATTTCCAACATTTGGCAGCTGTTTCTCTTGCAAGCGTTGCTAGGTGTGGCCAGCGCGGTCGCGTACCCGGGTTGGTATGCGATTTTCACTCGTCATGTTGATTCAAACAAACAAGGGTTTGAGTGGAGTTTGTATGATGTCCTGATGGGTTTCGGTTATGCCGGAGCGGCGGCCTTGAGCGGTTTTATCGCCGTCCGCTGGGGATTTAGTGCCATTTTTTCCGTCGTGGGTATAATGACCATCTGCGGTTCGAGTTTACTGGTTTTGATTCGAAATAAAATGAGACTAGTCAAACCATGAGTTATTCATAAGGGTATAATTTTTGTATAATTAAAAAGCCGCCCAGATTTATCGGGTGGTTTTTTGTAACCGCTAGTTTCGCGGTTAGAGCAGCAGTCTCGCCAGCAGGTATTCGATTGGATTGGGCGCGGCGAGCATTTGAATGATAATCGTTTTATCAATATTATTTTCTTCAATGCATTGACGGGCCTGATCAAATTCTTTGTGCTTGAATTTGAAGTAGCAGACCAGTGTCAAAACCAAATCTCGTTCGGCTTGTGACAGGTTATGTCCGTCAGTCAGGCTCAGAAGCATCGGCAAATTATTTTCAGTGCTGATGAAGTCCATGGCCACGAGATTCGTGAAGCAATACTTAACCAGATTGCCATGATCAGGATGCATGATTCCCAGTTCAAACGTCTGATAATATTGATAGACCACGCATGGTTTCTGAATATCCTTCAAGCGGCGATTTACGACCCTTTGGAGTTCAATCGCTGGCAGCAGATCCGGCGCCAAATGGTAGAGATCAGCCGCCTGTTCGGATTTTTCTTCGCTAATCAGCTGGCTGAACATAGCCCGAAACATAGTGTCAAAAACAATGTTGTGTCTCGCGGCCAGAAGTTTGGCTTGGTCAATTTTACCGGCCAGAAGGTGGAGGGTGATTTCTTTTTCAGCGGTTTGGCGATAAAAACCATTATCACTATCGCAGGGGTCAGCCAGCATACAGGCCAGCCGATAACACTCTCCAAGCTGGGGAGTAGACTGAGCTCGTTCCAGACAAGACTGCCAGTCGGTTACATCGATCTCATCGGCCATATTCTTTTTACAGCCATTGGCGTAAAGCATCAAAGTATTTACACTGATAACGACGCCGAGCATCAATAAATAATAATGCAGATTGGTTCGTCGCATGATTTTCCTCCGGTGGTTTTTGACCAAATATATTATCACAACCGCATTATCTTGTCAATAAAAAAATCAGCTGTTAGCTGATTACGTCATTTCCCAAGGCGCCATCGAAGAGCCAAGAATTCGTCATGGGTAATCCCATGGTTTCCGAGAGTGGCTTTGGGCTTATGGCGGCCGTGATAGTCTGATCCGCCGGTCCGAATCAAGTTGTTGCGATTGGCTAGTTCCACTAGGACATATTCCACTCCGCGGTTTTCCGCATGCTCTGTTTCCAGTCCATCGAGACCGGTCTCCAACAATTCGGTGAAAATCAGTTCGTGTTTAATCGAATCCTTCAGCAGCAGTCGGCCAGAATGCGCCCACACAGCCACGCCACCAATTTCGTGAATCAGTTTGATCCCGTCATCCGGTGATAAAAACCGCTTTTTGTCATAGCTAGCGTGAGCCACGCCGCCTTTTTCTTGTTCTTGTTTGGCGGTTTCAGGCGACACGCCGCCGAATCGCTGCCGGTAATCACGGAGCCACAGTTTGAACTGGATTGGTCCTTTGGCCCCGACCGTTTTTTGCATTTCTTCGGGTGTCACATCCACGAGGCCGGCTGCGCGATATTTATTCATGGCTTCAATGATCCGAGAATTAAGAGCTCTCCAATTTGTCTGTAATACGTCGTTCAAAGTTTTTGCCGCCGGTCCGGTATGATTGATGCCATAGCCCAGTAGATGTAAAACCTCGCCATGGCTGTAAACGCTGACTTCAATTCCGGCCAGACCATCCAGGTCAAATTCTTTGAGCGCCGCCGCGAATTCATCCAGTCCGAGATGGGAGTCATGATCAGTCAAACACACGGCTTTCAGACCAGCTTCTTTGGCTTTTCTGACTACATCACACGGCGAGTCAGCGCCATCAGAATAATGAGAATGCGTATGCATATCAACATCGCGCATGGTTCCTCCATTGGTAGTGTCGTTTGCTGATTTTAACCATAGACAACGGAAATGTCAAAGATAAAATTTTCGATCAAAAAACACCCGCAGATGCGTGTGTTTAGATTTTAATAAAGAATTTATTATCATGTGTCGGGCCGACTGATAGCAGCCGAATCGGCAATCCAAGTTTAGTTTGCAGCCAGCTGACGAATTTTTGTGCTGCCGGCGGTAAATCAGCCCATGATTTGGCGTCTCGGATATTTTGCGGCCAGCTATCAAATTCAACCATGTCATCAGGTTGGCAGTGCTTGAGAATCTGGGCCAGATCCGGTCCGCGTTCACAGTCCGGATTCTTGAAGGCCAAGATTTTGGCTGTCCCATCCGGCTGCGGCTCCCAGACAAAATATTTGTTCAGCGCGTCAGTCGGACCGGTGTATTTGTATGATACGCAGACTTTGATGGTCGGCCAGCCGGTCAGCTGATCGAGGCAAGTCAAGGCCAGCCAGTCAACGCCGTCGTTGGCCGCGATTGCGTATCTTGTTGCTAAGAGATCAAAATGGCCGACGCGAAATTCTCCGACCCAGTCGATGAGACCGTTCTGAGCTTCAGTCACGAATTCCTTCATCCCGGCATCTTCGCTCACAAAGGGTCCGGCCCCATGTCTGGTGTCATAACAGCGTTTGATTCCGACTTTTTCGATTTTATATCCGGGCCACGCGTTTTTATCGGCGGCCAACCCTAACAGCTCAAACGCCGGATGATATGTTACTTTTGTTTTAGTGATGTGGGGTGTAAAACCGAATTTGCGGTCGAGCAGGATTCCTTGAGCTTGGGACATGATCAATGATTGTTGATTTTGCCGCAGCCGGTCAAGAATTTTTCTGGTCGATTCAATTCTGACTCGTGGATTGTTGATAAAAGAGCTGTAAAGGGATAGGAGTTTCCGGACCGTCTTATTAATCTTATATCGATCAAGCAAGTACTGGGCGTGTTTTCGATTCTCAGGATCTTTGATTTGCTCAACTTCAATCGCAGTCATTTTGGTCAACCGCTCCCGCATTGATGTCAGTCTTGATTCAAGGTCTGATCGGGGTCGGAACAAGTCTTGAATCGTGACGCTGAAACCGCCTTCATAGTCAAAGACTGCTTGCCCCACGCCGAGTCCGGTTGAACCGTTGCGCTTGTCTGCTCGGCTGAGTTCCAATACTCGATTATGCAGCTCATGCCATGGCAGGATGACGATTGCTTCCGGATCGATTATCAGGCGGTCGAGCGCGTCGGCGATGTTATTATGACGCAGATGGGCTTCTTCACCGAGCAGAGCATTTGGTTCGCAGAGAGATCGGTTTGAGATTAGATGCTCCACAGCGGGCAGAAAAGTGCCGGAGCCAAATTGTGACGCGCAATGCACCCGGCCATCCGGCTGGACCAAGTGGTGTCCGGCTTGATGAGCGCCGCAAAAACGGATCGACATTTTAATGCCGAAAAACCGCAGTAAAAATTCTTCAATCGTCCCTTTGCCGCAATCGCCGTAGCCGAGATCGCTGGAAACAAAAATAGTTGGTTCGGTGGTCATGGGGCCTCCATGTTTAATTTTAAATGAACGGATTTAATCTTCAGAATAAAAATTGTTTGAACTTGGTTCAAACAACCTGTGTTTCTGGCAATTAAATTTTACAGCCAGTTGATTGAAGGTTCCGGCTTGGTCTTCGGCGACTTCAAAACTTTCAAGATATCCATAACCGTGTCGATTCGTTCGTCGGTCTGTTCTCGGGCTTTCATGTCCTCAGCATATTGCTCTGGTGTGCGTCCGCCGCTCATGATGATGTTGATTCCGAGCCAGACATCTGTCACCGGCCGGCAGTTTCGGCCCATCCTAGCGGTTTGCTTCAGGTGAGTGGGAATCTCGCTTGCGCCCATCACCTCACGATAATAATCTTTCATACACAAAACTCGGTGTTCACCCAGAAATTCTCTCCATTCAGCAATGATTTGTTTTTCATTCGGGCCGCTATTTCCGGGATTGATGTAGGGAATGTGAATGTGATAAACTTGGCCGTTGAAAAGCTTGTCAAGGCGGGCGATGACATCTTGAATGGATGTAGCCTCTACCTCTCCTCCGAGGTGCCGCTTCAGGTCTCGATCGTAGAGCTGCGCCCGTGCCCCTTCGTCACTGATGATAACGCAGGAACCGAATTTCAGATTGGGCAGGCTGGTGCGGTGAGCCAAGAGCCACAGAAGCAATTCTGGTGATTCTCGGCCATTGCCGCCGCCTGTCTGCGACCGGATCCAGACCCTCTCGAGACTGTCCTCAAGGTTGAATGGATCGACAAACTCACACATCTGAATCGGGGTGTTGTCGCTGTACTGGTCGGTCACATCGGTGAATACACCATAGCCAAGGCGGGGATCGCCGAAATGCTTTTTGAGCTGTCCGGAAATCAGAGCGCCCTTATCATGATGCATTTCCACGCCGACAGTCATCGAACCGGTTCCATCCTGAAGCAGAGCCATGGCAAATTCAGCTTCGCACACGATTCGGCGATTGGCGCATAGTAGAGCCGGATCAGCTTTTGATCGGTTGATTGATTGTTCCGCTTCCGCGGATGAGCCTCGTGGGAGATCTGATAAATATCTTGGGGTGACATCTCGGGTATAGACTCTATCTCCACTTTCATCTCTGGCCATGTCCGCCTCCTTCCGTGGGAGCAATCCGGGCTGTGGTGGTGATTGTTTTTTGTGTCTTATATAAAGAACGTATTCATTATAATTAAGCAGAAAAAAATATATTTGTCAATAATTTTGTTTTTAAAAGGGTATTTTTAGGGTTTTATTTGTGAATTTCTTTACCTGCAACTTCATTGGCTTGTTTTTCTTATCAGCGAGTGATATAATTTTTTCAGTCTAATTTATCAAGTATTTATTCTAAAATATGAGCATTTTTACCAAAATTTTCGGTGATCCAAATGACAAAGAAATCCGGTCGCTGCAACCCATTGTGGCGGCGATAAATAGCTTAGAGGCGGAAATTAATCAGCTATCTGACGATGAATTACGAGCCAAAACATCATATTTCAAACAGCTGCTTCAATCAGGGAAAACTCTGGATGACATCCTACCCGAGGCTTTTGCCGTTGTTCGGGAAGTGTCAAAACGAACCACCGGCCTGCGGCATTATGATGTCCAGCTGATTGGCGGCATTATCCTGCATCGCGGTCAAATTACGGAAATGCGCACCGGTGAAGGCAAGACCTTGGTCGCGACGCTCGCTGTTTACCTCAACGCGCTCGAAGGCAAGGGCGTTCATGTGATTACGGTTAATGATTATTTGGCCAAGCGTGACGCCGTCTGGATGGGACAGGTGTACAATTTTCTCGGTTTATCTATCGGCGTGATTCAAGGTGAAATGAAATCATTTTTGTATGATGAATCATTGATAAACTCAGCCAGCGATGACACTCATGACGAAGTGGCATCATTCAAAGTGGAATCAGCCTATCTTCGCGCTTGCTCTCGCCGTGACGCCTACCACGCCGACATTACTTACGGCACCAACAATGAATTCGGTTTTGATTATCTTCGCGATAACATGGCTTACAGCCTCAAAGACAAAGTCCAGCGCGATCTGCATTACACGATTATTGATGAAGTGGACTCGATTTTGATTGATGAAGCGCGCACACCGCTGATCATCTCTGCTCCGGCCGAGGAGTCAGCCTCTTTATACCAACAATTCGCCGCCATGGTGCCCAAGCTGGCTGAAAATGAAGATTACAATGTGGATGAAAAAATGCGGGCCGCCACGTTGACTGAAAATGGTTTGAACCGCATGGAAAAAATGCTCGGTCTCGGTAATATATATAATGAAGGCGGGGTCATGATGGTGCATCATCTGGAACAAGCGTTAAAAGCCCACGCATTATTTAAAAAAGATCGCGATTATGTCATCAAAGATGGTGAAGTGATTATCATTGATGAATTTACCGGCCGGTTGATGGTTGGCCGGCGTTATTCAGAAGGGCTGCATCAGGCGATTGAGGCCAAAGAAGGCGTGGAAGTCAAAAAAGAAAGTCTGACGCTCGCCACCATTACGTTTCAAAATTTATTCCGCATGTATAAAAAGTTATCTGGTATGACCGGTACGGCCGCGACCGAAGCGGAGGAATTCGCCAAAATTTATAATTTGGAAGTTACTATCATCCCAACCAACAAGCCGGTGGTCCGAGATGATTTGCCGGATCGAGTGTATGCGACGGTCGAAGGCAAGTACAAGGCCGTGATCAATGAAATAAAAAAGATTCATGCCACCGGCCAGCCGCTTCTCATCGGGACGGTTTCAATTGAGCAAAATGAGATGTTTGGCCGATTGCTGCATCAGGCGGGAATTACCCATAATTTGCTGAACGCCAAACAGCACGAGCGCGAAGCGGAGATCATCGCTCAGGCTGGCCGTGCCGGCGCCGTCACGGTCGCCACCAATATGGCCGGCCGCGGCGTAGATATTATTCTCGGCGGCGCGCCGTTTAACCAAACCGAATATGAAAAGGTCAAAAGCGTTGGCGGCTTGTTTGTGCTTGGGACTGAGCGGCATGAAGCCCGCCGCATTGATAATCAGCTTCGCGGCCGCTCCGGCCGTCAGGGCGACCCGGGCCGAACCCAGTTTTATTTATCCATGGAAGATGATGTGATGCGTATTTTTGGTTCAGACCGCATCAAGAACATGATGCAGTCATTGGGCATTCCCGAGGATGTGCCGATTGAACAAAAAATTATTACCAGCTCAATCGAAAAAGCCCAAAAGCGAGTTGAGGGCCACAACTTTGATATCCGCAAACATTTGGTGGAGTATGATGATGTGATGAATAAACAACGGGAGTCAATTTATACCCGCCGCGATGAAGTTTTGCGTCTGGCCGAGGAAAAGCCGGCCGAGTTAAAACCGCTGGCATGGAGTATGATTGAAAATGAAATTGAACAAGTCGTGTCATTTCATACCGCCCAAGTCCAAAATGGTGATTTTGATCTCAAAGAAATTGTCGAGGTTTCTCGGACCATTTTTCCTGTCCCTGCCGGATTTGAAACAGACTTGAAAAATTTTGTTGCTCAATCAAAAGGCCGTGAAGAGAACTTTGAACTCAAAAGTGAAATTACAAATTATATATTAAACGCAGCCAGAAACGCTTACCAAGACTTGGAAACGCGTCTGGCTGAGACCACTAGCGAACCTGAAGTGATGCGCAAGGTGGAAAAGGAAATCATGCTGCGCAGCATCGATAATCTTTGGGTTGAACATCTCGAGGCGATTCAGGCGCTGCGTTCGAGTATCGGTCTCCGCGGCTATGCTCAACGCGATCCACTGGTTGAATACAAACGCGAATCCCGCCATTTGTTTATCCAGCTGGAAAATCTTATCCAGCATCAGATGGTTTACTCGATTTTTAAAGTTGGTTTGGCGCCGGAGATGAAATCATCTATTATGCAGGGTGTGAAAAATTATTCCGCCCCGGCCAAGACTGCCGGCGGGATGAAAAATCCCTACGAAACCGAGCAGCGACGTGAATCAACTGCAAATAAAAAAGCATACGACGCCACCGGCAAAAAAGTCGGACGCAATGATCCTTGTCCCTGCGGCGCGAAAGATGATTCCGGTAATCCGATAAAATTTAAGAAGTGCCATGGGGCGTAATTAACAGCCCGAAGCCCGAAGGCGAAGATCGCGATCTTCGCCTTCGATTTATTTTATGAATACCATTGCAATCACGACATTCACGATTGTTTTTATTTTGTGCTAAAATATTAACAAATAATATTCATCCTACTACTATAAAAAAATCCGCTGATTTTTCAGCGGTTTTATTATCCCCAGATCAGTCCGGCGGCCACAGCCTCAACAATAACGCAGCCTAACCACAACACCACATCACGGAAAAATACCGGATGATCAAAATCACATTTGGTGGCGTGTTCAATCGGTTCCGCGATGGAACTGTAATAATCATGGAAAAAAATTTTGGCTCCGAGCAGGACGAGTACCAAGGCAAAAACTACGAAGATAATCCAGCCGGTTACGTTCATTTGGCCACCTCCTATGGGGTTGAGATTCAGTCATGTGATATAACAGCAAAAATTATCACATTGTGTTTCATCTGTCAAATAGGTTATCTTGTTCACAAGTTTAGATGTTGTGGGGTTGCAAATAATACGTTTTTTTATTAAAATGAAGGCACATTTTGTTTTTAGTTTAACTAATGACCGCAATTTATCTTTATGGCAAAGCTGACGGAAAAATTCAAAGTTCGCTTGTGGCTGATTGTAATTCTGGGCGTGGCCGTTTTGGCCGGCGTCTATGATTATCCGCCCATTCTCAATCAGGGAATCAACAAGTTTAATCAGGTGTTCAAGACATCAATATCGACTGTAACCAGCCGGCCGTTTATTTTGGGGCTGGATTTACAGGGCGGAACTCATTTGGTTTACGAAGCTGATACATCGGCCATCGGATCAGGGGAGGAAGGCGCCGCGGTTGACGGTGTCCGCGATGTAATCGAGCGCCGTGTCAATTCTCTCGGCGTGTCAGAACCCGTGGTTCAAACCAATCAAACCGGCGACAAATGGCGGGTGATTGTTGAGTTGGCCGGGATCCGCGATGTCAATGAAGCCATCAAGGCGATCGGTGAGACGCCGCTGCTTGAATTCAAAGAACAAAATGATGCACCGGCTCGTACCCTGACCAAAGAAGAAAAACAAGAGCTTGAAGTCTTCAACAAAAACGCCGAAGCCAAAGCCAATATTGTTTTGGACAACGCGCTGGCCGGCGGTGACTTTTCCGCCTTGGCCGCTGCCAACTCAGACGATGTTTTGACCAAAGATCAAGGCGGTAATCTTGGTGTTCTGACCGGCGACCAGATTGAATATCAGGCTATATATGAATTAATAACCTCGATGAATCCGACCGAAGCGCAAGTATTGAATAAACTGGTTGATAATAATGATGGATTTAACATCGTAAAAATAAATGACATCAAAGACGGTGAGCTTCAAGTCAAAGCCAGTCACCTGCTAATTTGTTTTGACGGTAAAACCGGCTGCAATACCGGCGCGACGCGAGAACAGGCCGAAGGTAAAATCAATGAATTGAAAGCCGGAGCAAACGCTGAAAACTTTGCCGCTTTGGTTAAATCCAATTCCACCGAACCGGGCGCGAGCGTAAATGCCGGCGATTTGGGTTGGTTTTCCCGCGGCGTGATGGTTCCGGAATTTGACACTGCGGTTTTTGATATGCCAACCGGCGAAATTTCGAGCGTAATCGAAACCGACTTTGGTTTTCATTTGATTTTCAAAGAAGGGGAGCGCCAAGGCAAAAATTATGACGTTTCCCGCATTTTTATTAATACCAAAACCGAAAGAGATATTCTGCCGCCAACCGATCAGTGGAAAAATACCGAGCTGAGCGGCAAACATCTGGAGCGCGCTTGGGTTGCTTTTGATCCGAGCACCAACGCCCCGCAAGTCAGTCTGCAATTCAACGATGAGGGCGATCAGCTGTTTGCAGATATTACTGGTAGAAATGTCGGCAAGCCGGTGGCCATTTTTCTTGACGGCTCAGCGATCAGTATTCCAGTGGTTAATGAAAAAATTACCGGCGGTGAAGCCGTCATATCCGGTTCATTTGATTTGGCTGAGGCCCGACTTTTGTCTCAGCGGCTGAACGCCGGCGCCTTGCCCGTGCCGATCGAACTGGTATCTCAGCAAACCGTCGGCGCCACTTTGGGCCAATCTTCTCTAACCATGAGTCTCAAAGCCGCGTTGATTGGATTTTTATTGGTAGCTCTGTTTATGATTGGGTATTACCGAGTACCCGGTGTTATGGCGGTGGTTGCCCTGTTATTTTATACGTCTATTCTTCTGTTATTATTTAAATTAATTCCGGTGACATTGACTTTGTCGGGTATTGCCGGGTTTATCTTATCAGTCGGTATGGCTGTGGACGCGAATGTTCTTATCTTTGAGCGATTCAAGGAAGAGTTAAAAAGTGGCAAACCGTATGGATCCTCTCTTGAGGAAGGGGCTAAGCGAGCTTGGCCTTCGATCCGTGATGGCAACGCGACCACGTTGATTACTTGTTTCATCTTGGCTTGGTTTGGTACTAGCAGTATTCAAGGTTTTGCCATTACTCTTGGAGTTGGTGTGATGATCAGTATGTTTTCCGCTATCGTGGTTACTCGATCGTTACTCAAAATATTCATCGGAATAAAAGAGAACAATAATAATTTATTCTGGTTCGGAGTAAGACGAAATATCGAGAAATAACGAGACGGTTTATTATCACCCACTTCACTTTTATCACATTTAAAACTCTATGAAAAAAACATTTGACATTATCAGCAAGAAAACAATCTGGCTGTCAATCTCTGGTTTCCTAGTTGTTACCAGCCTGGTTTTTTTGGCGGTCTGGGGTTTGAAGCCGGGACTCGATTTTACCGGTGGCAGTTTGCTTGAGGTCCGGTTCACGCAAAATGCCCTACCCGACACCTCGACCTTGAGGCAACATATGAATAGCATGAATTTGGGCGGCGAAGTTGTTGTCCAACCAACCGACAATGATGGTTATATTATCCGTTATCAAGACATCAGTGAAGATACGCATCAAAAAATCGTAACCTCTCTAAGAGAGGAATTTCCGGCTGAAGACGAGGGTCAAACCAATTTGGAAGAAGTCAGATTTGAATCAATCGGTCCATCCATTGGAAAAGAACTTCGAACGCAAACCGCATATGCCATATCCATTACCCTGATCGCCATTATTGCTTATATTGCTTGGGCTTTCCGCAAAGTTTCTTGGCCAATCAAATCATGGAAATACGGCGTAATCGCGGTGGTGGCGTTGTTCCACGATATTATTATAACCATGGGTCTGTTTTCATTTCTTGGTCATTTTTATAATGTCGATGTCGGGTTACCGTTCGTGGCGGCTCTGTTGACTATTCTTGGCTACTCGGTAAATGACACAATTGTGATGTTTGATCGAATCAGAGAAAACATCGGCCGGCTTAGCCACTCTGATTTTCTTGGTTTGGTCAATCGATCAATCAATGAAACCTTGTCTCGTTCTATTAATACGACATTCACGACGCTCCTAGCTCTGATCGCCATCTTCTTTTGGGGGGGCGTCACGATCAAATATTTTGCCCTCGCGATGATTTGCGGTATTTTCTTTGGTTCTTACTCCTCGATTTTTGTCGCCAGTCCGCTTCTGGTAATCTGGGGAAAATTTCGGCAGAAGTAAGTTAAAGACAAATCCAAAAAACGAGACGTCGACGTCTCGTTTTTTGTTTATCTCTTTGACTAGAGTTACGGGGGATCTTCCTGCCAACAGCCGTGCTGTTGGCAGGATGGAGGCGGGAGGAGGATAACCGCAATCAAAAAACACTGTCTGCTTGCAGATCAGTGTCTTCTTCACGAAAGTTTTCGATGAAGTTTGTGCCTTAGGTTTGAGGCGGGGGAACGGGGGCTGTGGGCGTCAGGTTCGGATGGCTCGACTCGGCGCCTTGACGAGCAGCGAGATGCCGGTCGCCTTCCAGAAGAGCCAGTTGATCCCGTAGAGGCTGGTGTAGACCACCGCGATCGCGAAGGCCAGCCCACAGCCGATCACGACCGTGTTCAGTAGGTGCTTCGGATCGAGGACGGTGCCGGTGATCAGGCCGTTTGCCAGCGAGTTGGCCAAGCCGGCGAGCATGATCAGGTTGAAACGTTCGCGCAGGGTCAGGTCGCGATCCCGCTCGCAGAAAACGAGCATCAGGACCAACAGCTGAGCGAATGCGAAGAGGAGCAGATAGAACTCGAGACTCGCCGCCGCATGCAGATTTGCGTACTGAATTGGGGCGAGCATCGCGGCCTCGAACATGACCCACATCCTGGCGAACGCTGGGTCGCAGCCGTACGCGCGGAAGTTGTTGGCGACGTAGACCGCGCCCTGGAGCAGCATGTAGATCGTGAAGAACACCATGATGGTCTGGAACAGCGGTGACTCGATTTGGAGCGTGGGGAGGTAGGTCGCTGCCCACTCGCTCATGGACGCGTGGTCCATGAACGGGGGCATCTCGACGATGAACAACCGAAACGCCAGGCTGGCGAGAAACGCCAGCGCGATGTTCACGTACGCCCACCGATCCACCTGGAAGAACTTGCGACTTTCGTCCATGATTCCCTCCATGTCAGCGCCTTAGCGCGTGTTCAGTGTACAGTTGACGTTGGACGTTTAGTCCGCGGTTACCGACTGCGCCACGGCTGCCCCTGCTCGATGGCCTTGGTTTCGGCTTCGCTCAGGGCGTCGCGGTGCATGTCCATCAGGATGGAGGCGACCACGAACAGGTTTCGAACGGCGGCGGCGATGCGCTTCATTTAGAGTATCTCCTGTCTGGTTGTCGAAGATCTTAATCAACCATTATATCACATTTTTCATAAAAAGTCAATAGTAAGTGGTTTTTTTACTCTTATTTATAACAAAAAAGCCACCTGCTTTGATGCGAGGTTGGCTTGGTCACTAGCGATGTAGTGTTGAGTACCTATGTTCAGTTCGCGTAGTCGTCGTACTTCGTCAGCCGATCCCACCGACTATAGACAGGGGAGATCAGGTCGCTCGAGAGTGACAGGTTGTGCTCCCGCTCGGCTCGGTCGAACAGCTGGTGCAGTCGGACTGACACCAGCTGCAGCTCGCCGCTCTGGCGATATTCCGAGCTGTACTTGGGGTTCGGGGAGAGCACATCGTCGTAGGCGATTCGGAGATCTCGCCACTCCTGCCAGTCTCGGACTTCCGTGTGGATGTCCTCGGTCTCGACCTGACGAATCAGGTCGTTAAGGTTGGTGACGCAGTCGTCGTAGGCCAGCAGGTACTGCTGAGCCTTGGTCAGACTCCCGCAGCCCGACCCGCCGGTGATGGCGGCCAAGAGCAGGAGCGCGAAGGCGATGATGATGGCGATGGATCCGAGCGATGACTTGGGCTTGTTCACGCGTTGTCTCCTTCAGGCCGCAGCCGTCTTGACCGGGCGCTTGATGAACCAGCATACGACGCGCTTGGTGTAGATGATCAGAAGCGACGCAGCCGAGCTGGCCGCGAAGCACACAACCACCGTGGCTGCGCCCCAGGCCAGGAAATTCCAGGCCGCGTTCGGGCCGGAGATCAGGAAGGCCGCGAAAGCGCCGAGCGCCACGTAGCCGGTGATCAGACTGGCCATGAAGCCGAGCGTCTGCCGCCAGCTGGCGCGAAGCGTCTTGAAGTGATTGGCGTAGTACACTGCGCCAAACATGAGTGTGTGGAGAGCGGTGAAGAAGATGAAGAGGCTCGTCACCGGCGTCATCGCACTCACAACGCAGCAGCCGACCGCAGTGGCAAAGCCGAACACCCCGAGAATCAACGAAAGCCACCACACGCTGTTTTCCCGGTTTTCCCGGACGTCGCGCAGGTGCTGGATGCTCATGATGATGAAGGCCGCGACCGAGAGCCAGAGCACGCCTTGGAGCAGGTGGGCTCCGCCGAGGTCGGTCACCATGACCGACATCTGTCCCGACTGCACCGTCCACCAGTTCTCGATGGTGGGATAGATGTGCTCGGTCGCCGGGTGGTTCACGAAGTACACCGGCAGCTCCAGCCACCCTGATATGATGGCGCCGAAACCGAAGATGACGTAGAGCAGGATCACGGAGTCGGGTTTCTTCATTGACTTTCTCCCATGCGCTATTCTCGCGTCATGTTGCTATGTTTCCGTGGTGAACGTTGTTAAAGATCTTAATCGACAATTATATCATATTTTAATAAAAAAGTCAACAATTGTCTTATTATTTAACTTAAATTAGATTAAAAATCAATGTGAACAATTGACGGTTCCAGATATTTTTGGCCTAATTCTTGACTGAAGCTTCTTGTTAGTCTAAAATCACTTGACATATATCTTGAATAGTATAAAATATTATATAAGCTTATCGTCTTGACAAAGTTTTATAAAGATGTTATACTTTAATATAATTAAATTTATTTATCTAAGCTGATATATAACTAATATAAGTTTGCTTGTCGGCTTTTCATGATTTTATGACTCACATGAGCAACAACGTAGATTTTGAAAAGTTCTTCCTCTCATTATTGGAAGAGCTGGCTGCGCGTGAACAAGAAGTACTCAAAAAACGCTATCAGCTGACAGGTGATGTGGCGCAAAAAAACACCTTGAAGCAGATTGGCGATGAGTATGGAATTACACGCGAACGCGTCCGCCAAATTGAAAAAGAGGCCATCAATAAATTGGTCAAGTTGGCCAAGGCCGATAATTACCTCACCGAGCTTCAGGCGATCAAAGATTCTTTGGTCCGCTATCTCGAGCGCCGGGGTGGTTTGGCGCGCGAAGACGAATTGGTGTCAGATCATTTGTATAATGATTACAAATTGACCACTCTGCATCAAAACGCCTATCTGTTTGTGCTGGAGCATATGATTGATGAAGTGGACCAACACGAAGCCGGTGATGATTATCACTCATTTTGGATTTTGACCGCAGTTGACCGCCAGAGCATTTTTGCCTTGGTCAATGAAGTGATCAATCACTTGGTCAAAAAAAGCGCGGTTCAGGATGAATCATCTTTGCTTTCAGCCATCAAGAATGAAATTCTCCCCAAAGTTGAATTGGCTCATTTTGATCCTTTGACCGGCAAACACACTGACGTTACGGTTGAAGATTTTATCCGCACCTATTTGTCCATCACCAAGAAGGTGGAAAAAAATATTCTCGACAACTGGGGTTTGGCTGAGTGGGCTGATGTGAAACCAAAGAAATTGTCAGACAAAATCCATTTGGTATTCAAAAAACATGAAAAACCTCTGCACTTCCGTGACGTGGCTGAGTTGATCAACACCGCGAATTTCGACAAAAAGAATATTTGCGCTGCCACGGTTCACAATGAACTCATCGCTAACGAAGGCTATGTCCTTATCGGCCGCGGCATCTACGCCAAGAAAGATTGGGGATATACTCCGGGCACTGTGACTGATATCATCAGCCAGATTTTGAAAGACAACTCACAGCCGATGACCAAAGAAGACATTTACGACGCGGTTTTAAAACAACGTCAAGTCAATCCTTCAACCATTTATCTGTCACTCATCAACAAAAACAAGTTCAATAAATTATCCAACGGTTTGTTTGAACTCAAATAAACAATCCGTATATCATATTAACAAAGACCGAGGCTCAACCTCGGTTTTTGTTTTCTCCTTAGTTTGAGCGGCTGTTATCCCGATTTTCTTGTTGGCGCTGTGAAAACGTGGTATAATTTTATTGAAATTTATGGATATCTCAATCCTCGGTTACCAGCTGACATTTGATTTTGATTGGATTTACGTGCTGGGAACAAAACCATTTTATGAATTACTTTGGTTCTTCATGGTCAATGGAGGCTGGCTTTTGATTCTGTTGGTGTGTATATGGGGTGGATTTGAAATTTTTATTTTCAACAACCAGAATAAATTTGCCGCCAAGCAGAAATATGTTTATCTCGCGCTCGATATCCCGCGCCAGAACCTGCAGTCGCCTCAAGCGGTGGAAAATGTTTTCTCCACTTTAGCCGGGGCACACATGCCGCTTGAATGGGAGGAAAAAATGTTTGACGGCGCTTTCCAGCTCGGTTTTAGTTTTGAGATCGTCAGCTTTGACGGTTTTATTCAATACGTGGTCCGGACGCCCGTCCAATGGCGCGATTTGGTGGAATCGGCGGTTTACTCTCAATATCCGGACGCGGAGATTACACAGATAGAGGATTACACCAAAGAATTAAGTATCACGTTTCCTAGTGACGAGTACGATTTGTGGGGATCGGATTTGGTTTTGTATAACAAACCGTATTTTCCCATTCGTTCCTACAAAACATTTGAAAGTAGTCTTAATCGCGATATCAAGGATCCATTGACCGCCTTGCTCGAGGTGATGAATAAGCTTGGGCCCGGCGAGCAGTTTTGGTTCCAGATTTTATTGTATCCGACTGACAATAAGTGGACCAAGGACGGTATCAACGCCATCAAGAAAATGGTCGGCCAAAAAGTTGAAGAGAAAAAAAATTGGATGGATGTGGTTATGGATGAACCGCTTAAATGGTTTAATGAGCTTGGCACTCAAGCGCTTGGAGCGATGGGCTTTGGTGACGACGCCGCAGAAAAAAAACAGGAAGACAGAATGATTTTCTTGCCGCCGATCGAGAAAATTCAAGCCGAGGGGATAGCCGAAAAGGTGTCTAAAATCGGTTTTGAGTGCAAATTACGAATTGTTTACGTTGCGCGACATGAAGTTTTCAACAAAGGCAAAGGCGTCTCCGGTACTTTTGGCGCCATCAAACAATTTTCTGATCTGCACTTGAATGGCTTTAAGCCGGACAAGAATAAAACTCATGCGCGCTGGCCGTGGTTCAAGGAATACCGCAAACAGGAGAAACAAAACAAAGTTTTTCGAGCGTATAAAAAACGCGATTCCCAGACCGCCAGCCCCAAATATATTTTAAACATTGAAGAGTTGGCCACGCTTTGGCATTTCCCGTATTTTGAAATCAAAGGCCCGATCGTCAAGCGGATCGAGAGCAAACGCGTTATGTCTCCGGTTGGTCTGCCGATTGAACCCGGACTGCCGATCAAGGGTGGCGAGAAAAAAACATCAAGCGCGAGGAGCGCGGCTCAATCCAAAGAGCCAGTGGTGGATTATGACGACAATTATTTCGAGAATCGTTTTGCCGTTGATAAAACCGGCGAGGCTGATCGTCAACGCAAACAAGAACTGTTGACCAAAGCAACATCCAATAAAGCTAATCAACCGGCCACCCAGAGTAAAGACGTCGAAGATTCTTCTTTCTTCTTTGACGGCCACGAGACTTCAGTCTCAGCATCCGATGATGAAGATGATGATAATGAACAGCAGCCGCCGCGAACTGGCGGAGGCAATGTGCCGACAAATTTACCAGTTTAGTTCTTTTGACCTGAATCAAGCCGTCTGTTTTGTCTTGACCCGGCTATATTAGTTTCACCAAGTGGTCACGTCCTCCAATAATTACATTTATTTGCTATTCAAACGTTACTTTACCTTCTTAATTTGCTATGCCTACCAACAATCCTAACGATGACATCACTTACTTTGCCAAGACCGATTTTCGCGGTCAAGGCGTTAAGTTTGGGATTCGGCGCGATGACCGCCGCCGCCACATGTACATCATCGGTAAAACCGGTATGGGCAAGTCGGTTTTGATTGAAAATTTGGTTTATAGCGACATTATTAACGGCAATGGCGTGGCTCTGATCGATCCCCACGGCGATTCAGTTGAACAAATTATCAAATCCATACCGGCCGAACGTATCAATGATGTGGTTTATATCAATCCGGCTGATCTTGATTTCCCGGTCGCTTTTAATGTTTTGGAAAAGGTTGAAGCCAAATATCGCCACCTCATCGCCTCGGGCATTGTCGGGGTGTTCAAAAAACTCTGGGCTGACAGCTGGGGCCCACGTTTGGAGTATTTACTGCGCAACGCGATTTTGGCCCTGCTTGATTATCCCGACAGCACGCTGCTCGGTGTTAACCGGCTTTTTATTGACAAAGATTACCGCAAAAAGGTGGTAGCAAAAGTCAAAGATCCGGTCGTCAAAGCTTTCTGGGAGGATGAATTTTCCAAATACAATCAGTCGTTTATGGTTGAGGCGATCGCGCCTATTCAAAACAAGGTCGGACAGTTTTTGTCGACATCGTTGGTCCGCAATCTGGTCGGTCAGGTGAAATCAACCATTGATATGCGCAAGATTATGGATGATGGCAAGATTCTACTGGTTAATTTGTCCAAAGGTAGAATCGGTGAAGACTCTTCCGCCATGATCGGCAATATGATCGTTACCAAACTGCAGCTGGCCGCTATGAGCCGAGTGGATATGCCGGAAAGTGAGCGCCGCGATTTTTATTTATATGTTGATGAGTTCCAAAACTTCGCTACCGAATCATTCGCCAACATTTTATCCGAAGCTCGAAAATACAAATTAAATTTGATTGTCGGTCATCAATACATCGAACAGCTTGACGAGACGGTTTCCGCCGCGATTTTTGGTAACGTCGGCACATTCGTCGTTTTCAGAGTCGGCGCCGCCGATGCCGAGGTGCTGGTCAAGGAGTTTGAACCGTTTTTCCTCGAAGAAGACCTGGTCAACTTACCCAAATATCATGTTTATTTGAAATTAATGATCAATGGTGTAGCCTCTGATCCGTTTAGCGCCGCCACCTTGCCGCCGCATTCGGTTGAAACCGGCACAGAGGAAACCGTGATTGCCGTTTCTCGTGAACGCTATGGCCGCCCGCGCGAGATGGTTGAAGACAAGATTGCCCGCTGGAGCGGGATTGAAACCGAAGAAATGCTGGAAAAACTGGAAAGAGATCAATTAGATAAAAAAATAAAAAAAGTTCAAGCCAAAGGCATTGATTTTCTAGCCAGTCTGGATGGTTATTTGCATCAAGAAGACGAGGTTGAAACCAATGATGACGGGACTCCGAGCGTCGAAGAGGAATACGTGGTGAATTGTAATTCTTGCGGCGAAAAAACCAAAATTACTTTCAAGCCGGATGGTGTTAGACCTGTATATTGTAAAGATTGTTTGAGCGAATATCGGCGCCAGCAATCAACGGCGGAAAATCTCAGCCAAGGCATTAGCCCGGTGGCAAAAGAACGTGATGATGAAGATGACCGGCCTTCGAAGTGGCCTAAAAAGAAAAAATTTATTGATTATGATCGCGCGCGCAAGGTTCAAGATTCGTTAAAACGGCCGGTTACGCCGCCTCCAACTCCGGCGCCGAGACCAAGTTTTCAAACCGCACCAAAACCAACCGTTAGTAGCACTACAACGGTCAATTCAAAACCAACAACAACAATAACCACAACAACAACGACAACAACACAGCGTCCATCAAGCAGTGCAGTTCAGCCGTCCTCTCAATCTCGACCGGCCCAGCCATCAAAACCGGCAGCGGTTGTTAATCAAGCTGCAGGCACTCCACGCCCCGCGAAGCCGCCAACATCCCCGGCCGCTATGACCAAACCAATCACACCGCCACGGCCCAAAGTTGAACCCAAACCGCTCAGTCAAGGTGAAATCGTCGCCAAAGACACGCCGGAAGAAATTTCCTTAGCCGCGGCCTTATCCCAAGGCGTGCAGACATTCTCCGGTAAAAAACGGAAAGATTTAAAATTGGATGATGATATATTTGCCAATTATCAAAAAATGATCAGCGGCGGCGAGGCTGACGACGACGAGGCTTCGGCTGAAGGTTTGAAAGTAGCCGAGTAATTCA
This sequence comes from Candidatus Falkowiibacteriota bacterium, assembly GCA_003518055.1. Taxonomy (GTDB): domain Bacteria; phylum Patescibacteriota; class Patescibacteriia; order UBA11705; family UBA11705; genus UBA11705. The sequence continues at coordinate 353,370 of DOZJ01000002.1, forward strand.
ATGATATGACCGAATGGAGACTCAACAAATATTTGGCCGAGTCCGGAGTGGCGTCTCGGCGGGCAGCCGAGCGCTTTATTTTGGCCGGACAGGTCAAAGTTAATGCCAAGGTTGTCACCGAATTGGCGACCAAAATCAAACCATCTGACCGAGTTGAGGTGAACAATAAATTAGTTCAACCCGTAGAGACCAAAGTCTGCTTCATGTTGAACAAACCGGTTGGCTACGTTTCCACCGCCAAAGTGAGCCGAGAAACCGGCGAATCGGTTTTGAGCTTGATCGATTATTCCGGTCGCCTGTACCCGGTCGGCCGACTGGATCGTGACTCCAGCGGTTTGCTGCTTATCACCAATGACGGTGACTTGGCTTTGCGCTTGACGCATCCGCGTTATGAAAAAGACAAGGAATATGAAGTTACGGTGGATAAAAAAATCACTCCCGACTTGATTGCCGGCTTCAACCGCGGTGTGCGGTTAGCCGATGGCCAAACTCTGCCGGCCAAATTTATCGCCGCCGGTCCCAAACGGTTTACCGTCATTTTAAAAGAAGGCAAGAACCGCCAGATTCGGCGAGTGTGCCAGAGGTTCAATTTTGCAGTCGTGAAACTGCATCGTACGCGCATCGGAAAATTAAAACTTGGTAACCTGAAGATTGGCAGATATAACCGAATTAACGTGGAGGACATAAAATAATTTAAAAGAAAAAAACTGCAGTTATTTTTGCAGTTCGAATCAATTACTTTTTTTCCTCATCGGCACTCGTTTTGTGCGGCTTGAGCTTGACAATCAGATAGTACTCATACTCGTGGGGGCACTGACCGCAGCTGCATGATCTGGTGTCTTCGACCAGAAACGAAATGTTCAGGTTGTTGATGGTGAGGCTTTCGTCCTTCCAGTGTTCTCTGGCACGATCCACGATCATGTCGAAATCGATAGGAGTCTTGCTATACTCGAAAATTTCGATCGCGAAGTGTTCATCGTTGTTGGTCAACTCGGGGCTGGGCTTGTACCGCATCTCTACGCTCCTTTTATTCGAGTGGTCTGCGTCGTGTGTGCTATCTTGCTTTCGCTTGTTATTCCTCCACGATTGTTCAGATTTTACTTTATATTTTAGCATAAAAATAATAAATAGTCAATAGAGCCCATTTTTTTAGCTAAAATGAGTATAAAAAAACTGCAGTTTTGTGCAGTTAATATCAATTTTGCCTTTGCTCCCGGCGTTTAACAATAATATAGTAATCACAATCAGGTTCGTCAGGACTTAATGAACTTCCCTTCATCATATCGGGATAGAGATCAATATCAAGATTGTCGAAAGTGATTGTTGGGTCATCCCAACGTTCTTTGGCTTGTTCGACTAGCTGGAAAAAGATCCGCTCTTGCTGTTCACGAGTGATAGACTGGCTGCGAGCTTTTCTGCCACACTCGCGTCGTAACGAAACCGGTAGGCTGTGATTAGTGTAAAAGGCCAGCCTTGAGAGCTGCTCCCAACAAACCACAAATTGATTTTCGTTATCTTGGAGTTCGGGGGTGGCTTCTGGAGGCATTCATTAGCTCCTCGACCTTGGGTTGATAAAAGATGCGATTGGTTGATAGTTTAGCATCAAACATAAAAAATGTCAATGAAACGGTATAAATCCATCAATCATGATGCGGTAAGTGAGATTGAGATAAAAAAACTTTGGTCTGATTTTGATTTACCTGAAATTGTCTCGATCGAATCGCAAGCAGAATATTCATCCACCGGTTTTATTATAATAACAACCAAGAACAAATATTATCTCTGCCTTCACCCGGCCAAGCCATCGATTTTTTCCCGCAGTCAGAATGATCTTCTCGGAGAAATAGATATTTTACAGCGATTACGGGAGAAGCGGTTACCTGTCGCGCGGCCGATTGCGACCAAAGATGACAAACTTATCATTTCGGTTAAAGGCCGCAAGGGCTTTCTTCGGGGATATCTTGAATGTGAAGCCCTCAAAAAACCATCGACGGTTAATTTAACCCAAGCCGGGGTGCTTTTGGCCAAGATTCATCTGTCTTTACGCCGCTGGACGCCGCCGCATCGCCGGACGCAATTCTGGGGGCCGGAAAAAATACGCCGGTATTGGACCAAAAATAAAAAAATAATTTTAGCCAGTAAATTACCGGATAAAAAAGCCCTAGTTGATCGGTTGGAGCAAAAACAGCACGAGTTCAAGTTTTCCAAAACGCTGCCAACGGGTATTTTGCATGAAGATTTTGGCCAAAGGCATGTATTGTGGCACAAAAATAAAATTACCGGTGTGATTGATTTTGACCGATCATACCGCGGACTGTTAATCCTAGATGTTGGTCAAGCGATTCGTGGCTGGTGTTTTGATCCGGCATGGAAGAAGCTTAATCTCGAGAAATTAAATTATTTTTTGTCAGGTTACCAAAGCCAAAGACAGTTATCTGTGGCTGAAAAAAAACATTTGGTTCAAGCGATAAAATTTGGCTTAGTTGAACGCGGTTTGTCGTTTTTATTAAGAGGTTTGAATTATAATAATCGGGAATGGCTGGATTTTGCCCGCCGCAGTTTGTTTAATTTGGTTGATGAGGTTGAAAAAATGGCGCCCGAGATCGAAAAAATAAAAAACACTAAATAGTTTTATTTAGTGTCGGTAGAAGAGAAAACTCCGGCCCATCCGGTGTCCAATGAGCCAAGACTTTGATTGTCCTAGCCTTAGATAACGCCGAATGATCTTGGTCAATCCAGACTTGGCGCCGGATCAAAATCCTCAAGCAATTTTTCACAATCGGTATGAGATTCCGCCAATCAGATCGTTGAGCTGTCCCTTTCCAGCCGGTTTGCTGGTCGAAATCATAATTGCCGTTTTTATACCATTGCCAGCCGCGAGAAATTAGGAAGAGTGAGTGCGTTATAAGCGAAGCCTGAACATAAATAATCAAGTCGTATTTTTCAAGCGGTTCCCGCGCGCCGCCGCCGGTGCCATGGACGTCTTCGATAAAATAAAATGTCCCTTCGGCAAAAGTTTTCGGCTCGGCGCAATCTCGATCGATCGGGTGACGGGTGGTGATAAAATTATCCGCGTCAAAGTGGGCGACCGGCCACTGAAGCGATCGAAATAACTGAACTAATTGTCGGCGCAAAGTGCTTTTACCAACAATCCCAATGCCGGTAATCAGAATTTTCATGGTGGTCTCCTCATTTTGGGTATTGAACAGATTATTTTAACATCCAGTTTGGGAATTGTCAATCGTTAGGTCGTTTGAACCAAAATAAAAATGAAAAACAAAACCAAAGATCTGCTGCTCGTTTTTAGTCATGTTTATAAACTTATAATCGGTTATAAGCGGCTTTTGTTTTTTTCGGTTTTTATCGTGATGTTAACGCAAGTGATTGATTTGGCCGGCCGATATTTATTCAAAGATATTATCGATGGATTAATTAGTGATCCGATCATTGCCGTCAATAAACTCGTGCTGCTGGTTGGCGGCATGGTCGCCGTTTATTTTTCGATCAGTGTCTTGGAATATTTCAGCACCTTATACATTGTAAAGACTGAGGTCCAGATCGGCCACGAATTGATGCTGCGGGTGTATCAAAAACTGATGGATTTATCCCTCGGTTATCACGAAAAAGAAAATACCGGCTCTAAATTGACCAAGATTCAATACGGGATCGAAAGTATCAAAAATATTTATTCCCGATTTTTTTGGGATTTTTTTCCGACGCTGATTAAGATTTTATTCACCTTCGGATTTTTTATCGTGCTTGACTGGCGCATCAGTCTGGTCTATTTGATTATTGTGCCTTTATTCATTATCAAGTCCCTGAGACTCAACTTTCGGTTGTATCCTTTCCGCAAAAAAATCCGCCGCGGTTTTGAGCATGTCTACGGCGATATGGGGCAGACGGTGTACAATATCAAAACCGTTCAGGCGTATGTGCAGGAACACACGGAAATGGGCCGCAGCAAGCGCGGCGTGGCCGGAATCCTGAGAACCCAACTGGATTTCTTCCGGATTATGTTCTCCGGCAATTTTATCCGCTACAATCTTATTACCATCGGCATGGCCGCGGTCATCGGTTTCGGTTCTTATCTTGCCTACATCGGCGCCGTCACTCCCGGCGAATTGGTTATGTTTTTAACTCTGGCCATGGAGTCATACTTTTCTTTGTTTCAATTATCCCGCGTTTATGATCATATTATGGAAGCCAAAGTCGGCGTCGAACGCATCACCAAGATATTGGAATCCGAACCGGATATCGATAAACATCTTGGTCAGGAAAAAATTGATCTGCGCGGGCAAATCGAATTTCATCGGGTCTATTTCAATTACGGCGAAGGCAACGTGATCAAAGATTTTACTTTAAAAATCAAACCCGGCGAAGTAGTCGCGTTTGTCGGTCCGTCCGGCGGCGGCAAGTCCACCATTGTCAAATTGCTCTATCGGTATTTTGACGCAGTCAAAGGCTCAATCCTTATCGATGGGATCAATCTCAAGGATTTGGATCTCGAATATTACCGCCGCCAGCTCGGCATTGTGACGCAGGATATTGATATTTTTAATGACACCATAGAATCTAATATCAAATACGGTGACCAGACCGCGTCGGCGCGGCGCATCGTCGAGGCGGCCAAAATCGCCAACGCCGATGAATTTATTCGCAAGCTGACAAAGAAATATCAGTCCATTGTCGGCGAACGGGGGATCAAGCTTTCCGGCGGTCAAAAACAACGGATCGGCATCGCTCGAGCCGTGTTGGTCGATCCTAAAATTTTAATCCTTGACGAAGCGACCAGCTCTCTCGACGCCGAGTCAGAGGAAATGATCAAGCAAGCCATTAACACAGTGATAAAAAATCGCACCACCATTATTGTGGCCCACCGGTTGTCAACCATTCAGCACGCTGATCGGATTGTGGTGATTGACAAGGGCCGCATTGTCGAACAGGGGACTCACAAAGCATTGTTGCGCCAAAACGGCACTTACGCCCGATTGATCAAATTACAAATAGGGGGATATTTAAGCTCATAATATGAAAAAAATTTTAGTGTTCATCATTTTTCTCTGCCTGCCGGTGTTCTCGGTGATCGCCACCGACTCTTCTGACTCCTACCCACCGGTGGACTATGATAAAATTGTTCTGCCGGAAGAAATCGAAACGGGATTTTCTTTGGCTGAACCGTCGAGGGATAGTTCATCCTCGAATGTTGGGTTTATCCCCGATGATCTTTTGTATGACTGGGTAATTGAGGCTTTCGACGCGGTATATCAAGTCAAAGATGACGGCACGATCGAGGTGACGGAAACAATTTTGGCTGATTTTCATGAGGAAAAACATGGAATCTTTCGTTCCATCCCGATTGAGTACAAAGATACTCAGGGGTTTAATTATAAATTACGGATTTCTAATGTGTCAGTCACGAATGAGGTCGGTGATAACTATCCTATCGCCGATAGGGGTAGCAACCCATTTTATCTGAAGATTGGTGACCCAGATGTTACCCTCACCGGCAAGCATATTTATGTCATTCAATACACCATCGATCGTGGTATTAGATTTTTTACTGATCATGATGAGTTCTATTTCAACATAACCGGCAGTGAATGGGATACTTATATCGCAGCGGCTTCTGCTACTATCAAATTTGATCCGGTGGCGGTGTCAGAGACCCATTGGGCCTGCTACTTTGGTTCTCCCGGGAATGATTCCGAAGGCTGTGTTTTGACCGGTCAGACAGATTCGGAGCTCCATTTCGCCATCAATCGTCCGCTGATGAATGCAGAGAATGAAGATTTTACAGTAGTTGTGTGGTTACCTAAAGGTGCCGTGCCGCCATTAACCCTGAGTCAACAGGTGAAATACTGGATTCTGGACAATTGGGGTTTATTTATCGCTCCGATTGTCTTTTTATTAATGTTCTACCTGTGGTGGCGCAAGGGGCACGATCCGAAATTCACCAAAACTGTCATCGCTCAATATGATGAAGATCCGGCGCTCTCTCCTCTGCTGGCCAATGTGATTCTCAAAGACGCCACATTTTCCAGCCGCGCCTTGTCAGCGGAGATTGTTTATTTGGCGGCGCATGGCTATATGACGATCACTGAAATTCTAAAACCGAACAACAACAAGGTTGATGATTATGAATTGGTCAGGATCAAAGAACCGGATGACAAATTAAAATCATATCAACGCATCTTATTAACCAAACTATTCAGTTTGGGCGTAAACGGAAAGGTGTTGATGAAGAAAGATTTGAAGTATAAATTTCATCTCGAAATCCCCAAGATAAGAAATGAGGTAAATAAAGCTGTTGAGCCGTATTATGCTACTTCGCCTGAATGGCGGATCGGACTTATGATTGTCGGTGGTTTGGTCGGCGGCGGCGGGTGGATCGCGGGCGTCACACTCGGCCGGCTGGATTTAACCATCGGCGGCGTTTTGGCCGGAATCGCTATTGTCGGCTTTGGTTGGTTTATGCCAAAAAAAACGTTGGCCGGTCAGGAGTTAGCTTGGCATACCCGTGGACTTAAGGAATTTATCAAAGTTACGGACAAAGACCGCGCTAAATTTTATGAGGACAAAAATATGTTTGTCAAAGGATTACCATACGCCATGGTCTTTGGTCTGGCAGACAAGTGGGGCAAGGCCTTTGAGGGGATATATACCGAATCACCAGATTGGTATCATACGACCCGCATGGGAGCTTTTAATTCCTTGATGTTTACAAATTCAATCTCATCATTCAGCTCCACTTCGAACTCTAATAGTTTTGCCGCGCCATCTTCCAGCTCCGGTTTTAGCGGTGGCGGAGCCGGTGGCGGTTTTGGCGGCGGTGGCGGCGGCAGCTGGTAATTTCAACTTAAACAATCAAAGTTAATAATCATAAAAGAGGCGCTTTTGGCCTCTTTTGCAGTTATTGACAATTTGATATCAATGTGATAATCTTTTTTGTTCCTCAACCACGAAGGCAGGAGGGGATTATGGTAGATAAAGTCAGAGTATGCTTGGTCCTGTCGGTTCTTGACACCAAATTGGGCCGGAATCGTTGTTTTATTTTAGATCGTGATTTATCGTTCAATGCTATTCCTGGCAATACCGCGGGCTTGAATTTTATGGTGCGGTCGAGAAATAATTATTTTCGACTGGATGGCTTGGTTGTGGCTCCAGATGTTTATCATGATGTGGCGACGGATGTGCGAGTGATTTTTGTTAGTATCTATGAACGTGACGAATTGAAAGCCGCGATTGAACAGGAAATTCTCTCATATGAGCCTCATTGTGGTTTGGGCGGTCTTTTGCCGGCCGAAGCCGAGGCTGGCAATACATCACGGCCACTGTTTATTGAAAGTGTCCGTTTCGCTAAAATGCTGGATGAAATTATTATTGAAGTAAGAAATAGGGGTGCTGAATAATTGATTTATCTGAACCGCTATAATTGGCGGTTTTTTTGTTTGACTGAATTTGGTATAATTAGTTAGTGAAGATGAAAGAGTAATCAGTGATTAGCGATTAGCAATTAGCGATTAGTAACTAGCGATTAGTAATTAGTAACTAGCAAATAGCGATTAGCACTATTACATAGGAAATAGTTATTATGAGTAATATAGACAATTTTAGAGATTTGAAAGCCTGGCAGCACAATCATCAAATTGTTATCAAAATATATCAATTAACCAAAAAATTTCCCGATGAAGAAAGGTTTGGTCTTTGCAGCCAGGTCAGGCGCTCTGCTTCGTCAATAACCGCTAATATTTCTGAAGGTTTTGGTCGTTATTATTACAAAGATAAGATACGATTTTATTATTTCGCCAGAGCATCAAGCGTGGAAACCCAAAACCATTTACTTTTAGCTGCTGATCTTGGATATCTATCAAAAGAAATTGTAGAAAATTTATTTGTGCAATTAGGTGAGGGCCAAAAAATGATAAACGGTTTAATTAACTCATTAAATTCCAGATAGTAAATCGTTCTTATCCCTAATCGCTAGCCGCTAGTTGCTAATTCCCCGGATTTTCCCGAATTGCTAATTACTATTTGCTAGTTGCTAAAATATATGAAACTAAAATTCTGCGGCGCCGCCCAAAACGTCACCGGCTCGCGTCATTTATTGCTTTACGACAACAAAAAAATTCTCCTGGACTGCGGCTTGGTTCAGGGTGGTTTCGGCCGGCTTGAAAACCATCAGATGAACAACAATTTTTTGTTTGACCCCAAAACCATTGACGCGGTTGTGCTGTCTCATGCCCATATTGATCACGCCGGCAACCTGCCAACGCTGATTCGTCAGGGATTCAAGGGCAAAATTTACTGCACCGAGCCGACCGTTGAACTGTTGGCTGTGATGCTCGAGGACGCCGCCAAAATTCAAGCTCAGGACGCGGAATATCTGCGCAAACGGTTTCAGGAAGAAATTTCTCCCTTGTATGACAAAGCAGACGTCGCGAAAACCTTGAAACGTCTGGTCGGTTACAAGTACGGAGAGCCCTTTGAAGTGGAGCCGGGCTGTCAAGCGGTTTTTTACGACGCCGGCCACGTTCTCGGTTCCGCGCAAGTCTTTTTGACGGTCAATGAAGGTAATGTTACAAGACGGATTGCCTACACCGGCGATCTCGGCCGAAAAAATATGCCGATTTTAAATGACCCATACCAAATCCCATCGGCCGACGTTTTAATCACCGAGAGTACTTACGCCGAACACCTTCATGATTCATTTGAATATGTGTTTGAAGAAATGGAATGGGTCGTCCGAGATGTCGTGGCGCGGGGAGGGAAGATTATCGTTCCGGGTTTTTCGCTCGAACGGACCCAGGAGCTGATTTATGTCTTGCATAAACTTTATTTGGATAAAAAAATTCCGGCCGTGCCGATTTTCGTCGATAGCCCCATGTCAACCAAAATTTCCGAAGTGTTTATGCGGCACGTCGATTATTACGATGATCAGTCGTTCAAAGATTTCCTCGGCCGGGCCAAGAGTCCATTTGCTTTCAAAAATCTGAAATATATCACCTCGGTCAATGACTCAAAAAAACTGAATGAATACAAAGGCTCATGTATTATTATTTCCGCCTCAGGCATGTGTACCGCCGGCCGCATCGTTCATCATTTAAAACATAACATCGAGGATCCCCGCAATTTGATTTTAATTGTCGGCTATATGGCCAAGGGCACTCTCGGCCGACGGATCGTGGAGCAAAAGCGCAAAGTAAAAATTATGGGCAGCTTTTATAATCTGAAAGCCGATGTTCTGGCCATGAATGAATTTTCCGCGCACGCTGATAAGCTGGAATTGATGGACAATATTAAAAAAATAAAAAAACTGAAGCAGATATTTATTGTCCACGGTGAAGAGTTGGCCACCGCGTACATGCGCGATAACATAATAAACACCTTAAAATTCAAAGGGGAAGTTTACGCCCCGAAACTGGGGGAGAGTTTTGATCTTTAATTTTTTTTCAATTTATTTCATTATGTTTTCCGCGGTCTTACTTGATCTCTACGGCGTGATTTATCCCGACGCTCAAAATCAGTCGGCTGCTTTTGTGGCCAAGATTAAAGAGCTCGGGCTGCAAATAATTGTTGTTACTAATTTGAATGCGGATTTGGCGCGTCAAATTTGCGATCAACTTTCGATTCAGCATGTTTACCTCTGCCAGCAACTTGGCTTGGCCAAAACCGACCCTGAGTTGTATGAGCAAATTATTCATGACCACGAATTAACCGCCTCGGAAGTGGTGATGCTTGATGACACTTGCGCCAATTTGCAGGCGGCAGGGGAATCCGGCGTCAAAACAGTGTATTTTGGGGCTGACGATTGCCCATTTGCCGGCCGAGTTATTAACAGTCTGGATGATTTTTTACTTATTTTAAGCGAAAAGCCATAAATCAAATTGAAATTGTGAAATTCCCTTATTTTTGCTAAGATTAACTTTAAGATTATTAAAATAAATAATGTACTATGGAAACAAAACCCAACAGCTCAAATAAAATGAATTTTTTTATGGGCTTTTTTGCTGGTCTAGCCAGCGTTAGTGTGATTGGCTTTTTTGTCCTTTTGGTCATGATTTTTACCGGTAATAATGATGGCGAGGTATTGGCCGGTGCTCGAGCCGGTACGGCTGATAACAACGACGCGGCCGCGGCTGAAATTGTCGACGAAGGCGAAACCGCCGCACAGCCGGTTCGGTCAATCTCCGAGGATGATCATTACACCGGTAATCTCAATGCTCCGGTGCAGTTGATTATTTATGATGATTTTGAATGCCCATTTTGTTTGAGACATGAAGAAACGGTTAAACAGATCCGCAGCGCTTATGGTGATGATCAGGTTGCGATCGCTTATCGCCACTTCCCATTATCATTCCACGCCAGCGCGCAAAAAGCAGCTGAAGCCTCAGAGTGCGCGGCTGAACAAGGGAAATTCTTTGAGATGGCCGACGAATTGTTCGCGTTGCAGGGGTTAGGGACAATGAGTGTTGATAATTTCAAGGCGGCCGCGAAAAAGCTGGGCTTGAACACCTCAAAATTCAACACTTGTCTTGATGACGGCCAGTACGCGCAAAAGATCCGCACTCAGTTGACCGAAGGAGTTTCGTTTGGTGTTCAAGGCACCCCCGGCAACTTCCTCAATGGTCAATTGGTTAGCGGCGCCGTGCCGTTTGAACAATTCCAAGCCGCGATTGACAGCATTTTGGCTCAGTAAACAAACATTTTTCACCGTCAATATAATCAACCGCGAAGCATCTTGCCTTCGCGGTTTTTGGATAGCAAAAAAATCATGATGTTTCATGATTTAAGAATTTAACCGCTTAAAGTTTATCGCGCCGCCGGCTGGAGCTACGGCAGGGCCTCACGGTGGGGAATATAAGATAATTATTGGGTCATCAAGGCTTGAGGCAAAAAGGCCATCGTTACCACTCGTTGTTGTAGGGCCGTAAAGTCACTCAAAAAGGTCTGGGCGTTAAGATTGGTGCACCGGATTTTAATTTTGAGCGACTCGCCGACATATTTAAAAATATCACGTCTCGGACAAGCTGGCTGTGATAACATATCAGTCCATGATTCGATCCCTGCATTGAGTGCCACATGCACTCCGATATCCACCCAGCCTTTTTCACCGATTGTTTCACTGGCTTCCTCAGCAAAGAAATCAATCATCGGCTGAGTGGCTAATTCTTCCATGACATCCTGCAGGTTTACTAGTGTAGCTGGATCAGCCGCAATGGTCGCGGTCAGGAAACTCCACAAGTCGCTGATCTTCTGCATTGCCGGCAAGCCCGGGTTTTCTCCTTTACATAGCTTTTCAACTGAAATTCTGATTTCATTCTGTCCTGCGGTTGTGAAATCCACAATCTCTTGATGCTCGGAGAGATGTTGATAATGGTACAAATATTCAGGACCATTTGGATCCACCATTTCAACCTCAACCAAAAAATTCGTACAGGCATCAAGAGATGAAAAAATCTTCGGCACCAATACCACGTCCGGATCAGTATTATAAACCGCAAAGTACAGCTGTGTGTCAGTCTGAATTTTGACGATTTCCACTCTGTCCATTAGTCCTCCTGTTGGGGAAATTACTGGTTATATTAACATCATGATGGTGACTTGTCAATCATTGAAAAAAAAATCACATTCTGTTATGATTGAATTCGATCATGGAGAGTTCGCCTAGTGGTCCCTGCCTACCGGCAGGCAGGTATGGCGCCACCTTGGAAAAGCGGTTGGGCTTCAATATTACAATGAAGGAATTTGTTGACCGAAATAATCGGTAATCATGGAGAGTTCGCCTAGTGGTCTATGGCGCCGCCTTGGAAAGGCGGTTGGGCTTCACCGCCCTCGAGGGTTCAAATCCCTCACTCTCCGCCAGCCTACGCTCTTACTTCGTAGAGCTTCCGCCTACGTTATAACTTCGGCGGACAAGTCGGCTGGCAAGCCAAGTAGTGAAGATAGTTTGTGTTTGGAACAAATCGCAGCCACGTTCAGCCTGAATACGGATTTTGTGTTTTATGCTTGCATGAATTAAATATGGAAACAGAATTACAAATCCCCCGAATCGGCGACGACATATATGTGCCCGCAGAAATATTTCTGGACCACGGTCAAGATGACTGCCGCGGAGGGCTGGCTGCGGTCTTAAAGGTGGAGATTAGAAATCGCGGCGGAGTAAATTATCATATTGTTGAAGTCGAACCATTCCCCGGAGTAGAGTACAATTGGGAATTAAGTTTAGCTCCCGACCAAGCAGCCCTGAAAGCTAGGTTTGGCTCCGGCCGAGCCGGCTCTGATCCTGATCACCGTGACCAATTCAATTGAAACACATAAGGGATATTTTTTTTGCGCCAAATAGGAATCTCAGAATAGTCCGCGGAAAAATATGCATTAGTGGCGAGCTATACGTTTTTATGACAAAGAAGAATATTTTCAATCTGGTCGGTGTTGTTGGCATTTTAATTTTTCTAGCCGGAACCGGTATTTTTATTTTTGGTCAGTCCGCAAAACAAGCCTCATGGATTAATGAATCAGCCGTTAAAACAGAAGCGGAAATTATTATGTCCAGATCCGATATTTGCAGTTCAGGCCGTTATCATCGTGATTGTTTTGATATCGATATAATGTTTGTACCGAATGGATATGAAGAACCCTTGCTGGTAACATTGGACGAGGAATATGAGGAGCCCACCCGCGACGTGATTGAAGTTTATTATAATCAAAATGATCCTAATCAAGTTGTTTGGCATTTGCCAATTGATCGTCCGGTTTTGAACTTTATGGCCGGATTTTCTCCGGTTTTGATTGTCCTAGGCTTATTCGGTTATATTTATTCCTTGGTTAAAGTTCGACAGATCGACCGCCAAACATCACCAACGTCCCCAACTCACGGCAGGTCTGAAAGAAATTAAATTCTGTTGATCTTATTGCTACAAATTACACAGCGCTCAATTATGGAGAGGTGCCAGAGTGGTCGAATGGGCCGCACTCGAAATGCGGTGTTCTGGAAACAGGACCGTGGGTTCAAATCCCACCCTCTCCGCCATATTTAAAGCAAACAGAATTTAATTGGGATTTGAACGGGAAGGGGTCGGGAAACAGGAGTTTCCCGTGGAGGAAGGTTGGGAAACCGTGGGTTTCCCAAAGGAGTCCGAGTGATGAACGAGGACGACGCTCGAAATCCCACCCCTGCCTGCCGGCAGGCAGGCTCTCCGCCAGCCTACGGAGGCAATCGGCATGGCTGGCAAGCCAAAAATATCTTTTTGTTGTGAGGTAAACTCTTCCTATCTGGAAGTTTTTTTGCTATAATAACACTAGCCATTGATTTAATATTCAATATGGGGTATAATAAACAATTAACTAATCAACGAGAACAATGTGAACAAAAATACTAATGTGACTGGATCTGAATTTACCCGTTTGGGCGTGGCCCCCAGTATTAGCACAGCTCTGACAAATTTAAAAATTATCACCCCAACACCTATCCAGCGACAAGCCATTCCTGTGGCTTTGCAGGGCAAGGATTTGGTTGGCGTGGCTCAAACCGGCACCGGCAAAACGCTGGCGTTTGGTTTGCCGATGATCCAGCGTTTGAATCAGGTCAACGGCCAAGGACTTATTATTCTGCCGACACGCGAACTTGCCATCCAAGTGGATGAAGAATTGCGTAAAGTAGCCGGCAAACTTGGGTTGAAAACCGCGGTTTTGATTGGCGGCACCAACCAAAGACCTCAGGTCAAGGCTCTTAATCAGCGGCCGCATATTATCGTCGCCACCCCGGGTCGTCTTAATGATTTACTGGAACAAAAAGTCGTCAGATTGAATCAAATTAAAATCGCGGTTCTCGATGAAGCGGACCGTATGCTCGATATGGGTTTTGCCCCGCAGATTAGGAAAGTGTTTCAACATCTGCCGGCTGACCGCCAAACCATGCTGTTTTCCGCCACTCTGGCGCCGGAAATCATGAAAATGGCCACCAATTATCTTAAAATCCCCATTAGAATTGAAGTCGCTCCGGCCGGCACGGTGGCGGCCAATTTAACGCAGGAAATTTTTATTATTTCAAAACTGGATAAAGTCAGATTGGTGGACAAATTATTGGAACAGTATCATGGCAGCACTTTGGTTTTTACCCGAACAAAATTTGGCGCCAAAAAATTGGCGCGGTCGATTCGTGATATGGGCCATACTGCCGCGGAAATTCACTCCAATCGTTCACTGTCACAGCGCCAAGACGCGATTCAGGGATTCAAATCCGGCAAATATCGGATTCTGGTTGCTACCGATATCGCCTCTCGGGGGATTGATGTTTCCGGAATTGAACTGGTGTTGAACTTTGATCTGCCGACCAACGCCGAGGATTATGTTCATCGCATTGGCCGGACTGCTCGCGCCGGCGGCAGTGGACACGCAATTTCATTAGCTACGCCGGATCAGCGTCACGATTTGCGCGATATTGAAAAATTGATTAAAAAGAATATTGATATTTCGCCCTTACCGCCACTACCGGCTAATCGGCCGTCACTCGCGCCAATCAGCCGCGATCCGCAGGATTTCCGATCAAATCGAGGCAGTTCTCGTTTTCAAGGCCGCCGCAGTTCAAATTCCCGCCAATCAAAATTTTCATCTCGACCGCCTCGCCGCGGCCGACCATCACGATTCAGTCATTAATTTGGTGATTAAATATGAAGCGGGTTTTTATTGTTCATGGCTGGGATAGTTCACCGACAGATGCTTGGTTTCCTTGGCTTAAAACCAAATTGCAAGGGCCAGACTGCAAAGTTATTATCCCATCGATGCCAGACTCTGACGCTCCCAGGATCAATAAATGGGTGCCGGCGTTAGGTGCCACTGTCGGTATGGTTGACGACGAGACCTATTTTATCGGCCATAGTATGGGTTGTCAGGCCATTTTGAGATATTTGGAATCATTGCCCGATGACAAAAAAATCGGCGGTGCGATATTTGTCGCCGGATTTATCACTAGGCTGGATAATTTGGAAGACGATGAAACAGTGAGAGACGTGGCGCGTGAATGGCTCCAAACGCCGCTTGATATAAGTCAAGTCAAAAAGCATTTACCGAAAAGCGTCGCGATATTTTCCGATAATGATCGTTATGTCTCGCTCGATAATCAGAAAAATTTTATTGAACTGGGTTCAGAACTTATGATTGTATCCGGTAAAGGGCATTTTAACGGCGAAGAGGACAAGGTATTGGAA
Source organism: Candidatus Falkowiibacteriota bacterium (assembly GCA_003518055.1). GTDB lineage: Bacteria > Patescibacteriota > Patescibacteriia > UBA11705 > UBA11705 > UBA11705. The sequence goes on from DOZJ01000002.1 coordinate 368,576, forward strand.
TTACCTGAGGTTTTGGCGGCGTTTGAATCAATTTTAAATAAATAAAATTACTCCTATGACCAAAAAATTATTTTTTCTTTTCGCCGTGGCTGTTATTGCGGTCTTGGGCTGGTGGGTTTGGACCCGATCGGCCGGAGACAGCCGCCTGCCGGAAATTGAAACTTCATTACCGGCTGGAGTGTTCGCGACCGCGCCGGCGATTGATCTGGAGGATGTTACCGAGGGCGATGGCGACGGCGAAGCTTGGCTGACGATCGTTAAAGGTGTCGAATATCACAAGGTGGAAGCGCACTCACTGCCGGCTTTGGCTGGGGGATATTTTTATGAAGGCTGGCTGGTCAATCCCAAAAGTGCGGAATTTTTCTCAACCGGCAAAATGCGCGATCTTGGCGCCGGTGAATTTTATCTCGAATATCAAACCACGAATTACAAAGACGGATATACCAAGGTCGTGATCACGCTCGAACCGAATGACAGCGACCCATCACCGGCAGCTCATATTCTGGAAGGCGAATTTTAATCACAACCAAAGCTAAAATAAAAGCCTCTACGAAAGAGGCTTTTGTGATATAATAATATTATATTAATAAAAATCACATGACGATCAAAAAACAACCATGGGTTATCCTGATTTTTTCTTTGGTGATTACGCAATTAGCCGGTATCCTGGGTTCGTTATTTACCGCGACCAAAATATCGGGTTGGTATGCCGGACTGGTTAGACCGGAGATCACACCCCCGGGATGGCTTTTTGGACCGGTCTGGATTTGTTTGTATTTGTTAATGGGAGTGTCATTGTTTTTAATTATTCAACATAAGCATGATAATCGAGAGCGTCAGTTTGCTCTGCGGCTGTTTTATGTTCATTTGTGTTTGAACGCGGTTTGGTCAATTCTATTTTTCGGATTGGAAAATCCGCTGCTTGGTTTAATCGACATTATCATTCTCTGGCTGATGATTGTCTTTGTGATGCTTAGGTTTTATCCATTGAATCAATGGGCTGCATATCTTTTAATTCCATATCTGGCGTGGGTGTCATACGCCGCGGTTTTAAATTTTGCCATTTTTATTCTTAACTGAATGTTATGTATATAATGTCCAATCACATCGCCGCCAAAGATTTAAAATCCGTCAAATTATTGTTATCCGTATCGGTCATTGTCTCCTTGGCGGCGCTTTCCTACCTGCGTAGTTTGTTTGTAGTCGATTTTGATGATAGTGATATTGATCGAATTATGACGAGTTACGGTTTGTTGGTCGCGGCGGCCGGATTTCTGGGCCTATTTATGAGGCTGCGCGTCTGGCCGGGATTGGTTGGTCGGGTTGAAAATAATGATCAGTTGGCGGTGCGTAAATCTTATTTTTATCTCCTTTTTATGAATGCGTTGATTGAATTGCCGGTGATCTTGGGTCTCATCTGGTATGTCACTTATGGAGGTTATTCTTTTAGCAATATACTGTTTGGCGTCGGTTTTATCTATGCTGTATTGTTTTTATTCATGCTACCGTTGCCGTCACTGGAAAAGAAATAAGTTTGAGCTGTAACAAATCAAAAAGAGCCTGTTAAGACTCTTTTTTTGTATGGGTTTACTTTTTTTGAATGTAATATTTAATCGACTTCAGCTCCTTTTTTATGTCTTCAATTCCGTGTTCCGCTCGGCGGTTGATGTAATAATCATATTCCTGCCGCAAACGATCCCTCTCCGCTGTCCGATTCTGACTCATCAAGATTATGGGGGCTTGAACCGCTGCGAGTAATGATAGGACAAAATTCAAGAGAACAAACGGATACGGATCCCATGGATACCAAAAATATTCGATGGCATTGAGGCTCATCCAAATTGCCATAATAATAAATAATCCGATGATAAAATACCAACTGCCGACTACTCTTGTCACTTGATCAGCCGCTCTTTGACCGTGGGATAATTTATTTCTGTTCTCCGCCGGGACGGTTGGCAGTTTGTCCGGTTTGGTTGGTCCGTTTGGCATAGCTTAATTTGAGTATGGGAAATAATAATATTCGACGCCGTCTGTCGTGTTGCTGGTCCAGCGTTTTATGTGGAAGATTACATTCTCTCGCTCTGCTTTTTTCGTCGTGATATTATTATCGAGGTCAATTAGATATACTCCGCTTGTGGGTGATGTTTGACCTTTGACTCCGGCATAAACAAGCAGTTTGCCATTCGGCGAGAACGTTAAGTCTCCGATGGTGATATAGCTGTCAGCCGCGTCGTATGATTTATTTTCCTTGGTGCTGAGGTTGTACACATAAATCTTACCATCGCTCATATAAGCGATTTTGGTCTCATCGATAGAAATGTCGTGGACCGATCCGAACTGGACAGGGAATTCAATTTTGTTTAGGGTATTGGTTTTATGATTGTAGACATGAAATTCTCGGGTGTTTAAACGATACGGCACATCGCCGCCGCTATTCGGATTGATAATTTCAATATATGTATTGAATGGCGTGGCCTTGACAATTCTACCCACCAATTCTTCTGTGTATGTTAATGTTTGAACCGGAACTAAGCCGTTTTTAATAATCACCTCATAGGCAGTATCTTTGCCCGGGTCAGCATTGGTTTTATTTTCAATTTGAACATCAGCGGCCATGGGTGGATTTTGAAGTTTGGTTAATTCTTCCGTCTGATTGTTCAAAGTTGTCTGAATCGTTGAAATTTGATTGCTCAACACGGTTTTTTCTTGGTCAAATGCCGCCCTTTGATCATCCAAGGCTTCAGCTTGTAGCTGTCCAAACCAAAAATACATCCCGGCGCCGATAGCCGCGCCGCCAACTACCAAGCCGATCAACCCGAATAATACTTTTCCCATCATTCCTGACGAACCATGAGACTCAACCGATGAAACGTCGGGTTTCGGCATGGCCGGTCTCGGCATTTTCGGTTCAAGGCTTTGATTGGACGCGGGCATGGTTTTGATGTCATCTGCCATAAAATATAGGTTTAAAAATTAAGACGATATTATTATACCACAAATAAACCACGCTACCCAAATAATTGATATATTCAGTGGAAAAATGTAAGATGATATTGATCAGATATAGATGTATGTGTGAAAGCTTATAGGTTATTTTAGTTGAGCAAACTTTTTAGAATTTATTATTTATTATTTAGTATTTAGAATTTTTCCCCCCTCTATGGACCCGATACTTGAAATCAAAAACAAACTGAATATCGTGGTGGTCATTGGCGAATACGTCAAGCTGAACAAAAGCGGTATCAACTGGAAAGGCCTTTGTCCGTTTCACGGCGAAAAAACGCCGTCGTTTATGGTTAATGAAGACCGGCAGTTTTATTATTGTTTTGGCTGTAATGAAGGCGGGGATATTTTCACTTTTGTGCAAAAAACGGAGAATATTGATTTCCCCGAAGCTCTGAAATTATTGGCCGGAAAAGCAGGCGTAGTTTTGGAACGTGAAGACCGCCGCGCGGTTAGTCAGAAAACTCGGCTGTTTGATTTGCTGGAAAAGGCCACGATTTTTTGGCAGCACTGGTTGCAATCTGATACCGGCCGTGAAGGCCTTGATTATTTAACACGACGCCATCTGGACGCATCGATTATCGAGTCGTTTCGGCTTGGCTACGCCCCTGAGTCTTGGGATGAAACCATGAAGCATTTACGCTCGCTCGGCTTTACGGAAACAGAAATGCTCCAAGCTGGCCTAACCATCAGAAAAAACACCGGTTCCGGTTCTTATGACCGATTTCGCCGGCGGGTTATTTTCCCCATTCAAGATATTCATGGTCATGTGGTCGGCTACAGCGCTCGAGCTTTGGCTGATGATCAGGGAGCAAAATATATTAATACCCCCGAAACCCCGGTTTATCACAAAGGCGGTGTGCTTTATGGGTTGGATAAGGCCAAACAAGCGATCAAAGATCTCGGCTACGTGATTGTGGTTGAGGGCAATATGGATGTGATCGCCTCGCACAAAATCGGCGTCAAAAACGCGGTGGCGGTTTCCGGTACGGCCTTGACCGATCAGCAGATTGATTTGCTCAAACGATATACGAATAACATCGCGTTTTGTTTTGATATGGACGAAGCCGGTCAGCGAGCTGCCGTGCGGTCAATCGATATGGCCATGGCCCATGGCCTGAACATCAAAGTTATTCAACTCCCTTCGGGCAAGGATCCGGACGAAAGTATCAATCATGACCCGCGCGAATGGCTGCAAGCCATCAAAAACGCCCGCAAAATCATGGAGTATCATTTTGACCGCTCATTCAGCCGCTACGATCTGGCCGATGTTAATCAAAAGACCAAATGCATCGATGAACTTTTACTTGAAATAAACAAAATTCCGAATAATGTTGAGCGAGACCACTGGATCAACCAGTTAGCCGGCCGGAGTGGTGCTCGCGAGGAAGCCCTTCGGGAACGATTTAAAGTCGTATCTGCCGGCATCAAATCAGTCGGAGTTCACTTGTCGGTCTCAGCCGCTCCGGCGGTAACTCCAGCCGCGCCTCGGAGCAAACGTCAAGTGGTGCAAGACCGGTTTATAAGTTTATTGCTCAATTATCCAGAATTTTTGAAGCTGGCAGTAACTGATTTAACGCCGGACGCCGTGGATAAGTTATATCAGCCGCTATACAGGCAATTGATTATCTGGTATAATCAAAACAATCAAATGACCAAAGAAAATCTGGCCGTGTTGCTTCGTGGTCAGACGGATTTGGAATATAAAGAGACCGATCTGGAACGGTGGTATTTGATTTTAAGTCATGATTATGTTGATGTATCGCCTGATTTCCTGCGGCATGAGGCGATAACGCTCATTCAATCGATCAAAGCCAGTTATGTGGTCAATCGCAAAGAAGCGCTTGAAGCAGAATTGACACAAGCTGAAAAGTCTGGTAATAAAACTAGAGTCGATGAAATCATGCGAGACTTGCAGCAGCTTTATCGTGAGCAACTTTAATAACAAGGGGATTTTACAACTCAAATAAATTATGGCATTCAGGCGCAAAGCGGACCATCCGAGAGCCGCGTCAAAACCAAAGAAAAAGTTTGCCAAAAAAACAGCGCCCAAAACCGCTGTCAAAAACAATCGTCACAAAGCTCAATTCAAAAAGCGAGCTCAGACCAAAAGAAAATCTGCCGACATGGGCAGAAAAAAAATTGTTCCGGCCAAGTTCAAATACTCTAGAGAGCTGCCGCCGGACGAAGAAGAGATCAAAAAACTCATCGGCAAAGCCCGCATGAGGGGTTTTATTACTGAGGAAGAAGTCCTTCGAACCTTTGCCTCCGTTGAGGACTATCTTGATATTTTTGAGGAGTTTTTGGATGAACTCGACAGCCTTGGCATCAAAATTGTCGAGGTCAAGGGTGGAGCCTTGGCCAAGAAAGAGGATCGTGACCGCGTTTTGGCTCAGGCCACCGGTACAACTAAGGTTGAAGGCAGTTCCAAGTTCGATGTCCCCGGCCTGTCCGCTGATTCGATTCAGATGTATTTGCGCGAAATCGGCAAAGTGCCTCTCCTGAAACATGAAGAAGAATTGTCTCTCGCCAAGCGCAAAGAGCGTGGTGACAAGGAAGCGGAGCATAAATTAATTGAAGCCAACCTTCGATTGGTCGTTTCGATTGCCAAAAAATTCGTCGGCAAAAGTTTATCCTTGCTTGATCTGATTCAAGAAGGGAATATCGGCTTATTTCGGGCTGTGGAAAAATTTGAATATCGCAAGGGCTACAAGTTTTCGACTTACGCCACGTGGTGGATCCGCCAAGCCATTACCCGCGCGCTGGCTGATCAGTCGCGTACTATTCGTATCCCGGTGCACATGGTTGAAACGATAAATAAATTCCAGCAGATTGAACGCCGGCTGATTCAAGACCTCGGCCGCGAACCGGTACCGGAGGAAATATCTTCTGAAATGGGCGAGCCTCTCGATAAAGTTAATTACATTATCAAAATTTCTCAAGAAACGATTTCACTTGAAACCACCGTCGGTGACGATGATGAGGATTCCACGCTCGAAGATTTTATCGAGGACGTGAAAAACGTTTCCCCTGATCGTTCAGCCGCGTTACAGCTGCTCAAAGATTATGTCCGTGAAATTATCAAAGAACTGTCGCCGCGCGAACAAAAGATTCTCGAAATGCGTTTCGGCTTGGTTGACGGCGTGGCCCACACCCTCGAAGAGGTCGGGCTTGAATTTGACGTGACTCGCGAGCGCATCCGCCAAATCGAAGCCAAGGCGCTGGAAAAAATTCAGCAGTTCAAAGGGATTGAAAAGCTTCGTGATTATTAAACAATATAATATGTCCAACAACATTAATCCCACGATGTCGTATAATAAACCTATCTCGGCCAAAAAGCGCACAATTTTGATCGTAATCGCCGCCGCCGTTATCCTATTCATGGGTATTTTTGCTCTCGTTTTCAGCCTTACCGGAGGATTGGTTGATTCTTATGATCAGCTTATTTCCAAGGTGCAGTCCGACGATATTTCCGGTGCTTATGAGCTACTGTCTGAGGAATATAAGAATAATAATTCAGTAGAACAATTTGAGTCGGACGTTGCCGCCTTGGGATTGGGAAAAACAGTCAAAGCTTCATGGAATAATCGTGAAATTAGTAACAATCGTGGTGTCTTATCGGGTACATTAACCATGGAGTCTGGTGGAATTATCCCGATGACCATTACCTTTGTCAAAGAAAACGATCAATGGAAAATATACAGCCTTGACAAACTGATTTCCAGCGAATTGTTTAATGAAGACAGCGATGGCCGATCGCAGCATGACAATGAAACTCTGGTTTTTGATACCTTGAATATTTTTGCGGCCGCTCTCAGGAATAACGATATCAACTCGTTTTACGAAAAATACACCTCATCAGCTTTGAAAGCGGAAACCTCTTCAGCTGATTTTGCGGATTATTTTAGCTCATTTTTGTCAGATCCTGATGCGTATCTATCCCCGGCGATAAATAATGGCGATATAAAGATGACTGCGGGTTTAGAAGGTGGAAAACTGTCGTTGGTTGGATCCATAGCGGACGAGTTTGCTGTTGTTGAATTTGATTTTGAATATATGCAAGAAGATGGAGAGTGGAAGTTGAACTATTTTGAAGTAAGAGCAAAATCGAAATAAATGATTTAGGTGAATTTGGCCGATTTGTAATTGAATTGTCTTGCCGGTTCAGGTCCAAAGTGCATCACGTCAGGTGGAAAACTTCAGTCACCGGTTTTAGGAGTTTAGGGTTATGAAAATATATTGTTTGGATTGAAAAGGCGCATCTATCTTGAATTATTTCTATAACATATGATCAAATCAAAATCACCTAAACCGTTAATCATTGTTATTGTTCTGCTCATTTTGGGCTTGGTGGTTTATTATTATATCAATGATAAAAACAGTAACGAATCGGCCGAGACATCAACCGTGACAAAACCAAAGATTACTTTTGATGGCAGCACTCGATCAGCCTCAGACCAAAAAAATGTTGATCAGCCGACAACTGATGCCACCACAGCCAATTCTGACTCTGATTCCACCGATGATCCAGATACGGCTGTGTCATCAAATCCTTCGGCCGCCGGTGGTGTAAACACCCCCGAGGCCACGGACCAAGAGCTTGTTCGTTATACTCTCTCACGCTTTTACTATGCTGCGGAAACCGACAATTTTACCTCATTCTTTGATGACTTAGCTACCAGCTTTGCTCAACATACTGATCCGGCCGATCTGTCTGAGACCTTCAAAGCCTATATCGACAATCCGGACTTACTTAAGCCGATTCTTGACGGTCAGTTGGCCATAGGGACTTCTACAAAGGAAAATGCCGGCCACCGGTCATATAGCGGCCAATTTATCACCGATAACCGCGTGGTGGCATTTGACTTGAATTACGCTCTGGTCGAGGATCATTGGCTGCTCACCAGAATTATCGTTGACAGCAAGCGGCCTTAGTTCACTAGGCGACAAAAGCAGAAATGCTTTTTTGTTTCGCTCTTGAAATATTTTTGAATTAGTGCTAGTATAAAAGAGCATTATTTTGATATTCCGCGGTAGCGCAGTGGTAGCGCAGGTGACTGTTAATCACTTGGTCGTCGGTTCGAATCCGACCCGCGGAGCCAACAAAAAAAGTAATTCGTCAAGTGAATTACTTTTTTTGTTTGTGATATAATGATATTTAATATAATTGATATGACGAATATAAGTGTTTAAGAAATTTCTAACTATATGTTTACCAAAGCCCCGGGACAACAATTGGAAAAGAAATCCCTTAATGCCAATCAACTTATCGCCATGATTGATTATCCGCCCTTGCATAGCCCTGAAGCTTTTGCGTCATATCGTGAAAAGTTCAAGGCTGGTGAGTCGGTGGAGCCATTAATTGCCGTTCCGGCAAAAATTGTTATTGAATATCTGAAACAAAACCAAGTAAGGTACGCAGCCTATAAAGTGATATTGGCGCGTTTTCTGGAAGATCATCCTGCCGCTGCTTTTTTTATGACGGGAGGGAAACATCGATCAGCCGCGGCCACCATATTGGGGTTGAAAATACCTTGTTTGATAATAGAAAATGATAATGGCGTGGCTAAAGTTCATTCATTAATGAAACAGGGGAAAATTACCGGTGTACCCGGCGTGGGCGATAATTTTGCCGACACGATCCAAGAACTTGAAGATCATTATTTTGAGCATAAACGTTTTTGGACCATGGAAGAAAAAACCAGATTAATGATCGAAAATGGGGACATTTCTAAATAAACGAAAAAAAACTACGGAATAATCCGCAGTTTTTTTGTTACAATTAATTTATTGATTGTTTAATTTGTTTATACACATCATCAATGCTGTTTTCGCCGTCAATTTCCACTTGCAGTTTTTTATTTTTATAATGTGCGATCAATGGTATCGAAGCTTCGGCAAAGGCATCTAATCTATTCTTTACCGCCTCCGGATTCACATCGTCAGGCCGGTTGGTTTTTTCGCCGCGATCAGCAATCCGATTTCTAGCGGTTGCTTCACTCACGCGAACATGAAAGAATCCGATGAAGTGAAAATCAGATTCAGTAATTAACTTTTCCAGCATCATGGCCTGAGATAGCAAGCGAGGGAAGCCATCGAAAACAATCCCTGATTTGTTTTTATCAGCTTTAATGCTCCGGACCACCTGTTCCATAAGTTCATCGGGGATTAACGTTCCATCATCGACAAATTTTTTAATTTGCCGCCCCAAATCCGTGCCCGATTGGATCTCAGCTCGCAGACAATCGCCCATGCCGAAGATTTGAAGGTTGAATTCTTGAGCCAGTTTGAGAGCCTGGGTAGTCTTGCCGGCTGCCGGCCGGCCATACAGACAGATAATCTTTTGCATAAATGTTTATCATGGATAGAGATTCATTTTAGACGATTTTCAGTTTCTTTACAAGCACCGCCGAGGTTAATATGGTTATAATCTCACGGTCTATAAGATATTACGATTGTTGATTCATTTTTCACCGTATTAAGTTTAATAGCATGGGGTTTTTGTCGCTGTCATCAACCCCACGAAGATGTTCGAGTGCATTTGTTCAAAATTTTTGTCACCCTGAGGCACTCGATCCCGCCGCTCGCGAACGGCGGGATCGAAGGG
>DOZJ01000002.1:378303-440362 GCA_003518055.1 Candidatus Falkowiibacteriota bacterium
GAGTTGAAGGCTCGTGTCTATACTTCGAGAGCCTCAGCATGACACGAGGAGTATATGTCCCCCTGAGACAAGCTTGTCCTGAGCCTAGCCGAATGGTCGAAACATAATTATTTTGGCTTACCCCGCATTGAGGCTACGTCTCTAGTGCGGGGTTACAAAAGCATGCACCGAACTTGTTTCGGGGTGACACGCTGTAGGAACTAACAGGATTTAATTAATATTATTAGCGCTACTACTGTCTACTGAGTTCTCTTTAAACACACACCCCAGCTATTCGTGGGTGTTTTTTCTAGTAATAAAAAAGCCGAGTATTACTCAGCTGTTTATATATGATTTTTTACCCGGAGATGGTGGAAACCTCAACGCGAGTTTCCTCTTCCTGGATGCAGCCACGCGATCGCAAATCGTCGCGATCAAACTGCCCAAACAGGCTACCGCCATAATTGACACAAAGAGGGTGATGATAATGTCACCAGCAAGCGTGCCTTTCCAGATAACCAACGAAAGTAGAGCCAAAACCGCCAAAATCAGCCCGCCGACGCGCACCAAAACATCCTGATAATCTTCCAGCGCGTAGAGGATTCGTTTCATGCGTCCTCCGGTTCATCCGCGGCTTCATCCAGCCGTTTCTGTTCGCGGGCTCGTTCGACTTGGAGTTCTTCTCGCACCCGTGCCACTTCAGCTGCGAAAGCTTCATCCGACAGCGTTGACGGTGCAGTCTTGATATTCTGGGGTGAGTGGTGAAAAACCTTTTCCCAATGATATTCCTGTACCGCCTTGACTAGCAGGGTCAATAAGATTAAAAGTGTAATGGCTGAATAACCGGCGGTGATCGCCTGACCAAAAGTTGACTCAGGGAAAAACAAGGTAGTAATCAGCGCCGACACACCCAAAACCAATAGAACAATATAAATTATAATTTGATAAACCGTCGCTGATCTCATTCCGCCTCCTTGGTTGTATGTGAGGAATAAAAAAGATTATCATATGCAAATCAAGCTGTCAATGTTGAGATTAAATTACCGAACAAAACTTTCTTGATGCGATTAACAAAAAACGCCAAGTATTACTTGACGATTTATGACTCTTCATCCCGTTTGGTTCTCTGCTCAATTCGAATGTCAATAATTTCTAGCATGATATGTTCAAATACCGTACCGAGAAAAAGTATTACAACCACCAACCCAAGTACGACAAACGGATTAATGATTAGAATTGAAAAACAATTGGCTAAGATCACCACCAAACAAGTAACTTCAAGCACCAGAACAAGGCTTAAAAGCGGTAGTAAAGTTCTGAGCCTGATATCTTTACGTTCGGGTTTGCTCATTTTGGTTCTCCTGTGGCGTCTTAATCCGACGAGGATTAGTTTGTTAAACGATACAAATTACGAATATTTACATATGTTACAAATAAGTCAATATCATTTGTAATATTCGTATTAATATGTAATTTGTATCTCGTGTGTTATCAATTTTTAATCCTTTTTAATACAAATCGCTCACTTCCCTGTAGCAGTGCTGCTGCATAATATGACTCATGCGCTCATTGTCGCTGCGGATTACCACCAGCATGGATCTGAACCGGCTGGGGGAATCAAAATTACCCAAGCGGCTAATATCAAGAAACCCGGTTTCTTCCTTGCCTCGGAATAATGAATAGGGAAGGGAGGTGGACATCAAAATCCCTTCTTTGGTCCACGGCCGTTCGATCGAAATTTCAAACACTCTCAGCGCTTGGCCGCCATGCTCATCGAGCGCGAACTTGGTGAAGGCCAGCCAATGAATCCATTCGCTGATTTTTTCGCCGTTAGCCATGATGAAACCAACAGGCCCATGTCCGGTCTGCAATTCCGAGAGATACAACACGCGCGATGGCCCGCCCGGTTCTTTGTGATGAATATATTCGTCCGGATTTTCCACGAAAAGCATGCTGTCATTAAAATTTTCCCGGTAGCCTGTTTTGCCAAGGAATGTGACAAACCGCTGAAAGTCGGCCGCGGATTTACAACCGGTATGCGCCGACGGGAACTTAACTCGGCGGCCATGATTTAGAATATAGTCTAGACCGATATTATCATTGGATGCATTTTTATAACCATTGACTTCAAAGGAAAAAACACCGCTGGCGCACGCCACATAAATTGTTTTGACGATGTAGTTGAATATCACCGAAAAAATAATCGTTCCTTTGCGCACACAGGTGATTGATGAAGTCGCGCCCGTGATTGACGCCGGAGCTTCGAACATGGCTTCCCATTGAGCGGCGCAGTCAATCGATTCAAACAAATCGCCGATCCGCTGGAGCGGGTTGGCTTTTGCTAGGGTGTCAATGAAGATTCTAAGTTGTTTTGATCGATCAGTCGGATCGGAAAAGAACATCAGCGGCTGACGCTCTGGGTCACTGTCACTCGGCCAGCGGTCTTTGTATCGTCCTTCAAGTTCTTCAGTCACCAAAATTCCGTGGCGGTCAAAAGCGGTCAGTCTCTGACTGATGACGATTTCGGGAATGGCGTCGAGACCGAGAGTATCGCCTTTGCCGTATCTGACTAATTGCAGCGCTTCGGTCACGGTTGTTTCCATCAGATTGCGCCATGCGGCAATTAACGCGTTGATACATTCATTGCAATAAACAGCTTCAATCCCTTGCAGCGGTTTCATCCTGCCTCCACCGGTGGTTGTCAACGTTCTGGTTTTTATCTTAGGTCGTTATTCCAAAATGTCAATCCACGAACAAGATAGCGTCAAGAAGTTTGAAATTCAAACCTATATTATCAATGGTAACGGAGAGTCTTTGCGGCCTTTCTTACCTGTGCATGAATCTTATCTATGCCTCTTGACATCGTGTAAAATATACACTATGATAATCGTGTAAGAGTTCCTTACAATTTGTCTGTAGAAATGAAGCGTGAGTGTTTAGCGATATTTTGAGATAAAAATATCTTATTTAAGCGTAATTAGGCGATTTTCTTCTAAACTCTGGCAAAATATTGACATTTTCTCATAAATATGATAAGTTTTTATGTTAAATTTCCTTTAGAATTGATATTGAATTCAGAGGAAATTTTATGTCGTTTGACAACTCACAGTTTATAAGAAAAACTCAAACACTCCACACCGATAGAGGGAAAGGATCATGATGAAAGCCATCACGTTGAGTCACGAGGATCGTGTTTATGAAGTAGCAAAGCTGGTCGGTGAGGACAGCCACGGCCGATACCGTTTGTATCGTTGTCGTGTCCCCGGAGTCGATCGAGAATATCTGCTTCAGATTGCTTCGGAGTTTAAACACAATGGTTCGTTGGATAAAGCGGCTTTTTTCCTTCGGGAATTGAAGCGCGTGGCTGATGAACTTGAAGCAGAATATAACCGGCTTGAACCGGGGAAGATGTTGAATTACCATCTGTCATTCCCTGAACTGGTTGATAGTTTTGTGTGCGAGGAGCAGGGAAATCGCCGGGTCAATGTTCTGGCTTTCCGAAATGTTGACGTTATCAAGCGGCTGGTGCCGATTGCTAATATTGTTGAAATTGATGCGCTTCGGTGCGATCTGCGCAGCAGCGCTTGGGTCATGGGCAAGCTGTTGAAAATTCTGGTCCTAACCCAGAGCATGAAGGTAGTCATCAATCAGGTTAATGGCGCCAATACTCTGCTCGATGCTGATCAGCATTATGTCGTGATCTTTGATTGGGCCGACTCGGAAATCCAGTCGGGTGAAATTCTTGCGGCCGTCGCCAGACGAGAAATCGGCAACGCCGCGTTCACCGTGATTGACCTCCTTGGAGGTGATTACAAGACGCGAACATTCCCCGAAGACGAGAGTGAATCCGCTGCCTATGCCGAGTACACGGCTTTTCTGCTGGGAATGGCTGACGGCCATCACAAGGATGCGGCGAAAGCGCACCGAGATTTTTACGCCGTCGTTGACAAGTATTGGTCGCGTGAGTTCTATCCTTTTACCACACACCCGCGATCCCGTTAAATCGGGAAGGGGAGGGCAAGATGGGACTTCGGACTCTAACCAGAGATGCCTATACTAATGTTAAATCAAGTGCTACTTTGGGTGGAACCAAAAGTGCTACTCATGCGGCTGAAGAAAGGGTTCATCGCGGTGAAGGTCTGGATCCGCTAGTTGATCCAAAGGGGCCGCCGCATCTCGGACCGGTTCGCATGTCTTTGCCTAGATATGAGAAAGTGGGAAATCTTTGGCGTTTGACCGTCGGCATTCCTATGGCGGTAGAAAAATTGCTTGATACTACTGGGTCAATGGATAACAATGTTAATCTGGCTTTTGAAAACTGTCAGAAAGAATATGATCTCTATAGAGCTGGTGCTGTTCCTGTCCTTCATCGATATGATGTTCAGATGGCCACAGGTGCCTTCGGTGATGTTGAGGATTTTACGAGGCTTGGTTTGCCCTTCTATTGCCGATCGCAGTTTGAGATGGATGAAAAGATCGCGGTTCAGATGTCTCTCATGGTCGCGGCCAAGAAGGGCTGGGGCAACGGCAAGGAAGACCCCCAGTTTGGCTTGTTTGGCGCTGCCTATTTGACTCAGGCGAGAATCAATGCCTACGGCCTGAAGTCTTATCACTTTACAGTGTCTGACGAACCCGTTGTGCCCGTAATTAATTATGACTGGCTGAAGCATGTCTTCGGTGATGATGTTTTGACCCATTGCGCGAGAATCGGATACCAGATGAGCGCCAATAAACTTCCCGATACGGCTCAGGTGGTCAAAGATTTACAGACAAGGGCACACGCATTTTTCCTCCTCGTAGATAATAGTCACTACGTAATTGAACAGTGGAAGGCTCTCTATGGTTCAGATCATTTCGTTTTTCTCCCGAATGGCACTACGGAGTATATCCATTTTGTGAACGCATGCATTATCGGTTTGACCGAAGGTGTTCTTGATCTTCAAACCGCAAGGGAATTTTTGTTGGAGCATAAGCTTTCTCGTCCGGAAGCTGATAGTGTTGTTCGTGCTGTGGCCCATATTCCTCTTGGAGCTCAGGCTCAGTATCCGAACTTCGATAATCTGCCCAAGGCCGGCGATCTCTTCCGCGAGAAGACTGATCTCTGGCCGGTGGAACCGAGTGAAGTTGAGAATTCGGAAGCTACCGATGAGACTGCTGATGGCGAAAAGCCCGGCGGACCTGTCTGGCTCTGATCTTTAATCCCTGAAATTAACCCCGAACTGAGGGAGGTGCGCATGACCCGAAAGGTTTATGTGGTCACCGACCTCGGTCCGGGGGATGGTGGCAAGGGCGGAGTCGTTCACAAGATCGCTTCGATGCTGAAAGCGTTTCTGATTATCAAAGTGGGAGGCGCCCAAGGCAGCCATGGTGTCCGCACTTCGCGAGGTGAAAGCTTTGCGTTCAGTCAGTGGGGCTGTGGCACGTTCGAGGGCATTCCGACTCACTTGTCACCTCGATTTATCGTTTCAATTGAAGGATTGTTGAATGAGGCCGAAGCCTTGCGCTATGGCCATGGCGTTCACGATCCATTCAGTCTGCTGACGGTTGATCATCTGGCGCTCTGCTCAATTCCGTACCACGGTATTTCCTCGCGGCTAAAAGAATTGGCGCGCGGAAAAAATCCGAGAGGTACGATTGGTACGGGAGTCGGCGAAGCTTTTCGCTATGCCCAAAGCCATCCGGAATTAAGTTTGAGAGTCAACGATTTGGCCCGGCCTGATATGCGTGAGTTTCTGGCCGCAGTCCGCGATCAGATTACTCACGATCTCGAGCCAGTCATTCAGAGTGGATTTTTTGAAGAAGATGATCCGTTTGTCGAAGAAAATGTTCAGAAATTATTTGATGATGAGTTCCTGGATTTCATTACCGCTCGGGCCTATGCCTTGGCGCGAAATCTACAGGTAGTGGATCGCGATTATTTACGGCAAATGTTCCTGCGTACTAATCGCCCGGCTGTAGTTGAAAGTTCACATGGAGTTCTGACTGATCACTACTGCGGTTTTGAACCGCATACTAGTGCCATTCGGACTCTTCCAATGTTCGCGCATTCTATGCTTCGAGACGCTGATTTTGATGGTCAAATTGTCAATATCGGCGTGCATCGCGCATATGAAATCCGCCACGGCGCTGGACCAATGCCAACGGCTGATGACGCCATGGGTGAAACTCTTTTGCCCGGCAGTCATAAAGAAGAAAACCGCTGGCAGGGAAAAGTTCGCGTCGGTCCGCTCGATTTGGTGCTCATGCGCTACGCGATAGCGTGCTGCGGGGGTCCCAAAGCTTTTGACGGACTGGCGATTACTTGGTTTGATCAGGTCCATGAAAATGGTGACTGGCAAATTTGTGATCATTACAAAAACGCGAAAGACAGAGAGTTTTTCACCCCTGATGGCGAGCTCAAAGTCAGTGTTGGCGACAACATTGAACGGCTCATTTATCAGGAAGGTCTTGGGCAACAGCTTCAAGGTTGTATTCCCGAGATCAGTTCGATCCCTGTTCCCTTGAACGCGAACCGCGACGAGCTCTTCGAGCTCTGCGCCCGCGTTCTGCAGGAAAGACTTTCCGTCCCGGTGAGAATGGTCTCGCTGGGACCGACCGAAACCGACAAGGTCTGCAAGTAACCCCACAGCACAGGAAGAAGCCAATGACAGATGTGAAAGTTCCCGTGACTCCCGTGTCTCCGACCGCTACTCCGACTCCTGCTTCGTCTCCCGAACCCGTGGTCGCTCCGCTGCCCGTCGTCGACGAGCTCATCGCACGGCTGAACACGCTCGGCGTCGACCCCGACACGATCAGCAAGATCAAGTCCGAGCTCGGTGCCTCCAGCCTCGACGACTTGCCGAACCTGACCGAGGAAGATCTCCTCAAGGTCGGCATGAAGGCGCTCCCTGCAAGGAAGCTGGTCCTGGCGCTGAAGCCGGCAGTCCCGACGGCGGTCGAAGTCGGATCCATGATGGGATCCAGTTCGGCCGATCTCGTCAACCTGCTGGCACCAGTTCCTGAGAGCCGCTCCATGCTCGACGGCCTCAGCCTCGTCCAGATCGGGAAGATCGAGCGGACGGTCGTGTCGAACGGCATTCGCGCCGCTCTCGCGAGTCGTGCCGGCCTCTTCGATGTGCCGGCCTATCTGCTCGAGCTCATGAACGACTTCGTCACCAACCGCATGGAAGAGCCTGCGCCGCAGTCCTACTACGATCTGGAAGACGAGGTTGCGAAGCAGGACAACGCCGAGGTTCTGCGCCTGCTCAAGGTCAGCGGTCGCTACACGACGAAGGAACGCAAGCATGAGTTCCTCGGTCGGATCGGTCGCCTCTGGCAGCCGGCCAAGACCTTCCAGGAGCAGCTCCAGGCCTGGTACGAGGCCTATCTCAAGGTCGCCGGCAGTCCCGCGGCCATGATGGCGGCGATGACAAGCCTCGCTGGTGGGGGCCGATCCGTTCTGCCGGTCGTCACCTCGACGCCCGACACCTCGCCTCTGCACGACGGTGCTCAGCTCGTGATCCAGTCGATCAATGCAGCATTCGCCGGACGGAACATCCCCGCGGCCATGGCGCTGGCCTTCGATGCCGAACGCATCAACGCGTTCCTCACGAGCGCGGACGTCATCCGCTATACAGGTTCGGTCAATCGCGAGGAGCTCGCACGTACGCTGGGCAAGCGGCTCGGCAGTACGCTGGTGACTCCCGACTACCGTCGGCTCGAGAACGTGCTCGTTCAGTTCGTACTGAGCGTGTACGAGATCGACGCTCGCGCACCGCTCGGTACGCCCCAGGAGCTGCAGTACATCATGGCGCTGTACATGCTCGGCCAGAACATCCCGTGGGATCGCCTTTTCGATGGCGTGACCAACGAGGGAGGCAGGGCCAGCAACAAGCTCACCGGCATCGGCGGCCGGGGCAAGCGCGACGACCTCTAGTCGTGACTCCAAGTTCTTTTTCTGAATAAGTTATAATTTTCCGAGTAATTAATAGTTACTCGGTTTTTTTTTGGAGATACGAATTACAAATTGGTACAAATAATACAAAATTCGCTTGAGAACTATATGTGCGATAGTTATCTGCAATATTTGTAATATTAGTATAAGATTTGTAAATTTGTATCCCAAGATTTGTAAAAAAAAAGACACCAACTGATATTGGTGCTTATTTTTTTTGCAAATTCACTTATCTCGCTTGCCCGCCGAAGTCTCTTGACCGCCGAAATCTTGATGAAGGCGGTTGACGCAGGTGGGCTTATCTTGCTTTCTCGCTTGAAACTATTTGAGGCAAAAACACTCGACTCGCGTACAGCCTCGTCGCCGTGAGACGATATCCTGAATCCCAAAATCTGCTATGCCCATCGATTAAGGACGCATGCGGGGTTTTGATTCCTCCTCGCCGCGGATAAAACTTAGCGAAACCTCTGTGCATCAGTCGGTATTGCACCGAGTCGCGTTCCAATTCCTCGATATAAATTTTTCGCGCTTTGCGATTATGTAGAATTCTCCCGTTATCGTAGAAATAAGGAACCAGTAACGCATTTCGCAGTTCGTGGATTGCGGATTCTGTACCCACCCACACTGCGCCAAATAGCACGTGAGTCCAATGACTTTCTCCAAGAAGGGGACTGCTATCATCAAAGTCGTGAACTCTCAACGCATCATTGTCGTCCTTATCGAGCCAGAACATGACCACTTCATTTATGATTTTATTCTGAGCAAAATAGGTGTTCAGCAGTTCCTTGATTGTTTCTTTATACCTAACATCAGTGTTTTGCCTGACGAAAATCGCCGCATCGCAGTCAGATGTTTTGTCTCCATAACCCTTGAGACGAGAGCCATAAATCAAGAATACCGGGTAGATATAGGATGAAAGTTCAGCATCTGTCTCGATAATAACTTTAATAATCTTCCTGATTTCTGCGATTTCCGGTTGTAGAAAGCGTAGGTTCGCTGAGAATGGCCCTGATAAAGCCGGCACGGTTAATCCAAGCAATTCGAGGCTTGTATCTGTGACAATCTTCAAACTATGAAGTCGAAAGAAGGCCTTTGTTAAAGCATCACGGACTGCTGAGAATTCACATTTCCACAGTGCGAGCAGTTGCTCTTTATAGTTCGTATAAAGACTGGTCGCTCTGATTAAATCCGTTTCAGCCGAAGCTTCAACCGCTTTTCGTACACCGTCAATGAACGCCAACTGGCATTCTACTTTTGTTCCGAGATCTGCAAACAATACAGCTTCATCGAGATCGAGAGTCCCGCTAAGAATCGCATTCTTGATTCCATTTCCGGTCTTTTCAATCGCCTGACGCTTGCGATCCTTGATGAGCCACGCGATCCGCTTTTCGAGGATATCGCCGAAATCATCACGCTCAATGGCGAAAAACTGCTCAGCTAATCTTTCTTGAATAATTTTTACGGATACAGGTGGTGCTTCTTCGTCAGATGGTTCCAAAATCACATCATGCGATTTAATGAATCCCATGTCAGCCAAGACCGGCAAAGTCTCTTCAATGCTCTTCCTTAATGTTTCTTCCTCGCATTGTTCCAGCAGGTGAAAAACCGCACCAACCGTTAAAAAACCTTTTTCCACCAATTTCGGAATCAGATGCGCGGCCTTGACTACTCGCGGCAAATCATTGACACGCTTTTCCACATCCATGACATCGCCGTCAACAAAGTTGGCGCGGACGTCAAGCATTGAAAGCAAATTATTCCAGGTGGTCATATAGGCAATCCGGAAACGCGTGATTTCCAAGCGCAATTTCTCTTCCGCTGATTTCCAGTTAACATCAGGCAGAAACTCAAACGGCAGATACAGAATAATTCGCTGATAATCAGTTGAATCTTCGAGTAAATCACTCAAAGAAGCGTACATCTCCGCGACCGTTATTTCATCGAGAAAGCCATCGTGAACAGCTTGTTCGAGTTCAATGCCAGGTTTTGGCAGCCGTGAAATAACCGCATCCAGCCGTTCATTCAGTTTTCTTCGCCAGACTAGCTCAGTCTGAAATTCGCGGTTGCTCGCTATATTATCCGGCCACAATTTTTTGGCTAATTCCGGCCTTGAAAACAGCTCAACCACGGGCGGTACGATTATAATATCTCCGGTAGTATCTCCCATGTATTTCATTGATATCTCCTTTGACTGTTTTGACTCCATTTTGCTAATTTTAGTCCTCCAAGTTGGCCTGGAATCTTATAACATTTTTTACTTTTTGTCAAGTTTTGCTTATCGTTCCTCAGGAGCGGTTGCAACTATAAATAATTATAACAAAAAGAATTGTTGCTCAAATCAAAACAATCGAAAAACATTGATTGTTATTTTTAAGTCGAGTTTAACTGAAATCGGGTTCAGTTCCAAAAACGACAATTATTTGTTATTATTAACTTATATGAACACCAACGCGAAAAGTAAAACCAAAGACTTTCCCAAACCGGAAAAGTTTAGACGATTAATCGGTCCCAGTTTTATTATTTTAGCTCTTGGACTCGGCTCAGGCGAGGTGATCTTATGGCCGTATTTGGCTTCAAACTATGGACTTGGTTTGGTTTGGGGGGCGGTTTTGGGGATCACGTTTCAATTTTTTATCAATACTGAAATTGAACGATACGCCTTGGTCAAGGGCGAAAGCGTTTTTGTCGGGATTAATAAATTTTGGCGGGGAGCAGCCTATTGGTTTATTTTCTCCACGTTTATTGGCTTTGGTTTACCTGGTATTATTGCCGCCTCCGCCAAAGTAGCTTCCGCATTATTTGGCTGGGAAGAACATCGTTGGCTGGCTGTGTTATTTTTAGTGTTGATTGGGGTGATTCTATCAGCCGGTAAAACTGTATATGGTTTGATGGAAAAATTAACCAAAACCATTATTCTAATCGGAGTTCCTTTTATCTTTGGTTTGGCAGTCTATTTAAGTTCATCCTCTGATTGGTCTGCTTTGGCCAACGGCTTTGTCGGTCGCGGCGAGGGCTTTTGGTTTATCGCCCCCGGGATGGCTCTCGCCACTTTTCTGGCGGCGTTTGCATATTCCGGCGCGGGAGGCAATCTCAACCTGACTCAGTCGATTTATATCCGGGAAAAAGGTTATGGTATGGGGAAGTATGCCCAAAAAATCGCCGGTCTTTTTACGCAAAAAGAAAAACACCAAAAAATTAAATTAGCGGGATATGATTTTGAGCATGATGAAAAAAATATTACGAATTGCTTGACGTGGTGGCGTCAGATTAATCTCGAACATTTGATAGTTTTCTGGTTTGTCGGGCTGGTGTCGATTGTAATGTTGATGCTTTTGGCCTTTGTTACCACCAATGGGCTAAGCGGCACTGAACAGGGTATAAGTTTTATTCTTTTTGAGGCCTCGGTGATTGGTCAATCTGCCATGCCGGCAATGGGAATCGCGTTCTTAATCGTTGTTGTGATCATGTTGTTTCAAACCCAGCTGGGTGTGATGGATTCAACTTCGAGAATCATGGCGGAGAATTACGCGATAAAGATTTTAGCGAAAAGTAACAATCAAACAATTAATCTGGCCAAAATATATTATGTCTTTTTATGGCTTCAAATATCATTTGGTATAATCTTGTTTTTATTCAATGTCTCTGAGCCAAAAACATTGTTAGTGCTTGGCGCCGTGATAAATGCTTTTGCCATGTTGGTTCATGTGCCTTTGGTTGCTTGGCTTAATCACAAATATCTCCCCCGGTTCTGTCGACCGGGGAACGCGCGAAAAATCGTTATGGGTTTAATATCGTTGTTTTTATTGTGTTTTTTTATTTTTATAATGATTAATCAATTTTTTGAATAACAAAAAACCAAGCATTGCTTGGCGTACTGAACTAAAACATAGGATTGATTTAAATGATCCTTCGGAATTGGATCTCATGGGTCTTCATTATTACGCTCACGTTTGTTGTCATCATGTTCAATCATGAGCACGAAGGCCATCAAAACAACAATCCCGAGAACAACCAACATTATATATGGAGCCACATAGGCTAAGGCGGCAATGATTAGAATCAAGACAAGTATTGCCACTGCGATCATCCCTACCTCCTTTGTTTGTGGCGAAGGCAGCTTGGGAGTCAGCTCATATAAATCCATCATCACGATAGCATTATTGAATAAAAATGTAAACACTTGCGTAATTTTTAAAAATAGGGTATAATCAACTTCTTATTATTCTAATCAAAAATTATGAGTAGTTTCAAGCGTGATAGTCGCCCTAGTCGTGACGGACGTCAAGGCGGACGAAGTTTTGGCGGCGACCGTGACCGCGGATTTGGCCGCAAGCCTTTTGGCGATTCACAGGGTGCCAGACATCAGGCGACCTGCAGTGAATGTGGTCAAACATGCGATTTGCCATTCATCCCGACCGGTGACCGTCCAGTGTATTGTTCTGATTGTTTTGCCCAGCAAAAAGCGTCAAATCCTAGCCGATATGAGCGCGACAGCCGTCCTCGGCCTGATTTCAATGATCGCCCTCGGTTTGAACGCCGTGATAACCGTGATAACGGTGGCCAAAGGTCTTCAGGTTCATCCAATAATAATGAATTAAAAACGCAATTGGAGCAGCTGAACAATAAACTTGATCGAGTTTTAAATGCTTTACTTGACGGAAAAGAGAAAAAAAATTCAGTTGAGCCAAAAGAGACTAAAATTGATGCTGAACCCAAGAAAAAAGCTGAAGCTAAGGCCAAAAAAACCGTAGCCAAAAAACCGGCAGTTAAAAAGAAAAAAACCAAGTAATTATCCTTCACGAATAAACCAAAATAATAAAATCCTTCACCTCACGAAGGGTTTTATTTTTACGCTAGATAGATATTTGTAAATTTAGGCTAAAATTGGACAAACCGTTGACGTTTATTGGTAAATATGATATAATGTCCTTTATACGTTCTTTCTACAACACCCGTAGTAACGTCACCCGGGAAAGGGGACAACATGCGCAAGGTTCTCGCAAGCCTGTTCTTCTCGCTCATGGTGGTCGCCATCATGGGCAACCGTTCGTGCGTGCCGGTCGAGCCGGAGGAGCCGGCCTGCCTGGACGACGGCTTCGTCTGCACCGCCGACAGCGAGTGCTGCGGCGGTCTGTGCTGGAATAACCCCGGCGATCCGTTCGCGATCTACGGCGAGTGCCGGAGCACGAATGACGGCTGGTGCAACACGGACGCAGACTGCCCCGACGGCCAGTTCTGTACGGGGGAGGGTTACTGTCTGGGGGACTTCGGTCCGTGCCAGGTCGAAGGCCTTGAGGCCTGCGTGCCGGGTGAAAACAAGCATTTCGATTCCTGTGTGGCCGCGCGCAGCGGTGAGCTCCGGCTCGTCCGTAGCCATTGCGGCCGCGAGAACACTTGTGTGTTCACATCGCAGTCCACTGTCGCTTGTGAGCCGGTTTCGGATCTCGAGGGAGTTCCTTGCGCCGATGACGCGGACTGTGCAGGATCGCTCTTCTGTGACCACGGTGTGTGCAGTATGCCCTGCACCAATGAGTATGACTGTCAGGAAGGGCAGCTCTGCTACTCATGGACCAACACCTGCCAGTGGCCGAACAGCGGCGAGTTCTGCAACGTGTCCTCGGATTGTCCGAACTATAGCGGCGACTCCAACCAGTGGCCCCACGGCGGGCAGATCTGCTATCAGGGCCATTGCGACTACTACATCTTCGGTCCGTGCGAGGTTGAGAGCCAGATGCTCTGCGCGCCCGAGGACGGTCCGGCCGAATTCTACCGCTGTGTGGTCGAAGACGGCACGGAGGTCCTTCACTGGATCCGCGGCACCTGCGGTGCGGCTTATGAGTGCGTCAAGAACTCGGACGGCAACGGACAGTGCATTGCGCCGCAGCCGGCAGAAAGCTCGGTCCAAGTGTCTCGGCTCATGAGCCAGTCTCAGCTCTACTACGGTGAGAACCAGATGTTCGTCTTCCGTCTTATGATCGTGGCGCTGGACGGCTTCGTCGGCGAACACGGAGTGTTGAATGAGCTTTCGTTCAGCATTCAGATGTCGGAGAGGGATTATAGCCGAATTCATTACTGCAAGGTGGTGGAGTACCAAACCGGCTATATGCTCGACTACAGCGACAACCTCGAGCTGCGGACCTCCGAGACTGGTAGTCAGTACGCTTTGGTCAACTTTCACTTCGAGGGTGATGTCCTGCTGCCAGTCGGCGCGTATACTAATCTGGAGCTGAGGTGCTTTGTCGCTTCCGGCGGAGCTCCATACGAGGCCATCCAGACAGGTTTCATCGGCAGGCTCGGCACATCCCCGGCAGACGCCATCGTGGTCTATGGGGTCGAGAGCGGGGAGCGCCTTTCGGTGTCCCCAACATATTCGGAGGATACCTTGGTATCGATCCTGACTCGCTAATTTTATATCGATCTGCTTCATCACTGTTATCGCTCTGTGCCATCGCCAAACACGCGGTGGCCTTTTTTTATTCAAAGATAACAGTAACCTTGATACGGCTATCTTTCGTAAAATATTTTTCATTCCACTCCAAAGTTTACTTATTCCATAGACATGGTTTAATGAATGAAAGATATATCTCAAACAAACGTATTACTTATAATATGGTCAATGTTTCAGACTGCGAACAACGGTCAGACCAAGAATTAAAAACCCTAATTTTACAGGATTCGGCTTTTTTATTGTGCCTAGTTGATCGCTATGAAGCCAAATTGACTCGATATATCAGGCGGTTATCAAATTTTAGTCAGGAAGACATAGAAGATATCCTGCAGGAGGTTTTCTTGACGGTCTACCAAAACATCAATGATTATGATGACCGGCTGAAATTTTCTTCATGGATTTATCGGATTACCCATAATAAAGTCATTGATTTTTTTCGTAAGCACAAGAAAAGACTTATCCCGATTGATGATTTTGACGACTCGCTATTATCGAAATTAGCTGTCGATCCCGATTATGGCCATAAAATTGATTTGGAGCTGGACCGCGTTAAATTAAACATGGCTATAAAACAACTCGATCTCAAATACCGAGAGGTTATCGCCTTATATTATTTTGAGTCAAAATCATACGATGAAATTTCCGATATCTTGAAAAAACCAGCCGGTACGGTTGCGACTTTATTGAATCGAGCCAAGAAAAAAATATTTGAATATTATAAACAATATGACCATTAAAGATACAATCATCAATAAATTACACCAATCTGAGGTTGAGCCGCGAACCAAATGGTATTTTGCCGCCAAGAACATTGTTTTTTGGGTTTTATTTGTATTCTCGGTTTTGATCGGCGGTATGGCGATGTCCATTGTTTTCCATTTGAGTTTAATGAATCCGGTTCATGAATTGTCGGATGTGTCTTGGTGGCATCGTCTCATTATGTTCGTTCCGGTTTTCTGGCTTGGGCTGTTGTCCGTGTTTGTCATCTCCGCCTTTTTTA
Source organism: Candidatus Falkowiibacteriota bacterium (assembly GCA_003518055.1). Taxonomy (GTDB): domain Bacteria; phylum Patescibacteriota; class Patescibacteriia; order UBA11705; family UBA11705; genus UBA11705. The sequence continues at coordinate 393,664 of DOZJ01000002.1, forward strand.
ACGTCACTCATACCAAAATCGGTTATAAATATAATCATTATTTGATCGTCGTCATCAGTATTTTAGCCAGTTTTGTCCTCGGTTTTGTTTTTATGCTTGGAGGGATAAATAAAATCATCGAGCAAAAAACTTTTGATCACGTGCCGGGTTATAGACAACTTCAGGTTCAACAATATCATGGGTGGATGAATCCCGAAGCTGGCCGGCTTATTGGCGTGGTTGAAACCCGGAGCGGTGAAGTTATTGAACTGAGAGCCGTAGACCGGTCACTTTGGAGTGTCGGTGGTGATCCGGCCGTGGTGGCAATTATTCAACCGGGAATGAGACTAAAAATTTTCGGCCGCATGTCGGGCGACCACATGTTTGATGCTCAGATAATCTCCCCATGGTTCGGCGGGCGCATGCTTGATGAAAGAAAATCTCCGCTGCCGCGTATTACCAAATGATAACGCCGGCCAGCGTCATTTAATAAATAAGAATAATCTATGGACAAAAATAATATGACAGAAAGAGTGGGGTCAAAATATTATCTTGCGATCGCTCTCTGCGGCTTGATTATTACCACCTTTACCGTCTCGGCGGTAGTTAGCGCTGATGAAGGCGAATCAAAAGAGTTTGCACCAAAAGCCCACATGGAGAATCGTGGCGCAATGGATCAAGCGCTGGAATCCGGAGATTATGAAACATGGAAAGAGTTTGGTGGTAACGGTCGAATAGCTGATATTATCACTGCGGACAACTTTGACCGTTTTGTCGAGGCGCATCGATTGGCCAAGTCAGGGGACATGGATGGGGCCAAAACAATATTTGATGAATTGGGTATCTCTACACCCGAAGGTAAAGGTTTTGGACATTTTAACGGTCCGAAGGGCATACCCGGCAACGAAGATATAAGAGCGGCAATTGAAGCCAACGACTATGAAGCTTTTGTGACTGCGGCCGGTGATTTGCCAATGTTTAAAACAATCACCGCCGACAACTTTGATCGCTTTGTCGAGGCCCATAACTTAAGACAGGCAGGCGATTTTGAAGGCGCGCGCGATATTATGGATGAACTTGGAATCAAGGGACCTAGCATGGGTGTGGGGCGTGGTTTTGGCGATTGTCATCAAAAGTTAAATGATTAAGACCTAATCAAGAGCAGAAAAGAGGGATATTTCCCTCTTTTTTCTTTGCCAGTATTATGATACACTGGGATAAATAAATCCATCTATCATGAGAAAAATCATTTTTGATATTGAGACCCAAAACACGTTTGCCGAATTAGCCAAACGAGATGTTCTTGGTTTGAATTTGTCTCTGGTCGGTGTATATGATTCGGCTACTGATTCTTATACGGCGTATTTGGAATCTGAACTAACCAAGTTGTGGCCGATTTTAGAACACGCGGATGTCTTGATTGGGTTCAATTCCAATTCATTTGATATCCCGATTCTGAATAAATATTACCAGGGAGATTTGACCAAGATTCGCAGTTTGGATATTCTCGAGGAAATACACAAGGTTCTTGGCAGACGAACGTCATTGAATTCGTTGGCTGAGGGCACCTTACAGGCGCAAAAAAGCGGCGATGGTTTGATGGCGGTTGAGTGGTGGAAAAAGGGTGAAATTGAGAAGTTAAAAAAATACTGTCTTGATGATGTCCGAGTGACCAAGGATATATATGAGTTTGCTTTGAATCATGGTTATCTTCTATACAAAAAAATGGGTGAGGTCCGAAAGGTCCCTCTAGATACCCGATCGTGGGAGGGCGGGGCGAGCCACCGACTGAATCTAACCCTGCCGTTTTAAGCGGTTTTTTACTACAAAAAAATTTGACAGTCTAAGCAGCGCGTGCTAAAATAGTCTTGTATGAAATTATATCTCACACAATTTAGCGCAAATAATAATAATGGTCAGCCGCGCTGATTTTCTTTTAGTTTCATCTAAAAAGAGAGTCAGCGGCAAAGCTGGCTCTTTTTTATACATTGCTAATAACAAATATGTTACGAATATACGAATTTATAAATTTGAATAGTTGAGTTTCGGTTATTTGATCTCGTTTAGAATCTAGTGCTTATGGTTTAGAATTTGATTATTCCCTGGTAGTAAAATCGGTATAACATCGCGCTGTTAACGCGAAGTTCCTGGTTCGAGTCCAGGCCGGGGAGCCAATAAATATGGATAAAAACATAGTTAAAACCCTAATTTTGATCCTTACCATCCTGCTCGGATTTTTTATGTTTGTATACGGTGAGATTGATGATAGTCCCGGCGGGCAGTTAATTGGGGTAGTCGCAATTGCCACCGGAATAATCGGGTTGATAAGACATAAGAAAAAAAGTCGTTGACCACGTCAGACGGATTGACTAATATATTTCTACCATTTTGACTCACGGCCGACTATAGTTTTGTCGCTAAAGTTGCGAAACATTCCGGTTAAAATCGTCAGATAAATGTACCTCGGGATTAGTGTCGATCGGTTTTCGTGGGATGCAAAATTACAAACAGCAGTCAAAAAATAAAGTTTGAACGAACAGCAAGAGTAACGGCAACGTTATATTTTTATGTTTTAGATGAATATACTACAAATTATACTACGAGACAGATTTTCGTCATAAGATAAAAAAAACAGGAATTGATCCTGTTTTGGTTTTTAAGCTTCACACGTTAGATTGTCCCAATCGTATTCCGGATTGGCTGCTTTGATTGCGTCCGGACCGCGTTCTTCACCGTATCCGCCGTCAAGACGATAGGTGACGCGCGGCCGGCATCGGCTTTCCATGTCGCTAAAGAGAAAGAGAAACGGCGCGGTTGGTCCGCCGCCATCGTCGATGTTTGTCTTTGACCAGAAGACTTTTCCAAGACCAAGGACTAGGGAAGTTTGTCCGATTTTAATTGCCAGCGCGCAGAGGGATGTGATTCCAATTCCCAGGTCAAACAGTCGATCCTGCCACGGGTTCTTCGGCAGCTGGTGGACTTGTTCATGCTGAATGCCGAGACACTTTAGAGCTTGATTCAGCATGAAATATTCATTATCGTGCTCATCTCGTCGCACCATGCGCGGCTTTGATTGCCCATGTTTGATCTTGAAGGCCTCATTTTCTTCAAGAATTTGTTTGACCGTTTGGATGGCAGAATCAAAGTGAATCTGACTCCCCGGACTGTTTGAATGCAGCGTGAAATCTCTAGGTGTGTATCTGCAGTTCGACCAGTCGCGACTGAACATGAACCATGGTCCGTTAAACACAACGGTTGGGGCATTGGCCGCCTGCTCATAAAAAGCAAATACGAGTTGAGTCATGCCAATCTGAATTACCGAGAAGTTACCATTAACCTTAAAGCCGGCTGTGTTGGCGCAAATTGCCAAGACTTCTGCTTCGGGATTGTCTTCGTTCACTTCATTATCAACCGTATAATGCTTGAGATCGACGCCCAGTCCCTGCATCAATCGCAGCAGGTACTCATATTCGCTTGATAGCATAAATGATCTTCGGATCATTGGTGCCTCCTGTAGTTGGTAGGACAAATTACCATAACACAGTTGGACAAAATTGTAAATAGTTATGATCAAGAAATAGAAATATGATTTCGTTATGCCCGATTAGCTTGGTCTGGCGTTTATGTCTAATATTATATCGTCAATTCTACCTTTGATAATAAAAGATAAAGTTTTTACCGCCATTGACCACATACCACTTATCAGCGGATATTTTGGCTTTTTCAACTATTTTAGTCGAATTTGTCCAGTAGTCATTAATCACAAAGTATGCCTGATCAACCCCAGCCGTGTCCATAGCTTTGAGCATATAATCGCGTTTTGGCTGGTCAAAAACCATCCCTTCAAAATATGAATATAGGCTATTGTCTCCGCCGGTTGGGATTGAATAATAAAATTGCTCATTGTAGTAATATTTGAAACCAAGCTCTGATATCGCTGCCGCGCCAACCATTTGGTTGGCTAAAACAATGTAATTACCGTCAGCGGATTGATTGATAAAATTAATCGTCTCGATATCAGCAGCCGTCACATTGTATAGTTTTGTATTGATGTAGTCATTTTTTAGCGGATAGGTGAAGTAAAAGGCGCAAATTAAAATGGTGGTGAAAATGCCAACGAGCAAGGCCTGATCAAATCGTTGATCTTTCCGATGAAACAGCTGGACGCTGAAAAAATAAAAGGCCGTCATAGTAAGCGGTAAAAGAAAAAACATGGCCAGATCAGCTATTCTTTGAGTAAAATCAGCGTTATTGCTTGCGGTGACAAAATCAAGGGTAATGAAGGTTTTCATCAGCCCAAAACCGATCATAAATAGCCCGGTAAAAAGTAACTGTGAGGAATATTTTGTTAAAAGTTTGTGCTTGGATAAATAAAGGGCGGCCAGTGCTGCTAAGATCAAAAAGATGATTTCTTTATTGGAACCGTAAATGTGAATGAAGTCCATTATCGCCCTCCGCTGATCCAGTATATATTGCCAATCAAGATTGTTTACCCATGTGAAACTCGGGATCCAGTTGATGGTATAACCCCGAGAAATAGAGTTGAGTAAAAATAAGAATGGGAAAACAATGGCGGCCCCCAAAGTCGTTATGTATTGTAAGTATTTGTTTTTGCTAGTTAGGTAAATGTTGTATAAAATCAATGGAACGCCATATAATGGGTGAATAATTAAAGTAAAGATTGAAATTAGCCACCGAGCTGCTAGATATTCAGTCTTTATTGATAAAAAGATTATCCCAATTGCAAAAACACTGGTAAGATTCTGGGGCGTAGTCATGATGAAGTAACTGGTTGGGGCTAGAAATAAAATCAAGGCCGATAGCCAGGCCGGAAATGGGTATTCTTTGTTTTTGACAAAGCCCATGTAAATAGCGATTGGTAATAATACGGCGGCTGCGATGGGGCCGGCAAAGTGATTGATGGTTTCAAGCGGCAGGGTGGTTGTAAGGTGAATTATGATTAGCCACATGTACATGCCAATATAGTATAGCGGTTTTGGTTGCAGTGAACCCGTGACAAGGATATTTTCCATACCGGCCTCGTGGATGAATGGGTCGTAACCAAATCCCAGCTTGTATATAAGGCTGGCGGCGCCAAAAAATAAAAATGTATATAAAATAAAGAAAAATAGATTAGACTTTAGTCCTTTTTTAAATAAAAGAATAAGATTTAGGGTCAAGAGTCCAAAACCGATCCAAAAATACGTAGGCATATCGAACCAAGGGCTAGCTAGGGATTCTGTAGTTGATTTCGCGACCAAGATTGATAGCTCAAGAATGTATATCGCAACAAATGAAAGCTGTAACCGGCCTGGTTTTGAAAGCAGTTGAAGATTCATCTCGATTTTAGTCTCTGTTCCCGATGAATACAAATATTGTTCAATAGTAAAAAACGTTAAAATCACAATGACCCAGAGCAGCCAGACCGGTGTTGACCAAAGGTAAAAACAAACCCAAGCTAGGAAAACAATCGCGAACCAGATTAAGGCGGCCATGCTCCATGGCGAATAAAAATCCAATCTATGCGCCAGCGGGCTTCTTTTTAGTAATATAGCGTAATAAAGTGTTATGAAGACGGTAGCGGATAGGCCAACGAAAGCATTTTGTAAAACCAAAAAGTTTGCTACCATTAAAACAATGCCAGCTAAGCGCAGCCAAACCCCAAGTTTTTCTTCTATATGGATGATCATAAATTATCACCTGAACATAAAATTAAAATCCACAGGGTACTCCTGATATTATTTTTAGTGGTGGTGATTTTTTTGTTCAGTCAAAAAATCGTTCTTGGTAATAGTGTATCTTATGAGGTGGATTTTGTTAATAGCAGCCGATTTGTTCGCGGGCCGTTTCCGGAAGGTCGGGTTGAGCCTCAAAGCAGCTCTTATTTGGTTAAATATGAACCGGTCTATTTTTCGGCTTATTCTCCGCGCCGATTTAATCGGGCAAAGGTCAGAATCAGCTATCGCCAGTCTGCTGATTTAAAAAGCCAAATCGGCTTGAAGCTGGATGTTAATGACTGGGCCTTTTATTTTGAGCCATTGCCACCAACCGATCATGAGGTCCAAGTTTACGAGACTACGTTTGATCTGACGCGGGCTGAGCTTATTCGCAACCAGTTGAAATTTGTCATTGCCGCTCCGGGGATTGATAATCAGGGAGGGTGGATTGAAGTTTATAACCTACAAATTGAGCTGCTGAAATAATATGCGGTCTTATATTGTTGAAATAATTAATTTTGTCATCAATCACCTCGTTGTTTTTTCTTTGGGCTTATTATTGCTTGAGCTGTTTATGCCCGGGTTTGTAATTTATTATATTGATTTAAATATTTTATTGGTGTCAGTCATATCATTGAAAATTGGGTATTGGTTGTATCAGTATTAACTTATATCTTTGGTTAAGCGGATAATCGTTAATCAAAAAAATCGAGTGTTTACTCGATTTTGTGATTTTATGAGTCGTGTTCAAAGTCTTCCTGCCTGCATGACTTCGAATGTACAATATGAATTGGGTATGTAACCCCATCGTCAAGGGTAAAGTCATCTTCGCCTACTGATACAAGCACGCTTGCCTTTGGGTTTACCTCTCCGGAGTGAAGTTTCCTAACCACAAATGAACCCATCGGCCCAGCCGGTTCGAGAACCACCGGTTCACCGATTAGACCGCGTAGATAATACCGAATTCGAAAATCGGTTGGAATGATAGCCGAGTGGGCAAGAAATTCCTCGCCATTCGATAGGAAGACAACACCGTCAGAAATCCGAGTGAGAATTGCCGCCCCCATTTCTTGATCATCTGCGGACGCTTTCGTAATCTCAACCGTTCCCAGACCGGCTCCAGCGTTAACTTGTACCCACTCGCCAACCAATGATTCAAGATACGCCTTGAGCTCAGGTGACAATTCTGTGGTCTTCCAGTCGGTCATCGTTCCTCCTTTGCCTACAGCTCGCTGCGGCCAAACCATTTTTGATTTAGACCACCGGTAATACCGTTTTCTTCCATCAAAAGCAGTGCTCGGTTGATATCCTCGGTAAATGGTGACTCATCTTTCAACGCCAAACCATAGTACTGCTTGTCAAAAATGAAATGCAGTGTGGCAAAGCGTCCGGTTTTGTCATTCATTTCCTTGTAAAGCAGACCCGGGGCGTCAAAAACCACTCCGTCAACCTGCATCGTCGCCAACAGATCAAAGGCGTCCGCCTCTTCCTGCACCAAGACCAGGTCGGCGCCGTACTTCTGCAGCGCGGCCTCACTGGTGGTTCCAGCCAAGGTCGCAATTTTCTGATCCTTGAGATCGGCGGCACTATGAATAGTCGTGTTGATATCACTGTTAATGATATTGCTGGTGATTTGACCCACCATTATAGTGAAAAAAGCGATCCCTGTAATCATCATGATGATGGTGCAGAATTTCCCGAAGGCGGTTTTGGGTGTGATGTCGCCATAACCGACTGTCGCGGAGGTGACCAAAACAAAATAGCTGGATTCATATGTTCCTCGGAGATAACTACCCATATTCGCTTGGTGTCTTTTTTCCGTTAGATAGAATACGTGAGCCATGAAAATAACATAAAGCACGAAATACATCACCAAACGACCCACATCCCAGTTGAGTACAGGGCTTTTTTCGTTACGAACCATGACCGTCAAACCGGCGTTGAAGTAAGGATAGCTGAAATCAAATCTTTGTTCACGGCCATTCGTGACTGAAACGCCGCCGATCATCATGTCAAATTCGCCGCTGATCAAACGATCAAAACGCTTGTCCCGATCCACCCGAACATATTCAAAATCCACACCGAGGTAATTCCCCAGCTGTTCGAGCAGGTCAATATCATAACCGGTCAATCTACCCGACTTATCTTCGATGACAAACGGGGTGTAGGTCGTGTACCCGACGGTCAAGGTTTCTGCCTCGGCCGCACCGCCAAAGAAAAGGCTGATCATCAAAGCTACCAGCAGGGTCCCGACTGTCTTCATATGTCCACTCCTTTGGTGTTTTTGGTTTTGAATGTCAAGGGTCAAAATACTCTATATTCTAGTATAAAAACAACTTTTTGTCAAGTGTCTGGCGAATGTTAACGGGTAAGGTTATTTATTTACGTAATTTAAGTCCTTTGTAACGTATTGCTGAGTTTGAATAACCAAGTTGATCAAAACTTGAATTACATTAAAAAAGACCCTGAAGTTTCAGGATCTATTGTTGATAATTACCAGAAAAGCACATCACAGACAACCGCAAAGGCCAGCGCATCGTAGAACGGATCGTATGGATAGTAATAACCGTATGGCTCATATCCATAATACCCATAGTTATAAAATGGATCATACGCATCATTCGAATCATCTTCGTATGTTTCAGTGTCAGTGTGAGTATTCACAGTACCTTCTTCGAGACTATAATTCACTTCCGCGCCGCAGCCGGGACAGTTCGAACTGCCATTGGGAATCCGGCTGTGACACTTCGGGCACTCGCCGTAGGTTTCCTCCGGCCCGGTTTCAACTTGTTCCCAGTTGAGACGCTTGCCGCAGATTGGGCAATTCTCAAAATGATCAACGCCGGCATTCATCAGCAGCACCGCGAGAGCCGCCTCGCAATGCTCACATTCGGTACCTTCACGCCGAGCATGTTCCAGCATGCCGGAGGCATAGATAGTAGCCGCGATCGAGTCTGATTCCTCATCCGAGTTTCCGAGGTCTGTCCACTTGTATGAGGTGTCAACAATCCGGTCAATCTCGTCAAAGAAGGTTCCGAGCTGGAGGTCAAACCAGAATTGCTCAGTATCGAACTTGCCATCAGCCAGCTTCTGGACAAAGACAACCACTCGGGGGTCAAAGTCAGCGGGCAGCTTTGAAGACGTCTTGTGGGCAAACCAGCTCATCATCGCTAGGCGCAGATCCTCAACCCCAAGTTCTTCGCGCTCTCGTGAATCAAGGATTTCGTCTGCCGGAAATCTCCACGTATCGTACACATGATCAAGTACTTGGAATGAACCATCATCCTTGAGCATATCTACATGGACTTGAGCCGCCAAAGCCACCTGCCAAAACATATTAAAGTGCAGGGAAGCGTCAAACGCTCCAAGCAGCTTGCCAATCAACTCCCGGCCTGCATCGGTCACTTCATAGAACAGCGGGTCCGGATCTCTCGGTGTTGGAGTCTTCTTCTTGAACCAAGACAGTCTTGGCTTTTCGGCTTCCGGCTCCGGGGACTCTGCGTTTCTCACATTGATAAATCCGTGAACGTGCATCTCGCCGATGTCAGCTTCCATGAATCGCAGATCTTCATCCTCAATCAGCACCGGAATTCGAAGCCCACGCTCTTCCATGTAATACAGCAGGGTAATGATTCTCAGTTTCTGACGCCAGTCCAATTCTTTCATTGGCCCTCCCGCCTGTCACTGTGACAGGATTCTGGTGGTATTTCTGTTTTGCAGTTCTCTGAGTTTAAAAAGAAGTGCCGGTTGACACTTCAGATTTTAGTTCGAATTAAGAGTTTAACGACGCCGACCGCCGCCTGAGCTGCGGAATCCGCCGCCGCTGCTCCTGCGGGCGCCTCCGCCGCCCCAGCCGCTGCTTCTCGGCGCTGCCGGTCTGGTCGCAGCCGGCCTGGTGCCGCCGCCGCTCGGGGTTGTATGCCAGCCGGGCTTGGCCGGAGGTGTCCGTCCAGCCGGTGCCGCTTCGGGCTGCTTGGTGGCGCCAGCGCCGAATCCCGTCGCCTTGCGCTTGGTCTGGTTCGGGTCGCGCGCCTGATAGTCGCGGGTCGTTCCGGCTCGTCCGGCTACGCCCTGCCCCGGCTTGTTATACTGGGTTGACTTGGCGTACTTGCTCGGCTTCTCTGCCGACTTGATGACCTTCGAGGTCGGTCGAGTCGTCTTGGAGATCGGCGACACCTGTGTCTTGGTGATCTGCCGACTCGATCGGAACGAATCTCGACGTGAGCTGAGCGCCGGACCGGCAAAGACCGGTCGCGGCGAGTAGAAGCCCGTCCGATACATCGGTACGTAGTATGGCCGCGGCGAGAACATGTAGCCGAGCAGTAGTCCGGTGGCAAAGCCACTGCCATGATGGTAGGCCATGGGGTAACTATAATAATAATCATTGTAGCCGTGGACGTGCTGACTGTAGCCGCCAGAGATCACGACCTGATTCGTGGTCGTATTCCGCTCGAACTCTACCTGACCGATGGTGACTCCGTCTTCCTCCTTGCCGGTGGATGATGGAATGGCCACGAGGTCGACCAGCCGCTTGATGTCGTTCGACTCTGGCAGCTCGCGGAAGACGACATAGTCGATCTTCCCATCCTGATCGATATCGACATTGTTGATTCCGGATTCGCCGTTGACCAGCGTCTCCATCTCTTCGATGCTCGCGACCTTGTTCTCGCGAATCATGGTCATAAGCGTCTCGAGATCGAAATCATCGGTCTTGACCGAGCCGGTGGTCTCCGTTTCAGTCTGGGTATACGTCTGATGGCTCGAGTGGGTACTTCGGCCGCAGCCGGCCCCGATAAAGATCATCAGGCTGAGAATAGCAAAAATAGGCAGAAAAACCCTCGGATAGCGCATGTTGCCTCCTTGGTTGGGGTTGCGCTGTTGGTTGTCAAAGCACTAAATTACTCGCCATTTTAACACGCTCGATTAAATCTGTCAAGTTTTGGCTAATTATATGTTTTTATCAGCTTGACAAAGGTATTTATTTATAGTAAGTTTCTTCGAAGATCATTTACATATAAAACAAGGCAAATTTACACCAAACTCCAAGTCAACAGGAGGTGGGGATGGCTGAGACAGTTTTAAACGCTCCAACTCAGGAATCATATGTTCTGAAACGCGCTCTGACCAATCCGGTTACCATAGTGTCATTTATTCTTGGTGTCTTGTGTGGCATTCTGCTGGCTTCGGTTGATTTTAGTACGCTGTTTCTGGTTGGCTTGATTGTGTTTGTTGTGGTTGCGTTCGGATCCTTTATTTTGGATGTTACCACGCGCAAGGTATTTTTCTTGGAAGATTGGCTGAAGATCGTCAAGACGCAGATGAAGCAGCGACAAAACCGTGATGTTCATGATCTACGTCTTGAAATTGCCGAGTGTGGTCGGATTCCCGGAACCACCACCCGCGTAGTGGCGGCCAATAATCAATTTCGAGTGGTCGAGCGGGTTTTTGGCAAGATTGATCAAGTCCTGGCGCATAAATACAAGACCGGAGAAATTAAGTATGGCAAGTTTTTGGCCGCGGCCGAAGGTTTGTCAAAAGCGATTCTGTCACATTTGAGACAGATTGTTACTCTGCTCCAGAGTCTGGGAGCGCTGCAGCCAAACGACAAGAGACTGGAATTTTTAGAGCGGCTCACCAGCCAGACACCGCAATTTGAGGCGGAAAGAGATCGTCTCCGGCAGCAGGCCGAAAGAAAGACCAGGGTTTATATCGAGGTGGATCGCATTATCACTGAAAATGAAACCGCCATTGGGGCGCTTGAAACCATGCTCGACAAGATCGCCTCAACTCCCACTGATATGGTTAGTGCTGCTGACTTTGCGGATTTACTCAATCAAGTCGCTGATATTTCTAACCGTCTCGACACCACCAAGCATGAGGAGCGTACCGATGACAATGGCTGAACAGCAGAGTCAGGCTTTGATGATTCCTGAAGATGTCCCAGCCGCGCGGCCGCTTATGGTTGCGACAAGAGATGATGAGGCGCTGAAGCGTGATCTCGGCTTGGCGACCGCTGCTGATCTGCGGACTGGTCCGACAGACATGGTGCTTTTTGAAAAGGCTGGCAGTATCGCGCAGCAGCTTCTGACGGTTGATCTGACGGATCCGGCCGTCGGCCAGACCCAGCGCAAGATGATGGAATCCTTTGGCCAGACTGCCGAGCGCAAGTGCCACAAGTCTTCAGGGATGCTCAGCACACCGCTTGGCAAGATGAAGGGGCTCGATGGCCAGGATTCCGGTCTTGCATCTTCACTTTCGTCTCTGACAGCCAAGGTTCAGGATTTGAATCCGGGCAAGTACAAGCTTGATCCCTCTAAGTACGGCTTGCTTCGGCGATTCTTCATCCGTTTGACGCTGATGGCTCCGCCTCTTCGGACTTATCTCGCCAAGTTCCAGTCTGGTGAGATGGCTATCAATCTAATCATTGATGCCCTTGAAAGTGGCAAGGAAAAGCTTGAGAGGAATAATGATGAACTTGAGACCGAGCAGACTGAGATGCGGCGCGCCACCTTCGAGTTGCAGCAGGCCATCAAGCTCGGTCATGCTCTCGATAAGCATTTGACCAATGTCCATGATTCCATTAATGCTTCTGCTTCAGAGGATGAGCGGCTCAAGAAGCGCTACGTGGCTGAGGAGCTCCTATTCCCGCTGCGTCAGCGCATCGAGGATCTCCAGCAGCTTCTGGCAGTCAATCAGATGGGTGTGATTGCCACTGAAGTACTGATGAAAAATAATCGGGAACTCATCCGCGGTGTCAATCGCGCCATCAAGGTTACGACCCGGGCACTTCGCATCGCCGTCATGCTCAGTGTGGGGCTTCATGACCAGCAGTCAGTGTTTGCTCAGACCAGCGCAATCAATGATACCACGAATGAGCTGCTTGTTCAGGATGCGGCACAGTTGCGGACGCAGGGCGTCGCGATTCACAAGCAGGCGGCCAGCGCCATGCTCAACATCGAAATGTTGAAGCGGGCGATGGAAGATACCATGATGGCCTTTGATGAGATTTCTCAGTTCCGTCAGGAAGCCCTGCCCAAGATGCGCGCTGACATCGATGCTTTGGAGGAGCTCACTACCGGCGCTGACAACAAGATCCGTGAAATGGAACGGGGCAAGGCGGCTCGTCCGATGATCGATCTGGCCGTTTCCGAAGCGGCCTGAGTTCATTTTTCTGTAAGTAGATATAAACTCAGTTAACCAACTGGGTTTTTTGTTGCAAAAAATCAGCGTTTAGCTGATTTCGGTTGACTCTTAAAGTTTTATTCCGTGGAAGGTTTATTTTACACTCCACTTTGTGTCGCTTCCTTCGTCCTGAATTTCCACTCCCATTGAGAGTAGTTGTTCTCTTATTTTATCGGCCGCGGTAAAGTCCTTTTTGGTGCGACAGGTATTTCTTTCAGTAATCAGGGTTTCAATTTGACGTTGAAACAGCGGATCCAGACTTTTTCGAGAAAATATAAATGCCCAGACTTTGTCTTGTTTTTTGAGGTGTTTCAAAATAAGCTTAACTGATTTTGAGCCGATTAAATTTTGATCAATAATTTTGTTCAAGAGGTTTATCAGGCTGAATAACGCGGCGATCGCTTGCGGCGTGTTGAGGTCATCATCCATAGCAGCGGCAAATTGTCGGTTGTTCTCTTCCAAATAATTCAACGTTTCATCGATTTTACTGTCATCACCACGAGTGGCCGTCAGTCGATCAATAAAATGATAAACTTTGTTCAAACCCTCAGCCGCCGCCTGTAATGAATCCATGGTGAAGTTGAGCGGCTGGCGATAATGGCTGGTCACAATTAAGTAACGAAAAGCCATTAGGCCGGCTTTGGTTTTTGCTAGATCATTCAATAGTAAAAAGTTTCCCAGGCTTTTCGACATTTTTTGATCGTCAACTTTCAAATGAGCTCTGTGGAGCCAATATTTCACAAATGGCTTGCCGGTCACCGCCTCGGTTTGGGCGATTTCATTTTGATGGTGGGGAAAAACCAAATCTTCGCCGCCGATATGAATATCAATTTGATCTCCCAGCAGTTTCATAATCATGGCTGAGCATTCTATATGCCAGCCCGGACGTCCATAACCCCATGGGGATTTCCATTTTATATCGCCGTCAGCGGCAGTGTAAGCTTTCCATAAAGCAAAATCGCCGTAATTATCTTTTTGATATTCATCCGATGCCATTCGGCCGCCGGCATCAGCCTTCAAGTTTTGGTTATCCAAATTGGCCAACTGGCCGTATGTTTTGAACTCGGAAATGTCAAAATAAACCGAACCGTCAGCGGTCTGATAGGCGTAGCCGTTTTCTTCGAGTTTTTTGATGAATTTTACGATCTGTTTTATATAACGGGTGGCCCGAGGATTTTTTTTGGCTGGTAAAATGTTTATCAGTTTCAAATCATTATAAAACATCTTCTCATATTGAGCCGTAAAATCCGTCAGGGTTTTCCCCGCGGTGATTGAGCCTTTGATGGTTTTGTCATCAACATCGGTGATATTCATCACATCTTTGACTTTGTATCCGGTATAATTTAGGTATCGCTTGAGCAAATCGGAAAATAAATAGGTCGAATAATTTCCAATATGGATGTGGTTGTAAACAGTTGGACCACAGGTGTACATTTTTACCGTATTTTTTTTAAGCGGTGCGAAGTCTTCTTTGGTCCTCGTTAATGTATTGTATAGTTTGAGCATAATATGGTGATAATTATGGTTTAATTTTACTGTATTTGGTTATTGGTGTCAAAGCATATTCGGTAATTATCTTGACAAAACTATCAAGCATGTTAAATTATTACATTCATTCCTACCACCGCGAGTTGGGAAAGGGAGGAATCATGACCAAGGTGGCGTGGATTGTTTATGTGATGGTGGTTTGCCTTATTTTGGCTCCGGGAATAATTTTTTCTGGTTGCAAACGGGCTAACAAGACTTCGGGAGCCGAGGCTGAAACCAAAATTGAGGGGGTGGTGGCTGGTGTTGAGTATCACGATGATAATTATTATACGGTTTTGAGATTTCAAGATGGGCGAGTGAGGCTGTTTTGTAACCTGTCTGAGGCGACGTTCTATCTCGGTCGTCATCATGTAATCAGTTTGGATTGTGAAAGTTGCGGTTGTTGCCAAATCACCGGAGCTCGGCTATCCGACCCGGAAAGTGTCACCAAGTGACGCTTTTTTTACTTATGTTATAATTGCTGGGTTATTATTAAACAAAAAACATATGGATTATTATCAAAAATCTTTGGAGTTGCATGACCGACACAAAGGCAAACTTTCGGTTGAATTGAAAGTCCCATTAAAAGATAAAGATGATTTATCTCTCGCCTATACCCCCGGTGTGGCTGAACCTTGCCGTGAAATCGCCAGAGATCCAGAGAATGCATACAAATACACGATCAAAGGCAATTCAGTCGCGGTTATCACAGACGGCAGCGCGGTTTTGGGTCTTGGTAATATCGGCGGGCTGGCCGGGCTGCCGGTGATGGAGGGTAAGGCCGCTTTATTTAAGGAATTCGCAGGAATCGATGCTTATCCGATTTGCTTGAATGTTCAGAATGTTGATCAGACCATCGCGACTATCAAAAACATTTCTACGGGTTTCGGCGGTATCAACTTAGAAGATTTCAAAGCGCCGGAATGTTTTGCGATTGAGGCTGCCTTGCAGAATATTGGTATTCCCGTGATGCATGATGACCAGCATGGCACCGCGGTTGTGGTTTTGGCCGCGTTGATCAACGCGTTGAAAGTTGTCGGTAAAACCAAGGAACAGGTAAAAATAGTTTTAAACGGCGCCGGAGCTGCGGGTATTGGTGTCAGCAAACTTTTAATCGCTTATGGTTTTGCGGCTGATAAAATGATTTTGCTCGATAGTAAGGGGACCATATATTTAGGCCGTGAAGATTTGGCTGATAATCCGGCCAAGTCTGAACTGGCAGCCATGACCAATGTCGAAAAAACGACCGGATCATTAACCGAAGCCATTGCCGGTGCAGATATTTTTATCGGTGTTTCCGTCAAAGACGCGGTTTCTCCGGCCATGGTAAAGAGTATGAACGCCGGAGCCATTGTAATCGCCATGGCCAATCCGGATCCGGAGATTTTACCATCAGCCGCCCATGAAGCTGGTGCGGCGGTAGTCGCGACCGGACGAAGTGACTTCCCCAATCAGGTTAATAATGTTCTAGTTTTCCCTGGAATGTTTCGCGGCGCGCTTGATGCCAGAGCAGTTCAAATCACTTTGAAGATGAAGTTGGCTGCAGCTCAAGCCTTGGCGGAGTTGGTTGCAACTCCGAATGCCGACATGATCCTGCCGTCGCCGCTCGATCGGAATGTTGTCCCGGCGGTAGCGGCGGCCGTGATGTCTGCTGTTGAATAATCCGTTACCATTTTTCATCGTTTGTGGTATAATGCCGATATCAAATTGCCCAAACTTATGTTAACCAAACCAATTTTCCGGCTACTCAAAATTTATGATCAGCCTCAATTGACTTACGATGAGGATGAAGTGATTAGAGTTAATCAAGTGATCGGCCGGGCGGCGTTGATTTATGAAAAAATCCGCAATGCCATCGATTATCGTGAAGATCATTTGCTGAGGAAAAACGCGCTGTTTCGGATTCTGAAGCGTAAGCTTTTTATTGAAAAGATTCTCATCAATCAATCTGAAGATAAGTTAGCCGAACAAATTGTTCATGAAATGATTCGAGCCGGCTACCTGAAAAACAATTTTGAACCAAAGGCCAAAATCAATACCGTTTTAACTATTTTAAAAAAATACCACACCTTGATCCAAGCCGCGGATTTGAGCCAGCGTGAGTTTATGTGGCTGATTGAGCTTGAAGCGTGTGAGATTGAAGAGGTGTTGGTTCCGGCGGACAAAGAAAAGGCCTTGATTCGTTTTGCGTTTGAAGTGATGAATCATCGGGTTATCACCAACCGTGGTGAAATTGATGACAAAGAAAAAGAGCTGCAGCTGTTTTTGTCCATTCATCGGGCTATCCGTAAACCGGACGACGCGATGTTGGCTTATGTCATGTGGGGGTTGTATTATCCCAATTGGAAAGAAGCGGACCCTGAGTTGGTATTGAATATTGGTCGCTCTTTCGCCCAGATTAAAAAACAAATTCAGGATCAGCTTGATCACCCGTGGCATAAAGGGTTAAATAAAATGACCCGGCGTTGGGCCATCGTCTTTTGGACTATTCAAGACATTATTTTAAAAGATCCGGAAGAGGCTCAGGCCATATTTGATGATGAAGTCAGGCTTGAGCTGACAATCAATAAAGTTTGTGAAGCCCGCTACAAAGCCGTGAGAAAAAAACTTCACCGCGGTGTTTTTCGCAGTATTATATATGTCTTTTTTACCAAGATGTTGTTGGCTTTGGTTCTCGAGCTGCCGCTTGATGTTTGGTTGAAGGGCTTTATCAACTATACCACGCTCGGGATCAATATTCTGTTCCCTCCGGTGCTGATGTTCCTGGTCGCCATCACCATCCGTACCCCCGGCAAAAAAAATACTTTGATGATTATTAAGGAAATAAAAACTATCGTTTATAATTTATCCGATCAGCAGAAATTCAAATTGAAAGCACCGAAAAAACGCGGAACTTTTACCGGCTTTATTCTAAACCTGTTGTATTTGATTGTGTTCGTTGTCAGTGTATATTTTATTTTTAATGGTCTGGTTTTGCTTGAGTTCGCTTGGTTCAGTTCTCTGATCTTCATTTTCTTCCTGAGCGTAGTCAGCTTTTTCGGTTTGAGAATCCGCAAACCAATCAAGGAAATCAGCCTTGAGGAAAAGCGTGATAATATTTTTACTTTG
This sequence comes from Candidatus Falkowiibacteriota bacterium, assembly GCA_003518055.1. Classification (GTDB taxonomy): domain Bacteria; phylum Patescibacteriota; class Patescibacteriia; order UBA11705; family UBA11705; genus UBA11705. Next base: position 411,177 of record DOZJ01000002.1, read on the forward strand.
CTGATAGATTTTATCTCTTTGCCGTTCGCCACCTTCGGCCAATGGTCATCAATAAAGTTTTCTAAAATAAACATTATTGCTTTTTTCTTTGACTTTATCATTGAAGCGCCGTTCAAAATTTTTATCGAGGTGCTGGAGGATTTATTCAGCTTTTGGCGCGAAAAGAAAGAGGAAGCGTTTGACCAGCAGTAAGCTTTGCCATAAAGAAAAGAGTCAATTATAATTTGATATATGGACAATAATGATAAAACTGACATTCTAACCGCGATAAACACATTTGCCGCCTCGGTTGACGAGCGTTTTAATAATGTTGATAAGCGTTTTGACGCTGCCGATAAGCGTTTTGATAAAATCGAAGGTGATATTAAAGAAATTCGCGGTGATATTCAAGAAATCCGCGGTGATGTTCAGAATATTAGAGGGACCATGGTTACCAAAGACTATTTGGATGAAAAAATGGCTGATCAACGCGGGGATCTGGTTGTGCTGATGCGCAAAGAGGATAATAAGGTTAAGCGCCTAATTGATGTTTTAATTCAGCGCGGTGTTATTACCACCGAGGATAAAAAATCCATCGTTGAAATGGAGCCGTTTCCTGAACTAAGGGGATAATTTATCTTTCTCGTCAGCTGCTCATGGCAGTTTTTTGATTTTGGTGTTAGTTTTATCAATTTATAATTTCATTGTTATAATAATTCAAAATGATTTTATGACTCAACCCCTAGCCGGATTTTTATTGATCAACAAGTCCCAAGGCTGGACCTCTTTTGATATTGTGGCCAAATTGCGCCGGATCACTGGGGTGAAAAAAATCGGCCACGCTGGCACGCTTGATCCGCTGGCCTCAGGTTTACTGATTGTCGCTGTCGGCCGCGAAGCGACCAAAAGAATTGACGAGTTCAAAGCCATGGAAAAGGATTACGAAGCTGAACTTGAGTTCGGCAAGGTTAGCGACACGTATGATATCGACGGAAATGTGTTGGCGTTTGCGAGGATCGATCGCGACGACGCAAACCCCAACCCGGTTTCAATTGAAACAGTTTCCTCGGCGCTGAATTCGTTTCTCGGGGTAATTGAACAAATGCCACCGGCGTTTTCCGCAAAAAAAATTGGCGGCACTCCTGCCTACAAATTGGCTAGACAAGGGAAAGTGGTTGAATTAAAACCGGCCACTATTGAAATAAAACAAATCGAAATTTTAAAATACGCTTGGCCGTTACTGAGTTTGAAGGTTACTTGCGGCGCCGGCACCTATATACGCAGTTTGATTCATGATCTGGGCCAAAAAATCGGCTGCGGCGCGATTATGACCGGTCTGGTACGAACAAGAATCGGGCAGTACGAGCTGATGGACGCCAAAAATATTGACGCGCTGACGATTGACAATTGGATGGATTTTATGGTAGTTTAATCATAATCGTTCACCCACACATGAGGCGGTCATGTGGCTCTCAAGGCATCGGGCTTCATTACTTAAAGACCGCAGGCGTTATTTGCGATCATGAGGACGCCTAACTGAAGGCAGTTAATTTTTTAATGATTGATAATAACTGTTAAGTGTGATTAAATGATATACTCTCCATCAAAGCGAAAGGAGCGCGTTATGGCGGGATCAGTAAAAGTGGATGTCAAGTTTGAATGTCCGGTTTGCGGCGGTCATGAATATTATCCGCCTGTTACCGTGTACCAGAGGGAAGATGGTTTGTTTGAATATCAGGGACCGATGCTCAATGGAAAGCGTATTTCGGAGTTTCAATGCCTATCTTGTTCGGTGGGGTTTAGGGATCTGGTAAAATTCGGCACTTTGCGCCAGAGACAGAGAGATGAGGCTGAGCGCCAGAGGGAATCGGCCAGATCTGCTGCCAAGGACAAATGCGATCCTGGTCCACCTTACACCCGCGGTAGAGATTTGTGCTTGGATCGCTGCGATGGGTGTCAGTCTGAGGCGCAAGGTGATAATGAAATGGAAGCGTTGATAGGCGAGCCTGACGCCGCTGGTGGCGTAGATCGTGATGATTGTTATAAAAGTCGTTTTGCTTTTGAAGGTCCGAAAACAATGTAGCTAACCGAATTGGTTAGTTTTTTGATTTAGACTGTATGGGAGCCCAGCTCGGCTTCCCGCCCTAAAGGACGGGGAAAATTCTCTTCTCCGCGGCTTTCTTGACTGCCGAAGCTTCAGCGCAGGCAGTAGCCCGGGAGTCCAGCGCGGCATCCTATCCACAATGACAGGGATACGCAAAGTGATTTGTTTAAACTATCCATATAGGTAGTTTTTTGAATAAATAATTTGTTCACAATCCAAAATAGATATTCGTATATGTGCGTCGTTGTAAATGAAGTGGAATGATTTATTCATACTGATTAAAGTTGAAGTTTATTTAAGAAAAAAACAAAGTGGTAATAACAGGCTGTTTCTTGTGAAAAGATAATAAGATGATATAATATTCATGAAAAATTAATTATAAAAAAATATGCCACAAGAAAAACCATCAATGGGCAGTTTAGACGAAGCAGTTTCAAAGAGGGGATTGCAGCCAGGATCGACATGGAGCGAAGTTAATCGTCACGATGACACGACCGCCAGAGCCAAGGAGGCGGTGGCCAGAGAGCTGCCGGCAGATTCAAGTTGGGATCAAATTTTTGATCATGACAAAGCCCAAGCCCAATTGGATGAAAATCAGGAAGAAGATGAATCGGAGGCTGTTTAGATTTGATTTTTACAACGGCGAGCCACGGGCTTGTCGTTTTGATTCATAATAAAATTTGACACAAATCATTTCTCTTGGTATAATCTTTTTGTTGTTAATTGAAAACATTAAATACGTCAGTACAAGGAAGATGTTTTGCCTAATTTAGGCCAAGCGAGTCGGGGACAGTGCAAGCCCGATCCTAAAATCAAAACTACACACCCTTGGATGTTACCTAGGTAACGCGTAGCCTGAATCAAAATTCAGGCCGAGTCTTGATCTCGTAAAAAATCACCCTGATGATAGTCAGGCGTTTTTGAAGAGAGCTTTCTTTTCTTTAATGCGATTTAAGTATCAGGGAAAAGAGAGCTTTTTTCTTTTCCCAAACCTACACGCTGTCTAAACTTAATTCTCTTAATTAACTAAATCTCTCTTATCCTCAATCGTGGCGGTCGTAGCTCAGTCGGTAGAGCACTGGTTTGTGGTACCAGTGGTCGCGGGTTCGAGTCCCGTCGTCCGCCCCACCGTATTAAGCGAGATAAGCAAGACAGCGAGAAAAGCAGGGTAAGTTAATTACGGTTACTTATTTCACTTACCTTAATTAAAACTCGTCTCGCTGATATAAAATTCCTGACTATCTGGAATTTTTTTGTTATAATGTAATAAAGGAGGATTGAGAGAATTAAGTTTATAAAGGAAAGAGGATTAAGATGTCTGAGTGTTTGTAACAATACATAAAAATATTATACTCAACAACTCCAGATTTTAATTCTCTTAATCTCTCAATCACTTAATCACCTGATTATCTTTCTTTATGTCCAAATCAAATCTCCAACGCGCCAAAGGCGTTCGCGACTTTGGCCCGGCGGAAAAAATCGAACGTGATCGCATTATCGAGACAATGAAAAAGGTCTTCGAATCTTTTGGTTTCTCGCCAATTGAAACGCCAATCATTGAGCGCTACGAAACGTTTGCCTCCAAGTTTGCTCAAGGCGAGCAATCTGACGCAATGAAAGAAAGTTTCAAATTCAAAGATCAAGGCCGACGCGATTTAGTTCTCCGCAACGACTTTACCGTGCCCTTGTCTCGGTTTGTTTCGATGAACTCTGATTTGCCTATGCCATTCAAGCGATATCAAATGGGGCAGATATTCAGAGACGGTCCGCTTAAACTTGGCCGCTATCGCGAGTTTTGGCAATGCGACGTTGATATTGTTGGTGAGCCGAACTTCATTGATGATGTTGAGATTCTGGTGGTTATTCAATCAATTTTCAAAGCGCTAAATTTGGACGTGACCATAAAATTAAATAATCGAAAACTACTTGGCGCGCTGTTGGATTATTATAAAATTAGCAAAGAGGCGCAAACTGAATTTATCATATCGTTGGATAAAATTGATAAAATCGGCAAAACAGGTGTCTTGGCGGAGCTTAAGACGAAGAATATTGATGCGTCATCAAGTGAATCTTTAATTGATTTGCTGAGTGAGCTTAGCGTTAGTGATATTACAAATGAAGAAAAAATCAATAAATTGGCTGGCCTAGACGGTTTCAATTCTTCGGCTTTGGAGGAACTGACCCAAACGCTGGCCATGATCAACCAGAATAATATCAGCTTTATTCCGAATCTGGCTCGCGGATTAGCCTATTATACTGGGAATGTTTTTGAAGTTTTTTTAACGGACCAATCGAAATTAAGTTCATCCCTCGCCGGTGGCGGACGTTATGATGCTATGATGGCTGAGTTTACCGGTCTGAATTTGGGCGGCGTCGGCGTCGGTTTCGGGCTGGAAACCATTTTTGACGCTCTGAACTTAGTCGGTTCTGAACCAAACAGACAAACCGTAACCAATATTTATGTTATTCCCTTGGGTCAAAATGAACTGAAACCGGCCATGGAGATTGCGAGTCGAATTCGCCAACAAGGCTTTAACGTGGATGTTGATAAGCTGGACCGAAAAATGAAAAAGAAAATGGAATACGCCAATAAACTGAATATTCCGTACGTGGCCGTTGTCGGTAGTGATGAATTGGCCAGTGATTCCGTCATGCTCAAAAACATGGATACCGGCGAGCAAAAATTGATCAAGGTTGACAACCTGTCAACGGAAGTAAAAATTTAAAATATGAAAACAGCATCAAATTCAAACAACCATTGCGAGCATCGTACTCACTTGCAGACATCGAGGTTGTTTTGATTTTGGTATCATTAATACTCAAATTAAATCAGCCCTGATGTCGGGGCTGATTTTTGTTCCTTAACACCGCTGCCATGGAGGCTGTTATGCGGTACCGGTTCCATGAACTCCAATGGTCTGAGCACGAACTGCTCCAGCAGTTAGTTTCGTTTTACTGCGAGGTCTGGAAAGAACCTCCGTGGTTTGAAAATTTTTGGACGTCCGATATCGTGTTGAAATCCATTTTCCAGAGTTTTAAAAATCAAAATGCTGTTTGGCGGCTGGCTCTTGATGATTCAGGGTCGGTTGTCGGATTTACCACGGGGCATGAAGCTGACCGGCGCTACCTGATTGATTTTTCTCGGCGGGATGATTTTCCAGAATTCCTTCCTGAGGAGAGCTATTACTACGCCGCCGAAATCGCCGTAGTTCAAGCCGAACGTCACCGTGGCTTAGGGGCTGAACTTATGAAGTTATTGGTGGCTGATGCCGAGCAACTGGGATTGCGGATTGTGGGTCGGACCAAAAATGAACTAGCGGAAAAGGTTTTGGCCAAAAACGGTTTTGTCAAAACCATGTTTACCGACGGTCAGGATTCTGAGCGGTTTTACTGGCTGCGGTGAGTGTGACCCCGAAGGCAATATCAACGAATGTCGCCTTCGGGAAATTTTATTAATTAACGAATTTAATATATGCAAACCAAACAATTGTTATCACAACTCATTGGCTATGACTCTCAGTGTGTGAAATCAAACAAAGACATCGCGCTTTTTATTGCCTCTTTATTTCCGCCGGAAAATGTTACAATTGATCGATTCAAAAGCAAAAACAGCTTGGATTTATACAATGTAACCATCAAGATTCAGGGTTTGAATAAAAATCTGCCGCCGTTGATTTTTAGCGGGCACACCGACACAGTCCCGGTGTCAGGCTCTTGGTTGACGGATCCATTTGACGCAGTTGAAAAAAACAAAGAAATTTTTGGCCTCGGCGCGGTAGATATGAAAGGCGGATTAACCGCTTTAATCCAAACGGCCAGACAACTAATTATCACCAAACCAGAACGCGATGTGTATTTTTTCTTTGACGCTGACGAAGAAGGTGGGGGAGAGGGCGGTAGTCGCTTTCTGACTCAATACACGTTTAACCAAGCTGATATTATTATCGCCGAACCCACCGATAAGAAAATTATTATTGGTCAAAAAGGAGTAATGGAACTGAAAATTACATTCAGCGGCCGAGCGCAACACGTCAGTTTGGCTGATCAGACTTATAATGAAAAAAATAACGCGATATATAAAGCGGCGGCCGCCATTGATTGTCTGAAAAAACTGGAGTTGGAGTTGAACGCGTATGAGGGCAATATGTTCACGTCTCCAACATTGACAGTTTGCCAGATCACCGGTGGTTCAGGCGTTAACATTGTGCCGGCCAAAACTGAAATGATCATCAGTTGCCGTTTTCTTCCAAGCCAGCAAGTAGAACAAATAAAAGCGTCAATTATCAAGGCAATGAAAACTATTGACAAATTTGTCGTGGTTGAGGATCTTTTGATCGGTTCAGCCAACTTGGTGCCGGCTGAAAATCCGTTTGTGAAACTATGCCTGATGATTGCTTCATCAGTTGGTCAAAGTGTCCAACTGGACGTTTTTAGCGGCTGGACCCAAGCTGGGATTTACCGGTCGTGGGGCTCTTGTTTAATTTGGGGGCCGGGCCAAATGAACTTAGCTCATACGGTAAAAGAGCAGGTAGCAATTAAAGATATCGATTTGATGTCAGACATTTACCTAAATTTGGCCAAAAATTAAGGTGGTTTATGGTTTGACAAAATGTAAAAATTATGATAAAAATAATACCTGGACATTAACAACCACCATCGGAAGGAGAGGCCGCCGTGTCAATCGCCAACGCTATTGATGATATCAAGAGATTGATTTTCGGTCAGGAGTTTCAGCTCGCGGTAGAGGAGTTGGATCCTCTGTTGCGCGATCTCAAAACCTACCCGACCAAGAAGCGAAAACCGTTCGTAGCCAGATTAGTCTGCGAATTTGAGGTGATTGAACAGTCAGCCTATCACAAGGTTGACGAAGCCTTGTCACACGTGGGAAACGCTTTCCTCAACAACGGCTATTTGGATGAAGCGGAAAAATTTTATCTGTACTCGATTGAAAAGAGGGCCGGCAATGTTTTTTCAACAACCGGAATTGGTCGATGCTGTTTTCTTCGTGGTGATTATGAAAACGCCCTGAAATGGTTTCGTAAAAGCCTAAAGATTAATCCAAGAGACAAATTTGTCCAGATCAAAGTGGCTGACACCTATACTGCTATGGAAAAATATGATGAAGCCCTAAAGATTCTGCGCCAATTAGTCACGGATGTTGATGCGGCGGATCATTTTGTCGCCAAAAGAATCGCAGATGTTTATTTGCGGCAAAACCGGTTTGGCGACGCTCTGGCGATTTATGAAAAGATCAAAGAAAAAGATGATGAGCGACATGATTTGACTCTGTTTGGCCTGTGTCTATGCTATCAATTTTTCGGACAGAAAGAGGCGTTCATTCGCACTTTTAATCAGTTTATTGCTTACGATGTGACCAACGCCCGAATTCTAATTGAAATGACAAATGCTTGTTATTCAATGGGCATGTATTCTAAAGCGCACCTATGCGCTTATCGAGCTGTAAAACATAACCCTGATCATATTTTTTCTTGGTATTGGCTGGCTAACACTTGCCGTAAAATGAAGCGGTATATGATGGCCATTCGTATCTGTAACATGCTTCTGGTTAAATCAGGGATTGATCCCGAAGACCGGGTTCGAATTTTGACCTGCAAGGGATATTGTTTTATGGAGCTTTATCGGGATCAACCGACTGAAAACGCACATTTCAAGTTCTCGGAAGCGAGTCTGCTTGGTGCGAGTGATAAAATGGGGTGGGCTGCGGCCGGGCTGGTCTTTTTGTACGGGACCAAATACCGCCATCATCCGGAACATAGAATCGAAATGATTTATCAGATGGAGAAATATCTTTACTGGGCTGAACAACTATCACCCAATACCAAAGATGTTGATCATGCTGGTGTAATGTATCGTCGGCATCGAGCTGATTTCGAGCAAGAATTTCCAAATCTGTTTGATTATGCCACACCGAATGAGCAATCATCGTATGAACAGCCTGAAACCCAAACTGATGCCGTTCCTGACTTGTCATCCGAGCAGCTTTTATCTTATCTGAAGCAATGTATTCGAGACAAAGAAGTGGATGAACCGATGTTTGGTCGTAGATTGCTGCATTTGACTTATACGGCCAATGGGCAGCTGGACCGCAACTTGGTTTCACTCGCTTACGCTGCCGAATGCAATGGTTTGGTGGCATTGGGTGAACGGCTGTACCTTCAAAGCCTGATCGTGAATCCCACCAACACCATGGCCCTAGCTCGATTGTCCGGTATTATGAGAAAAATGAAGCATTTTGAGCTGGCGGTAATTCTAGCTCGGAAGGCTCATTCGGTTGCCGTTGATAATTTTCATAGCTGGCTCAGTTTTGTTTCCGCTCTGTTTGATGCCGAGAGATATGATGAAGGGATCACCGAATGCGAACAGCTGCTTGTCTTTGATCGTCAGTATGACGTCAATATCAGGGCCCGTTTGGCTGAAGTTTATGAGGTTGTGGGTGAGTGGCGTAAGGCCGCGGATTTGTATGATGACTTATACGAGAAGACCGGTCAGGAACGATTTTTTGCGGCGATCCAACGTTGTTTCCCGCATATCTAATAGGGTAAAAATCCCTATTTTTTGTTGTTAATTTCCAAATGAGGAAAATACTTGCAAATAATTGTTAATTATGATATTATCTTGTTAGTTTCCATGAAATATTTCTTTGAATAAGGCAAAATGCGCCAGCGTAGCTCAGTGGTAGAGCAGTGGTTTTGTAAACCATTGGTCGCGGGTTCGAATCCCCCCGCTGGCTCCAGGTTATCGCATTGGCGACAGGGACCAGCCAGTGTAATTGGGGATGAGAAGCTTGCCCTGAGCGAGTCGCCGATAGCGACGAGTCGAAGGGAATCCCCCCGCTGGCTCCAGGTTGTCGCATTGGCGACAGGGACCAGCCTGATTCGAGTAGCCCGGAATGACGGTTTTGGTTTACAGTCCGGCAAAGTTTATGGTGGGTTAATGTTTATTTAGAATTTATATATTATTATTTATACGCCATAGGACGTATCCCTGCCTACCGGCAGGCAGGTGTCCTTTGGCAGAGAATTTAAACCCAATATGTCTCAAGACAATCTGATCAAGCTTCAATGCAAAGAATGCCGCAGTATCAACTATCATACAAAACGGAATAAAAAGAAAATCAAAGAAAAACTGGAGCTGAACAAGTTCTGCAATACCTGCCGCAAACATACTGAGCACAAAGAAGTAAAATAAGAGACCATCACTGGTCTTTTGTTTTATGGTTATGTTAAATATCCTCACAATCAAAAACAGTCAAAACAGCCGGAGGTTGAATGGACCGGAAACTGATCGCCAACCGTTGGCTCAAATACTGGCTCTGTTATGGGGTCATTGCTTTTGGCGCCGGCGGGTATATTCTAACCAACCACATTTCATATCCCCACACCTCCCAGCTGCCTCTGACGTTGATTGACCAGCAGGTTCCTTTTTGGCCGTGGACGATCATAGTGTATAGTTTGATTTTCGGTTTGGTCGTGATTATGCCCTTTTTGATCAATGAAGAGTTTATGCTGCGCCGGGCTTTGCTAGGAGCCACCGTTCTCATCAGTCTGAATTTAATGGTGTTCGTTCTATTTCCGGTTGAATATCCGGCCAGACCTGACATGGATACCATTATGATGGCTGGAAGTTTTTGGGCAGATGTTTACAGCCTGATTCACCGGCTTGATACCACCAGCAATTGTTTTCCGAGCATGCATGTGAGTATGTCGACGCTTTTTGTCCTGGTATTTTATAGAACTCGGCCAAAACTATTCAGGTTGTTTGCCGGCCTCGCGGTGATTATTTCATTCTCTACGCTGACCACCAAACAACATTATGTTATTGATGTCGCGGCCGGTCTGATTTTGGGTGGGCTATCATACTATATCGCTTGCCGTCAGTATCCGCACCGCTTAACCTCATCTTAACCGGAATCGTATTAATCAATACGATTTTTTTAAATAAAAATAGACATTGTATATGTCTATGTTATTGTTCTGTTTTTTCCTTCGCCTGTTCTTCAAGCATTTTTTTTATAGTCAGCATTCCGCAGATATTATCGTAATGCAGTTGGATGATTCGAACCAAAATAATTGTTGAGAACCAGATTAGGTAGATGTTTGGATGAAGGCGACCCAACGCCTCGGGGAAAGCCACATCACCGCCGATTAATGTGGTGAAATAAAGCAGGGCGATTGCTCCCGTTGAGCCAAAGAGGAAGTAGAAAAATGATGCTGCCCAAGAGCGATATTTGAGATATTTACGAAGATCATATGTTTCATGGGGCATCGTGTGGTTCATGGTATTCCTCCTCCATGGTGGGCAGATTCAATATTATACGCCGTAAGTTGCTTTTGTCAATGGCGCCGGTTGTTTTCAGGTACGCTTTTTTGTATAATGTTCATATATGTTACAAGTTCATGAAGAGGGCCGATATCGACATTTTGTCATGGTCATTTCCGTGGTCTTTTTTTTCATCAGCAGTTATTTTATTTTTGCCCATTGGCTGCCGCAATATAGGGAGTCGGGGCAGATGATTTTTGACTGGCCGGATGCCATGGCCAACTTTGCCTTTATTGAATCATTTATCGCGGACAATCAATTTTTGATTCCTTTTCCTGACAATTCGGATATTCAAAATGTAGTTCACCCCCGCAGCGTCAATGTTTTTGCCGGTAATTTGGTTCCAATGGGATTTATCGGCCAAGTTTTGCTATATGGACTCATTGGCAAAGTGATTGGCGTTTATGGTGTATTGTTTTTAACCCCCTTTTTCGGCTCTCTCGCCGTGTATTATTATTATCGATTATGCGCGAAGATATTCCATAATGATCTGGTCGGTTTTATCAGCGCCGCGCTTCTAGCCACTCAATCGGCCTTCGTCTACTACACTATGGTAGTGATGCTGCATACAGTGTTGTTTGTCTCATTACTTATTATAGGTTTTTGGCTTTTAATCAAGCGAAATGACACCGACAAAGCAGTAAAAAAATATACCTTGATTTTTTTCAGCGGTTTCACAATCGGTTTTGCTTTAGCGGTGAGAACGGTTGAAGCTCCATGGGTTTTGCTATCGGTTTTAATTTTATCTTTGATTTATGCTCGGCAAAAATGGTGGCTGTCGGCTCTGATATTTTGTTTTGGGTTGTCAGCGGCCTTTGCCCCGGTCTTTCTTATCAATAGTCAGTTGTATGGCGACGCTCTCAGTTTTGGTTATCTTAAACTCCACCAATCCGGCGAAGTTTTTAGTCGTCTGCCCGACGCTTTTAAAGTTAGCGGTCAAAATCAATTTGAACGCGTAATTCGAGCCGTCTTTTTACCCTTCGGCTGGAATGTAAAAAATTTGTTCAAAGTTGGTTATTTCTTTATCCTCCAAAATTTTTGGCCGTATTTATCGTTGACAGTTTTGGGCTTGGTTGCCTTTTTGCGCCAAAAAGAAAAATCTCTCGCGATGTGGGTTTATCTCGGAATTGGGTCAATGATTTGTCTCTGGCTGGTGTTGTATTATGGCAATTGGCGTTTCGATGATCTGGATGTGCTCCGCTATGCGTCTATCAGCAGCTCATATACCAGATATTTACTGCCATTTTATATTTTGACTATTCCGGGAGCCGCTTACTTTATTTACAGGCTAATTTCAGGCTCAAAAGCTAAATTCCTTAGGCAACTGGCAGCAATATTTATCATTTTGGGGGTGGTTGGTTTTTCTGGCTATTCCGCCTTGTTCGGCCAAAAGGCTGATGGTCTTATTCATTATGACGAAACTACTCGCCGATATTACCGCCAATTTATGGTCGCTGATGCCATATTGCCGGCCAATAGCCTGGTAATTACTGACCGGGCTGATAAATATTTTTTTCCCAAATATCAGACGGTTGTTTTTCAGTTGAATTATTCAATTTTCCCCGAATTGGCCAGAGTAATTGACAAATACCCGATCTATTATTTCACAGTCATGCCGGACAAAGACATTTCGTATATAAATCGGGAAAAAATCAATGAGTTTAATCTAATCCTTCACCAGCCGATTACCATTGATGACTCTTATCGATTATTTCGACTGGATACGCTTGAGAATTTCACAAAAAATCAAAAATAAGCTATAATTAACAGGTACGGATATAAATTAATTTTGTAACTATGACAAAAAAGACTGATCAAAAAGACAAGGTTGCCGCGGTTTTTGGCGGGGCGGGGTTTATTGGATCTCATTTATGCGAGCGTTTGCTGGAAGATGGGTATAATGTTGTTTGTGTCGATAATTTTATTTCCAGCGGTCAAAATAACATTTCTCATTTACTACGGCTGCCAAAATTTGAGTTTATCAAACATGATATTACTGAACCGCTTGATCTGGAGTCTATTCATGACCTGGAAAAATTTCAGATCAAAGTGTTTGGTATTACCGAGGTGTATAATCTCGCCTGCCCGACTTCAATCAAGAATTTTGAACAGGTGAAACTCGAAACCGCCCTGACCAATTTTATGGGCACCAAAAACACTTTGGATCTAGCGGTCAAATATAAGGCTAAGTACATGTATTTTTCTTCTCAGGTTGTCTATGGCAACTTTGAAAAAGGCGAGTTTGTCAATGAAGATTTTTTTGAAGGCGTGACCAATCAGCTTGATCCGCGGGCTTGTTATGATGAGGGTAAACGTTTTGCTGAAACTCTTGTTGATGTATATCGGGAAACGCAACAAGTCGATACAAAAATCGTTCGAATTTTTCGTACCTACGGCCCACGGATGCTCCTTGGCGACGGTCAGATGATTCCTGATTTTATCGTCAACGCTATCGAAGGCAAAGAGCTGATTCTTCACGGCGGCACTGATTTTAAAACCAGCCTCATCTATGTTTCTGATGTGGTTGAGGGTTGCATGAAATTGATGGGATCAACGAGCAACGGTCCGTTCAACATAGGCAACCCCGAAGTCCATAATATTACAGACGTGGCGCAAAAGATCTTGGAATTGACCGAATCAAAATCATCAACGGTTGAAGGCGAGAAGCTTTTATTTCTCAGGGAAGGCGCTTTTCCGGATATTACCCGAGCCAAAGAGGATATTGGCTGGTTTCCATTAATCACCCTAGAAGACGGGTTGAATAAAACGATCGAGTATACCAAGGCGCACAAAAATCTATTGGTCTTCCGAACCGAGGTTTAATGACGCATCATGGCCTACGAATTGACAAAGACCAACTTTATTCGTAGGCTTTTATATATGGATCAGGTTTTTATCGTAATTCCAGCCTATAATGAAAGTGACAGCCTGAAACAGGTGCTGGTCGATCTTTTGGCTATTAATTATCGGCATATTGTTATTGTCGATGATGGCTCCAGCTGCCCGGTATCAGAAATTATCCGCGACTTCCCGGTTCATATAGTCACGCACAGCCTGAATCTCGGCCAAGGTGCCGCTCTGCGTACAGGTACGGAATATGCTCTTCAAAATGGGGCGGAGATTGTCGTGCACTTTGATGCCGATGGTCAGCATCGAGCAGCGGAAATCGCTGATTTGGTACAAGTCATAGCTGAGGGATATGATGTGGCCCTCGGGTCACGGTTTTTACACGCTCGACAACACGTGCCGAAAACAAAAAAATATTTCATCTTAAAACCGGCTATATATGTGAATTGGCTGTTCTCCGGTCTTAAACTGTCCGACGCGCATAATGGCTTTCGCGCTCTGTCCCGTCATGCTGCCGGCAAGATTATTATTGAACAAAACCGCATGGCGCATGGCACTGAGATTGTCGCGGAGATAAAAAAGCATAATCTTAAATTCAAAGAGGTGCCGGTTGAAATTATTTACCATGAATATGGTCAAAATTTTAGTGGTGGGATCAAGGTCGTTATGGATCTAATAAAACAAAAATTCTTCAATTGATATGAATTTATTTCAGCTTTTAATCATTGGGTTTTTGTTTATAACATTTTATCGCCTGATAAAAAAAGTCCGGGATAGGCAAGTTAGTCAAGGATTGTTTTTGATTTGGTTTGTCCTTTGGCTGGCGGTTGGCGTTTTGGTGATATTTCCATCACTGATGTCACGGATGGCGGAGCTGTCGGGGATCGGCCGCGGTGTTGATTTAGCGATTTATATTGCGATTATTATTTTACTCTATACTCAGTTCAAATTGTATCATCGGCTTGAGGAACAGGATAAACGAATCAGTCATTTGGTACGCAAAATCGCTATTAATAACGCCCAAAAAAATGCCAATCCGAGTCGCGATAATCCTGCTTAATTACAAAGATTATGCCGCCAGGTTTTTATCTGACTGCATTGAGTCTATCCGCCGGCTGGAATTTCCGTCCGGGTCTTTTAAAGTTTATATTGTGGACAATGAATCCACCCCGATGACCGAAGCCTACATCTCACGCATTGCGCCCGAGGCGGATATAATTATTAATAAAGACAATTGCGGCTTTGCCGAGGGCAATAATACCGGGGTTGAAGCTGCGATGCGAGACGGTTGCGATTTTGTATATTTTCTCAATATGGATACTGTCGCAGATCCCCACTGTTTGGAAAAAGTTTGGCAGACATACAAAACAGATGAAAAAAATGGTACAGTGCAGTCACGGCTGATGCTTCATCAAGAACCGGAAAAAATCAATAGTTTGGGGAATCTGCTTCATTTTCTCGGGTTCGGATATTGTGATCACTATAAAGAGCGTTTAACCGGCGCTGAGATTGATCATGAAATTACCTATTCAAGCGGCGCCGCATTGTTTATGTCAGTTGATGACTTTATGACTCTTGGCGGTTTTAATCCTGAATTTTTCATGTACCATGATGACGTTGATTTGGGGCTGAAAGTTAGGCTTCGCGGCTTGAAAAATATGCTCTCAGTTGACTCGGTGGTTTATCATAAGTACGAATTTTCCCGCAGTATCTCCAAGTTTTATTGGATGGAGCGCAATCGGCTGATTACGTGGCTCGTTACGTTCAAAATTAAGACCTTAGTTCTGATTGCGCCGGCGGCAGTGATTATGGAGCTGGGTTTGATGGTTTACGCTTTGTCCGGCCATTGGATGAACGAAAAAATCAAAGCATATGCTTGGTTCGCCTCCATCTCGAATTGGAAAAAAATTATGGTTTGGCGCCGAGAATCCCAACAGTTGAGGCGGGTGTCGGACCGTAAATTGCTGTCCGGATTTGTTGGCCGAGTCATGTATCAGGAAGAGCTCAAACAACCCGTCGCGCAGATGATTGGTAATTTGTTTTTCAGCGCGTATTGGTTTTTAGCGCGTAAAATTATTTTTTGGTAGAATTAAACTATCATTTTTTCATATTATATGAAAATTGCTCAAATAGTGTGCACCTTGCCGCCATATGGCGGCGGAATCGGTGTCGTCGCTCATAACTATGCCAAAGAGCTGGTCCGTCAAGGCCATGAGGTGGTGGTTTTTGTGCCGAGAAATAAAAAGCACCTCAAAACCTTCTCCGATGATTATACGGTAAAACAGCTTTGGTCGCCGCTTCAGCTTGGTCATGGAGCGATTTTGCCGCAGCTCTTGTGGCGGCTGTTTAAATTTGATGTCGTGCATATTCATTTCCCGTTTTTTGGAGCTGCTTTTTTTGTCCAGTTGGCCAAAAGAATCCGCGGGCCAAAAATGAAGCTGGTGCTGAGCTATCATATGGATGTGATCGGCCACGGGATGAAAAAACGTCTGTTCAGCTTGTATAATCGGCTGATATTGAAGTGGTCGGTAAAGAATGCCGATAAAATTATCGTGTCATCGATCGATTATATTGAAAACTCAAATCTTCGCGGCTATTATTTTGAAGCCAAGGAAAAATTTGTGGAGATTCCTTTCGGTGTTGACCGAGTATTTTCACCGGCGAGAAAAAACCCCAGCTTGATGGAAAAATATCAGATTAAACCGGACAATATTGTTGTTGGCTTCGTGGGCGGGTTGGATTCGGCGCATTATTTCAAAGGGGTGAATAATCTCATCACCGCCGTCAGCAAAGTTGCCGATGATAAAATCAAGGCTATGATCGTCGGCGCCGGCAATCTCAAAAAAAGGTATGAGCAGCAAGCGGCTGATTTGGGCATCGGACCGCGCGTGATTTTTACCGGCTATATTTCCGATGAAGCCTTACCGGAGCATTATAATTTGTGTGATATTTTTGTTTTGCCATCAGTTGATAAATCTGAGGCCTTTGGTTTGGTTCTGCTCGAGGCGATGGCCTGCGGGAAGCCACTCATTGCGTCCAATTTGAAAGGAGTCCGGTCGGTGGTTGTACCCGGTCTTAACGGACTTTTGATTGAGCCGAATAATCCGCAGGACTTGGCGGATAAGATAAAATTTTTTGTCAGCAGCCCCAAATTGGTGCAGCAATTCCGGTTGAATGGAATTGAAACCGCCAATCAAAAATACCGCTGGCCAAAAGTGGTGGAAAAATTGGTCATGGAGTATAAACGTATCAATTAGTTATGTTGTCATTGTCAGTAATTATTCCGGTATATAATGAAGAGTCATATATAGATGCCTGCTTGAGTCAGGTGTCTGATTTTTTATCCCGGTTGTCGGCGGATTATGAAATTATTATCGTTAATGATGGCAGCACTGATTTGACCGCTGAAAGATTGAATAACTGGAGTCAACGGATAATTATCCTGAAAAATGAGGTTAATTCCGGCAAGGGCTTTTCAGTCCGTCGCGGCCTCTTGGCTGGGACTAAAAAGTGGCTTTTATATATGGATGCGGATCTTTCGACGCCGATCAATGAGTTGAACAAGTTTATTGTTCATTTGGATCAGGCGGACGCGTTAATCGGCTCGCGACGGCTGAAGGATAGTCATATTCTCAAGTCTCAGTCATTGTTTAAAAATCTGGCTGGTAGGTTCGGTAATATTCTGATTCGTGCTTTTTCCGGTTTGGATTATGACGATACCCAATGTGGGTTTAAAATGTTAAGTCGTTCGCTGCAACCGCTGGTAAAAAAAATGACAATAGACCGCTGGGGTTTTGATGTTGAGCTTCTTTATATTCTCAAAAAGCATAAAAAAATGATTCGGGAAGTTGCGGTTGATTGGGTTAATAACGAAGATAGTAAAGTTAACCTTGGTGATTACCCGCGAACCTTGCTTGAGTTAATAAAGATTAAACAAAATGATCGTATGGGTTTGTACCGATAATATTAATCTATGAAAATAGTCATCATCAATAACTTGTTTAAACCGTATAATATTGGCGGAGCGGAAAAAATCGTTGAACTCCAGGCGACTGCTTGGTCATCGGCGCATGACGTGACGATAATTACAACCAGTCCATTTAAAGGCATCAGTAGCCTTAAATTATCGGCTGATGAGACAGAAACCTATGCCTATAAAATTCTGCGTTTTTTCCCTTTAAATTTGTATCACTATTTGGACGGTCATGATTTTTTTTGGTTTGCCCGGCTGATTTGGAATTTTTTTGATGTGTTTAATCTGCATTCATATTTGGTGATTCGTCAAAAACTGGCTGAAATTAAACCGGACATGGTCGTGTTTCACAATTTAAAAGGTATCGGTTATTTGCTTGGCCTTTTATCACGGAAATATCGTTGTGTTATGATTCTTCATGATGTGCAGTACGCCATTCCGAGCGGCTTACTCCTGAAATCTGAGGAAACAAAAAATTCAGAGTTGAATGGATTGTATTGTGACATCAATCGGCATTTGTTTTCCGGCGTCCAAAAGGTGATTGCCCCTTCGCAGTGGCTCTTGAATTTTTATCGTGACAAAGGTCTGTTTTCTTTGGCTAAAACGTATAAAGTTCCGAATCCGATTACCGGTCATGGAAGTTTTTCCGGATCGCGGACGCTGCATCAACCGCTGAAATTACTTTTTGTTGGCCAGATTGAAGATCACAAAGGCTTGGATTGGGCGTCAAATAATCTGGGATCAGAAATTGAGCTGGATATTGTCGGCTCGGGCAGTCAATTACAAAATCTAAGGGACAAATATCCCTCAAAACCGTCTATTCGTTTTCACGGCCGGCTGGATAATCCAAACTTGACTCAGTTCTATCAGCAGGCAGACTATTTGCTGGTCCCATCGAGGTGCTATGAAAATTATCCAACCGTGATTCTGGAAGCCTTTGCTCATGGTTTGCCGGTTATTGGCGTGAGCCATGGTGGGGTGCCGGAATTAGTCGAAGAAGAAAAAACCGGGTTTTTATTCGAATCCGGTGTGGGTGACTCTTTGGTTAAAGCGGTTCAAAAAGCTCGATCTTGGGCAGATTATGAATCTCTCCGAACCGCCTGTCACCAGCGGGTGCAGCCCCAATCGGCTGAAAATTATGAAAAAACACTCTTAAGAATCGCACTTGAATAAATATTGTTTTTTTGCTATGATTTCATTAGCTTTAATTTTACAAGCTAAGTATTATTACCGCTTATTTCTTGGGTTCAACTTTTCTTGCTAGCAAGAAATATGCGAGACAGATGTTCGTTTATAGAATTTATGCACCATGGCGCGTGTCCTTTGGCAGAGAATTTATTGATTTGTTATTTATTATTTGTTTTCCCTATGGGGGGTTCGTATAGTGGTAGTACAGCGGTCTCCATCCCGCCGTTCGCGAACGGCGGGATCCAAAACCGTCATTAAATCAAATGTATGAAACTTTATTACGTATATTTATTGAGGGATCAAAATAAAAAGATTTATATTGGATACACAGAAAATTTAGAGCGGCGTTTTTGTGAACATTCTGCGAAGAAAGTTTATTACACAAAAAGATTGAATAACCCGCAAATTTATTATTTTGAAGCTTATGTAGATGAAATTATGGCCAAAGAACGAGAGAGAAAATTGAAACAATATGGCTCGGCTTACATGGGTCTGATGAAGAGAATTGGGTTGAAATAAAATATTTATGGCAGGGGGGGTTCGTATAGTGGTAGTACAGCGGTCTCCAAAACCGTTAGCGAGGGTTCAATTCCTTCACCCCCTGCCATAAACATTTTATCCGAAAAGTAAAAATAGGTTAGTACGGCGGGATCCATCCCGCCGTTCGCGAACGGCTGGATCCAAAACCGTTAGCGAGGGTTCAATTCCTTCACCCCCTGCCAGAAAAATTGTTTCTGAGTAAGAAAAAACACTTTGCTTTAAGGGTGTTTTTTTGATTGACAGTTTCACTTATTTAAGTTAAATTGACATATAAGTTCTTTACATTTAACTCAGCTAGCGAAAAGGCAGAAACATGGCCAAGCCAGCCAGTATGCGAGCGGTTTTTGATCTGGTTCAGAAATATCATTCCTTGAGGTTTAAGTTTAAACCGGGGACTCTTCCTTGGGAAGAACAAACGTATTTGACCCGTTATTTGTGGGTCGGGAAAGCCTCAATTGTCACCGGCGTGGAATCAATCACAACTGTGACTTTTGGTTTGAATTCAATCGAAGATATCACTCCGGTCAACTAACGACAAAGACAACCCTCAAGGAGGACCCATGAGTTCAAAAATTGTTGTTGATGAGATTATGCCCGGTTGCAAAGTGGCCAAAGTGGGTGGCACGGAGGTTATGTTCGGCTGTCCGTCTGAAGTGTTGAAGCTATTCAGCCGTCAGTCGAGGCAAATGCCCAAGATCATCGTCCTGCCGGATGAGTTTTATCGCTTTGGCGTGATTCAGGCGGCTTTGGAATTTGTGTTGTACGATTTCTTGTTTGTTCAGGGCCGGTTTTTCGCCGGCGAAAAATTGACAATCGTAAGCACTGAGGAGCAAGTTAACCGGATGGAAGAAATTTTGGAGTTGACGCTTCTCGGTCCGTCTCGCTGGCAGATGGAGCTTTGGGATATTCCGCCTGACATTATCGAGGATACGGTGAATTTGTCTCATCATTTCGCTCTCAAGCATCCGGGAACCGATCGGGTGGCGGCCATTGCCGATATGATAAATTTTGTGGCTTTCAACCATGATTTCGCAGAGCCTGATGGTCAAAATATTTTTATTGGCCACGGTGGCGCGAATATTTTTTCCGTCTCCGATGGTGTCAACAGTGATCGCGTTGATATCAATCTGCATGAAATGCAGGCGCCGCCGATTGACATTCCTGTGCCTTTGACTTTGACGCCTCACGCGGTTTTCGGCGCGACGGCTATTAGTCAGTGTACTACCGGTTTTGATCCCAATGGCTACACTTCAGGAATTTTGATTCACGTCAACGGCCTGATTATCTCCGCCGATGGTGTGGCTTGGATGAAGCCGCATTTGCAGAATCTGGGGATTAACCCCGCGGAAATTTCCGCTCATATTATCACGCACATTCATGATGATCACAGCAATATCTTTGACTTGATCGTCAACGGTGAAAAATTTCATCTTTTGGCGGACAAACTGGTTTATCACTGCGTCGTGCGCAAAGCGGCGCTGCTACTCAATCTGTCAGAGGATAAAGTCGCTTCGTTTATCCACTGGATTGAATATAAATTAAATAAACCCCTAGAGTGGTATGGCGCGGTGTTTGAATTCTGGCCCACGGCGCATCCGATTCCGACCCGAGGCTTCAAAGTGACGGTCAGCGGCCATTCGATTATTTACAGCGGCGATACGTGTTGGGGGTCTCAGCTCGCGGTCTTGGTTGGTAAAGGCGTGATCAGGGCGGATTTTGCTCAAAAGCTAAACGACGTGCCCAATCAAGACGCTGATGTGATTTTTCATGATGCCGGCGGCGGTTTTGTTCATCCCTTGATTCATGAGTTGGCTGCTCTGCCGCCGCAGATTCGCCGTCATATTGTTCCCACTCACTTGCCCAAACTGCCCCATGATTTGGTTGGTGTGTTTGAGCTGATTCATACTGGTCAAAACTGGATTTTGCTTCCTCAGAAAAGCTATGAGACCAGCACGTTTACTCAAATTCGTCGCGCGCCTTTGCTCGTCACTCTGAGCCCTGAATGGCGCAGTGTGATGTTGTCTCAGGGCACGGTTCAAGAATATCCTCCGGGTTACATGTTGCTCAGGGAAGGTACTCCGGGTAAAAATTTTTATCTGCTTTTGGGCGGGACGGTTCAAGTATTGCAGGCAAACGAACAGGTGGCTTTGCTGTCAACCGGTGATTTCTTTGGCGAGATTTCCTTGATGAGTGGTAGTGTCTGCAACGCTTCGATCATAACCAGAAGCCCGGTCAAAGTACTCGAATTGCCGCGGCATATTTTTTTGGCCATGGTTCAAGCTACGGGTTTGGCGGCCAAGCTGGAAAAAATCCACAAAGTCCGTCCGATTTACATGCAGTTCTCATTGATGAAAAATTTGCCAGCGGCGGTTCAAAACCGGTTGTTTGAAGTGACAAATATGGAGACTTGGTTGGCGGGTACGGTCATCATTCGTGAGGGTGATGTCGGTGATAAAGTTTATGGTATCATTGGCGGCCATGCTGAAGTGATTCATCTGGATCTATTGGGAGTAAGGCATAAACTGGCTGATTTGCATCCGGGGCAGATTTTTGGCGAGATGGCTTTCTTTGGTGATGGCCATCGCACGGCCGATGTGGCGGCGGTGACTGATATGACCGGTTTTTCCATTGATCGGGTCAGTTTTGAAGAAATCATTGAAAACGTTCCGATGTTGAAATATGGTCTGGGTAAGCTGGCTGAGAGCCGCAAGTAGAACAATCAACTGAAATACAGTTGATTTTTTTATAACCAAATAATTCGGCTAATTTTAGATGTTTAAAGGTCACGGCGGAAGTTTTCTTTTTCATCCTGGTTGACAAAAAAATGATTGCATGATATTATAAATAGTCCCAATCACAGCCAGGGAGGTCGATCATGGAAGTGACGCATAATGGTTTGATCTTTCGTAATTCACAGCGTAATTTTGGGCTGCTTTATTTTGAGGTTGTCGTGCCGGCCGAGCTGGTTCCGGTCGTGACTACCAACGCGAACATGCCTTGCCCGAATGATCATATCTCCGGTGAGTGGCGTAATTATGACACCTACTGTCCGCGGTGCGGCGTTCACAAGTCTTCGCCTGAGATTACGCGGCCCCAGTTCATCATCCTTCC
Source organism: Candidatus Falkowiibacteriota bacterium (assembly GCA_003518055.1). Taxonomy (GTDB): domain Bacteria; phylum Patescibacteriota; class Patescibacteriia; order UBA11705; family UBA11705; genus UBA11705. Next base: position 433,259 of record DOZJ01000002.1, read on the forward strand.
AGGGGTCAAGTATCATGATCCCCAGACCCTCGCTGACGGCTCCATGATCCTTCGGTTCGAGCTGGCGCAGGGGAGTCAGAAGCTGCAGATCATCGCCGGGCCGCGTGGAGTCATTGCTCGTGTCACCTGGGATAAGGAAATGCCGATGGAACTGTTCATCTGCTGATCTCAAAGTCGTAACCACGACTTTTTTTGATAATCCGAATAAATTTGCTATAATTATATTGAAATTAAAAACAAAAATATGAATTATAAAAAAGTACAGGCCGGATTTTTTCTTTCGTTGTTCGGCTTGGTGGTTATTTTGAGTGTGGCGGTTTTTTTGCCTTATATTTACTCGATAATTTTTGCCTTTATTTTGGCGGTCGTATTTCATCCCGTGTACAAACTGCTGCTCAGGCTAAGCTTTTTTCAGCGGTTTCGCGGGCTGGCTTCCTTTTTGATCGTATTACTCATTTTGTTTATAATTTTATTACCGCTTATAACAATCGGCTTGGTTCTCATCAAAGAGGCTTCATCCTTGTATTCATCGCTGGTTCAAGATGAGTTTAGCTATAAACTGCTTGAGAAAATCGAAATCAGTATCAACACGCTGATGCCGCAATTCGCGTCATATGATTTGACGGCCAACTTTGACAGCTTGGCCAAGGATACCCTAAATTTTGTCATCAAAAACCTGGGCTTGATTTTTTCCAATGTATTATCAATTGTCTTCGGTTTCTTTATGACTTTATTTGCCATGTATTATATTTTGAAGGACTCGCCCAAAATCAAAAACCAACTTATTTTGCTCAGCCCGCTGTCTGACAAGTATGACAAGCGGATCACCGCCAAGCTGATGCTGGCCGTTAATTCTGTAATTAAGGGCACTCTGCTGGTAGCCTTGATTCAGGGTGTTTTGGCTGGATTGGGCTTCTGGATTTTTGGTGTCCCGAATCCGGTTTTACTTGGAGCGATTACCGTTATCGCCGCTTTGATTCCGGCCGTTGGAACCGCGTCGATCATGATCCCCACCATAGTTTATATTTTTGCCACTGGCCATTTTCTGCCGGCAATCGGTCTGACTGTTTGGGCATTTCTGCTTGTTGGTATGATTGATAATATACTGCGGCCGAAATTGATTGAGAAAGACATCAAGATTCATCCGTTGCTAATCTTTATCTCCGCTCTTGGCGGCTTGGCTATTTTTGGCGCGCCCGGGTTTATTATCGGGCCGCTGATTATGGCTTTACTTTATGCTATGATTGATATTTACAAGGAGGAATTTCAAAATTATCTTCGCAATTCACGATGAATAATTTTAATTGTCATTTACAAAATGAGCAAGTATTAATCATTTTTGTCACTAGTTGTTTTACAAAAATTCAGTAGTGAAGTTTTTGTAAAAAAATTGATAATGGTTTCAGATCAATGTTTATTTTGTAAAATATGAATTAGATTATTATGAAAAAAATTTATCTCGGTTCGGACCATGCTGGATTTGAATTAAAAAAACAACTGGAAGAATATTTTGATAAAAGCGGTGTTTGGTACGAAGATCTTGGCGCTTTTGAATTGGAACCTGATGATGACTATCCTGATTTTGCGGCCAAAGTGGCGTCTCAAGTTAAAAAAAACCGGTCAATGGGAATTTTAATCTGCGGTTCATCGCTTGGTGTTTGTCTCACCGCCAACAAATTTAAAGGGGTTTACGCGGTTTCTGTTCATAATGAAGAAGAAGCCAAACTGTCGCGCGAACATAATGACGCCAATATTTTGTGTTTATCCGGCGGCCAAACCAAAGCCAAGACCAGCCTCGGATTATCATTCAACCAAGCCAAAAAAATTGTTGCTGTCTGGCTCAAAACCAAACCGGGGCGAGCGACTCGTCACCAGAAACGCATCCGCAAAATTAAAAAAATTGAAAACCTGAATTTAAAATGATGAATAGCAAGCCCTTATATGGAAAAGCCATCGATCAATCGGATACAACAAATGGAAGTGAGTTTAAGACAAGCGAGGGCAGAACAGCTGCAGCTTTTTTTGTCCATAATGGACTCGGAGCGAGAACTCCCTGAAGAATATGCGAGCATAATAAAAAAACAAGCCCGGAGATCATTTCGCGGTTCGCCAACATACTTTGATCAGGCATGGAAAACCGTAATGAACGACCCCACGCGCAAAGAAATGGCGGATTTTATCAGAGAAAGACTTCGTGGGCGATTCTTGGTTGATCTTGGAGGTGGTTTTGGTGGTCTGGATCTGCCTGATTTTCCGGTAACGGCCTATATCAACGTTGATATATATGAAGAGGCGTTCGGAGCTGAACATAATCAACTTGTTCAAAATCCCATGCAGCCGGTAGCCCCAATTAGAACGGGAGATCATTATCCATATTTTGATAAGAATAAAAGACCGATTTTTAGCGTTTATTCTGACATGCTGACATTTCTCGCCAAGGTTAAATCCGGCAGCATTTGCTGCGCCATGAACGGAATAGATGATCATATAATCCAGGTCCCTGAATACGGTGAATTGCTAGCGCAGGAACTGGTCCGCGTGACTGTCCCCGGAGGAGTTATTTTGGGGTATATATCAGAACCGATGAATATTTTAGACCGACAGGTTAAAGATGGACACGTTCGATTGGTAAAACATTCATTTAATTATTCTCCGGCAGCCATGAAAGATCACGGTCATGAATTATTTGTTTTTGAGAAGCTGTAATATGGTCAATATTTATCCCACGATATTGGTGAAATCAAAACCCGCTTATATCAAACTTTTGAATCGGTATCGGAAATTTTTTAATTTGGTTCAGGTTGATGTGGCTAATGGCAGTTATGTCAAAAGCAAAAGCTATTACTGCCGGCATACCACCGGCAAATTGAATTTAAAGACCAAATTGGATTTACATTTGATGATTGACCGGCCGCTGCGGTTCATTAAACGATGGAAAAACGTTTCAAATGTCGTTCGTTTTTATGTCCACGTGGAAACTGTAACTACCCACGCACCACAAAGGGTGCGGGGCGCAGCGGAAGCTTGGCGTGACCTGAGATTGGAATTGAGCGGTCGGAAAATTGAATTGGCCATGGCTATTAGCCCAAAAACGTCGATTTCAGCGCTTAAACCATTTATTCATGACTTGAAAACGGTTTTAATTCTAGGGGTAATTCCGGGGCGAAATGCCGCGCCGTTTATTCCCACCACCTACAAGCGGATCAAACAAATAAAAAAGTTAAATCCCAAAATAAAAGTCGCCGTGGATGGGGGAGTCAGCCCCAAAACCGCGGCCAAACTGATTGTCGCCGGCGCCGACATCTTGTACAGCGGCAGCTACCTGAATCAAGCGGCTGATTTTAAGCAAGCGATTAAAGAATTAACATAACATATGGAACTTAACGCCAAACAAATTTTAGCCAAAGCCAAAACCGGCGGCTACGCCGTCGGTGCTTTTAATGCCGCCAACTGGGAGACGCTCAAAGCGATCTTTAACGCCGCGGAAAAACTTCATTCGCCGGCAATTATTGAAACTTCACCGGGCGAAACCGATTATCTCGGTGCGGAAAATCTGGTATGTCTGGTAGATAATTTTCGCGCGCGGACCGGGATCCCGATTCTGATCAATCTCGATCACGCTCTCGAAACCGCCAAAGTTTATCATGCTGCCAAAGCCGGCTATGATCTGCTTCATTATGACGGTTCAAAATTAAGTTTTGAAGTGAATCTAAAACACGCCAAAGAAGTCGTGTCACGCCTGCATCGACAAAACAAACTGGTTGAAGTGGAAATCAATCATATCACCGGCGGCAGCGAAGCCCATCGCGGCTCCATCAAATCCATGCAGAACCAAGCCGACTATACTACACCGGATCAAGCTAAAATGTTTATGGCCGAATCCGGCGCCGACATTTTGGCTGTTTCCATTGGCAATGTCCACGGAATTTATCGTGATACCCCAAAGCTTGATATAAAACGGTTAAAACAAATCGCGGCTGGCGTCAGCTGTTTCTTTTCCCTGCACGGCGGCTCAGGCATCCCTGCCGGCCAAGTTAGGGCGGCGATTAAACACGGTGTCGTTAAAGTTAATGTCAACACCGAGTTAAGGTTGGCGTTTCGAGACACCTTGGCCAAAGTGATAAAAACCAACAAGGAGGCGGCGGTCTACAAGTTTATGCCCGACGTCATCAGCGCTGTCCAAAAAGTAGTAGAAACCAAAATGAAAATGTGCGGTTCGGTTAATAAAAAATAGGTTTGTTGATTTTAATTTATACTGAACGCTTGGTTAAAAATATTGTAACCGCTAGTAATTTGGAGCGGGTGTTGATTGGGAAGTAAATAACATGAATTTAAAAGCCAAAATCCGTGAAGTGCCTGATTGGCCGATCACGGGGGTAAATTTCAAAGATATCACCCCCTTGCTTGAGGATGGCGAAGTTTTTCGTTATGTGATTGACAAGATGACTGAACCGTTCAAACAACAAACAATCGATAAAGTTGTCGTGATTGATGCCCGCGGTTTTTTGCTCGGGACACCGATTGCCTACAATCTTGGCTGCGGAGTCTGTTTGGTGAGGAAAAAGGGCAAATTGCCATCAAAAACAATTGAAGCTACGTATCAAAAAGAATATGGTCCGGACACGGTCGTGATGCATGAAGATACGATCAAGCCCGGCGAAAAAGTTTTGGTTGTTGATGATCTGCTGGCCACCGGCGGCACGCTCGGTGCCGCCATTGAGCTGGTGGAGACACTGGGCGGCGACATTGTCGGGGTGAGTCTGGTGGTTGACTTGCCATTTCTCGGCGGCAGCGCTAAATTTAAGTCATACAACCTGCATTGGCTGGTGAGTTATGATCAAGAGTGAGTTCGTATAACCAGCAAATTAAACGTATTAAACCGGCAAAAGTTCGGATAGAAACCAGTTGATCTGAAATGTCGCTCCCTGCGGGTCGCTCCATTTCAGATCAACGCGCGCGCCTGCCGGACGCTATTATCCTCTGTGTCGCCCCTACGGGAGCGACACATCAGATAACAGCGCCTATCCGAAATTTCCCTCGGAACCCTACGGGATTCCTCACGAAACTTCGGATCAGGCGCGCGCGTTGTACGAAATGCCAAAAAGCCTTATAATGTAGATGTTTAATAATTAACTTTTTAACCACAAACATTATGGAAAGACATGAACCATCAGTGGAGAGTCAGGGCAATCAACCTGTACCTCCAGAGCTTAGAGAAGAAGCAATCAAAAAAATACTTGAGGAAAGTCCGAATATGGAGAACTTTAGAAAAGAGCAAATGACAGAACAAATGCGACGTAATGGGCGTTGGGGTACTTGTGTTGATTGCCCTGACGATCAAGGGCGTACATACGGAGCAAGTAGAAGCAATAAAGTAATGCCTGAAAACTGTCCTGAGACTGACAGATACGATCATTGGCTAGGAATTGACGCCCTTGATGAAAAGTAGGACGGCTTTTTCGCACATCGTACAACACTGCATAGCCGGTTCACTCACTCCGCTGTGCTTCGTTCGTTCACCCAAATTGGCACATGTTATCACTTCGTGATATTTTAACATGCGCCAACTTCGGCTATGCAGGAACGTTGATCTGAAATGTCGCTCCCTGCGGGTCGCTCCATTTCAGATCAACGCGCGCGCCTGCCGGACGCTATTATCCTCTGTGTCGCCCCTACGGGAGCGACACATCAGATAACAGCGCCTATCCGAAATTTCCCTCGGAACCCTACGGGATTCCTCACGAAACTTCGGATCAGGCGCGCGCGTTAGGCGAAATGCATTTTTTATATTTTGGTATTTGCCGAGATACTTCCTATTGATTTAGGGCGGAAAATTTTATAAACTCAACACCATTATTTTATCAAGTCAAGTATGACCGAACGAATGAAAACAACCGAATATGCTGACGAGCGACAAAATGTTACCACCCTATTTTCTAGCGTTGGCATTGAAACGCCGCAGCAAATAACAATCCAGCAGAGCCCCGGAGAAACGTATGATCTTGAACCACGGCCAGAAGATAACTGGGTTTATGCCGCCTTGCTCGGACTCAAAGAACTCAACAGGCGGCTTGAGGTAGAGGGTCGGGCATGCAGACACTTTATTACTGTCGGCACTGGGCCCGGATTAGATGCAATCGGTGCATATCACATTTTTCATCCTGACTTCATTCGTGTTACTGACATCAACGAACGTGCCGCCCAAATCGCACTAGGAAATCTACGCGCAAATCTTCCTAAAGATAGTCATGTCGTGTCTGCATGCAGTGCAGGCAACCTGCTTGAGGTGGACTTGAAGGATTGGGATACTCCGACACAAACGCCGCCTGTTGATGTTATTTATGCAAACTTGCCAAATATTCCGGCAAAAGATGTTGATATTAAATCGAGCAAGGCAGCAACTTATATAGACGAAAAACTGCTACAAGGCTGTCCTGAAAATTTAGATCGTTATCTTCTGGCCTTGCAGTACAAGTTTTTACAGCAAGCTCACAAAGTATTGTCTCAAGGGGGCTCTGCTGTCATTGCGCTTGGAGCAAGAGTACCTTACTTAGCTATCCATAAGTTATTTGCTGCGGCTCATCTGCGGTTCGAAGAATTATTTGCAACTTTGAAAGTTCAAACACAACCCGAAGATGTTATTCCTGGTTATGCCAACGCTGAAAATGAACGGGCGGTAACATTTACGTTCTACGATTACGACCAAGTGCTTGCTTCTGGACTTCTAAATGCACCGATGACTGGCGAACAAATGCAACAGCAATTACAACCATATGCACTTTCAAGCCAGCAAGCACTTGTCGCTCGTCAGCAAGGAAAGCGTATCGGTCATATTGTTTCCATTCTGCGAGGAATAAAGGAATAAAATTTCCCGCCCTTTATGGTAAAGTATCTCGGCAAATGCAATTGATAATAAAAAATGCACATCGCCTAACACGCAGTATGCGACTACGCTCCTCGTACCTCGTCGCTTCGTCCATATTTGCCCGTGGTAAGCTCCCGCTGGTCGCAAATTTTACCACGGGCAAACATCGCATACTGCAGAACGTTGATCTGAAATGGAGCGACCCGCAGGGAGCGACATTTCAGATCAACGCGCGCGCC
>DOZJ01000002.1:440560-489927 GCA_003518055.1 Candidatus Falkowiibacteriota bacterium
CAGGCGCGCGCGTTAGGCGAAATTAAATCCAATTTTATTTATCAACTTTATAAAAAATATGCGAGAAAAACCAACAGTAGAACACGAAAAGGGTCATATCCTTTCGGTTCAAGAAGCCGTAACCAAGATAGCTCATTCTCTAAGTGTAAATGACACAGAAGTATATGAAGCTCTGCCAGATCTCCTTCGATTAAGTGATGAAACCTTCAGTGTCGGTCATCTACCGGCAGAATTTAGAACACGCGAGGATTATGAGGAATGTATCATGGTTTCTAGTACAGGAAAGGATCCTATAGGCGTCATCCTTAAAAAAACAGAAGGTGGTCTTGAGGCAGAAACCTTCAAGAAATACTGGCAGAGAACCGGAGAACAATAAAATTGGATTTAACATCGTCTAACAGCGTATAGCAGGTTCGGGTAATGTGGCGTTATTGATTTTCAAAGGAAGCCATATTCCCCTCACCCAAATGCCGCTAACTGAAGGCAATGTTTGAGGCGGTTGAAAGAGTTCGTGCTAAACCACAGTTCTATGCGATAATGAAGGGCGGCACTTCTGCTATACGCAAACGTTCCGCAAAATCGCTCTCGTCCCGCTACGCGTGACTTCGCTCTTTGCGGAACCTGCCTGCCGGTAGGCAGGCGCTCGTCGGTACCCTCCGTTCTGCTCCGTCGCGAGTTCGCTACGCTCACGTTCGCGACTCTTCCACCTTCATTTCATTTCGGCGGACACAGCGCAGAACAGTCGGCTATACGAAATTGCCGGTCGGCCAGCTACGCTGTCCGTCCGCAGCTTCGTATAGTCGACGAGTTTATACGCCATACATTTTTTATTAAACACATCTGAAAATGAAAAAAATCAACCACATTTTTATTGCCATTTCAGGATTTATATTAATATTTTCTTTTTTATCCTTAGGACTTTTTTTAGAAAACTGGTATAGCCAGCTCACAAAACCATATTTTTCTTTTTTAGATAAAATTGGATATTACAAATATATCTACATGTCAGATTGCCATCGCCACTGTCTATTAAATAATCTTCCCAACGATGCCCCATATATATTTCTTGTGTTTCTGCCAGTTATCGCAATTATAGGATTATATTATTATCTATTAAGCAATGATAAAAAAACTTTAAAAGAAAATATTAAAACCTTGTTCTGGAACAAAGATAAATCAATTAAGCCGATTGACATAGGCAATAAAAAACAAGATTATTTATTTAAGGGAATAATTATCGCGTTTTTCTCTATAATATTTGTATTTCTTATATTACCGATTTTCGTCGTAATATTTGATACTTTTACTAAATAAAAAATGTACAGCGTACAACACGGTGTAGCCGGTTCGGCACTTTTTTAGGCTGGCCTTTGGCACAGCCAAAAGTGCCATCCATATTTGCCACTGGTCGCCCTTCGGGCACATTATACCAGTGGCAAACATCGGCCACACCCGGACGTTAGGCGTAATTATAAAACAACTCCTTTTAATCTATGAAAAAAATAGTATTATTTCGATATCATAAAAAACCATATGTTTGTAGCGATAGATTACGGCAATTAAAAAATTTCAATCCGGGGATAAAAATTTTTGGGCTCTATGGTGGCGAGGAATCCGAATTTCCAAAATATAAAAAATATCTAAGTCCATATCTTGAGCATAATTATTGCATAAGAAATAAACCCAATTCTTGGAAATGGAAGAATAGCGACCTCGGTATAAGGTTGTGGTATAAAAATGTCGGGAAAAATCTTGAATTTGACATGTTGCATGTTATTGAATGGGACCTTTTGCTTTTTAGTTCTTTAAACGACTTGTATAAAAAGATACCTAATAATTGTATCGGGCTAACCGCACTTAATCCACTAAAAAACATTAAGCCCACATGGACATGGGTATTCAAAGAACCATATAAAACCCAATGGGAAAAATTATTAAAATACGCAAAAGATCGGTTCGGTTATAATAAACAATCTTATGCCTCACTTGGTCCAGGACTATGTTTGCCCAAAAATTTTTTAGACAAGTTTAGCTCTATTCATGTTCCGGACTTAAGTAATGATGAAGTTCGTCTTCCCTTATTCGGCCAAATATTCGGATTCAGACTATTTGAAACCGGTTTTTATCCAAAATGGTCAGATCCAAACATAATGAAATTTTTTAATTGCCATGGAGACGAAATACCTTTGAATAGAATCAAGAAAGAATTAAAAAGGAAGGGTGGAAGAAAATCATTCCATCCTTATCGGAAACGATTAAAAGGAGTTGTTTTCTAACTTCTCCGCTTCGCTCCGACCACGCTGCGCTCTCACTCCGCTATGCTCCGTTCGGGACACATGACAAGGGATATACGGCTCGGGGCTCGGCTCACCCCTCACCCAAATTTTTCTTCCACTTCGTTCCATGAAAACTTCGTATATCCCTGACGTTCATCTAAAATTGCGCTGATTGTAAATATAGGTTACACTTAAAGTAAGTAATGCTGAAAAATAAAAATTTAAATAACTACATCCAAAAGTATTTTTATTCATAATCTAAAAATTTATGCTATGGATTATCGCTGTCGTTCTCATTGCTTTGTGGTTGCTCGGTGTCGTTACTTCCTACACCATAGGCGGTTTCATTCACATTCTACTTGTGGTAGCTATTATCGTAGTACTTGTGAGACTGATTAAAGGTGAAAAAATATTGTAAAGTTTAGAAGAATCAGCTCAACATCAGATAACCGCGCCGGAACATAAATTTCCTTCGGAATCCTGCGTGATTCCTCGGTGAACATTGGGTCAGGCGCGTGTGTTATGCTTTATGGCTTTTAATTTCTAATTATGAAAAAAATAATTGTCATAATCATATCTTCAATAATGGCGTTAATTTTAATGGCGGGAACAATAGATTCATATAGATTTTTCAACAATAAAAAACCATTGTTCATTCTGAAAACAACTCAACTTCTCGATGGCGGAACAACATTTTATCATGGGCCCGGCTACGAATTTGTAGATTGGAATATTCTTGGTTATGATAATGAGAGAAATCGGCCATTCAACTATACGAAAAAAGAAGTTCATGTAATTCCTTTTTTTATTACAAATTACTCACTCGATAGAATTGATACTGATACATTTGAGAGACAATATCAATAGCAATAGTTAGGGGGATGGTAAAAATTTATTTCAATAAAAATACTTACGATATTTACCCTATGGAGTCTGAAAGACCTAGAAATCAAGCCGAAGGAGTCGCCTTACCAAATCCTGAAAAACCTACTGCTGAAACTTTGCCAATCGCTGAAATTACTTTCAAACAAAAGGCGGCAGTAGAAAGAAACGCTGCCGAGCAAATAGAGGAAATCAGAGAAAAACTTCAACCTAGAGAAATAAACTCTACGACTAAGCCGGGGACTTCCTCTCCATTGTCCGCAAGTGATGGTGGTATGAGGTTATCAGTTGACGCCAACGCAGTAAAAATTTTTCTTCTTGCGCAAGGTCTTTCCGAAGAACAGGCCGCCGATCTAAAAATTGAATTTGGACACCTTCGTTGGAGCAACAAAGCCACAAGATTTCTCGCTTCTTTTTTACCGGGCAGAGTTAGAGAAATTTTTACAAGAATTGAGTCACTAAAAGGCAACACGCTCAAAATTTTCACGAACAATCTGGATTCTATCTACGATGCAGGCGATACTGAACTCATCGCTCGTGACACTATTCATCATTTGGTTCACTTTGCTCAAAAAAAGAAAGGCATGAGCAGATTTACTCATTTTCTTACTCGTTTTCCAATCGTTCATGGTTTATCTAAATATGAAAAAGAAGCAAGAAAGCTCGCAAATGAGGCTGACATAAAAAATGGGCCATGTGCAAATATTATTCAATTTTCAAGTCAGCGAGAACAAGGAAATGACAAGTTGAAGATAAGAGTATAGTCGCGTTAGGCGGAAGACATTTTTACTTTTTAATTGTTAAAAAGTTATGACAAATAAACTTTTACTATCAATCATTCTATTAACCTCAGGCATCCTAACATCCGGATGTACCGGCGATTTTCCGCCAGAGCAGGAGATAGATTATGACAAAGACGTAAAACCGTTGATTGAATCATCCGGCAAAACCAAAGTTCGCGGGAGCTGCAACATTATTGATTCAAAGAGCACTTGCGTGGATTTTATTGGTGAAATTTTCACCGAAGAGCGGATGAAGCTGTCCTGCGCTGAAGGCAAGTTCTCACTGGACGCCTGCCCTTATTCTGATTTGGGCGGTTGTCAGGCTACGCCGGGCACTGTTTCAGAAATCATTGTCTGGTCGTATGATATTGGCGGCGCGCCTATCACCGCCGAAGAAGCTGGTTATGAAGCCAAAGCCTGCAATGCCTTGCCGGCGGCAAAATGGGTTTTACCCGATGATTTGCTAAATCAATAATCATTAATAATCCATCCAATCATGAATTTCAAATTCCATCGCTCAAAATTAATTATCTTTTTACTTGTAGCGCTGCTTTTAACCATAGCGTTTGTTTTTATTTTTATTAAGCGACCATTTTTCCCGCTGGTAAATAAAAATAATAACTGTCAGCAAACAAATCTGCCCTATCAAAATTCGGCCCTACCAATTGATCAAAGGGTGGCCGACTTGATGAGTCGAATGACCGACGTGGAAAAAATCGGCCAGATGGTTTTGATCGAAAAGAATAGCATTCATAATCTGGATGATATTTCCCGCTATAATATTGGAGCTCTATTAAGCGGCGGCGGTGCCGGTCCAAAACAGGATACGCCGCTGGCCTGGCTTCAGATGATAAACGACTTTGACTCTGCCGCCAAAGAAACATGTTTGGGTATCCCTCTTTTGTATGGGATTGACGCGGTCCATGGCCACGGCAATGTTCTCGGCGCTACCATTTTCCCTCACGCCATTGGTTTGGGCGCCGCCAATGATCCGGATTTGGTCACCCAAGTGGCCCAAGCCACGGCCGACGAAATGGCCGCGACCGGAATTTATTGGAATTTTGCGCCCAATCTTGACGTGGCGAAAGATATTCGCTGGGGGAAAACCTATGAAACTTTTGGCTCAAATCCGGCTAACAATGCCACACTGGGCTCCGCCTATTTAAAAGGGATGCAAACCAATTCAAACGATTATTTCAATGTCTTAGCCACAGCCAAACATTATATTGGCGGCGGCAATATGGAATTTGGAACATCTCGGAATAAAGATTTCAAAGTGGAAGAAGGGAATATAACCTTGGATGAAACATCATTACGTCAAACTCACTTGATCCCGTTTCAAAAAGCGGTCACCAACGGCGCAAAGGTGGTGATGGTGAGCACCGCTACCTGGAACAATAAAATGAATACCTCAAACCATTATCTTTTGACCGATATTCTAAAAACAGAATTAGGTTTCTCCGGATTCATTGTTTCAGATTGGTATGGTGTATACGCCGTGGCTGATTCCAAATATGATTCTATCGTGAATTCTGTTAACGCCGGAGTAGACATGGTCATGACTCCGTTTGATTACAAAGATTTTATCTTTAATGTGCAGCAAGCTTTATCTAAAGGCGATATAACCAAAGACCGGATCGATAATGCTGTCACAAGAATTTTAACCGTGAAATTTGAGACCGGTTTATTTGACCGCCCCCAAGCTTTGCCAGAGGGGTTAGCGGTTATCGGCAGCGACCAACACCGAGATATCGCCAGAGAAGCGGTTCGTAAATCTCAAGTGTTATTAAAAAATAATCAGTCTGTTTTACCTCTATCCAAATCAGTGAAAAAAATTATCGTGGCCGGTTCAGCCGCGGATAATTTGGGCCGACAGGCAGGCGGCTGGACCACGGAGTGGCAGGGGATAGATGGAAATGAGGGGATTGTTGGAATTACCATCCTTGAAGCCATAAAAAAGACTGTTTCCGCCGACACCGAAGTTGAATACGATAAAGAAGGCGATTATTCTCTAGAAAATAATCTCGCCGATGTCGGAATTGTGGTGGTTGGCGAAAAACCTTACGCCGAGGGCTGGGGGGATAATGCAAATCCAAGTTTAAGCCCCGAAGATTTGTCAGCCATAGAAAATGTAAAAGCCAAAAGTAAAAAAATCGTCGTCATCATAGTGGCCGGCCGGCCGCTGGATATAAAAGAATATGCTCAAAACTGGGACGCGATTGTAGCCTCTTGGCTCCCCGGAAGCGAGGGTCAAGGAGTCGCAGATGTTTTATTCGGCGATTATGCTTTTACGGGGAAGTTGCCGGTGGCGTGGGAATTACGCTAGTATGTTAAAATAAAGGTAGAATATTTAAAATTCTGAAAATATGAAATTACTTTTGACCTCTGGCGGCATTACCAACAAATCCATCGCCAATGTTCTGTTTAGCTTGACAGAAAAAAAACCGGAAGACACTACCGTGGTTTTTATTCCCACCGCCTCAAATCTCGCAACCGGAGACAAGGACTGGCTTATTAATGATTTGATAAATCTAAAAAAATTGAATTTCAAGTCAATAGAAATCACCGATATTTCAGCGGTAGATGAAAGTATTTGGAAGCCGAGCGTTGAAGGCGCGGATGTTTTATTTTTTGAAGGCGGCGATACTTATCATCTTATGGACTGGCTGAATAAATCCGGTTTGGCAAAAGTTCTGCCCGAATTGTTAAAAGACAAGGTTTATGTTGGTGTCAGTGCCGGCAGTATGGTAACGAACAAAGATTTGCTTTTGAAAATTTCACAAGTTGTCTACGGTGAAGATATGGACAAAGATTATGATATGGCCGGTTTGGATTATGTTGATTTCTATATTATGCCCCATCTGAATTCAGCCCATTTCGAAAATTTGCGAGAGGATTTTGTCAGAAATGCCGTCAAAGACATAAACGAAAAAATCTACGTTTTAGACGATAATTCCGCCGTAAAAGTTGTTGATGGAAAAATTGACGTGATCAGCGAAGGAAAGTGGTTTGAGATAAACTAATTTGAGGTAAACTAATATGCAACTCCTACCTGAGCCATTGATAAACGCGAAGCATTAACAAACGTTCCATAATATTTTTTATGAAACTAACAATCTTGGGTAGTGGAACATGCGTGCCATCCTTGAAGCGCAGTTCGCCGTCTAATTTTTTGAGAGTTTTGAATAAGGATGTCATAATTGATTTCGGACCTGGAACCATGCACCAGTTATTAAAAGCGAAGATTGATTACAAAGCAATAGATTTTGTTTTTTTTACGCATTTTCATCCTGATCACATTGGCGAACTTCGCTCATACCTCCAAGCATTGGACTGGACGCCGAATTTTTGTCGAACCAAAGATTTAATTTTAATTGGTCCAATCGGCTTCAAAAATTATTTCAAAAAAATAATCAATTCTAAGCCGCGACCCAATACCTATAAACTCAAAATTATAGAGATTAAGAAAAATTTGGCTCTCGATGGTTTGAAAGTCGCGTGCGTAAAAACAGTTCACAGTAATGAAAGCGTTGGCTATAAATTCACCGAAAAATCAAAATCAATTGTCATAACCGGTGATTGCGATTATGATCTTAATTTGATAAAATTTTCAAAGAATTCCGATCTGTTATTGACTGAATGTTCATTTCCCAACAGGATGAAAGTAAACGGTCATCTTACTCCAAGTGAGTGCGGCGAGATTGCCAAGCAGGCTAACGTCGATAAATTGGTCTTAACACATCTATATACCACAGCATCTGATGCTATCCGGTTAAAAGAGACAAAAATAATATTCAGAAACACGATATTAGCGAAAGATTTGTTATCGATTGAAATCTAAGGATGTAATCTATGAAACCGGAGATAAACCGAAAATGGGATCTGCTGCCAAAAGCCAAAAGAAAGGCATGCGTTGACGCCATAATCACATTTTTTAAACAAGAAAGAGGTGAAACCATCGGTCTGATTGCCGCCGAGGATATTTTAGACTTTTTCCTGCAAGAAATCGGCGGAGATATTTACAACAAAGTCGTCGATGACGCGAAAAAACTGCTCAAAAAACGTTTTGAAGATTTGGAATTGGACCTCGATCTTTTATTGAATAAATAGAGTCCGATATCCGAAAACGAGCAAGTCCGGAGTTTTTTAAATGTGCGCTAATAATTTTTTAAATAAATGACTTATGAGTAAAGAGTTACCCGGGAATCAGTCCGCGGTTTCGGCCGAGCAGCTGGAAGGGCCGATTGATTGCCATATTGAAGAGCATGTTCGTGATGGCGAAGCTTGGCACTTTTATCTGCGTTCCAATGACCCACGATTTAAACGGGTAGAACAGATATTCGGCGAGTTGTATCCGCATGGAGAATGTATCGGTATATCAACAACTGCCGCCAATCCCTTGAATGGCTTGGATTGGACAACAGCAGAAGAAACAGCAATAGAAACAGCCGCGCGAATCAGCGCTGATCCGCATTTTTGTCAAAAAATAGAAGACCGTTACGCCAAATATTTGGAAGCCAAGAAAGCCTTGATGGAAGTTTTACCTCCAGCCACAGTTTGATCTCGGTCTGTCCCAGAGGTAAATTTTGAATCTCTTAAAAGAAAAAACACCCTAATTTGAGTGTTTATTATCGTTCGACCTTGCTGCTGAGCGGGTAGTCATTAATGCAATCATCCATGCGATTGGACAAGGCCACAACGGTTTTCTGGAGTTCAAGACTGATTGATGTGTTCACGTAACTCACGTTGTCAAAGATGCCTGTGGCGTAAAAAACTTTTTCCCAGAATCCGGCGTCCAGATATTCCTCAGCCCATTCATAAACGATTTCCAGATGCGCTTTTTGCCGCTTAATGTATTCTTCCTGCGATTCGATCCACCCAGTTTGAAGACCGCGATGCTTCTCCCATTTCAACTCTGCTTCCAGCAAATAAATATTGCTTTGCATGTCATTTCGAGCATCAATGATTTGATGTGTATTCAGTTTATGCTGCATATACGCTCGAACTGCCAGTCCGGCTACCAGCGCGAACGCCATTGACCAAACCGCGATCAAAGTATAGGCTTTTCCTGTAGACATCCGACCCTCCCTTTCCTTTGTTTTGCGGATTATATATTCTATCATAAAAATATTTTTACGTCAATAAACAATAAACATTGGCGAGCCTCCCTGTCGTTTCTTGCATTCGTAATTTTCGCCTGCCCGCCGAAGCTCTGTGAAACAAGAGCGTAGGCGGGTAACATTAGCCTGCCCCTGCCTACCGGCAGGCAGGCACCGAAGCTCTGTAAAACAAGAGCGTAGGTGGGTAAATTCGTAACTATGAAAATTGGCATCATCGGCGGTAGCGGTTTGGATAATCCGCAGCTGATTCAAAATTATTCCGAGCAAGAACTGGACACCCCGTTTGGTAAACCATCAAGTGTGTTAACCATGGGAAAAATCGGCGACAATGACGTGGTAATTTTAGCGCGGCATAATAAAGATCATTCAATCATGCCGACCAAAGTTCCATACTGCGCCAATTTGTGGGCTTTCAAGGAGTTAGGGTGCGAAGCGATTTTGGCCACAACGGCTTGCGGTTCGCTTCGGGAAGAGATTAAACCGGGTGATTTTATTTTTCCCGATCAATTTATTGATTGGACCAAACACCGCGCGTTAACAATGTTCGATGATCAAGTTATTCACACTCCGATGGCCGATCCGTTTGACCTGAAACTTCACGCTAGGTTAATCGCTTCCGCCCAATCTATCGGCTTGAAATTTCATGATCATGGAACGATAATCACAATTGAAGGCCCACGCTTTTCCACTCGGGCGGAAAGCCATATGTTCCAGTCGCTTGGCGCGGATATAATCAACATGTCTACCGTCCCTGAAATTATTCTCGCCAATGAACTGAAAATTCCCTACGCCGCCGTCGCTATGGCGACAGATTATGACTGCTGGAAACCAAACGAAGCGCCGGTGACGTGGGAACTGATTGTTGACAGAATGAAACTCAACTCAGCCAACGCCACCAAATTAATTGGTCAAGTTATTCTAGGCTTGTAATTTATTGAATTTTAGCTATTATGATTACGATCAACCAAAATGAAAGGGGGATTGTATGCTAATTTACGGCGCCGGCGGCCATGCCCGGGTGGTGATTGATATTCTCAAAGCGCAGCATCAAGTAATTCATGGTTTGATTGATAATAATCCGGACTTTTGGCGTCAAGACATTGGCGGCGTGCCAGTGCTTGGCGGCGATGACATTTTGAGTAAATTGGTGGAAACCATGACAAACCAAATTATCATTGCTGTCGGTGATAATAAAACTCGTGAAGCCAAAGCTGCTGAACTCAGCGCTCTCGGATTCCAGTTTAGCCGCGCCATTCATCCGACTGCCAAGATTTCCCGCAGCGCTTCAATCGGTGATGGATCAGTGGTGGCGATTGGCGCCATTATCAGCGCGCAGGCGATAATCGGCGATCACGCCATCATCAATTCCGGCGCGATAATTGATCACGACAACCGGTTGGGTTTGGCCGTCCACGTCAGTCCCGGCGCGGTTCTCGGCGGCACGGTTGTGGTTGGTGATCGGACATGGATCGGTATCGGTTCAACCGTAATCAACAATTTGACGATCGGATCCGATTCGATTGTGGCTGCCGGATCGGTCGTGATTGTCTCGGTTCCAGATCGAGTCATGGTGGCCGGTGTTCCGGCAATCATTAAAAAGAATTTATAACTCATCTTCACCTGAACCAAGGTGAAGTTTTTGTTCCAATGGTTTTTGTGTTATAATATTCTTAGTTTAATTTATGACTTGGTCCAAAATAAAAACAAAAATCGTTGAGCATCGGTTTACCTTTTTATATACGATTGTCGTCTTGCTTTTAGTTCCCGCGCACATCGATTGGAAGTATCGGATATTGTTTTTTGGTTACGCCATGGTTATCTATGGTATTTTTTATTTAATTTTATCCAAAAATAAACAACGGTTGGGGATCAATGCGGCGGACTTGCTGAAAAATCGCCGCTGGTTTATTTACATTTTGATTTTTGCGCTCGTTTTCCTTTTACTTATTCGTCTGCTGCCGTTTATTCGCTTTGGTGAAGCGCCGCTTGGCTATGACACCGGTTTTTATTTGCAGCAATTCAGAACCAACCAAGTTTCTCTGGCGTCAGACCGCGCCTATTATCTGAGTCTGGTTCCATACAATCTGCTTGGCCTTGAGCCAATAGTTGTCATTAATTTTGTTTATGTCTTGTCGCAGCTTTTAATTGCCGGCAGTCTATATTTTCTATTTACCTCATTCAAAACTCAATACCGCCTGCACTTGGCGTCAATCGCGATTTTACTTTTTGCCACCTCGGTCACGCAGTTTTACGCCTACTGGTGGATGTTTGGCCAGCAAATGATGGCTATGGGCTTTTTGTTTTTAACCATCGGATTATTTATCCGCCGGTCGCCGCTGCTAATCTTCACGGCCATCGTCGGAGCCTTGATCCACACGCCCACCTTCGCGGTTTTTGCCATCTGTTTTGGTTTATTTTTACTTATCTATATTATCCAGTCTCTTATTAGACGCAAGCCTTTTGATCGCTACTTGCTGTATTTATTCGGTTTCGGTTTTTTGACCACGGCGATTATCTTGGTTGCCAAATGGGGCATTGTCAGTGAAGAGTTTAAACAATTCTGGCAGTACAAAGGGCTGGTGATTAACGCTCCGTTTTGGAAAATATATCAATTATCAGGGTCATTCATTGATGTCGGCGCGTTTCACAAATTGAGTTTATATCTGTCGCCGTTTGTGATTCTCGGCATAATCCACCCCAAAATCTGGTCCAAGGTCGTGGAGCGGGATCCGTTACACCACTATTCAGGGCTCTTTTTATATGTCATGCTCGCCATAGTCTTTGTGATTATTATATCCCCGGTGATCTATCATACCAGATCAATTATTATATTTGATTTTGTAATTATTATTTTTGCGACGCCGGCCATTTTTCTATTCATGCAATATTTTGCCCGTGATCTTTGGGGCCGGATTCTGGTAGGTTTGTTTATTGTTGCCTTGCTCTCAAATGTGGCCTATGCCGCATGGAATCAAAAACCCCAAATCAGCCCGGCCGAACTTGACGATATAAAGGCGGTTAAAGCGATTGTGACTGATGAAGAAAGCCGGTTTATGACAACGAGCAGCAGCTATACTCCATGGGTCCATGGATTCGGCGGTATGCCGTTTATCGGCCCGGCGTATGGCGATGATAAATGGGGCTTGAATAAATGGATGACCTTCTGGCAGGGAAATGGTAACGCCGCCCGCTACGAATTGCTCAATCAGTACCCCTATCCGCTGTATATTTTTGTCGGCGACAAACAACATGACAATATGCATGAAAATTTTATTAAAAATAATGAAGCGTTTAAAAAAATTAATGATCACGTTTGGTTCTACGATCGCGAGTATGTGGACGAAAACCCTGACCAAAATTAAAACCAAAATTCTAGCGGCGGTTTATATTATTTTATTATCCGCCTTCAGCCTCTATTTTTGGTACAACACCAAAACTTCTTTTGTTGTTGTGTTCGGCAGTTTTGTGGTTTTATTCCTCCCCGGGTTGTTTACTTCATATATTTTTTTCCCCGAGACGCATGATTTTAAGTCACAGTTGATGGAAACAGACGATTCCGGTCCAAAAAAATTGGATTGGGTTGAGCGGTTAATTTTGAGTGTTTTTTTGTCGCTTGCCGTCGTAACGGTTGGTCTTCTTGCTCTTAGAATTATGAACATTGTTTTGACAGCCCAGCTGGTTTATATTACAGTATTGGCAGAAACAATTATTCTGGCTTTTCTGGCTTATGCCAAGAGGCGTGAAGTGAAATAAGATTAAAATCACATGACTCAAATACTTGCCATCATCCCAGCTCGAGGCGGATCCAAAAGGCTGCCCGGGAAAAACATCAAGGACCTGGTGGGAAAACCCATGATCAGTTATACGATTGAGACCGCGAAACACTGTTCATATATTGACCGCGTTGTTGTCTCAACCGATTACGAGGAAATATCAGCCGTCGCCAAAAACTCGGGCGCCGAAGTCATCATGCGGCCGGCTGAGCTCGCCACCGACACCGCATCCACCAACGACGCCATTAATCATGTTTTACAAACCCTCTCTGAGCAAAGTTATGAGCCGGAGCATATTGTGATTTTGCAGCCAACATCGCCACTGCGGAATCTGGAGG
This sequence comes from Candidatus Falkowiibacteriota bacterium, assembly GCA_003518055.1. Lineage (GTDB taxonomy): Bacteria > Patescibacteriota > Patescibacteriia > UBA11705 > UBA11705 > UBA11705. The sequence continues at coordinate 453,732 of DOZJ01000002.1, forward strand.
ATTTGACCGGTTCAATTAAACTTTATCTGGAAAAAAAACCGACCACCTTGGTCAGCGTTTGCGAATTTGAACATCCGGTTGACTGGGCCATGACGATGACCCACGACGCGCGAGTCAAGTTTTCCAATGAAGCTTCCTTGGCTAAACGCAGCCAAGACCAAACAATTTTTTTTCGCCCGAACGGCGCGGTTTATCTGATTGGCCGAGATCGTTTTCTGGTCAAACCGAAATTTTACACCGACAATACGATCGGTTATGTCATGCCAAAACAACGCAGTGTGGATATTGATGACATATATGACTTTCTCATCGCCGAAGCGATGCTTAAACATGGCGAATTATAATTATATTTAAAACAAGAAGTTTGAAGGAACGAAATTCAACTTGAAGACCGAATTTGGTAGAAATAAATTGAAATTAGTCGAAATAAATTGGTCAACCAATAAATTTCATGTATTTCATAATTTCAATGAATTTCGTTTCACTAATCCCTAAACGCTATACGCTAACCGCTATCCGCTATGTCTGAATTCCAAATAGAAAACAAAAAAATCGGGGGGGCAAACCCCTGTTTTATTATTGCCGAAGCCGGTGTCAACCATAACGGTGATTTGAGTCAGGCCAAAAAACTGGTGCTGGCTGCCAAGTTCGCCGGCGCCGACGCGGTCAAGTTTCAAACATTTACCCCGGAAAATCTGGTGACCAAACAAGCTAAAATGGCTGAATATCAAAAAGCCGCCCAAAATAATGGTGGTGAAAAACCGGATTTTTCATCCGCTTGGGAATTGTCTCCGACCAATCTGGGCGCTTGGCCAAAAAATCTTGATCCTGTTTATGGCGCGGTCACCAATCAGCTTGATATGCTCAAAAAACTGGCCTTATCCGCCGATCAATTTATCGAGCTTATTCAATTTACCCGGAGTCAAAATATTATTTTTCTCACCACGCCGCATACCCCTGATGTCATTGATTATCTTGATCCCCACGTTAGCGCTTACAAACTGTCATCATCTGATTTTACCAATATATTACTTCACGATCTGCTGATGGCTACCGGCAAACCGCTGATTTTATCCAGTGGAATGACGACTCAAACGGAGGTTGATCTGGTCATGGCCAGATTTCAAAAGTTGAAATATGACCAAATCGCGCTCCTGCAATGCACGAGCAATTACCCCTGCGCGGCTAACGAGGTGAATTTAAATGTTATCGATTGGTACAAAAAAACATATCAGGGTCTTATCATTGGCTTTTCTGATCACACCACCACGATCGCTGCTGGAGTGGCGGCTATCGCCAAGGGCGCGAAGGTGATTGAAAAACATTTTACTTTGAATCGAAATCTGCCCGGACCTGATCATCAAGCCAGCCTCGAGCCTGATGAATTGGCTGAGTATGTCAGTGTTATTCGTCAAACAGAACAAATGCTTGGCTCAGATCAAAAACAATTTACTGCCAGTGAAATTAAAACCGCGGCTGTTGGCCGCAAAAGTTTGGTTGTGGCTATGGATTTACCGGTCGGAACAATTTTAACTAAACAAAATCTGCTAGCCAAACGCCCAGCCGGGGGTATTGATCCGCTTGAAATCGAAACTGTGCTTGGCCGTCGGCTAAAATTAAATATGGCTAAAGATGACCAAATTTTACTTGAACACCTTGACGATTTGACTGATTTTCATTACGATAATCAATCGCCCACAATCACGGAGGACAATATATGAAAGCTCTGGTAATCGCGCCTCATCCTGACGATGAAGTCCTTGGCTGCGGCGGTACCATCGCTCGTCTGGCGGCCGAAGGCCACGAAGTTCATCTGTGTATCGTCACCGAAGCTTATGAACCGGAATGGAGCCGTGACTTTATCTTGAATCGTCCAAAGGAAGTGCGCCGCGCGGCCAAAATTATCGGCGTCAAAGATTTGTATTTTCTTGGTTTTCCAACGGTGAAAATTGATACCATTCCGCAAAAGGATTTGAATGCCAAACTCCAAGCGATTTTTGACGCGGTCAAGCCTGACTGGTTCTTTATCCCGCACGCCGGCGACTGCATGAAAGATCATCGGCTGATTCACGAAGCCTGCTTGGTGATTTCCCGGCCGCACCGACATCGCTGCCGCCAAATTTTGGCCTACGAGACTTTGTCTGAAACTGAGTGGGGCTTGTCCAACGTTCCGTTCCAGCCGAATTATTACGTTGATATTTCCGGTTTCATAGATTTGAAACTGCAAGCATTCGCTGTTTACGAATCGGAAAATATCCCTGCGCCTCATCCGCGCAATGTGGAAACCCTGACTGCACTGGCCCGCAAGCGTGGCTCTGAAGTCAACGTCATGCACGCTGAAGCTTTTATGCTGGTTAGATCCATTTATTAACACACCACAACCACGGCAAGGAGCTCAAAATGGAAAGACGGACGTATCTTGTCAGAATAGAAATAAATAATGTGACCCGACATTTCCGATTAAATGACTTCTTTATCGATGAAGAATTGGATGATTTTATTGACAGGGGAATTAGGCGCGGGCATATGAAAAACGGAATCCTTAGAATCATGAGTGAACGAAGATCACCGGAAACAGGACGTTTTGAGACTGCTCTCGTTAATCTTGAAGTCAGTAAACGGTTTAAGCACAAACATCCAATGGTTGTTATTCTGGAAGTATCGGATCGTGATCAAGATCGGTTAGCAGTCGAAATAACCATCGTGAGCAACAATTTGATGCATGACACTTGTAGTATTGTGGATATCTGCTATGCCAACACCTTTTCTGAAGTCACAATTGAGGATGGGTTTGTCGAAACGCTCTAAAAACTATATTGAACTGTCAAACCGACAGTTTTTTATTATCAAAAAAACAGACGGTTTGGTCTGTTGTTGATGATTAAAACGAAAAAATTATAGTTAGTCCTCCAATCACCGCTAAACCGTAATACAATTTTTCTTTCAGGCTGACTTTCTTAATCTCTTTGAATACCCAGAGGCCGATCAGGGTCGGGAAAAGCATTTCAGCCACTTGAAGGATCGGCTGCGATACCGACACCGGTGTTAATGACCTCAGCCAGTAGAGGAAAAACAAAGCGATACAAATGGCGAGAGCAAGTGGTAGGACATTAAGCCTTTGTTTCCAATTTAGTTTGTCGCCACGCTCCTTTTGGCCGGCGATCACAAAGATTAGCAGAGCTCCAAGGAGTGAGCCGCTGTACCAACCGAAGACATAAGTCACAATCGACACGCCCTCCAAGCTGAAATATCTCATGGAAAAAGTAGCGGCACCCCAAATGAAACTGTACAGCAGAATCCAGCCGAAAATTCTGGTATTCTCGTTGCCCCCGGCCATGGATTCCTTTTTTATTCCTACAAAGAGCAAGGCTGAACCCAGACAAATTGCTATCCCGAGATACAACCAGAAATTCAGATAAACCGCTTCATTCAAGAGAAAATAACCGAGGGTTATAGCCGTTACATCATCCACCAGCGTGTAAAGATAGGTTTTGCTCAAATTGATGTCAACAGCGCGCCAGTGACAATAACAGGCAAAGGCATTAAATCCGCCGATGCCGATGATTATCAGCAGACTGGGATTAATTTCCCAGTCACAAAAGGCGTAAATCAGACCCATGATCGCGGCCGTGTAGAAATACTGCCATACCAAATTGCGCGTGCGTGATGGCGCGCGGGCAATCTTTCTTATCAAAATCGGCATGAGAATATAGGCCGTGATAATCAATAAAGACAGTGGTAGCAGCCAGAGCATGATTTTCTCCTTTGGGTCGGGGGATGTTATACAATAATTTAATCCTATTACAATGTCAATGTTTATACAAAAAAATCAATGAATTTCATTGATTAGGTGGTAAGAACACTAGAGATTCAGGTTTTCTAAAGGCTTCCACATCCGTAAATATAGATGATTGAATAAACGTCTGACAGCTTTGCCCACGATGAGCGCTAATATTCGGATCACTCCCATTAATATAATCACAACCCAGAAAAGTGTGCCCACAACTGCCGGGAGCTTGAATGTTTCCTTCAAAACATCTATTTTTTCATTATCATCGTTAACAGTCTGCCAGATAAAAAGTAAACGTGCTGAAATTGATTGAGCCTGTAATTGTATATCCTTTACAAGTGGCCAGCAGACAATCAGCCATGAACTGAAATTTTCTTTATTGACGACTATATAAAGGTATGTGTTTGTGTATACACCATCAATTCCGCCCCTATGTGTTACATCCTCAAAACTAAATTTCCGAGTCACTTTTTTCAAATAATGTAATCTATAGATCGAAAACATTACTCCAAGTGTCAAATAACATATGACAACGCTGATTGTGAGCATGGATCACTCCTCTCCTGTTTGTGGTATTATTTGTAACTTAACATACTGACAAGAATTTACAAGCATGAATATTTAAAACTATGTTAGAAATATAAAGCTGATTTATAGCATTAGTAAAAATAATGATTGACAAAACCGCTGATTTCAGCTATATTTAACCAAAGCTCTTTACAACCGAAAGGGGAAGATCATGAAGCGCAAAGTGATGGTTGTTACCGGTACTCGCTCAGAATACGGTTTGCTCAAACCGGTCATGAACGCTATTTCGACCCATGCGGACCTTGAACTTCTGGTGGCGGTTACCGGTATGCATTTGCTGCCCGAATTCGGCCACACCATTGATTTGATCAAGACTGACGGCTATCCTATGACTCCGCCAATTGACATGTATGAAGCTGGAGAGCCGGATCATTCTTATGCCTTTGGTCGCGCGGCTCAGGGCTTCACTATTGCTCTGGCAGAAAATAATCCTGACATCGTATTGGTTCTTGGCGACCGCCTGGAAATTCTGGCTGCCGTGATTCCAGCGGTGATTCAGGGTCGATTAGTGGCTCACATCCACGGCGGCGACACGTCAGCCTGTGGGATGATCGATGACTCCATCCGCCACGCGATTACCAAATTCGCTCATATTCATTTCGCGGCTACAAACGAAAGCGCTACGCGTCTGCGGCGGCTGGGTGAAGAAGATTTTCGCATCCATACGGTTGGTTCTCCGGCGATTGACGCGGTTCGACAAGTTGAACTTCTTTCTCGGACTGAACTTGCGTCTCAGCTGAATTTTCACGCAATCGGGAATAACCCTCTGATCGTGTGTCTTTTTCATAGTGTTGCCTACGAAGCGGATCGGGCCTATGACCAAATGTCAGCTGTTTTACGATCCATAGCTGGCTTTATGGCTGATTGCGTTGTTATTTATCCAAATAATGACACCGGCAATGAAGAAGTAATTCGCGCGATCAATGAGCATGCTCAATCTGAGCGGTTTCATGTGGTGAAAAACCTCTCAAGCCGTGAATATTATAGCCTGCTCGATGCTGCCAGCTGCTTAATTGGCAACTCGTCGAGCGGTCTGATTGAAACACCGATTTTCGGTCTGCCGAGTCTCAGTGTCGGCTCACGCCAAACCGGCCGTGAACATGGAAACAACGTTATTTTTGTTGGTCATGATCAACTTAGCGTTGAATCCGGCCTGCGCCGGGTGTTATATGACGTTGAATTTCGCCAAAGTTGTCGTGAAGCGCGGAATCCCTATGGTGACGGCCGTGCCGCTGATCGGATCTCCGAGGTTTTGGCCACAGTTGAGTTAACGCCGGAATTTTTGATCAAGAAGCTAACGTATTGAAGACCGAAATTGGTAGAAATAGATTGAAATTAGTAGAAATAAATTGGTCATTCGTAATTTCTATGAATTTCTTAATTTCAATGTATTTCATTTCCTTCACCAAGAGGAGTCTCCATGAACCCAAACTGGCTCTGTCGTGATTATCAACCGGGAGATGAGACAAAAATTCTGGAGCTGTTTACAATCGTATTTAAACGCGATCTGCCATTGTCTTTCTGGCTTTGGCGGTACCGAGATAATATTTGGGGTCAGCCGATTATTAGGCTGCTTTTTGATGGCGATAAATTGATCGGTCATTACGCTGTTTGCGCCTCGCGTTTGATCATCGCAGGGCAGGAGGTCCCGGCGGTTTTCTCCATGACGACGATGACCCATCCGGATTATGGCCGGCAGGGGATTTTCCCATTTTTGGCTGAACAGGTTTACGCCGAAGCCGCGAGACAGGGGTATAAATTGGTCTATGGGTTCCCCAACAATAATTCAGTTCACAGCTTTACGCGGAAGTTAAATTGGTTCGATTGCGGCACGATGACGTCCTTGGTCGGTAAAACCCCGCGTTCTTCCGAATCGCATCACGAAATTTATCTTCATAGTCCAACACGATTTAATCACGATTGGCAGGCTGACTTGTCGACCATGATTGATGAATCCAGAATTCATACCAAGCGCACCGGAGACTATTTGCAGTGGCGGTATTGGGGCTCGCCCGACAGCCCATACTTTCCGGTTATTGTTCTGCGGCGACGGAGTTTGATCGGCTTGGCCGTCCTTAAGCTGTACGATGATGGCCCCACTCGGCAAACCTTTGGTCACATAGTCGAATGGTTTTGTGCTGACACACCTGCCGCCAGATCCAGTCTGCTTGACGCCTGCTTCCATTTTTTCCGAACCAAAAAAGTCGGTAAAATCAGCAGCTGGGTCAGCAACCACGAATTACGATCCATGCTGGAAACCGCCGGCTTTATGCCCGAGAATAGTAATTTTCATTTCGGCTGCCGCTGGTTCGATTCAATGGCGCCGATAGACATTGGAGACAAGGCTAACTGGGCGCTGGTCATGGGCGATTGCGATGTTTTTTGAAACACACTAATAAGTGTGTTTTTTTGTATGCACAGTTTCATTGCTTCATCGGTTAATTTACGCTAAAATATTTCATATTATCTCTTTATGCAGCAGCCCAAAAGTCTAGCGTCAAATTCCATAAAAGTTTTCATTAGTACTGTCTCATCCAGTATTTTTAATTTTTTTCGCATTATTGTGATTGCCAAATTTCTCGGACCGACCGCGTATGGCTTTTGGAATCTGCTTTTGGTCATTTATTCATACGGCAATTATTCTCATTTGGGCCTTCTGGACGGCATGAACAAAAAAATGCCGTATTTGAACGGCCGAAATGAGTTGGCCGCATCAGATCAGGTAAAAAACGTTTCCTTTTGGTTGGTCATGATTATTTCAACTACCGTCGCCGTCATATTGGCTCTCGGCGTTTTGATTTGGGGTGAACGTTTATCTCCAGATTTTTCTTTGGCTTTTATGCTCGTCGGCGTGCTGATTGTTATTACCCAAATTTATGTCACGTTGACCTCACTGTTACGCACCGATAAACGCTTTGGTGTTTTATCGTGGGCAGTTATTATTGTAAATATCAGTTCATTTATTTTCATCTTTTACTTTTTATCCCTAAAAAATTCTCTAACTTTGGCGGTTACAGGCTTAATTTTGGCCAACGCTTTGGCCAGTGTCTATATTATAATCAAAGCTAAATATCGTTTTCCCCTTGTCTGGCGCTGGCCGGTAGCTAAAGAATTGTTTCGGGTTGGCTTGCCGCTCATTTTGATTCAAGCGATTTATGGTGTTTATATTAGTATTGATCGCTGGATGATTGCCGGTTATTTGGATTCAACCTCTCTGGGTCTTTATGGTTTAGGCGCGACGATTAGTACCTTTATGTTTGGCGCATTTTCTGTGCTGGCTTATACCATCTATCCGTATTTACTGGAAAAATTCGGCCAAAAGGATGACATTACGGCCGCCAAAGCCCTCTTACTGAAAGCCAACTACAGTTTGGCCTTGATAATGTCCATGCTTTTTCCAATAATCTTGATCTCATTGCCGCTAATGCTTCGCTATATTTTGCCGGAATATATTCAGGCGTTGAATGTAATTTTTACGCTTATTCTCAGCGTTTATTTTATCGCTCTGATGTCCATTAACGGCAACTACTTGATCTCAATCAATAAGCAGCGGATTATGCTCGGAGCGCAGATTGTTATGGTTCTTTTCAGCTTTGGGGCCTGTCTTTTGGCGCTAAGGTTAGACTTGGGGATAATTGGTATTGCGGCGGCTACCCTTATTAGTTATTCTATCTATAGTACGCTGATCATATTTTTTAGCTTAAAATTCCTATTTTCCTCCGGTCAAACCGCAGTTAAACATATTTTGCGGTTATATTCCCCCTATATGGTCAGTATATTGTTTACAGCTTTTCTCATGCGCGGAGTTGTTCTTACCCATAATTTATTCGCTGATATAAAAACCACCCTGATAAACATCCTCATTTTTGGCGTTTGGGGCGTGGTTTTACTTATTTTATTACACAAAACCATTAATCTACGGCAAGTGGTAAAAAATCTTCTGCCGCACAAATCATGATATGGCGAAAACCGCGTTGATTACCGGCATTACCGGTCAGGATGGGGCTTATTTGGCTGAATTTTTGTTAAACAAAGGTTATCGTGTTTACGGCACGTATCGGCGGCTGTCAACGCCCAATTTTTGGCGGCTGCAATCGCTTAAAATTTTTGAACAAGTTAATTTAATTCCGGCTGATCTGCTCGATTCAGCCTCGATTTTGCGCGCGCTCAAAATTTCCAATCCGGATGAAATTTATCATCTGGCCGCTCAAAGTTTTGTCGGCGCCTCATTTGAACAACCGGTGGGCACCGGCCAAATTACCGGTCTCGGCGTCACGCGTTTATTGGAAATTATCAAAGAAAACAATCCCAAAATTAAATTTTACCAAGCTTCAACCAGTGAATTGTACGGCAACGGCACTATGCACGCCCAAAATGAAAATACCAATTTTGAACCGGCCAGCCCATATTCAGCCGCCAAACTTTACGGCTACTGGATGACGAAAATTTATCGTGAAGCCTATGGTATTTTTGCCTGCAACGGCATTCTATTTAATCACGAAAGTCCTCTTCGCGGATTGGAATTTATCACTCGAAAAGTCACAAACTCCGTCGCCAAGATCGCCCTCGGTCTAGAATCCGAACTTCGTCTCGGCAATCTGGATGCCAAACGTGACTGGGGGTACGCCCGAGAATACGTGGAATCAATGTGGCTGATGCTTCAACAAGAATCACCGGACGATTACGTGGTTGCTAGTAACGAAACCCATTCTGTCCGTGAGTTGGTTTCCTACGCGTTCAGTTTGGTTAACCTCGATTGGCAGAAGTTTGTTAAAGTGGACCAAAATTTCATCAGGCCGCTAGATGTGAAATATTTACAGGGTGACAACCGCAAGGCGGAAACGGTTTTAGGCTGGAAACCGAGAACCACTTTTCATGAACTGATTAAAATTATGGTTGACCACGATGTTGACCGATGGTCACGTTATCAAAAAGGCGAACGATTCCCGTGGGACGCGCCATTTTATCCCAATGAAAATACCATTATTTCGCGCGATTACAAACTAGATCAATAATTTATGCTGGGTAAAACACTCGCCCAATGTAGAATGTGCCGAGGGGGGGATTTATATTTGTTTTTGGATTTGGGTTTTGCGCCGCCATCGGATTCGCTGTTGGCGCCGGAACACATGAATGAACCGGAAACGTTTTTCCCTCTCAGAGTGGTTCAATGTCGGACCTGCGGTTTGACGCAGCTCGATCACGTAGTGGATCCGACTCACATGTACGGTGAAAAGTATTTGTACGAATCATCGATCACCAGAACCGGTCAGGAACACTTTTTTTCCATGGCCAAGGATATCGCGGCTGCGTTCAATCTTGGCGCCAATGATTTAGCGGTTGATATCGGCAGCAACGTGGGTGTTCTGCTCGAAGGTTTTAAGCGCTGCGGTCTGCGTGTTCTCGGTATTGATCCGGCGCCGCGCATTTGTGCTCGGGCCAATGAGCGGGGGATTGAGACTTGGCCGGAATTGATGACTCAGGAAGTGGCCGCCAAAATTGTGGCGGCCAAAGGCCAAGCTAAAGTGGTGACCGCCACCAATGTTTTTGCTCATATTGACCAAAAAGACGGCTTGATGGCCGCTATCAATCAGCTTTTAACTCCCGACGGTATCTTTGTCATTGAAGCCCCGTATTTGGTTGATTTGATTGATAATTTGGAATACGACACCATTTATCTCGAACATCTTGAATATCTTTCTGTCAAACCGCTGGTACAGTTTTTTGCTCGGCACAATCTTGAATTATTTCACGTAGAGCGTTATGGCATTCACGGAAAATCAATCAGGGTTTTTGTCGGCCGGCCGGGGCAATATCCGGTTTCCGCTTCGGTCCAAACCTTGATTCAGCTTGAAACCGACAAAAAAATTTATGACAGAAATTCTTTGGACCAATTTGCCGCCAAAGTTTTGAACCATAAAATGACACTGACTGAACTTTTGGTCTCGCTCAAAGCGCAAGGAAAAAAGATTGTCGGCATCAGCGCTCCGGCCAAAGGGAATACGATTTTGAATTATTGTCATTTTGATTCAGCCTTGATTTCCTGTATCGCGGAAAAATCAGATATAAAACCCGGCCGATTTACACCCGGGATGCACATTCCAATCATCAGCGAGGATCAGTTAAAAGCGGAGCAGGCTGATTATGGAATTATTTTTGCCTGGAATTTTGCCGAGGAAATTATGCGCAACGTGTCTTGGTTTATTGAACAGGGTGGTCAATTTATCATCCCCATTCCCGATATCCGTATTGTTTCAGGGCCCAGAAATCACATTCAATTCTCTCCAAATAACAAACAGACTGTTTGTTAATGATAATTTTACATTATTTATAATTGATTATTTATTTTTTCTTTATTATGATTGAAGTCAAAAAAATCATCGTTGCTCATGAAGATGACCGCGGCAAAATCATGGACATTGTGGAAAAAGAACCGCTTGAATACGTTACCATCATCACTTGTCAGCCGGGTGCGGTGCGCGGTAATCATTATCACAAAGAGTCACACCAATTTATGTACATTTTGTCCGGCCGTTTGACTTATGCGGCCCAAGTCCCCGGCGCTCCGGCGGAAACAGTTGAAATCGCGACCGGCGATCTGGTTCACAATCCGCCGCATGAACGACACGCGATCAAAGCTCTTGAGTATTCTGAATGTTTAGTCTTAACCCGCGGACCAAGAGGCGGACAAGCTTATGAAACCGACACTTTCCGGTTGGAAGAAGGTGAAAAATTATTATGAAAATTCCCGTTTCCACTCCGGTCTTGGATCAAAATGACGCCAAAGCCGTGGCCAAAACCATTGAACAGAGTTTGATTTCCGGCCTCTGCGGCGATCAGGTGGCTCAATTCGAATCTCAATTTGCCGCGTATTCAGATTGCAAATATGGCATCGCAGTCAACAGCGGCACCACAGCCTTGCATTTGGCGATGGTGGCGCTGGGAATTGGCCCTGGTGATGAGGTTTTGGTCTCGACGCAAACCAACATGGCGACTTTTTTCGCGGTTTTGTATACCGGCGCCAAACCTATTCCAATCGACATTTTGCCTGACACCCTTAATCTCAATCCCGACCTGCTTGAACCGCATTTGACCAATCGAACCAAAGCTGTGCTGGTGGTTCATCTATTCGGTTTATCCTGCGACATGAAACCGATTGTTAATTTCTGCGCCAAGCACAAATTATTTTTGGTTGAAGACTGCGCGGAAGCCCACGGTGCCACCTATCAAAGCCGTAAAGTGGGCTCTTTTGGCGATTTTGGCTGTTTCAGTTTTTACGCCAACAAAATCATCACCACCGGCGAAGGCGGTATGCTGACCACGAACAACGAGGCCTTGGCGGAAAAGGTCCGAGGGTTAAAAAGTTTAGCTTTCGGTTCGACCAATAAGTTCATGCATGTGGACATTGGTTTTGGTTTCCGTATGAGCAATATCCAAGCCGCGCTCGGTGTAACCCAGCTGGCCAAAATTGACACGATTATCGCGCGCAAACGACGGGTGGCTGAAATTTATACCGACAAATTACGTTTATTGCCGCTTCAACTGCCGCTGGAAACCCCGGAAACATTCAATGTCTATTGGATGTATCACATAATTATTGATGACATCAAAAAATATCCCCGTGATCATGTGATGCGTGAATTACAGGCCGCCGGTATTGAAACCAGAGAAACATTTATTCCGTATAATTTGCAGGAAATTTTTCTGGCTCGAGGCTTGACCCACGCCGAAGCTTGTCCGGTTGCCAACCAAATCGCTTATGCCGGATTTTATCTTCCGAGCGGCCCCAATCTAACCATTGACGAGCAGCAATATATCGTTGATAACCTAAAACGCATTTTGGCCTGATATGGACTATTCCAATGATTATTCCAACTGGGAAAAATTTTGGCAGAGTCATGACGCGGGGAATGAGCCCAAAACTTTTATCGATAATTGGTCAAATTTGTCATGGCAGGTCGGACTGGAATTTTGGCGTGAGGTTTTTGACCGAAAAGCCCATGGGAAAACAATTTTAGAATGCGGCGCCGGCGAAGGACGCACTTCATTGTATCTGGCCGGATTCGGTTATCAGCCAACCCTGATTGATAATTCCCAAGCCAGTCTTGACTTAGCTCAAAAACATTTCTCCAATCACGGATTATCAGCCAAATATTCTTTGGCCGATGTTCAGTCCATGCCGTTTCCGGATAATCATTTTGATGTTATTTATAGCGGCGGTCTGCTGCACCATTTTGATCAGCCGCTAATTCCATTGACTGAAATGTACCGCGTGTTAAAACCGGGCGGAATCCTGGCTGCCACCATCATTCCGCGAAAATTCAGCTGTCAAACCATCGGCGACGGCCAGCGGTTTATCGCCAATGTATGTTACAAAACATTCAAAGGTGAATTTAAACACCTGATCAAAAACAGCCGCAAAAACTGGCCGTTTTACGTCAATCGTTTATCTTTAAAAGAATATATTGATCTTTGGCAGGATTTACATTTGACCGTAGAATTTGCCGGCGGATTTTGCCCGTTCCCCAGTTTCGCTTTGCCCCCTACTTGGCAGCGCCAATACACAAAATTTCTTAAAAATCATCTTGAAAATTGGAAACAGTTTAATCTCTCTCAAACCCGATGGGCTGAATTATGGGGCGTCGGTTACAATATTTATGGCCGAAAATAAAGATGAATATCAAATCTATCGCGACAGCGCGGCAATTCTGCGGCAAGTTTCCGCGCTCAGGGTTAACGACCTAGACCTTGATAAATTTCTCAGCGTCGATCAGGTCAGCCTCTGGCAAACTCAGGTTGCTGTTTGGGCCGGCTACAATCTGCCCGAAGCTATAACCCGCCGGCTGAATCATGACTGGCGCGGTGAGCTGAAGAATTTTTGGCGCAAGTATATTAAAAGTCATCTGAAACTGGTGTATGTCAAATTATCTCGTGAAAAGTTTCTTGATCCCGCTGCATCTCTTGAATCGATTGTCGCCGACAACCTCAAACCAAAATTATTATTTCTAATTCTCGAACCGCGGCAATTGATTGATCTTGAACCGTTGATTAACCGGCTTCATACCGACTTTCATTTGATTATCGTCGCCTCAAAATATCGGCTTAATCTGGTGAAACCAGACACGGGAAAATACGCGCTTATTTACATCGAAGATTATCACTCCGCCGTTCAAGAAAAAATTAACACCGAGCTGCCATTATTACGCTTGAAAATCAAATCCGCCACAACCGCTCTAAAAAAAATCAAAACCACTTTTTACAGCGCCTCGATTTATCAATTAATCAAAAGCGATTGGTATGAATTTAAAGTTTTTAATCATCGAGAATGGTTGAAAGACGCTTTCGCGGCTGACTATATCTTGAAAATTATCAAACCAAAAGCGATTATCTCCGCCGATGACTGTAATCCGAGACACCGTGGTTTTTTACAATCAGCGCGCGCTGAAAACATCCCAACAATTATTGTTCAACAAGGATTTTTGTCTCCCAAATCCGCTGAATGGGCTTTTAACCTCAGCCAAACCGTCGCCGTGGTGGGGGAGGAGTCACGGAAGTTTCTTGTCGAGTTCGGCTTAGCACCTGACCATGTTATTGTTACCGGGATTCCACGGTTTGATGCTATTGCTCAGTTCCGACTGTTACCTGATGAGCAATCCAGTCTTTTGTCCGATCTGAAATTGGATCCGGTCAAACCGATAATTACTTTCATCTCGCAGCCATGCGTCGGCGGTAATTTTCCCAGCGAGCAGGTCCGCCAAGACACATTTCGCCGCGTTTACGAAGTGGCGGCTCTAAATTCAAGTTGGCAGCTTCTGGTCAAAACCCATCCGGATGAAGATTACGCGGTTCAGGAACGCCTGATCGCGTCGGTCAAAGCGCCAAACATTATTTTGGCCCCAAAGACAATCAAACTTTATCCGTTGTTAAAAGTCAGTCGCGTGGTTATTGTCTATCAATCAACCGTCGGGTTGGAAGCACTGCTAATGCAAAAACCGCTGATTGTGTATGATGAAAACAAAAAATTCGATATTCTCTTCTTTGTTAAAAGCGGTTTGGCTGAGCCGGCCTCCGATTCAACTGAATTGGCCGCGGCCCTGAACCGGCTTTGTGATTTGTCATCCTCCAACCAATCTGATTTCGCTCAAAAATTAAATTATTATACGCGCAATTTTGACGGTTTAGCCACGGAGCGAGTCATCAATCTTGTCAAAGAAAAAAGTCTTTTATGAACATCGGCATCAACGCTATCTATCTGGAAGGCCGCCGCACCGGCATTGGCCGCTATCTTCAAAATGTCCTCAAATATTGGGCGCAAAATTATCCGGATAATAAATACTATTTGTATTTTCGTCGGGAAATCCCAACCGATGATTTTTTGTCCGCGCCGCAATTTATCAAGCGCTTGGTGCCGGCGCCAAAAATTCTTGATCGGTGGATTTTTTGGGAAAATTTATATCTGCCCCGAGCTTTGAAACAAGATCAAGCAAATCTTGATTGGTTTTACTCACCCTCTTACACGATTCCAATAATTAATCCGGTCAAAAAAACCGCCGTGGCGATTTTCGATATCTATTATACGGTTCATCCTGAATGGGTGCCATTCAAAAACCGCTATACCCAAGGGCCGCTGTCAAAATATGCCGCCCGCAAAGCCGATTTGGTTATCTGCGCCTCGGAATTTGATAAAAACGACATCGTAAAGTATTACAACGTACCCGAGAGCAAAGTTAAGGTGATGTATCTCGCGGCGGAGGATAAATTCAAACCGAAAACCAATGATAGCCACAGCGATATTTTCACCAAGTACAAAATCAAATCAAAATACATCCTTTGTCTCGGCCATATCATCAACCGTCGCGTTCAGGATCAGATTATTAGAGCCTTTGGTCATCTGAGCCAAAGCGATCCAAATTTAAGCTTGGTTCTGGTTGGTCAAAACCGCACCTGTCCTTTTATCGACATTCAACAATTGATCAATGAAAACAACCACCACGGCGGCATAGTCTGGATTGATTATCTGCCGGAAGAAGACATGCTTGAGATGTATCAAAACGCCACCGGATTTATCTATCTCACTTTATACGAAGGGGAAAGCATCCCTGTGCGCGAAGCCATGGCCTGCGGCGTTCCGGTGATCACGTCAAAAATTTTGCAGGAAGTGACGGCTGACGCGGCTGAATACGTTCAAGACCCGAACAATGCGGCTGAAATTTTTACCGCTATGGGAAAGGTTATTACTGATCAAGATTTAAGACTTTGTTTAGCCGATCTTGGACTAAAAAGAAACACTCTTTACACTTGGCAAAAATGCGCTGACGATACCATGAAACATTTTATGTCGTTTTAATATGAAAAAGTTTTTTTTCATCATTAACTTGCTCTTGCTTCTTACTTTCCTTGCCCCGAGTGCTGCCAGCGCAGCGGATTTTGAAATAACCGCAAACGATCAAATGGCTTGGTTTGAACTCCCGATTTCGTCGGAATCGCAGCGAGTTTACGGCCTCAGCATGCTTTTATCTTGTGGCAACTGTGCTGGCAATTCACTTGATATCCGGTTGGTCCGCGTTTCGCGAAGATTTGCCGATCGGATCAACTATGAATCTCTACATGAGCAAAACATATCGCTCCACACGGTTAACGGCGCCCGATATTATACCGTATTGTTTGACCAAGGGGTTGAAATTGTTTCCGGCGACACATATCTTGTTGGATTGTCGAGCCGTCAGCCGGTAACTCTAATTGATAGTATTGGAATACAAGATGTTGGACCGTATTCTATTGATTCGGCTGAAATACCGGGTCAAATTTCACTTGAACTGGTTGAATCACCATGGAATGCTCCAGCCGGAGGCATTTCAATTATTGATTTAACCAAAATATTTACAACCCCAAGCGAAATTAATGAATTTTCAATTCATTCATTGGTTGATGACAATGAAATTCAATTAAAAATTTGGCGAAAAAACAACGAACACTGGGCTACCGCCGACGAATCAGAAATTTTTCTGGCTCATGAAGGTTGGAACACTTTTAAATTATCGAATCCAATCCGAGCTAAAGCCGGTGACGCGGCTGGTTTTTATTCAAGTTTGGGACAAATAAGCCGCTGGCAATCAACGGCCGGAAGTAAAGTCTATCAGACCGGTAATGTAAAAAATATTCCCCAAGATTCCGCCGTCAACGACAATGAAGCCGGATATGCGTTTGAAGGTTTTAGAGGTTCAGATCAACAGATACGATTGCGCGCCAACGCACCCATCCGCTGGGTGGGTGCACCGAAATGGGGTTATTTTAATGGCGTTATTTTGAGCCAATACTTCAAACATTTTCCCCAAATACTACACATTGGTTTAACTTATACCTATTTGGCACTGGCTTTATTTATCACGGCTTTAATTTATTTAGGCCGCAGGTTTTATCACAACCGCGAATTGCTCCGAGTTTATTTTACCGGTATCGGCGCGGCGTCTTTGGCCTTTGTCCTATATTTATTAACCTTAGCCCCTGATTTAATCGCCGGTGAAGGCGGAGAGATTCAACGAGCGCTGATTGGGTTTGAAGATATTCATGCCCCCGGCTATCCGCTATTTCTCCTCCTCGGCAAATTATTTTTACTGTTTGTCCCTGACACTAATGTTTTTTATAATACCAATTTATTTTCCGCCCTCTGCTCCGCTTTCGGTCTGGGAATTTTTGCCATGGTGGTTCAGTTGAAAACCAACAAGATTATTTTGTCCGTCTTGTCATCATTAGCTCTCGGAACCACCCTCATGATTTGGAATTGGGCGGTGGTGGCGCAAACGCCGGTATTTTTATTGACCTTTCAATCATTAATTTTATTTTCGTTGGTGGTCTTTACTCGACATAAAAATTTCTCCACCTTTACCAAAATATCCTTTACCGCCCTTTTAGCTTCAATCGCTCATTATATTAACGCTATCCCGGCTGTGATTCTGGTTTTAATTTTGACAATTGTTTACTTCAAAGATATCAATCTTAATTTCAAACGGATCACGTGGTTAGTTTTGGGCGCCATCATTCTCGTTGTTGGTATTTATTCACCATTAATTTTATTTGCCGAACCAGTGCATTACCAGCCGCTTTACACCACCGAGACAGGGCAATTTCAACTCTTAACGGAAAACTTCAAACCATTCGTCAATTATCTGATGGGGCAGGGCGAGGGCGGTCCAACCCGCCGCGCCAACGTGATCACCGGTTTTTTTGCGTTTGATTATTTTAGGTATATTCCGGCCTATGTCTCTAATTTTGTAATTTATTATAATCCTTTATTATTTATCCTTGGGTTATTTGGTATGTTGCTCTACACGGTCAAACAAAAACTGACTCCAATCGCGATTTACTTTATTATCATCCTGATTTTTATCACAATTTTTACCACTTCATGGATGAACGCTATTTATCACGATGATTTTAAAAATATTGGCACCAAAGAAACCTCGTTCATGCAAATTCCGCTCATGATCATGTTTTCTTTAGCCTTCATTGTTTCTTTCACCGACATTGGTGATAAAAAAAGAAAATATTGGCCGCTTTCGTCAAAAAACACTTCTGTTGTTTTGGCCGTTTTGCTTGTGGTAATAATTGGCTGGAATATCCAAAAAAACTGGTATTTGGCTGATTTTAGCGATCGTTTTGGCTGGTCAAATTACATGGAAACCGTCAGAACAAAAATCGTTCCCGGCACCAAAATTTTTACGCATATTTACACCAGCCGCGATGTCTTGGCTGGGTATTATGATCAAAATTTCACTCAAAGAGACTTTTATGATCAACGTTTTGAAACTATTTTAACCGCTGAAGCTATTCATGATTATTCTGAACCAAATAAACTGGGCATTTATCGATTCTTGCCGGTAGTTGTTGACAGTACTAACATTGAACAGGACGGTCATATGTTGTATCTCGATCAAAACATTGATGAATATTATCTTCATCCGGTTAAAACCGATTATCGCCTGCGGTTTATTGTTGATCACGTCGCCAACTGGCAGCAGTGGCAAGGCGAAGTTGACCGATCGTTTTATTATGTTATGCCTAAAACCCTTGAAACCTGTCCGGAGCAAACCGCAAAAATAAGCGCTGTTAATTTTTTGCGTCACCGGTTAGAATTTTTAAACAATTGGACGCTTGATCCCAAAGGTAAATTCATCAGACCTGACCATGTGGGTATTGTATCCAATTTTCTAGTTTGCAAACCCGATCACGACCGAGATGTTAAAATTAACCTTCAAGTGGGGTTGAAAGACGCTGATAAACGCCTGCAAACCGTAAACCTTATTGTTTATTTCAACGACGAATACCTCACGGAAGTCCAAACGACTCTTGATGAAGAAAAAAACATTAATCTTACTATCCCGAATGATAAAATGACTTCCACACATAATATTCTATCGTTTATTCCGCAATACAATGGGGAAAACACTTTTTATCCGTCTCCATACTACGATTACAAAAATTTGAGCCCCGAATCTCTGGGCTATTATCTGCGCTCAATCGAATTTATTGAATAATTTATGAGTTACAACCTCATCAGCATTGTTGCCCCTGTTTACAATGAAGAAGAAAACATCAACTACTTTTATCGCGAGCTGAAGGCTGTTTTAACCGCGCTTAAAAAAGATTACGAGATTATTTTAGTTAACGATGGCAGCCGCGATTCTTCTCTCATTAAAATGATTGGGCTACAAAAAAATGATCCAGCAATCAAAATTATTGACCTTTCACGCAATTTCGGCCACCAGATCGCGATCAGTGCCGGTTTAAACCATGCAATCGGGGATTTAATCGTTATAATGGATTCAGATCTCCAAGATCCGCCGGCAGTCATTCCTGACTTGATCAAAAAACACGAAGAAGGGTTTGACGTGGTCTATGCCGTGCGACGCAAAAGAAAAGAAAATATTTTCAAGCGCACCGCCTATTCCGCTTTCTATCGGATTTTAAATAAGATTTGTGAGTTGGACATCCCTCTTGATGCAGGCGATTTTTGCTTGATGACGCAAAGAGTGGCGACCGAACTCAAAAATATTCCGGAAAAAAATCGTTTTGTCCGCGGCATCCGCACTTGGGTCGGATTCAAGCAAGTCGGTCTCGAATATGAACGCCAAGCCCGCCACGCCGGCCAAGAAAAATATACTTGGATCAAATTGTTCAAGCTGGCTTTTGATGGCATTTTTTCCTTCTCGTATTTTCCGCTCAGATTATCATCAATTATGGGGCTGGTGGTATCAGCGGCGAGTTTTATTATAATAATATATTTTTTTATCGCGCGCGTGATCGATGAAAATTCGCTGCCGGGCTTTGCCTCAACCAGAATCATCATTTTATTCGTTGGCGGCATCCAGTTGATAATTCTCGGCGTCATCGGCGAATATTTGGCTCGTATCTACGACGAGGTCCGCGGCCGACCGCTCTATATTATTCGCCAAATATATCAACAGCCGAACCAACCGCCGGCCAACTCAACCAACCTTGATTATCCAGCGAGATAAAATAGCCAACTTTTACAAAAAACAACCCACCTGTCACATTTCTGTAGTTACCTCCGCAGTTACAGCCATATTTTTCATATTACTGCCACACTTTCGCCGCGCCCCTGCCTACCGGCAGGCAGGCGCCGTAGCTCTACGCCCTGTCCACCGACCTGTATGCCATAGCTTTAGCGAAGGCATAAGCGTTATGCGTAGGTGGAAGTAAGAGCGTAGATGGGTAGTTACAGTTACCCGCCATACTTTTGTAAAACCTAATTCGACCGCCTAATTTTTGTAGTTCAAGTTCCGCCCGCCATATTTTTGTAAAAAACAATCAATAAAGCAGTCATACTTTCGCCGCGCCCACCGTAGCTCTACACAGTAAGAGCGTAGGTGGGTAGTTACAGTTATACCTCGTAAAACAAAATCCGTATCTTATGAACATAGCCATCATCGGCGCGGGTATTACCGGTTTATCTGCCGCTTATTATTTGAGCCTACAAGGACATGCCATCACTATCTATGAAGCCGGCCCGGAAATTGGCGGTCTAGTTGGCGCGATGAAATTTCCCCATGATGTTTATTTAGAAAAATACTATCATCACATCTTTCGCGATGATAAACATGTGATTGATTTAATCAATGAGTTGGGGTTAGGTGATAAGTTAACCTGGAACGCCAGTCAGCCCGGGTTTCTTTATCCTGAAAATCGCTATAATTTTAACGGGATCAAAGATTTGCTGGGTTTCAAGCCGTTATCACTGATTGACCGATTCAAACTTGGATTAAGCATATTTTATTTTCAACGGCAGGAAAAATGGCAGGGTTTTGACCGCCTAAGCGTGGCTGAGTGGTATCACAAATTCCGCGGCGACAAAATATATCAGACAGTTTGGCGTCCGCTGCTTTGCTCAAAATTTGGGGACGACCAAGCCGACAATATATCTTGTGCGTGGCTCTGGGGCCGGATATATCCTCGAGCCAAATCAAGACGTAAAGGCGGGGAAGAGTTGGGTTATTTATCCGGCGGCTTTTATCATTTGTTCGACAAATTGCGCCAAAGTCTAACCGAATCGGGGCAAAAAATTTATCTCAACACGCCAATCAAACAACTCATACGAACCGCTGATAAAAAAATTACGGTTATTGATGGTCACAATGTTGCCGCCACTTACGACAAGGTTATTTCCACAATCCCTGTCCCGATTTTAAAAAGTCTAACCGGTGATAAGCTGGGAGGTTATGGTTCGCGTTTAAGACAGATCAAATACCGATCAATTGAATGCGCCGTATTTATTCTCAAAAAACCATTAAGTGACATTTACTGGCTCAACAATTGTCATCCTAACATTGATCTCGGTGGGGTGATTGAACATTCAAATCTGGTCGGCACTACTGACTACGGACACAAACACATCGCCTATGCTTTTCGTTATTTGAGCTTCAACCAAAATCAATTAGCTGATAACGATCAAAAAAAACGATTTTATTTAAAACAATTAACCAGAATCTATCCCAACTTAGAGCTTACAGACATTGAAGATATTCACGTTTTCTACGACAGCTTCGCGTCACCGATTTATCGCCGCGGATATATCAATGATGTGCCGCCGATTACCACTCCATGGCCGAACCTGCTGGCCGCGTCAATCGCCCAGATATATCCGGATGACCGGACAATGAATAATTGTATTCGGCTCGCAAAAAAAACCATTGATATAATGGGACAAACAAATTTATGACTGAACGTACAGATCAAAAACAAGCCGCTTGGAATCACTACTTTGAGCATGGTAATCCTGTCATGGCATTGATGCTATGGGTGCAAAAAAAATTGCTGATGCCGCAGTTTGTAAAAATCATTCAACCATATCTAATGGCCGGGGATTCGGTTCTCGAGGCCGGATGCGGCACCGCCATGAGTACGATAAATTTGGCTAAAACAACAAAAATAAAAGCCTTCGGGCTGGATTTATCAAACGAAGCCTTGATCCGAGCTACCACATTGGCGCGGCAAAACGACGTTGATTTTACCGCCATTTTCGGAAATATTGAATCAATGCCTTTCCCTGATAACAAATTTAGATTGGTCTGGAATCAAGGTCTTTTGGAGCATTTTGACCATCCGGTGGCGATACTTCATGAAATGGCGCGAGTCGCGGAGATTGTTTTTGTGGCTGTTCCTCGTAAAACCACGTTGAGATTTTTTGTTCAAAAGGTCAAGGCCATGTTTGGTTTAGCCGCTGATGATATTTTTTATTTATACACCGAAGATCAATTGGTTGATATCATAAAATCAGAACCTAGCTTAGCTTTTAAAAGTTCAGGTTCATTTAATGTTCTCGGTATTTTTTCCTGGACCTGGGTTTGCGGCGTAAAATTAAAAAATAACCTTCCAAACCAATAATTTGTGACCGCCGTTGTTACCACTAAATCAAAAATATTCTCGTGGTTGATCCGCTTAATCGGATTGGCAATTTTTGTTGTTATTGTTTGGCGTTTGGATTGGTCGGTCGTCATAGACGTGCGTCACCGATTTACGTTCGGATCCATTTTAATTATCCTCGGCGCCGCCGGAGTGCATTTTTGGCTCAAATCGCTTCGCTGGATCATTTTATCCGACATTCAAAATATAAAGATAAAAATGTTTGAAGGCTTTGGTTTGTGTATGGCGGCGATCTATCTCGGTTTGATTACACCCGGCCGTGTGGGAGAAATCAGTAAAATATATTTTTTAAAACACCGGACGCCAACGATTTCTTGGGCCAAAGCATCAGCAAACGTAATTTTTGATCGTTTGCTGGATCTTTTTATGCTTCTCGGCATTAGCACCATTGGTTTGTGGTATTATTTTAGCAATTGGCATTTTGTCGAGCTGGTGGTGGTGCCGTTGATTGGCTTGATTATTTTTCTTGGTTATTATTTTCGGCACGTATGGTTCAATTTTTTGGTCAACGTGCTGCCGGTAAAAAAAACCTTAATCGCTCAAATCAAACAAACAAGCCACGAACTGCTGTCGGAATTTCGATTGCTAGTGAAAAGCCCAAAGTTTATTTTGGCTCTAGGGGTCCATTTAATTTCGTTTGCCATATTTTACTCAATGATTTATTATTTAAATATTAAACTGAATCTGGGGCTCGACTTTGCTGCTTCTTCTCTGATAATATCCATGGCCATGCTGATTTCAATGATTCCGATTTCTTTTGCCGGCATTGGATCAAGGGATGTCGTTCTGGTATCATTATTTTCTGTCCATCATTTATCAACTGAACAAGCGATTCAATTTTCAGGTGTTTATCTATTTTCGTTTATTCTTTTTTCCGGTGTGGTCGGATTTTTGGCCTATAATTTATCTTTTGTTAATAAAATAAATAAAAATCTATGATTCTAGTTACGGGCGGCTCAGGTTTTATGGGTAGCCGCTTGGTCAAAAAATTAGTGGCCGACGGTCACCAAGTCAAAGCCATGGTGATTGCCAATGATCCATTGCTCAAAAATTTGGAGGGAGTAAATTGTCAAACCGTTATTGGTGATATTACCAATCCCGAATCATTAAAACCATTAATGCAGGGAGTTAAAACCGTTTTTCATTTGGCCGCCGTCATGGTGTCCAACAATAAAGACCTGTTTCGAAAAATCAATCTTGACGGCACCAAAAACGTTGTCGATGCCGCGGTTGAAGCCGGGGTTGAACACTTTGTTTACATTTCCGCCGCCGCCGCCAACTACGCCACCCGAACAACCTATGGCGATACCAAGATTGAGGCGGAAAAATTCATGGTTAAAACAAACCAAACAAACTTCACAATTATCCGCCCAACATTGTTATACGGTCCGGATGGGGGGCAGGAATTTGTGTTATATTTCAAAGCCTTGAATAAATTTCCATTAATCGCGCCGGTGGTTGGCCTCGGTCAATCCCGAAAACGCTTGGTTTGGGTCGAAGATATTATCACCGGCCTCAGTCAGTTGGTCAACAAACCGATCGCGTATGGAAAATTATATAATTTCAGCGGCGGTTCTGATTATTCCATGTGGGAAACGACAAAAAAAGTTTTAGCTTGGCTCAATATCAACAAACCCATGATCCCGATTCCGGTTTTCCTGTGTTATTTTTTCGCCTGGATTTTATCCCTCACGAGCAAAAAACCGTTGTTGAAACGGGATACCATTTTGGGTGTGACTATGGACGCTAATTTCAGTTTTGACGACGCCAAGCGCGATATCGGGTACAGCCCCGTTACCTTGGAAGAGGGACTTCAGCGAAGTTTTCCTGATCATAAAGCCTCATTTCTAAATCAATGACCAGTCTTATTTATCTATTTTGGTTTTCTCTCGCCGCCATCGTGGCCGGTTATATTTTGTATCCGCTTTTTTTGTGGGCTTTACTGTTAACCGTCCGGCCAAAAAAAACATTCCAAAACCATTTTCCTTCACTCAGTATAATCGTCGCCTGTCACAACGAGGAGCAAAATATTGACGATCGAATTACCAATATTTTTGCGTCTAATTATCCCATGGAAAAGATTGAAATCCTCATCGCTTCGGACGGCTCAACCGACAACACCGCAGCCGCAGTGAAGAAGTGGCAAAATTGGAACGTCAAGGTTTTAGATTTGACCCGCCGCGGCCGAGCCTCGACCCATAACGAAGCGGCCAAACACGCAACCGGTGAAATTTTAGTCTTCACCGACGCCGCCACGGTTTACGATCAAAATTGCCTGCGTTATTTGGCGGAGCCGTACGCTGACGAAAGTGTCGGTGCTGTCTCGGGTGTTTTGATTGACCACAAACTGAAACATTCATCCCTCGGCCGCAGCCAAGGACTCTATTGGCGGTGGGAATATTTTATCCGCAGCGCTCAAAGCCGCCTAGGTGTCCTCAGTAAAACCAGCGGCGCTAATATGAGCCTCCGCCGAAAATTATTCCAAACGATTCCGCCTGATGTTGATATTGATCAGGTAGCCGGCCCGAACGTGATCAAGCAAGGCCAAATGGTTGTTCACGCTCCAAAAGCGATTGCTTATGAAGAATTTGCCACCGATCTGAAGCGCCAGTTGGCGTCGCGTCAGCGATTTACAATCCAGTCATTCACGTCAATCAAATATCATTTATTCTTACTGAATGTTTTTCGTCAGCCCATTCTCAGTTTTCATTTTATTTTTTATCGTTTGTGGCGGTATCTTATTCCGTTTTTTATGATTTTAGCGCTTTTAAGTAATCTGATTCTAGCCGCTGCTTCATGGCCTTTCCAAGTTTTATTGGCGATTCAAGTAATATTGTATGCCCTTGCAATAATTGGGTATCTGGTTGAACGCCGAGGCCATCGGGTGCCGTTGATCTCAACTATTTTCAGCCTGTCTTATCTCGAACTTGGAATTTTCTTGGGTGTTATTAAATGCCTCTTTGGCAAAACTTATTCTTCGTACAGCAAGAGTGAATAATATGATTTTTAATGTAAATTTTCTCATCTTTGTCGGCGTGGTAATTCTGTCTTTTATTATTTTAAATTTCATTACCAAAAACGCTGTTAAGCTGAAATTAATTGACAAGCCCAATCATCGCAGTTCACACAGTGAACCAACGCCGCGGGGCGGGGGATTGATCATAATGATCGGTCTGATTGCCGGTTTAATAGTCTTTTGGCTCACCGGTCAAATCGACTTTTCACCGGTTCAATTTATCGCGTATCTGAGCGTTATTTTGTCCATGACCGCGCTTGGTGTCATTAGCGATATTGTTTATATTCCAATTGTGCTTCGACTGCTGTGTCAATTTTTTATCGCCGCGATCGCCGTTTTTCTCCTTCCGGTTGCCGATCTGCTGGTTTTGGGCCCACTGAGCCTTAACGGCATCTGGCTGGCTTTGATTTTTATCGTCTGGATAGTTGCCAACGTCAATTTTTTCAATTTCATGGACGGTTTAGACGGCTATGCCGGCTTTCAAACGTTAATTGTATGCTGTTTATTGCTTTATCTCGGTTACACTACCGGCTCCGCTTTAATTGTTTCGACCGTATCGATTATAATAATTTCTTTGATTATATTTCTAAACTCCAACTTGAAAAGCAAAATTTTTCTCGGTGATGTCGGCAGTTATACCCTAAGTTTTATTTTGATTTTATTGAGCTTGTTCCACCCATCATTCATTATCCCGGTTATCTTGGCCTTTTCGTGGTTTTTATTTGATGCTACAATTACTCTATTGCGCCGGATTATTAGCGGCCAAGCCTGGTTCCAGTCCCACCGAACCCATTTTTACCAGCGGGCCAATATCATCGGCTATTCACACCAACAAATTTCATTTACCTTTCTGATTTTTTATCTGATCTTTGCCGGTCTGGGCGCAGCCTATTTTCACACCCCAAACCCGATGTTAATATTTTTATCGGTTCTCATTTGCTGCTGTATTGCTTGTTTTATCAAAACAAAAGAAAAACAATTATTATCAAATAAAATATCGAGCAATTAATATACTCCATTATTTATTAACTTATCTCATATGCCCGTAAGCAAAGAACGCTGGCAGGCGGCCCAAGCAGCCGAAGCCGCATGGTGGCAAAAACAGCAGGACTTGATTCTGTCGCCGTCATATCGTGAAGAAATAAAACAGCGCGCCAACCGGCTGGAAAACTGGTTTCAAAAGCATCATCAATTCACCTCCGAGTCCGCCATCTTGGAAATCGGCGGCGCGGCCACGCCCATGATTGATCATTTTTCCATCGGCCAAAAGCACGCCATTGATCCGCTGGCTCACAAATACAAGGAATACTTTTCCAATGTCTTGAACAGCGAAGTGGCGTATCAAACCGCCAGAGGCGAAGAATTGCCTTTCGATGACGCCTCATTTGATATTATTATTTCCCGCAATGTATTGGACCATGTTGAATCGGTCGACGCCAATTTGGCTGAAGCCACTCGGGTGCTAAAACCGAACGGCATCCTTTACGTGGCTATGAACACCTTCTCCGGTCCGCTCTATGCGTTCAAATCAGTCGTCAGAGAAACTGAACATCCATATATTTTTACCCCCGACTCATTTCGTCGGCTGCTTGAAAATAAATCGTTTGCCATCATTGAAGTCGTTAATGATGCGCCCGAAAACATGGCCCATTTTGATGATGATATTTCGTCCGGCAGTTTAATGAAAAAGATTATTCACAAATTATTTCTTGGTCTCAATAGCTATCACTTTGATGAATTTATTCTCCGTAAAATCTAATCCAGTCAGAATCTAAACGAACCGCTCGCAATAATAGGGGGGGGCATAATTATGTCCTCAATTGACCGTATTCTCGCGAATCCAGCATTAAAAAAAATCTCTTTTTATCTCCTGTTTGCCGTTTTGGAAATTGGAATTTTTTGGTTTATAGCTAGTTTTATCACCACTCACTTTCCGTTGCTCCTCTTGCTGGCTTTAATTGGTTTTTTGGCGCTACTGATACTGGTCAAATTATTCAAACAACCGGTTAACCTGTTATTTTTAGGTTTGATGACTATTTACAATCCGATTTACGCCTATCTGGTTTTGACCAGCTGGTGGCGGCATGGGAGCGTTCGAGTGATCATCAGCTCGGCCTTTCTGGCGTTATTTCTTATCATTTACGGCGCTTGGTCGCTACGAGAAAAAAAAGTCCGCTCAGCCACGCCGCTTGATAAATATTTGATTTTTTCCGGCGCCGTTATTCTGTTAATCGGAGCAGCCAGTTATCTTCGCGGCAACAGCACCAAATTTATTCTGGCGGATATTTTCCCTTTGATTGAGTTTGGCGCTTATTTTTTCTTCGCCACGGTTTTTATCAAAACCAAAAAACAGCTTTACCATATTATTTTCGGGTTAATCGCTTGGCTATTGTTAATTGAGCTCGCAGGAGTCATTATATACATTATTGACCCCAGCGTATTTGGTTATCAAGCTGACCCCGGTGGTATTGTGGTTAAAAGGCTGGCTGATTTTATGGCCGCGTTTACGCTGCCGTTTATCATTGTGATGTATATTTTCCTGCCAAACAAAAAAACTTCACCTCAAAATCTGCTAACCGGACGAAAAATCTTATTTTTATTGCTGGCCATCATCCCGATTTTAGCGCTGCTGTTCAGTTTTTTTCGCAGTCTGTGGCTTGGCGTAATCGCCGCTCTGGTTGTAACATTTTTTACGCTGATCAAACGTCAAGTAGCATGGAAGATGGCCCTGCTATCCGCCTTCACCCTAATATCACTTTTTTTCATCGTTGATCAAATGATCATTGTACCGCAAAGAGTCTTTAATGGCACCAGTCTTTATCAATTGGTTCACGCCCGAGTTTTTGCCGAATCAGTCGAGTCAAATTCGATCAGAGGTAGATTCGATGATCAAAAACTAATGCTCAAAGGTTTTATCGAAAAACCGCTCATCGGCTATGGCTTCGGCGCCGCCCCGGGCACGTCCAATTATTTTACAGCCCTGTTGTTCATGGTCGGACTGCCAGCAGCCATAATCATCTGTTTACCTTTTTACATTATCTGGCTCAAAGCTTACACCGTTTATTTTTCTCTCACGGATTCGCTCGATAAAGGGTTAATGCTGGCTTTTATCGCTATGTTTACCTCAATCGCGGTTTTACTACTCAGCTTTCCAGCCGTTATTCACTTCCCACTATTCGCGTATCTCGGCTTTTTTGCTGCTTCGGTTTACATTATTCCCAAACATACAACTTGATATGACCGGCACTACTGATAACTCAACTGCTTGGCCACTGGCTTCAATCATTATTCTCAATTGGAATGGTTTGGCTGACACCATCAAGTGTTTGGAATCTTTTACTGGCGTTTCTTACCCGAATTACCGGATATACTTGGTTGATAATGGTTCAAGAGGTAATGACGCTGACATTATCGCGGAAAAATTCGGCCCTAAAATCACCTTAATTCGAAACGCCCAAAACAAAGGTTTCCCGGGCGGCAACAACCAAATTTTAAATCAATTGGTAATCGAGAAGCAACCCGGTTATTCACTATTAATAAACAATGATACTGAAGTTTATCCGGATTTTTTATCCGAGCTGGTCAAAGTCCTGCATTCAAACGACAAAATCGGCGCGGTCACAGCCAAATTATTCAACTCCGATGGCACGATCCAACGATCATTGAGACATTTTCCCACTCATTTCACGACCTTTGCCTCGTATTGCTTGCCCAAATTTATATTTTCCGCCGGACTTAAAAGAATTCTGAGGCAAAATAAATGGCTGCACCGACTGATCGGCAAAACCGCTGAAACCTATTTTTGGGATTTCGATTCTGATGAGCCGCAGCCGATTGACAACGCTTCCGGCGCTTGTCTCATGGTCCGAAACGAAATTCTGACTTCAGTCGGTCTGCTCGATGAGAATATTTTTCTCAGTTTTGAAGATGTTGATTGGTGTTATCGGCTCCGACACGCCGGCTGGGAGATTTATTATGTGCCAACAGCTAAAGTCGTTCATCATGTTGGCCGCAGCACCAAAAAAGGGCCGGAAAAATTAATTTATCTATTTTATCAACTGGAAAGCAAGAGCTATTTCGCTCAAAAACATTTTTCGCCTCGCGCTCGATTTGTTACCGCTTCAATTCTGATCTTCGCTTTACTCTTGAGACTGCCGGTCGTGGTCTATTACACGCTATTTTCATTTGTCTACCACTCAAACTTTACCGAATCATTGGCCTCTAGGTATGTCAAAACGTGGCAAAAGATATTCACACACCTCTTTGCTCGACGAACGAAAATCTGTTAATTTAGTTATTATTAACCAGTCATATGATACCATTAGCTCAACCTGACATAACCGCCGCGGAAATCGACGCCGTCGTCACCACCCTCAAATCCAACCAATTAAGTCTTGGACCGGAACTCAGCCGCTTTGAAACCGCCATGGCCGAATATGTTGGCGTCAAACATTGTATCGCCGTCAATAGCGGCACCAGCGGTTTGCATCTCATCATCAGAGCCTTGGAAATCGGAGCGGGAGATGAAGTTATAACCACACCGTTTTCTTTTATTGCCTCGTCAAATTGCCTTCTCTTTGAAGGTGCCAAACCCGTATTTGTTGATGTGCTGGGTCAAAACGGCAATATTGATGTGGACCAGATTGAAGCGAAGATTACCGCCAGAACCAAAGCGATTCTCGCCGTGGATGTCTTCGGTTATCCGGCCGAATGGGATCAACTGGAAGCTCTCGCGCGCAAACATAATTTATTTTTAATTGAAGATTCAGCCGAAGCCTTGGGCTCGGAATTTCGCGGCCGCAAATGCGGTAGTTTTGGCCACGCCGCTATTTTTGGTTTTTATCCCAACAAACAAATCACTACCGGTGAAGGGGGAGTGGTCTTAACCAATGACACTTACCTTGCCAATATCATCCGCAGTATGAGTAATCAAGGCCGCGGTTATTTTGACCAAAAATGGCTCCTCCACGAACGACTGGGCTACAACTATCGGTTGTCAGAAATAAACTGCGCGCTTGGCCGAGTTCAATTGAATCGGCTGGAAGAAATAAAACAAAAAAGGCTGGCCGTAACCAATTACTATATCAATAAACTGCAGACATTGTCAGGCGTGCAACCATTCCCTCAGAATCAGCTGTCTGACAATAGTGTCAATCCGTTCCTTTTTGTGGTTCAAGTTAATGATGAATACGCGGGTGAACGCCGCGCAGCCGTTATCAACGGCATGGCTGACTTCGGGATTCAATGCGGTTATTATTTTTATCCCATTCACCAGCAGCCATATTACAAAACTCTTTTTTCTCATGCGCCGGAGGATTTTCCCATCGCCCATCAGCTTGGCCGAACCACGATTGCACTGCCTTTCTATAATAACTTGTCCGACACCAAAATTGATTACATTGTTTCCGCCTTGAATTACTGTCTGGCCAAAAACTAACCTAAGCGTTAAACTCAACCATTCGACAATTATAGCCATACTTTTGTAAAAACCTACCCCACCTGCCACGCTTTCATTTTGTAATCATACTTTCTATGTCCAATATCTTGCGCGTCATCACCAAAAGAACCGCTTGGAAACGAACCGCTTTTTTTGTTGTCAGCGATCTGATTATCATCACCGTCGCCGTATATTCGGCATTTTTACTGCGTTTTGACAATGATATTCCAACCTCACAAACGAACGCGATTAAAACTCTGTTGTTGGCATCGTATATAATCGTTATTCCAGTGTTTTATCTGGTCAAGTTATACGCCTTTTCTTGGTCATTTATCGGAACCAAAGATTTAATCAACTTAATCAAGGGATTGTCGTTTTCGTATATAATCATTTCCTTATTTTTATATTTTTCCAACCCATTTCATCTGTTAACCGGCTTTCCTCGTTCAACTCTGATAATCAGCTATCTCCTGATCCTTTTTCTGGCCGGCGGTCTTCGGTTTGCCAAAAGATTGCTCCAGCAGACTTTTCGCACGCCCCCGCCGAAAGAACGGACCCTTATTGTCGGCGCCGGTGATGCCGGCGAACAACTGCTTCGAGGCTTGTTGAATGACGAGACCGCGCCTTATAACGCCATTGGTTTTGTTGATGACAATCCCATGAAACACGGCGTGCAGATTCACGGAGTCAAAGTTTTTGGTCCGATTGATTCGCTGCCCAAAATCATCAAACGGCATCAAGTTGATAATATTATCATCGCTCTGGCGTCAGACCATTCCCGCACCGTGAAGCGGGCCGTGGCGCTGGCGCGGGAAGCGCAAATAAAAAAAATTAAAATCGTCCCGACAATCAACGAAATTCTGCATGAAAAAATCGCAGTAAGCCGACTTCGTGACATCAAAGTTGAAGATCTTCTGGGCCGTGAGCAAATCACCTTGGACCCGCAATCCATTTCATCGTTTATCAAACGAAAAGTGGTTCTAATCACCGGCGGCGCCGGTTCCATTGGTTCAGAGCTGGTAATGCAGATCAGCAAATTTAACCCGCAGAAATTGCTGGTTGTGGATCAAGACGAAACCGGCATCTTTAATATCCAGCGAAAATTACGCTCAAGCCTGCCGGATATTGATTCAGAATTTATCATCGCCGATATTTGCAATCAAGAAAAAATTCACCGTTTATTTTCACATCACAAGCCGGACGTCGTCTTTCACGCCGCCGCCTACAAACACGTGCCGTTGATGGAAGATCACCCCGAAGAAGCGGTTTACAACAACATCTTTGGCACCTACAACATGGCTGCCAACGCGCTGAAACATGGCGTCAAGGCGTTTGTTTTCATCTCTACCGACAAAGCAGTCAACCCGACATCAATCATGGGCGCCTCAAAAAGAGTCGGGGAAATGGTTTGTCAAAAATTTTCAGAAAAAAATATTACCAAATTCATTTCCGTTCGTTTTGGCAACGTGCTCGGCAGCCGCGGCAGCGTCATTCCCATTTTTACCGATCAAATCAAGCGCGGCGGGCCGGTAGAAGTTACTCATCCGGATATGAAACGTTATTTCATGCTTATTTCCGAAGCGGTATTGCTGGTAATGCAGGCCGGCTCTATGGGCCGAGGTGGGGAAGTGTTTGTCTTGGATATGGGCGAGCCGGTAAAAATTGTTGATTTGGCCCACGAACTTATTCGATTGAACGGGTTCGAACCGGACAAAGATATCGCCGTGACTTTTACCGGTATTAGACCCGGTGAAAAATTGTTTGAGGAGCTATTAACCGCCGAAGAGGGGACTGTTTCAACTGCCAACCACAAAATCTTTCAAGCCAAGCTCAGCCCCGTAGCCATTGACGATTGGGAGAAGCAACTGACTGAACTCATTCAATTTGCCAAAAGAAACGACATGCTGGCCATAAAAAACAAACTCAAATTTTTAATTCCGACATACGCCCATGATAATACTAAGTAAAATAATTCAGCAGTTTTTGCTTATTGAAATGTGGTTTTTTGCCGCCACCATAATTCTTGCAATTTTTATTTACATCAAAGTTAAAGATCGCCGGCTCGTCATTATCACGGCCGGTCTGGCGGTTGTATTTTATGCCAGCTCGATAACTCCGACTGCCGATCTGTTTATCCGGCCGCTGGAAAACGATTTCCCGAGTTTCGATTATTCACAAATAACCACACCAAAAATCGATATCATCTTTCTCACCGGAAACCATGAAAGCAATATTCTTCGCGCCGCTGAAGCGTTAAAATTGATTGCATACGCTGACACTAATGATTTGGATTATCAGCTCATCATTTCAGGGGTAAATATTTTTGACCGATCAATTTCAGCCGAGCCGATTGATTTATATTTTGAATCTCTCGGCGTGCCAAGAGATAAAATCGCCTTTGATCAGCGTTCACAGACAACGGCTGACAGCGGTCAAAGCGTCTTCAACGCCACCTCTGACAATACCACCGCCATTCTAGTCACCTCCGCCTATCATATGCCTCGATCCATGTTTGTATTTAAAACCCAAGCCCCATTGCCGGCGCCGGCTGATTACAAATATACCGGGGAATACTCAATCCTTGATTTTTTTCCTCAGGCATCTAATTGGACAACTATAAATTTAGCCACCCATGAATATTCCGGCCTGCTTTATTATCAATTAATTAACGACTAATTTTATGAATTACGACCCCCAAACTTTTACCCCTACATCCGTAAAGCAACCGGAAACCCAAACGCCAGAAACGCATCAAGAGATCCCTGATTTATTTCGTCATCTGAATGTGGCGAAAAAATACTGGCTTGAAATCATTCTGATTACTTTACTGACCTTAATCGCGGTGACCGGGATTACATTAATAATTCCTAAGGTTTACGAAACGCAATCAACCATTCAGATCGGTTTGGTTCAAAATAGTCCGGTTGAAACCCCTCAAGACATCAGAGTCCTGATGGCTGATGAAGTGACCTTACAAGCCCTGCTTAGCGCTATCGGTTCGGCTGACACGGCTAAAAATCGGGCTGCCTTAAAAAATCGATTTAATTTGACCATGATTGCCGATTCTCGTCTGATTCAAATTAAAACAAAAGGGAACACACCAGAGTCAGCTGTTCAGTTTAATCAGATTGTCGTCGATCATATGACGGCACATCACCACGGAGCCGTGCAACATCAACGTGATCTTGTGGATAAAAGAACCGCCAATATCGAAAGTCAGATGAAAAGTGCTGAACGAGATATTGCTTATCTGAAACAAATTAATGACCGCTATACCGCTGATCTTGGTAAAATTAATCATGAGATTCAATCACGCTCACAAACAACCACAGATGCTCAGGGCCGAATTGCTCAAACATTTATCGAACTGGCCGAAACACATAAAGATTCCATTGATCAAAATCTGCAAACCATCAATGGGATAGAACAGCAAATGACCAGCCTTGCTTTTGATCTTGAGATAATGAAGCAAAGCCGCGACACGGAAAACTCTGACACCGCAGTGATAAATCCGACGATTACCCCCGAGCGGCCGGCTAGTCCAAATATAACTGGCAACATAATTGTAGGTCTACTTCTTGGCTTGTTCCTCGGTTTTATTATCATCTACACCAAAGATTATTTTGCCCGCAATAAAAAATTTCTCAATCGCTAAACAAATATGCCGGCCACCAACCGGCTTTTTGATTTAAAAAAAGTGTAATTATCCACAGATAGTATATTCCCATCTGACATCAAGATGGAAAAGTGGTATAATTACATTATCTAAATATTAATTTAATAACGCTGGAATAAATTGCATTAACTTATAGGCCATACTTAAGTTATAATTTAATTCAATTTTCCATAACCAGCATGAAAAAGGTCGACTGGTTAAATACGTTATTGCAGAATAATAACATGAACACCCAAATAAAAAATTTATTTCAGAACAAAGCAAAACTAACCAAACTCCTTTTCACTTTTGTTTTGGCCGCTAGTGTCATTCTAGTCACCAACATGAACGCTCTAGCGACTCAAAACAGCGGCTACGGTTATGGTTATGGTCCTAGTGGCTACGGCTATGGTTATGGATATTGGAGTGAAGAAACCCCAACGCTAACAGTTAACGTTGGCTCTTGTACCACCGGCTGCACCGTCAACATCTCCAGCTCAGCCACGCTCAGCGCTGGATTTGGCTCCGCGCCATCAGGTACACCGCAAATTCGACTGAGTTACAGCACTGCCTCGGCCAATGATGTTGCGTATACCGACATGAGCGGCTCAGGCACCTCATGGACGTACAACTACACCTCTCCGGCTTTGACCTCCAATGACACGGTCACCATTGCCATTCGAACTCTTGGGGGCGACGGACATACTCCGACCTTTACCAACACCAGCTTCACAGTTCGCGCGACCGGCACCGGCGGCAGCCCTGGCGGCGGCGGCTCAACGACGACTCCAACTACCCCAACCACACCGACAACTCCCACCACCGAAACTCCAGACACCGTGATTGTTCCGGAAGTAACGGTCACAACTGACACATCGATTGAATTGGATTCCGACGGCACGACCGCGACCATGACCACCGGCGCTACTATGAGTTTTTCCGGCGGCAGTCACAGTCTCCGCGTAGCCAGTATCAATGTTTCAGCCGGTACCGCGACGATCATAGTCACGAGTGAACCGATTTCCGTCACTTTGGAGTCTGGTGAAATGGAACAGGTTGATATCGACGGCGATGGAGTTATGGACTTGGAATTGACTTTGGAACAAATTCTATCGTCAACCCAAATCAAACTCTTGGTTAAACCGCTTAGCGCCACAGCTACGATGAGTTCGTTGCCAAGACGCAGCACCACCCCAAATTTGGCCAATGAAAAAACCGGCGTTGAATATTTCGTCTCATTGACCAAACACACACCGTCAAGCAACGAATGGTCAGTTGTTCACTTCATTGCTTATGGTACGGCCGAATCAAGCCGCATGTCAGTCCGCGATCGTCAAGGTGTCATCGGTGATTATTATGAAATCTATCATAAAGTCCCGACCACCAACGCTGAATGGTCTGATATCGCCCTGATTTTGACCAGCCACAAGCCGCATGAACGAGTGGTAACAGTAGAACGCCAAGCCATAACTGATTTTGTCAAGGTTTACAAGCGTTTACCGAACTACTCAAATGTTCATGATGAATGGGCTATGTACTACGTCGCCTACAAGATCCGAAACGTCATCCGCAATATTGACTCGGAAAAAGCGGCTATTGGTACATTTAAATCGGTTTACAAGTACGTACCGAGCACCTCTCATCACTGGGCGATTATGCGAGCTATTGCCTACTCAGGCGCTTCCAGATA
The DNA here is from genome assembly GCA_003518055.1 of Candidatus Falkowiibacteriota bacterium. Classification (GTDB taxonomy): domain Bacteria; phylum Patescibacteriota; class Patescibacteriia; order UBA11705; family UBA11705; genus UBA11705. The sequence continues at coordinate 489,848 of DOZJ01000002.1, forward strand.
GTGAGATATTACTGAGATATAACCAAAACCTCCGGCATTCGGAGGTTTTTGGTTTTGTTATTAACATAAAAAACCACCAG
>DOZJ01000006.1:0-124 GCA_003518055.1 Candidatus Falkowiibacteriota bacterium
TTGATTACAAGCCGTTCGGGGAAGCGCGCGTGAATGTTCAAAATACGGATTATGATGAAACCAAGAAGTTTACAGGGTATGAATCTGATCCCAGTGGTTTGAGTTATGCGGGAGCGAGGTATTA
>DOZJ01000006.1:352-110000 GCA_003518055.1 Candidatus Falkowiibacteriota bacterium
TGATAAAAAATCCGCAAGAATTGAATCCATACAGTTATGTGGCGAATAATCCTTTGCGATTTGTTGACCCAACGGGAAATCTGAGGGTACATACTGATGGTGCGTCTGATGAAGAGATAAAAGCCTTTAATGACGGGTTAAATCAATTGACTCAAGATGTTCAGAATAGCCAACAAATTCAGGATTATTTTGATTTGTTTGGGGTGGATATTGTTGAGACACTGACGAATGATAAGAAAGGGCCGAATGTGTATCTTGGGGGTTGGTATAATAAACTATCAAATTGGAAGGGAAATAGAGGGACATATTTTTCGATTCCAAATAAAATTGGATTGGGAGATTCCGCGTTTCAGTCAGCGGAAATTATTGGGCATACATTGATTCACGAGTTGGGTCACTGGGCAAATGATATTGGAAAAAAAATAGGGGAGTTAAATCCGAAAATTTCTAGGTTTGAAACTTCAGCAAAATCGAATAAGTTTGATTATTTTGGTAGCAAGATTGATGTGGTGACATATTTGATCAATGAGATTGATCGAGATTATCTTAAAAAAGATAGTATGTATGGCTTTGCTACTCAATTAATTCTATATAATACTTTATACTGTAAATAAATAATTTATTTTATGACAAAATTAAATTCAGGACTAATTTTATTCTTACTCGTGTTATCTGTTTTAACATTGTTGGTTCTTGTTCCCTTCAGTGTGTATCATGTAATAAAAAAATTTAATTTTGACGTTCAAGGTGAGGTTAATAACTGCATTGTATTATATCCCGATATGTTTTCAGAGAATTCGAGTGAAAATAACAGATTGTTATCGGAATGTATAACGTCATACTCTGCATACTTTTACAGATCCCCCCTTTTTAGAGATTGAATTATTTTTTCTGCTCAATTGCTATTGTATAATATAATTAAATAATTTAATCATATGTCAAAGTTGAATTCAATTTTACTATCTATTTGTTTGTCTTTGGTGATTTTGAGTATAGTTATTGTGATACCTTTTGCGGTTTATCATGTGGTTAAGGTTTTCAATTTTGAGGTTTTGGATAAAGTTAACGAATGTCGCGTGAAATATCCGGACATGTTTTCTGAAAATTCTGATGAAAATAATCGGTTATTCTCACGTTGCGTTACCTCATATTCTGCATTTTATTATCGTTCTTTATTGACACGTGATTGATTTAGCAGATTTATATCGGTCAGAACCGTGAAATATAAATACGATGATCTGCATCGGCTGATTGTGGCGACAATTACCGAGACGGCGACCGGGCAGGTGGTGACGGAGCGGTATAAATACAATGCCATCGGCAATATTTTGAGCAAGTCTGACGCGGGGGATTATGAATATGCGAACACCGGTTACGCGACGCCGCAAGCAGCCACGAAGATTGGCGGCAGTGTGATTAGTTATGACAATAACGGGAATATGACGTCGGATAGTGTTGCGGGTTTAGCGTTGACGTGGGATTATCGCAATCGATTGAGTGAGTCGGTGGCGGGTGAAAGCGAGGCTTCATATATATATGATGCGAATAATCAGAGAGTGAGCCAAACGGTTGGGGAAAATGTAACCATATATCCGAACAAATATTTTGAAGATCGCAATGGCGAGGGATTCAAGCGGATTTATCTGGGAAGTGAGTTGCTGGTGTCTATTGATGCAAACAGCTCCAAACATTTCACCTACACGGATCATCTGTCCGGATCAAATGTGGTGACGGATGCGCGCGGCGCGGTGGAACAAGTATTGGATTACAAGCCGTTTGGGGAGGTGAGAGTTAATCAGCAAAATGCTGAGTATGACGAAACCAAGAAGTTCACGGGGTATGAATCAGATTCCAGCGGATTAAGTTATGCGGGAGCGAGGTATTATAATCCGAGATATGGGAAGTTTGTGAGTCAGGACGCTTGGGATGGGAATATAGCCGATCCGCAGAGTTTGAACAAGTATTCTTATTCTAGAAATAATCCGCTGCGGTATGTGGATCCGAGTGGTAATATCTTTTTTGAATGGCTGCTGGCCAAGACAATCGCGGATACATTTTTTAGCGATCAAACGCCGCAAGAGGCGGTAGAGACGGGAGCGGGATTTGTTCCTGTTGTGGGAGAATGGGTGGATGCTTATGAAACGATTGTCGGGGAGGAAGTTTTTACCGGTAATGAATTGTCGAATACGGATCGGGTAATTACCGGAGTGGCGACGGTTGTTCCTTATGTTGGCGGGGCGGTGGTGAGGAAGGTTGTGAATGGTGTTTCGGATGTATTGAAGGATAGCAAAAATATTTGGAGCTCAACGAATACTAAAACTTCTGTAGAAAATGCTCTTGATCATTGGAATACTCATAAAAATGAATTTAAGGAATTAGATAATGCAAAACAATATGTCGATAAGGCAAGAAACTTCTTTGAGGAAAAATCGGATGATATTTTAGAGTATTCACGAAAAAATGGCGAACTTATTAAATATAACAAAATTACTAAAGAGTTCGGGGCTTTCTTAGAAGATGGGACTCCAAAAACGTTATTTAAGCCAGAAAATGGGATAGAATACTGGTATAAACAAATAATTAATTGGTAAAATATGTCAAAACGATATCAATGTAAATGTTGCGAAAATTATGTTTATAACGAAAATCCGGAGGGATCATGGTCTATATGTCCTGTATGTAATTGGGAGGTAGATGATGTTCAGGAAAGAGGATCAGATTTTTCTGGTGGGGCTAATAAGATGAGCTTGAATCAAGCGAAACAGAATTACAAAAACTTTGGGGCTGTGAGTCGAGACTTTATTGATAAAGTTAGAAAACCAAACAATAATGAGATTCCAGAAAATGATGTATAAATTATTCCAGCGGATTAAGTTACGCCGGAGCGCGGTATTATAATCCTAAATACGGTAAATTCATTAGTCAGGACACTTGGGATGGGAATATAGCCGATCCGCAGAGTTTGAACAAGTATTCTTATTCGAGAAATAATCCGCTGCGGTATGTGGATCCGAGTGGTTTGAGTTTTTTCGACAAGTTGAATGGTTTTGCTCAGGGTTTTCTCAACACCTTAACGCAGACGGTCACAACATACATTGATACCAGCCCGGTAAATCAGGTGAAAAACGCATACAATACTGTTACCGGCGCGGTTGATATGGTCAAAGATGTAGCGTCATCCACCAAGAGTGTTTACAATTCGGTGAAGAATAAGACGCTGAAATCAGATATCAAGACGAGTGTGGATGCTCTGAGTGACGGATATAATAATTTGTCGGATTATGAACAGGGTGAAATGTTCGGGACGGTGACGGCGATTGCGGCGGAGACGGCGGTGGCGGTTGTCGTTGGGAGTGCAATAACAACAAAAGTACCTGCAAGTATGGATGCAAGATGGATGTCTCCAAAGGAGTTGGTTCCTACGGAAACTCCTGGGCTTAATAAAGTTATTAGATATCAGTCTTCAATGGAAAGAAGGGGTTTTTTTACAGATCATCCAATTTTGTATTATGAATCTGACGGTGTTAAATATATTGTAGATGGACATCATAGAGTCCAAGCAGCTATAAATGCAGGAATTAATGTATATGCACAGCCGGTCACAGAAGAATTGTTTATGACTCGTTGGGGTGGAACAGCGAATGATTTTATGGCAAAAGTTAATAATTTCATTAATAAATAATTATATGGGACGAGAAGAATATTATTATTTCGTTGAAGGGGAAAATAAAGTAATATTTGAGGGAAAGAATGGAGTAACGGTTCCTCATTATACTAGAGGTCTTAAAATTAATGATTTTGAAAATTTTTTTGCTAGATATGGCATGAAAAAGGAAAAAGAATTTGAAGATTGGTTTATCTTTGAAAATAATGAAATAGCATTTGAAATTTTATCGAAATATGAGCCAAGTTATTACGATATCCCAAAACCGAAAATGAAGTTGGCGGAATATTTAGCTGTAGTAAATAGCTCACATTTTAGATTAAAGAAGCCTGCTATAAGTAATGAAACAAAAGATTTGTTATCAGCCTTTATGAAAGAATTTCATTTGAATATTCATTCAGTTGATGACAATAAACACTACAAGAATGTGAAACAATTTTTAATGAGGTTTTAGGTATGGATAATAGTCAGGTCACCGAAAAGCAACATTATGTTCCGAAAGTATATTTAAAGAGATTCTCTGATGATAAAGGAATTTTGAATGTTTTAGATTTAGAGAATAAAAGAATTGGAAAACCCAAGCATTATAGTCAGGTCTGTTATAAGAAATATTTTTATGGGCAAAAAACTGGGATCAGAGATGATGTTAGTCAGTTGGTAGAAGATTATTTGAAGTCAGTAGAAGATAATTTAGGTAATTTTTTAGATGAGTTTGAAAATAAGGTTTTGCAGGATAAAGAAATTAATGAATGGGGACTTTGGCAGATGGCTTATGTTATTAGTTTTATGTGGATTCGGTCTCTAGGGTTTCGGCTTCAGATGAATAAAATGGAGAGTAATTTTATGAAGCAATTGATTCATTTAGACGTTGATAATTTAGTCGAAATGGGTAATGTTGACGGTTGTAAAACTCAACAAGAGAAAAAGGAAATGAAGGAATTTATTTCAAATGGTGAATATGATATTACGTTTAATAATGTTTCACAATTGAAATATTTTGCTGAAGTTGAGGATTTTGCTAGAAGATTTGTAATAAAACGGTGGTTGATTCATATTAGTGCGTGTGATTACAATTTTATAACATCGGACAATCCAATTGTTGAATCTTTTCCTTATGCGGTTGGTATTTATGGGCGAGACATTTGGTCTAGGCATCAGTTTTTTCCCATTTCTCCTAAGGTTTTAATTGAATTACAATTGAACAAAAATGTTGAGTCATTTGGGAAGAGGGTTAAAAGAAAGCGAATTTTTGATAAAAATCAGGTTATGAAATATAATTTACTAAGAGCTGATTCTTCGGTAAATTATTGTTATAATAATAGGAGAACGGAAGTTGATGATTTGATTTTACTGCGAGATTATGTTGTAAAAACTGAATTAAATAAATTGTTCAAATAAAAAATCACCCTTCTCAGGGTGATTTTTTGTTATATTAAGCAGTTTGATTTTGATGTTTCTTTCGCTCAGTTTCAGTCAAATATTTTTTTCGGATGCGCAGATTGAGAGGCGTGATTTCCAGATATTCATCTTCGGCCATGATTTCGAGGCCGCGTTCGAGGGTGAAAATAAGCGGCGGAGTCAGGTTGAGCGCTTCATCAGAGCCGCTGGCTCGCATGTTGGTGAGATGTTTGCCTTTGATGGGGTTGACGGCCATGTCATCACCCTTTGAGGTGTTGCCAATGACCATTCCTTCATAGACATCAGTACTCGGGCCAATGTAGAGAGTGCCGCGATCTTGTAGGTTGGCCAATGAAAAGCCCAGCGCTTTGCCGGTCGCCATGGAGATCATAGAGCCGACTTGGCGTTTGACAATTGGGCCGGCGTAGTCGCGGAAACCGATGACTTGGCTGCAGAGAATGCCCTCGCCTTTGGTGTCCATAACAAATTGACCGCGATAGCCCAAAAGGCCTCGAGACGGCATGTCAAAGATAAGGCGGGTTTGGCTGCTTTTGCTCGACATGTGGGTGGTTTGAGCTTTGCGTTTGCCCATTTTTTCCATGACAATGCCGGCAAATTCATCGGGTACATCGACGGTTACTTCTTCGAACGGCTCTTGTTTTTTGCCGCCGTCGTCTTTGATGATGACTTGAGGCTGTGACACTTGGAGTTCAAAGCCTTCGCGGCGCATATTTTCCAAGAGGACCGCGATATGCATTTCGCCGCGGCCGTAAATTTTGTAGTATTCAATGGCGGTAAAATCGATTTTGAGACCGACGTTGATTTCCAATTCTTTTTCAAGGCGTTCTTTGATTTGTCTTGAGGTGACAAATTTGCCGTCCTTGCCGGCATAGGGAGAATTGTTGACCAAAATATTCAAAGAGATGGTCGGCTCGTCAATGGTAATGGCTGGCAGCGGTTCTTGATCTTCTGATTCACAGATGGTTTCGCCGATATAAATATCAGGAATTCCGGCAATCATGACGATATCGCCGGCAGCGGCTTCATCCTCGGTGATTTTTTCAAAGCCTTTGAAAGTTTGGATTTTGGTTATGGTGCCGGTTCGTGATTCACCGAGACTATTTTTAACAATCACCTTGCTGCCGGTTTTGATTTTGCCTTCATAGACGCGGCCAATGGCCAAGCGGCCAAGATAATTATCATAAGCCAAGTTGAATGGCTGCATGCGAAAAGGAATATTGGTGTCTGATGGCGCTTCAGGGACATGTTTCAAAACAGCGTCAAGAATCGGGAATAAATTTTCGCCTTTGTCGGTCAGGTACCATTTGGCAATGCCGGCTTTGCCGTCGGCATATAAGGTGATGAAATCCAATTGTTCATCGTTGGCGCCGAGATCCATAAAAAGTTCCAATACTTGTTCGTGGGCGCGAATGGGATCGGCGGCCGGTTTGTCGATTTTATTTAAAATGACAATTGGTTTTAAACCTAATTCCAAAGATTTTTTTAAGACGAATTTGGTTTGAGGCATCGGGCCTTCTTGAGCGTCTACAATCAACAAGACTGAGTCAATGGAGCGCAAGACGCGTTCAACCTCAGACCCAAAATCAGCGTGGCCCGGGGTGTCGACGATATTGATCTTGGTGTCTTTATAGATCACGGAAGTATTTTTGGAATAAATGGTAATGCCGCGCTCTTGTTCCAGAGCGTTGCTGTCCATGCTGACTTTGTCTTCGGCTTTGACCATGCCGGTTTGGCGCATGAGGCCGTCGGTCAGGGTGGTTTTGCCATGGTCCACGTGGGCGATAATGGCAATATTGCGGATTTGCATAATATTTAGTCTAAATTTGGTTAAAAACGCGTGAGCGCATAAGCTGTATTATAGGCTAAAAAAATGGAGTTGTCAAGGGGGATGTAGGCGGATGGTGGGGGGAGGAGGATTTTGGAGGAGGTGTGAGTTCGGTTCGATATTTGTGTGTTATGAAAAGCAACGAGGATATAGGTTTTATTATTTAATTTCAGAGCAAATTTTTTGATTTAAAAATTCACTTGTTTGTTTCATTGCGTATTTAACGCTATGTTTTGGATTATTTGTTTTGATAAAATTTGAAATAAAGTGGCCAAAAAAAGTATCACCGGCACCAATTGTATCCGGGGCGGATATAATTTTCTTTGGGGGGATGCTTATTTTTTTTCCATTATAATATAAGTCGCATCCATCCTTACCCTTGGTTGCAATCAGTATTTTTTGTTTTTGCAGATTTAAATGATCCGTAGTGATGTATTGTAATTCCTCTGTTGTTCCTTTAAGACAAAAGATGGAATTTTGAATTTTCGTGTTTGGCAGCCATTTTTGTTTATAACCGAAACAATTTAATTTTCGAACATATCCCTGTAGGTCAAGGAATACGATCCCTTTAAATTGATCAATATGAAGCAGATTAAATTCATCAAAAATCGATGATATTACTAGGTATTGGGAGTTGAGTTTGTTGAAATTAACATTAATTTTTTGAGGAGCTGATATTATCCTGCCCGATTCGTTGTTTTGCGATAAAATAATTTCAACCATAAAATTGGGTTGATGTGGTAATTTGTATGATATATTATTGGCTGAAAAAGCTTTGGTTAAAAAATAAGCCGGACCACCCTGACGTATGATGGGCGAACTCTTTTTTGAATGGATTATTTGATCAGTCGCGTATGATGAAAGCAGGCAAATCGACGGTTTTTTTTTGATCATATTATTAGTTTAGAGATATGCATTTGGGAATTGTTAATAAATGATAATCGTATCTTCATGTAAAATTTTATTTCGTATAATAAAAAGCCTTAAATTTAAGGCTTGCTGAGTTATCTGATCTGGGTAATGATTAAAAAGGCATTGAGTGATAAGCCATTTTCAATTGAGAGCGATCGTTTAAAGAAGCCATTGAGAGCCTGATCTTTGGATTCAGGGATCTGTGGATATAAACAGCGGATGTAGTACTTTTCTAGTACTAGTGTTTCGTAGTTAATAGGGGTAAATTGGTATCCTTTTTTGGATATTAAGACTTTTTCAACTGAACTGATTTCTGCTGGCGTCGTAGTATCATCAATTCGGGGGAAAGTGTTTAGACCAATGGATCGCATGATATGATAAACAATTGGACTTTGCGTGGTACAGGCGATATACGAAAAAGATTCATCCGACAATACTGGCGCAATCAACTGTTTAGCCAGTCCCGATCCGTGAAAAGTGGGATCAATTGCCATACCATGCAAAATAATGGTTTTTACGTTGGGAAAAAGTTTAAACGAAGAAAACCCCATTATAGTGTCACTGTTGAACGCTACGAGTAAAATATTGACATTTACAACATGGTCATAAATACCTTTTAGACTTTTACGGGATGTGGGAACGCCAAATGCTTCAGCAGCAATTTTTTGAATGATTTGAAGAAAATCGCGGTCTCCTTCAAAGGTAAAATATTTTTGGGGGTCTAGTATCATGACAATTGAATATTTATCATTAACGAAGACAGTTCTTCCAACAGTTAAAAGTTTTGTGATGTGTCGTTGCATCACTGTCCTCCTTGTGGTTGTGAATGAGCCGGGTTGCTTTTAGATTTTAAAAATGTTAACCAGAATGTCTGAATACAATTTCAAATCACGCAGCTTTATTTTTTCGTTTGGAGGCAGCGTGTGAGCCAAGCGAGGATTGCCGGCGCCAAAAACGATGGCTGGAATCCCTTGTTGATTTAAAATATTCGCTTCGGTGAAAAACGTTGTCGCGCCAGTTTTATATGATATTCCAGTTTTTTTTACGGCGCGTTGAATAAGTTGGACAATTGCGTTATTGGCGATTGATTGGGTCGGTGAAAATCCGTAAGTTTGGTATCGGTAGCCTTTTAGGAGGTTTTTGAATTGTTTTGCAAATAGTGTTTTATATACGGAGTCCGGCTTAACGGTTCTCAAATTAAATTCAATTTTAATCGAGTCGGGTAATTGATTTCCTTTTGTGCCGGCGTTAATAATCGTAGTCGCTCCCACGGTCTTACCCAAGGCGGGAGTATGAATTTTTTGGGAGTCAGATATAAAGTTTTTTATTGATTGCAATAGGGGGATGGAATTTTCAATTAATTTTTCTTGAGGAAAGGCGCTATGTCCAGTCTGGCCGTTTTTTTCAATGATTGCTCCGAATATTCCACGATGATTGGTGTTTATACATAAGTCAGTCGGTTCGCCGGTGATGACCATGTCAATCTTTTTGATAAAAGTTTTATTGCGTTTAATGAAGGTTTTGATGCCCTCAAATGAATTGGCTTCCTCATCGCCGGTAATGAGAATGGCCGGGGAGTGGGTTTTTGATCGCAGGGCGTTTATTTGTTCAAAGGCTGAAAGCATAGCGGCTAAATTACCTTTCATGTCAACAGCCCCTCGACCAATCAAGTATTGACGGTTGACGGTGTGTTTAGGTTCGTTTTGAGGTGCCGGCACGGTGTCTATATGGCCGTGGAATAGAATATATTTCGTTTTTGGTTTAGTTTTGGCGTAGAGTAAAAGATTGCCGTGCTTGATATCTGAGGAATCAATGTTGTATTGGTCAAGTTTGGTAATAATGTTAGTCTGAGTGAAATTTTTTTTAATTTTTTTTAATAATATTAAAATATTAGGATTGGCAACGCCACTAATGTTGACGGTTGACAGTGAAAATAGTATTTTGATGTATTTAATAATATTTTCCATAAATAACGTATTATTTATAGTTTAAGAAGAAAAAGGGTATTTGTCAAACCGTAAATGATCGATTTTTATAGTGCCGAATTCAGATTGGTCGAAGGCCAAGACGATGGCGGCGCGAGGTGCGTCTTATCTTGCCAAAGTGGATAGTTTACTATAAAGTTAAAGGTAACAAACCGTTACCTTGATCGGTGATGATGTGGCTGATGCGGCCACGATTCAAGTGGTTGATAAATTTTATGCGGTCGGCAACGCGGCTGAAAAAGCCAAGGATCAAGCTGATTTTGTCGCGGAATCAGGATACACCGCCGGGGTTCAGGAGATTTTAGCCAGTTTGAATGCAAATAATTAACTTTAAACGCTTAGGATCGTCCAGTTTGGGGTCAGGTATGACTGAATAAAAATACGCTTGCAAAATAGGCGGATTTTTTATACAATATGGTTATAAGATTAAGACTAAAATATGGAAAAAAATGTTAATATTTTGACCGGCGTAAGGCCGACAGGCAGTTTGACGATCGCGAATTATTTGGGCGCGGTCAAGCCGCTTTTGGAGTTGCAAAATGCGGGTGAAGAGCCGCTGCTTTTTGTGGCGGATTTGCATGCTATAACTGATTATGAACCGAGTCAAGTCAAAGGATTTATCAAAGAATTGGTGGCTGATTATTTGGCCCTTGGGGTTGATCCGGCCAAGACTACGATTTATATTCAATCGGATATAATAGGGCCGCTGATGACTTTGACCGCTTATCTGGCCCGATTAACGACGGTGGCTGAGCTGCTCAGAATCCCGACGATCAAGGATAAGATTAAACATGGCCAAAGTCCGGAGTCGGCTAATGCCTTGTTGTTTTTTTATCCGGTGCTGATGGCGGCTGATATTTTGATTCAAAAATCAAAAAGTATTCCGGTCGGCGAGGATCAGGTGGCGCATTTGGAGACTACGCGGATGTTGGCGGACAGATTCAACAAGAAGTACGGCGAGGTGTTTCCCATTCCAAAGGTTCATCAGGTGAAGTCGCTCAGAATTTTGTCTCTCAAGGGTGACGGCAAGATGAGCAAAAGCTCACCGGATGGGGCGATTTTCTTGACTGATACACCTGAGGCAGCGGAAAAGAAAATCAAAAGCGCGCAGACGGCCATGGACAAGGAAATAACGCCGAATTTGGAAAGTTTGATTTTGATCGCCAAGCTGCTCGATAGCACGGAAGACGAACAGAAAAAAGTTGATGACATTATTGAGCGACATAAAGCCGGTGAACAGGTAATGGGGGAATTCAAAGGTTTGGTCAGTGAAATCGTGAAAAGATTTTTGGTTAAATTTCAAACCAAGCGCGCGGAGGTGTTGAAGACTCCGGATTACATTGTTGAACTGCTCAAAAAAGGCGCTGATATCGCGAGTCAAAACGCGGAAGCGACGATGAAACAGGTGGAAGAAAAAATGTTCGGGGTGTAGCGAATCTACAAATCTATAAATATAGAAAATCAGCGGGATAACCGCTGGTTTTTGTTAAATCGGTAGGAATGACTGGATGTCATTCTGATATTTTGGAAGAGCACAAAATTTAAAAAAGGAAGGAGTCTGAACGCATTGCGTCCAGACTCCTTTTGGATTGTGGAAGTGTTCGCCCCGAGATTGGAGGAATCACCGAAGCGACGCGCTCAACCACGAATGGCGAGCAGCGCGATAGACACCTGTGGATCCGCAATCCAAGTCCGAGTACCCAACTGGTAGGGTCCCGGGAAGATCACCAACTAGTATAGTCTGGATTGATGTAATTGTCAAGGAACAAAACTTTGTCGGCTGATTTCGACATCAGATTGAGCTAATTCTAAGCATAAATATCGAAATGGGTTTTAATTGGCGAGGTTGGATAACATTTTGGTTAACGGGATAAATCTATGTTTGTATGATGAGGGTGAAAGTAAGGATTAAAAGTACAACGAAAGCTGTTATTTACAATTTAATTGGAATCTTCCTAATGATCGATAACTCCGAATGGTTCGGAGTTTATGGTCTGAGGACAGATCGGTTGGAGGTGCACATGAATCGGTGGCTTTATATTATTTGGTTAGTGGTGTTTTTGCCGAGTTGTTTGTCGGAACAAATAAATGTTAATGCTGTTAGTCATGGGTTGGATGTTGTTGACAATGCTCATGGAGAAAAAACAAATCCGGTTGATTTGAATCATGGTGAGGTTGAAAAGATTGATGATGAAAAATTGGGATTTTCTTTTGTGGTACCGGCAATGATGACGGTGATTGAGTTGAGTTCCACTGATACAAGATCGGACTGGCTGGTTAAGCCGCAATATGCCGAGGCTAAACCGCAAGCAGCGGAATTTTATCAATTGGAACCGGAAGTGGTTATGACGGTAGAAGCAAAGACCGGTGAAGTCAAAAAGGATAATTGTCATAACGTTAGATCGGTGTCGGTGCAAGGTAAATCTTTTGACGTGTGTGATCGTTATGGGATGGTGGCGGAATCATTGTGGATTTATCAAGAGAATAATTTTGTTTACCAAATTGTGATCAAGGCTCATCCGACCATGTTCAGCGACCAGGAAATCAAACAACTGGTTGATACGGCGATTGAAGAATTGGTCTTCAGCGTCAATATCAACCACCGGGCGAATGGAGAAGATCAATGAAAAGGATTTTTTGGATGTTTATCATTATGATTTCTCTCATTTCATCTTCAACATTGGCCAACACCAATGATTTGCCGGTGAATTATTACTTTTTGTTTCCGTTGCAGACGAATTGGTGGGATATCAGCGGTTTTGCTTTTGGTGGATCAAATGCTGCGTTTGGTGGCCGGCATGTGGCCGTCGATACCAAGGTGGCGTTGACTCCAACAGGGACGCCGGTGTTCGCGCCTTGCAGCGGTCGCGTAGTCATTAGTGATAATCAAAATTACGGCGGCTATGGCGCTGACAGCGCGGCCAATCCAAATTACCGCGGATATCTCGTTTTGATTGAATGTCGACTCAGAGAAGAAAATTATATTACGGTGGTGTTGGGACATTTAAAATCCGGATCTCGTGACTATGATCAAAATGCGCACCGAGGATTGGTGCCGGTCGAGTGGAATATTAAAGCCGGTGAATATGTCGGACAAGTGGCTGATTATTGGCATGGCAGCGGTTTTACTACCAACTGGCATCATCTTCACTTTGGTATTCGGCTTGGACGATATGACGTAAACAATCAGGCGCAATACGTGCGCGGATATGAATCGTCAGGCTGGACCGGCGATGATCATGAAAGCTGGGTCAATCCCACGGAATTCGTGCTTAGTCATCAAAGCGACATCACTTGGCACGTCAACGGCACGCTGACGCAGGTTTACGGCCAGAGTGAAATTTACCAGATCATTGATGGCCGGCTGTGGCACATAGTCGACGGCGACGTATTTGCCGCGCATAATTTCGCGGGGCACAAAGTGGTGTTGATCACACAAGAAGAATTTAATTGCTATGAACGCGATCAGACGGGTGTTGATTGGGCGCCGTGGCGGCGCTTGGTTCAATCCGGCGGGAAATATTATATGCATGAAAAACGCTGCGCCGATTGCGGTGATCCGGGATTTATTTATGAGTTCAGCAGTGCGGAGGCGGTAGCCAGCTGGAACTATTCCGCTGATGATTTTGAGACGATTTCAGCGGCGCAGCTCTCGACTATGAGACAAACGATTACCAGCGGCGGCACACTGTATTTACGCGAAGGCATGCTGATTCGCGACGGCAGTAATAATTATTTTGTGATGGAGCCTCATGGGGTAATCAGAAAGTTTGCGCGGGAAGAATATTTTTGGCGGTCGGGTTACAGCTATGATAATGTGATCGAGGCCGCGGCAACTGATATTTCGGATGATTATTTCCAAATGGGAGCTGAAATCGGCGGCGATCAGGTTTACACATGCCGGATTGAACAAACGGATGAATATATGTGTGACTTGACGGAGGTTCTGGTGAGTTATTCCGGTCCGCCGGAAACCGAAAATATCGGCGAGTGCCGAGCTGAGCGGGTGGTGTGTCTGAATTATTTGTGGGTGACGGCTCAAGCGGAAGTTTTGCCCGGGGTGGAAATCGGCGATAATCTTGATAATGATTGTGACGGCGAGGTGGATGAAGATTTTGTAGTTGTTGATGATCCGCCGGATGTGGTCGATGATAGGCCGCTAACTGATATTTCTGAGCCGGACGAAGAACGTGATGTTCAAGAAGATGAATCTGATATTCAGGAAGGTGAATCTTTGGATCCTGTGAGTGACAGCGGTGAGACGGATGTATCGTCTACCGATGACGTTGAAGCAAATGATGCCGAAGAAATTTTAGGAAATACGATTACCTGCGATTTTGATTGTCCTGAGCCGTATCAGGTTCATGTGTGGTTTGGTGGACGGGAAGTGTTGGGTAGTAGTGCATTAACGGTTCAGATGGCCGTCGAGGAAATTTGTTTGCGCAGCGCGCCATGGATTGATTTTAACTGTGCCCTGCCTGATTGGCGGCTGTTTGATCCGAGTTTGGCCACAATTGAATGCGATGCGGAATTTTGGCGCGGTCTTGGTTTGATCGAGCCAAGAGGTGAAGGAGAACTTTGGTTTACCGATATCAGTTGCGCGCCGTAATATCGGCGGTGATGTAGATTGAGTTGATAAAATAAACAAAAACAGAGACAACGTCTCTGTTTTCTATTACCAGATATTTTGAATTGACAAATGTAGTTAGGAGTGTTAAGTTATATTAATTCCCAACAGAGGGGAGGCGGGAAAGATGGACGAAGCTATTAATCAGGGCGTTAAAGATAGGGCGGATTATCTTAGGTTGTTTTTAGAGGCTAAGCCACATCGGGAGTTGCTGATTGATGCAGCCACAACACTGCCTCAGCTGGCAGATGATTGGTGGCCGGTGATTGTCGCTCGTGGGAACGAGTTCAAGCTTTCTCATTTGGAGCATATGATTGAACGGTGGATTAAAGCCGGTGAAAATAACGCGGTCGATAGCTTATTTGCCGGATTGTTACCAAATTGGGAATGTGATGGCGAGTTCCTAGCGCTTGGGATTAGATTCGCAGCGGGTTATGCCCTTGGTGAACGGCTGTGGCGAAGATTGGCGCAGTGGTGCGAAGAAGTAAATAATTATCATTACGCGTTTATGGCAGCTAGTGGCTGTCCACATTTACGTGAGTGGTTGTGGACAAAACGAGCGCAATTTCATGGGGGTGATTTGGCGATGTTGTTGGGCTTTTTCCCCGGTAAGATTGATGATCTGTTGGGAGAGCTGAAAGATAGCACTGATGAGTCAGGAACTTTACATATGATCTTGAATAACGTTGATAATGAGGCTCAGCCTGGGGTGGTAGAGAAATCGGCGAGAAGATTACTGGAGATAGCTGATGATTGTGATTTGATTTGTGTTTTACGGCGCGGAAGCGATCGACAGAGAAGTGAGGCTCGAATGAGATTGTCCAGTCGGTTACAGTTTTTGAGTTATCCTGAATTGCTGTCAATTATTGACATGATGGGCTTGGTGGTGGCTGATGAAATTTATGAGCGTTTGTCTCAAGGTCGGCTGAAAGTGGAAGTCTTGGTCAGTGGTGAGTCAAAGCATTATTTGATGAAGCACTGTGACCGGCGTTTTTGGAGTTTGGTCGGGACGTTGGCTTTGGAACAACGAGTCGGGCAGGATGCATTATTCTTTATTTATAATTTGCTTGGTGACAATGATCCAAATTTGGAGCCTCGTCTGGCAGAAAGAATATTGGAAGGCAAGAATTGTGATTCCCCGAGAATCAGAATGATTCTGGAACGTCATCCGGAGTATCGGGACAGGGCTGAAAGTTGTTTGAACGCGGGATACTATTTGTCTCGTTTGAAGATGGCGGTGGGAATGGGGTAAAATTAAGTTGATGTTGAAAATATAAAAACAGAGACAAAGTCTCTGTTTTTTCTATCGTGAAGAATAATTATTTTTTGGCTGATTTTTCTTTGGCCGGTTCTACTTGGACGATGGTGCGTTCAACCAACTTGCCGGTAAATCGGCGCATTTTTTTGTGCAGGAATTGAACGATACCATTGGCAGTGGCGAAAAGAGTGTCATCTTTGGCTTTCATGACGTTTTTGCCCGGATTAAATTTGGTGCCGCGCTGGCGGACAAGGATGTTGCCGGCCACGACCGCTTGGCCCCCAAAACGTTTGATGCCGAGTCGTTGGGCATTCGAATCTCGGACATTGGCTGTTGAGCCGCCTGATGCTTTATGTGCCATAATTCTATCAGCGAGATAAGTGAAAAGTGAAATAAGCGAGATAAGTAATAAATTACTTTTCTTGCTTTACTTGCTTACTTGCTTTTATGCTTTAATGTTGTGGCTATATGATACCTAATTTAGAGAAAAAAGTCAAGGCATCTTGTGAAAAAAAGTTGTGGGTGGTAAAATGAAGTAAATTAGGCAAATTATATGATTAAATTTAATGACAAATTAGGTATAATATTTATCTCGGGGGCGATGATGCTGGTTTTGACCGGGTGTGTTAAGGCGGTGAGCGAGCCGGTTGTTTCATTACCTGAAGAAAATCAACAGGGTGATGAATCAGCCGAGGTTAAGGCGGAACAGTCTGAACCCGTGGTTGAGACTCAGTCTGAGACCACTGATAGCGACGTTGAAGATACATCGTTGATCGATAAGGTGAAAAATTTAGTGACCGAAGAATCTGACGCTCTTCCTGCGACAGTTAGTCTGGACGTGGCGTTCGCATCTCAAGCCCCGCATGGCAATTGGGAGCTGCCTTATCAAGAAACTTGCGAGGAAGCATCGCTTATCATCGCGAGTAAATATTTTAAGAAAGAAAGTCTCAATGCAGATATTATGGATCAGGAGCTGCTGAAATTGGTTGCGTGGGAAAAAACAGATTTAGGTGTTTATACTGATACGGACGTGGCTGAGGTGCTTGTGATTGCTCAAAAATATTTTAGTTTGAACGCGGAAATGACTGAAGACGTGTCTGTTGATAGAATCAAGAGGGAATTGGCTGCGGGGAATTTAATCGTGGCGCCATTCGCCGGCCGTGAGCTTGGCAATCCGAATTTTACCGCTCCCGGACCGCTTTATCATATGTTGGTCATTACCGGATATGATCGCAATGAATTTATCACCAATGATGTCGGCACCCGAAAAGGCGAGGATTATAAATATAAGTATGATGTTCTGATCAGTGCTTTGCATGATTTGCCGAAGTATGACTCAACCGGAGGGATTTTTCGACCGTATGATGATACCACTATGACCGATGAGGCTAAGGCGCAAAAGATGCTCACCGGGGTTAAGCGGATGATAATCATTAATGGTTGACATTAAATTTAGAATGTGGTAATATTATTTGTTCCCAACAAAATAGGAGGGGAGAAATGAACTATCGACGTGGTAGATATTCTTCAGGGCGAAGCAGCAGTTGGATTCTGATTCTGTGTATGGTGCCTCTCATTGGCTGGGCTGGAGCGAGAATTTATCAGTCGATTATTTTTGATAAAGATTGCGGCGGGTATCTGAAGCGGGCCGCTGACGCGAATACAGTGGAGATGGCTGAGAAGCAGCTGCAAGTGGCGTTGAGCTATCTGGAACAGCATAATTTGACGCAGGGATATACTTCAATCATTTACAACACTCCGGATGAGGATATTGGGTTTTGGTATGATAATCTAAGAGAGTCCCTTAATGAGCTTCAGAATGTGAATGTCGAGAGCAGCCAACTGGAGAGATCAAATGTGTTGATGAAGCTTCGCGAGACCTTGCTTGATCAAACTGATCAGGGGGATTCCCTCACTAAGCCCGAGGGGATTGCGATTTATCCGCACAATATGATTTTTATGATTTGTGGGATTTTCGGTCTGGTGATGGTTGGTGTGGCTGGATTATTCTTCATGAGAGGTAATTACACCGTGACGTTGATTGAGATTATGATTATAATTGCGATCTTGAGTATTCTGTCTGTGGCCATTGTTATTGGCTTGTGAGGTTTTTAGCTCTCTTAATCAGGAGAGTTTTTTGTTGGCGTTAAATTATGGGTGTGATTGCGTTTGACAAAAGGTTAAATAAGATTTATAATACCAACTGATTTAGTTGGGTTTTATTTTATGAAATTTAGCACAAAAGCAGAATACGGCCTCAGGGCAATCATGTATTTGGCCGATTCGAAAGAACCGGTATCTTTGGGCAGTATCGCGAGGCAAGAGCAATTGTCTTTGGCATATTTGGAGCGAATCTTCGCTTTATTGAAAAAAGCCAATCTGGTGTCGAGTGTAAAGGGAGCCAGCGGCGGATATTATTTGACCAAAACACCAAGCCGGACCAAAATTAGCGATATTATCAAAGCGCTGGAAGGGGATTTGTATCAGATGGAATGCGCCACTTGCCACGCCGGGAGTTGTCGGATTCACTCTGTCTGGGTTCAATTACAGCGACAAATTGATAAAACATTAAGTGCGATGACCTTAAAATCATTAAAAAAATAATATGCAATATAGTCCAAAATTGATCGAACATTTTAGAAATCCTCATAATCAAGGAGTGATAGAAGATGCGGACGCGATTGGGGAAAAGGGGAATATGAAGTGTGGGGATATTATGAAGATTTACTTGAAGATAGGAAAGCGACCCTTCGACAGTGCTCAGGGTGACACGAAAGAAGATTTTATTGAAGATATTAAGTTTGAAACCTTGGGCTGTGCGGCGGCGATTGCCACGTCTTCAATGTTAACTGATATGGCCAAAGGAAAAACTCTTGATGAGGCTTTGGCTATTGGTAAACAGGATATTGTCGATGAATTGGGTGGGGTCCCGGCGCCGAAGTTTCACTGTTCGGTTTTGGCAGAGGCAGCGCTCAAGGATGCGATTGAGAAATATCGGGCGGCCAAATAAGGAAATTTTACAAATGATTATAAATAATTTTTACAAAAATCATTATGAATTTTAAAGAAAAAGTGGAAAAAGCGTTGGAAGAAGTGCGGCCGACCCTTCAAATGGATGGAGGTGATATTGAATTGGTTGAGGCTAATGAAAAAAATAAAGAAGTGAAAGTAAAGTTGATTGGGATGTGTTCCGGTTGTCCCATGGCGCAATTTACGATGGAGCAGAACGTGGAGACGCGGATTAGGGTTCATGTCCCGGAAGTAAAAAAAATAATTAACGTGGAATAAGGGAGAGCTTTTAGCTTTGAGCTTATAGCATTATAAGTTAACAGCGATCAGCGAACAGCTTTATGAATAATATATATTTTGATCACGCGGCGACGACATCGGTAGACAGCCGGGTGTTTGAGGCGATGAAGCCGTATTTTTGTGATGATTTCGGCAACTCATCTTCAATTCATTCTTTTGGTCAAAAAGCGGCCGAAGCCGTGGATAAGGCTCGCGATCAAGTGGCTAAACTTTTGAATTGCAGTATTCAAGAGGTGGTTTTTACCTCGGGCGCGACAGAGGCGAATAATATTGCTATTTTGGGGGTGTTAAATCGAATAAACGGCATACTTCCCGCCTACGTTACACCTTACGCTAAAGCTTCGGGTGTCAAGAAAACTCCGGCGGGCAGGCGAGAGCCTTCCACCTTCACTCAAGTTTTGGTGGACAAGCAGTATGACAAAAAAGTCGGGCATTTTATCACGACGAAGGTGGAGCATCCGGCGGTGCTGGAAGTATACAAAAAAATCGAGAAGATGGGGCATGAGGTGACGTTTGTTGAGGTTGACGAGAAAGGCGTGGTCAAGCTTGATCAGCTTGAAGCGGCTATTAAAGATAATACAGTGCTGGTGTCGGTTATGTATGCAAACAATGAAGTCGGGGCGGTTAATCCGATCAAAGAAATCGGCCGGATGATAGAAAAAAAGAAAACAGCGCGAGGTGCGGATTCTTTGCCTTTATATTTTCATACTGACGCGGTTCAAGCGATTAATTATCTTGACACCGATGTCAAAGAATTGATGGTTGATTTTCTGGCTTTTTCCGGTCACAAGGTGTACGGACCAAAAGGGATTGGTGTCTTGTATGTTCGGGCCGGGGTGAAAATAGACCCGCTGATGCAGGGTGGCCATCAAGAATGGAATCTTCGTCCCGGAACTTTAAATGTGCCGGGGATTGTCGGTTTGGGCCGAGCGGTGGAGCTTTTACAGGCGGAAAAAGCCGCAAGAGTTGAACATATTACGACATTGAAAAAAGCGTTAATTGAAGCAATTAAACAAATTGACGAGGTGAGAATTTTTTCCAGTGAAAACGAGGGATTACCGAATGTCATCAATGTTAGTTTTTATCGCGCCGAGGGCGAGAGTATTTTGATGATGCTCGATATGGATGGAATTGCGATTTCAACCGGTTCGGCTTGTTCTTCGGGTGCGCTTGAGCCGTCTCATGTCCTGATGGCCATGGGGATTGAAAAAGAGTGGACTCATGGCAGTATCAGGGTGTCTTTTGGTAAAGATAATACGGTGACGGAGGTTGAGAATTTTATCGAAAAAATAAAACCGATTGTAAATCGATTGAGGGAGATGGCGCCGGAGATTAGATAATCCGAATTAACAAATATTACTAATTTTACGAACACAGCGAAAAACAGTCATGAGAGTGGCTGTTTTTTTAGTTTTGTTTGGTGTGTTTGGAAATGTTGAGCAGGATTCCCATGGCGGCCATGGCAATCGCGAGAGCGGTGCCGCCGGAGCTGATAAACGGCAGGGGGACGCCGGTGATTGGCATCAAACCGACCATGGAGCAGATATTGAAAAATGCCTGGAACGCAAACCAAGAAATAATGCCGGTGGCGACCAGTTTGCCAAAAGCGTCAGAGGTTTTTTCGGCGACGCGGAAGCCTCGATACATCAGAAAAGCAAATAAAACAATGAGAAAAAATGCAAAAATAAACCCCAATTCTTCGGCCATAATAGCAAAAATAGAGTCGCCGGTGACTTCGGGCAGATAGGAGAATTTTTGACGCGAGCGGCCAAAGCCGCGGCCAAAAATGCCACCAGAGCCAATCGCCAGAAACGCTTGATTGATATGATAACCGATACCAAGAGGATCAAGCTCCGGCTGCAAAAAGGTGGTCAAGCGCGCCGCGCGGTAAGGCGCGGCTTTGATCAAAAGAAAAATGGCAAAGACACCGGCGCCGATTAAACCGATTACATGTTTGAAGCGAGCGCCTGAGGCAAAGAAGACGGCTAGGCACATGAAAATGATAATTGACAATGTCCCCATGTCCGGTTGGAGCAGCATCAAGACCGAAATAATGCCAATGAGAAAAACAAACGGCAGTAGACCATAATAAAAATCTCGGACGCCGCTTTCACCGCGTTTCGACAGCCAATTGGCCAAATAAAGCAAGAAAGTAAGTTTGACCATTTCAGCCGGTTGGAAGGAATAGCCAGCGACATTGATCCAGCTTTTGGCGGTGCCGTAGTCAGCGCCAACACCGGGGATGAACACGATTATAAGCATTAAGATTGAGACAAACAGCAGCGGGTTGGCGAATTTTTTCAGCTTTTCATAATGAAATTTATAAAACAGGAAAAACAGCAGCGAGCCGGGTAATAAACCAAACAGAATTTGGTGGCGGATAAAGTAGTAGCTATCACCGAATTTTTCATAGCCGAGCGCCGAGCCGGCTGAAGTTAAAATGATTAAACCAAAAAGAAGGATTAAACCGAAAACGCCAAATAAAAGATAATCCGGTTTGTGGCCAGATTCTTGGGGACGGTTTTTTTCCAAACGACGGATATGGGTCATGAATTTATTCGAGGTAATTTTTGAAGTGTTGTTCGGCTAGAGTATGAATGGCCGGGATCAATGATTGTAGTGTTTTGGTGTCAATGTCGAGAGTGCATGGCTCCCAATTGTGTTCACCGGGCTCATGACCGGAGCCAAGTTGATGAAAGGGTTCTAGCCGGTGTTGTTTCAGGATTTCACGGGCCGCGCGGTTGTAGCAAGCAGCGTATTTTTGTTTGGAGCGTCAAAAGCGATCGAAATGCCGGTCCCGGGGCCGCCGGCTTTGACGGTAAGATTAAGTTTCGTGAAACGTTTTTCGGTTTCAATGTGGATGATTTCTGACATAAAACTTTAAGATAGTTTTTTCACTATACGTTTGAATTGGTCGCCGCGGTCAAATTCATTGGCAAACAAACCAAAGCTGGCGCAGCCGGGTGATAAGAGGATGATACTTCCCGGTTTAGCTGCGGCGTAGAGGGTTTTGACGGCTGTTTCAAGGTTATCAAAGCGGCCGACGATTTTTGGTGTCTTTTGATACTTTGTTATGGCGGATTCGAGAGCGTCTGTCGCGGTACCGTCGAGGAGGGCGACGAGTTTGGCTTTTTTGGCAATTGATCGGCCGAAATCAGTTAAATCAAGTTTTTTGGTCGCGCCGCCGGCGATTAAATAAATTGGTTTGGTGAAACTGGCAAGCGCTTTTTGGCCGGCAATGGGAGTGGTGCTGGTGGTGTCGTTGTAGAAATCGATACCATTGATTGTTTTGACAAATTCAAGCCGATGAGCGACACCGGGGAAAGACGCGATGACCTGTTTAATAGCGGCCGCTTTGACGCCAAACAGTTTGGCGACTTGAATGGCGGCGGCTATGTTTTCTTTGTTGTGCGCCCCGGGAAGTTTGGTTTTGTAGGAAGGTGGAAAATCCGATTGACTGAAAGTGATAACGCGGCTGTTTGCTTCTTTAATCAGTTTTTTGGTGGTCGGATTTGAGCGGTTAATGATTAGAAAGTCATCCGTAGTTTGGTGTTTGTAAATGTGTTTTTTGTCGTTGATGTATTCGGTCATGTTTTTGTACCGATTCAGATGGTCGGGGTAGATGTTGGTGAAGACCGCGACATGCGGGCTGATTTTTTTCCAGCCAAATCCTTGGAGCTGCCAGCTCGACAGTTCCAGTACCACCAAATCGGATGATTTGACTTTGGTGATGAGCGGTAAGGTGGCTTCACCCTGAATATTCCCGGCCAGATGCACGCGTCGGCCGGTGGATTTGAGTAATTCGGCGATTAGAATGGTGGTCGTGGTTTTGCCGCGGGTGCCGGTGACGCCGATGATTGGGCAGGGGCAGTATTCGGCAAAGAGAGATTCATCCATGTCAACATTCTTCCCTTGCTTCAACGCGTATTGCAAAAATTTCGAGTTGAATGGAACATCAGCGTTGCGGATAATCAGATCGGCTCGGTCAATATCCTCGAACCGATGGCGACCAAGAACAAACGTGATATTTTTGTAGGGGGATAATAATTTGAGCGCCGGCTCCAATTGTTTTTTTGTTTTCAAATCGGTGACAATGACTTTGGCTCCTTGTTTGGCAAAAAAAATTGTATCCTTGATGCCGCGGCCGAGCAGACCAAGCCCGAGGATTAAAACTTTTTTGTTTTTATATGAAGGAAATTTCGGTTTGATTGTATCAAGAGTCATAGTAAACGGAATGAATTAATTGAGATGAATTAACAGTAGCGTTTAGCGGTTAGCGTTTAGGGGTTGGTGAATATTTTATGTTTCTTCAATGATATAACCAAAATGATTTTTGAATTGGGAAATTTTAATACCAACCTTTATCGAGGAGAAAAATCGCCACACCAACAACAGCCGCTACGATATTGATCAGCCAGAGACGCATAACGATTTGCGTTTCCGGCCAGCCGAGAGCTTGCAAGTGGTGGTGAAATGGCGCGGAGTGAAAAATCTTTTTGTGGCGGATTTTTTTTGATAATGTTTGCAGGATGACGGAAAAAGTTTCAAGCACCGGAATGAATAAAATTAGAACTAACAATATTGCCGTGTTGGTGTACATAGCGATAACGCCGAGGGTAATACCAAGACTCATGGCACCGGTATCGCCCATAAAAAATTTGGCTGGATTGATGTTGAACCAGAGAAAGGCCAGTAGGGCGCCGATGATGACGGCGCAAAATGTCGCTAAATCAAAGCGGCTTTGGGTGATGGCAATGGCGCCCATGGCGGCAAAGGCAATTCCCAGAATACCGCCGGCGAGGCCGTCGAGTCCATCTGTTTCATTGACGGAAAAGGCGGTGCCGACCACAATGAAGATGAACAATGGAATATACCACCAGCCCATGATGAAATTACCGATGAACGGGACATGGAAAACATCCCAGTCGAGTTTGAAGTAGAACCAGAGGGCGCCGAGAGTTGCGACCAGCGTGTATAGCCCCAGCCGGAAAAGAATGCTCATGCCGCCGCCTTTGGGGCCGATTTTTTTGATTCCGAGCCAATCGTCGAGCAGGCCGATGAGGGCGGCAATGATCAATACTCCGAGTGGCAGAATTGTTTGTTCCCGAGACAGAAAATCAAAGCGGGCAAAAAATTCAGTAGGGAAGGCTTGGCTCAAGACAAAAGTCAGAAGAGTAACGAAGGCAACGGTGGCCCAAATTAAAATCCCGCCCATAGTTGGTGTGCCTTCTTTGGCTAAGTGAAATTTGGCGAAGATCGGAGCGGATTTGCTGCTGCGAATTTGTTTGCCGAGTTTGTATTTGTATAAAAAATGAATCAAGACCGGCGTGAACCACATGGCGATCAAGAATGAGAGCGTGCTGAGAATGCCAAGTTTGAAGACAAGGGCGGTTTCCATAGATTAAAGTAAAGAGTAAAGAGGGAAGAGTAAAGAGTAACTAGGAACTGGGAACTAGGGTGGGGAGAAAGTAAAGAGTAAAGAGGGAATAACTGTAACTACGAAAGTAACACAGATAGAAGACGTGGCTTTTACGAAAGGGGTTTTAATCAGTCAGGGTATGAGTGGAAAAAGGGTTTACAAAAATTTGGCGGGCGTAACTGGAACTACGGAATTAATGAGTAAAGATTAATCTTTGGGGGGCGGTTACAAATTCAAGAGGACGATCAGCAGGCCGCCGATGGCCAGTAAAATTTGAGACAGAAGGGAGGCGGCGGAAAAGAAATAACTGATAAGGGCTTTTTTACTGTAGACCATGAAGGAAATTATACTGTTGACCAAAATGATAATTGTGCCGGTGGCGGGCAGGGTGAAGGCTTTGTACCATTTACCGAATTGATCGATACCAAAAAAAACATTGTAATGAAGAGGAATGGTCGCGTATTCAGGGTTTTGAGCGACAATAAATTTTAATTCAAAAAATAAAAAAAGCCACAAAGCAATGTTGATCAGACCGGAAATAATGAGCGCCAAGATTATAAACCGATTGCGTCTGGCCGGACTGTTTTTGAGGGTTTCGCCGAAGCGGTAGAAATGAAAAAGCATAAATGAATTGGGGTAATGGTGTAAAAGGGATGAAAGGATTTAGGTGTAATGGTAATCGGGTAGTTTACGGTAATATTTTACCATAAATTATGGCAGGAGTAAAAGGTTGAAAATTGTTGATTAATGAGGTATAATTATCACGAAATTATGAAAAAAACAAGCGAAAAAACATATCATATAGTCACTTTTGGCTGTCAGATGAACAAATCAGACTCAGAACGGGTGGCGGCGGTTTTGGACTGCAAGGGATATAAAGCGGTCAATTTGCCGGAGACGGCTGATCTGGTGGTGATAAATTCGTGTTCGGTGCGGCAGACGGCGATCAACCGGATTTGGGGCTATTTGCGAAAATTTGAAGAAATAAAGAAGTCCCGCGAGATTTCCTATATTTTGACCGGTTGTATTTTGCCGGAAGACAAAGAAAAGTTGGGGCGGAATTTTGATTTGGTTTTTGATATAAAAAATCTGAAAGAGTTGGAGAATTATGTTACTAATTTACGAATTGTTACGAATAATACGAAAACAAAGAGTTCAGATATTAATTTACGAATTGTTACGAATAATACGAAAACAAAGAGTTCAGATATTAATGTACGAATATCTACGAATAATACGGAAACAAGGGGCTTAGATATGATGGAAATGACAAAAAATAATCGAGTTAAAAAAAATGATGACGAGTATTTTGAAATTTTACCGAAATATACAAATAAATATCAGGCGTTTGTGCCGATTATGACCGGCTGTAATAATTTTTGCGCTTATTGCGCGGTGCCATATACCCGAGGCAGGGAAGAGAGCCGGACTGTTGAGTCGATATTGACGGAAATCAGAAATTTGGCGGCGAACGGGTGGGTTGAAATTACTTTACTCGGACAAAATGTCAATTCATATAATCCGACTGATCAAAATTCGTTTTCAACTTTAAATCCGTTTCAGCATAATTTCGCCAAGCTGCTTTGGGAAATTAATCAGATAGACGGTCTCAACCGCATTTGGTTTACGGCCGCGCATCCCAAGGATATGGCTGATGAAGTGATTGCTGCTTTGGCGCTTGATAAAATGGCGAATTATTTGCATTTAGCGTTGCAGTCTGGATCGGATGAAGTGTTGGCGCGGATGAACCGTCGATATACGGCTGATGATTATCTTGAGATAATAAAAAAGGTGCGGGCGGTGAGGCCGGAGATATCTCTCGGCACGGATATTATTGTTGGTTTTCCCGGCGAGACGGAAAGGGATTTTCAGCGCACTTTGGATCTTTATCAAGAGGTACAATTTGATATTTCGTTTCATGCCATGTATTCGCCACGATCAGGGACCGCGGCGGCTAAACTGACGGATGATGTTTCAATTGAAGAAAAAAAACAACGCTGGCATCGGTTGCAGGCGTTGATGGAAGAAATTACGCTCAAGAAAAATCAAAAATATGTTGGTCAGACGCTAGAAGTTTTGGTTGATAAACACGGTGACGGTTGGAATGAGGGAAACAGCCGAGAGATGAAGCGAGTTAGATTCACATCAAATGATAATATGACCGGAAAGCTGGTTTTAGTTAATATCACGCGAGCGTTGGAATGGCTGCTTGAAGGGGATTTAATTGTGTAATGATTTTGAAAATTATTTTTTCGAATAATCGTAACGGGCCAAAGCAGTCTGAAGATTAGCGGTGGAGATTTTAATATAGGATTCAGGGGAGATATAGTGAAGCAGGTGTCTTACGGTCGTTAAAACAGCGGTGGGTTTTTCATGGCCATTGACTTCATCAGGGCTTTTTAAGTCGGTTGTCCAATGGAAGTCCCTGACCGCGGCGCGGATCGGCGCTCCGGGATGGATGGTCCAGAGTTTGAATTGATCTTCTCCGGCATCGCGGCCAAAAATAATGGTGGCGAAATCAGTCGGAGGCAATTTTCGATCGGTGATAAAGGCGGTGAAGGAGGCAGGGGTATAATTTTCTGGTCGGTTGGGATTGCTGTGGCCTTTTTCTCTGGCGACCAGTACAGGAGTATTGTCAGGCAGAGCTGATAATTGCTCAATGGCTAATTCACCTTTAATTCCGGGGACTTGGAAATAGAGTGCTTCGGGTAGGTCCGGAGATTGTCCGGGTTGGCGAGTGTTCGGTAAAAAGGCTGATTTGGAGGCGCCGGCTGACATCAAAGCGTCGCGGTCGTCTTCGTGGTTCTTAATCCGTGCAGCGAGAGTTTGAGCATCAAGATGAGCTAAAACCTCAAGAATATTATTTATTGAGGTGAATTTTGAGCCGCCGGTTTTGTTTGGGCTGCAATGCAATTCATTGGTCCGAATACAATACGGCCAAATTGATTCCGGCAGGAATTGTTTGATGGCGGCGGGCAGGGAGTCGTAGGTGAATTTGAGTGATGGTTTTTGGGGTGGAAGCTCTGACATATTTAGCTAAAATTATTTATAATGAGGTAATGTGTCTTGACCGGTTGGTAAAAATGTGTTAGGTTGGGAAGTCGAATGGATGTGAGTTGAAAATATAAAATAAATCTAACCCCCAACTAAACCCCCAAAGTGTATCCTTGTAGCAATGCTTCTCGGATCACTTCGGAGCAGAAGGAGGCGGACATGAGCGATCGCATTAGCTTTATCGCATTTAAGGCAGAGGCGGTGCCGCAGGCGCCGAAGGCGATACAGGATTTTGTGGGTGATTTTTTCCAGCCAAGAGAAATTTTCGGTGTCGCCTGTTTGGTCGCGGTGAGTGCGGTTTGGAAATCGCCATGGAATGGGTTGGACGGAGTGGAAAATAGATTGTATCATGAGGGCTTGAGTGAGGATGAGTTGGGTGAGTGCGGCATCTGGACTTGGTTTGAAAATCATCCGGAGCTGGTCTTTAAGTTTGATTGGTCTTGATTGATGAATCGTTCGCAATGGCGGACGGTTTTTTGTTACAGGGTGCTCAGGAATTTTAATACTGCTTTGTAGGCTTGTTTTCTGGTTTCAATCGGTAGATCAGCGTCGGGCGTTTCCAGCACAAAAACATGGGGCGCGTTTGGGCCCGGAATAATCCGGCCGTCAACCATAATTTTATCAGCGCTGAGAAGTTCGTCAATCGATCCATCCTGTTGTCGGCCGGTTTTACCGTCAATGATGGGTTCACCAAAACGAGTTTGACCGTCTTTTTGGATCGGGATGTGGTTTTGTTCAAAGATGCGGATGAATTGATCGGCCAAGAAGTCTTTGGCACCGGCTTGGCCTTGCGAATAAACGTATCCATTGGGGATTAGAATGTCGCCATGAAAATCAACGCTGATTTCGGGGGGATAATTTTGGCTGGTTTGGAGGATAAAATTTGATAAGGCGTCACAGGTGTCATTGGCCGGTTTAGGGCGACGAACAGCGGTTTTGTCAGCGGTAAGCAGTAAATGTTCAGAGTCACCGACGCTCATGCCTTCCACTTCGGGTTGGTCGGAGTACTGTTCTTTGTTCAAATAACGCCATTTACGGAAATAACCAAGCGGATTACAGAGCGGGATTAAAACTACCGGACGATTTTTACCCATCTCAGTCAAAACATCGAGGCTGTCCGCAATCGCATTCGGGCCTGTGGGTTCCTCGCCATGAATTCCGGAGAGAATATAAAGAGCTGGGCCGGTGATTTTGGTTTTGAAGGCTAAAATGGGAAAGTCTACCGGTTTTCCCTGCCAAGTAGTGGCGGCTTCGGCGATGATTTCCACCTCCCAATGGCCGGGTTCAAGCAATTTCAGATAGGCAGCATAAAGATTTTCAATTGGTGCGCGGCCATCTTCGGTAAAAGTTTTAACGTGATTTTGATTGATTTGAGCCAAAATTTGATAGGCGGTGTTGGTGATGGATGTTTTAGGTTCGATTGGCATAGGATGTTGATAAAATGCAATTGGTCAGGTTATAAGGTTATATCAGAAAGTAAAAATTAAAATATAAATGGAATTAATTTATCGGCTGGGGACACATTGTTTACCAATCCAGTCAAGATCGTTGACTGCGTCATACCCCCCGATCGACTTTGTTTGACACAAAAAGGGACAGTCGAGATTTTCATATTGATCTTTCGCGCAATATACAGGCCAAAGATAAAAGTATAAAATGAGACCCAAAAGTAAAATTATGAGTGAGATGACAAAGATTTTGATTTTTGATTTATATGACATAATAAAGTCCGCGTTAGGTGGTGGATCAGATGTCGCCACCCATTAATGCATAGATCAATAAAATTATGGCCACTAAAATTATGGAGTAACTATATAGCCATGATTGTTTGGTTCTGTAAAGATAATAAACAATTCCGGCGGTGAGTAGGCCGCCGAGGGCATAGCTCAAAATTGGCCGGTTCGACAGAAACATACCCAGTGTAACCAGAATGACGGCGGTTGGTGCGGTGGTGTAGACGGCTTTGTAAAATGTTTTGAGTTTTGATTTGAAAATCAGCCATGAAATGAGACTGATTACAACCACAGAAGATAAATGAAACATCAGTGGCAGCCAATAAACGTGACTGTCGGGTTCAAGGGAACCAAAAATAAACCGGATGAAAATTGTTCGGAGGAGGGTTTGATAAACAGCGTCAAAAACAAAGGTGAGGTTTAACAGGACAAAACTGAAGATAGCAATCGCGATCATTGATAAAATGTTTTTGATTATCGGGGATTTGAACGATAATGTTCTCATATAATTTTATTTTTTTGTTTATGACGCCAGCCAAGAAAAAATAAAACGCTGATGAAAAACGCGACGCCGGAAATTTGGACGGCCCAGCCAAGCATATACCATTCAAACGGATTTTGCAGCAGCAAGATAATATAAATTATACCGCCGAGGCAATAGGCAATGGCGCCGACCAGTTCGTATCTCCATGAAATGAATAAGATGATCAAAAGGAAAATCGATGGAAGGTTGTGCATGAACAATCCGAGAAGCGTGCCCCAAAAATCAAGATTAAGGTCAAAAATATCAAGAGAGAATAGAGCTAAAAACAGGATGAACAAGGCTGATAGAATTCTTGGGGTCCAATAAATGAAGCGATCTGACCGGTTCAAGTTTGGCATAAAATAAATTTATGGTTGTTTCTTTAATTCATCGCGAATTCCTCTCAGTAGTAGGATTTCTTCAGTTGGCGTGGTGATTTTGGCTTTTTCTTTTTTCTTGAATTTGTTGAGGTGTCTGATGACGAAGAAGATGGTAAAGGCGATGATGAGAAAATCAAGAATGGTGTTGACGAATAATCCATAGTTCAAAATAACGGCGGCGGTTTTGTCGGTGGCTGGTTTCAATGTAACGGCAAATTGAGAAAAATCAATTCCGCCAAGCAGTAGGCCAAAAGCCGGCATAATAATATCGGTGACAAACGAACTGACGATTTTGCCGAAGGCTGTGCCGATAATTATACCCACCGCCATATCGATTACATTGCCCTTGACCGCGAAGTCCTTGAATTCCTTGAACATAAAATAAAAAAAGTATGGGTTAGATACTCTTATTTTACCTGATTTGGGTCTTGAATTCAAGGAATATCAATGGTTGAGGTAAATCTTGAACCGGGTGGGGACTGCTTCTTGACAGCGGATGGGGGCTGCTTCGTCGTTACTGCGTTGAGCTAAATCTTGAAACCGGTTGGAGGCTGCCGCGGCGTTACTGCGTACGCCTCGCAGCAAAAGAAAGAGATTATTTTTGCGAGGAGGTACGACGAAGCAAACTACAATAGGCTGTTAATGGGGGCTGCTTCGTTTTTGCAGCTGATGGGGGCTGCCGCATTTGACGGCTAATGGAGGCTGCCACGCCTGCCTGTCGGCAGGCAGGGCGTTACTGCGTACGTCTCGCAGCGAGGGAAATTAAGATAAATTCCACGCGGTCAGCTGATATTGTTTTTTTAGGGATAATAATGCGATTTGTTTTTGGATTTCAGCGATATCAGCGTCGTTCAATGGTTCAAATGAATCGTAAAATCCGGTTTCTCGATGAGGAAAATGGCAGGCATCGCCCCATGGGTGAAATTTGGCGCTTTTGGCTCGGCCGTAAAGGTGAATATGCAGGTACGGTCCATCCGGTTTGAAGACGCTCCAATTGCCGTTGTCTTGATAATTGATCCGGCCAATATCAATACCGCGATTATTTAAACCGAGCGTCATGGCTTCGCCGATCAGCATTGTGAGCCGCATGAGTTCAACGGCGAGCTCTGGCGACAACTTTGTCCGGTCCAAAACTTTAATTTTTGGTCTGATCATAATATGACCGCCATCTGTTCTGGTGATGTGGGGTTGGTCAGCGGCGATGACGTCGAAATTTGGGGTTTCGGAGATAAATGGCATGATTTTTTATAGTAGACAGGTCAATTTATCTATTCTTTTATATAATCGGTATAAATCACCTTCTTCTTCCGCCCATTTTTTCGCTTGACGGAAGACAAACCTGGCCTCTTCTTCGTCATCGGAAATTGCGATAACCTGATCAGGAACATCATTTGTTTCAGCTTCAGCGGAACTCAGCTCGATTTGAGGCAAGTATATTTCGTATAGTTTTGTGACCTTTGAGTTCACGTAACGGCAAATTATCAGGTGTCCATTAACAGTTTCTTCCGCGTAAAATTTTTCCTTTTCATTTGTCGGTGGTTGCTCTGATTTGAGTGGTGTTTGATTGTTTGGGATGTCAAAACTCATAAATTTTGCGTGGCAAATAAAGTGCCAAATAATTAATTAAATTCTTAATAGATTTTTTTTATTGCGAATAACGTTTCAGTATATCTGATGTTTGCCGGAGTGAAGCGAAGGCCAAGATGGGTCGAGCGACAACAGGCACGAGTCTGATATTAAGAAAAGGCTTTTTTAATTTCATCAAAATCAGTTTTAATAAATTTGCCAAAAAAATTCGTGATATTTCGTAGATCTCTATCTAGGATTTCTTCCGCATTAGGGTTGGTTTTTTTGTCTATTGCTTGAGGAAAATCAATGACGTACGGCTCGTTATTCCACCAAAGAATATTATATTCGGATAAATCTGCATGGACGATGCCAAAATTCCAAAATACAATCATATTGTCAATTATTTTTTTGAAAGCATTTTTCGCTTCAGCGGTATTTAGAGTAATATCACATAATCTGGGAGCGACAAAATCTTGATTTCCCAAAAATTCCATAAATATAGCATCTTCAATATGGAGTATGGGTTTTGGAATTTTGGCTCCAAGTTCATATAACTTCTCAAGCATGAAATATTCTCTGTTTACCCAACTTTGATGTTTAATTTTTTTGGCAAATTTATTTCCTTTTTCTATCGCTTTCCGGTGAGATGGTTTCTTGTAATATTTCCCCATCAAGTATTGGCCGGTGTTTTTGAAAGATCTTTCTTCAGGCTTTTTATAGACTTTCATCGCAACTAATTGATGATCTAGCATAACTTTATAGATTGTTGCTTCTTTGCCGGATTTTACATTAGAAACTATCTCAATTTTATGATTGAGGCGGTTTCCTTCATCGATTATATTTTGGAGTTCATTATTTGTGGTCATGTTGGAAGGCGTTGGTTTTGAAAAAAAACCTTTGATTAATTTTATGGAAAGCGTGTGTCTGATACGAAGTTTTGTCGACATTCGTATTGTGCGAGACAAAACAAATTGAATTTTTTATTTTTTTGATGCGAATCATGCATTTTGGCCGCGTCATGTGCAGTCGCTGTCGCTAGATTAATCGAGTAAAAGTTATTTTTTCCTCAAAATTTGTGCTTGGTAGATGGTGGCGATTATTTGGATTATTCCCATGGTTGAAAACAAAACTGTGAATGAGGTCAGACTGACTATATAACCGCCAATTATTATGGCAATTCCCGTAATGATTTGAGCTTCACCACCCGCGAGGCCCCATTGGAAGCCTCCATGTTTTTGATTTTCATATTTGGCATAAAGCGCGTGCCAGGTGGGTGTGGCCATGGCGGCGGCGATTCCCAAGCCGGCCTGCACAATAAATAAATGCCACGGGGCAGAGACAAATAAATAACCAAAGGTAAAAAGCGCGTTTAGGGCGTAGCCAAGAACCATTATTTTTTCTTTGTTATCGTATTTATCGGTTAATTTCCCGACAACAATATACAATAAGCCCGCAATAATAAGATAGGTCGCCCAAGCCCATGTGATGTCCAAGATATCTCCGTTGACTTTTTCTGTGAATACCGCGAATAGGGGGCCTAGCATTCCCTCGCCAAAGTACCAAAGGTTTCCACTGTACAGAAGATTTTTAATGTGTCTATTCAGGGCCATATTAAAAGAGAAGGTTCATTTAAATTATATTAAATCTAATAATTTTTTACCAGATAACATCATGGGCAAAAATGGATCGTTATTTTTCCTGCTTAAACCATTTTTTTGCGTTTGGTCGGTGATGAGGGCAGCCGGGCCAACAGCAAGGTCGACGTTTTCCATCGAGCAAATCAGCGGATAAACGAATAAGATGTTTTTCCCTTGTTTCTGATTTCTTGACTATGGTGACCCAACAAATCCACTCATTGCGGGCAAGAGGTGTAAGGCTGTTCCATTTAGCAAGCAGATCGGCGTTGGAGATTAAAACTTTTTTAATATCCTCAGGCAGCTTATGAATTACGCCGGCAGCAATTTTTTTTTGGTTTATGATTTTTTTCATAATGTATAAATAATTGCTGTATTAATTGAATAACATTATTTGGGGGCTGATATCGGTTGTTGGACGAAGAGCAATAAAACTTTTTGGTTAAAATTATGTTGGTGTTTTTTGTGGTTATTTAGACTCATAATTTTCTACCTCATCGAGGAGCCCCAAGAAACGATCTCTTTTACGCATTGGGATCTCGTCGTTATCAGCTGCCTTGCGAGCTCGCAGCACCCATTCTCCAATAGTTTTTGATTGCAAAAGGTCTTCACACTGGTGGAGATCAAGACCATTACATTCAGGCAGTCTGCCAAAGAGTTCTAAGAACGCTCTTTCGGGGACTCTTTTCTCAGGGTTTGGTGTTCCTAAATTCTCAGGTCGGGGTGTTTTTAATTCTGGCATGTGTTTTTATGGTTAATTAAATAATTTAGTAAATATATGACAACAATATTTTGAACATCAAAAATGAAAAGATTTTTGGGGATGTCGTATAACGTTTTGGCATATCTGAAGTTGCTTAGCAATTTGGGTGGAGGCTTTTGTAAAAAGCCGTAACTAGATATTCCGTGTTAGCTGATGTATTCCTTTTCTTTTCCGACGATAGTTGGTTGTTTTAAAAAATTTTCAAATTTCTTTTTCCGTTTTGGGCGAAGGGCAGAGGGGAATTAAAGGGGTGAATGCCCGAAGCATAAAACACCTTATACTAAATCTTTCTTTTTCTCTTCAAACTCTTTTTTGTTGATGTCGCCTTTTACGTAGCGCTCTTTCAGAATTTCAAGTGGAGACTTATCTTTTCCGTGCTTGTCATCGCCATGATCATGTCCGCACATATGGCCATTCCCGAAACCGCCTCTTACTAAAGCGATAATTGCCCAGACTATGAGACATCCAAAAATAAGCACAAATATCCAACCGAAGCCACCATATGGCATAAATCCATAATTCATCATAAGATTATTTTGTTAAAAAGTTAAAATTTTGTTGCTTTCTTGAACAAGCGCATATAAATCTTTCATTCGCTCATCGGGCAGGTATTGCTTGCTTCTTGGTTTCTCGATTTTAGACAAGTTCCGCATGCCAAAATTAGCTAAACGTAAAGCATTCCAATTTGTTTCTGGATTTGTTTGGCTGATGATGATTCCTAGTTTCATAAGTTATTTGGAATTATTGATGATATCCTGAATTTTTTTATCGATTTCTTGCGGCTTATCTCCCAGATCGACATCCGGAAAAAAGTGAGAGAGTACAGTCGGACGCATGCCGGAAATGAATGTTTGTCCATCCTTGATATAAACGTTGATTTTGCATGGCAGACAAAGTCCGATTTTAATGTCGACATTTAAAAAATCATTGGCGTATTTGGCATTGCAGAATTCAATAATTTTAAACGGTTCTCTCTCAAACCCTTTTTCAGTCAAAGTTTTCTGAACATCATGAATATGTAAAACCCGCATGCCTGCTTTGGCGATTTCTTCCTCAACGCTTTTTACTGATGAATCAAAGTCCTTTGTTGTTGTTTGAGTGTAGTCAAAGTCCATATTTTTGGTTGTTAAATTTTTTTAGTTGATGATTGAATTGTAATTCAAAAAATAATCTTTATAAAGCGTTTTCGGAGCGTAGCGGAGAAAACTCCATATTTTTCCTTATAAAAAAGAAAAACAAAATCGGATTCTTTTTTAGAGTTGGGCGATAGCCCAAAAAGGAAAATATGTATTTCGTATAGCCGACTGTTCTGCGCTGTGTCCGCCGAAATGAAATGAAGGTGGAAGAGTCGCGAACGTGAGCGTAGCGAACTCGCGACGGAGCAGAACGGAGGGTACCGACGAGCGCCTGCCTACCGGCAGGCAGGTTCCGCAAAGAGCGAAGTCACGTGTAGCGGGACGAGAGCGATTTTGCGGAACGTTTCGGCATATCTGATGTTTGCCGTAGCGTAGCGGAGGCAAATATGGGTGGAGGCTTTTGTAAAAAGCCGTAACCAGATATGCCGTGTTAGCTGATGTATTCCTTTTCTTTTGTTTTCTGATAAGAAAACTTGTTTTAAAAAATTTTCAAATTTCTTTTTCCGTTTTGGATTTTGGGCAGAGGGGTTAGGGGTGAATGCCCAAAATCCAAAACTCCTTATTAAACTTTCATATAAATTTTATTTACGATTACCTATTTTTTTAAATTTTTATATTTATCAATAATTTTGCTTTCAAGCATATATAATCTGCCTTGTCTAACTAATGATGATGAACATTTTAAATATTCCTTTTTGTAATCAATAAAAATAATATTCTTATTACCATATAGTTCAGTTTTAATTTGCTTATAAGTCTTTTTATAACCATATCGCTCAGTGCAAATGCAATAACCATATTTTAAAAATGCCCTTGCATAAGCAGCATTATCGCTTCCAACAACAAAGTAGATTTTTAATTTGGTTAACTTAGGAAAATTAAATTGAAGATATTTTCTGAGCCTTTCATAGACTAAAGTAAAAATAATAGGAGCGGATACATGTAGTGACTCCCAACCATCAACCATCAACCAATCACTATCTCGAACCGCCAAACGACAAAGTTCAGCTCTTTTTTTTGCCTCAAGTCTGGCCGAGCCGTTATCCTTTGAATTAACATAATCATCATGAGATGGAGAAAAATACCCACCCAAAACAATCACTCCGCGCGCTTCCAACGCTTCTTTAGCTGCATTCATATATAAAATATGACCAACATGTATTGGCGAAAATGCACCAACTGTTAACAAAACAGCATACTCTCCTTTTTGAGAATTATTTTTATAATTTTTTTTTATTTTACCTACGGGGGTCTTACTCCAATAATAATTTAACTTACTATAATATTCGAGAGGCAATTCATCGTCAAAAAAACCAGATTCAAATATCCGTTCAATGGATATGTTCTGCCTATATTCACATGCAAAATATTTATCTCTAAGTAATTTCCAGGCCAATTTTAAATAGTTATTTTTTAATTTGTTTTTTTTAAATGACGCATCAACTCGAGAAACTAAAAAATCAGCATTTAAATTTAAATATTTCCATAGTGGTATTTGATCGATTTTAGCCTTATTCTTGTATTTTTTCATAACTCAAAATTAATATTTTGACAATACTGGTTTTTGCTTTCTATAACCAGAGTATGCATTGGCCCATCTTGGACTAATAGCTTCTTCTCTTGTTCTTTTCGTATTACGATTTTTCTTGTAATGCCCACAATAACTACAAATAATTTTCATTTGCTTTTTCAAAGAACGATTTCCTACATCTTTTAATTTTTTAATACCCACATCAAAGCCAAAAACCCTATCAACGCTGGCCCCTGCTCCGCATGAGTAGTATCCATATTTTGTTGGTCCTAATCCGCATGCAGTAGTAATCCAGCAACCTTTAGTAAAATCAGCCCCCCTGTACTCCCTTAAATCAATTGGTGCTATGTTATAACTACAAAAATCATGAATAATAGAAGTTTTATCCGTATTCCGAATTGAAACCCATCCAGGTATTTTTTTCAACACGCTATTCACTGTGACGCCATAACCATTAGTTGCTATTTCCAAAACACAATTAGGATTTAGATTCGTATATTGTCTGATAATTTCAACAATTTCTAAAATTTGTGGATGTAAGGTCGGTTCGCCTCCCAATAATGTAATCTTATTCCATTTCCATTTCAAATTAATTGACTCTCTGACAAATTTCTGAATCTGAGACAACGACATACATTCAACACTTGGAGCCTGACGTATTGAACGATCACAATTATAACACTTAAGATTACAAAAAGTCGTTATCTCTAATTCTATTTCTTGAAAATTAGACTTCCACCTAACTCCTGACAACCAACGAACAAGGGGTTTTTTAATTTTTATATAATCAATTTTCATACTCCACTATGGATGAAGATAGGGATATTGCCCCGCATTTAAAGGCATCCTCTTTGCCAAATATCTAATAGCTTTACAAGCCTCTGGCTTAACCCCGAATATACTTCCTGTTTCATTTAAAGCTTCACCGAGACAACCACCTGCGCAATTTTTTAAAACTTCACATTTTGCACAAGCCGTCATATTAGGTGCCTTGCGAGATTTAATAATATTTATCGCGTTTTGATCATATACGATTTCGTTTTTTATCTCATCAAATTTACCATAAATAAGTGCGGACATTTTTTTGTTTGAGGCATCTGATGCCATATCGCAAGCCGATACATGTCCATCAATAGTCAGGTGAGGATAAGGAATGCATGCCCGACAAGCACATTCTGTTTCCTCGTCAAAATTTACAGTCAAAATACTTCCATAAAAAATGCCTCTCTTTTCTGCATACCTTCTTGCTTTAAGAAAATATTTTGCATACTCAATTAAATTAGGTGCCTCCTCTTTGGAAAAAGACGAATTACATGCGTCAACGGCAACAAACATCGGATCCGACATAACCACCTTTACTCCCAAAGAATTAAAATAATCAATAATTTTAATTTGTTTATCAATGTTTTTCTTGCCGATAGTAACACGGCAACCAAGGGTAATAGGCAGTGAGGCTAAATATCTGATATTTCTTTCAACAACAACAGAGCTATTGCCACCATTAATCGTTGGGCGATAATAATTCTGAATTTCCGAAAATCCATCACAAGAAACCCACACTATATTAATATTTTTTCCTATCCATTTTGTAGCATCTTCAGAAAAGAATCCGTTTGTTTGAAGTTCGAAAGTACTACCAGAATCCTTGCTCAATGCAAACTTAACAATTTTTTTTATCAAATCAAGTTCAATTGTAGGCTCTCCATTGCCAAAAAATCTAATTTCCCTGCTTGTATAATTTGCAAAATAATCGATTATTCCCTTCTTAACAAAATTCACATCAATTATTTTTCTTCTTTTTTCAGTTGATTTATTTGCACCATCATAACAATATCTACAACCCAGATTACACTTATTGTTAAGGAAAATTGATAATTGTTTTTTGCGACAATGAGACATAATATTTAAAGTTAACTCTAAATTAACTTACATTTTTTCAACGACATCTATTCCAAGCAAAACTAATCCATTCTTTATAACCTGAGAAACCGCCTTCGCTACCGCTAATTTATGAGATTGTGCTTCACTGTTATCAAGAATTATTTCCTTGTTGTACCAACTGTTAAAATCTGAGCACAATTGCAATAAAAATTGAGCTATATGGTGCGCCGAAAAACTCTCCACCGATCTTACAATTACGACATTAAACAAGGCTAATTTTTTAACAATTTCATTAGCAGTATCTATGGCTTGTGGCTCGATTATCAATCCCGCTGAAGATGCTTTACGCAAAATAGAATTAATTCTCGCATATGTATAAAGCACATATACTCCAGTATCGCCCTGCATTTCAGTAGCCTTTTTAATATCAAACGCTATATCCTGCGTTCTTTCAACTTTTAACAGACTAAATTTAACGGCGGCTAATGATAATTTTTTCGAAAGTTCAACCGCCTCATCAACATCTCTGTCTTTTAATGGACCTTCCGAAATTTTATTTTTTGCATTATCAATTACATCATCAATGAGAACAACAGTTCCGTCACGTGATGACATTTTTTTAAATCCAGCATCGGTTTTTAAACCCACATATCCATAAGAAACATGAGTGAAATCATTTAACTTTCCCACGCCTAACTGTTCACACACCGCAAACAATTGCTTCATAGCCATCGATTGTTCTGGTCCAATCACCCATACTAGTTTATCTGCCTTATATAATTCTTTCTTCATGGCGGTTAAGGCAATATCTTGAGTAATATACAAAGATGTGCCATCTTTTTTTAATAAAATTGTATCTGGCAAATTATAGCTTGTTAAATTGGTTAAAACTGCTCCGTCTTCCAGCTTTGTAAATATACCCCTTGCTAAACCTAGCTCAACATATTCCTTGCCTTTTTGATAATGCTCGTGTTCATGCCAAATTTTATCCCAACGATTTCCAACTCTACTTAATGTTCGGTTTATGCCTTCATAAGAATATTTAAGCACATACGCCCACAGCTCACGAATTAAAATGTCATTATTTTCCCATTTAACAACCATATCCCTCACCATATTCTCAATGGATGAATCTTTTTTAAAATCCGCAGCGCCCATAACATAACAATTTGTAACAAAAACATCTGGCAATTGATTAACATCTTCCGGTCTGTACCACTCATCTCTATGCGAATACCAATATTCAATACTAGTTGGAGCTTGGTCATTTTTTTTCATGTGCGTCAAGAAACCCCACATGAGCTTGGCAATAGCAATCCCTCTATTATTATCAACTGAATCACAAACTACTTCCGCTCCACAAAATTCGAGTAGTCGAGTTATATTCATTCCTATTAAATTATTACGCAAATGCCCAAGATGCATTGCTTTGTTTGGATTTGGAGATGTATGCTCGATAACCCACTTTTCTCCCTTGAATAATTCATTGTTTCCATATTTATTGCCAAGGGCAATTACATCTCTTAAAATATCTTCAACATATTTATAATTTAAATAAATATTAATATACCCGGGCGCAGCAAACCTGACGTCAGCGATTTCAGCAATCTCTTTTGCTTTAAGATAATTTATAGCTCCATTGGCTATAATAACTGGATTTTCACCAAGTTCTTTGGCATATTTTAAAGATGAATTGCTAGTAATATCACCATGCTCTACGAAAGCAGGCTTTTCAAGATTAATCTCTGGTGATTTGATTCCCAAATCTTTAAAATATTCAATTAAATATTGCTTTAATTTTGCGTTTAATAATTCGTTTTTTGTCATAAAATTTATATATTACCAGCCCATATAGGCCGACCATCCACCATCAGTTTTAATTATTGAGCCAGTAGTAAAAGAAGAATCATCTGAAGCCAGCCAGACACATGCTCTAGCCTGTTCTTCTGGCGTGCTATATCTTCCCATGGGAGTTCGATGCTCAATATCTTCCGTTGTGTAACCGCAGCGACCAGTCAATGCATCTTCCATTTCAAGCGGTGTCATGATGTTGCTCGGACAAATTGTGTTAACTCGAATATTGCTTAATGCCCATTCAACGGCCAAAGCTTCAGCTAGCCCAATAACACCATGCTTAGCCGCACAATAAGCAGCCCTTTGTCTAGAACCACCGAGACCCAGAACAGAGGAAATCATTATAATTGAGCCCGATTTATTTTTTAACATCGATAATTTTGCAACAGCCTGAGAGCAGTAAAAACTACCTGATAAATTTGTATGAATTGTCTTATCCCAGTCAGCCGAAGACACATCCTCGGAATTTAAAACTATCGAATCCGTTGCATTATTAACCAAAATGTCAACCCTTCCCCATTTATTGATAATTTTTTCAACCATAGAAAAACATTCTATCTGATTTCTTACATCAGCCTCTATGCCAATTACATTATCCAAACCTTCCTTTCTTAATTGACCTGCTACTACATCAATCTCTTTTTGATTTCTGCCATTAATAATTACTTTTGCTCCTTCATCTAAAAAAGATTTTGCTATTGCATAACCTAGCCCTTGTCGAGAACCAGTAATTAAGGCGACTTTTTCTTTTAATTTATTCATAGATTTATTTTATGTTAATGATTTTATTAGCTTTCCCCGATTTTTCTATTGCCTCCATGACTTTAATCACATGATTTGCCATTAGGGCATTATCATAATTTAATCGATGACTCTTTAATTCATTAATCATATCAATCACGGCTGCACCCCGAATATCGCCTTCTAAATAATAACCAACTTTCTTTTTGCCACTCACGCTCACCCATTTTTTTAAGCCATTGTTGTAAACATTGGCTACTCCACCATATTCCATGGGCGTTGGCATATCAATAACCCCCAATGAGCCATAGATTTTCATAATATCAGTCTTTAAAGGATTAGGCTCAACATCAAAACTAAACATTAAAGTTGCAGTAACTCCGTTTTTAAATTTTACAATACTGGAATAATGCGTTTGGGATTCCACAGATATTTTTTCTCTCAACTTATTTCGTTTATAAAATCTATTAGGAATATATTTTTCAGAATAACTACTGACACTTATAATTTTGCCAAAGAAGAAAACTAAAGCCGTCAAATAATAAACCCCCCGATCAAATAATGGCCCAGCTCCTTTTTTATAAAAAAATTCAGGATTTGGATGCCAATTCTCCACTGGCCTGCATGTCGATACGACATTCACGCTAAAAACAGTACCAATCCCTCCTTTCTCTATAAATATTTTTGCAGACTTATAAGCTTCTGATAAATAGGTGTCTGGGGCTGTATAAAATAAAAGTCCACTCTTCTTTGCTAGTCCCAGAATTATATCTGCCTCTTTGCCGTTAAGCGCGTATGGCTTTTCACAAAATAAATTCTTTTTACTTTTTAATACTGAGCGATTTATTAAAGAATGGCTTAATGGATTAGTTAAATTCAAAACAATATCGACATCTTTATTTGCAAGTAGTTTAGGCACGGTTAGAACATTACTTATTCCATATTTACCAGCGACACTCTTAGCCAACTCGACATTAACATCAGAACAAGCAAATAAACATACATCCTTCTGGCATGATAAATAATCTAAATACATTTCACTAACACTGCCACAG
The DNA here is from genome assembly GCA_003518055.1 of Candidatus Falkowiibacteriota bacterium. Lineage (GTDB taxonomy): Bacteria > Patescibacteriota > Patescibacteriia > UBA11705 > UBA11705 > UBA11705. Next base: position 42,625 of record DOZJ01000006.1, read on the forward strand.
CCAATAACGCCCAAGTTTACCTTTTTATTATTATTCAACTTTTGAAATTTTTTTCCACTCCTCATAACTTTTTTGCATTATTATATAATCACGCTCAACTCGCACAACAAAACCATTAAATACAGAGCTTGCCTTTTGTTTATTAAATATTTTTTTTAATTCGGGAAGTTCACAAGAAAGAGCATTATCGATAATCAAAATCTTCTTTAACATTTTTTTCACATTAACTCTAAATAATCTTTGACTCTTTATTCTTAAAAATATTGGGGCATAGCCAAGCCAACCCTTAAGCACTGAACAAAAACGCTGCACTTGATAATTATTTTTTTTACTTCGTTCAATCTTACTCGGAAATATACCTGTTTTAATGCCACCATATTCTCCAAAGGCATCATGAAAAATCCCCGCCGGAATTTGCATAACTTTAGCTCTTGCAAGCCCCATGGACAATATAGTATCATCTGCCCTGGTAGCTGGTGGAGTATAAAACGGTGGCACGATTCCACTCATAACCGACCGCACACTAACAGAAATATTGCCACCACTAACCCACTTTCCGCCATCAACCATTTCAATTTCCTTAATATCTAAATGCTCACGTTTTAAGCCTATAAATATTTTATTAATATCAACGAAAGTATCTTTACTTACAACATCACTTGCAACAGACAACGCGTCACCAAGACCAACGGCCGTTTTTTTAGATAATCTAAAATTCAATGCTGGCGGTATTGGTGAGGCATATCCTGTAAAAAACCCAAAAGCAACATCGGCATTATATTTATTATATGCCGAAAGATGCGCTCCCAGAATATCAGTTTGAATCCAAGAAATATTTTCATCATCAATCATACAAACATATGGGTACTCATCATCATCCCAAAACAACACAATATCATAACCCCTTTTATAAGCTTCCAAATATACTAAATTTTTTTTATTGCTATAACCAGTAGACTGCGACAAAATAGCAGCGATATCTTCATCAACTCCTCTCTTCTTCATAAACTCAATATATTTTGATACGTGTTTTTGGCTAATATATATCTTCTCAGAAAACTTTTTAGATAATTTTGTACTATAAGCAAAATTTTTGTCACTTAAGCCAAGGAAAGAACAATCATAATTAACAGCCACCCCAATGGAATTACCCTCAAAATGACCATATACTGAAAAATTTTGCACCAGCAAATCGAGCGTGTCTTTAAAATTACTTCTTCCAGTTGTTATAGCTAATAATATTTTCATGATAATCGATTTAATATACAATATTTATATATTTATTGTCACTATTTTTTGTTAATACCAAATATTTTTATCTCGTTAAGTATTTCCCCGCTTCTTTTATTTTTTTAAAAAAATCTTCTTCAGTATTAACAAAATCAAAACCATATTTTTTTGATTCTTTGAAAAAATATTCACCATAAACACTAACCATCTCCGATGCCCTCACTAACGATATTAGCTTTTTAACATGCCCAGTAATCCAATCTTGTTTGTCTTTATTAAGATTTAGACCGTTTAGTATTTTTCTTCGGTTAATTTTTCCCAGATATAGCACCCTATGTTTATTGGCCGACAATTTACAATCTTTTATATATCGAGGCAACAAATGAACACCTTCAACTATATAATCGTTATCTTTTTGCAAATTATATTTCATAAAATCACAAACCTCTTTGATCAAATATCTGGCCTCTGTTTTGTCGGCTTTCAAAAAATCTTCTGGTTTATATATCCTAAAGCATTCATCCACCTTATCACCATTAAACATTCGTTCAAAAGGAAACACGGAATCTATTTTATTCGCTGGAGTTTCTTTTGCCCTCCGAAACCTTAATTTATCAGTAGAATAGATGGGCACATTCAACTTTCTAGAAAGCATTTTTGCCAATTTAGTTTTACCACTTCTTGGCGCACCGCCAATTATATAAAGCATAATATTTTTAAAAATAGATTTAGTATAAATAAATCATTTTCGGAGCGGAGAAAACACCATATACCCCTCTTTAATTAATGAAAAATAAATTTTAAAATTTTTTAAAACAATTGGGCGATAGCCCAAAAAAGAAAAGGAATATTTCAGATCAACTGGTTTCTATCCGAACTTTTGCCGGTTTAACACGTATAATTTGCTGGTTATACGAACTTATGTTATTCTAATTATAGAATTATTATATCATTCGAGTATATTTATGCAAAATTACCTTCAACAGGTGGATGACGAGCTGAAATTGCGTCATTACAGTCTCAAAACCAGAGTGTCCTATTTGCGTTGTGTTCGTGATTATCTAGCTGTCTGCACTATAACAAAATCGGCTGGAGATATTGAATTAATTAGACAGTTTCTATTAACTAAATACGATAAAAATTACGCCTCTCAGACGGTTAATTTATATCTTAATGCCATAAAGTTTTTATATCGTGACGTCTTGAAATTACCATTCAAAATTGATATAAAATTCGCCAAGCGGGAGAAGCGTTTGCCGGTGGTTTTAACTCTGGCAGAAATACGATTGATTTTAGATAATATCGTGAATAATAAGCATCGGCTGATGATAGCGATCGCATATGGCGCCGGGCTTCGCGTGAGTGAAGTTCAGAAATTACAAATAAAAGATGTGTTGTTTGATGAAATGCTGATCAAAGTCAATTTAGGGAAGGGTAATAAGGATCGATTTACTTTGCTGCCGGAAAAATTGATTGATGAGCTAAAATCTTTAGTCAGCGGAAAAGAATCTGGTGATTATGTTTTTGATAGTAATCGTGGAGGGAAATTATCAACCCGGTCCCTTGAAAAGGTGTTTTCCAATGCCTTGAAGAAAGCAAACATTGCCAAAGATGCTACTTTTCATAGTTTGCGTCACAGCTTTGCCACCCATTTGCTCGAAGACGGGGTTGATATTCGGTATGTGCAGGAATTATTGGGACATCAGAATATTCGCACGACGCAAATTTATACGCATGTGACTAATCCCAAGTTGAAAAATATTAGAAGTCCTTATGTCTAGGGGTAACTGGAACTACCCATGCACCACGGGGGTGCAGCCTGCCTGCCGGTAGGCAGGGGCGCAGCGGAAGTTTGGCTGGTTGGGTTAGCTTTTACAAAAGTTTGGCGGGTGTAACCGGAAAAACGGAAGTTAGGCAGTCATGAGTTGGTTTTTACTCGCCAGAGGACGAGTCTTCGCCAAAGGACGCACGCCAGAGGACGTGTCTTCGCCAAAGGACGAATGCGTCCTATGGCGCACGTCCTAAGGCGGACAAAAGTTTGACGGGGAATAATTTATTATGAAAAAAAAGAAAGTCATCGTCGTTGTCGGGCCGACCGCTTCCGGTAAGTCAAAGCTGGCTCATGAAATAGCCAAAAAATATGGCGGGTTTTTGGTTTCGGCGGATTCGAGGCAGGTTTATAGGGGGATGGATATTGGGACGAACAAAGATAGGGGTGTTACGAAATTACCCACCTACGCTCTTCGAGCTACGGCGGGCAGGCGAAAAATTACGAAACGTTACGAAAACAAGGTAACTTTAACTACTGAAAATAGGAATATAGAATCTCAAATAACAAATCACAAATCTGTCCTGTCTCAAATTATAAATTACTTGCTACGATTTACGAATTACGTATTACGAATCGCGAATCTCGAATCACGAATTACGAATAAACATTTTCTAATCGTTAACGGTGTTGAAGAATACATGGTTAATGTGGTGAAGCCGAATAAAAAGTTTAATCTGGATGATTGGCTGCGCGAAAGCAAGAAGATAATCCGCAATGATGACCGGTTGGCGGTGGTGGTGGGTGGGACGATGTTGTATACCTCAGCGCTTGTTGATGGTTATGAGCTTCAGGGTGGATTTGATAAACTGTATCGTCGTGTATTGGAAAAACAGCTTGAAGCCGATGGTTTGCCGTCTTTGGTAAAAAGATTGATTGAGATTGATCCGGACGCGGACAAAAAAATTGATTTGAATAATTCACGACGAGTGATCAGAGCGCTTGAGTGGCACAAGCATGGCGGCAAAATTAAAAATAATCAACAAATTGAACCGGAATTTGAATTTTTGGTGTTGGGGAAATCTTTGCCGCGCGAAGAATTATACTTTAAGATCGATAATCGAGTCAGGGAAATGATTGATGAAGGTTTGGTTGATGAAGTAAAATTTTTGATTAAAAAAGGTTACGAAAAAAACTCTCCAGCCATGACGGGGATAGGGTATAGACAAATTGTGGATTTTTTGGAGGGGAAATACGACTTGAATGAGGCGGTTAGATTGATTCAGCGCGATACGCGGCATTATGCCAAACAGCAGTTGACATGGTATCGCCGAGATGGTACGATCCGTTGGATCAGTTCATTTGATGAAGCTAGAGGGTTCATCGACGAATTTTTAACCTCAAGATCAGGAGAACATCATGGCCAAGTCAATCACGATCGCCGGGGAAAATCGTGAAGTCGATTGTAAACCGGGCGGGAATCATTACAATCGGTATATGTTTGTGTCGACGGTTGAAGAGCTTGAAGCTGACGGCAGATTTGATCCGGATGGTTATGTTTGTTCATACGACGGATATTTGGTTCGAAAAGATGGGGATGAATTTATCGTCAGTGTCCGGCGGATGGATCAAGGTGGGGTGTGGGAAGATTTGACGTTTGACGTGTCGGTGCTGGCTGATAATCTGCGGTTTGGACGAGGAACAGATGTGATCGTGCATGTTGGCCTCAAGAATGGTCAGTGGGATGCTTACGTGGAAATGGTTTGTCCCGAACAAATGCGGGCGCCGATCGGGAGGTGATGATGGACGCGCAGAAGAAGGTGGTCTTCTTGATTGAAGATGATGAATCTGTGGTTCGTTCGTTGAAGCGAAATTTGGAGGATCGCGGTTATGAAGTAATCGCGGCTTTGACTCAATTGGTGGCGATTGATTGGTTCGCTGTTCATCGTGACAGGCTTGATATTATCCTGCTCGATGCATGCGTGCCGGGGAATAGAATCAATACCATTCCATTGCTTAAACATTTTCGGACCAGTGGTTATGACGGCCGGGTAATCGCGGTTTCCAATGATCATGATTTTAATGTGGCATTGCTGCAGGCTGGGGCGACCGGTTGGTGTTATAAAAATGAAATTCTAAAACGCTGGGACTCTTTTTGGGGATGAGAAAAGACGCGAAAGACGTCTTTTTTGCTTAAAATTAGTTAAAATACGCAGTTATTTTTGACAGTTTTTAAATATTATGTTATAATTATTTGTCGTTCAGAAGTCAGTTCAACAACAGGGCTGGAGGTCAGCATGAGCGTTGGCTGGATCATGACAATTGATGTGATTTTGGTGGTAGAGTTTTTGATTATGATTTTTAGCTCTTCAGCTCCACAGATTCTGAATGATTTGTGTCCCGGTCTGCCTTTGACCAGGCCTAATCGGTTCTATTCATTTCGATGGTTGTTCCGGGTGGCATTTATTGTGTGTTTTGGACTGTTTGTTTTTTCGTCGTTGTATGTTGAGTACGATTCGTCTTTGCAAACAGTATTGGTCAAGAATGACAACAGTGTAGTGGAAGCTGGTATTGCTTGGTGCGGTAACGACTGCGTCAACGTCTATGACGAATATGAAATTGACAACTATGTTCAGTTTCATGATCGATGCGCTTTCCGTTTTACTGTCCAAGCGCAAATTTCTTTGAATCACTTGCAGGCTTTCGCTGGTTTGTTTGAGTTCGAGGGTAGACTAGCGCCGCAGACGAAGGCTGAATCATACTGGATTTTGCGCCCGAGCTTCTATCAGTCAATTGAAGCTACCGAGCAGATGCTAATTGGGCGGTATGGTAGTGTGCCTTGTGATCAATTGCCTATGATGGAGATTGCAGGTGCAATCTACGATCATTTGAATCGGCAGCTCCACACCTTTGGATATAAGTTGAATGGTTTGCCAGTAATTAGCTGGGAATAAAAAAATAGACGTTAAAACGCGTCTTTTTTGGTTGAGAATTTTGAAATTGATTTTATTCATGCCGGAGAGCATCGATCGGATTCATCGCCGCAGCTTTTTTGGCCGGATACAAGCCAAAGACCAAGCCGACAATCGTACTCATGGCGGTGGCGAGAATAATACCGGAAACGGAAATGGAGAATTCCCAATCAAAACCCTGAGACTTGGCACCAACGGAAATCAAAGCGGATAAAAGCAAGCCGAAGATTATGCCGATGACTGCGCCGATCAGGGTAATGATTACGGCTTCGAATAAAAATTGCCAGAGAATATTACGGCTTTTGGCGCCGAGCGCTTTGCGCAGACCGATTTCAAAGGTTCTCTCGGTGACGGAAACATACATGATATTCATAATGCCCACTCCACCGACAACGAGTGAGATTGAACCGAGCATGACTAGCAGAAATTGCAATCCAACGATAATGACGTCGATCATTTCCATGGCTTGATCCATGGTGGTGACGGCAAAATCATCACGGTCCGGATCAGTAATGTCATGCAATTCGCGCATGGTGAATTTAAAATCTTCAGCGGTTTCAGCGGCCAGAGAGTTATCAATCAGCTGGATAGTCATGAAACTGACATAATCAACACCGAGCAGCTTTTTTTGCAGGGTTCGAACCGGGACGAAAATCATGTTATCCATATCAAAGGCGAATGAAGCACCGCGTTCTTTCATTGTCCCGATAACAATAAATTTTTCTTTGCCCACTTTAATCGATTTGCCGATCGGATCATTGTCGCCAAAGAGGTTTGTTTTGACTTTTGACCCGAGAACCGCCACTTTGGCCAAGCCTTTGTTTTCATCCGAGTCAAAGAATCGGCCGGCCTCAACCTGACCGGTATCAATTTTGACAAAATCAGCATTGGTACCAAAGAGAAATACTTTTTTAATTTCATTTTGATAATTAACGATTTCCTGGCCCATGATGGCGGTGTAATACGCGCTGACATTTGGGTGTTTGGCCAATTCTTCGGCGTCGCTTTCTTTCATCGTGGTGATCGTGGCGCCGCCAACCATACTGAAAGTGTTTTCCGTTGAGGTTTGCGAAGTTGATGGAGTTTTGACTTCAATTTGGATATAGTTTGAGCCAAACGCTTCAATTTCACCGATAATCAATCCTTTGATCGCTTGACCGGCTGATAAAACGGTGATGACGGCGGTGATGCCGATCACGATTCCGATCACGGTCAAAAGAGTCCGCAGTTTATTGTGGAGCAGGCTTTGTTTGGCGATGCGCAGACTGGATGCAAATATGTTATTCATATCGAAGGGCGGTTATGGGGTCGTAGCCGGCGGCTTTGCGCGCGGGGTAAACGCCGAATGATAAGCCGATGATTAGGGCAAATAAGCTGGAGATGATAATGGAGGTCGGGGTAATGACAAAATCCCAGTCATAGTCAAAGCTGTTAACGCCAAGAGAGACAAGAAAAGCGAAAAAAATACCAATTAGCATTCCGATAATCGCGCCGAGGAAAGTGATGATGACGGTTTCAATCAGAAATTGGGTGGTGATATTAGCGCTGGTCGCGCCAACGGCTTTGCGCAGTCCGATTTCGCGGATTCTTTCGGTTACCGCCGCCAGCATGATATTCATAATACCAATACCGCCGACGATGAGAGAAATACCGGCGATCGCAACCAGAAATAAATTGAGCGCGCCTGTGACCGTGCCCAAGACTGCCAAGGCACTGTCGGTGCTGCTGACGGTAAAATCATCTTCTTTGGGGTTGCTGATGTCGTGGCGGTCTCGCAGCAATTCTTCGATGGCGCCAATTGTTTCGGCAATATTATCTTGGCTGTCAACTTTGAATCGGGCAAAACCGATATAGTCAATGCCGAGAATTCTCTTTTGAGTCGTGGTGATGGGAATAAAAACAGCATTATCCACGTTTTGGAAGCCGACCGTACCTTGGCTCTTCATGGTGCCGATAATGGTATATTGATCTTGGCGGATTTTAATTTTTTGGCCGATCGCGTTTTGGCCGTTGAATAAATCGTCGGCGGCCTGCGACCCGAGCACCGCCACTCTGGCAGCGGCGGCTTTGTCTTCGAGGGTTAGAAAATGACCGGAGTCGGTCGATGTCTCACTGATATCGGGATAGTCAGGATCAACGCCAAAAACAGACACCGTGGTTTTTTGGCTGCCGGTGGTGATGATTTCAGTTGAGGTTAAATAGGCGGAGCCGGCGGAGATGTGGGGAATTTGATCTTTGATCGCTTGAACATCCGCCTCTTTCAAAGTGGTGATAACCACACCAAAGACCGCGGCCGGCGGGCCGTCTTCTTCTGAGGCTCCGGGAAGGACGCCAATAATATTTGAGCCAATACCCTGAATTTGATTGACAATCAAACTCTCCGCTCCGGCCACCAGCGACGTAATTAAGATAACCGAAGATATCCCAATGATAATTCCCAGCATGGTTAAAAAAGAGCGCATTTTGTTGACGCGCAGATTTTTGAGAGACATTTTTATGGTGTCGGTGATGAGCATAAGCGAAATCTTTTATTTTGTGAGCCCCGCGGATTATGGTCAAATACGAGCAGGTTGCTGCTGAGCTTGACGGCTTATAGAGGCTGCTTCGTCTGGCAGTTAATGGAGGCTGCCACGCCTGCCTGCCGGCAGGCAGGGAGTTACTGCGTTGAGGCGAAGATCGAAGCCGGGTGGAGGCTGCCGCGGCGTTACTGCGTTGAGGCGAAGATCGAAGCTGGGTGGAGGCTGCCGCGGCGTTACTGCGTACGCCTCGCAGCAAAAGAAAGAGATTATTTTATCAGTTCATCGCCATCTTTTATCTCAATGTGGTTGGCGACTTGGAGATCTTCTTCGACCAAGCCATCTTTGATTTTGATAATACGGTGCGCGTGTTCGGCCGTGTATTTTTCGTGCGTGACGAGAATGATGGTTTTGCCTCGTTTGTTCAGGGTTTGGAGGATGCGCATGACTTGGCCGCCGGTTTTGGAGTCCAGGTTGCCGGTCGGTTCGTCGGCAAAAATCAAGGCCGGATCGTTCACCAAGGCGCGGGCGATTGCAACGCGCTGTTTTTCGCCGCCGGAGAGCTGGTTGGATAAATTATTTATTCGGTGGTTGAGGCCGACGGCGGCGATCGCTTGTTTGACTTTGGCGGTGATATCACCGGGGTTTTGGGCGTAGCTGAGGGGAAGTTTGACATTATCAAAGACTGAGGTTCGTGGCAGCAAATTGAAAGATTGAAAAACAAATCCAATGTCAAAATTTCGATATTCCGCCATTTGATCATCTGATAGATTTGACGTGTCCACGCCTTTGAAAATATATTTGCCGGTGGTTAATTTATCAAGAAAACCCATAATGTGCATTAGCGTTGATTTACCGGAACCGGATGGACCCATGATGGCGACAAACTCGCCTTCGTCAATATTAAAAGAGACACCATGGAGAACCTTGGTGACTATTTCGTCGTTTTCGTATTGTTTTTTTAGGTCGATTACTTTGAGCAATTCGGTCATAATTACTCTTCTTTTATAAAGGTGACGATGGTTTCGCCTTCTTCCAGACCGCTGATGATTTCAATCAAACCATTGTCGGCGCGGAGACCGGTTTGCACCTCTACCTCATGAATTTTTTCGCCGTCAAGAACACGGACGATTTTTTTGTCGTCTTGGTCAATGATGGCGCGTCTGGGGATAAACAAAATATTATTTTTGCTGGCTGTGCGAATGGTGACGTTGGCGGTCATGCCGGGTTTGATGTCTTGATCAAATTTATCGAATAAAATGGTGACGCGGTAATAAATTACGTCCTGAATGACGGTTTCGGCCGGTTCAATTTCAGACACCGAACCGGTGAATAAAACATCTTCACCGTAGGCGTCGAGGGTGATGTCCACTTGGTTATCGACGTGAATTTTGGTAATGTCGGTTTCGGAAATATCAACGGTGATTTTGTAGCCATTGTCATTGATGAGCGAGACAGCGGTTTCGGTGGCAGAGATATTTTCTCCCGGATCAAAGTTGATTTTGCTGATGAGGCCGTCAATCGGTGCTTTGAGCATGGTATCTTCGTAATTTTCAGCGGCTAAATTATAGGCGGCGGCCAGATTTTCCATCTGCGCTTGATAGGCTTTGACATCATAAGATCGGGCAGGTGCGGTTTTGAACTCAAGCTGGGCTTTGGTCAGCTCCCACGAGGCTTTGGCGCTGTTGACCTGATTCTCAGCTGCGAGAAGGGAGGAATCTCGCGTGGCGGCAGCTGAATTGTAATTGGCTTCGGCGATCGCGACGGCCTGCTCAGATGTGACAACACTGGCGTCGTAAGAATTGAGATTGCTGACCCGATCGAGTCGAGCGTCAAGGAGATTTTGTCGGGCAGTTTCAAGGGTTGAAAGATCGGCGGCAACAGTTGAAAGCTGGGTTGCCACGGCGGTTTTGTAGGCGGAAATATCAGATGAAGTCAGATTGCTTGAGGGATAAGTGTTGACCAAAACTTGATATAAATTGCTCATTTCAGAATGAGTGGCGGAAACGGCATTAACCGCGGCGTTGATGGTCGTCAAAATGGTTTCGGCCGGAGAGTCGATGGTGGTGGTGGCCGCGGCGTTTAGTGCTTGGTTGACTAGATTTTTGGCCAAGGTGTAAGAAAGTGATTCATCGTTCAAAGCTTGAGGATCGGCCAAGCCAAAATAGCCGGAGTTGGCGTCTTCTTTGATTTCTTTGGCTTTGCCAAGTGCCACTTCGGAGTTAGCCAAAGCGATGGCGGTTTTGGCAAGAGCAATATTGGTGTAGTTTATCACCGCTTGTTCCTGATTGTTTGTGGTATCACCCAAACTTTGTCTCGCTTCATCTAGGTCGGCTTGGGCTTTGACCAATGATTCATATGAAGCGGTCAGGTCGCTCGCGGTTTTTTGTTGGACGATTAACAAATTTCTTTCCGCGTTTTGGAATTCAATATAGGCTTGATCAACGGTTTTTTGGGATACGTTGATATCTTCAGGACTGGCGCCGGCAATAATTTTTTGAAGATTGGCTTCAGCCTGCTTCAAGCTAGCGGCCGCTTGGGACTTTTGAAAACCGTTTTTGCTGCCGTTGAGGATAGCCAAGATGTCGCCGCGTTTTACTAAGTCACCGACGCGAACTTTGTTCTCCACCAGTTGCCCGCCTGTTTGGAAGTGCAGATCGATATCAACGGCGGCTTCAACCGAGCCGGTAGCATCAACCGTTTGTTCGAGCGTGCCTTTGGCCACGATGGCGGTTGAGTATTCAATTTTCGGCTGGCCGGACATGGACGCAAAAACGATTATAACCACGATGATTACAATTAGGATCAGCCACCAGAGTTTTTTGAGAAGAAATTTCATAATTACAAATCTACGAATATTACAAATACTGCAAATACATGGAAGAAGAGTCTGAAATCGTATCCAAAAGTTAATAATATTATTTTTTCTTTTTTTTGATAGTCTTATTCAGCGTGTTGAGTTTTTCAGATAGGGTGCTGATAAAACTTTCCAAACCGGATAGCTTGACGAGGGCAATCATTTCGTCGTGGGGACCAAAAACCAAGAGTTGGTCTCCTTTGGTCAGTTTCATTTTTTTTCTGGCGGCGTTTGGAATGACTATTTGGCCTTTCTCACCGATTGTAGCCGTGCCATAAAATTTTTTTGATGAATCGTTTGTCATATTCTTACAAGTAGGAAAAGTATAACTTATCTAATTGTAAATGTTGAATTAAAAAATGTCAAGTTAATTTTTTAGGGCTTTTTTTAGAGATGCCTCGGCTTTTTGGGGGTTGACTTTGCCGCCTGATTGTTTCATGACTTGACCGACAAGAAATTTGATAATCGGCTCTTTGCCGGCGCGATAGTCAGCCACCTGTTCAGGAAAAGCTTTGATGACAGAGGTGATTACGGTCATGATTTCAGTGTCGTCGTCAATTTGTTCCAGACCATATTCCTGCAATATTTGAGATGGATCAGCGCCTTTATCGATCATCACATTCAAAACTTTGACGGCGTTGGCGCTGCCGATTTTGTTTTGATGAAGCAGCGTGATGAATTCCGCGAAGTTTTCCGCGGTCACTTTGGTGTCATCAAAGTTGAGGTTTTTTTCCGTCAGGGAGGTAATGAAATTATTGATGAGCCAGCTGGTGGCCAGCTTGATAAGTTTCTTTTTTTCTTGATTCCAATTTAAATCAGAACTGGTGATCCAAGCTTCGAGTTCGGAAATTATTTGTTCAAAATAGTCGGCCAGCCGGCGGTTTTGAGTCAGGATTTTGGCTTCTTCGCCGGTATGAGTGTATTCTTGGCTGAAACGGCGGCGTTTGGCTTGAGGCAGTTCGGGCAAACTTAATTTTAACAATTCAAACAGCTCGGAGGAAAAGGTCATGGGTGGAATATCCGGTTCGGGGAAGTAGCGGTAATCAGCTGAGCCTTCTTTGGTGCGTTGAGATTTTGTCTCGCCGGTGGTGTCGTCATAGCCTCTGGTTTCTTGGACCGCCGGTGCTTTGTTATCCAGCCACAAAGCGGTTTGGCGTTTGATTTCAAAAGTCAGCGCCCGTTCGAGCGATCGAAAAGAATTGATGTTTTTAACTTCGGTTTTCGGATAGAGTTTGGTTTCACCTTCCGGTCTGAGGGAAATGTTGGCGTCGCAGCGCAGGTGGCCTTTTTCCATATCCGCGTTGGAAATATTGAGGTGGCGCATGAGCAGCTGTAATTCTTGGGCAAAGGTTTTAGCTTCGAGTGGGGTGGAGAAGTCGGGGTCGGTGACAATTTCAATCAGCGGCGCGCCGCCGCGGTTGTAGTCGACCAACGTGGCGTTTTGATCTTTGTCGTGAATGGATTTGGCAGCGTCTTCTTCGATGTGAAGACGAGTGATGCCGATCCGTTTGAGTTCAGAAGCATTTTCCAGACTGCCAGTTAGACCATCAGCGGCGATAGAATTGATGATAAATTCTCCATGTTCGGCCATTGGTTTGTCAAATTGAGAAATCTGGTAACCTTTGGGGAGATCAGGATAAAAATAATTTTTTCGGTCAAATTTGATATATGAGTTTAAGGTGCAATTCAAAGCCAAGGCCGCGATTTGTGACATTTTAACCGCTTCTTGGTTGACCGTGGGCAAAGTGCCGGGATGACCAAGGCAGATGGGGCAGATATTGCTGTTTGGTTTGGCAAAATCAGCTTCGTTGGCGCAGGAACAAAACATTTTGCTTCTTGTTTTCATCTGGACGTGGAATTCCAGGCCGATGAGGACTTCGTATTTCATAGGAGAGAAATTGATCCCGCTCCTCGCGAGAAGCGGGATTGATAGAAATAAATTGAAATTGGTGGAAATTAATCGAAAAGGGGGGATTTGATTAGTCGTCGGATTACTCAAATAAGACAGTGGTATTTTAACATTAATTTAATGAAAAATAAAGTGGTATTTGAATTGGGGGATTGACAAATTGTTGACTATTTTATCGCTTTGTGATAAGGTGAGCTGTCAGGGCGAGAGCTCTGGCGCACCCATAAGGGCGGCCGAGAGGCCGTATAGAATCGGCTTTGGGAAAAGCCGGGCAATGGGAGGGCCCGATGGAAGAAGGGAAAATGGATAGAGATGGTCGAATTCTAGATAAGACATTGGAGTCATTTGTGAAATGGCTTGAGGCTCATCCAAGTTATCCCATGGGTTTTTGTTTGCGGGGGTTGTTTGAAATGAGTGAAGGGATGAAGCCCGCTTCAGGCATCGGCAAGGTTCAAGTATTGCTCACGGGGGCTGGGAGAGCTTTCTATGGGGATGAATCTTTTGATTTGGTTCAACAGTTTTTTAAAACCGCAGTTCTTATGTCTGACTCGTTTACTTCTGCGATTGATTTTGTCGTGTTTTTGAGGCAAATGATTGATCGGATTGATCAGCGGGAAGCCATTTTGCTGGGTAATAATTTTGAATGGCCGGTCAGGGAGACGTTGTTGCTCGCTGTTTGTTCCGGAGTAATGAGAGCATGTGTGGAATTACTGAAGGAGAGAAAGAATGATTTTGATTTTTTGGTAGGTCCTTTCAACGCTTTGGTTCAACAGGTTATCGCCAGATCCACGTCGGATTCATGTCACAGATGGGTGATTGATGATCTCGGTAACGCGGTGAAAGAATTTTATCAAGTTCTATGTCGAAGAGACAAGGCGGCGTATGTAAATATGCGGTCTCGCCTGAAGCAAATTGTTTTGGCTTGTCCTCAGCCAAATTATGGTGTCGTGGCTCAGGAACTATTCAAGAGTGTTTTCTATACGTGGGTGACTGAGCAGAGAGGATCGGATCTGATTTTGCTAGTCAATGATTAAAATAAATCACTGGGAATGAACCAGTGTTTTTTATTTAGATACCCACGCACCAGAACAATGTTCAGTTCGGGGCAGGCAAATTACTAATATTTACGAATATTACAAATTAGATGTGACGGTTATTTTTGTTGGGTAAACTAATCCTGCGTAGTGGTTTCATTTGTATTATTTGTAACAGATACGTAATTTGTATCTTCAACCTGATTGAAGCACTGGCGGCAAAGCGGCTCGTATTCACCGGCGCCGCCGATGCCGATTGTTTCCTGCACATCGGTTTTACGGCGGTTTCGAACCGCGTCAGTGCCGCAGCGTGAGCAAATGGCGCCGAGTTTGGTGACGGATTCCGCCAATGCCAATAGCTCCGGAATGGGGCCGAATGGACGGCTGTCAAAAGTGGTATCGAGGCCGGCCACGATAACTTTGAACCCGGTATTGGCTAGATGGTCGCAAATCTGAGGCAGTTGATCATCAAAAAATTGAGCTTCATCGATACCGATAACATCGGTAGCGGTGTTTAAGTGTTTGAAAATATCTTCAGCGCGGTTGATAATGATTGATTCCATTTGATTTTTGTCATGACTGACGACATGAGTGGCGCTGAACCGCGTATCGAGCGACGGTTTGAACAGTTTGACTTTTTTTTGCGCGATCAGGGAGCGTTTTAATCGGCGGATCAGTTCTTCGGTTTTGCCGGCAAACATGGAGCCACAGATGACTTCGAGGCTACCGCCGGTTCTTGAGGCGGGAGGCAAAATGGGGGCATCAAGATGGCTAAAAGGCGTTCCGAGCTGCAACAGCGTGCCTACATGGCGCCAGATTTCAAGTGAAATATCATCGATCGGCTGAGCGGCGTTAATAATTTTCCAGGTATCATTATTTTGGGTTTGATTCAGAAATCCTTGGCGGACCTTGCGATGAAAATCCAACTTTTCATTATCAAAGCGGTCATCGGCCAGCGCCCCGCGATCTTGGTTCTGGATAATGCGGTTCAAAGCGACTTCCGGGTCAATGTCGAATAGCAGGGTTAAATCGGGATCAAAGTCGCCGGTGGCAAAGCAGTTGATGTTTTTTACAGTTTCGAGATCAAATAAACCGCGAGCATAATGTTGGTAGGCTAGAGTTGAAGCTTGGTAGCGGTCGCAGATGACGATTTTACCCTCATTGATCGCCGGTTGAATGATTTGCCTTACGTGCTGGGCGCGGGAAGCTAGAAATAAAAATAATTCGGTTTCAGCGGTCATGGCTTTGTGCGCGGGATTTTTGAGAATGGCTCTGATTTCTTCGGCGATGGGGCAGCCGGTGCCTCCGGGTTCTCGGGTAACCAAAATATCAAAGCCTTTTTCAGTTAGTTTTTTTTCAAGCACTTTGATTTGGGTGGTTTTGCCTGTGCCTTCGCCGCCTTCAAATACGATGAATTTGCCGTGTGAGGTCATAGTGGTGGTTGAACAAGTAATTACATTTTAAATAAAAAGAGAGCCTCAGCCCTCCTTGGTTGTTGCCGATGGGTCTTAATTCTCGATCACTTCCTCGAGAAAAATACGTTCGGAAAAACCGCCGCGTTCTTCCAGTTTGTTTTGGCGCAGGCGTTCGATATCGTTGATGGTCATTTGATGGTATTCTGACAGAGCGTGGATAACTTCGATAATATCGGCTAGTTCTTCCGGGTCGTCGTTTTCCAGGTAGTCCTCGACTTCTTCTTTGAGTTTGTCCTTTAGCGCTTCAAAATATTCTTCTTGTTCCAGGATTTTGGTTACGGCTTCGTCGCCGTTGTCTTCAATCATTTGGGGCACGAGATCGCGGACGAGTTTATTGGGGCGCATAATTTTGTTTTGATTTTTGGAGGTTGTGATAAATCGTGGGCGTGGCGGTTTTGACCAGCGGCCACAAGTCAGCAACCACGGATGAATTTAAACCTAACAATTGATTTATATTTATAGTAAATATCACTTTGTGTTGAAATGCAAGAGGAAGAAGATAGCAGGCGTATGTGGATAAGTCTCCGGAAATTTTGGAGAAGGCGTCGAGGGAGCGTTTCATGGTCATAACATAGGTGCTGAGCAGGCCGGAATTGACGATTTTTTCGGGGGTGTGGTAGCCAAATGTTGGATTGACCGGCAGCGTGATAAAGGCTTGGAAGTTGTTGGTTTTCAATTGTTCCAGTTCGAGAAAATTGACGGCGGTTTCAAAAGTATACGATAGAAAATCAAGTTCGGGATAAGATTGATGGCCGGTAAAGTATTGATTCAAAATGTTTTCTTTTTGTTCCAAGGTCAACATTTTTTGGCGCTCAATAATTTTTTCGTATTTGAGTGGGGTGAATTTTTGAAACAGAATTCGGACCAAATCGGTTTCTTCTTCCGGGTGTTTAATTATTCGCGTTTCCGGCTTTGATGGCCGCTCAAGCGGGAAATATTGGCTCAGATAGGATTCGTATTGCGCGTGATTGGCTGTTTCCGGGTCAATGATGAAATTCGGGTGATAGGCGTGGGGCAGCAGCAGGTCGGTTAGCGGATCGTCAGGAAGCTCATTTGTGATCAGTTTGTGCTGCGCCAAAATAAAGTCGATTGTGTCGCGAAATAAAAATTCATATTCCGAATGTCGCAGGGCGGAGAGGTGGTCGGGGAAATAATTATTTTTTATGGCTTCGATGGAAATCATGGGATTAGCCGGTTGAACCAAAGCCGCCGCGTGAGGCGGCTGATATTTGATCGGTTTCGATCAAAGCGGGTTTGGCAATTTTAACGAGTAAGGCTTGGCCGATCCGATCGCCGCGGGGAACAGTAACTGGTTCGGTAGTAAAATTATAGGCGGCGTAGCGGATTTCATCGTCGTCGCCGCAAAAATCTTGATCAATAATTCCAATACCGTTGGCACACATGAGGCCTTTTTTGAGCGGTGTGCTGCTGCGCGAGGCGATTAGGATCACGTAATCGTCTGGGACTTTGATAATTAAATTAACCGGAATCAAGGCAATGCTATGCGGATCGATGACGGTTTCAACCCGGGCGTAGAGATCAAAAGCAACCGAACCGGCGGTTTGATATTCGGGCAGGGGCAATGTTTGGTCGATGCGTTTGATTAGTAATTCCATGTAAAATCGGGGTTAACAAGGGAAGTCAAGGGTTATTTTTGATATTTTTTAATTAGATTGTCCAATGCGGTTTGAAGGTCGGAAATCGTACCGTTGTTATCGAGTTGGATATCAGCTTTTTCGCTGACAACGGCAATCAGTTTTTCGGCTTCCTTTTCATGATCAGCCAAAAATTGGTTGAAAGTTTTGTCTTTGTCATCGGTTTTTTCCGAGCGTTGAACTAATCGTTGGTAGCGGGTTTTGATATCAGCAAAAATGTGGATCAAGACAAAGCCATCAAGTGGTTGCAGCAGTTCAATGTCTTGCGGCCGCCGAATGCCGTCAACACAGATTATGGCAGCGCGGTCGGTTTTTACATCGCTGGTCAGGACCTGCGCCAAAATGTCTTGGCCGAAAGTTTCTCTCAGCATTTGTGAGGTTTGTTGCAGGTGGTCGCGGTCAGCGGGCAGGTGGAGCCGATTAACAATATCAAAAAGTGGCGTGGAAAAACGATAGTATCCAGCCTGATATTTTTTTACGATATGATCGCAGGCGCTGCCTTTGCCGCTGGCGATCTGGCCGACAAAGCCGAGGATGAGTTTCATAGTAGATACAAATTACGAATATTTACAAATATTACAAATTACGAATTAATGGTAGGTTTATATAATCCATTTTATATCTTGTGGTCGGACGTTTTCTTGTTTGGCTAGTCGGAGTTCAATTTCTTTCATCAAGGCGATACGTTTTTCGCGGGTGAAAATCTGATCGGCGTTTTCTACCAGAAAGACACGTTTAAGGCCGAATTTAATTATATGATTCCAGCAGTTTTCACACGCCCACCAGTGGCCGAATAAATACAAGTCAGCGCCGGCCGGATCAGCGCCGAGCGCGATGGCGTCATCAATGGCCGCCACTTCGGCATGAGATGTCTGCTGGCATTCGTTCAGGCAAAGTTCATAGCCGGTGCCGGTCGGGCAGTTGTTTTTGTAGCGGGGGCATAATGGTACGAAGCGGCCGGCATTGGAACCGCGGCCAATGATTTTTTCTTCTTTGACCAAAACCGCGCCGGTCGGCCACCATGAGCAGGCGACTTTGTCTTCGGCTGCTTGTTTGGCGGCAATCATAAAGGGATCGTCGAGCGGCACAAAGTGGAAAATTCGGCCGGTTGGTAAATATGGATATTCTACTGTTGCGGTGAACTTGGAGGGGGAATTTTGGTCAATAATTGCCATTGAGGTTGGAGAGGCTGTTATTAGGGAGGTTGGAGTTAGGTTTTTTTTTTGAGTTGATCAAGATTACCGGATCGGAGAATATCAAGTTCAGCGTGCGAGTCCAGCTTGCTGGTTAGCCCGTACGGCGTGGCGCTGTCATATTTTGAGGCGTCGAGTCCATGCATTTGGGCGTCTTCCGTGGACATATCGGTTTGCAGTTCGTGTAGAACCATTTGACACAGCCGTTCTCCGGGATAAATTTTCAAGACATGGTGAGATTGATTGGTAATCGGGATGGTCAGGTGGCCGGAGTAGTGGGGATTGACAACCCCGCTTTCAATCGCCAAGCCTCGGCGAGAGGCTGAACTTCTGGCGTGCAGGACGCCGCAGAGTTTGCCGCTCAGAGTGACCTTTTCCAAGCTGGAGGCGAGGATCATTTCGCCGGGGAGAATTTCAAAATATTGTTCGGGTTTTAATTTTACCAACTGGAAATTTTCGTGCGTAGTGGAATAATCCATATAATCGGCCACTACGGCGACGCGGCCTTTGTCGGTGAATTTCCAGATATAGGGAATGTAAAAACTCCAGCCGATGCGAAGATCGATGGACGCCGGCTGTAATTGATATTCATCCAATTCCGGTTCGATTTTCAGCTCTTGGGCGGTAATTTTTTGGAGAATGGCCGGCCGGGTTAAAATTGACATAATGGTTGGGGTTAATGTTTATAAAAAGTATACAGTATATGTGGGTGAACGGTAAAGGCGAAATTAGAGAGTGTAGTATTTGACAATGTTTTTATTTCGTGTTATAATTTTGGGGTTAATGTCCAAACAACAGGAGGGTGGCGGTGGCAAAGAAAGAGGTTGTTTTCGGTCCATGGCGAGGGGTTCTTTATCCGGATGAAGGGAAAAATTTGTCATCTGGGCGAGTTCAGGGGAATTTGCGCAAGGGATATGATTTTGTAGCTTTGACTTATTCGGAGAAATTGGATTTGACCAAAGGCTGGTCGCGCCGGATGTCATATCATAAGGGCTATGTCGGCCGGGTGACTTATGGCACAGTCTTCTATACCCGAAATCAAGATCTGAAGCGATTGCTGGCTCAGGTACGTTACCGTCATTACGGCGGATGTCCGGGACCGGAGACGGAGAATTTTTTCCGGCAGGACGGTCAGTACGGCGTTTCGACCTTCTGTTCATTTTCGAGAGATTATCAAGATTTGGTTCGCCAGATCATTCAGATGTTTCCGGAGCTTCAGACTCCGGCTGCTGGCCAGACGGAACAAGCGTCGACGGCGACAACGGAAGCTTAATGAGCTTCTTTTTTATTTTTACTCGCCAAAGGACGAGTCTGTCCTATGGCAGACAAAATTAAGGGATTATTTTTTACAAAAATTCAACATCTGGTTTGTTTTTTTTGTAAATACTGATTATTGATAATATTGATTTTACTGTTATACAGCTGGACAATAAATGGGAGATGTTGTTTATTGCTGGTCAGCTTATTTATTTTTTTATGCGGTAAAGGACATTGATCGTGTGGTCGTTTAATTTTTCGCACGAAATTAATTCCAAAGCAAGATCCAAATTCAGTTGGTCAACAAAACGCAGTCCGGAGCCAAAAATTTTCGGTTCGATGGTGATTTGGATTTCATCAACCAGACCCGCTTCCAGAAATTTTGAATTGACAAAAGTCCCGCCGCCGATGATGACGAATTCAAATCCGCGGTGTTCCAGGTCTTGGAGGATGGTTTTCAAGTCGCCGCGTTTGTATTCGAGTATTCCCGGTTGATCTTGGTGTGTTTCATCTCGGGTTAATACAATGTTCAGCCGGCCGGGTAATGGCCGGCCGATGGCTTCGTACGTGCTTTGGCCAAAAATCATCACGCCGGCTTCGGTGGTGATTTTTTTGTATAATGCCTGATCTTCTTTTGAGGTCCATTCCACCGGATTGTGATTGGAGTTTTTGGCGATCACGCCGTCGAGGGACATGACCATGATAATTCTAGTTTTCATATTGCGAATATACTAATGTTATGAATACTACGAAAACAAAATAAAACGGGACGGGTTGTTTTTGTAAAATTAGTAATCATTCGTTAATTTGTATCACAGAACGATTTTCATGCCTTTGATGGGCGGCATGGGGGCGTATTGTTTTTCCAGTTTATCAACGATTTCATAGACCAGACTTTCATCACCTTGTTCCGCTCGGGCAAAATATTCCGGCTGGGCTTCGAAGTAAATCGGCGAGTGAGTGTTGTTCCGCTCAACCAATTCCCAAGCGTGTTCATAATGGATGTCGTAGATGTGCGCGTTGCTGATTGAGTGGGTTAATTTGCCGGGCTGGACGCCAAGCCGAGCGGCCAGAATACATTGGAGGAGAGCAAAGCCGGCCACATCATGAGGGCAGCCGAGCATCATATCATTGCTGCGAACAATGCTGTGTATATGGAGTTTGTTGCCGATAATGTTGGCGGTCCAGGTGTACGGGCAGGGGACATTTTTTTTGGTTTCCGGATTACCGAGTCCATCCTCGCGCGGATCCCAAGTAATTACAACTCCGTGGCGAGAGCCCGGGCTGTCTTCAAGATGTTTGATCAATAATCCCAGTTGATCGCGGCCAAAGGCGCTGCGCCACCGATGGCCATAAGCGGCCGGAATGGTGCCGTCTTGTTCCGTAAAAGCATCCCAGATTTTGGTGAATTTGCCGACAAACTCATCGGGTTTTTGGCTGCCCATAATATACCAAATTTGTTCAGCGACAAAAATTTTAATCGGAATTTTTCGCAGGGTTAACAATGGAAAACCTTGATCCAATTCAAAAGTCAATCCGGGAATGATTTTGGTGCTATGGCCGGTTCTCTCATTATACTCCTCAAATCCCTGATTCATAATCCGGAGGATGGCGTCTTTGAATTGTTGGTCGAATTGAGTCATGAGGGGGAGAGATTGAGAGAATTAAGAGATTGAGAGAATTAAGAATAATCACTTAATCTCTAAATCAGCTTAATTTCTTTATTTCTTGTTTCTTCATTTTAGCAGATACAACCCAGCTGGCAAAATCGGGCTTGTGGATTGGAATTCTTTATAAATAAGACAAATTGACAACCATGTTTCTATGTGTTATTGTTTGCTGTTGCCACCAAAGGAGGGGAAGGAAATGAAACAGGCATTGAAAGCTATTTTCCCATATATGTATAGTATGGGATATCAGGTAAATAATGGTGAGCCGTTTGAAGTTGAAGAACCGGTTTTGATTTTACAGTATGACGATGGTCTTCGATTGATGCTTAGAAAAAGCCAAAAAGGTGGTATGACGGTGGAAAAAATCGGCCGAGTGAAATTTGGCAAGCTGCGACGGAAGATTGAAGTTGAAGCGCCGGAATCCTTGTGGTTAATGGTTCGAGGATGGTTTGACGGTTCCTTTGAAATGTTTTTTCTTAGCGATTGATTTTGGTGTCAAAAAATATCAGGGAAAGAGAGGCCACATGAAAGCCGTAACCGCGAGTGCTCATTTTACATCCAATACATGATCTTGGCAGAAAAGGAGAGTGGATTCAAGAAGAAGGGTTCAATGTGAGGTTTGAGGTCAAGAAACTGAAGCTCGTGGATTTTAAACAGTTTGAGGATATTCGTGAGGTGAATGTTCCTGCGTGGCTGTTTGAGATGGCCAAAGCCGCGGCAGAAGGATTCTTCGGAAGCATTGAGAAACAGTTGAAATTGGAATAATAAATCATACCCAGTGAAATTCACTGGTTTTTTTGTATAAAAAACACCAGCGAAACCGCCGGTATTTTTTATTGGTGAAATTTAGATGTTTTTGAGATCAATTCTCAAGCCAGGTCCCATCGTTGTCGTTAGACTAATCGATTTGATGAATACTCCTTTTGACGTATCTGGTTTGGCTTTTTCAAGCGCTTCCATGAAAGCGCGGAAATTATCAGCGATTTGAGCCGCGTCAAAAGAGACTTTGCCAATCACTTGATGAACATTGGCGGTATCATCGTTTTTGAAAGCGATTTTACCTTTTTTCAATTCTTCAACTGTTTTTTTCACGTTTGTAGTGATGGTTTCGTTTTTCGGTGACGGCATCAAGCCTTTTGGTCCGAGAATGCGGGCGATCACGGCCATTGGTTTCATCATGTCCGGAGTGGCGACGGCGACATCGAAGTCGCACTTGCCGCTTTTTTTGATTTCTTCAATCAGGTCAACTTCGCCGACCAAATCAGCACCCGCTTCTTTGGCTTCTTTGGCTTTGTCGCCGGCCGCGAATACGGCTACGCGGACTTTTTTGCCGATACCATGAGGCAGAATGACGGTTGAGCGAATTTGCTGTTCACCTTTTTTCGGGTCAATACCGATGCGGAAGTGAGCTTCAAAAGATTCATCGAATTTGGCGGTCGCGGTTTGCTTTAATATTTCCACCGCTTCGACCAGAGAATAAACTTTGTTCTTGTCGACTTGAGTGGCAGCGGCTAGAAATCGCTTGGAATGTTTTGGCATAGATTTTGGCTGAGTCAACGGTAAAAATAAAGTGAAACTAATTGAAATTGATGGAAACGGAGAAATTTATAGTTGCAAATTATTTTTTTGACTTAGCTTGTGGTGCGAGCGTTAGCCGGATCGCGGAACGCGAAGGCTGACTCCCACAGTTTAATTAAATTCAAAATTATAAATACTAAATAACAAATAACAAATCATTAAACTTCTTCGGATTCGACGCCCATTTGACGCGCGGTGCCGGCAATGATTTTCATTGCTTGTTCGACATCCTTGGTGTTGAGATCAACCAATTTGGCTTCAGCAATACGGCGTAATTGGTCTCTGGTCAATTTTCCTACTTTGTCGGTTAATGGTTTTTTTGATCCTTTTTTAAGACCGAGTTCCTTCATGATCAGAGATGAGGCCGGCGGAGTTTTGGTGATGAAGTCAAAAGTACGATCTTCATAAACCGTGATGACGGTAGGAACCACGTCGCCAGCGCGATCTTTGGTGGCTTCATTGAATTTGGTGCAAAATTCTTGGATATTCAAGCCGTGTTGACCCAAAGCCGGTCCAACTGGAGGCGCCGGATTGGCGGCGGCGGCGTTGATTTGCAGTTTGATCTGCGTTAATATTTTTTTGGCCATATTATGTTACAAAATTACGAAAGGTTACCAAACATTACGAAAACTTTAAATCACTTGTAACGAATCGGAATTTTGAGTTAAAAAGTGTGTTAATTATATTTGAATGGTCTGACTAGAAGCCACGACTGGGTCGTGAATCAGATTGTTTCATTTATATTAATAAATTAAAACTAATTAGAATAATGATTCTAACGTCTTGACAGCATGGTAAAAGACGTTCGAACTGATTAGATCTGTCTGACTTGCAGGGGGTCCAGTTCAATCGGTGTTTCTCGTCCGAACATAGTCACCGCCACTTTGACTTTGCCTCTGGTCTGATCAACCTCGTCGATGCGGCCTTCATAATCTTTGAATGGGCCATCGGTAATTTTGACCGGAGTGCCGGGAGTCAGTTCAATCGCGACGGTCGGCTCTTGGACACCCATACGTTTTTGCAGGGCTTGAATTTCTTGGTCGGAAATCGGAGTCGGGATGGTGCCGGTGCCAATGAAACCGGTGACATTTGGCGTGTTGCGAACCACATACCAAGAATCATCGGTGACAATCATTTCAACAAAAACATAACCGGGGAAGATTTTTTCCGTGACGGTTTTGCGTTTGCCGTTTTTGATGCGGATTTTTTTCTCGGTGGGGATCATGATACCAAAAATTTTGGTTTCCATGTCCATGGATTCAATTCGTTGTTTGAGGTTTTCCGCCACACTTTCTTCGTGGCCGGTTTGCGTATGAATCACATACCACAGTTTGCCGCGTTCAGAACTTTGTTTTGGCATATATAATTAGTGAATAGTATAAAAATTAAACGACCAAGCTGAGCAGGTATTGGAACAGCAAGTCGAGGCCACCGAGAAAAACGGCGACGCCCACGGATACGCTGATGACAATCAAGGTGTACTTGGTGGTTTCCTTTTTGGTCGGCCAAGTAACTTTGGTCATTTCAACTTTTGCTTCTCGAAGATAATTGAACAAACGGTTGTTTAGTACATTCATATTAAATAGTATCCGCGTGAACTAAATGTTCAGCGGAGAAGCAAAAATAACGAAAACCAATGGTTTTGTAATGTTATTTTTTGCTTAAAATTAGGGATAAAATTATCTTAAAAAGCCCCAAAGGGCTAGTTTCAATATAATTATAGCATAAAATTATTTTCCCGCAAGAGTAATGGATAAAAATTGGGGATTGACAATGTCGGATAATTTTGGCATGCTATAGGGTTCAGCTGATCAGGCGGGACAGACCCATGCAATACCAAGGAGGAAGCAAGATGAGCGAGAAAAAGGTGGCATTAATCATTGGCGGAACCAGTGATATCGGACAAGCGATTATAAAAGTTTTGGAGGTTGAGTATCAGATTTATTTTACTTATTTCAGTAATGATGAATTGGCGAAGAGGACCTCGGGCGTGGGTATGCATTGCGATATCCAGAACATCCGGTCGATTCGGATGGTGTTTCGACAGTTCCCTAAGCTGGATCTGATGGTTACTTGCGCTTTTCCCTTTATTGAAAATGATGTTTTGGAGTTTTCGAGTTATTTGGAAACTGAGCCATATCTTCGTGGTCATGTGGTGGCGGTTTGCGAAGCCGCCAAGAAAATGAACAGCGGCGGCAAGGTAATCAATCTTCTCGGGCAATGTGTTGATCGAGGGTTGGCCGGTGCTCCGTATTATGCGGCCGCGTATGCATATCTGCGGAATTTGGCCATGAGTATTAACGCGAGTCATGGGCGAGCGGGTAGACTGTCGGTTCACGATATTCTTCTCGGACCGGTAAATACAAAACTGTGGCGAGGCGTGAGTAAGGAAGTTATGACTCGCTATCGCAATCTGGTGGCGCGATTTATCGAGCCAAGGGAAGTGGCAGAAGCGGTGCTTTATATTGCTCGGTCAGAAATCGGTCCGACAACATTTAAACTTGATGCTTTTTACAGTTTATAACACTACCAGAAACAGGGGGGAACAAAATGAAAAAGAGAGTGGATTATACTAATGGCAAAGAGGTCGGGGCGGTTTTGGACAAAGATTCGGGTAAGCTCGGAGCAATTGAAAATTTGACGAGATTAAATGAAAAAGTTGTGGTCATGCTTGGGTGGTATGCAAAATTTCTTTGCTTTTGTTCGTATACGGTAGTGCAGAAAATGGTTGAATTTGCTCATGATGCAGAAAAGGATATCCCGTATATTCAGCTAGACTTGTTATTTGCATTTGAAGAATTCCGCAGTCAAGAACCCATTTTAGCCTCATATACTCGTAGCGAATTATGTGATTGGGCAGGAGAGGAAAAGTTCGTTAATGATTTGACACAGGTATTAAACGAGAATTATTTGGCCGATACCAGATTTCGAGTGCGGGTAATCTCGTGGATTAATAATACTGGTGGTTTGCTGAGGGTAAGTATTACAAAATGGAACGCTGAATCGCCGCTGGATTATTTGTCGATTGGCAATGTTTTTTGAAAATAGATAATGGATAAAAGTTGGAAATAAACAAGGCTGAATAATTTTGGCATAGTAAAGGGTTCAGCTGATCAGGCGGGGCAGACCCATACAACAACAGGGAGGAATGATCGTGACTGAAAAGCGGTCAGAGGTGTTGAATGTGGCGGTAAAGACTAAAGACGCGGATGGACGAGTTAGGTCGTCGAAAATTTTGGGTTTGATTATTTATGATGATCGGACGGTGCAAGTTTGTGCTCCGATGGCAAATGATTGGCGCGTCATTTTGGGATTGGTTGGTTTGGCTAGACGGTTGGAGGGGCGATTGTCAGAGTATTATCTTGAAAAAGGTGAAACACTGAATACCCGGATCGTGTTGGAGGAAATGAAGCTGGTTGTTCGATCGGTGATGGCTTTGAGTCTGTTTAGTCTGTACCGTTTACCTGATGATGGTACGGCTGAGTTGGTTTTTGGGTTAGCTGATTGGCCAAATTTGTTTTAGGTTTGAATCAAGAAATCTAAACTGAGTGAACCAACTCAGTTTTTTGATCCTTGCGTCTTTGGTAAAAATAATTTAAGATAAATAATTCCCACCAAGGCGGAGGAATCAATGTCTTATCGAGATGATAGTCAGCTGGTGACCATTGAAAATCAAAATAGAGTCTTGTTTGCCATATATGCGAAAAAGAATAAACGAAATCAGGCTGAAATCACTCATATTGAAATGGCGGAATTTGAATCGGTTGATTGGTTGACTTGGACATCTCTTACAGAATTTATTAATCGAGTGAAGTCGGCTTTGGAGACGCAGGTGGCGAGCGCAGATCTTAATTTGGCGCTTGTGGTTGATGATGTCCTTCGACGTGCAGGGTTGCAGTTTCGCGTGAAGCGAGAAAGTAACGGATACAATTCATTTAATTGCCGCAATGGTTCTTGGTGGAAGGTTTTTTATCCCAAAACAGGATCGGAGGATGCCAATGAAAATGTTTGATCATGAACGTGGCATTTATATTCACTATGGCCGGCCATATTGCGGCGCGTCCGGGGTATCGAAAATTGAAATCGCGGTTGATCTTGTGGCAAAAAAATTGAAAATCGTTAAGATTAATATGGAAGCTTGTAGTGATGAATGTCGATCGAGGGTGGATGCTTGGTTGGAAGAATTGGCGGTGGGGGTGGTTGATTGGAGATTTTCCGTGGTGGTTGAATCGCTTGTTCGGCGGTTGAAAGCGATTGAGGTGTATTTCAGCCATCAGTTTTGTACCTTGGGTAGTGTTTTGTATGTTAATGCGACAGACCGGACAGCTGAACCTGATGATGAACACGAATGTGTGATTATCCTCAATGATATGTTGAACGATCCCTGGTGGAAACGGCTGCCGGAAGGGGGTGATCAATGACACGGTGTGAAATTGTGATTTCATTTGGCGCTCAGGGCAAGCGGTTGGGGCAGGAGTTGTCGGTATTTGACTTTATCGTTACGCGCAGTGCGAAATTTTTCGTTGATGGAAATGGCTGGACATTTGTTGAACTTGACGCGAATACCGGCAGTCAAGATAGCCGCAAAGAGAATCAACGGGCATTGGAAATTCTGGTGAGAAAGCTGAATGAAAAATTCGGAGTAAATCCCGATGTTGGATTTGAAAATTTGGTGAAGCAGATCTGTGAGGAGATTGATGAACGGTTTAATCCGCGGGCGGTCTTCATGCCGAATGCGTGTCCGCCTTTGTTTTCGTCTCGCGTCACGCCGCCTGATAGATGTACGCATTGCCTGATCATGCTTAGCGATACACTGGCTGACCCATGGTGGCGTCCGTGGGCTGAGTAAAATAAACTGCTTAAAAGAGCAGTTTTTTTGTTATAATTGACAAAATTGGATATTGCTGGTATTATTTGAAGTCAAAACCTCAAACAACTAGGAGGCGGCATGAAACCGAATCGAGGTGAAAGAGTCTTGGCACTGGCGTATGAGCTTTGGAAGTTGATGAGTCGAGAGACGGATGTTTGGGCTGAGGCTATTTTTGATTGTGAGGAGCAGCTAGCTGTTTATTTGTCAGAGTGTCTGCATTTTCAAGAGTTTGGACCAAACGTGATTACGGCGGGCTGGAAGAAGGTGGCTCAGGATGCGGGCTCGAATTATCAAATCCCCGATGAGATTTATTGTGATCCTCGGTTGCAGAGCGCGCTGGATAGTGAGGCTTCGAATGATTTTTACAATATTACGGTGGTTGATATTGATGGCATCAAACGGATGTTCAACGGTGATATTCCTTTTTTGGCTATTCTTCCGCTTGATGATGAAATCATGACCAGCCTGTGGGGGCTTTATTCCGGGGCTGAAATGCATGATTGTCTATTGGCGGCTTTGACTGAGTTCAATAAAAAGAATTCGTGTCTCCGAATTGAATTTGCTGTTTTTCACGGAGAAATGGATGACCAAGGTTGTTTGATTCTGGCGTTCAATGATCAGGCTCGGTGGTTTTATAAGATTTGAGAAGACAAAAAGTCTTCTTTTTTTTATAACAAAACAGCAGGTTAAAACCTGCTGTTTGGATGTTTGGTTTAGATGTCGAGATTTTTCACAGTTTTGGCGTGCGTTTGGATAAAGCGTTTGCGGGGCGCAACTTCCGAGCCCATCAGGATGTCGAAAATTTGATCGGCTTTTTCGCCGTCTTCGACGGTGACTTTTTTGAGCACGCGATTGGCCGGATCCATGGTGGTGTTCCAGAGCTGATCCGGATTCATTTCGCCGAGACCTTTGTAGCGCTGGATGTTGACGCCTTTGAGCGCTTCATCATGAATTTCAATGTGTTCAACCACGGAGTCATCAGAAGTTTCGGTTTCCGGCTCAGTCTCGTCGGTTTCAACCGGTTTTTTGGCTGGTGTTTCGTCTTTGATTTTTTTGAATTTTTCCAGCACCTGCTCCAATTCTTCGTCAGAGTAAACATACTCGGCCACTTTGCCTTTTTTGACTTGGTAGAGAGGCGGTTGAGCAATGTATAGATTGCCATGGTAAATCAGTGGGCTGAAATATCGGAAGAATAAAGTTAATAGTAGGGTTCGAATGTGAGCGCCGTCAACGTCGGCATCAGTCATAATAATGACCTTGCCGTAGCGGAGGTTTTCAATGTTCATCTGCTCGCCAAAATTGGTGCCAAGAGCAATAATGAGCGATTTAACTTCATTGTTGGCCAACATTTTGTCGATGCGGGCTTTTTCAATGTTGATGATTTTACCTCGAAGCGGAAGGATGGCTTGAAATTCTCGGTTGCGGCCTTGTTTGGCTGAGCCGCCGGCCGAGTCGCCCTCGACGATATACAATTCACACTTGTCAGGTTCTCGTGATGAGCAGTCAGCCAGTTTACCGGGGAGAGATAAACTTTCGAGTACGCCTTTGCGCAGAACCGTATCACGGGCCGCTCGGGACGCTTTGCGGGCTTGGGCGGCGAGGAGCGATTTCCCGATGATGGCTTCGGCGTCTTTGGGGTGTTCTTCCAAAAATATTTCCAGCGATTCGGTTACCAGCTGGTCAACGACGGGTTTTACTTCGGCGTTGCCGAGTTTGGCTTTGGTTTGGCCTTCGAATTGAGGATCTTTGACTTTGATCGAGATGATTGACGTCAAACCCTCACGGACGTCGTCGCCGGAGAGATTTTCATCTTTTTCTTTGAGTAGATTGTGTTTGCGTGCGTAGGAATTGAGCGTTCGGGTCAAGGCGGTGCGGAAACCGGCCACGTGCGTGCCGCCTTCGGGGTTGATGATATTGTTGGTGAAGGCGATGACGGTTTCAGTGAATTCTTGAATATAGCGAATGGCCACTTCGACTTGAATATCGTCGGCGGTTTTGTCAACATAAAAAATATTGTCATGGGCCGGTTTGTCTTGGCGGTTCAAATGACGAACATATGATCCAATACCGCCTTCGAAGAAGAACGAGAATTGTTTTCTGTTTTGGGGATCTCTCAGATCAAAAGCCATAATCCGTATACCCTTGGTAAGATAGGCTTGCTGGCGCAAATAAGTTAAAACTTTGTCCCAGCTGAATTCAGTAACAGTGAAAATAGTTTTGTCAGGTAAAAATGATACCGA
Source organism: Candidatus Falkowiibacteriota bacterium (assembly GCA_003518055.1). Taxonomy (GTDB): domain Bacteria; phylum Patescibacteriota; class Patescibacteriia; order UBA11705; family UBA11705; genus UBA11705. The sequence goes on from DOZJ01000006.1 coordinate 72,849, forward strand.
AGTTCCGTTGGTAAAAGATTCTTCCGGCGCCCATGGGTCGATTTTTTTCGGTTTAGTTACCGGTCCGACAAGTTTGACTTTTTTTTGCGGGATGCCGATGTGAAATTCCTGCTCATAAATATTGCCGTCGCGGCGGATGACGGCTCTGGTCCAAGTGGATAAAGCATTGACCACGGATACGCCGACACCATGGAGGCCGCCGGAAACTTTGTAGCCGCCTTGACCGAATTTACCGCCGGCGTGAAGTTTGGTCATAACCGTTTCCAAGGCTGAAACGCCGGTCGCTTTGTGTTTTTCGACCGGAATGCCGCGGCCATTGTCAATGACCGTGACTGAATTGTCCGAATTGATTTTGACCACGATGTCAGTACAAAAACCGGCCATGGCTTCATCGATGGAATTGTTGACAACTTCCCAAATTAAATGGTGCAGACCTTCGCTTGCCGTATTGCCGATATACATACCGGGCCGTTTGCGCACCGGATCCAAACCTTCAAGTACGGTAATTTGTTCAGCGCCGTATTCGTCGGCGCCTTTTTGGACGGATTTTTTTGGTGACATATTAAAAATAGCTTTTAGCCATTAGCTTGTAGCTTTTAGGGTAAATGATTGTTAAATATATAGCTATAATAGCAGAGAGAGTAAAATTTGTTAAGTAAAATTAGAAATAATATGTTCATAACATTTTGGCTGAATGGGAATAAAGTGGTATAATTTTGATAATTGGAATGGGTAAAATTAAGACAAGAAACGACCGAGTAGAGAGAGAGCCGTCATCAGCTGGGCGGCGCGCAGAAAAATTAAGCGGCTATATTGACATGTTTGGTCAAAACAAAACAACAACTCCGCCGAAAACCGAATATACGCCGACCGGGACTCAGTTGTCGGCGGACAAATTAAAGTTCGGTTATTGGTTTGTGAAACATCGATTAATGATTCGACGGATTTTTATTTTGACTCTCGTAGGGGTGGATGCAATTTTGGTCATTGCGGTTTTATATGGTTTCTTGAATTTGTTTTTGTTGTCTCGAGCGACAGAGCAAAGGATGGAGCTCGAGTTGTCAGCGCCCAAACTGAGTTATGACACGTTGTGGCAAATCAACCAGCCAATAGCGTTAGTTGTATCCGGCTCCGGGGCGTTTGTGAATGGGGCGGGCAAGTATGATTTTTGGGCGGAAGTGGAAAATACCAATGCCAACTGGTATGCCAAAGAAGTTAAATATCATTTTGAAGCCGGGGAGACGGTGACCGCCACTAAAATTGATTATATTTTACCGGCCTCGGTTCATTATATTCTTGATTTGGGTGCTGAGACGCAGGCGGCTCCAAATGCGGTTTTGGTGCTTGAAGACGTGAAGTGGGAGAAGGTGGCGGATTATGAAAAATTACGAGATAAAATTTTAAATATAGAAGTACTGGAACCGAGGTTTATTCCAAGCGGTCAAAGCACATTGTCCGGCAATACCGGCGTCAGTCGAGTGGAGTTCAAAGCGAAAAACAGCAGCGCATATAATTTTTGGCAAATAGATTTTGTGGTGATGTTGATTCGAGGTAATTCCGCTGTCTTTATCAACAAAGTTCCGGTACGGGATTTTCGATCAGGGCAGGAAAAGAATATTTCATTTAATATTTATCAAAATTTGTCCGGCACCGGCGAGGTCAGAGTGCTGCCGGCCGTGGACATATTAAATCCGGAGAGTTTTCGCGGGTTTGATTTGTGACTTGATCAAAGTTTAAAGCCTTCGATCTTGTTTGTGTTTCCGGTTTGGCAAAGGGGAATGTTCATATAAATTCGGCGAATTGAGTTTATACTGTGACTGCGGAGATTCCGCATTTTTTGTTAAATTGAATTTTGGGGATAAATGGGCTACAATTGGGGTACTTGTGAGGGAAGAAAAATAAATGGGTTATAGGTTATAACCAGAAAAATTATTTATGGTGATTGGTTCGCTGTCGGAAAAACTAAGAAAATTTGATTGGGTGCTTTTTGGCGCTGTTTTTTTGATGTTGGTGATCGGTTTTACGGCGCTGTATTCGGTCAGTCTGGGACAAGAACCGTTGGATTTTTCCAATGTTAAAAAACAAATTATTTTTGCTGTTGTGGGGATGTTGTTTTTGTTTGTCGCCAGTTTATTCAATTATTCCGCATTCAGATTATATAGCCGATATTTGTTCTTGCTCAGTTTGATTCTATTAGTTGCGGTTTTATTGTTCGGGTCAACAATTCGCGGGACGACGGGCTGGCTGTCTATATTTGGCTGGCGGTTTCAACCGGTGGAATTGGTGAAAATCGCGTTGATATTATTTTTGGCCAGATTTTTCGCTCATCGATACCAGCAATTTCAGGAGCCTCGGCATCTTGTGGTCAGTTTTGTCGGTACAATTATTATGGTTGGATTGGTTTTGCTTCAGCCGGATGTTGGATCGGCGGCGGTGTTGTTTGGCATCTGGTTGATTATGTTGATTCTTTCCGGCGTGCGGGTTCGGTATTTATTGATGATGGGACTCATAATGCTGGTCGCAATTACATCCATGTGGGGTTTTGGGTTGAAGGATTATCAAAAGGATCGAGTTTTGACTTTTATTGATCCCACGCTTGATCCCCTTGGCAGCGGTTATAATGTAACTCAAGCTATTATCGCGGTCGGTTCGGGCGGATTTTGGGGCCGGGGATTGGGTTTTGGCTCCCAGAGTCAGCTCAAATTTATTCCGGAAAGCCAGACTGACTTTGTGTTCGCGGTGGTGGCGGAGGAATTGGGATTTTTTGGCGTAACTTTGTTGCTCGGATTGTGGGTGTTGATTTTTTACCGGTTAATCCGAATCGCCAAACGAGCCAGAGATGATTTCGGGATGTATATGGTGCTCGGGATCAGCGCGATGTTTTTTATTCATTTAATGGTTAATGTGGGCATGAATATGGGCTTGCTGCCGGTTACCGGTATTTCTTTGCCGTTTGTCAGTCTCGGGGGCAGTTTTTTGCTGACCAGTCTGTTCACGATTGGGATGGCTCAGAGCGTGGCGGTGAATACGTGAGTTAGGCGAAAGGCTAATTTGACCAAATAACCAACAACCGATATGAAACTGAAAGATAAAAGCAACTTACTTCTGTTTATATTACCAATCTTATTCGTTGCACTTCATTATTTTGTTTACTTAGGAAATTATCAGTCACCTTTTGATGGTAACGAAGCATTTCCAGATTGGTTTATTCTAGTCAGTAATGATCCAGAGCCGCTGAATATAGAAAAAATAGTCCGATCAAAATCTGTCTATCCAAACTATTTTCATCCATTCCAAAATTTTGAATATCACTATACAGAAAAATCAGGCAATGAAACTGTTATTATAGAACAAGGATCGATGTTTTCGACCGACATGAAAACTATCGCTGGTGATCCAGCTACTTACGACGAAGAAAATGTTGACGGAATGTTTTATCGGGGATTTGGAGTCGGAGATTATCCAAACGAACTATTTTTTCTAGTTCAGTACTTAATAATCGTTGTTTTTGTCTTAATTAATGTTAAGAAAATCATCAAATTTAAGAATCAAATTCGCCACCAAACTTCAGTTATTCATGGACGTTAAATAAAAGTGGAAGTGGTGAAGTGGCAGAATTGACGCGTTTGAGTCGGTTTTTGACTTTGCCGCCGATAATAGCTATACTTAAATTATAAGCAGAAACGAGATATAATATGATGAATAATCAAGATCAGCTGAAAATAATTTCCAATTGTCCGGTTTGCGACAGCCGAAACTTTCCGTCGCAGATCAAAATATTACAAGAAAGAGAAAATTCTCATTTGCTCTATGTCCAATGCCGCCGCTGCAAAAGCCGCGTGCTGGTGTTGATTACAGCGCATCCAAACGGGATCAGTTCAATCGGACTGCTGACGGATTTGAGCAGCGACGAGGTGATCAAATTTTCAACTCAAGAGCCGATAAACCACGATGACGTTTTGGAGTTTTATGAGCAATTATATGCGGCCAAGAAGGATTTTTTTGAGGTAATTTAGATAAAAAATATTTAATTTGATCTCTGCTTGGGGCAGAGATTTTTTTTCAAGAATTGACAAAGACTGGAGATTGGTTTATAATCGGGGATGTTTAATCAATAAATATTACTTTATGCAAGTATTCAATGTGGCTGCGGCCAAACGATTGGAGATGGGCAAAAAAGTCAAAACGCTGCGAGCTGAAGGCCAGTGTCCGGCGGTGATTTACGGTCCGGAGTTAAAGGAAAATGTGTATATCAAGATGCGTGAAGCGGATATGCGCAAATTGTACAATGAGGCCGGTGAGAGCAGCATTATCAACTTGACGGTTGAGGGTGCGAAAGAACCGATGGAGGTTTTGATCAAGGATGTTGAGTATGATCCGATTACACAGTTTGTGACCCATGTTGATTTTTATAAAATCAAGCGCGGTCAGAAAATTGAAGCTTCGGTTGAACTCAAATTCATTGGTGAAGCTCCGGCGGTTAAAATTTTGGGCGGTGTCTTGGTGGTGTCTATCGATGAAGTGACCATCAAGTGTTTGCCAAAAGATTTGATGTCGGAAATTCAAGTAGATTTGAGCGGATTGAAGACGTTTGAAGATTCAATTCACATCAAGGATTTGAATTTGACTGAGGGCGTGGAAATCATGGCTGATGCCAATGAGACCGTAGCCGCCGTGTCTGAGATCAAGGAAGAAGTGATTGAAGATAAAGCGCCGGTGGTGGATATGCCAAAGCCTGAAGAAGGTAAAGAAGGAAAAGAGGGTGATGACAAAGCTAAAACCGAGGAAAAGCCAGCTGGAAATCAGAAAAAGTAAGAATTTAACGTTAAGTTGTTTCAGATAAAAGAATGCCGTATAATTGAGATGCGGCGTTCTTTGTTTTAAATTGATGATTGGTGAATAGTTTGAAAACAAGATATATATAGTAAAATATTAATTGATAATATCCATGACGAAAAAAAATGACCAGCAGAAATTTATGATTCCGGTTAAGTATATTTGGGCGGCGGGGATTGGTGTCGGGGGGGTGATAATAATCGCGGCCGTTTTTTGGTTTTGGCCGAGAAATCAGAATATTCAGCCGACAAATAATAATGAATCAAACGAACAGGTTGCTGTGGAGTGTGATTTCCGCGGTAATTTGGATGGGTTGTGTCGGGAATTTGAGGACAAAGCCATACCGATAGCGGTGATGATTGATAATCACGCGGAGGCGCGGCCGCCGGTTGGAATTGATAAAGCGTCGGTGGTGTTTGAAGCGATTGCCGAGGGTACAATTACTCGGCTGGTAGCGGTGTTTGATTCAAATACCGTGCCAACCGATATTGGTCCGGTCAGATCGGCTCGGCCGTATTTTGTTGATTACGCGACCGAGTTTGGCGCGGTTTATGTCCATGTCGGCGGCAGCGATGACGCCTTGGCGTTGCTCAGGAGTCGAGCATCGGTTTATGATTTGAATGAATTTTCGAATGGTCAATATTTTTGGCGTGATAATTCTCGGTACGCGCCGCACAACGTAATGACATCGAGTGAATTGGTGAAAAGAGCGATGACGGCCAAATCGTGGCCGACTGAGGGTGCGTTTGGGGTCTGGGTTTTCCGGCCGGAAGCGGAGTTGGATAATCGAGGCCGGATGACAAGCGCGTATATTGATTATCGCAGCCCAGCGCATAATGTGTTGTGGGAATACAACCGAGACTTAAATGTTTATGAGCGCAGTCAAGGCGGACGTAAGCATAAAACTGCCGACGGTAGCCAACTCATGGCCAAAAATATCGCGGTGATTTACTCGGAAAGTGCGCCAATTGATGATTACGGCCGGCGTGAAACCCAAACAATCGGTTCGGGCCGCGCCGTGGTGCTGCAAGAGGGGCTGGTGATCGAGGCTGAGTGGAGACGGGATAATTTGAATCAGCGAACTCGATTTTATCACAAACAAACACAGGCCGAGATCAGTTTTGTGCCGGGGCAGACGTGGATTGAAATTTTGCCGGATCATTTTCCGGATTTAACTATTGAATATCCTGATGAAGAATAATTTAAACAATTTGTGGTGGCTGATTTTGGTGGTAATATTCGGGTCGGCAGCCTTGATTTGGGTTTATAATTTGGTTCAAGGCCGAAATCTAGCCAAACCGCCGGTGTTTGATTTGTCGATATACTCTGAAATGAGGCTGCCGTCTCCGGATGAGGTGTTCAAAGGCGCGTGGATTGAAGAGGATCAGCTGATTGAAAAACAACTTGAAACGGAGAGTGTGGTGCCGAATGATAAGGCGGATGATTTTGTGTATCAGTTCAACAGCCTTTATTTTACTCGATATTTCACAGGTAAAACGCCGGACGAGACAAATAAAAATATCAAAAATTTTGTTAATGATTTTCCGTGGCTGGCATCATTTGAAATTAGAGATTTGGCGGCGCGGAAATGTTTCGTGGTGGTTCTAACTTTGGCGCCGGAGAAGCGAGGCGCGACGTTGTCATGGCTCAAATCAGAGCCGTCGGTGGCGTCGGTTGAACCAAGTTCTAATGGAGCGCCGGAGTTTGATTTGTGTTTCAAGGCGGATCAGTATAGATTGATGGTGGAAGAATTTTTGATTGACAATAACGTGACTTTGGTTGAACCGGAAAAGCCGATGGAGTATGCGGCTGTGATTAATCTCGGGGATGGGTTTGTAAAATATAAAACTGAGCTTGATCTATTGCAGAAAGAGTATTCGGATGTGGTGAAGGTGGTGGGGGGTGAACTGTAACTACCCGCCTACGCTCTTACTTCCACCTACGCATAACGCTTATGCCTTCGCTAAAGCTATGGCATACAGGTCGGTGGACAGGGCGTAGAGCTACGGCGCCTGCCTGCCGGTAGGCAGGGGCGCGGCGGAAGTTTGGCGGGGTAATGGCAAGTTTTAGTTAGGGTTATAGCAAGCAATCTTGACGAGGTTGTTTTTTGTTCATATGATTTGGTGGTGACAGTCACCATCAAGAGGAGGGCGGATAATGACCAAAGCCAATGAGATGAGTTTTTGTGAGCTGGTTAATGATCAATTAAGTACTGATTTGGAAGTATGGTGGGAGTTTAGCCGTCGATTTATGTGTTGTTATGTCGATTCACGTCTGCCGGAAGAAAAAAAATCCGGTTCGAGAGAAATGATTGAAATGATGAAGAATACGCGGCCGGTGTTGTATCACATGGCGATAGCTGTCAGTCAGCATTTTCATGTTGAATTGACCATGGCAGAAATTTTGGATGGGCAAAGAAGAGCTCAGGCTGAGAATGAAGACAGATATGCCCGAGGGCATATGGTGAGCGATCCGAGAGATTGAGTTAATTGAATTTGAATAAAAAAATCACGAAAAATCGTGATTTGTTTTTATATTATATTTCAGCTTATTCTGTTAAAACCATGAGTGAGTAGCCGCCAAGCAGCCGGACGGTAAAATCAGGGTTAAGTTTGAATAATATTCGGCGGGGGAGGCGGAGTAGGCGGGAACTCAGAGATTTGGCGGGCAGATCAATGGATCCGGCGGTATAAAAATAGTCAATGATTTTGTAGCCGGTCTCGGTCAAAGACGCGAGAGCCGTGTCTTTGGTGAAGTAGTGGAGATGACCAACATCGCGGCGCTGGTCGATTATCGGACGGCCGCGCAGGACTGATTGAGCTGATAGATCAAGCGGCAGATGAAAGATTTTATATTTACCTTTGGTCCGAAGCTGCCGCAGGAAGGACAGATAGTCTTCAACATGTTCGACCACATCAATCGCTAGGACAAGATCGTAGCTGATATTCGGTTCGGTTAGAAGGTCTTTTAGGTGAAATTTCAGCCGGTCGTTTTGTTTTGGCCGGCACAACTCGATCGCTTGAGGCGATAGTTCATAACCGGTAAAGATGGTGGTGTCCGGCAGTTGTTGATAAAGCTGATTGAGAATTTCACCCGCGCCGCAGCCTATTTCCGCGATTGATAGGGAAGTTAGGTTGTTTTGGCGCATCATTTTGAGAATTTGGCCGGCTTTCCACGGAGAATCCTCGACATGCCAAGTGGGATTTTTTTCCAGGTATTCATTTGAGGTATACATCTGATCGCTCATAAAATTTAGGTTAGATGATTAGCCCGCGATATTATCAGGATCAAGTTGTTTTAGGGGTTTGAGAGTTCTTTTAGTTATCAGTTTAAGCAGCAACAGAGATAGACTAAGGCTGGCTTCAACCGAGGTGAAAATCATAATCGGTTTGCTGCCGATGCCAAAACCATAAATGACAAAAACCACCAAGCCGACAAACAGCAGGGAATTCCAGACTAATGAAATATCGTCGGTGGATTTGGTTTTCCATGATTTAATTACTTGAGGCGCAAGGGCTGACGCGATGATAGCGGTACCGATGTGGCCGATAATTTCGATCTCCATGATAGTTTGATGTTTGATGACAAACGATTAAAAATAAATTGTAATTTTGATTATAGCAAATAGAGGTTGTTATGCAATACTAAGAGAGGATAACAATTGACAATTTTTGCGGCTTGTGATATTGTGTGTTGTTGTGGATTTGTTCACAAAGTGGAGGCGAAGATGCGGACGATACGAGAGTTCAAGACACAGGTGCAGGCATTGGCCGGAGTTAAAAGCACAGGTCAATTTTGCGGCCTGTCGGAGGCGCATCGAACTTTTTGGAAGGTATTGAATACCCTCGGGTGGCGGTTGAGAACTCAGGAGCCGGAGCAGACAACTGACGTGGATGCGACGGCGTTTCTGTCTGACACGGAGTGGCGTGAACTCGAGACCGAATTCTGGGCGCTCGGGAGGTGAAGGATGAAGAAGTTTGTCATCGGCGGGGTCTTGATCATCGCGGCCGCGATTCTGTGTGTGGTATTGCGGTCGATGGGAGACTCGGTTGAATCAGCTTGGTTCGCGGTTCCGATTGCTCTCGGTGTGGCCGGGATTTGGTTAAAGGTTAGTTGGTTTGTCGAGGCGTATCGCGAGCGTAAGATGATGGTTCGGCAGTTCGACTCCAAGATGAAAGAGAATCGGTCATTTCAGTTGGCGTTGGCCATGCGTCGCCGTGATCATGAGACTCCGGAACAGTAATTGGAGGAGAGCATGAAGAAGAAGCTGATTGCTGGTGGTGTGCTTTTGAGTCTGGCTGCCATTTTGTCTTTTATCTTTGATTTGGTTGATGTTGGGATCGATCGAATTTGGTATCTGGTTCCGATCGTGATGCTGGTGGTTTCGGGCGTACTGTTGATTGATGTCTCGGTGAATACGTGGTCTAGATTTTCAGCTAAAAAGAAACAGGGTAGGGGCAAGACATGAAAGGGTGAAACGTCAATAATAATTGGCGTTTTTTCTATTACAGAATGAAGTTATCAATAAAAGTAAGAATGATTTATAGATGTTTTAGGCAGCCAATTAAGAGAGGGACGATCTAATTTCAGCTAGCCGGCGCTGATCTGATTTGGCGGAGGCTTTGCCCTGCAATGTCTGCATTCTTTGTTTTAATAATTTTATTTCCCTTTGGATTTGTTCAATTTCAGCGGCTACATCAGCTGATTTTGGTTTAATTTGCATAATTATTTGAATGATTTATAATATTTGTATCAATTATATAATATTGTATTTATTATAACATATAACTTTATGGCTACAGAACTTGAAAATTATTTTTCTCAGGTAAATAAAAGAAGAGAAGAGTCAGGCGAAGCAGCCGCGGAAGCGGCTAGGGCAGCTGAAAATCCTTGGCAAAATTATCTAAAATCTCAGCAGGATTTAAGTGCCGCTAAGGTTCAGGCAGAGGCTTTGGCCGCTAAACTTGAACAATCTGACCCTGAAGGTGAAATGGCGGAAGAAATGGAATTGATCCAAACTGATTTGACGGCGCTTGAAACCAGATTAAGTCAGGTTGAGGGAGCTCAGACAGTTCGCGGGCCGCTTCATGACACTATGGCCGCTGACCTTAAAACTCTGACTGAAAAAATTGCTGATAATAAGGCTGAAGTGGATAAATTAACCAGTTTAATGACTGCGAATCCAGAAAATAGAGTCAAAGCCATCAATGAACTAACTGATAATCAGGTTGATCAGAGTCAGGAGTTTGATGGCCGTGTTCAGGCGGAGATTCTCAAGGCGCTTGATGTGGTGCTGCCGGACTGGAAACAAAAGCTGCTGGGTGAGCAAAGTGGTGATGATCAGGCTGCCGGTAAGAAGGCTATGGAATTGTTACCCGAGTTTATCGGTGCGTCCGGTTTTGAATATCAAGTCATGACTTTGAAACAAGGCAAGTTTGAATTACCCCGTATCAATGAATTGTCTCCCGAGCAGCGAGAAACAATGAGGCAGGCGGTGGCTCAAATTCTTGATGAAGCAATGAATGAGGCTGAGCGATTGGGTGAAATAAAGGTTAAGCAGGAAGCAGTGGATTATACGAGTCCGTTTATGGATCGGATTAGTAATAAAAAATCGGGTTTGAGTGCTGATGCTAGGGGCAAGCTGGACCAGAATCTGCATTCAATGTTGTATTCATTTGGGGCCGGCGCGCTTGAGCGGATTAAGCAGCTTGAGGCCATGGAAAAAAAATAATTAAAGACAAAAATAGGAGCTCGATATGAGCTCTTTTTTTTGAGCAAATTTTTGTGATCTGATATAAGTCGTTAGCTGATCTGCAGGCTTGAGTGGCTCAGAATGGATTTAATTTTTGCCTTTCCATTCTTGAAAGAATTCAGCTAAAAAATTTTCCATTACTTTATGTCTTTTTCTCGCCATTCTTTTTGCTGTTTTGGTATTCATTAAATCTTTTAGGAGCAGCAGTTTTTCATAAAAATGGTTAATCGTGTGGCTTTGATTTTTTTTATATTGTTCAAACGACGCATGTTTTTCAGGTTTAATTTCCGGATTGTACATTTCACGCCCCTTGGCACCGCCGTAGGCAAAAGTTCTGCCGATTCCAATGGCACCGATTGCGTCTAATCGATCAGCATCTTGGACCACCATACCTTCGATGGTTTTCATTTTGGTTGAGACGCCTGCGCCTTTGAACGAAGCGTCTTTGATGATTTGGCAAACATGGGAAATCACCTTTTCATCAACCGCTGATTTTTCGAGCCATTCTCTTGCCTTTCGTGGACCGACATTATCGTCACCATGATTAAATTTCCAGTCAGCAATATCATGAAGCAGGGCGGCAAGTTCAACTACGAACAAATCAACACTCTCATGTTTGCCAATGTGGAGCGCATTTTTCCAGACGCGATAAACATGCCACCAGTCATGGCCGGAACCTTCGCCGGTGAGTTTAGATTTGATGTGTTTAGCGGTTTTTTTGATGATTTGTTTCTTGGTCATTTTATAAAAAGTTATAATAGTTTATAAAGAGTTTATGGTGCAGTGATTGTTTTTACAGGCGCATGGCTGCTGCACGTTGAGCGGCGGTTCGCATTGATGGACAAAGCCCTCGGTAAAATCCGGTTCGTCCCGGACGCTATCGAGATAGCTGCTGTTCATACAGCCGCATTGGCCATATGTATCTGAAATCGGAGACACCCACTCACAATCAGCATCAACCGTGCAAGCATATTTATCATAGTTAACTTTTTCAATATCGTCGGGTTGATTGGTGATTTGCGGCCTGTCATTGGTTAATTCGCAGCCGACTAGGGTGAGTGAGAAGATGAAGATGATGATAAAATGAATTTTATTGGTGTGCATAGGTTGGAGTTTATGGTTTTGGATAATGGATTGATGGTGGGGGTCTCAGAAGCCAAGACGCCTATTCTATTTTGTCTGATTTAGATAAATTGCATTTAGCACAAAGTAACCTTATATTTTTTGTTATCAAACTGGTGCCACCTCTAGAAAAAGGTAAATCATGGTCAAAATGTAAATTCTTTATTGAGCCACATAATACACATTTACCACCATCTCTTTTCCAAACTTCTTTTTTTACTTCGCTTGGTATAAGCCGCGTATGTGCAAGATCAATGTGCTCATTTGTGATTAAATTTTGTTCATTTGATAATTTTAAGATGAATACAAATACCTGTCTTTTCCCATCGTTTTTTACTTTGTAATCAATCAAATCAAATAAGCCTTTTAGCGACCAAACGCCTGATAAAATCTTCTCATATACTTTAACGACTTCGGATTTGGACGTTTTATTTTTAAATTTTTCTACCGCTTCAATAAATTTTCCATTTTGGGTTAAGGTGCCATTTCTTGTTTGTTGCGGTTGATCATGTTGTTTGGGATTCATTTCATATGATGTTTTTGGCTCATCGTGCCCCTGATATTCAATAGTAATTCCATCATTGGAAATACTATCGGAATATGGCGCATTTGATCTGCGTGACATTAAATAACGGAATATTTTGGGTTCATTCGAAAATTCATACCTCGCTGTAAGGTTTGGACGTTCTCAATGTCACACATTTCTCGGTATGAATATATCTGATCAATCATAGATAGTCTTCAATAAAATAAAGTGTATCAATTCTTTTGATTTCATCGTTTGTAACTTTAGTATTATAGATCAAATTATTATATTTTAGCAATTTCTGCCAGGTGTTGATTGGGTCGTATTTTGAGTATATTTAAATCAACAAAAAAGAGGTAATGATTTACCTCAGAATAAATTATGTTGTTTCGATTTCAACCAGATACGGGTCAATATCAGTTCCGTGTGATACGGTCTCGCCATAGAATTGCCATGACCGCGTGATTCTCGCCGAGATCTCGGCGATCAGCAGATGACGGTTGATCAGCTCGATGAGCTCTCTATCATTGTCTCTCAGCCGCAGGAGGAATGCCCGCTGGACAGCTTCAGGGACTTCAGCCAGAATTTCAGGCCGCCCGCAGATGACTGAGTGATGTCTGGGGACAGCCAAATCGTAGCCGAGTTGAATTTGTCTTACCTGGCTGGGCATAACCGGCGATCTTGAATTTTTGAGATTGAAACGAATGGCATTGACAAAGGAGGCAAGAATCAGAGAGAGGTGTTCAGCGGTCTTCATCTGGAGCTCCTTTTCCCGTTGATGAATGCGGTGTGGGATTAAAAAGGCAACTTGGGATTATACCTTGTTTTGATTTTTTTGTCAATGGGTGGTGCTTATTATATTTCTAATTTTACGATTACTGGAACATGGTCAGAGATTTTATTTATATCAATGGTAGGTGTTTCGTGTTTGATCTTTTCTGAAATAAATATGTAGTCTATTTTGAAATTGAGACCAGCTGGCACTTTCCAATCATGATATTTAAAATCATACATCGTCCATGTTTTGAGAGTATTTTTCTCATCCACATCCTTAAGGTATTGTTTGATTTTTTTGACTCCCTGGTTTTCAGGAGTTGAATTAAAATCACCCGTTAAAATAATGGGCAAGTCATTATTATTTTTTATCACCTCAATAACTTTTTCAATCTGCCGAAGCTTAATTTCGGTCGGTTGAAATTGTTTTGAATATCCTAAGTGCAGGGTCATAAAGCAGACAATTTTGTCATCAACGTTAATTTTTGTTTCCAAGAGAGTCCGTGGCTCAGTTATCGCAGTTCCATCCCATTCTTCTGGAAGACTGAGAAAATGTCTTTTATTATCGACGATTGGAAATTTTGAAATAATACAATTCCCAAACTGACCTTCAGCAAAACTGCCTGTTTTTTGATTCTCAATACTCGGGCTATATGCAAAATTATAACCTAGTGACTGGGCGATTTTTTCTGTAATATTTATGAATTCTGTTTCTTCAAGATTATTATCTACTTCTTGAAAACCCATTAATTCAATTTTATTATCTTTCACAAAATTAATAATTTGTTTCCAGTTTTTCCCTGACCAAATGTTCCAGCTCATCACTTTTATTTCCATAATAAAATTAGAATTAGTGTATCTTAATAAAGATTGCGGTGTGACATTGATTATTTGCTTAATGTTTGTCAGCCATACTAAGCTGCGGATTGGTGGCGGAGTCGTGCATTGCGGGACGAGAGTGCTTTTGCGGAGCTGGTATCTAGCTATACTTTTACCATTTTAATTATACATCAAAAAAATGTAAAACCGCAATTTTACACAATTTTGACGATCATCACGCGGTCTAAGCCGCATAAATCTTTTTTAACTTGAATTTTGGAAGTGGGGAAAATTGTTTTGATGATTTTTTTCAGGGTAGGTGTTTGCCGCGGGTCAAATTCGATCAGGATAAATTTTGGTTGATGTTTCAGCTTGGCGGCTTGATGAAAGAATTCGCGGTAAGCGTTTAGTCCATCGGGGCCGGAGTAGAGGGCGGTGTGGGGTTCGAATTTTAGGCCGATGGTGTCGAATGACTTTTGTCGCCCTTCGACTGAGCTCAGGGTGACAAGTCCTTTAATGTTCGAGGTCGGCAGGTAGGGAAGATTGGCGATGAGAATATCGATTTTTTGGTTTTTTAGAGGCTCCAATAAATTGCCATGCAGGAATTTTATTTTGGCGTGATGAAGGCGGGCGTTTTTTTGGGCGACGGTTAATGCTTTGGCGGATATGTCCGTAGCGAAGATGTTGGCGGCCGGCAGGGGTCGGGTATGCCCGACACTTACGGTTATTGCCACCGCGATGGCGCCCGATCCGGTGCCGATCTCGGCGATATTGATATTTGTGGGTTGCCGGTCGCGACCGGCAGTTACCAGTTTTATGGTTTCGCTGACAAGGAGTTCAGTATCCGGTCGAGGGATAAGCACGGAGCGATTAACATAAAAGTCCAAACCGTAAAATTCTTTGTGGTGGGTAAGGTAGGCGATTGGGCGGCCGGCGGTTCTTTGTTTGATCAGGGTTTTAAATCGCGCGGCTTGATTTTTGGTCAAAGTTTTTTCCGGATAAGTAAAAAGATATTCTTTGGTTTTTTTTAACACAAAGGCCAGTAAAATTTGCGCGTCCAAAAGAGCAGAGTCTAGAGTCTGCTTTTTAAATATGGCTAAGGCTGATTTTAGCGCTTGGTTGATTGTCATATGAATTATTTCCTGTCCTTTAGGGCGGGGAGTCGAGCTCAGCACCCGGGCTACTGCCTGCGCTGAAGCTTCGGCAGTCAAGAAAGCCGCGGGGAAGGGTGAATTTTCCCTGTCCTTTAGGGCGGGAAGCCGAGTTCAGTACCCGGGCTGAAGCCACGGGGAAGGGTGAATTTTCCCTGTCCTTTAGGGCGGGGAGTCGAGTTCAGCACCCGGGCTACTGCCTGCGCTGAAGCTTCGGCAGTCAAGAAAGCCGCGGGGAAGGGTGAATTTTCCCTGTCCTTTAGGGCGGGAAGTCGAGCTCAGTACCCGGGCTACTGCCTGCGCTGAAGCTTTGTCAGTCAAGAAAGCCGCGGGGAAGAGATTATTACCGGTTGATATTTATTTTTCTTGCAGGCTAGTTTTCTCGGCGGCGGTTTTGAGGGCGGTGATGATCGGTTCAATCTGGCCGTCCAGAATTATCGGGATGTTGTTCCAGCTTTCTTTGATGCGGTGGTCGGTGATGCGATCCTGAGGGAAATTATAGGTGCGGATTTTTTCGCTGCGATCACCGGTGCCGATTTGAGATTTGCGGGCGGCGCCTAATTCTTTTTGGCGTTTTTCTTCCTGCAATTCAAATAGCCGCGTGCGCAGAACTTTCATGGCTTTGTCTTTGTTTTGAAGTTGAGAGCGTTCATCTTGGCATTGCACCACGAGACCGGAGGGTTCATGCGTAATGCGTACGGCGGATTTGGTGGTGTTTACGCTCTGGCCACCGTGGCCGCCGGCGCAAAAGGTGTCGATGCGCAGATCCTGAGGATCGATTTTGACATCGACGTCTTCGGCTTCAGGCAGTACCGCGACAGTCACGGTTGACGTGTGGACTCGGCCTTGTTTTTCCGTTTCCGGCACGCGTTGGACTCGATGGACGCCGCTCTCATATTTTAAATGGCTAAAAACTTTGTGACCGTTGATTTCAAAGATAATTTCCTTGAACCCGCCGATGCCGATTTGGTTTGAAGACAAGATAACCAATTTCCAGCCTTGGATTTCGGCGTAGCGGGAATACATTCGAAACAATTCAGCGGCAAACAACGCTGATTCATCGCCACCAGCGCCGGCGCGGATTTCCACGATGACATTTTTGGCGTCGCGGGGATCTTTGGGCAGGAGGGCGGATTTGATTTCGGCTTGGAGGGATTCGATTTTCGGCGTTAACTCATTGATTTCTTGTTCGGCTAATTCGATTAAATCAGGGTCATCAGCTTCGAGGGTTTTTTCAGCGTCAACTAGGGCCGCTTGATATTTTTCAAGCAGAACAATTTGATCATAAGTGGGTTTGAGCTCAGCATGTTCGGTGGATACGGTGCGTAGTTTGGCTGGATCAGAAAGAACTTCGGTGGATTGAAGCTGAGTTTCCAGATTGAGAAATTTTTCTTTGAGTTGTTGGGTTTGGTTGGTCATGTAATACTAATTTACGAATAATACGAATATTACGAAAACATCACGGGATTGTTACGAATTTACGAATTACGAAAACATGAAAGCGAGAAAGTGATGTCGTCTAAAGCATAACAAAAAACCAGCTGAAAAGATAGACGGGAATCAGCTGGCTATATGAGTAGTTATTTGTCAGCAGTCGCTTTTTTGACTTTGCCTTTGGCTTGAAGTTTGGTGCGTTTGCTGCGATTTTTGTCCTTTTTTTCCGCGGATTTGGCCATGCGGGCTTTGAAGCGGTCAACCACACCGGCGGTATCTACCAATTTTTGTTGGCCGGTATAGAAAGGATGACACATATGACAAAGTTCGATATCGATTTTTTCTTTTGATGAGCCAACGACAAATTCATTACCGCAGGCGCAGGTAATTTTTGCTTGGTGGTGATATTTCGGGTGAAGATCGGTTTTCATAAAGATAAAATGAATGACACGGAACTAAAAGATGGAAACATTTTAGTCCGATAAATCAATAAGATTAAGTAAATTAACTGAAATAAAGTGTAGCACGAGACAAGAAATTTTGCAAGCGTGCGGTGGGTGATTTGGGGGTATTTTTCTTAATTTAGCCCAAAAATATGGGGGTGTGTGGATTCTTGGTTGGAGCTGGGGGATAAAGATTGTATAATATAAGGAAGAGACAACTAACAAATAAACATAGGAGAACATTATGAAAGGAAAATTATTGCTCAAAGGAGCGGTTTGGGGAATCATTCTTGGGACCATCGGCGGTTATTTGTTTAACGCGAAAACCGGCAAGCAAAATCGGGGCAAATTGAAAACCGCGGCGGCGAAATTGGGAAAGCGATTGACTTCGGAATTGGATCAAGTGTCTGATGTAACGAAAAAGCATTATGATGCCATGGTGAATAAAGTGGTTGATGATTTGAAAAAAGACAAGACGATGAGCCGTGAAGCGTGGGATGAAATTTCTAAAGAATTGAAAAGCCGATGGGCGATGGTGAATTCGGAAGTAAAAAGCGCGGTCGCGACCAAGGTTAAGAAATCAACGACAAAAAAGAAAAAATAAATCCAATGACATTCCTTGGCTTTTGGCCGAGGATTTTGTTTGTTAGTGTTTTTTGAGAGCAAGTATGAATTTTTTGCATAAATATATTCCGGAGCCAATAATATTTTCACTCGGTCCGATTGAAATCCATTGGTATGGATTGTTGATGGTGCTTGGCGGTTTGGCCGGGTTGTTTTTCGTTCGCAAATTATTTCAATTGTATCGGCTCAAGGAAAAAGATCTGACTGATTTGGTTTTGGTCTGGGTACTGTTTGCTTTGATCGGAGCGAGGATCTATTACGTGATTTACGCTTGGGATTATTACCGAGAAAATTTGATTGACATAATTAAGGTTTGGGAGGGCGGGCTGGCGGTTCACGGAGTGATGCTCGGTGTTTTTGGGGCGACTTATTGGTTTTGCCGGTGGAGAAAAATAAATTTTTGGCTGATGGCTGATATTGCAGCGGTTGGTTTGGCCGGCGCCCAGATCATTGGCCGCTGGGGTAATTATTTTAATCAAGAAATTTTTGGTAAACCAACAGATTTGTCGTGGGGCATACCGATTGAAATGAAATTCCGCCCCAGCCAGTTTCGAGAACAAAATTATTTTCATCCAACGGTGTTGTATGAAAGTTTACTTAGTGCGGTGAATTTTATAATTTTGTGGGCGGCTCATCAATGGCGGGTGAAACGAAATAAATATTTGCCTGAGGGAGTAATTTTTGCGGTGTATATATTCATTTATTCAGTGATTCGGTTCGGGCTGGAATATTACCGCGTTGATTATAGTCCGATGGTGTTTGGACTGCGCTGGGCTCAACTATTGAGTATTTGGCTCGCAATGGCGGCGATTATTTTTGTGATGTATTTGTATAAAAAGAAAAAGTAAAAAAATGTTGACCAAATTGGGGATAAGCGGTTCGGTTTTGTAGCAAAATTTGGTATAATAAGTGCAACTTAGTTTGATCAAAAGTTTACAGCCAAAGATATTATGGTGAAGATGAAAAAAAGGTTGGTGATATTAACCGGAATATTATTTATTTTTGTTTTTGGCGTAAGCTTTTTTTTAATTGATCGGACGGAGGCGTTGGTAACAAATGGCGCGAACGCGGTCAATCTGGTTGGACAGTATAGTGACGCGGGTGCGGTTGATTATACAAAGTCGGGAATCAATAATGGTCCGAATAATGAGGGGGTGAACACGCCGAATTTTTCGATTTTGGATGAACAAAATGATATATTTTTTGTTATTGATCAGGCGAATAATCGAGTGCTCGGTTATCAAGTGGATGCGGGGAATAATTTTGTTGATTATCAAGCCGATTATGTTCTCGGTCAGACGGATTTTAGCTCGGCGGATGAAGCAGATTCAGCCACGCAAGCAAATTTTTCCAATCCGAGCGGCTTGGCGATCGATCAGGGTGGCAGTAGGTTATTCGTGGCTGACGCCGGATTTAATCGAATTTTGATTTTTAATACTGACAGCATCGCGACCAACATGAATGCCAGTTTTGTTTTGGGGCAGGCTAATTTTACCGCGTCTGAGGCGGCTACGACGCAGGCCGGTTTGAGTTCACCGGAAGGGATTCATTTTGATGAAACTGATAACTTGTTGTATGTCGCGGATAAGAGCAATAACCGCGTTTTGATTTACAGCGTGGCGGTCGGGACGGTTTCTAATGGTATGACTGCGTCGTATGTTTTGGGGCAGGCTAATTTTGTAAGTTCAGGGGCAGCGACTACTGCGGTGGGCTTGTCTGGTCCGACTGATGTTGATTACGCGAGTGATAATGATCATTTGTTTATCGCTGATGAAGGTAATAACCGAGTGATTATTCATAGTATTACTCTGGAAGCTCCAATTGCTGACGGCCGGACGGCTGACAAGGTGTTTGGCCAGAGCAATTTTACATCTGGTGGCACTGGTAATGGGGCGGATCAGTTCAGTTCGCCATTTAGTGTGGCGGTTGATATTGCGAATGATCGGTTGTTTGTGACTGATCATGGTAACACGAGAATTCAATCTTTTGAGATTGCCACGATTGACAACACGGAGAACGCGGCTGCTTCTTTGACTAGCATGACATCAAAAGCTCTGTTTTACATGGGTGTCAATGAATCGTTGGTGGTTGGTGAGCTTGAAGAACATCGGGTGGCGAGGTATGACGCGGTGGTTTTGACACCGGGAGAATCGCCGGTAGAGGTTATTGGTCGAGTTGATGGCAGCGGCGATGATATTATTTCGGCTGATAATAACGCTAACAACGGCGCGAATAAATTGGGTTTGAGTGTTATTGGTGGAAGCGCGATTGATACCACCAATCATAGATTATTTGTCAGCGACACCAGTCATGATCGAGTTTTGGTTTATAATTTGACCGCTGGTGATATTTTGGCTGATTATACGCCGGATAATATTTTGGGCAAGACGGATTTTTATGACGCCAGCCAGACTGTTGTGACAGGATTGAATCCAGAGCAAAAAATTACTCAGCCCGGAGCTTTGGTTTATGAACAAGATACAAATTATTTATATGTGGCTGATAATCGGCGGATTTTAGTCTTTAACGCGGCCAGTATTACTGACGGCGAGGCGGCGATAAATGTTTTGTGTCAAACCGCGTTCGCGAATATGGTTGACTCAACGGGGCAGGCTGAATGTTCGTCAGTCTCGGGTTTGGCCATAGATGAAACCAATAATCGATTGTTTGCTTCAGACGCCAGTGTCAGCCGCGTGATGGTTTTTGACGTGGCGGAAATCGTTGATGGTGAAAACGCCACATATGTTTTGGGTCAGGGGCATTTCGGTGGTAGCGGAGTGGCTACGACTCAAGCAGGTTTGTCGGCGCCGAAAGGGTTGGCGTATGATTCAACGCAGGAGTATTTATTTGCCGCTGACAGCGGCAATAACCGAGTTGTTGTATATGATGTGGATACGATTTCCAATGGCGAAGACGCAGCCGCGGTTTTGGGGCAGGTTAACTATACTTCGTCCGGGGCTGATACGGATCGTAATTCTTTGAGTAATCCTTCGGCCGTTAGTGTCGATACTAGCAATGGGCTGCTTCATGTGGCTGATACCACTAATAATCGGGTATTGTTTTTTGATGTTAATACTATTGCCAATGGTGAGTCGGCTCAATATGTTTTGGGCCAAAGTGGTTTTACAACCGCTACGGCCGCGACCACCCGGGCCGGTTTGAATACGCCGACAACGATTACTTTTAACTCTGGTTCGGATCGGATTTTGGTTGGAGATTCAGTCAATTATCGGATTATGGCGTTTGACGCGTCAATGACGACGAATAATGATCCAGCAACTCCGACTTTGAGCTCTCCGGCTGATTCAGCTGCCAGTGTGGCGATCAGACCGACGTGGCAGTTCTCGGCCACCGACGCTGATTCTGACGCCTTGTATTATGAATTGGAATTATCGGATACTACGACATTTTATAATGTATTGTATCGGTTTGATTTGCGTGAAGATTATAAAGGATGGTCTCAGGTGTCAGCGTATGATTCTGGGGCTAGCGCGTCATTTATTCTGCCGGTCGGGGCAGCGCTTTCAACCAACACGACTTATTACTGGCGAGTGAGGGTGATTGACGTTCAGGGCGGCGTGTCGAGCTACAGCTCAGTGCGCAGTTTTACCACGGTGGATAATAGTACCACGGTTGATTACGCGGACACATTTGACAGCTCGGCTTATTTGGATACAACGAATACTACCGCGAAATATTATGATAAGGAAAATATTTCTATCCCCGCCACCTTTACTATAGGTTCGGCCGCAGCTATGTTCGGGGCGGGGGAAACAGTCGCGATGGTGGCTTTTGACGCGGATAATGACGGTGATATCGATGTGGCGGTAAAAAATGAAGCTGGCACTACTAGTACCGTTTATATGAATAACGGCTCCGGAGTTTTTAGCGGCGGTGATACGCTCAACGATTCAGTGGAGTCGGACAGGGCTTATATGGAATTTTTGTTCGCGGCCGATGTGGAGCTTGATGGTGATTTGGATATATTGGATCGTGACGGTTATATATATACAAATGACGGCAGCGGTAATTTTACGGCGACAGACGGTCCTGATACTGGCGCGATTGGTGATTTTAATAATGATGGCTATATTGACGTGGTGGAGCCGAAGGCTGGTGGTGAGACAAAATTCATTTATATTAATGACGGCGAGGGTAATTTTACGGCGCTGAGTCCCAATCCCTTCGCGGATATTTCGGCGGACGTGATAAGTGATGCGTATGTTTTTGATATTGATCGCGACGGTTGGCTTGATATTGTCACGAATAATCAGAGCGGAACCAGCCGATTGTTTTTGAATGATGGGGATTTGACTTTTACTCAGAGTACACCGTGGGCAGCGGCAAATCTTACAAGGGTGGAGTTTGCGGATTTTGACGGCGACGGAGACATTGATTTGTTTGGATTGCATCAGGGAATTGGTAAGGGTGTGTGGTTTAATGATGGCACAGGGTTGTTTTCGTCAAGAAATGCGGTTTCGACTGATTGTTATTTCCAAAATTTACATTCGGTGGACTTGGAGGGTGACGGTGATCAAGATGTTTTGTGCGCGAGCGGAACCGCTACGAATTATTATTTGAGAAACAAAGGAAATGGAACATTTGAAACTCAGGTGGCGGCTTTTGGGTCCAGCGGCACCTCAACTATCATTACCGCAGACGTTGATGGCGACGGAGATCAGGATGTTTTGGTTGGTAATGGTGATGGTGGTGAGAACCCGGTGGTCAATATTCAAAATTATTTATACAAAACAAGCGCGAATAGAATAATCTCGGCGACAGCTTTGGATGCGGATACAAATGTCAGGGCGGCTTTTGATTCAGATAATGACGGTGATGTTGATTTGTTTGCGACCGAGACGGAAAATGATTCAGGGCGTTTGTGGATCAATGATGGCGACCAGTCGTATACCGAACAAACGGGGTTTTCGGATTATGTATCCACGTTAGAGGCCGCGGATGTGGATGGTGATGGAGATCTGGATATGGTAGAGGGGCTTAATGGTTTTAGTGATAAATTGTGGCTTAATAACGGCTCCAATTCATTTACCAATATGGGGACGTTGTTTGGCGCCAATGATTATAACGCCACAGTAATCAAATCCGGAGATGTGGATAATGATGATGATATTGATTTCCTCTTTGTGTATGAATCTCAAATTCCAGAGATTTGTTTAAATGATGGCACCGGGTTGGTTTATACTTGTTCTAACGTGGATACATCAAGTTCGGATACCCGGACAGGGGCGGATTTTGGCGATGTGAATAAAGACGGTGTATTGGATTTGGTTATTAATTATGAATCAAATGTAGTTAAGGTCTATACCGGTGATGGTGATGGCACATTCACCAGTTCGGCGACAATTTCATCGGATAATGGTCGTCTGGATTTGGGTGATTTGGATAATGACGGGGATTTGGATTTTTTGGTTGGCACCGGCACGCCCGGAATGACAGCGTATTTGAACAACGGCAGCGGTAGTTTTGAATCCGGAGTTTCGATCACAACGTGCGGCAACCGCGGATATTCTTTGGTTGATATGAATCGTGATGGCAAATTGGACATCTTGATCGCGTGCAATTCGGGGAATTCTCAACTGTGGGAGAACCACGGCTATATGAGTTTTGTGAAACAGGCGTCATTGCTGGCTGACGGCGGCACAGTTAAATATTTTGTCTCAGCTGATTATGATCTTGATGGGGATATGGATGTTTGGTCGGTTCGAGATGAGGCGGGCGCGGAAAACGGCTATCGTTTTGATCAAAAACAAACATATACGGCCAGTACGGAGTATTTGGTTTATTCGGGGACGATTGACACGGCGGTGGCGGCGAATACGTTCAAATCTGCAATTTTGTCTTCTGATGATTATACTCCCAGCGGAGCGAGCATTTTGTATTATATGGCCACTCAAGGGGCTGATTATCAATGGCTTGTAAGAAACGTAGGGACGACAGCTAATTTGTACGCCACGGCAGTCTATGGCTCCGTTGATGAGGCGGCTTATGGCGATGTGGTCGGATCATCAGGGGTTTATTACAGTACGGCGGATACCGGAGCGACTTGGTCGAATACGAATTTTGGGATTACTGAGACGATTTTTGATATTATTGCGGTAGTTGAGGATGCGCCTTTATTTGTCGGGGCGAGTGGTTTGGTTTATGACGCCGGTTCAGTCACGGAAACTTGTTTGTCTGGAGAAGTTCGGATTACTGGTAATAATTTAAATGATTTATCAAATTATGTGTCGGGTGAAACGACCAAGGCGTACGCGGTTGGATCCGCTGGCACGGCTATTGGAATCGATTTGTCCGGTTATCCAACGATTGCGTGTTCGGCCCTGACTACCGGCGTGGCAACCAATTTGAACGGAGTCGATATTATTGCGGGTGATCAGACAGATATTGTGACTGTTGGTGATCGGGTTGATGGCGGCAATGGTTTGATTCTGACGTCGACTGATAATGGTGCCAATTGGACGGTCCGAGCCAGTGGAGTGGCTCAAAATTTGAATGCAGTTACGGCCGATACGGCGTCCGGTTTGATGATTGCTGTTGGCGATGGTGGTACAATAATCCGATCCACCGATTCCGGAGTGAACTGGACAGGCGTGACTTCTGGTACGGCAGAAAATATCAATGATGTTATATTTAAATTTGAAGATTCAACAGAAGTTTGGGCGGCCGCTGATAACGATAAAGTTTTATTGAGTACTGATTCAGGCGTAACTTGGACTGTAATCAGCACCTTATCCGGCGTCGATTGGTATGCCGTGGCTGAAAAAGACGGAGCGGTGTTTGTGGCCGGAGAGGCCGGCAAGATGATTGTCTATGATGATTACGCTATTTCATGGGAGGGACCGATTGTGAACGGTAATAATTTGAATTTTGGCGATGCTGGAACCATCTTGCAGTGGAAGGCGGTCATGACAACAACCAATGTGAATAATCCGCCGTTAATCAGGGCGATGACCATAGATTACAATACAACAGTGGTGGGCGGTTCAAGCCAGCCAGCCACACCGGATGAGGAACCGGTCCAAACAGCCCCGACCGCTCCGGCGGTTGGCAGCGCGGTGGTTCTGTCGGCTGATTCGATTCGATGGACATTTACCGATACGTCAAATAATGAAACCGGGTTTCGACTCTATGATGAAAACGGAGTTTTGATCAATCAGGTGGCGACAGCGAATTTGAGTTTTATTTTGGAAGAAACTTTGACACCGAATACCAGATATAATCGGTTTGTCACTTCATATAATGATAGTGGGGAGAGCGAAAGGGTTGATTTGGGCGTGTTTTATACTCTATCAGCTCAACCGGTGATAAATAATATATACGTGACATCTGACACTTCGGTAGCGATGGAGCTCGGTGAAAACGGCAATTCGGCTGATACTTTATATGCGATTTATGAAACCGTTACCAATCAATGGGTGCAAATAAACGGCAAGTTAGGAACTGGACGATTTGATCGAACATATGCTTCTTGGGTGGATAATGGGGTTGTGCCGATTGTTGATCTGATGAATGGTCAGGAATATGTTTTTTCGGTGGTGGCCAAAAATAGCGCCAATCAAGATTCTCAATATTCAAATTCATTTACGATAAAAGTGACCAGACCCATCGGGGCTAATGTGGTAGCAACGAAAAAGGTGGGTATAAACTCGGCGGACGGCGATAATTTTGCTCAGGGAATTTTCTTTGGTACGCCGGTATACGCTTACGGCGGCCGAGCGCAATTGATCAAGACGTTGCCGTTCTTTTCCGAGGTAGCCAATGGTTATTTGGTTGGGGCAATTATCTTTTTGATAATCTTTATTATCGGTTTGATTTTTAACTCAGCTGATAAATGTGCTTGGTCTGAACGGCTTAGCCGGTTTAGACATACGCCAAAAATTATTTTTAGCGATTGGCGGTCAAAGCGCGGCGATGATGTTTATGAAATATTAAACGGTCAGAGTGAACCAAAGCTTGGAGACAAATACAAGAAACATCATCGATTGTATCGATATACTGGCTTGACGATGACCTGTCTTGTGGTGGGAGTGATTTTGAAAGTGGTGATTGCCGGTTTGATTTTGGTTTTGCTTTATACTAATTTCGGTGTTCAAGCTTTTACCAATCAAAGTGGAGAGCCGGTGTTTTCAGGTGATGAATTGGTGTATCACATTGAATATGTTAATAACGGTCAGGCGGCAGCGGAAAATTTGGTGATTACGGATAACCTGCCTCAAGGAACTTCATATATAGTTGGAAGCGTAAATCTTAACGGCCTAGGTCAAACTGATACTGTCGGTGATGATAGCTGTTCGGCGGTGGCGGGGCATATTGAGTGCCGGGTCGTTTCTCTCGGAGCCAGTGGATCCGGATATATGGAATTCAAGGCCTTGGTGACGGGTGCGATTGATGAGGCGGTGATTAATTTCGCTTCAGTTAATTATACTGGATTAGCTTCGCCTCGATCGTCAAATTCAGTCACCAATGTAATTGCCGAGATGCCGATTGCCGAATGCGCGGATGGAGTTGATAATGACGGTGATAACTTGGTGGATTATCCCCTTGATTATGGTTGCGTGGATGAGAGTGACACCAGTGAGAATTCGGATATATTTATTGATCAGGGTCAGGTGGTTGATGTCAGCCTTACCGGAGATTGGAGATATTTCAATATGATGGAAACGGCGACCGCCAGATTTATTCATCGAAGCGCTTCACACCAAGTAACTCTCATGAATGCCGATAAGGTTGGCAATAAAGTCACATTAATGGTTCAAAGTGCTCCGATAACTGTGAATGTGGCGACTGGAGGCAATGTTCAGGTCGATACCGATGCTAATGGGGTAAATGATCTTGGTTTGACAGTCTTGGCAGTGATTAGCGAGGATCAAGCGGTGGTTGGATTACAAACCATTACCGAACAAGTGTATCAATGCAACGATGGATTGGATAATGATAGTGATGGATTGATTGATTTTGGTGCTGATCTCGGCTGCTCGTCCGCAACAGATAATGTTGAATATACCGCCCCTGTGATTCCAGAAGATGTGCCGGAAGAAATACCGGAAGAAATTCCGGAAGAAATACCAGAGGAAACTCCGGATGAAACCACGGATAGTACGACTGAGTCCAGCGGTGGTGTTTCTGAATGTAATGATTTGGTCGATAACGATGGTGATGGATTGATCGATTATCCGACTGACGGCGGCTGTTCAAACGCGTCTGATACCAGCGAGGTTGATGAATTAATTCCAGATAACGTAATTGATACAATTGAAGATTCCCTTGATGATATTAACACGCAGATTGATGATTTGAATCGGAGACTTGAGGAGTCAGATTCAGTAACTGAAACAGTTGCTTTGAGTATTGAGAAAACGACAAAACAAATACAAATGATTTCGGTTGAGACAGCTCAAACCGTGGTGCAGTCAGTGCAGTTTGTCAATGAAAAAGTCTTGAATAATCCGGCGGTAGAATCCGCGACGGCCAAAGCGGCGGCGCCGACCATGATAACTTTTACGGCTTTAGGTATAGCTAATGTGGCCACGGCGACTGCCACAGCCGGAGCTGGAGCAGCCAGCGGGTTTGGCGTTCTGACTTATTTGCAGTATTTTGCAGTTCAGCCGCTGCTCCTCTTCACGCGGAAAAAACGCGAGCGTTGGGGGGTCGTGTATGACGCGATTACCAAACGGCCGGTGCCTTTGGCGATTGTTAGAATATATGACAAGAATACAGGACGGATTATCGGTACCAAGGTGTCGGATCAGAGTGGTCGTTATCAGTTTATAGTTGATTCGGGTGAGTATTATATTGAAATATCCAAAGATCAATATCGATTCCCGTCAGAAATTTTGTACGGGCAGGAGCAGGATGAGAAATATTACGGCTTGTATCACGGTCAAACAATTGTGGCGGATGAAAAATTGGTGTTGAATTATAATGTTCCGATTGATCCGAATAAAAAAGCGCAGGCGCCGGCCAAGGAAATCAGATCAAAAGTATTCAAACAGACGCAATACGTCTTTTCAATGATTGGGCCGCTTGGGGCATTGTTCTCGTTATTTGTGGCGCCGACTTGGTGGGTGGCTGCTCTATTGGTTGTTCAATTGTTCTTGATATTCTCTTTCCGAAAGGCGGCGATTCCGGCCAAATTGAAGAATTGGGGCTTGGTTGTTGACAGCGACTCCGGCCAGCCGATAAATCGTGCGATCGTGAGAATCTTTGACTCCAAGTACAATAAATTATTGGAAAGTCAGGTTACAGGGAGAAAGGGGCGTTATGGCTTCCTTGTAACAAAGAATGAATACTATTTGACTACGATCAAGGATGGTTACACTGGATACCGATCAGAAAATATTCCGGTAGTTGATGAAGATGGCGGTTTGATTACCAAGACGGTGGAATTAAAGAAAGAATCAAATAGTGTGAAAGGGGATCGGTTGGGTACAGGGTCGTTAGAACAAATAAGATCAGTTGACACCGATCAAACCGAAAAGTTTTCGCACGAAAATACTGGCGCAAAACCAAATGGTTTGGACTCGGAGAGTAAAACTGATTCGCAGGCTTAACCATTATCAGGTAAAGATAAAATCACCGGCTATAACCGGTGATTTTTGCATTATCTGAAAACACGTGAAGCAATGGGTCTAAGTGATGTTAAAGCAGATTGAGTTTTGGTGTAAGGCCATGGTTGACAGGGGTTTTTTTTCAAAGTAAGATATTTGATATACGAAAAATTATGATATTTTTCTCAAACAATCAATCTTTCATGATGGGTATGATGATGAACATGCCGGGTTTTTGTTTGGGAATTGAGATGTGAAATCTAAGGGTGTTTTAACTGATGGATTCACATCAACTTCCCAGACGTCTGGGATGTTTTTTTATAAATAATATAAAGAATATGAAATCGATTATTGCGATAGTGTCTGATTTTGGTGATGATTTTGCCGTGGCTCAGCTTGTTGGTGTGATTAAAAAAATAAATCATGAAGCAGAAGTAGTAATTTTAGCTAATGATATTTCGCCCTTTAATATCGGAGAGGGGGCTTTTGTTTTGGCTGAAGGGAGTAAATATTTCCCACAGGGGACTATCTTTGTCGGGGTGATTGACCCCGGGGTCGGAACGAGTCGTCGGAGTCTTGTTTTGGAAACAGATAGTGGGTGGTATGTGGGGCCTGATAACGGATTGTTTACCCTGATAATCAAGGATCAAAGAATTAAGCGGGTGACCGTGATTCACGAAGACAAAATAAATGAAACTCGAACTGCGACATTTCATGGCAGGGATGTTTTTGCCCATGTAGCGGCCAAGTTATCTTTGGGGCAGAATCAAAATGATTGGGGGGCAAGTATTCAGATAGGTGAACTGAATCAATTAAAGTTTCGAGACAATGAAATTATATATTTTGATTGTTATGGAAATGCTAAGATCAATCAAAATTGTGATCGGTTTAGCTTTGGTGATAAATTGAAAATATCGTGTAAGTCAAAATCGATTGAGGTTATTTTTGGTAAAACTTTTGGTGACGTGACGGTCGGGGATTTTGTGGCTTATAAAGGGTCAAACAATTGTTTGGAGTTGGCAATTAATCAGGATTCAGTGCGAGAAAAATTGGGTTTGCGGCTGGGACAGATTTTACAGATTGATAAAGAGTAATTTTAAAAAATGAAAAAAGACTGTAGGTTTACAGTCTTCGGTTTGGGCCCTGAGGCGGGCGTTGAGGTCGCTAATAATTCATTACCGCTAGGAATGGTGTCGCGTGGACGTATTTCGTACCCTGATGGGACGCGAATGGACCGCGCGCGGTTTCACAGAAAAATTCAGGTTGATTATCGGACGGGATCAATTCCGAGTCGGGTTTGACGACATAAATAGTATTGCTGCCATTGCGGCACTGCCACTCGAGGCCGCGCGGTGTATTGACCGGTCTGAATTGAAGTTTTTTGGCCGTGCCTTTGTCGACGCGGCGTTCAGCTTGGGTTTTGTCTTTCAAATAGGCCGCGATTTCCGCCGCGTGTTCATAGCGATACAGCTCTTCGGCGGTTGGTGGTGCGAACTCTTCAATTTCGATGTCATCCAATTGATTACTGTCAGTAAGCGTGGCCGTTCCGGGAGTGTGTAATTGGATTTTGATGGTTGAACCGGTGCAGTCGGCTACGAGTTCAGCCACCATGTGACCATTGAGCGTAGAATACAGAATTACCACATGGTCCTGCTGCTTGGCGCGGTACTGGGCCGTGAATTTTTCGTCTTCGCAAGCGCAGGGTGTGAGTCCATTCTGGGCTTTGGTCAAATCGATTTCATGATTACAAACCGGACAGAGCGTGTACCAGTCGTGAAGGTGTCGAGCCAGCAGTTGACGATGAGTTTCTTCGCGTTTCTTAGCGGTTTTTTTCGCTTCGGCGATTCGTCTCAGACGATTGATGGTGGCTGCGGCCGAATCAAGTTCACGAAGAACAAACCAACGGGAGGCGGCATCCAGAAATTCGTCCAGTGGTCTAAAGGCGTATTGTTCCAGGCGGCGAAAATCGTCCTGATCTTTGAATTGGTCGAGAT
Organism: Candidatus Falkowiibacteriota bacterium; assembly: GCA_003518055.1. Lineage (GTDB taxonomy): Bacteria > Patescibacteriota > Patescibacteriia > UBA11705 > UBA11705 > UBA11705. The sequence continues at coordinate 102,892 of DOZJ01000006.1, forward strand.
AAGCACCCAGAAGCGTGATAATTTCCGGCGTCAACATTTCTTTGAGCCGCCGCTGCTTATTTTCAATCTCGGCGCGTTCTCGGGCATATTCTTCGGCGCGGCGCACGCGGTCAGCTTCCTGCCGCGCTTGCACAACTTCAAGCGCCGGTCCGAGTTGACGCTGAGTTTCCGCTGCACAACCCAAGATCAGTCGCTGGTTGTGGTCGGTCTTGAGAGGGGAATAGATTTTATCACCGAACAATTGATTATAGACAGTCTGGTAAATTATGTCAGCTCTTCGTTCATTGGTCCAGTTAAAACGATCCACGCTATCCAACTGAGATGTGATCCAAGCGATGAGCGCTCGACGGCAAACTGTATTGAGCATCAAGCGTTCTTCGAGTGACAAATATGAAGCAGCGTCTGCAAGAGACAGCGTGTCATCTTCAAGACCGATGGAGATCACGCCATTGAAACGGTATTTGACCATAATCGCAAAGTCATGAGTACTGAGATTGACCTCGAGATTAGCCAGATTAATTTGCGGCCGAATCAGATGCGGTGCGACTTCTTCGATCCATTCGAGCTTGAATGGCGCCACATGGTCCATGTAGGTTCGCTGTTCGCCATAGACTTCTTTGCCTTTTTTACCGATTCCGGCAGCGATCACATATTGGGTGTTGGTTCGGTACATGACCGATCCGCGGTGGATGTGAACGGTACCGGCGGCCGGATGAAGATATTCGCTTCGACCGGTGCTTTTCATGGCGTTGTGGGCGAAGGCGGCCAACACGCACTTGTGGATGGCTGTAGCGTCCGGATTGGAGATCACGCTGTCGCTATCAGCCGGCGGTTCAACTTCAATGCCAATGTCGCGCAGCAAGTCACAGATTTGGTCGGAAATCATATCCACTTCAACCAGCGCGCGATGAAGCAGGAAATGGTTGAAACACCAATTCTTTTGGCTGACTTCGTCAGGTTCGAGGTCCCACAACCGAAAGATTTTGAGATACGACATGTAGTCAGATTGGCGATCCCGAACCAAATCCCAGGCTCGTTCCGCTTCTTCCCGATTTTCGTCTTTAGCGTAGATATAGACACTACGATTGGTCGAGAGAAAGGCCGCGAGAATGGTGGCTTCCATCAAACAATTGTACTTTTGAGCTGTCAGGACCAGTTTGGCAATGCGCGGATCAAGCGGCAAAGCCGCCATTTGAGCGCCGAGTGGCGTCAGATGGCGTTCCTTGTCGATGGCGCCAAGCTCAAATAGTAGTTCGAGGGTGTCGCGCACGCGGTTAAAGTCCGGCGGATCCAAGAAGGGGAAATGTTCGATATCGCCTTCACCGATGGCGATCAGATGCAGTAGGGTGTTTTCAATCGGCGTCCGGTGGATTTCCGGTTCAGTGTATTTGGGCCGAGATTTGAAACTGCTTTCAGTGAATAGCCGATAGCACTCACCCGGGGCGGTTCGTCCGGCCCGGCCGGCTCGCTGATCGCACCCGGCCTGCGAGTGTTCGACCACTTTGAGGGCGGCAACCTGATGACCGTTCCAGGTGTTTTCCAACTCTTCTTGTTTGACTAAGCCGGAATCGATGATCACCGTCAAGCCATCGGGCGTGACCGAGGTCTCGGCTACGTTGGTGGCGATAATGATTTTTCGGGCTGAGCATGGTTCGAGCGCTTCGTTCTGCTTCTCAACCGGGAGGTTGCCATGCATGTGAAAAATACGAATGTTTGGAATTCTTAGCTCGGTAATGCCGGCCTCTACCCAATTGATTTCTTTGACTCCGGGAACAAAGATGAGAATATCACCTTCCCGGCTGCTGTCGCAGACATACTGAACACGGCGGACAATGACATCGATGTATTCGGGTGGTCTGGATTCCCAGCGTCCGTCTACTCGGTGTTCGACCGGTTCGGTATTATAGTTGGTCGGACTGTAATGAATTTTGACCGGGAAATTGAAGCCTTCGACTTCGACGATGGGCGCGCCACCGAAAAAGGTTGAAAACTTGTTGGCGTCGATTGTCGCCGAAGCCACAACCACCTTCAAAGTCGGATCTTGATCGAGTACTTTTTTTAAACAACCAAGCAACAGGTCGGAATCGAGCGAGCGCTCGTGAGCTTCGTCCACAAAGATGATTTGATAACGGCGCAGCTGAGGGTCTTCGAGCATCTCACGCAGCATGATGCCCGTGGTCATATAAACGATATTATCATCGTCGCGGCGATCGACAACATGGCGAATCTGAAAACCGAAGTTGGTTGAGTGGCCGAATTGCTGGCGAACGAATTTAGTTGCGCTAGTCACGGCCACGCGGCGCGGTTCGGTGACTGCGATTTGACCACGAGGCGCGAGACCGGCTTCATGCAGCATTTTGGGGCCGAGGATGGTTTTGCCGGATCCGGTTTTGCCGACGAGAATGGTTACTTGATTATTTCGGACGGTGGATACAAAGCGTTCTCGGGCCGCAACCATAGGTAGCGTGTTGAGATTCATGAGAACTCCTTCCATTTTTTGTATGTCAAAGGGCTGATGCCCGGTTTGGGTATGCTATGGGCAACGTACAATTATAGCACGGAAAGATAAAATTGTCAATATTTGTTCTAGTTTTACTTAAATTTTACTATTAACAGGTTTTATTGACTTATTTTACGAAGTTAAGTATAATCTGGGCAGGCGTTTTGAAAAAGATAGTGAGAGAGAATTGAGAGATTGAGAGAATTGAGAGATTGAGAGAAGTAAGAGAATTGATACGGCTGTTCGTGAACGGCGGGATGGATTCTAGCGTTTCTCATGACTCAAATTTCGAGTTTTGGATTTATGCGCCATAGGACGCATCCCTGCCTACCGGCAGGCAGGTGTCCTTTGGCAGAGAATTTAAAATTTAATGTGGATCGGTGGTGTAGTTGGTTAACACACCTCCCTGTCACGGAGGAGATCACGGGTTCGAGTCCCGTCCGGTCCGCCAGCCTACGCTCTTACTGCGTAGAGCTTCGGCTGGCGAGCCAAAGTTAGCGATTCATTTTACTTTGTAGAGCTTCGTCTGCCTGCCGGCAGGCAGGGTTGGAAAGTCACCTAGAGATGGGTGTTTTTTTGTTTTAAGTAAAAATTAATTTACATTTTTTGTGATTGGTCATTGTTTATTTGTTATTAGTTATCTTATGCACAAAGGGACTAAAATTAGTTTTGCGCCAAGCGGATAAAAATGTTATAATTTAGAAGAATAAAATTACATATATTAAATCAAAGAATAAATTCCTAATATTATGGCGTTAGCAGAACAATTTTCACAACCAACTCCAATCAAAAAAGATCGGCCCAAGCTTGAAGCGGTGCCGGTTGGAGAAAAATCAGCAAAAAAGATTGAATTGTTTCAGGAAGAACCGGGCATGGCGCGTAAATTTAAGGAATTATTGGAGCGGAAAAAACAGGCAATCCAAAATATTATTGATCAATATTTGAAAAAATTGGATACTGGCGCCAAGGCGACAGAATTTTCTGATTTGATCAATTCATTACCAGTGTCGGTCAGACGACAGATGAAAGTAGATGGGATGCTTGAACTGATGCTCAATCCCAAGAAGAATACGGCTGAAGTCAAAGAGCATTTGGAGCTGCATGGCGCAGATATGATTAGAAGATTTGACAAGCAAGCAGGGGATCAGAGGACGATGCTTCATCGGGAGTTGGTGGATGAAGCTCGTAAAACTTCTCGAGAAGATCGTGAATCGAAAATCAATAAATACCGCGACGATTTGGCTCGAGTGCGAGAAAAAATCACGGCCCTCAGAGAAGCGGCGGATCAAAAGAAAACGGTTGTTAAGGAACAAGCAGGTCGAGAAGAAGACGCAGCGCTTGCAGCGGTGAGTGAAAGTGCGGATGAATATCGGCGAAAAAAAGATCAAGCTGATTCTGCGGAAGCAGACCAGCTGATAGAACAAGTTGGAGCAACAACCGATCGGCAGCGAGAACGGGCGGCGGCGTTTGAGAAAAAGCTGGACAAAGTCAAAGATTTTTCCGGTTTGTACAAGATGATCGCGAAGGAATTCAAGGCGATGACTCGAACTGAAATTGTTGACGGCAAGAAAAAGAAAATCAAAGAAATCGTGGTCGGTACCAATAAATATGATTTGGGCGAAATTAAACAGATTTTAGACGCGTTTTCCAAGCATAAGGATTTTACCCCCAAGACACCGCTTTTGGCATTTTTGCCGTATGAAGGGGGAATTGCCAATAAAGCTAAGGAATTATTGCTCGATAGACAATTAAAAGGCATTTCGCGCACCGAATTGGAAGATATCCGCTATCGAATGGAAGGCAAGGGTGAAGCTTTTGATAAGGCGTATGACAAGCGCGGGGAATTAGCGGCCGATAAAACAAAAGCAGAAATCGAGGCGGCGGGACTGGACGACGCGGGCGAAGGTAATATTGAGGCGGAAAAGCAGGAAAGGGTCTATAAAACGCAAAAGAAAGCGGAACAAGTTGAAACCAAAAAAATGAAAAAATTGGCTAACACAGACATGCCAGATTATGAAAATGATATTTACGAGTTGATGAAGGTGGAAGGATCGTCGGAGCAGGAAGCCATGCAGCGGGTAGCTGGACTACATGGACTGAAATACAAGGAGTTGAAAAAAATAATGAAAGGCAAAGATTTTTCTTCAATGGAAAGAAAAGGGACGAAAGCCATAGAATCCAGAGCAGAACAACGTCAGCAGTATGAACAGCGGGTTGAGGCGTTGGAAAAAATGGAAAATCGGATTGTCAGTGGCCAAGGATTTTTGACGGAAAAAGAACAAACTGTGCTTGAAGACAAGGGTTTTGAGGCTTTTGCCGGAATGCATAAAAACAAGATCAGCCGCTGGCCACTTAATCGTGAGCGCCGTGTGTTTATGGAGCAAGTCAAACAATGGCAGAAATTAAAACGCGAAGTGGATACGTTGTGGAATCCTGATTTTGAAGATACGGCAAAATTAAACGCTGACGTTGAACCGAAACCGGCGAGAGAGGTGCCAATGAGTGTGGCTGAGGCAGTTGGTGCGTCGGAAAATTTTGTCAGCTGGGAATCGTCATTGAAAAATAAAACTGAGGATGAGTTGGCTGGTATGATTGAGAGAAGTTATGGTATTGATATGATTCAAGTTTATGGCGATGAACCTGAACTTGAGGCTTTACGCCTGCGTGATCGCGCGTTTGCGGCGCTTGAAAGGGCGTATAATGAGAAGATAGATACTTTGGATATGAATGATACTGTTCAGGAGTCAGCGTCCAGAACCAACAGAAGATAAAATAATAGAAAAACCCCCGATCCCATATTCTGAAACAAGTTCAGATTATAGGGTCGGGGGTTTTTGATATAGAGAAGGGAGATTATTTGATTTTTTCAACGATTTTGGCAAAAGCGGCTGAGTTGTGTTCGGCCATATCCGCGAGGACTTTGCGGTCAAGTTCAATATTATTCTTTTTAAGTTTGTCAATAAATCGTGAGTATGACAGATCGTAAGCCCTGACGGCAGCGTTTAATTTGATTTGCCAGAGGCGGCGATTGACGCCTTTTTTGTCTTTGCGATCAACATAGGCGTGAACTCCGGCTTTTTTGACCGCGGTCGAAGCGACTCGGATCAGTTTTTTCCGGCCCCATTTGTAGCCTTTGGTTTTTTTGAGGATGGAGCGCCGTTTTTTTAGGTGCAGAATTCCTCGTTTGATTCGTGGCATATTATTATTGGTAGTTGGTGGTAAGAAGTAGGATGTTTGATGTATGACTATTCACACTCTACAATTTACACATTACATAATTCATTATTAATTTAATTGTACGGAACAAACTTGTTAATGTTTTGCGCCGTGGCTTGGCCGACGGTGTTGTGGTTGCGTTTTTGTCTGGTTGTTTTGCCGGTTTCTCGAGAATTAAAATGATTTTGACCCGCTGCTTTTTTGATAATTTTGTTGGTCTTGGTTATTTTTATTCTTTTTGCAACCGCTTTGATTGTCTTTATTTTTCCCATATCAGGATGATTAAATATAAATTATAATTTATGGTTGAGAATTTGTTTGGTTGGAGCCGGGGGCGATAACGGCAAAAAGTTTGTTGCCTTGGCGGGAAATTTCTTGCTCCACAGTTATTGGGGGCGTCACTTTGCTGATAAATTCCGTAATGACGCCGCTGGCAATGTCCCGATGCTGGTTTTCCCGGCCGCGGAGAATCAATTCAAGTTTGACTTTGTGGCCTTGGCCGAGGAATTTTTCCGTTTGTTTGATGCGGGTTTCAATGTCGTGGGCTGATATTTTGGCCGATAGTCTGATGCCTTTTGTCTCAATTTTTTTGACTTTCTTTTTTTGCTCGCGAACGATTTTCTCCTGCTTGTATTTGAAGCCGCCATAGTCAAGAATTTTGGCGACCGGCGGATTGGCGCTCGGATTGACTTCAACCAAGTCGAGGCCGAATTCTTCGGCGCGGCGAATAGCATCACGGGTTTGAAGTTCACCCAAAAAGTTTCCTTCGGGATCGATAACTCTTAATGTTTCAGCCTTGATGCGGAAATTGATTTTGTATGCCGGCAGGTCGATTTTTTTCTTTTTGGCGAATTTGTATGATTTTCTCATTGATTTAAGCTGATAAGTTATTTTATCAATAGATGAATAAAGCAATCCAATAAATCTGAACTGTAAATTATCGATTATATCAATTTATGATCAGAAAAATTGTCGGTTCCGTTTTTCGTGAAAAACGGGCTGGTGGAGATGGCGGGAGTTGAACCCGCGTCCACGAAGGACATTCTTTTGGCTCTACAGAAATAGTCAGCTTTGTGATCTCGAAGTTTCAAGTATAAAAGCCGACAAAACCTTGAAAATTCAAACTCCATTTGGTCTTAGCCCCAAAGCGAAGTGACTTTGGAACCCAGCCTTCATTATGACGTTTGGATCTGCCTAGAAGACATGGGCAGGCAAACGGTTGCTGGCACTAATTAGGCCGCAACGGTAGCCAGGACCGGCATGGTGAACATGGATCGGGTCTGGCTGACAAGTGTTTTTGCACTTATAGGTTTATGGTTGGTTTTATGAGCGAGCCACAGCTCATTCTGCGCAAAAGAATGATAAATCTTCATGTCGAAGCCCAGCATCCCCA
>DOZJ01000006.1:110183-121357 GCA_003518055.1 Candidatus Falkowiibacteriota bacterium
GAATATTTTAATGTTCGTTTGGTTTCACGGTCGATGTCGCGTTTTTTGAGTTGTTCTTTTTTCTCAATTTTCTTTTTGCCTCGACCCAAACCGCACTCAACCTTAATAAGGTTGTTTCTAGTATACACCTTAAGCGGGACGATTGTCAAGCCTTTTTCCTGTATTTTACCAATAAGTTTGGCTATTTCCGTTGATTTGACCAATAATTTTCTTGGTCTGGTCGGATTGTAATCAATCAAATTGTGGGCCTTGGTGTACGGGGCGACTCTGGCATTGCTGAGAAAAAGCTCGTTTTTCGGTGAGCTTTTGATGGTAATGAAAGCGTTTGTCAGTTTAATTGAACCAGATTTAATGGATTTTACCTCCTGACCGGTCAATACCAAACCAGCCTCGAAGGAATCGAGAATCTCATAGTCGAAAGTCGCTTGTTTATTGATTATCGGTTTCATGTATGATAATTATAGCAATTGATAGGGTATTAACCAAATTTTATGATATTTGTCAATATAAGGCAATTATACTATAATATAAAAAAGAAATGGATAGTATGCCAGAACGGCCAGAAATCGTGACTATAATGTCACTAAAATCAATTGTGAAATTCCTGATTCTAGGAGTGATTTTATTTTTGATATATTATTTTAGAGATTTGTTGGCGTTACTCTTCGTGGCTTTGTTGTTATCGACGGTGCTGAGGCCGGGGGTAAACGCGCTGCAAAAAATTAAAATTCCTAAAACCATCAGTATCTTGTTGTTTTATATTGTGTTTGTTTTTTTGGTTGGATTGTTTCTGTCATTGTTTATTCCATTGATACTTGGACAATCCGCGGCTTTGGTCGATAGAATTTCGGTGTATTATGAACAAATTGATGTTTTTGTCGCCAAGGTTTATTCTTTTACCGCTGCCCATGGCCAAGCGGAAAATCTGCAGCGGGCGATTGAACTCGGACAGCAAAAGTTATCATTATCGGCTGAAACGTTGTTTTTGTCGCTGACCAATGTTTTTGGCGGGGTCTTTTCGTTTGTTATCTTGTTGGTCCTGACATTTTATTTGTTAATTGAGGAAGACGCGGTAAAAAAGTCTTTGATGACTTTTGTCCCTTCAGAATATCAAACCAAAGTCAACTATACCATTTCTCGCATGCAGGTGAAAATAACCTCTTGGTTCAAGGGCCAAATGATTTTGAGTTTTTTGGTCGCGTTGCTGGTGTATGTGGGATTAACGATTCTCGGGGTTGATTATGCTTTGATTTTAGCGCTGCTGGCGTTTTTTGGAGAATTCATACCGTATATTGGCCCATTTTTGGCGGCCATTCCGGCAATTGTGATCAGTTTGTTCGTCTCTCCGCTCCTGGCTTTGTTTACGGTATTGCTGTTTGTATTGATTCAACAAATTGAAAATCATGTTTTAGTGCCAAAGGTAATGCAAAAAGCAGTCGGATTGAATCCGCTCATCAGTATTTTGGCCTTGTTGATCGGCGCCCGAGTGGCGTCAGTTGTCGGCGTGGTTTTGGCCATTCCAATGGCGACGGCGGTAATAGTTCTGATTGATGAATTGCCTAATTACAAGAAAAATTAATTATGTTTATTCTCCGAAAATTTTTGTTGTATTTGAACCCGATCATATTTATGATTTTATTGGAGATGATTTGGATTGAACAGGCTTGGTGGTGGAGTCTCATGCTTGTATATTTAGCGGTTTTGATTTTGACTTTGTTTGAATTTTCAAAAAGAAAGTTAGCGGCAAGAACATTGTCGTTTTATATCGCGCCGCTGTTGTTCGCGTTGATGTCATATCTGTTTTTATTTTTTGTGGAAACGGTTTGGTTGTATCGGTTGGTTTATGTAATCGGCGCCGGGCTGCTTTACCTTTATTTGGATCAGCTGTTAAATTATTTTTATTTTACCGTAAAATATCAGCCGTATACTTTGGAAAGTTTGTCGTTATATATAAATATAATTTCGATTTTTTATCTGACCAGCAGCATGCTTAGCTTGATAATTTTTTTGCATTTATCTCCGCTGCTGACAGCGGTATTCTATTATGCGGTGGCGGCGGTGTTGGTATATCAGTTGTTATGGAGTCATAAATATACTTGGGATCAAATGAAATTATTTGTGACTTTGGTCCCGTTGGTTTTGGCTGAGACTCTATATGTAATAAGTTTTTTGCCGTTTAATTATTATGTCGGAGGGATTGTGGTCGCGATTTTGTTTTACCTTATGATGAATTTGATTAGGATGTTTTTGTCCGACCATGCCCCGCGTCGGGTGGTGATAACCAATATTTCCGTGTCTTTTGTGCTAATAATTATTATTCTTGCCACGGCTCAGTGGAGCTAGGGATAAAACCTATATGAAAAACAGCGATAATTCATTGCGGATTCCATTGATCGTTGCCTTGTTGGTGTCGGTTTTGATGGGGTTCACCGCCGGAGTAGTGGGGGAGTTGTGGGTGAATAATTTTTTAGCGCCTGATCTGGAATTTAAAAGTTACCGTGATTTGACAAAGCGGATCGATGATTTGTTGAATGAAAAGAATTTGGGGGTTAAAGACATTCTAACCGATCATGACGCCGCGTTTGAGCGGACAATTGAGGAGATTGCCCCGGTGACAGCAACATTTTATGCTTATAAAGATATCGGTTTGTCTTTGGCGAATGTTTATCTGGCCGATGATGTGCTCGGCAGCGGATTTGTTTTGACGAGCGATGGCTGGTTGTTGACGACGACGGCAGTTTTGCCTAATCCTAAAATGCCTTACGCGGTAAGAGTCGGTGACCGAGTGTACCGGGTCGAAGAGATTATCGCCGATTCAATGACGCCGGCGGTTTTGGTTAAAGTTGAAGCCAATAATTTGCCGGTGGCTAATTTGGGCTCAAAAAATTCCATTTACAGCAGCCAGTCTTTACTGGTGGCTTCAGATGTGCGAGGGATGAAACGGATAAATGTCAGTAAATTGAATTATGCTGAGGGTACAGATGTGAGTGAATTGGTGCATTCAAGCGAAAATTATTACAAATTTATTCAACTGGATGATGATTTTACTTCTGAATATATTGGCGCGCCGGTGGTAAATCTAGATGGCAAGGTGGTCGCTCTTTTATTGTCGGAGACTGGTTCGGCGTTGCCGATTGATTATTTGATCAGAGTAATGAAGTCAGCGGTACAGAGCGGAGAGATCAACCGTATTTTGTTGGGAGTTAATTATTTGGATCTGAGTCAGACGGTAAATTTTGAGACGGAGCTGCGTAATGGCGCTTGGCTTACTGCCGTAGGGGGCCGTCGAGCGGTTATGCCGGGGACTCCGGCGGCGGCGTCAGGGCTGCAGTCAGGTGATGTGATCTTGAAGGTTGACGCAGATGATATTACTGAACAGCGATCATTGACTGAGTTGATTCAGGAATATAATCAGGGAACCGAGGTGACGTTAACCGTGCGGCGTGAAGGTCAGGATATAAAGATCCCAGTTGTTTTGACCGAATTAAAAAGCAATTAATATAAATAATCTATGGAGGCAACAACATACGCGAATTATAGCCGAGCCCTAAAAAGCCGCTGGCCGTCAATCTTGGTTATAACATTACTTTTTCTTTTGGTCAGTTTAGTCGTGACTTTGGTCCAGCCGTTTCAATATGAATCGCAGGTCAAAATTTTAGTGATTCAAAAATCAGCGGGTACTCTTGATGCTTACAGTGCTTCAAAATCGGCTGAACGCATCGGCAATAATTTATCCCAAGTGATATACTCGTCAAGTTTTTATACAAAGGTAATGAACTCCGGTTTTGACATTAATCAGGATTATTTTTCCGCAGATGAGGGTAAACGGCGTGATTTTTGGACCAGAATCGTCGACGCGGATGTCCCCAGCGGAACGACAATCCTTGAGATAAGCACTTTTCATCGTGATCGAAACCAAGCAACGGTTTTGGCTCAGGCGATTGCTTATGTTTTGATTCGAGAGTCTGATGAATATATCGGGATTAGTGATGTAGAGTTGAAGGTGGTCGATGCCCCATTGACCTCGGAATATCCGGTAAAACCGAATTTTGTCTTGAATGTTTTGTTTGGTGTGCTGCTTGGTTTGTTGGTGTCAATTATTTATGTCTTGATTACATATTCTGAGGATGATGAAGCCCGAGATGTTTTCCGGCCGCATGATAAACGGCAAGAACGGTGGGAGCGTAAACAGCGAATCAGACAGCTGAAAGAGGCGAACAAAGCGGATCGAAGGCTGGTTGAGTCAGAAAAAAAACAGGCATCAGTTACAGCTATACCAACCATAGTCAGTATGGACGAGCCGGTACCTGAACCGATAAGAGTGGAAAAAATTAAAAAGCGCAATGAGGAATTGGCGGCTCCTGATTTGTATGCGGTTTTTGATCGTGATAATAAAGAGGCTTTTCAGCCGGATAAAGTTCAAAGTAAACCCATTGAGGATAAGGTTAAAATTGATCGTGAAAAAACGGTTGCGCCGGTTAGTCAGGGCAAAAAATCCTTTGAAAATTTACCGGCATTTGAAAGTGAAGACAGCGTTAAAACTGTTTTTGATCAGTAATTATTTTGTCTTAATTTTGATAAAAAAATCTCTTTATGAGATTTTTTTTATTGATAGGATATTGTTATTGACAAAATATCTTTGATATGATATTGTGAGATGAAAACATAGGAGGCAAACATGGAACCAGCGTTTGGCAATTGTCTGGAGTGTAGTGTGGTTTTAACCATTGGGGAAGTATGTTCTCTTTGTCCTAACCGTTTTGGTTTGGCAGCGTTTGGAGCGGTTTCTCTTGATGATGAGCTTGATCTTGGATTGATTAATCCAATCACAAACGACCAAACAGACCAAGGAGGTCGGAACATGCAGCTGCCGTTTTCAACCAGAGACATTGTGCATAGTGTGATTGAATTGTATGGGTTTTTGGTGGAGATTTTTGAATCTGATAATCCGGCTGTGTCGAATTCGGTTCCCGGTAACATTGAGCGGATTGTGCAGATTTTGGAACATCCGAATGATGAGACTTTGCTGAATGGAGTTGGCGAGTCAACTCGGAATTTGATTTTGAACATCCGGACTTGGACCGACCAGGATCGATTGGTGGTGGCTGAAGATTTGCGTAGTATCATGTCTAATTTGGATTACAGCCAGCTGCGGGCTCGATACGCGGAGATGGATGAGCTGTTGTCGCGTAGCGATACTAGTGATGATGTTGAATTGGCCGCTTCGCTGGATGAAGAGTTTGACCAGCCGGGATTGCCGGTGTCGTTCGTAGAACCTCCGCCTCTCCCCGATCTGAGGCCAAGGGTTAATGTCGTGAATTTGATGGCCGCGCTTTCGTCTCGTAATGCGGCGGCTAAGCCCGGGCGTGTGGCCGAAGTGGTTCCTGAACAGTCGTCGGCTACGGTGCAGACGCCGGTGGTTCTGCCTGATTCTGGTGATTCATTTTCTGATGTTGGAGATATGACTCCGGATGATGGGCTCTCTCAGGCTGACGAAGGTGCGCCTGTGGGGAGCGAAGGTTCAGCGGAGGCAGTTGTGGTGGATACAAACGAGCAGAAGCTTCAGATTTTGGAAGATTTGCTGGCACAAGCGGCGAAGCTGGTGGTTCAGATTGAGGCGCATGAATCCGCGACGGGGCACAAGGTAACTGAACTCAATGATTTGCGTGATCAGCTGGATGTTTATTTGAAGCAGAATAAGGTTGAGCTTGAGGGTATGATGGATGACTCAGGCAAGATTGAAGATTTGCTTAAGCGCGTTGATGCCATTAGGCTGGAAATTGCGACCATGGCTGATAGCGCGGAAGCGGAGCTCAGACGGGCCCGACAGGCGGCCGATGACGCGGAAGCGGCCAAGGCGGCGGCTGAAGGCAATCAGTCCAATGAACAGCTTATCGCCTTTGGGATCGGAGTCCCGGCGTTGTTCGTGATTTTGCTGCTGCTGGTGTTGATCCTGTAATTAGTGGAGTCGAGTAAACACTCGGCTTTTTTTTAAAAATCATTTTGTGTCAGGACGTTCTTCTTGGTGACGTTGACATGGGACAATTAGTCTAATATGATGAGAGAATGATTAACAAAGGAGGAAACGTGAAAAGTAACCCTTGCCAGAAGTGTTTCGTGGGCCAGGCCAGTCGTGAACGGTGCGATAACTGTCATTTCAATTTAACATCATCTAGGTTTGCGCCGGAACAACTGATTGATCCGATATCTGAGCAGATTATAGAATTTCCACAATTAGAAGCGGCTCCTCCACGGTGGAATTTTTCAACACCGGATGTTTTTAACTCGGTTGTTGGGTTTTATCACATGTTGACCAATTGGTATCATCATGATGAATCAGATGATCATAAAGAAACGGAGACCCTTTTCGGGATTTTTATTGATTTGATCAATAATGTTGATGAAGCAGAAGTATCGAACATGCCGGGTAAATCAGTAAAATGGAGAGCATCCATTCGGAGTCGTTTTGGAAGTGAAATAATGGCTTGGAATGATAGTGATCGCAAAATCGTGGCTATGGACTGGCAGTTGATTCTGGATGGGCAGCAATTTGACCGCTTGGAGGAGCACTATTTGGAATTACGGCTTTTGAGTCATGGAGATTCTGGAGAAGATGAATCACATCAAGAGGATTTGAACTTTGATGACGAGGAAAGTCGAATCTCGGATTCGCATCCAGATCTTGTGGTGCCGGTTACTGATTATGGTGAGGATGATGACGATCGACCGGTGGTTGATGAATCAGTCGTTTGGGCATCAGCGGCAAAAATTGATGTTTTGGTTCATCATATCCATCGAGCGGCAGATAATGTTTTTCGGATTTTGTCGGAAATTTGTGCTCTTGAAATAGAGGCGGCGAATATCAAAGCCAAGACAGCCGGTCATCGGGACGAAGCGGAAAGATCTTTTAAAAATAGTCAGTTGGTTTTGAAACGAATGAAGGATTTTAGTCAGCGGTACGATGCTGAAATGTCAGCGTTGCTTGAGCAGCTTAGGGCTAAAGAAAAGAGAGGCGAGGTTATAATCAAAGCGATTGAGTCATCGCAAGAGATAGTCATTCAAGGGTTGGAGCAGGAATCCGCGACGGAGCACACAATAGTTGAACTTAATGATTTGCGTGATCAGCTGGATGTTTATCTCAAGCAGCTTCAGGTTGAACTTGAGGGTATGATGGAGGACTCGGGCAAGATTGAAAACTTGCTCAGCCGCGTTAATGCTATTAAGCTGAATATTGCGACCATGGCTGATGGCGCGGAAGCGGCGCTCAGACGGGTCCGAAAGGCCGCCAATGAAGCGGAAGCGACCAAGGCGGCGGCTGAGGGTGAGCGATCTACGTATCAGCTTTACGCCTTTGGTATCGGAGTCCCGGCGTTGCTCGTGATTTTGCTGCTGCTGGTGTTGATTCTGTAATTAGTGGAGTCGAGTAAACACTCGGCTTTTTTTATATTACGAATTTACGAATATTGCGAATTATACAAATGATCGAAGTGAGATTTTTTTATAAAAAATAAGGTAAAATATGCTTGTTTTTATGTTTTATAATTTTATTGCTAAAGTGTTTTAATGATAGTGTTGACTTTTTTTAGAAACTATGTTATAATGCCCTATTCGGGTGAATTTCGCCCGAGAGATCTTTGAGGTAGAAACCCCGAGCATCGAGGCTCAAACGCCCAAGGAGGCAACATGGGAGCGTGGCTCAGAGCGAATATGACGTGGATTCTCATCGGTGTGTTCACTGTGGTTGCGGTTTGGTTGTTCATTTTGACCATCATGAATCGTGACGATATCAACGGTGAGCGCGCGAAGGAGATCGCGCTCCAGAACGGCTGTACGGTTGTCGAGACAGACAGCGGAGCAGAGTTCCGCTGCTCCAACGGTTCGACCGCGAAAGTCACTGACGGCGTGTCCGGCAAGGACGGCGTACCCGGCAAGCCCGGCAAGGACGGCAAGCCTGGGCCGCAGGGTCTGGTTGGACCTCAGGGGCCGGTGGGGCCGCAGGGTCCGGCGGTCGATGTGTCGGCGGTTGTCGCGCGGGTGCTCTCAGCCGAGGGTTTCTGTGGGGCGGTCGAGGCGTGTCACGCCACGATTGATCACTGTCCGCTCGTGGCCGAGTGCGAGAAGGTGGTGGAAGATCCGCCGGCGCCGGTCAAGGAGGCGGTCAAGAAGCCGCGCAAGAAGGTGGCCAAGCTGCCGCCGCTGCCGCCGATTCGCGTCGATGGGCCAGCTTCGGACGAAGTCGTGGTCATCGAGGGTGCGATGAAGGCGCAGCTGCCCGGAGGCTCGAAGTCAGAGCTTCGGTACCGGGTGGTGAAGCCCGGTCGAGCCTGGACCGCGACGCAGTGGCAGGAAGAGCGGCGTTAATTATCTATTCTCAAATTGATTTCTGTGGGGGTCGAATAACTTCGGCTCCTTTTTTGTTGTTTTTTGCTCTTGACAAAATATTAAATGGTAGTAAGATCGAGGATTGCTTGTTGACGTTAAATCATTGACAAAAGTGAAAGGGTATGATATAATGCCCTATTAACATCATAGGAGTATTGGGTGAATGGTGTTTTTTGGCTAAAAATAGGTATTTAATATATTGTTGCAAGGTTGATTACACGTTGAACTAAGGGCATTATTGACAAAATTTTGGAAATTTCATGATTGATCTTAACTGTAACTACCCGCCGTCGCATAAAGCTCTGGCGGGCACGACGGAAGTTAAGGCAAATCATGGATCTTTCAAACAGGGGGTGGTGAGAGACATCGCCCCAAAAGTTCGATTCGAGACACAACGTCACGCCACAGGAGGGCAACGATGTTCAGGATTTCGCAGGTTCTCGTGTTTCTGGGGCTGGTTTCGTTCATGCTCACGGCCTGCGCGCCACGGGTGACCGTTCGGCGCGCGATGTCGGAGCAGACCGTCGGCGACGACGGTCTGCCGCATCAGGTGCTGACCGAGGAGACCGAGCTGCCGGACGGTACGGTTCGGACGGCTCAGGTCGTTGACGGCGAGCCGGTCGTCACTGCGCCGGCGCCTGCGCCCGAGGTCACGCGTCCGGCCACGGCGCTCGACGACGAAGATTTCGTCGGAACGCGTGGCGGCTGGGGAGTCGAGTCTCCGGATGGAACTCGATTCGTCGGAAAGTATGAGGTTCCCGAAACGCCGGTCCACGAGACTTGGTGGTTCTGGACGGTCATCGGCGTCGTCACGGCTGGAGCTCTGGCGACGGGACTGGGTGTCGCCTGCGCGGACGGTAACTGCGGAGGCGGGCCGACCACGCATCATCGCCTGCCCTGATCGAACGACAACTTCGCGGTAATAACCGTGACTAGGCCCGGAGACGGATTCGCATAAGCGAAGACGTCTCCGGCCTAGAATGTTTTTTCCAATTGACTACCGGATGGAGACCCTGAAATAAATTCAGGGTGACAAAGAAAAAATTGAAAAGTTAATGAATGAGTCTAACATTCGTAGTTAGAGTTATACATGAACCTTTCAAAGGGAAAAAGGGGGGCTTCGCGATTGCGGGGTCTCCGATCAAGTTCGACAACACGCCATGCCAAGAGGAGGCGGAGATGCAGAAGCTGTCGGTTCTGGTTTTTGTGCTGGGCCTGATGCTCGTAGGTGTCGCCTGTGAGGACGCCAACGAGATCTACGATGACGGCCTGCCGGTCATGGACTGCGACCAGCCGTGCGACCCTGGGGTCCTGCGTGACCCCGTGTGCGGACCGGCGCAGTACTGCATGGAGCTCTCCGACTGGGAGGGCGCCTGCCGGTTCGCCCCGACGCGGTGCGTCGAGGGCTGCGTGGTCGAGTGGTCGGAGAACGCGGACGGCGAGCGGCTGCGGGAAGGCGACTCCTGCGGGACCGGTCTCTGGTGCAACCAGAACACCGGGTTCTGCGAGGCGCGCTCCAATGGCGGCGGCGGAACCGACGTGGTTCAGCCCGGGCCGGATGTGACCGAGCCCGAGCCGGAGCCGGACGTGACCGAACCGGACACGGATCTGCCCGACCAGCCGCCGGTTGACCTCCCGTGTGACGACTGTGAGCCGGTGATTCAGGAGGTCTGCTGCTACTGGGCGGAGCTCCCGGAGACGCCGGACGGAGAGACGGTGTATGGACAGTTTTCGTACTCGTCCAGCACCGAGCTCGACCCCGAGGCATGGGAGGGTGTTCGTGACCGCGACATCCACGACGGATGGGCCTGTGGCTACGCGGATCTGAAGCTGGTGACCATCGGTTACTGGACAGCCCTCACGGTCTGTCTGGCTCAGGACGCCGAGGCGCAGATCGGGAACTGCCGCTGGGTGACGGATATGCCGCCCCAGGAGTGCACGATCGATGACGTCGTGGCACCCCTGGACCAGCGGCTGAATCCCGGACGTGGATTCGCCGTCGGGGACTTCGCTGAGGTCCCTTACGACGACCGTTACTGAGATTTTTCAATGTTCTTTTCTGAATAAGTGATAAAATGTCACTTCAAAGCCTGTACTTCGGTATGGGCTTTTTTTGTCAATAATAAGCCAAATTTTTTGATGATTAAATATTGGGATTATCTATTGACAAAAGCGAAAAAATTTGATATAATACTATATTACAAAGAGTGAAAAATTAGCGAATATTTGACTGGAAAAAGCCGATGAATGGTGGGTGTTTGGGTTGTGACAAACAACGCAGGCAGCCATAGTTCTTCGACAAGCGAAAACCAAGGATAAAACCAGAACACAGAGCCTGTAGCGAGACTACAAGGCAAGGGAGGCTTTCAGATGCGTAAGCAGCAGCTGTTCGGTTTGTTCGTGGCGGTGCTTGTGCTCTTCGTGACGGCGTGTGAGACCGGAGACGGCCACGGTGCCGGCATGAGTGACGTCGCCGAGCGTGAACGCATCCCCTACATCTGGGATGAGGCGGATGCCGGCTCGACGGCGAACGATACGGGCATGAAGCCCCGTGCCGATGTCCAGCAGCCGGGAACGGATGTGACTTCGGTCGACACGGGTAGTGAGCCCGGGGTCGACGTACATCAGCCTGGAACGGACGTGGTGACTTCGGTCGACACGGGTAGTGAGCCCGGGGCCGACGTGACGCAGCCGGGAACGGATGTGACTTCGGTCGACACGGGTAGTGAACCCGGTATCGATGTCCAGCAGCCGGGAACGGATGTGGCGACTTCGGTCGACACGGATAGTGA
>DOZJ01000006.1:121546-291138 GCA_003518055.1 Candidatus Falkowiibacteriota bacterium
ACGGATGTGGCAACTTCGGTCGATACGGGCAGTGAGCCCGGTACCGATGTCCAGCAGCCGGGAACGGATGTGGCGACTTCGGTCGACACGGGTAGTGAACCCGGTACCGATGTCCAGCAGCCGGGAATGGATGTGGTAATTTCGGTCGACACGGGCAGCGAGTGTCTGTCGGATATGCAGTGCAACGACGGCAACCCGTGCACGATCGATTTTTGCAATGATGACTTTGAGTGTGGCTATGTTGATGATTTGAGCTGTGAGTGCGCGGACAATTCCGATTGCAATGATCAGAATTCGTGCACCAACAATTTGTGTGTCGACAATTCGTGTGAATTTCCTCCGAACGGAATGTGCGCGTGCCAGGATGACGTCGACTGTCAGGACAGCGACGCCTGTACGGACGACTCCTGTGTCGCCGGTGCGTGTCACAATGATCAGCGAGCGAATTGCGCGTGCGTGCAGCACCAGGACTGCGATGACAATGATCCATGCGCCGAGGATCGGTGTGTGAACAATGTCTGCAGTACGCGTCCGGTGTGTGACAGCTATCAGCGGTGCGAGCCGTTGTCGGCGACGGAGTTCTACTGTGTGATTCCCCGGGTGTGCGGCGACGCCAATCCGGAGGAAACGTGTGACGACGGCAACGGTTGTACGCTCGATGTGTGCAGCGGGGGTGAGTGTGAGTACGTGCCTCTCGCTGATTGTGTCAGATGCGTCAATGACGTTGACTGTCGGGTGAACGACGCGTTTTGCTCGACAGAGAGCGCTACTCGGCTTTTGGTCAACAGCGGACGCTGCGTGACCGGCGCCTGCGAGATTCTGTCAGTTGAATGCCGCGATGGCGGCTGCGTCGATGACGGTGATGATCACTGCGAGAATACAGAATGCGCTGACGTGGATGACTGCAACGACGGTAATGCATGTTCGCAGGATTCGTGTGTCGGCGGCTACTGTCGGAACGCGGTGGTTGACGGGTGCATCGAATGCAACGTCGATGGTGATTGTCCTCTTGGTGACCTGTGTTCCGATGACGGAGCGGCGATTGTTCGGTATGCCGGACGATGCGACCAGCACCAGTGCGCGTTTGGCCGTCAGGAGAACTGCGCGTTCGGCTGCGAGGCTGGAGCGTGCCGTGAGTTTGGTGAGTGTTTGTCGGACTTCGATTGTGTGTCAGATGATAATTGTGTCCTCGGCGACTGCGTGAGCGGTCAGTGCGAGTGGACTCGCTACCCGGACTGCCGGACGTGCGACAACGACTGGGACTGTGACGCTGATGAAGCGTTCTGCTCCGAGACGGTGCCGAATGTTCGGTGGCACGTTGCCGGGAGCTGCGAAGAGGGTTTCTGTACCCTGAGCAGCGAGAGTTGTCCTTCGGGATGTGCGGCCGGTGCGTGTGCAACTCAGTCGGTGGCGTGCGCGACGAACGAGGACTGCCCCGGCCTGATGATGTGTCTGTCCAATGGTACGTGCGGTCACAGCGACGATTACATCGTCTGCACGGTCGACTGCAACCATGGCCAGTACGAGAATTTCAACGCTTACATCTGGTGGGGCTTCAACGAAGATACCGGCCGATCGAATCAGCAGATGTTCGAGCCGGGTGAAAAGTTCGTTCTCCCCTATACCGAGCTCTGCTACTGGCAGCCGGTTTACCCCACTTTCGATATGAACTGCCGGAATCTGGACAACAACATGTGGGATCACGGCTATCAGGCGGTGGTCAACTGCAATTACGACTTTTCTCTGACTCGCCATCCGAGCGGAGAGCAGGGAAAGGCATTGTTCCAGGTAACTTCGGTGTTGTGTAATTAATCTTTTTGAGCGTGTTAAATAGCACGCTCTTTTTCTTTTTAAATTATGATTTAAAAGTGATTATTGATTTTGTTTGTTCATTAAAATGCGGTATAATGATTTAAATGATTAGGCGCAGCAAATATATAATATTTATGATTGCAAAGAGATTTTAGCGGAGATATTTAATAATTCCGATGATTGTGATTTTAAATAGACTTTATTATTGATCAAAAAAATGAGGCGGGTACTGGCGAAAATTTTACCAAATGAAAATGTAGATTTGCTGCTGAGGCAAATGCTTTTGGTGTTGACCATTATGGTTGTTGCCAATTTTGTGGCGGTTAATTTTTGGTCATTATCCGTGGTTTTGTTGTTTGATCTCGGACTGGTTTTGCTGCTGTTGATTTTTCGCTTTCCGCTGGCGGCGTTTTATGTAATGATGTTTTTGTATCCTTTTAGTGGTTGGTTGATAAGGATTGGTAGTTTTGATGCTCCGGCGGTTGATTGGCTGGGTTTGGTTTTGTTGTTAGTGTGGTCAGTCCGGATCTGGTTTATGAAGAAAGAGGCAAAAATAGCCGTAAGTGTTTTTCCCATGTTTGTATTTGCCTTTATATTTATGGCCACGGCGGCATTATCTCTTTTGGCCGCTGAAAATATGCTTCAGGCGGTCAAATATTTGATTCGTCCGATTATGTTTTTTTACTTGGTATTTCTAGTCTTGCCGTTTAATTTTATAAAAAAAGATAAAATTTTGAATAATGTTTGGAGGGTTTTATTGATCGCCGGCTTGGTGGTTGCGTTGATTGGTTTGCTGTCTTTGGTATTTGGCCCGGACGCGCGAACATTCTCCCGCGTTCAACCGTTTGTTTTTGGTGAGCTTAACCTGGTCGGGGGCAATCACAACGCGATCGCTGAAACCATGATTGTCACGTGGCCGATTGCTCTTTTGTTGATGCTTGGGCGGTCGGGATACCGAAAACAAAATTTATATTTGATAGCGGTGGGAGTTTTGATTTTGACTTTGCTGCTGACATTCTCGCGGTCGGGATATATCGCTTTGTTGTTACAGTTGTTGATCCTATTTTTGGTGACATACAAGGAAAAAATAAATTTCAAATGGTTGATAACGGCTACTTTAGCGTTTGTGATTATTCCCCTTATTGTATACTCTTCGGTTTGGCAAAATGTATCATGGGTCAAGAGTTCAAATTATAATCGATTGATACTATCTGAAATCGCATGGAATGCATTTTTAGAGAGCCCGTGGATCGGTCATGGACCGGGTTCATTTCAAAATATTGTCGCTCGAACGTTTGTGTTTGTGGTGGATTTTGGTGATCCGCTCGATTCCCATGGGTTTGTCCAAAAGGTTTTAGTTGAGCAGGGCGTTATCGGCTTGACCGCCTTTGTAGCGTTCATTCTGGCGATGGCGGCAGTGTTTTGGCTGGCGTGGAAAAAGGAAAAAACCATTAGATTAAAACAGCAATTGTTGTGTTTGTTTTTGATATATATAGGGATAATTATATTTGAATTATTTTCGACGTCATATTATTTATCTCGAGTTTGGGTACCTATTGGTGTGGCTTTGGCGGCCGTCGCTGTTTATAAAAATGAGAAAAGTCAGGAATTAATATGAGCAAAATAAAAGTGGCGCACATAATAGGTCGGCTCGACATCGGTGGTGCGGAGAAACTGCTTTTGGATTTGGGCCGAAAAATTGATAAAAATCGATTTGAAATTAAGGTGGTTAGTTTGGGCGGGGAAGGGGTTATGTTGAAGGCATTTGAGGCCGCGGATGTCCCTGTCACGGTGATTGAAAAGAAGTTTGTCGGTGATTTTAGAGTACTAAAGGCTCTCTCAACATGGTTGATCAAAGAACGACCGGATATTGTTCACACGCATTTATTTGGGGGGGATTTTTGGGGCGGGCTGGCGGCGCGCAAGGCAGGGATAAAAAAAATCATATCCACCAAACATGATATTTTGAATGAAGGTTTTTGGCGCAATCATATAGGCCGAATTATGCGCCGGCGGTTTGATTTTGTGGTGGCGATTTCAGAGGCAACAAAAAAAAATTTGGTGGAAATTGAGAAGTTGAATAAAAATAAAATTAGAGTGATTTACAATGGCATCGACATGGCCAAATATTATGTTCCGGGCGCGGAAATTTTGACGGATGATGAGGTGGTTTTCGGCACCGTCGGACGGTTGGTGGGAGAGAAGGGGCAAGCGTATTTTATAAAAGCGTTAAAATTTTTAAAACAACGATCGTGGAAGGCGGTGCTGGTTGGGGGCGGGCCGGAAGAAAAAAAATTGAAAGCTTTGGTTAAAAAATTAAAATTGAATGATAAAGTGCATTTTGTCGGCGAAGTGAATGATGTACGCAGTCACGTGGCTGAATTTGACGTGTTTGTTTTGCCGTCATTGACTGAGGGTTTGAGTCTGGCGTTGATTGAATCGGCTGCGGCCGGCAAGTATGTGGTGGCGAGCCGTGTCGGCGGGGTGCCGGAGATTGTGCGCGATAAAAGTTGGGGCACATTATACAACCCGCATAGTTTGTCGGAATTGGTGACCAGTCTGAACTGGGTGTTTGATCATCGGTCAGAGGCCAAAAGAGCCGCTTTGAGATTGCAAAATTTTGTCGTTGAAACATTTGATATCAATAAAATTATTGATCGCTACGAACAAGTTTATGAAGATATTGTTGATAAATAAGTTTTATTATCAACGAGGCGGGGCGGAAACGGTTTTTTTTCGCACCAAACAACTGTTGGAGGCCGCTGGTCACAAAGTGGTGGTTTTTTCCATGCAGGATCCGAGAAATGAAGAAAGTCCGTTTTCTTCTTATTTTGTGTCGCCGATAAACTTTGATGAGTTTGATAGCGTATGGGCCAAAATAAAAAAAATTCCGCGATCCTTTTATTCGATAGAAGCAAAAAATAAATTATTGCTGTTGATTAAACAGGAAAAACCGGATGTGGCTCATATCCATAATTTTGAACATCATTTAACGCCGTCTATTTTGGCGGCCTTGAAGCGAGCGGGTGTGCCGGTAGTCCAGACATTGCATGATTTTCAGCTGATCAGTCCAAGTTATAATTTACGTTTAGGTGATTACAGCGAAAGCCACGGCGTGAAATTATGGAGGATTATGTCTAAAAAAAGACTGCGTGATTCTTTTTTGGTGAGTATGTGGGCGGTGAAAGAGTTTTATCTGAAAAAATGGTTGAGGTTGTATGAAGCAAAAGTGGATGTTTTTATTTGTCCGAGTGAATTTTTGAAAATTCAATGTGAAAAACGAGGCGTAAGGAAAAAAATATTTACCTTATTTAATCCGGTGACATTAGATATTAAAGATGATGAGAGCCTTGTTGGCGGCCGGCTGGTGTGCGTTAGCCGGTTGATTGATGGCAAGGGCGTGGATATGTTGATTGACGTGGTTGGACAGATGGGGACTATTCCGCTTGATGTGATTGGATCCGGTCCCATGTTTGCGGCGTTGAAGCAAAAAATTAAAGATCAAAATTATTTAAATGTGAATTTGCTCGGTGAGTTGGCAATGGCTGACATAGTTAAACATTTACAAACGGCCAAGCTGGTGGTGGTGCCGACGTTATTTTATGAAAATCAACCGATGGTGATATTGGAGGCGATGGCGGCTGGCAAGGCGGTACTGGCGGCTGATATTGGCGGAATTCCGGAGCTGATTGAACCCGGTAAAACCGGTTGGTTGTTCGATCCCGGACAAGCTGATGATTTGCGGCAAAAATTGAGCGAGCTTTGGCCCCAAGCTGAAGTTTTGGATGAGGTTGGGGGGCGGGCACAAATATATGTAAAACAAAAGTTTTCTGAAACGAATTATGTCCGGCAATTGGTGCAGATTTATCTTCAATTGATGAATCGGAAGATTAAACTTGGATAATTGAGTTGTAATTAAAAGCAATAATATGAAACCATTAATTTTATTGATTCTCGGCACGGCTCGGGAAGGAAACGAAAGTCAAAAAGCGTTTAATTATGTGCGGAAACAGTTGGAGGCGCGGGATGATTTGGAATTAAAAACTGTCGAGTGCGCTGAGTATATTCACAACAAAACCATCGCGCCATGGCAAAATGATCCGATCATAAATCCGTGGAAGGAGCTGGTGGCCAAGGCCAGCGGTTTTGTTATTATCACGCCGGAATATAATCATGGTTATCCGGGTGAATTGAAATTATTATTGGATCAAGAATTTAATGGTTACAAAGGTAAGGCGGTGTTGGTTGGCGGCGTGTCTGATGGTATGTGGGGTGGGACGCGGGTGATTGAGGCTTTGGTGCCGGTGCTCCGAGATTTTGATATGAGAATCGTGCGGAGTGATTTGCATTTTCCTAATATAAAACAATTTAATCCGGAGGATGAGGCGACTGATAAATTATATAGTGAGTTGGTGAAAAAATCGATTGACGAATTATTGAGTAAAATTGGCTGAAATAAGGCATCTAAACACGTTTTTGGTTGACGTGTTTTTTTTTTGTGTTAAAATAATTGGTCGAAAACCCACAACACGTGGAGGAGCAAACATGCGCGGTATGCGATTGTTAGTTGCTTATGTGGTATTTGATAAGCTTGGGCATCGTTATGAGGCCAATGATTTTGTGGATTGGACTTCGGATATGCCGATTGAAGTTATGGTGAGTTCGTGGGAAGCATATTTTGCTCGAGCATTCAAGACTTCACATGCCCATCTAGATTTTGGTTTTGGTGATGATTTCCATGTGAGAATTACTAATATTTGCTGTACTGAATCGATTTTTGCTCGAAGGGGGTGAAAGATGATTAAACGATTATTGACCTCATATCTTGATCGAGTCGAAGTAGCCGGTAATGTTCTCGGCAGTATTGTTGGCCAGAATCGGTTGGGATTCAAGGTAGTGCGGCGAGTCAAGACTCTAGTTCCTTTTGGCTGGGCGTTGGAGCCGGGTGATTTGGAGAGATATGCTTTGTGTCCTACTCGGGAAGATACTCTCAAGTCGCTCGATCGGCTGGAGCGTCGGGGTATTGGCACGGATGAAACAGAGTTGATTGTGGGTGTGTTTTTCGGGACATTGGATTGAACCAAACAAGATGAACAGGAGGACGAATGGGCGCTGAATCCAGGAAACGCGATTTGTCGCGAATGCCTCTGCGAGCGCTGGTGCTGGAGTTTATGGATATCAGTCGAAGACGCAATCATTTGGTAGCTGGAATGAACGAAATTTTGCAGCAGCTTGGTGAAGAAGTGATGCGGCTTGATGAACTTTGTGATGATAGGACAAAAGCGCTATTGTGCGGTCTGCTGGTGGAAATGCTTGAAGAACATGATTATTGGAGCGAATTGTTGCAGGAATTGAATGAACGGTTGGTCACGGTTCGGCCGGAAGAGTGGGGTACAACGTTTTCTGAGCTTGAGAGATTTCAGCTACATCGCATTATGAGTCAGCCTGTAAGGTTTGATTTGCCGGCGTTGCGGAATTTGAATTTTAGTTAAGAAAACCGTCACACCAAGAAAATGGGGGCAAATCATGGGCGAACCGGTTCAGAGAGAGTTTGTGTACTTTGTCATTCTTGATTGTGAAAGATATTGCCAAGGTTTTGGTTCAAAGCATACTATTAGCGAGGTTGTGATACTCAGAGAACAGGTATTGACGCCGCAAGCTCTTGAGCGAGTGAAGCAGGTGGCTTTTGATCAATGGAAGGCTCGTGAATTCCCAGAGTGTTCTATGCGTTTCATGTTTTCATGGGTAAATTTAGTCTGGCTTAATCCTTAGTTGATTAAGCGAAATCAGGTAAAAGCTCGATAAATATATCGGGTTTTTTTGTATTACAAATATACGAATGGTTACGAATATTACAAAAGAGATACAAATTACGAATCTTTACAAATGTTACAAATAAGGGATATTAATTACTCGCCAAAGGACGAATCTGTACTCAGGCGGACGAATCATTACCCGCCTACGCATTGGCTACGGCGCCTGCCTGCCGGTAGGCAGGGGCAGGCAAAATGTTACAAAAATAATTGATTGAAATATTTGTATTATTTGTATAAATATGTAATTTGTATCGCTCCTCTTGACAGGTTTTGCGGGTGGTTTATAATTGAATTAGCAATCATAAGTTCCGACTGCTAATATGGATAAAGAGCGCCAAAAACAATTATTAAAGATTATTGTGGATGAATACATAAAAGCAGCCGAACCGGTGGCATCGGGTTTTTTGGTGCATAAATTGATGGAAAAGGTTAGTTCAGCCACGGTAAGGAATGACATGGTGACTCTCGAAGACGATGGTTATATCGAGCAACCGCATACTTCAGCCGGCCGAGTGCCGACGGAAAAGGCGTATCGATATTATTTGGATCATTTTTTGGCCACACAAGATTTGGTTAAGAGTTATAAAGATAAAATTGATCAAATCAATCAAGCAAAAAATGACGTGAGATTCAGACTCAAAGAATTGGCCAAATATTTGGCGGAGGTTTCAGGGCAGGCAATCATGGTGGCGTTTGCCGGCAATGATGTCTATTACACCGGCATCAGCAATCTTTTTTCTCAGCCGGAATTTTCTCAAAAGGAAGTAGTGGTGGATATGTCGCGGATTATTGATCATCTGGATGGAGTGGCGGTGAGTTTGTTTGACGCTGTAGCTGAGATGACGGTGGAACTGGGTGATTCGTGTCCGTTTGGTTCTCGGTGCGCGAGTATAATTAACAAAATAACGATTGAAGACCATGATTATCTGGTAGCCATGATTGGTCCGATGAGAATGGATTATCAAAAAAATATCAATTTGATTAATTATTTGGGAAATTTATGATAAAAAAGCGAGATAAGCAAGTTAGCGAGGTAAGCGACCCTTCGACCCTTCGGCAACGCTCAGGGCAGGCTCAGCTCAGGGTGACACAAAAAGAGCATATAGATAAAATTGAGCAAGAGGCGGCGGATAATTTGGCCGGCTGGCAGCGGGCCAAGGCGGATTATGAAAATTTGAAGAAACAAACAGTTAAAGAAAGAGAGGCGTTTGTAAAATACGCGAATTACAATTTGATCATGGAGCTGCTGCCAATTTTTGATAATTTCAAGCTGGCATTCAACAGCGTACCAGAGGCGGAACAGAATAATCCGTGGGTGATTGGTTTGCGGCATATTAAAAAACAAATGGAGGATTTTTTGACGCAAAACGGCGTGAGTGAAATTAAAACCGATGGAGAAATGTTTGATCCGGAATTGCATGAAGCGGTGGAGTCGGTTGAGGACGCGGAAAAAAACGAGGGCGTGATTATTAAAACCATCAAATCGGGTTATAGGTTGAATGATAAAGTGATTCAAGCGGCAAAGGTTGTGGTGGTTAAAAATAGCGTTTAGGGTTTAGGGTATAGTTAAGAAGAGCGTTTAGCGGTTAGCGTTTAGGGTATGGTGAAAAATATATACATAACAAATAATAAAAATTAAACGCAGCGAATCAGTGGATACCGCAAATACTACGAATTTGTAGCATTCGCTATCCATTTGTATATTCGTTGTCACTCTTTATATGTCGTTAATCAAGTGGAGTCCGTTCATGGAGCCATTCGGCGACATGGATAAATTTTTTGAGGATTTTCGGCGTGGATCGATGGCGTCGTTCTCGCCGGCGATGGATATTTTTGAAAAAGACGGAAATCTGGTGGTCAAAGCGCAGCTGGCCGGTATTGACCCGAAAAATGTTGAAGTCACGGTTGAAAATGATGTTTTGACCATTCAGGGAACGTCGGAAAAGAAATCGGAGGTCGATGAAAAAAATTATTATCGCAAAGAAATTCATTCCGGCAGTTTTTATCGCACTGTCGCGCTGCCGGCGCATGTCGACGGGGAGAAGGCGAAAGCGGAATTTGAAGATGGAGTTCTGTTGATTACGGTCCCGAAAGTGAAGAAAACCGAAGGGAAGAAAATCGATGTGCTGGTGAAGAAGAGTTTAAAGAAGTAAAGTCGTCTTGTCATGTTGAGCCTGCCTGCCGGCAGGGTTCTCCAAGCATGGCAATAATTGTCTCTTGGTTTGTCGCACTTCCCGCCTTCGTTAAAACTCCGGCGGACAAGCGAGAGCCTCAGGATGACAAAATTAGATATTTGTTTTTTGAGGTGAGGACTTGGTCCTCGCTTCGGTAAAATAAATATTAGAAATAAAATATGATTGGGTATTATTTTACACAGGAAAATCTAGAGAAATTTACTAGTAAACGTAATTTGGACGTGATTGTTCTAGATAATGATAGTTTTATACAGAGTGTGGGGGGGGTGGTTGTGATGGATAATAATGTTTCAAGAAATATACAGATTCGGACTGCTTTTCAAAGTTCTGGTACTGAAATAACTTTGGTTGAACATGAGTTAGAAGCGTGTGATTATTGGGAACAGGTATCAAGTGTTAACGTGGAAACGATTGATCATGGATATGTTGTAAATATTAATGAAGGTATGGATGGTTCCGCATATAATAGCAAAATTGATTCTGAATATATTTCTTATGCTAAAGATCACTGTGTGATTTTCTGTACATCTGATTTGGGAGCTATTGCTAAAGCTATATATAATGAAGTCCCAAGTATTTATATTGTCCCATGTTCTCAACCACGAATTATAAATCCCGAAGGTTATTATAAGTTAGAATTAAGGAATAAAATATTTAAAAAAATAAGAATGACGTATGAAGAGTTTAAAAGAGATTTATAAACAGTATAGAAATTCAGTAGGTTTAATTAAAATTCAAAATGGAAAGCAATTAAGTATTAGAGGAACTGGTTTTTTAGTTTCTAAAGATGGATATTTTATTACTTGTAATCATGTGTTTGCGCAAATTCCAAAAGAAGATTTAAAATATACTTCAATTGCTTTACCTGGGAAAGAAAATGAGCTTAAATTACAAAAATATACCGATTATAAGGTTACGTTAGTCGATAATGATATAGAAAATGATCTTGCTCTAGCAAAGATAAATGATAGCGATGGTATTGAGTTTCAATATGTGGATAAGTTTTTAAAGGTAGATGATGTTGAGGTTACTGATGAAGTTTTTTTTCTTGGTTACCCATTGGCTACGGAAATGTTGATGATGGGCTTTGGTATAACGCAAACATTCAACAAGACATCGATAAGTTGTATAAAGCGAAGGGGCGCTGACGGGATGATTCATTTTTATCTTATCGATACCCATACAAACAAGGGCTCAAGCGGTTCTCCGTTATTTAATGAACAAGGATTTGTAATTGGAATTGTCGCTGGTAATATTGGTCAAAGTTTTGAGATGGGAGAAAGAAAATTTCAAATACCGGCAAATATGGGTATTTGTAGACCGGCAGATTATATAGCTAGAATGATTGATAGAAATAAGAAATAATTATTATAAAGTAGCGAATAGTAGTCAGTGTTCAAATATTAACTAAACACTATACGCTAAACGCTCAACGCTAAAATACTATGTCAAAAATTCTAGGGATTGATCTTGGTACAACTAATTGTTGTATGGCGGTGATCGAAGGCGGCCAGCCAAAAGTATTGGAAAATAAAGAGGGAAATAGAACCACGCCATCAATTGTGGCGGTTTCAAAGACCGGTGAACGGCTGGTGGGTCAATTGGCCAAGCGCCAAGCAGTAACCAACCCCAAAGACACGGTTTATTCGGTGAAACGATTGATGGGGCGGCGGTTTGAGGCTGAGGAAGTTCAGCGCGATTTGAAATTGATGCCGTTTGAGATGGTAAAGGCTGGTGAGGGTGTGAAAGTAAAATTGGGTGACAAAGAATATTCGCCGCAAGAGGTGTCGGCCATGATTTTACAAAAATTGAAGGCGGACGCGGAAGAAAAATTGGGCGAAAAAATTGAAGAAGCCATTATTACCGTACCGGCGTATTTTGATGACGCTCAAAGACAGGCGACCAAAGACGCGGGCGAAATTGCCGGTTTGAAAGTTAAACGAATTATAAATGAACCGACCGCGGCAGCTTTGGCTTATGGTTTTGAAAAGAAAAAAGGCCAGCAAATCGCGGTTTATGATCTTGGCGGTGGTACATTTGATATTTCCATTTTGGAGGTGGCTGAGGACACGGTTGAGGTCAAATCAACCAATGGCGATACTCATCTCGGCGGTGATGATTTTGATTTGAAGCTGATTGGTTGGTTGGTTGATGAATTTAGAAAAGAAACCGGCAAGGATTTGTCAGGCGACGCCATTGCCATGCAGAGAATCAAAGACGCGGCGGAGAAAGCGAAAATTGAATTGTCGAGCGCTCAGGAAAGCGAAATTAACCAGCCGTTTATTGCTCAGGACAGCAATGGAAATGCTTTGCATTTGGTCAAAACAATTACAAGGGCTAAATTGGAGGATTTGGTAATGGATTTGGTGGATAAAACTATGGTGCCGGTAAAAAAAGCGCTTGATGACGCCGGTTACAAATTGAGCGACATTGAAGAAGTGGTGATGGTTGGTGGAATGACCCGAATGCCGTTGGTGCAAAAGAAAGTGGAGGAATTTTTTGGTAAGAAACCGAATATGACTGTTAATCCGGATGAGGTGGTGGCCTTGGGGGCGGCGGTTCAGGCCGGGGTGCTTCAAGGTGATGTCAAAGACGTGCTGCTTTTGGATGTGACTCCGTTATCGTTGGGATTGGAAACACTTGGCGGGGTGGCGACTAAATTAATTGAACGAAATACCACGATTCCAACATCAAAATCGCAAGTATTTTCTACCGCTGCTGACAGCCAGACTCAAGTGGAAATTCATGTTCTTCAAGGCGAACGGGAAATGGCCGCTGACAATAAGACGTTGGGCCGATTTATGCTTGATGGAATACCGGCTGCGCCGCGCGGCGTGCCGCAAGTGGAAGTAACTTTTGATATTGATGCCAATGGTATTGTTAATGTTAAAGCCAAAGATAAAGCCACCGGCAAAGAGCAGAAAATTACCATTACCGCGTCGTCGGGGTTAAATAAAGATGAAGTGGAGAAAATGAAAAAGGACGCGGAGGCGCATGCCGAAGAAGACAAGAAAAAGAAAGAAACGATTGAAGCGCGTAATATGGCTGATACTTTGGTTTATTCCATGGAGAAAATGTTGAAGGATAGCGCGGATAAAATCAAGGAAGAAGATAAAAAATTGTTGCAGGAAAAGATTGACGCTGTGAAAAAAGTCAAAGACGGCGATAATATTGAAGAAATTAAGAAGTTAACTGAAGAATTATCACAGGAAGCGCAAAAAATCGGAGCGGCGATGTATCAGTCCGCACAACAGTCACAAGGAGAACAGCAAGGTAAGCAAGAAAGCGAGACAAGCAAGACAAGTGAGGATGGTCAGGGGAAAAAAGATGGTAATGTGCAGGATGCGGATTTTACGGAGAAGAAATAATTACGGATTTACTAATATTACGAAAATTACGAACACAAGACTGTATTGATTTGAATTAGAGATTTGAGTAATGAATAACCCACCAGTCCCCGTTTGTCACCCTGAACTTGTTTCAGGGTCTGGGCTAAATAAATGTGGGTGAGAGGCACTTGGGGCGCTTGAGACGGATCGAGCGCCTTGTAGTGTTTACGATACAAATTACAAATCTATACAAATGTTACGAATGAGCAAGCAGGTGGATTTGGATAGTCATTAATGATCGGGTATAAATAAAATTGTCATGCAGAGACATGTCGCAGGATAAATAAAGGTTTTGTCACCCTGAGCCTGCCTGCCGGTAGGCAGGGCACTCGAAGGGTGAGCTATTGGCTGACACTTGTCCATGCTTCGAGAGCCTCAGCATGACAAGAAATTTGAAGACTATGGAAGATAAATTAGAAAAATTGTTTCAAGGTTTTGTTGCTTTGTATTATTTAGGATTAATTTTTCGTTAGATAAGTTTGTTTCCAGAATCTAACTAAGATTAAACAATATTTATATAAATACCTACGTCTCCCGCGCGGGAGCTAAATTAGAAAAAGCATTGAAAGAATTCAATATAGACGTTGAAGGCAAGGTTTGTGTTGACCTAGGAAGTTCAACCGGCGGATTTACGGATTGCTTGCTTCAGCATGGGGCTAGAAAAGTTTACGCGGTGGAAAAGGGGTATGGCGTTTTGGAGTGGAAAATAAGGCAGGATGAGCGGGTGGTGGTGATGGAGCGGCAAAACGCGCTGTATGTGGCGCTGCCGGAGCAAGTGGACGTGGCTGTGATTGATTGCGGCTGGACCAAACAGAGATTTATTGTGCCAAAAGCTTTAGACCTGTTGAAAGAAAATGGTATAATCATTACACTTTTGAAACCACATTATGAAGCCGAGCGTCATGAATTAAAAAAAGGCAAAGTATTGGATGATATGGTTGAAAAAATTCGTGACCGAGTGATTGATGAATTGAAAGAAATGAATGTTAAAGTGGAGAATATTATTGAGTCGCCGATTGTGGGGGGAAAAGGTAAAAATAAAGAGTTTTTATTACTAATAACTCGCCAAAGGACGAGTCAGTCCTATGGCTGACGTCCTAAGGCGGACGAATTAAATACGAATCAACGAATTTCACGCCCCATTATTTTAGTATTTGTAAATTAGTAGATTGGTAGATTCGTAGCAAATAAGTAATTGGTAATCTATATGTATTTAATCGATGGTTACAATTTGCTGTATCAGACTGATTTTGAGACGAGAGATGAGCTTATGGCCGGAGTGGGGGATTTTTGTCGGCGCAAGAATAAGCGGGCGAAAATTGTGTTTGATGGCTATTCACCGGAAGATTTGAGTAATGAAGTGCTTGAAATCGTGTTTGTCGGCGATGCGGACGCGGAACTTGAAAGTTTGATCAAACATGTTGAGAATCCTAATAATTTTGTTTTGGTCAGTTCAGACAAAGAGTTGATCTTTTACGCGCAGAAAAAAGGTGTTCTGGTTGTCCGATCTGAACATTTTGCGACCATTATGAAGGCGGAAGATTCTATTGAAATGCCGGAAAAGGCTGATGAGGTGAATTTATCTGACGCGGAGGTGAAAAAACAACTGGAGGAATTGAATAATTTTAAAAAAATATGATCAAAGTGGTGGTTTTTGATTTGGATGGAGTCTATTTTGTAAATTCGCATGAAAATTTCAAGCGCAATTTGCGGGAAATTTTCGGTTTAACGGATGAACAAATTGTTAACGTCTATTTCAAAAGCCAACAAATGAAGGAATATAAATTAGGTAAAATGGATCCTGATGTTTTTTGGTCGTGGGCAATCGCGGAATGGAATATTAAAACAACAAAAGAGGCGATATTGAAAATTATGGTAGCCGGATATGAAATTAATCCTCAGGCTCAAGTGCTGGTTGAAAAATTAAAAGACCAAGGGATAAAAATCGCATTATGCACCAATAATTTTCCGGAGCGGATCAGAGTGATTGATGACAAGTTGGACTTTTTGAAACATTTTGACGTGCAAGTTTTCTCATTCGAGGAAGGGGCGGCGAAACCGGATTATAGAATATATGAACGATTGATTGAAGAAACAGGCGTCAAGGCTGAAGAAATTGTGTATTTTGATGATTCGGAGGAAGCGGTTGCCGCGGCGGGTAATTTGGGGATTAGGGCTTTTAATTACACGACATTTGAAGAAATGAGGAACAAGATTAGTGAATTAATTCGTAATTAGTTTTTGCGTCCTCCCACTAAAGTGGGCCAAAGTTTATTTTATGGCAAAAGATTATTATAAAATATTGGGCGTGGAAAAAAACGCCAGTCAGGAAGAAATAAAAAAAGCTTTTCGGAAAAAAGCTCATGAATTTCATCCAGACAAGCCGACCGGCGATGAAGCCAAGTTCAAAGAGGTAAATGAAGCTTACCAAATTCTTGGTAATGAAGAAAAACGAAAACAATTCGATCAGTTTGGAGATGCGGCTTTTTCCGGCCAGGGTTTTGGCGGCACGGGGATGAATTGGGATGACTTTAGGCGTCAGGCGCGGCAGGGCGGCGGAGGGGCGCAAAACGTTAATTTTGATTTTGGGGATCTCGGAGATATATTTGGGGATATTTTTGGTTTTGGCGGGTCAAGACGCGGCGCGTCAAGGGCCCAGCATGGAGCTGATATTCAAATGACGCTGAATTTGGAATTCAAAGAAGCGGTTTTTGGGGTAAAAAAAGATATCCGGGTGTCGCGGCACGTGAAATGTTCTCATTGTCATGGGAATATGGCGGAGCCGGGAACGCCGATCAAAACTTGCGGTACGTGCGGCGGCGCCGGCCAAGTGATTCAGATGCGCCGGACGATGCTCGGTCAATTTCAAACAGCGAGTGCGTGTCCGGAGTGCGGCGGTGAAGGCAAACTGGTTGAAACCAAATGTTCGGTTTGTTTTGGCGTTGGAGTGGTGCAGGATGACAGCAGGCTTGATGTTTCAATTCCGGCCGGGGTGGAGAGCGGTATGACACTGCGAGTACCCGGACAAGCTCATGCCGGGATAAACGGCGGACAACCGGGAGATATATATTTGCAGCTTCGAGTGAAAAAAGATTTACGATTCACGCGTGATGGTTTTGATATTTTTGTTGAAAAAAATATTTCCATGGTTCAAGCGGCTTTGGGCAGTTCAATCGAGGTGGAAACATTGGAAGAGCCGATTGAATTAAAAATTCCGGCCGGCACCCAGCCGGATTCCAAGTTTCGATTAAAAAGTAAAGGGGTGCCAAAAATGAACACCGGCGGCCGCGGCGAGATGTATGTGGTGATAAAAGTGGAGGTTCCCAAACGATTAAGCCGGAAACAGAAAAAAATCTTGGAGGAATTTGATGAATAAGATGGGGTTGGTGGCTATTCTTGGTAACACAGAGCATGACGAGATTTTTTGGTTGTTCGGGGATAATGGTTTAATTTTATATTATAATTGGAAACTAAAATATGCCGGAAATAATCCTGTTGGCGGTGTGTGTGGCCTTGTTTGCTAAATATTTAATGCTCAACGCGCCGTTTGTGCCGACCCACAAAGTGGATTTGCAGCGAATTGGCGATATGGTTGAGCATTATGACATCAAACGATTGGTTGATTTAGGATCTGGCAACGGCCGGATAATCGGCTATTTGGCTAAAAGGTTTCCGGAAAGAAATTTCGCGGGGATTGAAATCGCGCCGCTGCTTTTTTCCCTGACCAAAATTCGGTTTTGGCGGATGAAAAAAATAAAAATAATTTTGGGATCGGTTTTTAATCATGGTTGGCGTGATTATGACGCGATTTTTGTTTTTTGGATGCCAAAGGCGTTTGAAAAGAAAATTGAAAAAATAAAACAAAGACTGATTCAAGGACAGGTGGTGATTTCTTATGCTTTCCCCATTCCGGGGTTATCAGATCATTTGGTTGAAAAGAATGTTGAGGTCAAACAGCTGCCGATTTATGTTTATAAAATATAGGAAGGAGAGGGGGAAAGGGGGCGGAAGAGGGCAGGAGGGGGCGGAAGAAAATATAAAAAAAGACTCACATTGATATGTGAGATTTTATTTTCGGTATTGGTCGTAAATTTCTCGAATCAGCTCATCGGCTTCGGCCGGTGATTCGATGTATTGGAATTTGATGGCGGTGTTGAAGCCGGGGGCGATAAAGAAAGCCATTTCGGTGTGTTCACCGTGTTCGGTGTTGAGAATCAGGCGCGGCGTCATGCCTTGGGGTGTCTGATTGAGCTGGATGCGGGGAATAAATCCATGATCATCGGTCCAGACATTCTGAATCAAGAGATCGCAGATCACTGCGTCGCCCGGTTCGGCGTCGCCAAAGAAAGTCCATTTCACGACCATATGTTTGCCGGTCAACTCCAAAACTTTTTTGGTGTGGGTAATCCAGCGAATGACCGGTTTCCCACTGGCAGTTTTCCCCTTTTCAACCCGGGCGTAGGGGTCATCTTCGTTTGGGATATAAAGGAAAACGCGTTTGATTGAGAATAAATTATGGATTTCCCTGCCGTTTGTTGGCGGCTGGCCGTCAACTTCTTCGCCCGTTGGTTCAACCACAACGTCATCCATGGCACCGTTGTCTTCAAAATCATTCTGATCGGATACACCAGACATTTGATTACTCCTATGGTTGGGGCAAATTGTCCCGAGGAGATCTCGGGATAAAAGGAACGGTTCAATATATTATAGTGAGCCAGGCGGGCTTTTGTCAAGGGGGCTTGCGGGTTTACGGGTATTTTGGAAATTACGGAAATTTCGGAAATAAGAAGGGGTTTTGGTTAAAGTAAACACTTGTAGTATTCGTAATCATTCGTAAATTTGCAATATAAAAAAAACCGCTCACTATTTAGGTGAGTCGGCGGGTAAGTTCACGTTGTGAGCTTTTTGGGATTGCCTCAGGTTTGAGGCTGTGGGGGAGTGCGGTCTTGCTAGCCGCGGCGCTGGACGGTCGGCTCTCGGTGGGAGTCCGCGAGGAGCGTCCGGAGGTTGACCGTGGGCGGGTTGAGCTCGCGCTGCTTCTGGTACTCCTCCTCCTCGGCGTCCTTGCGGGCGCGGAAGCAGGTGGGGCAGCAGATCGGCTCGCACTTGGCCTTCTCGCGGAGCTCGGTCGGGGTGAGGGTGTTCTGGAAGCTGCCCGGGCAGTCGTCGGCCTCGTGCACCTCGCACACGTGGGTGTGGAGAGCCTTGAACTTCAGGTTCTTGCGGCCGCCGAGCGCGATGTTGCCGCTGGCGTTGTCCTCGACGACCACCATCTTGGTGGTGGGGACGACGTTCGGCGTCTCGATCAGGTTGACGTAGCGGACGTCGCCGTGCGCCGTGGACTTCTCGTAGACACGGACCGTGCAGACCGCGGTGCGGCCGGCGAGCAGCTTGCCGAAGAGGAAGTAGTTGATCACCAGCGTCTTGCCGGTCTTTTCCAGCAGATGGCGGGTCAGGCCGACCCACTGGAGATGCGGCGGGATCGGGGTGCCGTCGGGCAGGGTGGCGTCGGTGACGACGCGCACCGGCTGCTGATTGGGCATCAGCTCGGGGACGCTGATCTGAACGGCGTGCTTCTCGTAGATGAGGTCGTGAGGGATGTTCTCGGGGTAGGTGTAGGGGCTCTGGAGCTCGCTCATCGGATCCTCCGTAAAATGGCCCGTTTGGGCGTCATGTGGCGGCAATGCGCCGCGGGGATGGAATGTACAGTATTAAGCATTATATCATATTTTTGACAAAAAGTCAATAGTTGGGGGTCGGGGGTAGGGTTTAGGGAACCATTGTGATGATTTTTGCCTAAAATAAAATAAAAAAATCGGCTAGATTTCTAGCCGAGAGGTGGGCTTCAGACTCGCCATTTGAGTCGATTGAATCTTGAGTGATTCGAGCGAAAGATAAAGAGTTCCCAGCTAAATACCAGCAGCGGTGGATTGATTAGCCAGATAGCTTTACTGCTGACGGCAAAGGCAATGACATCGATGACTCCGAGTAGAATTACGTTGGCCCAATAGAAGGTGAAAAAGGTGTTTTGGGTCCAGTGATAGGCGAGAGCCAGCTTCAACCAAACCACAAACAGAACTACAAGAAACAAATGCAGGCCAAGTAGAATGGTCATGGTTCCTCCATCGTGGTTTAACTGTGGAATTGTATATTATATTATATCAATAATATTTTCTTTTGTCAATGGTAGCGGGTAGGGTTTAAGGGAGAGTTGTGATGATTTTTGGCTAAAAATTTGGTGTTTTATTTACTCCCGTAGTGGTCGGTCGCGACCGACCACTACGGGGATAGTTGAATTGAATTTTTGGGGAAATTTGGATATAATTGTTAAATAATGAAGAATGTTCATGTACTAAATAACAGTCGGAAGGTTACCCTTCGAGAACCTCAGGGTGACAAGAAGTAAAGGTGGTACAGAAAATGTTTTATGAAAACTTTTTGGGACAAACTACCGCGGCCGTTTTTGGCCTTGGCGCCGATGGCGGGAATTTCAGATTCGGCTTTTAGACAGATGTGCTTGAAATACGGCGCTGATGTTGTTTATACTGAAATGACGGCATTTGATGCGCTGCATTATGGCAGCGCAAAGACGCTTGAAATGTTGAAATTCAATAAACGCAAAGAGCGACCGATTGTTATTCAGCTTTTTGGTAAACGGCCGGAGACTGTTAAAAAAGCCGTGGAGATGGTTGAAACGGCCGGATTTGACGGGATTGATATTAATTTTGGCTGTCCGGCCAGAAAAGTGGTAGCGCATGGCGGCGGCATTACACTCCTGCGAGATTTGAATTTGGCGCGCGAGATGGTGCAAGCGGTCACAGAAGCGGCGACGGTTCCGGTGTCAGTTAAAACCAGAACGTCTATCCTTCGAGTGACTCAGGTTGACAAAAGGGTAACTGTGTTTGATTTTATTGATAAAATAAAAGATTTGCCGGTAAAAGCGCTCATGATTCATGGGCGCAGTTATGAGGGTGGATTTTCTGCTCCGATTGATTTTGACGTGATTAAACAAGTAAAGGAAACATTTAACGGCGTGGTCATCGGCAATGGCGGCATCAATACGCCGGAGCAAGCGATGGAGATGTTGAATAAAACCGGTGTTGACGGTTTGGGTTTGGCGCGAGGTCTTTATGGTCGACCGTATTTGTTTCAGCAAGCCAAGGAATATTTAAATAAAGGAAAATACAAAGAAGTAACATTAAAACAAATAAAAAAAATTGCGGTTGAGCACACGGAGTTATTGGCGGAATTGAAGGGAGAGTCAGGGATGTTTGAAATTCGGAAACATTTGTTGTGGTATTTCCGAGGGTTTCCAAATGCAGCGGAATGGCGGCAAAAGTTGGTCCGGGTGGAAAGTGTGGATGAGGTGGAGGGAATATTAAAAACGATGGTGTAACTGGAATTACAAAAGTTTGGCGGGTAGGTTGGTTTTACAAAAGGACACAATAACCGCTGAAGTGTGATAGTTGGTGATTTTTACAAAAATTTGGCGGGGTAACTGGAACTACCC
Source organism: Candidatus Falkowiibacteriota bacterium (assembly GCA_003518055.1). Lineage (GTDB taxonomy): Bacteria > Patescibacteriota > Patescibacteriia > UBA11705 > UBA11705 > UBA11705. The sequence goes on from DOZJ01000006.1 coordinate 142,269, forward strand.
ACCTACGCTCTTACTTCCACCTACGCATAACGCTTATGCCTTCGCTAAAGCTATGGCATACAGGTCGGTGGACAGGGCGTAGAGCTACGGCGCCTGCCTGCCGGGAGGCAGGGGCGCGGCGGAAGTAACGAGGGAAGAGTAAAGAGTAAAGAGGGATCGAAGATTGGTTGACTGTTAACTCGCCACTGATAATTTTTTTAAAAGACAAGACCCCCGGACCGTAGTCTCGGGGGCAGAACGTGGCCTTTGGCCAGCGTGGGTTTGATGGGATTATCCGTGGACGTGCCTGTTGGCGGGATGGTAGGGGGGGGCTGTGAGTTTCAGCGGATCAGATTTCTTATCCATCGGCCGAAATAGCGGATGATTTCCCAAAGCGAACGAAAGAACAATTCTATAAACCAGAATACCACACGAAACGGCAACAAGGCAACAAAGACAAATGAATTGCTGGCATGCTTCTTGATTTTTTTCCAGTTTTTCTCGCCCATGATCGGACGAAAGATAAAGGCGACGCCGACCAGAATCAGGTAGTAGGCGATAATACGCCAAGCAAGAAACTGCCATTCGTTGGTCATGGTTCCTCCTAGATTAGAATGTGTTATTTTATCATATAATAATAATTTTGTCAAATGAGCGTGGGCTTAGACTGATTTACATTTTGGGATTTGACTGGTACAATAATCGTGAGTAATCTCGGGTAATTTTCAGGTAATAATCATTGTTTACAGAAAAAAATATAAATTAATATGAAAACAAAAACGACAACGAAAACCGGCAGTGATGAAGCGGAAAAATTAAAAAAAGACATTGTTGATGAAAATTCAGAATTGGATACAGGTTCAGAGACAATCGCTGATGAGGAGATTGAATCTGACGATGAAGATGAAGTGACAGCCAAAAAGCCCGACGGGGTTAAAAGATCAATAAAGGAAGATATCCTTTCGGTTTTGCCGCCGATTAAAGAGGTGGGAGCACCGGCCGGAGTAGTTGAAGTCAAGGAAAAAACAACCGAAGCATTGGAACAAGAAAAATTGGCATTGGAAAAAGAGCGGGAGGCGGTAAAAAAAGAAATTGAAGCTGACAAGGAAGATCTGGGTACGGTAGCGTCAGCGGCGGTCGCGGCGGCCACTCAGGACAAAAAAAATCCAGTAATGGTGGAAGTGGAGGGAGTGCTGGAAGATGGTCTGGATCCTTATTTTTTGAAAATGACCCCGGCGGAAAAAGCTGAGTTCAAAAAAGTCGGCGAGGAAACGGCCGGCAAGGTAATGACGCTGTTGAAGGAAACAAAAGTAAAAGTGGTGAAAATTTTGGAATTGATTGCCAACTGGCTCAAAATGATTCCCGGAGTAAATAAATATTTTTTGGAGCAGGAGAGCAAGATTAAAACTGATACATTATTAAAAATGAAAGAGGAGGGGATGTTTGACCAGCCAGAGGCTCAAACGGATGAAAACAAAATCAGCTAATTATGTTTATCAAGAAAATTGGTATTGACCTTGGTACGACTTACACCCTCGTGCATTTACCGAAAAAGGGAATCGTGATCAATGAACCGTCAGTAGTGGCGGTTTCGATTACGGACAAAAAAATTCTGGCGGTTGGTGATGAAGCGAAAGAGATGATCGGGCGCACACCCGAATCGATTATCGCCTCGCGGCCGCTCAAAGACGGCGTGATTGCCGATTATAAAGCAACGGAGGCGATGCTTCGTTATTTTATTAATAAAGCACTTGGCGGAATTAAACTGTTTCGACCGGAGGTGATGGTGGCGGTGCCGGCCGGAATCACTTCAACTGAACGTAGAGCGGTGATTGACGCGACAATCGCGGCCGGCGCGAGGGCGGCGTATATTATCAAAGAGCCGATCGCAGCGGCCATCGGCGCCAATATTCCGATTGGGACGGCCAGCGGTCATATGATTATCGATATCGGCGGTGGCACTAGCGAAATCGCAGTTATTTCACTTGGCGGTATTGTGGCGGCCAAGTCGGTTCGTATCGGCGGCAATCGGTTTGATAATGCCATTTCCGAGTTTATTAGACGAAAATACGGGTTGGCGGTAGGCGAGCGAACCGCGGAAAATATTAAAATTGAAATTGGCAGCGCGCTTTACGCCGAGGATCCGGATATTATGGATATCCGCGGCCGAGATATGATCAGCGGTTTGCCGAAAACGGTTAGCATTACGTCAAATGATGTGACTGAAGCGCTGCAGAAAGATTTGGAAGGAGTAATTCAGGCAGTCAAAGAGGTGTTGAATCAGACGCCGCCGGAGCTGTCAGCCGATGTGATTGATAAGGGAATTATCATGTCCGGCGGCGGCAGCCTGCTGCGCAATATTGATCAATTGATTTCCCGCGCCATCGGCGTGCCGGTTTACGTGGCGGATGATTCTCTACTCTGCGTGGCCAAAGGTACGGGGATTGCGCTTGATAATTTGGAGACTTATAAGCGGTCGATTTTGGCGACGCGATAGTTTTATGACATATACGGATGCTTCATTACTCACGAATAGTATAATGTCTTCCTATGTAGAGTTGGTTGTTGGGATATTTGCAATTCGTCAGAATGGAATAGGAAATTTGTTTTGTTCTATTGGTGAGTTAAGTGTTGAATCCTCATTTAAACACCAACACTTTATAATAGGATTACAGGATTTTATTTCAAAAATTACAACGGATGAATATAAAATGTTACACATGCAGACTGCTTTTAGACAGTTGAATCGAATGTTTATTTTATCGATGTGGGAAATATTGGTGGGGCATAATCGATATAATGATATTTGTAATGAGGAGGAAATCCAGTTTTTTCGACATATAAGAAATGGGTGTGCTCATGATAATAAGTTAAATTTTAAGCAACTAGAAAAAACAGCTAAATGGAGAACTGTTGAGTTGAAGAGTTCTGATATTGCTAGGTCGATTTTTCCCGATGTTCTAAAAGATGGGGACCCAATTTTGTTATTAATAGATATAAATAATAAATATTTTACCCCGATTAATTTTTATAAGTAACTTTTAAATTAATGAATTACGCTTTTATTGATAGTCAAAATTTAAACTTGGGAGTTCAGGAGTTGGGTTGGAGGTTGGATTGGAAAAAGTTTAGGATATATTTAAAACATAAGTATAAGGTTGAAAGAGCTTATTTGTTTATTGGTTTTGTTGAAGATAATGGCAATATGTATCGGTTGTTGCAGTCGTACGGTTTTATTTTAGTCTTTAAGCCGACTTTGAAAGATGGGAAAGGAAATATAAAGGGGAATGTTGATGCTGATTTAGTTTTGCGAGCAATGGTTGACAAGGAAGAATATGACCAAGCGATAATTGTTACAAGCGATGGCGATTTTTATTGTTTGGTAGAGTATTTATACGGAAATAATAAGTTGCGTTGTGTTATTAGTCCGTGCAAGAAATATTGTTCAACATTACTTCAAAGAGCGGCAAAAGAGAAGATACATTATATGGATAATTTGTGTAAGAAATTGCAGTATTTAAAATGAAAAAGCACCGCTATTAGACTAACCTGAATAGAAGTGCTTTTTCCTATTGATTCCATTATAATTATAGCAAAATTAAGTAATTTGTCAATGTATCCACAGGGTTATAGTAGTTTTGGCTAAATTAATGGAGACCCTGAAATAAATTCAGGGTGACGGATTGGAAAATATATGAAAATCGGCATTGATGCCTCGCGGGCGAATAAGCCCATAAAGACCGGCGTGGAGTGGTATTCATACCATATAATTCAAGAACTCAAAAAAATTGACAGCGACAATCAATATTTTTTGTATACCAACACGCCGCTTGATATGGGGTTGGAGAAGTGTCCGGGGAATTTCAAAGAGGTGTGGCTCAAATGGCCGCTTCGCTATATGTGGACTTTGATTCGGCTCAGCTGTGAAATAAAATTCGGGAAAACCAAACCGGATTTGTTGTTTGTGCCGGCTCATACGCTGCCGCTGGTTAATCCATCCAAATCGGTGGTAACCATTCATGACATCGGATATGAACGCTTTCCGGATTTGTACAAATGGCCGCAAAGATTTTATCACAAATGGAGCTCAAGATTTGTAAAAAAACACGCGACAAAAATTTTGACCGTGTCGGAATTTTCCAAAAAAGAAATAATGGAAGTGTATGGCGTGCCGGAGGAAAAAATCGCGGTGGTTTATAATGGGTATGATAAAGATGTATATGGGTTAAGGGGGCGTGAGGGGGCTGAAGAGGGTGGGGTTACGAAATTACCCACCTACGCTGATGCTCCGGCGGGCAGGCAAAACATTACCCGCCTACGCATGGGCTACGGCGGGCAGGCAAAAAGTTACGAAAACAAGACTGCTGTAAATGGGCAGTATATGATGTTCGTCGGCCGGTTGGAGGCGAAGAAAAATATTGAGCGTCTGCTTGACGCGTTTGTGACTTTCAAGGCCAAAAATCCTGAGGATAAACACAAACTGGTGTTGGTTGGCAAGCCAAGGCCGGAGTTTCAGCAAAAGATGATGCGGCTCGCCCTTGAAAATAAAGATAATGATATTATTCATTTTGAATATTTGAAGGCGGCCGAGGTGGCGTCGTTGTTGCATCGGGCGGATTTGTTTGTGTTTCCGTCGTTGTATGAAGGTTTTGGCATTCCGGTGCTGGAAGCCATGGCCTGCGGCTGTCCGGTGATTTGCGCCAATACGACATCTTTGCCTGAAGTCGCGGGTGAAGCCGCGATTATGTTTGATCCCGAACGGGTGGATTTGATCGTAAAGGCGATGGAAACCGTGCTTTTTAATCCCACCGTTGCGGTGGCGTTGAAGGAAAAAGGTTTGGAGCGCGTCAAGGCGTTTTCATGGAATAAAGCAGCGAGGGAGATAAAGGAGATTATGGAAAAAATATGAGCGTAGTCTCCCTGAATCTTGTACCGGATTAGATCCGGTATTATTTCAGGGTAGCGACTTGTTTGTTTATAGTTTGAAACGAGTTCAGACTGACAAGGACTCGTGGGTTTATATGGAAATAAGAGTTTTGTGGTATAATTTATTATGTCAGATCCCAAATTACAACTGGATTGGCAGGTGATTGGGCATGAACCGATTCTGCGGTTTTTGGAAAATAGTTTGGTCAAACGCTCACTGGCTCACGCCTATATTTTTGCCGGTCCGGCCAAAATCGGCAAGACAACAATCGCGAAACGATTTTGCCGCTTTGTTATTTGCGAGAAATTTACCAAATTGGATTTTTCGGTAAATGATCTTGCTCAGCTCGGATGTGGTGAGTGTAATCCATGCCGGATGAACGCCAAAGGTCTGTACGCTGATTTTCATATTGTTGAAAGAGAATTAAATAAGTCTGGAGTATTGAAGAAAAATATTTCGATTGAGCAGATTCGGAATTTGCGGTCACGGCTTAATAAACGATCATATCAAAATTCATATAAGGTGGTGTTAATTCCCGAAGCGGAGGCTTTGAGTGTGGAGGCTGGTAATGGGCTGCTTAAGTTTTTGGAAGAACCAACGCCCAAAACAATTTTGATTTTAAATGTTACGGACAAAAATTTGGTTTTGCCAACCATATTGTCGCGGTGTCAGACCCTGCAGTTTGCGCCGGTGCCAAGAGAGACGGTTTATCAAGATCTTTTATCTCGCGGTTTGAATAATAATGATGCGTGGGAGATAGCGGCATTATCAGCCGGACGGCCAACGGTTGCGGTTCAATTGGCTGAAAATAAGGACGTCTTTGATGAATATAAGAAAAATATTTCCGATATTTTTGGCTTATTGACGGTGAGTTTGAGCGAAAGGTGGTTGAGACTCGACAGCCTGCTTGGCCGGGCTGAGCAAAAACAAAAATCTTTAGCTATTATGCAGAATTTGTCGGCGATTTTCCGTGATTTGCAGTTGATTCAGATCTATCAGGATAATTTGATTCAGCATGTATTTTTGCGTGATGAATTATCAGTATTGGGAAGACGGAACGTTTCTTGGTTTAAGAAAATCAAGCAGGTTCAGCGCGGAATAGATTTGGTTGAACGAAATGTCACTCCCCGGTTGGTTTTGGAAACCATATTGATGACTAATGAAGATTAAAATTGATAAAAATATTTATTTAATAAAAAATAAAGACAAAAGTATGGGACGTAAAATTATTTTAACCGGATTAATTTTAATGTTGTCAGTGACTCTCACCGGCTGTATTTCATTTGGGAAAAAAGAAACAGCGGCTGGCAGTGGTGTGGGCGCAGTTGCCACCGGCGACAGAGGAGATACTTGGGTTGCGAAATATAAATTGATGACTCCCGGCGCGATTGAGGCCAATATCGGCGGTGTTAATGTCACGACGATCGAGATGGATCCGACTGATACTAACGCGATTTATATGGGTACGCGCGGTAATGGTTTGTATTATTCTTATAATGGCGGTGACGGGTGGGATCACGCGGATGTGTTGTCCAAAGTCGCGGCCGGACAGATCAATTCAATATCGATTGACGCCAAAGATAAATGCAGCGTGTACGCGGCGGTCACCAATAGAGTGGTTAAAACCAGTGACTGCAATCGAACGTGGCAGCAGGTGTTTAACACGGCTAAAGCTGATGAGGCGGTAGTCGATGTGGTGGTGGATTGGTTTAATACTTCTATCGTTTACGCGGCGGCAAAAGACGGTTCAGTGTATCAGAGTGCTAATGCCGGCGCCAGCTGGGCTAAATTGGCGGATGTTGAGCAAGAAATCAAAGAATTGGAAATCAGTTCAAAAGACAGCCGCGTGTTATTTATGACAACTGTGGCGGCCGGATTGTACAAATCAACTGATGGCGGTAAAAGCTGGCTGAGTATGAATGAGCGGATGGAATCTTTGGGCGGCAAGTATCGCAATGGTTACGCGGTGGCAGTGTCGAAAAATAATCCGGGCAAAGTATTTTATCTGTCGCGTCTCGGGCTGCTTCAGAGTTTTGATAACGGTGAAACTTGGTCAAAAATCGCATTATTAACCGGTGAAAACGAAGCGACGTTCAATGCTCTCGATGTTTCAGTCAAAGATGATAATTTGATCTTTTTGGTCAGCGGCAGTACACTTTATCGCACGGTGAATGGCGGTCAGACGTGGGAAACGAGGAAGCTTCCAAGCACGGCAATTTTAACTGATTTGGATGTTCATCTGGCAAATGACAAGCTGTTGTTTGTCGGGTTCAGTGCGCCGCAGAAGTAGCGTTTAGCGTATAGGGTATAGCGTATAGAGTGAAATAATATTTCAAAATTAGAAATTAATTGTTAATATTTTATGGCCAATCAATACATTGCGAAAAATCAGGAGGACGTGGACAAAGCGATTGATCATTTTAAATCGGAAATTTCATCTCTGCGTACCGGTCGAGCCAATCCGGCGTTGGTTGAGAATGTTTTTGTCGAGTGTTATGGCGTAAAAACTCCGATCAAGCAATTGGCGAGTATTTCAGTTCCCGAGCCGCGGGTATTGCGGATTGAACCGTGGGATAAGAGTTTGTTAAAAGAGATTGAAAAAGGGATAAGCGCGGCTAATATGGGTTTTCAAGGGGTGATTGACGGTAATATTGTCCGTGTGACCTTGCCTCAAATGACCGAGGAAAACCGCAAGGATTTGATTAAAATTTTGAAAGAAAAATTGGAGGCAGCGAGAGTGGCGGTGCGGTCGATTCGGGAAAGAATCAAGGAAGATATTATGGAGGCGGAAAAAAATAAAGAATTGAGAGAAGACGATAGATTTGAGTTTATCAAAGAACTTGATCGGGAAATCGAAATGTGGAATAGGAATTTGGAAGATATCGGAGAGGCAAAGGAAAAAGAAGTTATGACGGTTTAATCGCAATAATTATTTTTGAAATAAAATTATATGCAATTTGATAAACCATTATCTACTCCAAGTACTGCGGCTGAAATGAAAAAGCAGGAGCTGCCAAAAATGGAGTCAATTAAACTGCGGTTAAAAGTTTTACGGCATTTTACGGAGCTTCGTGAGGTTGAGGATACGAGTTATGATTATAATAGAATACAGTGGTACGATGAAAATGATAAATTGAAGCTTCCAATGCCTGAACAATATGTTAAAGATCTCAATGAGGTTTTGGAACCAATGAAAGTTGATCTGGCTGAATATATGAGGGTAATGTGTAAGAAGCAAAATAAGGATTTTGCAAAGGAATGGTCATTGGTTGAGAAATTGATGTCTACCGTAATAGAGCCTTCACGTATAAACAGTGATTTTGGCCCGGGTGGAGAATGGATAGAAAGTTTGGGTAGTTTGGAGCGTATCTACGAGAATGAATTGGATGATATTGAACCGATTTACACCTATGTGTCAAATTATTCTGTATCATTGGCTGATTTTGCGGCAGACCCGGATGAGTACGAATCTCATTCAACCGCAGCCTACAAAGTTTTGGGTGATTTGGCGATTAGGGTGAGATACAATCAAGATATTGATTTTAAGGCAGATTATGAAGTGACAGATTTGGAAATGTTTCATACTGATCTCAAGAAATCTATGGACCGTCTCGCTGATGAGGCTCGGGAGCTTGAGGAAAAACTAGCTCGGGTAAATGAAGAAAAAGAGCGCCGGATGAAGTTATTACAAAAGTAAATGACTATGAAAAATACGAACGATAATTTAATGGACAAAATCGTCAGCTTATGCAAACGGCGCGGTTTTATTTTTCCGTGCTCGGAAATTTACGGCGGTTTTGCCAATTCATACACCTATGGACCTTATGGCGTGGAATTGAAGCGCAATATCAAAGATTTGTGGTGGAAGATGTTTGTGTCTGACCGTGAGGATATGGTTGGCATTGATGGGCCAATTATTCTCCACCCGAAAGTATGGGAGGCGTCGGGACATACGACGAATTTTAACGACGCCATGGTTGACTGCAAAAAGTGCAAAAATCGGTTTCGCGCCGATCATTTGGTGGACGAGGCGACCGGTGAAGATATGGAGGGCAAGCTGGATGAAATGACAGCGGTTTTTGCGTCAGGTAAAATCAGTTGTCCGAATTGTGGCAAAAAAGATTGGACTGAGGTGCGCAGTTTTAACATGATGTTTGAAACTAAAATGAATACGGTCAGTGGCGAAGAAGCTAATATGGCTTATTTGCGGCCGGAAACCGCGCAGGCGATTTTTATTGAATTCAAAAACGTGATTGATTCCACTAGGGTGAAGCTGCCTTTTGGGATCGCGCAAATCGGTAAAGCTTTTCGTAATGAAATCGTGGCTGGAAATTTTATTTTTAGGTTGAGAGAATTCGAACAGATGGAGATTGAATATTTTATCAATCCAAAGATGAAATGGGAAAAGATGTTTAATGATTGGTTGGTGTTTCAGGAAGAATTTGCGTATCGTTTGGGAGCCAAGAAAGAAGATTTGCGTCATTATGAGCATCCGGATGAAAAACGCGCGTTTTATTCCAAGAAAACGATTGACATCGAGTACAATTTCCCGTTTGGTTTCAAGGAATTGTTTGGATTGGCTCATCGTTCGGATTATGATTTGAAGCGTCATGCGGAATTTTCCGGTCAAAAATTGGAATATCTGGATCAGGAAACGAATGAAAAATTCATTCCTCACGTGCTCGAGCCGACATTTGGTTTGGATCGCAGCATTTTGGTGGCTTTATTGGCCGCGTATAGAGAAGAAGAAGTTGAAGGTGAAGTCAGAACCGTGATGGCTTTCCCTAAAGATATCGCGCCGGTTCAGGTGGCGGTGTTTCCTTTATTAAAAAACAAAGAAAATCTTGTCGCCAAAGCGCGGGAAGTTTTTGGTATGTTGAAAAAAGAATTCCGGGTGGAATTCGACGACAACGGCAACATCGGCAAGCGCTACCGCCGGCAGGATGAAATCGGTACACCGTATTGTGTCACCATTGATTTTGATACGCTGGAAGACAATACCGTGACAATCAGAGATCGGGATACGATGAAGCAGGAACGGGTCAAAATTTCCGATTTAGCGGAAGGTTTAAGTTGAAATATGGAGCGTCAAGAGGTCAAACAATCAGATGTCTTGAAAGAATTGGAACAGTTGAAAACGCCGGTAAGACGCTTTACGGAACAGGCGGCGCGTTCAGAGGGGGTGGATTTGGTGAAATCGAGCGTCGGTTGGTTTTGGAGTTGAAGTCAAGGGGGTATCTTCATGGCCGCCAAGCCAGATCTTGGGTTGAGGCTGGTGGTGATCCGACAAAAGCGATGCATAATTACAAATTTTACCATTTTGCCATTGGTAGCAGTCTTGGGTTAGATAAATCCCTTTGGCCGCTGTATGATGATTTCCCGGGAGATGATTCAGTAATAAAAATTTTAAATAGTTGGGTTAAATGATAATCAAATCAGGCTTAGCGGCCTGTTTTTGTTTTACGTTGTAAATCGCCTAATGATTTAGATGTGAAGAAAATAATTGAGACATGTTTCTTCTTATATGAGTTATTTTATTGAAAGAAATAAAAAGGCTATATTGCTTAAAATAAGTCTAAATTAGACTTTATCGGTTGACATTTTTGGTAAAATGTGATATCATGATAGGTCACCTAATCGTGCGAGTAGCACCATTACGAAGGGAGGGGAGCCATGAACGGCGGAATCGAGATTCTGTGTCCGAAGTGCGGCAGCTACGCCCACAATGGGCGGGACAACTTCTGCGCCTCCTGTGGGCACCGGTTCGAGGCCAAGGACCGCGTCAAGCGGATCGGCGAGCTGCGCGACGAGGGAGTCTATCGGATTTCGATGGAAGCCTTCGAGGCAGAGTGTAACTGTGAGCCGCGGGAAGGTGGCTACCTCGACAGCTTGGTTGGCCGACATGCCACAGCCGTCCTGATCAAGCTGAAGTATCCGCGAGAGACCCACCCATACCTCTGCGGCTACTGTGGCAAGCGCGTCTCGGATTCGACCGACGGCAAGTGCGACACCTGCGCTCAGCAGCTGTGGGTGGAGCGGACCGACGAGTCCGAAGCCCGCTGGTGCTGGAACATGGAGTCGTACGGCACAGCGGTCAACTGTACCTGCGGCCTCGAGGTCTGGACCGACATGCCAGAGTGCCCCAAGTGCCGCAAGCCGATCGACGAGATCGTCGAGGCGGCATCGGAAGATGACGCAGACGACGACGATTAGAGCTTGGTTAGTTCGTCATTTCAAGTGACAAGGATAAATTTAATCTTTGATTTGTGAGAAGGTTGATAAACAGCCTTCTTTTTTGTTAATTTATTGGCTTTGATAAAGTTAAGTGATATAATATGAATGAGTTAATTTATATTTATTTTTAAAATTGTCTATGTTTGCAACAACCAAAGAAAAAGTTTATTTTATTGTTTTAATTGTGCTCGGGGTTTTGCTGGTGGTGTCAAACGCGGTGACGGTTTATTTTTTGGTCAGTCAAAATGATGATGTTTTACCGAATCAGGAAGATTTGACGAACGATCAAGGAGTAAATACCGATGTGCCTGTGCCTAATAACGAAGATCAAAACGAACCGGACACTATTGTAGAAGATAATACTTCCGGTCAGCTGGAGGTCGAGTGGTTTGAGTTTCCGGCCAATGACACCGCGAAAAATTTTATCCCTTATACCTGGTATAGCGGCGATGAAGCCAAACAAAGAGAATTGACGCAGATGGTTGGATCATCGACTAAAGCGGGCCAAATCACGTCCGGTCAATTTAATAATTCACCTATTTATTTGGTTGAGGTCTATCCCGATGGGATAGGGTTTAGCAATGATTATTTTTGGTTAATTGACGATCAAGAGAATAATCAATTGGTGGTGCTGGACAAGTATTCTACCTATTCAGGGGTAACTGAGTTGAGTAAATTGTTTGTTTTTAACAAAGATTTGACGATTAAAAACTGGGACGCGCCGGAAACAATCAATATTCCAGGTAGTTCCTATAAACTGGTTCGGGCGGAAATGAGATCGGTGCGGTTAATCTCGAGTTATAATTTAACGCGGCAATTCAAATACAATAATGATGATTATGTTTATTGGGATCAGAATTCCGGATGTTTTATCATCAAACGTCAAGGAAATACGGTCCAGGATTATTATTTGGACGTGGAATTCATGACTGGCAATAGGGAAAGCGGCGGCTTGGCGCTTACTAACCAGATTTTGAAGTTTCGCTGGAACGGCGGAGCAAACAATGATAAAGAATATGAGACGACCAGAATGACCGGCTGCGGTTCGGCCGGATGTTATTCTTATGTGACTAATTTGAAAGAAAGCGAATTGATAAAGGTGGGAGAAACAGCTACCGATGGTATTTTATATGCCTATAATACAAACATTAAATTTGAAGATTTGGATAAAGGACACAGGCTATGGAGTTCTTATAAATCATATTATCCGGGTTATGATGAAGAAAGCGGTGAAACCTTGGAAAAAGATAATTTTGCCAACTATTTATCCGATTATCCACTGTTATATTGGAAAGATCCGTTTGGCCGCTGGATGGAATTTATCTATATCAAATATCAACCGGCGGTGGAATGCGGTAAACCGGTGATTTATTTGTATCCGGAAGAAGATATGAATATTGACGTGAAAGTTGAGCCGACCGGAGGGATCAAAATCAGCGAGCCGAATTATGGAGACGGCTGGTCAGTCAAAGCGTCCACCGATAGCCAACTGTTTAATTTGAGTGACAAAAAAACTTATCCGTATTTATTCTGGGAAGGCTATGGGTACAAATATACTCAGCCGGATAAAGGCTATGTGGTAAAACAGGCGGAAGTAAAACCGTTTTTAATGCACATTTTGGGTCAACTTGGGTTGAGTGAAAAAGAAACCGCTGATTTCAATGAGTTCTGGGTGCCAAAAATGCAGGAAAAGCCATATTATTTCATCACCTTTCTGCCTCAGACGGAATTTGATAAAATCGCGCCGTTAACCGTTACGCCAAAGGCTGATACCACCATCCGCGTCTTTATGGATTACAAGGGTTTGGATGAATGGCAAAATGTTGAGCCGCTTAATATTCGAACACCGAAAAGAAATGGCTTCACGGTAGTCGAGTGGGGCGGCGCGCTGCATGACTAAGCTGAATAAAATATTATTGTTAAGTGTAATTCTCCTTGGATTTTTTCAAGGAGGATTACTTTTTTTGGGTTTGAATCGCGTTGATGTCAGTCCGGCCGGAACTCATCGCAGTTTATACGTCTCCAAGAGTTTTTATGATGATGCTTATCGGCTGGCGGGTGATGGGTTTGATTTAAATGATGATGAAGTCGTGGCGGCGATTGTGCCGCACCATTTATTCGTTAAAGATCGATCAGCGGCGTTGTTCAAGGCTTTGTCTAGATTTGATTTTCAGCGAATTATTATGATCGGGCCGGATCATTTGAATGATGCTAGGGCGTCGATTGTAATCTCAGATTATGATTGGCAAACACCATACGGCAGTTTGTCGTCTGATTCACGGTTGGTCTCAAAGATTTTAGACGCTGGTCTGGCGGCCACTGATGAACAGGCGATGGGGGCGGAGTTTGCAATCAGTGGGTTGGTCCCGTTCGTGAAAAATAGTTGGCCGGAAGCTGATTTTGTGCCGATAATCATTGGAACCGACGCGGAGAGAGAAAATCTAGATAAACTGGTTGATTTTCTGGTTGAAAATTCAAATGGCAAGACATTGCTGTTAACCAGCGTGGATTTTTCTCATTACAAATCACCGGCCGAGGCGGAAGCGCAAGATAAAATTTCAGTGAAAGCGATTGAAGATTTTGATTTTGAAAGAGCTTTTACATTGGATGTGGATTCTCCCCAGTCGATATACATGATTCTAAAATATGCCGCGCGTATTGGGGCAAATTTAACGCAGTTGTTGTCTCATACAAACACCGGATTGATTCAGCCGGAGAGTTCACAGACGGCGGTCACTCACAATATAATTGTTTTTACCAAACCAAGATAATTATTGTTTTTGTTTGATGAAAACAGCCGGCATGATTGATTTCTCGAAATTATAAAAAAGACTTGATAAGTCTTTTTTTAGTAATCGCGGTCGAAATGTTTTTGGGAGATGAATCTTGGCTGCTCCGGATCTACTTGCCAGCAGTTGAATTCTTGTTCCGCGGCACAGAGGGGAAAACAGGTATGGTTTTGACAGTACCCTTGATGTTCGGCCGCGGTCAGGCAGGGCAAGACGGTTTTGTCTTTGTCATTGAGGTCGCATTCGGGAGCAAAAGGAACGGCGGCTGGCGCTTCGATCGGTTTGGTTACGGTTACGGTCAGCTCATATTCGATAAAATCTGAATCTGATGCTGATTCAGAGTCAGAGTCAAAGTCTGAACACTCACTTCGCATCTTCTGCTTGATCATGGTGATAAATGTTTCATCATAATCTTCTTGATTTTGATCCATTCCTTCCGCCATAGACAGAATCAGTGAATAAGCCCAGCAGCAACGTTTGGCAGCGGCCAAGGCGATTAGTTGAAACTGGTGATCTAAAATGGTTTGTTCTGCCGGGTGCAGATCATTTAGATGCTCGGCGCAGGTTGGCTCCATTTTTAACAGTTGAAGTGATTGGGTGTGTCGATACATCTGCTGCAAGGTTGAAATCAGCTGAACGCAATCATATGATTGTTTTTCGGTTGATGCCGACAAAGCAACGACGCTTTTGACGTGAAAATTGATTTGTTCTGCGCACTCACTGCTGTCAAAGGTCTGGGCGTTTAATCTGATGGCGAGAATGACCCCCAAGATGAGCAACGGAATCGGCAGAAATTTGCGCATGATTTGCCTCCTGTTGGTTGGGAGATATTATGATATTAAAAGCGATAATTTCTGTCAATGAGGCATTTATGATTCACGGGGGTGATTGGGCTTGAATGTTTGACAGATTTTAGTATTTATGTTAATGTTGTTTGTTCAGTTCAACCACAAAAGGAGGAGAGATGTTTACAGTTATTACTGTCATCATGGTTATGATCAGTTTGATGGTTCATGAATTCGGTCACGGCTGGGCGATGACGCGGCATCAGATTCCGATCAAGGAAGCCGGAATCGGTTTTGGCCGGAAATGGATTCCTCACTTCTGGTTCGAGTGGCGTGGGGTGCCGATCAAGGTGACGCCGCTTATTCTCGGCGGTTATGTGATGCCGGCGGAAGAAAGCGAGAAGTTGATTGAGAATGCGTCATACAAGGTTAAGGCGGAAATTTTCGGCGCTGGGGTTCTAGGCAATATTTTGTTTTTTTATGTCATGCAGGTGCTGGCAATCATCATTCATCCCGAGTGGGGTTTTGACTGGATTTATTTGGGCCTGCCGTTTTGGGCCATTACAAGTATTGTCGCTGTTATGCTGTTGTTCAGGAGATTTTGCTTTGAATGGTTGTTTATTATGATCGGTTTGGCGCAATTGGGATTTTTGGTTTATGCCTTATTCATTCATAATCCGTTCGAAGTGATGGCCGGTCCGGTCGGAGTGGTGAATCTGGCGGTGGTTCATCCGGCAGATGATTGGACCGTGACTATGGCTGATGTGTTCAGTCGAGCCGGTTTGATCTCGTTGTTGATTGGTTTGACCAATATGTTGCCGTTGTTTCCCTTGGATGGCGGCCGGATTATGGCAGCGTTGTTTCATCGATTCAACTGGAATCGGGTCAAGAATTTTTATACAGTGATTAGTTCTTTGGCTATGCTGGGGCTGATTATCTTGGCGTTGACCTCGGATGTCGTGAAGTTGTTGAGATAAAGTTAACTTTCCCCACAATGGTAGGAGAAAAAACATGAGCGCCAAACGAGTACCGGTTAGAGTACTCCCAATGGATTTGTTTGACGGCAAATATACTCGGTATTTGGGGTTTCAGCACGTTCCGGTGATTCATGAAGATAACGTGGCGGCCGCTGTGCAGGAGATTATGGTTTTTCTAAACCAAAATCGTGTAAATAAAGAACACAATGATGGAGCTGAGTTTTTGCGGGCATTTGCCAGTGAAATCTTGTTTGTCTGTACCAGAAAGCAGGTTGAAGTCATGGAGTTGGTGCGTGACTTTGACGCGCTGAAACCGAGTGACCTTATGCAAGCCGTCAGATCGGAGATGCGCGGTTGGCATCAGAGAAGGTATCATTCGGTGTTGGCTAATTGGAAGAGTTTGAAGCAGCTGGGGTTGGGGCTAATGGATGCATGGTATCTCGGTACGTGTTTGTTGGAGGCGTTGCGGCACGCGGCTGGAACCGCGGATTCAAGAGAGGATTCCAAGCAGTTCCTGGTTTGGTGGGAGTTGGTGAGTTGTAGAGTGGATTTGATTGGGATGGAGATGTCAATCATTGATGGTACGCGAGACACGGTGGCTAGAATGGTGAGTAATGAACAAGCGAGTGTGATTCGATACTGGTAAAATATTAAACAGCTAATAAATATTAGTTGTTTTTTTGTTTTTTATGGTATAATTTTTTTATAAATAATCTAGTTCATCTGTTATGCGGCATGTGGATGTAGTAACAATCGGCAGCGCGATCAAGGACGTGATGTTTTATACTAATCATGGAGAATTGATATCCAATAAAAATGATTTGACAGCGCAGACGCTGTTGGCTTTTGAATATGGCGCCAAGATTGAGATTGATGAACTTTATCTCAATTACGGCGGCGGAGCGCTGAACGTGGCGGTCGGGTTGAAAAATTTCGGTTTAAAAGTAGCGCCGCTGGTCAATATCGGTGATGACGCGGCCGGACGGGAGATATTTAATTTTTTGAAACATAAAAGGATAAATACCGGTCTCGTGACGATTGATAAGACGCATCCGACCGGATTCTCATATATTGTGAGTTTGAGATCTGATCGCGACCATACGATTTTTACCTATAAGGGAGCCAGTGTTTTTCTTGATACTTCACACATTAGTCATTTGACAGCGGATTGGTATTATATTTCAGCGTTGTCAATGCGGTTTTGGGCCAAGGAGATTGACCGGGTAATCGATATAAAAAGGTATCGAAGCCGAAAAAATTTGACTGAGCCAAAGATAGTTTGGAATCCCGGTCGACGGCAGTTTGATGAATCTTTGAAGATGCTTAGAATACTTCCGCATATCGATTTATTGATATTGAATAAAGATGAGGCCATTGAGCTGGTGTTGAAGGTTTTGGGCCGAGGCGTTGAACGACAGCGGATCAATCAATCACGGTATTTGCTTGATGAGCTTCGACGGCTTGAGATAAAAAATATTGTCATTACAGCCGGGGCGAGAGGCGCCTATGGGCTTGATGATCGAGGCCGATATTATTTCAAGGCCAGTTTAAAGCGCAAAAAAGTTGATACGGTTGGCGCGGGCGATGCATTTGCTTCCGGTTTCGTGGCTGCTTGGCATCAAACAGGGCGGTTTGATCGAGCCATGGAATGGGGGATCAAAAACAGCGGCGCGGAATTAACAGAGGTCGGCGCCCAAAATGGTTTGTTGAAAGGAAAAATAAAATAAAAGATAAAAGACACTGATACCAAGTGTCTTTTTGTTTCAAAGATAAATTTAGCGTTTTTTAATTTTATTTTAGGCATGACCCAATTTATTCTATGATAAAGTCGATATTTTAGGATGTTCAAAATCAATCAGTCATGATATATTGTTTTTAGCGAAATATGTATAAAATACTCAGCAAAAAAATTCATTCAATCGCCGGCGGAGCGTTGGTAGTGGCGGTTTTAGGTATAATCAGTCGGTTGTTTGGCGTCATTCGCGATCGAATCTTGGCGGGCGAATTTGGCGCGGGCAGCGAATTGGATATCTATTACGCGGCTTTTCGTATTCCTGATTTAGTATATAATTTTGTAATTTTTGGCGCGATTTCAGCGGCATTCATTCCGTTGTTTACCAAGTTGGTGGTAGATGATGATGCGGTTGAATACGGTAAAAATAAAAAGGCTTGGGATTTTTTGTCAAATGTTATAAATGTTTTTTCAGTCATGTTGATTATTGTTTGCGGAGTGTTATTTATTTTTGCCAGACCGCTCATGTCGGCCATTACTCCGGGATTTACATCAATTGAGGTGACCGCAATCGTTTTATTAACTCGGATAATGTTTTTGAGTCCATTGCTTTTGGGTATTAGTGGAATGATCGGCGGTGTGCTGCAGGTGTATAAAAGATTTGTGATATTTTCTCTGGCGCCGATTTTTTATAATCTTGGGATTATTTTTGGGGTTTGGTGGCTGGTGCCGATTATGGGTTTGCCGGGGCTGGCCTGGGGGGTGGCGTTGGGCGCGGGTCTGCATTTGATCATTCAGCTGCCGGCTTTGAGGCGGTTGGGATATCAATATCGGACAATTTTCAATTGGCGGGACAAAAATTTACGGTCGGTTTTTGTCTTGATGCTGCCGCGAGTGCTGGGCTTGATGGCTTCTCAAGTAAATCTGATTGTGATTACGATTTTCGGTTCTTTTTTGGCTTCCGGAACAATTACGATTTTTAACTTAGCCAGTAATTTACAATATTTCCCGATCTCTTTGGTCGGAATATCATTGGCGGTGGCGTCATTCCCGGTTTTGACGCGCAAATTTGCTCAAAGCGATGATGCCGGTTTTCGGGAGACTCTCGGAGCAACATTTCGTTTGATATTGACGGCGATAATTCCAATTTCAGTTATTTTTATTTTATTAAAATGGGAAATCGTGGCTTTGGTTTTAGGTACAGGTGAATTTTCTGCTCAGGATATTGCTCTGACCGCGAATGCTTTGGCCCTTTTTAGTGTTAGTTTGTTCGCGCAGGCATTGCTGCCGCTGCTGGCTCGGGCGTTTTACGCTAGACACAATACATGGCTGCCATTTATTGTCGGTTTATTAAGCGCCGGAGTTAATGTGTTTTTGTCATGGCTTTTGGCTGATGCTTATGGAGTTTTGGGGTTGGTTTGGGCGTTTAGTTCAAGTTCGATATTTAATTTTATTTTATTGTTTGTATTTTTACGTTATCATGCCGGCAATTTTGATGATAAAGCATTAATTTCAACTTTATTTAAGTCGTTAACCGCCACCGCTGGAATGGCGGTGGTAGTGGTGACTTCACAAAGGGTTATATTTGAATTATTTGTTTTGAATCAATTATGGCGAATTGTTGTGGCAACCGGTTTGCTGGTAATTTTGGCTATGGTGGTTTACGTCGGTATAGGATGGCTGTTAAATATGAAGGAGTTGAAAGAGATTTACAAGAAAATGATATAAAAGACGATTTAAATTGATAAAATGGCTAAAGGGGCTGTTTTTTTTATTACACTAGTAAATGGTTACTGACTTGGAAAGTTCATCTGGTTCGGATTGACAATTTGTGAATTATCTGATATCATTCATGGTTCAACTCAAAACTGAACGTCAACACAACAGGGGGTGGTGATGAGCAACGGTAGACAATTTCTCACTATTTGCTTTTTGCGACATTTGTACACGGTTACGCGTCAAGAAGGAGATGGTATTGAATCTGTTGACTCCTCGCTTGATGTTTCCTTGTTTTGTCCGTATTGCGGCACTGCGGCCATTTGGTTTGGGCGATTGGGCGTTGGCGGGGATGGGGTCGAGGAAACAGATATTGAGTATCGTTTGATTCCGATTCGGCTGGGAGAAGAAGAAGTTATAGTTAAGAGTGTCAAGGCGATGCCGGCCAAAAAGCTTGGTTGGTGGAAAGATGGTCCTTGGCGGCGGTATTGGACTGCCACCGGACGGATTGAGACGGTTGAATAAGCGGCTTGAATCAGGGCTGCTTTTTTGATAAAAGGGCATAGTTATATATACAGCAACATTTTATCAGTTTTTGACGTTTAGTTTATTTGAAGGGAGTTGATTTAACTTAATAAATCAGGTATAATTGGTTTATTATGACTGAAAAAATCCGTAATTTTTGTATCATCGCACATATCGATCATGGGAAGTCAACATTGGCTGACCGGTTTTTGGAATTGACGGAAACGGTTGAAAAGAGAAAAATGCACGATCAATTGCTCGATCAAATGGATTTGGAGCAGGAACGGGGGATTACGATTAAGTTGCAGCCGGTTCAGATGAATTATAAGGGTTATGTTTTGAATTTGATTGATACGCCTGGTCATGTGGACTTTTCTTATGAAGTATCCAGGTCTCTGGCGGCGGTTGAAGGCGCGATTTTGTTGGTTGATGCTACTCAAGGCGTGCAGGCGCAAACGGTGGCCAATTTGTATCTGGCGATTGAGCAGGGATTGGAAATTATTCCCGTGGTTAATAAAATCGATTTACCGGCGGCTGATGTGAACAAGGTCTCCCAAGAAATAATTGATTTGATCGGGTGCAAACGCGAGGAGATATTAACTGCTTCGGGTAAGACCGGCGATGGGGTTTTGGCCTTGCTCGATCAGGTGATTGAAAAAGTACCAGCCCCAAATGAAAGTTCGGACAAAGATTTACGGGCGTTGATTTTTGACTCTTATTACGATGAATATAAAGGCGTAGTGGCTTATGTGCGGATTTTTGACGGACAAGTAAAGTTCGGTGATGGGTTGTATTTTTTTGCCACGCAGGCAGATGGGGAAGTCTTGGATGTTGGAGTGCTCAAGCCGCAATTGAAGACTCTGGGACATTTGGGCAATGGTCAGATTGGTTATCTGGTGACAGGGCTAAAAGATATTGAGTTGTGTCGCGTCGGTGATACAATCACCCTGAGCAAGAAAAGTGTTCAGCCGTTGGCCGGTTATAAAGAAGTTAAACCGATGGTTTATGCCGGTATTTTTTGCGAAGAAGGCAATGAATACAATGAGCTGCGGGACGCTATCAATAAGTTAAAATTAAATGATGCATCGTTGATTTTTGAACCGGAAAATTCCCCTGTTTTAGGTTTTGGTTTCCGTTGCGGATTTCTGGGGTTGTTGCATTTGGAGATATTTACCGAACGATTAAGACGAGAGTTCGGATTGACGATTGTCATTACCACACCGAGCGTAGCTTACAAAGTAACGCAAAAAAATGAGTCAAAGATTGACATTAGAATAAAAAAAGAACAAATAATTGATTCACGGACTTTTGTCATGAAAAATCCCAATGAATTTCCCGATCCGTCGGCGATTGAACATATTGAAGAACCAATCATGAATGTTGATATTTTGTCGCCAAAAGAATATATCGGGAACATCATGACATTGGTTCAGGATTCTCGAGGGGTGTATTTAAATACTGAATACATTGGAGAAGACCGGGTCATACTACATTATCATATTCCATTGGCCATGGTCATTGTCGATTTTTATGATAAATTAAAGAGCACATCGTCGGGTTTTGCCTCAATGAATTATGAAATTTGGAAATATGAAAGAGCTGATCTGCAAAAAATGGATGTTTTGGTTGCGGAAAAGCCGGTTGAGGCGTTTGCGACGATTGTATATCGGGATTCAGCTTTTAACACGGGTAAAGTGATTGTAACGTCACTCAAGGAAACTATTCCCAAACACCAATTTGTAATCAAATTACAGGCGGCAATTGGCGGCAAAGTGATTGCGTCAGAAAGAATATCGGCCATGCGCAAGGACGTAACAGCCGGGTTATATGGCGGAGATCATTCTCGAAAACAGAAATTATTGAATAAACAAAAAAAGGGAAAAAAGAAAATGATGGAAATGGGCGTGGGCAAAGTGAATATCCCGCAGGAAGCGTTTATTAAAGTGATGAAGCGGTAGTTTAAAGCGAGAAAAGCGAGATAAGCAAGACAAGCGAGAGAAGTTAGTATGTTGAGTTTATTTATGTGGTTTTGCTTATTTCTCTTAAAACTTTCTTGCTTAATTGGCTTGTGAAAAAAAGACTACTCGGGTTGGAGTAGTTTTTTAATCGTCGAGGCTTATGTTTGTCGGTTTTAGACAGTCTTTGAAGGATGTTTTGATTGTGGTTATGTCAATGGTACTGGAGAGTGTTTTAATAAAACGCTGGCGCGAATGTAAACATTATCATGGAAAACAACATAAAGATAACGATGACCGTCCACACGATTTTTTGGGCTTTTTTCATACAATATAGTAAAATAAGTTTATGATTTATAACAATTAGACTTTATGCTGGAAAAGAGGTGGCGGGTGTCCGAACAACCACCGGATAATTTTATTAAAGAATTTTCCGATTATAATCCAATCTTACGTCAACTATTATATACGAGAAATCTCAAGAGCGCAAAGCAGATAGAGGCTTTTTTGCGTCCGCGGTATGAGGCGCTTCATGATCCGTTTCTTTTCGCGGATATGTCCAGGCTGGTATCTCGGATATATCAGGCCATTGATACTGGTGAAAATATCATAATTCATGGAGATTATGACGCGGACGGCGTGACCAGTACGGCCGTGATGTATGAAACGTTGAAGGCGCTTGGAGCTCGGGTTGATGTATTTATCCCCCATCGGGAAAAAGACGGTTACGGCCTTCGGCCCAAAACAATCGATCGGCTCATCAATGAAGGTTATAAATTGTTGATCACGGTTGATTGTGGGGTGACTAATGTGGCAGAAGTCAAAATGGCGATGGATGCCGGTTTGGATGTGATTGTGACCGATCATCATGAACCTTTGGATATTTTACCAGAGCCATTAGCCTTGATAAATCCCAAAGTTGACCCAAATTATCCCTTTCAGTATTTATGCGGTGCTGGCGTGGCGTTTAAAGTGGCTACGGCGTTAATCAAAAATTATCATGGTTCTGATAGCTGGGCGAATTATGGCGGGCCGGAGGGTTTTTTGAAATGGCTGCTGGATTTGGTGGCAATTGGTACGGTCGCCGATGTAATGCCGCTCGTTGATGAAAATCGGGTTTTGGTTAATTACGGTCTGATCGTGTTGCGACAAACAAGGCGGCCGGGAATCAGAAAATTGGCGGCGGAAGCCAATATTGATCTGGCGGCGGCTGATAGTTATACCATCGGTTATCAAATCGCCCCCCGACTAAACGCGGCCGGTAGAATTGAACATGCCAGAGAAGCCTTTGAACTTTTGACCACTATGGATGAGGATGAAGCTTATAAATTGGCGCACAAACTTCAAGAAACCAATTTGGGGCGGCAAAAAATTACGGATGAGGTTATGATAACGGCCAAGGAGAAATTGGTACAGCAAGAGGGGCAAAAAATGTTATTTTTGTATGATGAAAATTGGCATCCGGGTGTGGTTGGTCTCGTGGCCGGCCGAATCGCGGAGGATTATTACCGGCCGGTTTTGGTGATGACGATGATTGATGGCCAGATTGTCGGTTCCGGCCGGAGCATCAGCGATTTTAATATTACCGAGGAGCTGATGGCGGCGGAAAAGTATTTGGCTCGCTATGGCGGGCATGCGGCTGCTTGCGGTTTTACTCTGAAAAACAAAGATGAGTTGGCGGACTTTACCAGTTTCTTGGCGGATCGGGCGCGGCAGAGCTTGACGGATGAACATTTAATTCCGATTATTTATGCTGAAACCGAGTTGGCGATGACTGAGATTAATCTTGATTTGGCTGAGCGGTTGAAAACCTTGTCACCGTTTGGCGAGGGCAATGAAAAACCGAGATTTATTTTGCGCGACTTGATGGTTACATCGTTGGATTTACTTGGAGACAAGGAACAGCATTTGCGGTTGATGGTCAGGAATGGCCATAGTCCGGCGGTGAAGAAGGTGATGGGATTTGGTTTGGGTAAAACTTGGGGCGGAGTGCTCAACGCGGGGGATAAAATTGATCTTATGGTTGAATTGAGTGTTAATGAGTGGAATGGCAGTCGAAACGTGGAAATGAAAATTGTGGATTTGAAATTAAAAGCGTAAAGAAATCGGATTTGTTTCTGGGAGTTATTTCGGGGTATGAATTTAGTTCATGTTTGATTTATAATTTTAAATAATTACTGAAACCATGTTATGCAATAGGGTGCCGTGAACTCAACACACGGTTTAGGCTGACGAAAAAAAACAATTTAAAATAATAATATGAAACTGAAAATTTATTCTGATGGCGGTGCTCGAGGTAATCCCGGACCGGCCGGAATCGGCGTGGTGATTTATAATCAGGACGGCGACGTTGTACATGAAATTAGTAAATATATTGGCGAAACCACCAATAATCAAGCGGAATATCAGGCGATAATTGCCGGGTTGAAATACGCAAAATCAATCAAAGCGCCTGAGGTTGATTGTTATCTTGATAGTGAATTGGTGGTCAAGCAAGTAAATGGCGAATACAAAGTTAAGGATCAGAATTTAGCTGAGCATTTTTTAACCATTTGGAATTTGAAAAAGTATTTCAAGACAATTCGATTCAGCCACGTGAGGCGTGAACAAAATAAAGCGGCGGATAAACTGGTCAATCAGGCGCTTGATCTTCGGAGCAAGTAAATCATTTGACGGTTGATTTTTTTTGTGTTAATCTTTATTGTTCTTCAGCCCCAAGGAGAGGAGAGATAAATGACTCGAGAAGAAGCCAAGAGTTTGGTGTTGCGGCGGTTGAAGTTGGCTGATGTATGGGAGCCGTCGACATGGATAATCCTTTCGGGGCTGGTTCTTGTGGGATCACTCTTTGTTTATGCCACCTATGATGGATCATTTGAAACAAAGGATTTGTCGCTGGTAGTCTTGTTGATTCATCTCGGAGTTTGGTTGGTTGTAAACGCGTTTTTTTCTGTCCGATGGTTTTGGTTTAGAAAACTGGCAAAAGAGTTTGACGCAAGATACGGGGTTGGTCGATATTTTGAACGAGAGACATTTAGAGATGAAATTTATGCTCTGGGCGAGTTTGGCTCGGATGGGGAAGTCGATGAAATTATTGCTTTCCGCCTGAATCGTTTTCCTCCAGGATTTCACAGTTTTGGTCGGTTTTGTACTACGGTTTATAGTGATCATTATGAGGTGCCGTTGGAGGTGCCGGTTGGGCAGAAAAAGCCGCTGTTTATTGAAGTGGAGTTTAAATTTAAGAACGGTACGGTTGATGAAATGATGGCAGGAATTGAAGCTGGCCGGAAGCCGTATTCGGTTGATGATCCGGATGATCTGATTCATCATGTGATTCAAGCGGCAAGGATTATCCCTGAAGAGTTGGGTGATTTTGAACCAAAAGAATTAGCCGCGGCTGAATTGAGGTTGCAGGATATTGTGCTGCGGCATCGGGAAAAGTTTGAGCCGCCCGGATTGAAGCTGACCGGAGTCAAGCTAAAAGGAATTTCCAGACAATTTTAACAGATAAAGTTGGTAAAAGCCGACTTTTTTGTTTTAAGCGAAAATTTATTTGCATTATTTATTAATGATTGGTTATTGTTTATTTGTGATTGTTTATTGTTTATTTATGATTAAATTCGCTGTGGTGGATAATTGTTTTAATTTTCAGCCCTTTGTGGTATAATTTTATTGAATAGAATAACTATTTAGCAGTTTTTGCATATGGGTTTATTTAAAAAAAGCCAGGATGAGAAAAGTTATCTTGGTGTGGATATCGGCGGCAGCAGTATAAAATTGGTTGAGTTGTCAAAATACAAAAATCGTCCGCGGTTGTTGACATATGGTTATCTTGAGCGATCGACCAAGTCAGCGGATGAAAGTTTGCTTGAGAATCCGACAGCGATGGCTGAGGCGATAAAAAAAGTGGCTGATCAGGCCAAAGTTCAAACCAAGGATGCGATAACTGCGCTGCCGGCGTCTTCGGTTTTTAGTACGATTTTGAATCTTAACGGCTTGACGCCCAAGGATGTCGCGTCGGTTAAAAAAGTCACTGAGGCGATTGAAAAAGAAGCCACCAAGGTTTTGCCCATGCCGGTTGATGAGATGGTGTTGGATTGGAAGATTGTCAAGCAAAACGGCGAGGGCGATAACGGAAACAGTGTTCAGGTTTTGTTGAACGCGGCTTCAAAGAGTTTGGTCAAAAAATTCATTGAAATTTTCAAGAAGGCGGGTTTCAATCTTTTGAGTTTGGAAACAGAATCGTTTGCCATGTCCAGAGCGCTGGTTGGTAAGGATAAGTCAACGGTGATTGTGATTGATATTGGCGCGTCCAATACTGATATTTCGATTGTTGATAATATGATTCCTCATATGAGCCGGTCGGTTGATGTCGGCGGTTATACCATTACCAAAGCATTGGCTGAATCCATGGGGATCTCAATTGATCAAGCAGAACAATTTAAACGAGATTTGGAGCATTATGTCGGGGAATTGCCTGAAGGCAGAAAGATTCCTGAGGTGATTGAGAAAATCATGGAGCCGATTGTTAATGAAATCCGTTATTTGTTGGATTTTTTCGGCAAGCAGCCGGGTAATGAGGGTAAAAATGTTGATCGCTTGATTTTGTCCGGCGGAACCGCTAAGATATTTAACCTACCGGATTATTTTACTGAAATGTTTAACATCAGAACTTTTTTGGGTAGTCCGTGGGCGAGAATTATATATCCGGATGATTTGAAGCCGGCGCTTGATCAGGTTGGATCACGGTTGACGGTGGCGGTTGGCTTGGCTTTGAGGGAGCTCGATAAGTAAGTGCTAATATAACGTTCGAATTATACATTTCCATTTCTAAGCGCAACATTAGTAACTATGAAAAAAAGAAACGGATTTACGCTTATAGAGATTTTAGTGGTGGCCGCGGTTTTGGCGATTTTGTTTTTGATTGGTTTGATGTCATTGAATGGGATCAAGGAAAAGGGCCGCGATGCCAAGAGAATTAATGATTTGATCAATTTACAGCAGGCAATGGAAATTATTTTTGAGCAATCGGGGAATTATCAGATGGCCTGCGGTGGCGGAAATTACGTTGGCGCGGTTAGCGGGTGCAAGGGCGATGGTGATGAGTTTTTACTGGACGAATATTTAAACGCGATTGACGCCATTAGTGATCCCTTGGAGCGAGTTACTGCCTGCGATGCCGGTTGTTCAAGCGGGCAATGCAATTATGCTTTTCAGGTAATCGAAAATAATACTTTTGCCGTGACTTTTTGGCTTGAACGCAATGTAGGTGAATTTGGGCCGGGCTGTCATGTGTTGACTGAAAGGGGCATAAAATAGTTATGAAAACGCAAAAGGGATATTCGATAATTGATATATTGATAACCATTGCTCTGGTGGTGTTGGTAGTTTTAATAATTTTGGTAATGTTTTATTTTGTCAGCAAGGATTCTCGAGATGTTAAACGAATCAGTGACATGGATGCAATTCGAAGCGCGATGGCCAGAGTGAAGGTTCAAACTGGGACGTTTATAGACTCTGGCTGTGGTGTCGGGGCGGTCAGCGAGTGCCAATCCGGTTTGTTGTCAAGAGTTTTACCGACAGTGGCCAAGATGAGTGACCCGAAAGGAAGAGTCTTGTGTACTCAGAATTGCACTGAGGCCTGCGAATATTCTTTTGTTACGGCTCCGACAGAGGCTGAATTTTCAGTTTTATTTTATTTGGAAACCGGAGCTGGTAATTACAGCCAAAAAGGGTGTTACGTTTTGACTCAGGATGGGATTAAGCTACGCTAATATTATGTCGACACGAAGAGAATTTATTTTTTTTATCACAGCCATTTTGGTGCTGATTTTTGCGTTATTTCAAGCCAGTGAAGCGGGCGCGGCGGTTTTGGATGTCAAGGTTTTATATTTGGATCAAAGTACGGTGGCTCGGGGATATACGGTCAAAAGCGCGGATGAGAATTTTTGGCTGCCGGTATTGCCGAGTTTGTATTCTGAACCGGTGACAGTGAAAATCGAGACATTATCGATAGGCACTCCAATCCCTGATGATAGACAAGGTGTCAGTCAATCATATATTTATGACATAAAGAAATCCGAGCCCGGAGTTTTTGATAAATCGGTTATTGTGGCCGTCAAAATGACTCAGCCGTCGGAGACGGCGGTCGTGTGTTTTTATGACCGATCGCAGCAGCGTTGGCGTGAGTTACCGACGACGATCGATTCTGTGCGTGGTTTAGCTATTGCCAAAACCGTGTTTCCTTACGCTGAAGTGATGGTGATGACTGAGGGGCAGGAACAAGCACCAGTGCCGGTGATTTTATCTTTGGAAGAACAGTTGACGGCGCAATCGGCGATTGTGATTGATCAAGATGGTAATGTTTTATTTGAAAAAAATGCCGATGAGGTTCGGCCGATAGCCAGTTTAACGAAATTGGTGACAGCGGCAGTCTTTCTGGATTATAATCCGGGTTGGGATAAACAGGTGACGATTGTGGCGGCCGATAATGTCGGCGGCGCGAGTGTGCCGTTTGAACCCGGTGATGTGGTTTCGGCCAAAGATTTGTTCTACGCCACCCTGGTTGGCTCAAAAAATAACGCGGCTAGAGCTTTGATGCGGGCGTCCGGGTTGAGTGAAGTCGAATTTATCTCCGCCATGAATCAAAAAGTAAAAAGCTGGGGATTGATAAATACGAAGTTTGTGGAGCCGACTGGATTGAGCGAATTGAATGTGTCAACGGCGAGAGAAATGATGGAAATTTCCAGAAAAACATTGAGTCAATACGAATATTTACAGGCTTCAACCACGTTGTGGTATGAAATAAAATATACCCGCGGCGCGGAGGCGAAAACTTTTTGGTGCCGCAATACCAATCAGAAATTACTTGAACGCGATTTGTATGTGACCGGCGGTAAAACCGGATTTACTTATGAGGCGGGATATAATTTGGTTACCAAGGCGCGATTGACAAAAGACTCCAATCGAGAATTGATCGCATTGGTTTTGGGCGCTAAAATCAGTATGAATTACGAAGAAGTTTATTTGCTGCTTAAAAAGTTTTTATAATTATATGCATAGTGAAGGTAATGGAATGCAACCAATCAAAGAAGAATCTCCGATCCAAGTGCAGGCTGAGGTTAAGCCGGAGAAAAAGAAAATTGACGGATCGGTCAGGGTTAATATAACGGCTATAGCCGCTTTGGTGGTGGCTTTGGCGAGTCTATTTTATTTTGTTTATTTGAATTCAAATCAAAAGGTTCAGATCGCGGAATTGGATTTACGTTTGAGTAAGGTTGAGAATACAGTCAAGGATGTTCGGGCGGATACGCAGGAGCTTCAGGAGAGTACGGAGACAACGGCCATCAGCGCTGACGGGCTGGTAGTGAAGTCATTTGTCAGTACCAAGGGCGGATATCAATTTAATTATCCGGAAGCTTGGAAGATTGAGACTTTTGAGTTGAATGAGGTGGTTCAAAATGTTTATTTCGGCCCGGGCGCGACCGTTGAGAAAGGTCTTGGCCAGGTGAAAATGATAAAGTACGACAAAAGCGTAGATGCTTATTTGGCTGAAAATGAATCTGAAGTTGAGTTTGAAAATACCACCAGAGGCGTGATCAATGGGGTCAGTGTGACCAAGGCTGATTTTAAGTCCGGTAAGGTGAATGGATTCGCGGCTTTTTTTATCAAAAATGGGACGATATATTCTCTCCAGCTCAATAGCATTGACCCGAAAGATAAAGTTTTGTTTGATGTGCTGGTCAAGAGTTTTGAAATCAAATGATCGGAGTCGTGTTTGAACTGAAATTTATCACTCGTCGTTGACTCGCGGCGGGTTTTTTGTTATTATAAGAGCGTTTAGCGTTTAGGGTATAGGGTATAGTGATTAGATACTTACGCTATATTCATTATATATACAGTTATCTTATTATAAGCGCTAACCGCTATACGCTAAACGCTTTTTTATGATATTCAAACTCAAGAAAAATATTACGGTGGCTGTGGGTATGAGCGGCGGTGTAGATTCGTCAGTCGCGGCGGCACTATTGAAAAAACAAGGCTATAATGTCATTGGCGTATATTTTATTACTTCAGCCCAGACTACCAGCGGCAAAATTAGGGATAACATCTGCTGCTCGCTCGAATCGATGATGGATGCGCGTAAAGTCGCTCAGCAGCTTGGGTGTAAATTTTATACTATTAATTTGCGGACCGTTTTTAAACAAAAAGTTTTTGATGATTTTATTCATGAATATGAATCCGGTCGAACGCCCAATCCGTGTATTCATTGCAATAAATTCGTAAAATTTGGCGAGGCGTTGCAGAAGGTAAAGGCGATTGGGGCTGATTATTTGGCGACCGGCCATTATGCTCGGGTCAAAAAGTCGCGGGATGGAAAGTTTCATCTATACGAGGGCAAGGATAAAAAAAAGGATCAAACATATTTTTTGCATTCATTAACGCAAGAGCAGTTGGCGCATGTCATTTTCCCCTTGGCCAAACTGATCAAACCGCAAGTTAGAAAATTGGCGGCCAAGTTTAAGTTGCCGACGGCCAGTAAAGTTGAATCACAGGAAATTTGTTTTATTCCTGACGGTGATGTGGCCAAATTTTTACGCGAGTATATTGAATTCAAGCCGGGGGATATCATTGATGTTGAAACAAAAAATAAAATCGGCCGACACGATGGGCTGCAGCAGTATACGGTTGGGCAGAGAAAAGGTATCGGTCTGCCCGGTGGCCCGTGGTATGTCGCGAAATTGGATATAAAAAATAGTATCTTGTGGGTGACAACCGATCTCAATGTGATAAATAAAAGTTTCATGCGGCTCAAAGATATTCATTGGATTACCGGTGAACCGAAATTACCAACCAGAGTTACGGTAAAAATACGTTACAATTCAGAGCCAGTGGCCGTAAAAGTAAACCCAAAACAAAACGGTTTTTATCTTGTAGAATTCAAAAAACCGCAAAAAGCTATTGCCCCGGGTCAATCGGCCGTATTTATGAAAAAAAATGAGTGTCTGGGTGGAGGGATAATCGATGAATAGTATAGGCTGGTTTAATTTGCCAGTTGACAAATTATCGGTATATAGTATGTTGATGAGTTCATTTACAAGCCAAGGAGGGGCTCCATGATTCAAAAATTAGTTGCCATTTTAACGGTTCTGACTTTGTGGCTCGTGTATTTTCTTGTTTATTTACCAACGACAAAAGATTCAATCTACGTGGAAGCTTATGTGGGAATTCTGGTTTTTACTGCTACTTATTGTGGGGTGAAGATCATTAGAATTAAGAATAAAGACAATAAATGATACTTGTTTTTTCTGTCTCTCAACTACAGCCCAAAGGAGTACCGCATGATCAGAATTCGCACCATTATAATTATTCTAGTTGTTTGCTGGTTGATCTTTGGCGTTATTTGGCGATTTATTGCCAGCTCGTTTATTTGGGGGTTTATGTTCGTTTTGATGTTGTTTGCCACGGCTTGCGGGGTGATTGCGATTAGACAAAAAATCAGGGGAAATAAAAACCGCGATTTACGGTTATTATGAGAACGAAGAAAATCGTTCTTTTTTGTTTGAACTTTGAATGTGGTGGTGGTATGATTTTGTATCCCCAAAGGAAAACGGTTTTTATCTCGTAGAATTCAAAAAATCGCAAAAAGCTATTGCCCCGGGTCAATCGGCCGTATTTATGAAAAAAACGAGTGTCTGGATGGAGGTATTATAAATGAATAATTAATCTGATGTTATCTTGATGTTTTTGGTATTTTAATTAACCCTTGACAATCATATACAATCTGGTAATATATGTAATCTTGTCCCCAGCAAGCAAAAGGAGGGGCCGATGTCAGGATGTCAGTGTCATTGTGCTACGGTTGAAGTTCAGACCAGAATTCATTTTTTCTTTAAGGAAGATGAGGTCACGATCAATTTTCAACCTAGAAAGGCTGACCCTGTGGTTGAGGATCGCAATCTTGATCGGGCGTGGTCTATGGCGCCGGAATATGTTAAAGCGGTTGTTTTTTATGATCTGGTAGTGGCGACGACTCAAGAATTGAACGAAGCATGTCATAAGGTTGTCTGTACCAGCCAGCCGATTCGAGTGTCGCAGGCCTTTACTCGGTGATGATTTCAGAACGATAAGATCGTTCTTTTTGTTTGACATTGATAAGTGGTCGTGGTATGGTTGTCTGTTCCCAAAGGAAGGGGGAAAAACGATGACAACGAATATTGCGAGCGGACTGAAGGGCGTTATTGATAATTTTAATGAAAAACCGTTTTTAATTGTGGTTACACAAGTTGATCCTGATGCTTTGGGTTCTGCTTGTGGTTTGGCTGAAATTATTCGGATTCTTGGCGGTAAAGTGGAATTGGTTTATTGCGGATATGTTGCTCATCCGCAGAATCGAGCCATCTTCAATCGATATAATTTGGAAACGGTTTTTAAGTCAATTGCGGATTTTACGACCTTTGACGGCTATAATGTTTGTTTGGTTGATTCGAGTACAATCGGAGACGTGAGGCTGGGACCGTTTAAGCGGACGTTCAAACCGGTAATCGTAATCGATCATCATCGTGGTCATGATTTTGAGTGTCCGGAGGTTCCATATTGTTTGATTGAAGAGGTCGGAGCTTGCGCCACGTTAATCGTGGAAATCATCAATGAATTGAACTTGGTTTTTGATGAGAGCAAGAAATATTTGAGTTACCTGTTGGCATTGGGAATTTATACTGATACCAAGAGCTTGATTAGCGCAGGGGAGAGAGATCGTACGGCTTTTGGCGAAATTACCAAGAATATTTCTGAAACTGAACTTTCAAAGATGATTGAGTATCCTCTGCCCGATACATATTATCGGAATATGAAGCATGCGCTTCAGAGAATGGAGCAGCGGGGATCTCGGGTGTTGACCAACATCGGTTATATTAAGCCGGATGAAGGTGATGATCTTTCAACAATTGCTGATTTGTTAATTCGCCATGACGGTGTCAGTTTGGTTGTGGTTTGGGGTGTGATTGGCGATAAGGTGAGAATCAGTTCTCGCAATCGGGACATTTCTGTTTCTTTACTGACTTTTATGAAAGAGCGGTTTGGTGAACGTTCAGGTGCCAAGTTGACGCCTGATGGCCGAGGCGAGGGAGGGGCGATTCTTGATTTGAATTTCTATACTTTCTGGTTGTGTGACACCAATAGGAGCGTAGTTGCTGATGCCGTTAATTTGAAGCTGCAATCGCTAGTATTCCCGACAGAAGAATAGATAAGACGTAATTAAGAGCTAAAAATGCTCTTTTTTCATTTGCAAAACTTAGTAGAATAAGATAGAATGTTTGTATTAACTACAACTTGTCACATTGAGTTTGCCGAAGGGTACGACATGCTTCCCGCCTACGTTACACCCTATGCTAAAGCTTCGGGTGTCAAGAAAACTCCGGCGGGCAGGCGAGAGCCTTCCACCTTCACTCAAGTTTCGGTGGACAAGCAGTATGACAAAAAGAATATGACGACTCACGAGCTCAGAAAAAAATATTTAGACTTTTTTAAAAGTAAAGGGCATGCCATCATTCTTTCCGCCTCTTTGATTCCGGAAAATGATCCAACGACATTATTTACCGGTTCCGGTATGCAGCCGATGGTGCCATTTTTGCTTGGGCAAAAACATCCGCTTGGGACAAGAATTGCGGATTCGCAGCGGTCTTTTCGAACGCAAGATATAGAAGACGTGGGCGACAATAGACACACGACTTGTTTTGAAATGCTTGGTAACTGGAGCCTCGGAGATTATTTTAAAGCAGAGCAAATTCCGTGGATGTTTGAATTTTTGACAGAAGAATTAAGGCTTGATCCCAATCGATTATACATTACCGTCTTTGGCGGCCAGAAGGAAATCGGGATTGACCGTGATGATGAAGCGGTTGAATTGTGGCAAGAGCAATTCAAGAAAAAAGGGATTGACGCTAAGGCGCTCGATGATGCGAAAGTTGATGGTATGCGCGACGGCCGGATTTTCTATTATGATGAAACCAAAAACTGGTGGAGTCGAGCTGGTATAACTTCAAATATGCCGGTCGGTGAACCGGGTGGCCCCGATTCGGAGATATTTTGGGATTTTGGCGTTGAAAGAAAAATACATGAAAATTCTACTTACAAAAATGAAGAATGCCATGTAAATTGCGATTGCGGCCGATTCGTGGAAATCGGGAACAATGTTTTTATGCAATATATTAAAGCTGAAACTGGTTTTGATGAGTTATCGCAGCGAAACGTGGATTTCGGCGGTGGATTGGAACGCATGACAATGGCCACGATTGATTCACCGGATATTTTCCATATTGATTTGTTTCAAGTGGCGATAAAAAAACTGGAAGAACTCAGCGGAAAAAAATATAATGATAATGTTGAGGATGACAAAGCCTTTCGAATAATTGCCGATCATCTGAAAGCGGCGACCCTCTTAATTTATGATGGTGCGATTCCATCAAATGTGGATCAAGGTTATTTCACCCGCAGATTAATTCGACGGTCAATCCGTTATGCCAATCAATTGGGTATTACTAAACATTTTGCGATCGAAATAGTGGGATCATATATTGAATATTATTCTCAGGTTTACAATATTGCAGAAAAGAAAAATTTTATTATTCAAGAAATTCTCAAAGAAGAAGAAAAATTCAGCAAAACTTTGGAGCGGGGAATCAAAGAGTTTGAAAAAATGGCGGAGAAAAAACAGATGAGCGGCGAGGAAGCGTTTGTTTTGTTCTCAACCTATGGCTTTCCATTTGAAATGACAGAGGAGTTGGCCAAGGAAAGCGGATTTGAAATTGACAGAGTCGCCTTTGATGCCAAATTTGCCAAGCATCAGGAACTCTCCCGTCAAGGCGCGGAAAAGAAGTTTAAGGGTGGGTTGGCTGATCATTCGGAGAAAACCACAAGATTGCATACCGCCACTCATTTGCTTCATGCGGCGCTCCGAAAAGTTTTGGGCGATCATGTGTTTCAGAAGGGCAGCAATATTACGGAAGAACGGCTTCGATTTGATTTTTCCCATCCGGAAAAGATGACACCAGAGCAGCTTGAACAAGTTCAGACGTTGGTTAACGGCTGGATAAAAGCCGATTATCAGGTGAGCTGTGAGGAATTGCCTTACGATGAAGCCAGAAAACGAAATGTGATGGGTTTGTTTGACGATAAATATGGTGATATAGTAAAAGTGTATTCGGTTGGCGATATCTCAGCTGAAATGTGTGGCGGACCGCATGTTACTCATACCGGTGAGCTTGGACAGTTTGAAATAAAGAAAGAAGAAGCCAGTTCGGCCGGTGTCAGAAGAATTAAAGCAATATTAAATTAATATCAAAATATGGGGGAACGAAATATCCCAAGACGAGAGCCGTCATTGCATGACCCTGATAGAGTAGAAACTTTTATTAGAGTGGCACAGTTAATAGAAGCCGGACGTTTGCGTGAGGTGCCGGCGCAAGATTTTGGTGTTTACGTCGATATTTTTGGCCGGAGTTTAGACCAATTACGACGCGATGATCCGGATACATATGAAGAATTCCGTCGAAAGTTGCAGGTTAGATTTGAGGCGTTTAAGGAACTTAATCGAAATATTTTATGACAAAAAAATGTGATCAATGCGGTGCGCCGATTGAAGGTTTTTTGGCCAAAATTTCGGCTCTGCTTGGAGTAAAAAAATCAGAGGCCAATCCAAATCAATGCAATAAATGTGATGCGCAGCCGGCCAATGAATCAAACACTGATCCAAATAAATCAGTCGAAATTACGCCGGCGTCGAATGGCGATGTGGCGGATGAAATTATCGATGAAAAAGATATGGTACCAACCGAAAACGTGGATTCAGCGGCTGAAAAACATGAAATGTAAATGATAGAAAATAGAAAACACTCTGGATTCAGAGTGTTTTTTGTTAGTCTGGAAATCCGCAGTCAATAAATGCAAAATCAAGCGGATTGTCATCTCTGCGGGCTGATCTTGGTCGTTTGCTGCGGTGGTAGCGATCCCAGGCTTTTTTAGTTTCTTGCTCTCTCCACTCTCGCCAAACTCCTCCGAAAAGCTGATTGAAAAGCTTGAAAATGATTTTTTTATTTTCAAATTTTTTTAGATGAGTTTGGTAAAATGGATAGTAATTCTCATCATAAAATTTGGCGAGAGCTAATAATCTATTTCTGAGCGCTAGTAGCTGGCAATGGATAAATGTGTCTCTTTCAAAACGGGCGAGATGGCGGTTATAAAGTTTATATACTAAACTGGCGAGCCAAAGCCGTAGATTCATGATGCCTCCTTGTGGGTCGGTGATGTTGATAACTTAGCATTTTTGCGTTTTTTGTCAAGGTAGCATTAAGCGTGATTTGTTGGTAAAATATAGTTCACGGTTTAAAGTCGTAACGCGTAACTCGAGATCCGTAATTCGTTTGAATAAAGTATGGCTTATGATTTTTATGATTTAGATACCTGGAAAGTTGCTCATAGCTTTGTGATGGATATATACGAGTTGTCAAAATGTTTACCTAATGATGAACGTTTTGGTTTAATTAGTCAGATTCGGCGTGCAGCTGTTTCTATAACTTCTAATATCGCTGAAGGGCATTCTCGCTTTTATTTTAAAGATAAAGTAAGATTTTATTATTATGCAAGGGCTTCTGCAGCGGAAGTGTTGAGCCAACTTTTTATTTTTCGGGATTTGGGCTATTTGAATGAAAGCGAAATGACTAAAATGCTAGAAAAATGTAATAGAGTTAGAATGTTAATAAATGGCATGATTAGGGCAATCGAAACAGAAAATCAGAATGAGGTTTAAAATCAGTTCGAGCGAATATCGAATTATGAATGACGAAAAACAAAATTTATCTATGCCCGAACCCACTCCAATGTTCAAACAATACAATGACATCAAAGAAAAATATTTGAATGATATTCTCTTTTTTCGTATGGGGGATTTTTATGAGATGTTTGGGGAGGACGCAAAGGTGGCGTCAAAAATTTTGAATATAACTTTAACGAAAAGAGCCAAGGGGACGGAAAATGAAATCCCGATGTGCGGTATTCCTTATCACGCGGCTGAGGGGTATATCGCCAAATTAACTAGAGCGGGGAAACGAGTGGCTGTATGCGAGCAAACCAGCGATCCGGCGTTGCCGGGGATTGTCAAACGGGAAGTGGTTCGGATTGTTACTCCGGGTACTACTATGGATGACAGTGTTTTGGAGACCGGGCACAACAATTATATTTTGAGTTTAATCTTGCAAAAAGATATCTGGGGTTTGGCATTGTGTGATTTGACGACAGGGGAGTTCCAAGCGAGCGAATTCAATGACTTTGAAATTATAAAAACCGAGGTTAACCGATTGGCTCCAAGTGAAGTGGTGGTGGTTCCGGAATTGTTCAATGATTCCCGTTACCATTCATATATTAAAACGTTGAAAAATATTCAGGTTTATACCTTGCCTCCGTATGTTGAAGCGGAGAAAGGTTTGATTAAACAGTTTAAGGTGAAAAATTTAGCTTCATTTGGTTTGGCGTCTTTACCCATGGCGATCGAGGCGGCTGGTTTGCTTTTAGCGTATCTTTCCGAGATGCAAAAAACATCACTTGAACATTTGCTGACAATCAAGAGATACGCGGCGGAAAATTATATGGTATTGGATCAGTCGACGATTCGTAACTTGGAATTGTTTCAAAACAATTGGGATTTTTCTCGTCGCGGCAGTTTGATCGAAGTGATTGATCGCACTCAGACGGGTATGGGCGCCCGGCTGCTGCGTCGTAACATGATTTTACCGTTTATCAGCGTGAATCAAATAGAAAAAAGACATGAGGCGGTGGCGGAATTGATCGACCAGCCGATAATTTGCAGCGATATTGGACTGAATTTAAAGCAAATGGCTGATTTTGAACGCTTGATTGGACGGATCGGGTGCGCTCGAGCTAATGCCAGGGATTTGGTGGCGCTTAAAAACAGTTTGTTATTGGTCGAACCGATTGTTAAGGTTTTGGTTGAGGTAAAATCAGAGGCATTATTGTCAATCAGAAATACTTTGCCTAGAAATGAAGTTTTGATTGATTTGATTCAAAATACGTTAGTGGATGAACCGCCGATCTTTTTAACTGAGGGCGGCATGATTAGACCGGGGGTACATCAAGAATTAGATGAACTCCGTCAAGTGTCACATGGCGGCAAAGAGTGGCTGATGCGCTATCAATCTGAGCAGGTGGAATATTCTGGTATTTCTTCTTTAAAAGTTAAATATAACAAAGTTTTTGGATATTACATTGAAATCAGCAAAACAAATTTAGACTCGGTGCCGGAAAAGTATATCCGGAAACAGACTTTGGTCAACGCCGAACGGTTTATCACGCCGGAATTGAAAGAATACGAAGACAAAGTTCTTGGGGCGGAAGATAAAATTAGCCAGATTGAATATCAATTGTTTAATGAATTGCGGGAAAAGGTGGTGAAATATTTTGCCGGCGTCCAAACAACCGCGCAATTAATTTCTGAACTTGATGTGATACTCAGTTTTGTCATTAGCGCGAAAGAACGGAAATATTGCCGGCCGCAGATGAATGATCGTGATGAAATTCGAATTGTTGATGGTCGTCATCCGGTGATTGAAACCATTGAAGAGTTTTATGTCCCCAACGACACGGTTTTGGATCATGAGGCCAACGAATTGGTGATATTAACCGGTCCCAATATGAGCGGTAAATCCAGTTATTTGCGGCAAGTCGCGCTGATGACATTAATGGCGCAGATTGGATCATATGTTCCGGCCAAAGAAGCTAATTTGGCGGTGGCTGATCGAATTTTTACTCGGGTTGGAGCCAGCGATAATTTGAGCCAAGGTGTTTCAACTTTTATGAATGAAATGCAAGAGGCGGCCAACATTCTGAATAACGCGACAAAGCGTTCGTTGATAATCTTAGATGAAATCGGGCGCGGCACCTCGACTTTTGATGGGGTGAGTATTGCGTGGGCGATTGTCGAATATATTCATGATATGATTCGAGCCAAAACTTTGTTTGCCACTCATTATCATGAACTGACCGATTTACCCAACAAACTTCAAAGAGCGGAAAATTATTGTGTGGCGGTGTCTGAAAAAGATGGCCGGGTGATTTTTCTTCATAAAATTATCAAAGGTGCGACCAGTGACAGTTATGGCATAGAAGTTGCCAAACTGGCCGGTCTGCCGGCCAAAATAATCGATCGAGCCGAAGAAGTGCTTCGCGAGCTGGAAGAAAAATCAAATATCCAAATCGATAAACCGGTCCAAACAAGTTTACAATTGTCACCGAGAGAAGAAAAATTAACGCGCGAAATCGCCAAGGTCGATCCAAATAATTTAACCCCGATTGAAGCGTTGCAGCAGATTGAAAAATGGAAACGGGAGCTAGAGTAAAAACGGTTAATTATTTAAATTAAATTTTTAATGTTGACAAAAGTTATTTTTGTTTGTATATTTTTTTGAAGTCATATTAAGTATTATCCACACCACCAAGAAGGGAGGCCGAGATGCTAGCGGGTGTAGCGACTCTTGGAGCCCTCGTTATTGTTTTTTCCTTGATTTGTTTTGTTTTTATTATCGGGGCGAATACCTCGACCAATTCTCCAAGGGCGGCTTTGGGGGCTTTGGCCATGATTTCTTGGGTGATTACTACCTCTTTGCTGATTATTTTCTTTATTTTTGTCGTGGGCAGCGGTTCAATGGTAGTGGTTCTTCTGGGTTGTTTGGCGTTGTTTTTTCAGCTGGTAATGGCTTTGAGTATGTTTGGGGGTGAACTCGCTATCGCTTTGTCCAGTATTATTTCTTTGGGCATGAATATTTCGTTTTATGTGGTTACTTTGGCTAATTTGAGTTAAAACAGTATAAAAGATGCTGTTTTTTTGATGGCAGACAGATGTCGGTATTTTATTTTGAAAGAATTGTTTATGATCACGGCGTTAACAGTAGTGTTCGGATTGTCTTGACAAACATGATAAAAAGAATAAGGTAAACTGTTAAGTTCCTTTAAAATTTTCCACGAAAACAAGGAGGACGAGCCATGCTGTGGAACATAGTAATTTTAGTTTGCGCACTGGTAGCCATTTTGACCGGATTGGGTTTTATCATTTCCCACTTATTGGCGAGCGGCCGCGGTGAGCAGGCGGATACGGTTTATCGAGTTAGTCGTGGTATTCATGGTTTTGCGCGAAAAGTTGTCGGTATGGGCCGTGATCGTTTCGGAGTCAATCAGGATGCCGGAAAGTCGGGCCTTAAAAATATGGTGCTATTAACATTGTGGGATATGGTGGAGAAGAATTTGGACCAATGGAATCCGGCTTTGCAGGTGAAACGTGACTTTGAACAGCTGATTCAATCTACAATGCAGCTAATTGTCGAGGCGCAGATCAACGCGGAAAGATTAGGATCAGCTGAAGCTCAGGAGTATTTGGTTGAATGCCTGGAAGATTTGCGGACAATAGCGGCGAGACTTCCCCAATTGGAATCAATCGTTGAAACGAAAAATCAGATTATCCAAATATGGCGTGACGTTGAACTAATCGCCAAGGCGCAGAGTTTTAATGATAGCAACAAGTCTGAAACTGATTCTGCTTCAAGCGCCGGGTCGGCCAAAAGTTATTATGAGATTTTGGGGGTTGCCTCGGGCGCGACTTTAGAA
The DNA here is from genome assembly GCA_003518055.1 of Candidatus Falkowiibacteriota bacterium. Classification (GTDB taxonomy): domain Bacteria; phylum Patescibacteriota; class Patescibacteriia; order UBA11705; family UBA11705; genus UBA11705. The sequence goes on from DOZJ01000006.1 coordinate 182,554, forward strand.
GAAATTAAGCACGCGTATAAAAATCTAGCGGCGTTGTATCATCCGGACAAGTACGCTCATTTGGCTGATGATATGAGGCAGGAGGCTGAACGGCGATTCCGAGAAATTAATTTGGCTCACTCTGTTTTGTCGGATAGACAGAAAAGAAGCGCTTATGACCAATCACTTTGACCAAGGAGGATGCTGATGACTGATGATAAACTAGAGCGTGTTGCCTCGGTTGATATTGGACGGTTGCGGCGAAAAAGAATGGCGGAACAAACTGTTGGCGCACTTGTGGCTGGAAAAAACATGGTTCCAGATTTGCAATTGGTGGTGATGGCTGATATTACCGGCAGTATGTATAAATACTTTGATGAAGTAAGGCAAAAATTTGCTGAAATTGTGGCGGCGGTAAAAAAAGAAGTGCCCCGATCACAATTCGCGGTTTTTGCTTATCGTAATCATGGTGATGAAGATCGATATGATCAGATATTTTACGCGTCACCATTATCGAGTGATGAAGAAGCAGTTGCGAAGTTTATTCGTGACATTAAACGCGGCGGCGGTGGATCGGACGCGCTTACTTGCATGGAAGATTGTCTGCGGGAAGCAAATGGTTTGACGTGGCAGTCAAAAGCGCAGAAAGCGATAGTGATTGTTGGCGACATGCCTCCTCATGGAGTGTTGGATTCGCTGGATAAATGTTATCGAGGGATTGATTATCGAGCGGAGATTTCTGCGTTGAAGAATAATGGTGTCCGGATTTATCCGGTTTTTTGCGGCGACAATCAGCGAGTGAAGGATTTTTATCAATCAATGGCGGTCCAAACCGGCGGCCGATTGATGGATTTGGCGCATATTGGTGAAATTGTTACATTACTGGTCGCTGTTTGCATGAAAGAAACAGGCAAGTTGGATAAGTTTTTAGCCGATTTACGGGCGCAAAAACAGCTTAGTCCCGGTCAGGAACGGATTATCAAAGCTTTGTTGTGATAGCGGATAGCTTAAAGAGTTATCCGTTTTTGTTGTTTTAACTATAACTACGGAAGTTAGACCGTGTTATAAAATATATCAGAATAGTATTTTATTGTATTTTTTATCTTATTTTAGCTAAATTTCTGTAGTTATAGTTAAAGCCAATTGACAAATATAAAAAACTATGCTGTAATGGACTATTGACAATCAAGATTGGTTTTATTGACGTGGGCAGCGCGATTAGTCGCAATTAGGTTACTGTTCGTGAAGTTAGTTTGTTAACTTCGCGCTGCCCAGTTCTTTTGAGACCAACACCCTGAAAGGAAGTAAAGATTTGATTCTTTCTACTGGGTGTTTTTTGAAAATTCAGGAGCGCCTCCTGGATGGCCCCCACTGCAAAATTGATGGGCCGAAATTCATAGGCGTTCCAATCATAGTAATGCCGGAGCATTGGAGAGTCTACCCTGGAGGGTGACTGGTCAGGAATGACCACCAGTGTTTCCGGCTTGTTGTTCCCCCACGCGGATGCCCTGCGCGCTCGTTCTGAGCCGCCGGTCGTAAGGGGGATGCGACGGAGCTAAGGCTCTTGTCCGCAATCGCTTCGGGGCGGCATTCATGTCGTTCGGCGGCGGGTTTCGCGGAGATTTGAGCCCGAGCGCTCCGTATTGGGAGAGAGGGTTTTGGCTACCTGGCGTCGAAAGATGCCAAAGGATAAGCTGACAGGGGGCAAATCTGTCAGTGGAAATCCGGGGGTACCTAGACCTTCGGAGTGGTGGCTGATCCCACCATCCAAGCCACGTACCGGCACAAGCATGCCTACGATTTGGCGGGCCGGTATGGTCGTGTTGAGTGGCAACAATCCCTGATTGTGGCGTATCGGCAGCAGGTCTGTCGGCGTTCAGTGGGGTGAGCCGCGGCGACATTAGTTGCCAAAGAGGTTGGCGAAGGCTTAGTAGGATGGGTCTTCGCTGAACGCGCCCTCTGGCAGCAAAAAGACAGCACAGGCGATTGGGTAGCGCAAACCCGGACGTCTGACGCTCCTCTAGGATAAAATTGGGGATTGCGGTGAAGATGAGAACGTGCCCCCGTTTGATTCCGAGCCTCTTTCCCCGCGTTTATAAATTTAATCCCGCTGGCGTCACTACGTCTGCGGGCTTTGTTTTTAAAAAAAATATTTGTTTTGTGAATGTAGGTAGAGGGTTGAAGGGCAACTCCTTTTTTTGTCCACATTGCTAAACGAGTTTTTTGTGGTAAATTGTAGATATCATGGGAAATTTATAGAAAAAAAGAAATTGATTGAAATTTATTGGTTGACCATCTAAATTTCCATTTATTTCAAATAATTTCATTATTATGAATAGTGATAGCAAAATAAAAATATTACCACCGGAATTGGTGAATCAGATTGCCGCTGGTGAGGTGGTTGAACGGCCGGCTTCGGTGGTAAAGGAATTGGTGGAGAATTGTCTGGATGCTGGGGGGCGGAATATTTCGATTGAACTTACTAACGGTGGGGTTGATTTGATTCGAATTACGGATGATGGTTCGGGAATGTCGCCGGAAGACGCTCGGTTATCAATCGCTCAACACGCTACCAGTAAAATAAAAACTATTGATGATTTGTTCAGTGTCGTGACCATGGGATTTCGCGGTGAGGCTTTGGCCAGTATTTCTTCGGTCAGTCAGTTCAAATTAACCACAAAACAAAAAGGCCGGATGGCCGCGACGCAGCTGAGTGTATTTGATAATCAGATTGAAACAGTGGAGGTCGGCGCGCCGGAGGGGACTACAATTGAAGTGAAAAATCTTTTTTATAACATTCCGGCGCGTAAAAAATATTTGAAGACGGCGGTGACGGAATATAATCATATTGTGGATTTGTTTCTGTACTATGTTTTGCTTCACAAACAGATCAATTGGACGCTCAGCCACAATGGAAAAGTCGTGTATCAATTTACGGCGATAGATGATCACCAAGGTCGAATTTTTGAAGTTTTGGGTCGAGAGGTGGCGGAGAATTTACTTGATGTTGATTATAATGGCGTGGAATTCAAAATCAAGGGTTTTATCGGCCGGCCGCAGATTGCCAGAAACAATCGCAAGCTGCAGTATTTGTTTGTGAATAATCGACCGGTAGATGAATATGTAATCGCCAAGCAGATTAAAGATGCTTTTGCCACGTTGATTCCGCATACTTTATATCCGGTTTATATTTTATCGCTTGACATTGAGCCGAGTGCGGTGGATGTGAATGTTCATCCACGAAAAATGGAAGTGCGATTTTCCGAGCCGCAAAAGATTTATAAAATGATATATCGGGTGGTGGCGGAGACACTCGACAAGAATGAATTGACCAAACAGATTCATGATTTTGAGTCTACGTCCGAAGTGATTTTCAAGCAGCGAGAAAGGTTTCAGGGGGCCAATCAGATGCCGGTTCAAACTAACTGGCGCGGTGGTGAAACCGGTTTAACCGGACAATTTAATTCCCAGATTAGTCAAAAGTTTGATTTTGTTCCACAGGGGAATCACAATCAGGTTGTTTTGGGCGCAGTTGAAAGTGAAGATTCAAGTATAACTAATCACAGGGGATTTAAAGTAATTGGTCAGGTTAATCGGTCATATATTGTGGTTGAAACAAATAGCGGACTCAAAATATATGATCAGCACGCTTCAAGTGAGCGGGTACAGTTTGAGAAGTTAAAGCAAGACTGGCAAGCGGGGCATGTCAGTCAACAGACATTGCTTTTACCCGAGCAGATTGTTTTTCCGCCGCAGGAAATTCATGTAGTGGAAGGGAATTCAGAGTTTTTACAGATTATGGGATTCACGCTGGAGCCTTTTGGCGGTAATACCTACATTTTAAGCGCTGTCCCGCAGCTTTTAATTGACAAAAACGTCAAAGAAGCGCTGAAAGAGTTGGTCGGGTTATTGCTTGAATCACCAAATTCGGTCGGTAATAATCAGGAAGATATGCCTGATTCGGTTCGCCGCGTCATCAATATGATGAGCTGTCGTAGTGCCGTCAAATTTGGAGATGAATTATCTGTACCGGGAATGTATGCTTTGATTGAAGCGCTTGAAGCCAATCCCAGCCAATATACCTGTGTTCACGGCCGGCCATGCGTGATAGAATATAAGTATGAAGAATTGGAGAAGCTATTTAAGAGAAGGAACTAGGTATGAATAAAGACAAGTTAAAAAATTGAACAGAAATTTTCGTTGCATATAAATAGCGAGTGAGAAGAAAGAAGTATTTAACGATTATTGTATGAAAAGTTTGTCACCCTGAGGAACTCGAAGGGTGAGTCTTTAAACGCTTGTCTATGCTTCCCACCTACGTTAAAACTTCTGCCTTCGTTAAAACTCCGGCAGACAAGCCGGCGGGCAGGCGAGAGCCTCAGCATGACAAGTTTACTTAATTATTATGCATGAACAGCCCACACAACAAAATATCAAGGAAGCGTTATTGAATTTGCCGTCGGTCAAAAAGGTTTTTGAGCAGCTGGGATATTTTGTCTCTTTGTATCATGAGGCGGAAGAAGGAAAGAAAAACGAGGTCTTGGGGCGGATGAAAAAGTTTTTGCCCCAATTTGATGTCTTGTTGGATAAAATGGCGGCGGCGGCACATTATTCGATTGATGATTTTGTTAATGATTTGATGGCGACGGATCGGCTTGAAGCTTTGAGACAAGCGTTGGCCGGCGCTGAAAATAAACGGGATTTTTCCGTCGGTGTCTTTAATATTGATTACAATCCGGCTGAGCATCGTTATGTTTTACATATGCCGCCATATCAGGGGCAAGATTTTCAGGCCGACTTTACAAGATCCATGTATTTATTGGCGGAGAAGATGGCCGCGGATGAAAAGGTTGAATTGGTTGAGGGCTATTCTTGGATTTTTAATATTCCTTTTGTCGGCGATTTGTTTAACAATGCCAGATTTGAGGATACAAGAAAAACGGAGCGTAACATGAATACGCGCGGCGAGTTTTCCGGTTCTCAGCGGTCAGCTTTATTATTCAACAAAAAATCACTCCGAGAGTATTTGCAAACAGGAGAAATGCCCATCACCACTGGACGGGTTTATTTGAGGGATGATTTTTTGCGTGATTATTTAGAACCGACAAAAAAACAATAAGTGGTAATGATTGATGTTTTTATGGTTGTTTTTTTTTGACAAATTTGATTTTGGTGTGTATGTGGATAATAATTCGTCTTAAATTTGACAAAATATTCGATTTTAGTTATTATAGTGATACTTATTTAAGCCGTGAGGATAAATAATATTTTTTTGCTAATTTACGCTGATTAACAGTGATATAAAGGGTGGCTACACACGTTAATGACGCAAACACCATAAAGTGTTGACATTATTTTATTTTACTGTATAATTAAGCTAGCTTTAACGCATGGGAAACAAAAAAGACGTGATTGAAATGACGGGTGTGGTTGAAGAATTGCTGCCGGCGGCCATGTTTCGTATTGCTCTTGACAATGGCCACGAAATAACCGGTTTGCTGTCAGGGAAAATGCGGATGAATAAAATTCGTATTCTACCTGGTGACAAGGTTAAATTGGAGTTGACTCCATACGATTTGACCAAGGGGCGAATCGTATATCGGTATTAACTTCGAGCTCGATGATCGCGAATAGCGGTTGGGGCCGCTTGTCATTTTTATGTCTAAAAAATATTTTTAATATGAAGGTTAGATCTTCGGTAAAAAAAATGTGCAAAGATTGTAAGGTTGTCAAACGCAAAGGGCGAGTGGTGATCATTTGCAAAAATCCTAAGCATAAACAGCGTCAGGGTTAATTTGGTATACAAATTTACTTGCCAAAGGACCAGTTAGTCCTAAAGGCGGACAAAACTACGAATACTACTAAAATTTTAAATTAATATGTTACGTATTTCAGGTGTTACACTTCCAAACGAGAAAAGAGTCGAAATCGCTTTGACCTATGTTTATGGTATCGGATTGGCTCATAGTCAGGATATTTTGGCGCAAGCCAAGGTGAGTCCGGATACCCGGGTCAAAAATTTGACTGAAGATGAGGAAAGCCGAATTCGCCAAGTCATTGAGGCTAACTATAAAATCGAGGGTGAACTTCGACGCGAGGTTTTGACCAATATCAAGATATTAAAGGAAATTAAATCGTACAGAGGTTCTCGTCACGTTAAGGGGCTGCCAGCTCGAGGCCAGAGAAGCAAAACGAATTCTCGGACTGTCCGCGGCAATGTTCGTCGAACAGCTGGAAGCGGTCGTAAATTGTCAGCGCAAAAAACATAATGATAACAACGTTAGTTTATAAATATTACCAAATTACGAGTACAAATTAATTAAATATGGCAGAAGAACAACAGACAACTGAACAACAACCGGTAGCGGAAACAACGGTTGATGAAAAATCAACCAAAAAAGTGAAAGCGGCAAAGGGACGAAAAAAAGTTATTAGACAAGTTTCTCTAGGCCGGGCTTTTGTTAAGGCTACATACAATAACACCTTGATTACTTTTACCGATCAGAATGGCAATGTGCTTGCGACTTCGAGCGCGGGGGAGAATGGCTTTAGCGGTCCACGCAAAGCGACTCCGTATGCCGCGTCGGTGATTGTCAAGAAAGCCGCGGAAAAAGTTGCTCCTTTTGGATTGAAAGAGGTTAATGTTTTTGTAAAAGGTGTTGGGTTGGGCCGAGAGTCTGCAATTCGTTCAATTAATGCCAATGGGATTAATATATTATCAATCAAGGATGTGACGCCGATTCCTCACAATGGATGTCGTCGTCGTAAACCTCGAAGAGTATAATCGAAGACTATGCCAGAAATAACTACACAACAAGATGCTAAATGCAGAAGCTGCAGACGCTGCGGCCGAAAGCTTTTTTTAAAAGGTGATCGTTGTCTTACCCCAAGTTGCGCCGTGACAAAGAGAAAGTATGGCCCGGGTATGCATGGTGAAAAGAAAGTGGCCAGCCGAACCTCAGATTATGGCAGCCAATTGAAGGAAAAACAATCAGCCAGAACTTCTTATAATTTGCGCGAACGACAATTCAAAGCTTATTTTGACAAAGCGGTATCACACGAGGGTGAAACCGGTCAAAATTTTTATCAAGTTTTGGAATTGCGTTTAGATAATATCGTAAGACGGTTGGGTTGGGGCAAGTCCATGAAGCACTCCAGACAGCTGGTGAACCATGGTCATTTCTTGGTTAACGGTAAAAAGGTATCTATCCCTTCCTATCAAGTGAAAGTAAATGATATAATTACAGTCAAGGAAGCCAGCATGAAGAATCGACAAGCATTCGCTGATTTGGCGGAGAGAATGAAGGGCAAGGAAGTCGCTGATTGGTTGTTTTATGATGAAAAAGAAATAAGCGGCAAAGTTGTTGGAGTGCCGAATGTCAGTAAAGTGGCTTTAGATTTTGACTTGAAAGCGATTATTGAGTTCTATTCACGTTAATAAATAAAACCACCGAGTTGTAACCCAGGTTTATTTGTATCCGATGGAGGGTAGAGTAGCCAGGGCAGCTCGACAAAATGTGTATGGAGTTATTTCTCCTTCCGTCAAAAATTGAATATAAAAAAGGTGAAAAACCGAATGAAGCGGTGTTGGAAGTAGAGCCGTTGTATTTCGGATATGGTACCACCATGGCGAACGCGTTGCGTCGAGTTTTGATGTCATCATTGCCGGGAGCGGCGGTGACAGCGGTGAAAATCAAGGGTGTAGATCAAGAATTTTCAGCGATAGAAAACGTAAAAGAAGATGCTTTGAATATAATTTTAAATTTAAAAAAATTAGCGGTAAAAGTCCACAGCGATGAACCGATAAAACTCAAGCTAAAAGTAAAGGGTGCAAAGACAGTGACGGCCGACGACATTGAGAAGAATAGCGATGTGGAAATTATCAATACTGATTTGGAAATTTTGACTTTGACGGATAAAAAGGGCGAAATTGACATGGAAATTACAGTGGAAAAAGGCAGAGGATATATTCCGGTTGAGGAAAGAAGCCGCGATGATTTGGAAATCGGGACGATGATGGTTGACTCGGTTTTTTCTCCGGTAAGAAATGTGGGATATCAGGTGGAAAATGTTCGTGTCGGCGATATTACGGATTATGATAAATTGACCATGAATATTGAGACTGATGGCACGCTCACTCCGGAAGAAGCGGTATCCCAAGCGACTAAAATTTTAATAGATCACTTTTCTTTGTTGCAGGGAGACAAAAAAAATGTCGACTTGAACGATGAAGAAGAGCCATCGGCCGCCGAATAATTTTTAACATAAAGTTTTTAATTCTATTGCCAAGCCATTCATATCGATATGGCGCGTTAACCAGGCCGGTAGATAAATAACAGCGAAGTATGCGACACAATAAACAAGGAAAAAAATTAGGACGAACTCGGGACCCGCGAAATGCCCTGCTTAGAAGTCTGGCGACTAATTTTGTTTTGGCCGGAGGGAAGATTAAAACGACTGAAATCAAGGCTAAAGCGGTTAAGCCAATCATTGAAAAATTTATTACTGTCAGTAAAGTGAATAGTCTGGTGGCGAGAAGGAAGCTGCTTGAATATTTTTATCAAGAAAAAGCCGTAGAAAAACTCCTCAGTGAAATCGGACCTAAGTATAAGGATAGAAACGGCGGTTACACCAGAATTATTCATATTGGAGCTCGCAGAGGTGATAACGCTGAAGAAGTGATTTTAGAATTAGTATAAATATTTTGAATATGGTACGACAAACACACACAATTGACGCGACAGATAGAGCCTTGGGCCGTTTGGCGTCCGAGGTGGCGAGTATTTTGCGCGGAAAGAATAAAGTAACATTTCAACCACACATTGACGGCGGAGATTTTGTGGCTGTAAAAAATGCCGCAGGGGTAAAATTAACCGGTAAAAAAATGATCCAGAAGGTATATCACCGTTATTCCGGCTATCCGGGTGGTTTGAAAACAACAAAGGCCGGAGATTTGATGAAGAAAAATCCTGAGAAATTGATTCATGATTCGGTATTAAAAATGTTACCGAAAAACAGACTCCGATCGGAAATGATCAAGCGATTGAAATTTGTAAAATAATTGTATACTTATAGTATGGTACAAAAAACCACTAAAACTGAAGAAAAAGAAGTAATCAAGGAAGTTGATCCCAAGAAAAGGGCAGAATATTTGTATTCCGTGGGCAAAAGAAAGACTTCTGTTGCTCAGGTTCGTGTCTTCAAAAAAGGCGAAGGTGAAATTGTGATCAACGAAAAGAAATTGCATGAATATTTTCCGACCAAAGAGCGTCAAGAAACAGTAAAAGCGCCTCTAACTTTAATTGGTCAAGGCGATAAATTGAATGTTTCGGTCAAGGTTCTTGGCGGCGGCACCGTTAGCCAATCGGAAGCGATTCGACACGGTGTATCCTTGGCGTTGGTGCAGTTGAATCCTAATTTTCGAAAACCATTAAAAAAGGCCGGTTACATTACCCGCGATGCCCGTAAGAAAGAGCGTAAGAAACCAGGTTTAAAACGCGCTCGTCGAGCACCGCAATGGAAGAAACGTTAATTTTTGTCCAATATTGATTTTTCATCAAAAGATTCGCCTGTTAAGGTGGATCTTTTTTTCAAAGTTTAGACACTTTACCGCAAGTAAATTTATAGATATAATAAAGTTATTATGATGAAAAAAACGGTTGCTCAAAATACGTCATATTTAACATTCTCTTATATCGCGCAAAAGCTGTTATCTTTTGTTTATTTTGTGCTAATAGCGAGATTTTTGGGGGTTGAAGATTTGGGAAAATATACTTTTGCTCTGTCTTTCACCACGATGTTCGCGGTATTTATTGATTTGGGTTTGACGTCGGCTTTGATTAGGGAGATCGCGAAGTATACTGAAAAAGCGAAAGATTATATTTCGGCCATAATCGGGGTAAAGCTAATCCTTGGCGTTTTGACTTATGTCGCGGTGGTTATAGCCATAAATTTAATGGGGTATCCGCTGCTGACCAGACAATTGGTTTATTTGTCGGCAATCGTAATGGTTATGGATTCAATTACATTATCACTTTGGGGGGTTTTTCGCGGCCAGCAAAATTTAAAATTGGAATCATTGAGTGTGATTTTGAATCAATTTTTAATTGTGACCATCGGGTTCGTGATTATATATTTAAATTTGCCCTTGACCTATTTGATGGCTCCGTTTATTGTTGCTAGTTTGTTTAGTTTAGTATTTGCTTTGACGATGATTAAATTACGCGTCGGTTCATGGCCGCAGATCCACTTTAATCATGAATTGCTGAAGCCGTTGCTTGTAATCGCGTGGCCGTTTGCTTTGATCGCTATTTTTAGCCGAATATATGGCAATGCTGATTCGGTTTTATTGTCATATTTACTGGGCGCTGACGGCGATAAAGCGGTTGGCTGGTATCAGGCAGCCATGAAGATTCCATTTGCTTTACAGTTTATCCCTTCCGCGTTTGCCGCGGCGATTTTTCCGGCGTTTAGTCATTATTTTCATTCAGACCGGAAACAACTGACTTATATATTCAATAAGACCATGCTGCTTTTAACCATAATTGTGGTTCCGATGGCTTTTGGTTTGGTCAGTATTGCTCCGGAGGCGGTGGTTATATTATTCGGTTCTGAGTTTATGCCTTCAATTATAGCGCTGCAAATTTTGGCTTTGGGGCTGATTTTTGTCTTTTTGAATTTTCCCTTGGGGTCGCTATTAAATAGCTGTGATAAACAAGTTTTGAATACGAAAATGATGGGAATAGTATTGGTTATAAATTTGGGTTTGAATTTTATTTTTATTCCTCATTATCAATATGTAGCGTCCGCCATAATTTTCTTATTTACTCATGGTTTGTTGTTTGCCATGAGTTTACTCGCAGCCAAAGATATTATCCCATACAGCAAAAGAAATTTAGTGTTAGTCTTTTTCAGAACAATAGTTAGTTCAATTGCGATGGTGGCCGTGGTTTTGTTTTTGAAGGCGTATATTGGTGTTTTTGGGGCTATTATCCCGGCGGTAGCGGTTTATTTGGTGGTATTGTATGTTATAAAGGGGTTTACGAAGGAGGACGTAATCTATTTAAGACAAGCCATTGTGAAAAAATAGTTTATGGTACAATATTTTCATAAGGCTGAGAAAATTAAAGCGTACATGTCTGATGGAGCTGATGACAATCTATCGTTAAAGTGGGGCAGAGCGCATGGTGGAGCAAATAGGACACTTTTTTTATCAAAATTTGGATTAAATGTCAGTAACTTAATCACCGCCGAGCAGGTTCATGGATCTCACGTTGCAGTGGTTGGAGCTAAAGAGCGGGGAATGGGGTCGGAAAACAAAGATTGGATCAAAAAATGTGATGGCTTGATTACGAGTGAACGGGAGGTGATTTTGGGTGTAGAAACCGCCGATTGTGCGCCGATTTTGTTTTGGGAGGATAAAAAGGGAATAATTGGTATTGCTCACTCCGGTTGGCGCGGTACGGTCAAGAATATAGCTCAGCAAATGGTTAATAAAATTGTTCAACTTGGAGGAAATGTGAAAAATATTCAAGTGGAAATCGGCCCGCATATTGGTAAATGCTGTTTTGAGATAAAGAAGGATGTCGCGGATGAATTTATAAATTGGCCCAAGGCATTGAGTTGTGTTGGGACGAAAAAATATCTTGATTTGACTGCTGTGATTAAGTCGCAACTGATACAGTGTGGGGTGAATAAACGGCGTATTTTATCTTCTAAACATTGTACAGCCCATGAACAAAATTTTTATTCATACCGGAGACAAGGTGTAGATCTTGACGGAGCGATGCTCAGTGTTATTATGATGATATGAGAAAAACATTACTTTTAACAATGGATTTTCCACCGGAAATTGGAGGTGTGGCGAATTATTGGGGCAATCTATTGCTAAATTTGCCTGAAGACAAGGTGGTGGTATTGGCGCCGGAGAATGATAATTCTTTGGATTTTGATGTCAAACAAAAATATGTAGTTTATCGAAGACGGTTGTTGACAACGAGTAGCCGTGTTTGGCCACGTTGGTGGCCGTATTTGTGGCAGGTTTATCGACTTTGTCGGGTTGAATCACCGGAGCAGATTATTGTCGGACAGGTTTTACCCGGAGGAACTATAGCTTGGTTGATGAAAAAAATATTAAATATTCCATATATTTTATCATTTCATGGTTTGGATATATCAATGGCTCAAATGACTAAAAGACGAAAAAAATGGTTTAGATTTTTAGTGAATTCTGCGAGCAAAATTATTGTTAATAGTGATTTTACCAAGCAAAAATTAATTTTGGTAATGGGTACAGTTAAGGCTCCAATCGAAATTGTTTATCCGTGCGCCTCAATATTACCGCTGAATGAATATTCAGATTTGATATTGAATGATTTCGTCGATAGATATAGCGTGAAAAACAAAAAAATAATTTTGTCAGTGGGACGATTGGTTGAACGTAAAGGTTTTGATCAAATGATTAGAGTGGTGTCTAACATTAGACGAAAAATGCCGTTCATTCATTACTTTATTGTGGGCCGCGGACCGGATAAAAATAGATTGGAATCAATTGTAGTTCATCATAACGCGGAAAAATATGTGACGATTTTGTCTGATGTATCTGATGATGAATTACCATATTTTTACAAACTCGCTGATTTGTTTGTCATGCTGCCAAGGGAGTTGGCGGATGGTGATGTCGAGGGCTTTGGGATAGTTTTTTTGGAGGCCAATCTATTTCATTTGCCGGTTTTGGCCGGGAATAGCGGAGGCGTGCCGGAGGCGGTCGAGAATAACGTGAGCGGTGTTTTGGTTGATTCAAGCGATATAATGCAGATTCAGCAAGCGGCGGAGTCGCTACTAAAGAATGATGAAAATCGGCGGTTAATGGGTGATTTGGGATTTGAGAGAGCTCAACGGCTGTACAATTGGCCGGCTCAGGCAAAAAGATTAGAAGCTTTTTTGGGCTAATTTTGGCGATAATTGTGTGATTTTATCGAGCTGAATAATGAGCTTGACGAAATATTTATCTTTTGCTAAAATATAAATACAAATTAATTCCGCAGACTGCAAGTGTCGATAGACTTAAATATCTTGCATAGGAACGAATAAGAGCTTACGGTCTTTGAGCCGTTAGTTTTTAGAAGATAAGTCTGCGGGGAACCGGAGATATTTTTTTACTAATTATTCATTTTTAACAATATGGCTAAAACTAAGCAGCAAAAAGAAGATTTTATTTCTTTGCTCAGAGACAAGCTGTCTGAAGCCAAAGGTGTTGTGGTCGTGAGTTACACTGGTTTAAATGTTCCTAATACCGAGGAACTTCGCAATAAGTGTAAAAACGAGCAAGTCAACTTCATGGCGGTCAAAAAGACCTTGCTAAAGAAGGTGTTGAGTGAGTTGAAACTTGATGACGTGGAGCTGGATTACTCGGGTAGTTTGGCCGTGGCCTTTGGTCGTGAGGATGAGATCGCTCCGGCAAAAATCTTGAATGATTTTGCTAAAAAACATGAAGAAATAGTGTTTAAGGGCGGAATTCTAGAATCAAAGATTATCGGGGTTGAAGGCGTAAAGGTATTGGCGGCAATTCCAAGTAAACCTGAATTGTACGCAAAACTTGTCGGATCGTTGAATGCTCCGATCAGTGGATTTGTCAATGTGATGGCGGGAAACTTACGGGGTTTGGTGAACGTGCTTAACGCAATTAAAAATAATAAATAATTAACGAAGTGTTTAGCGATTAGAGTTTGTAATTATTAGATACAACGCTATACGTTTAACACTAAGATTGATAACATTATGACAGATGAAAAAAAGCCAGTTGAAGAAACAACTGTAGCCGAAGAAAAGAAGGCGGTTGAAGTACCGGCGAAATTCAAATCTTTGGTAGAGGAAATTGAAAAAATGTCGGTTATGGATTTGGCTGAGTTGGTCAAAATTTTGGAAGATAAATTCGGCGTGAGCGCGGCGGCCCCAATGATGGCTATGGCCATGGGACCAGCTGCCGGTGCTGAAGCGGCGGTAGAAGAGAAATCTGAATTTGATATCGAACTTGCTTCAGGCGGTGCAAATAAAATTGCCGTTATTAAGGTGGTTAAGGAAGTAACCGGTCTTGGTTTGAAAGAAGCCAAAGATTTAGTTGATGGCGCTCCAAAGGTAATCAAACAGGCCGTCAAAAAAGAAGAGGCGGAAGTCATCAAAACCAAAATTGTTGAAGCTGGCGGGCAAGTCAATTTGAAGTAAGATAAAATTTAGTTATACGATAAAGAGCTCTCCTGTCCGGAGGGCTCTTTTTTTAGTTTAATTTGGTTTAACTTGAAGTTGCTAGGTAGCTGGTTTAAAGAGTGAATTTATATATTCCGCCGTCGGCAATTAGATACCCAGATTGACCGTCAGGGCTGACCTGAATTGATGTCGTGGTAACGATGCCTGAAAAAATTATTTGACGAATAATCGATCCTTGTTTGTCGGTAATGATTAACCGGTTGTTGGCCGGATCAGAAAGGAAAAGATTGTTTAGCTCCGGTGTGGTGAAAATATGATTGGCGGCGTTGGTTGTGGGATCCAAACTCGGTGAATTGATAGTGTCAGGAGCCCCGGCGTAATATTTTTGAAGTTTTCCCGTTTGATTGAGGGTGTAAATACTACCATCAACAGTGAGATCAGAAAAGCTGGAAAAATCGGTTTCAGCAGACAACCAGATCGTACTAGCGCCGGTTCCCAGATTATTCGTTTTGACAATTTGTGATTGAGTTAACAAGTACAGATTACTGTTGTAAATTTTGAAACTGATGGGTTGATTGTCCAATGTTTTTATGGGTTGAAAGCCGTTGGGAGTAAATTTAACCATCCGATTGTCTTTGGTTATCATAATGACATTTCCGTTGTTGTCGTTGTCAGCCAGAGTGATGTCAGCCTCATAATTAATGATCTTGTCGATAGTTTTGGTTTGAGAATTGACAGTAGCGACGGTTTGGCCGTTGCCGAAAAGGTAAAGCTCATTCTGAGCAATCAATATTTTGGTGGTCGATAATTTTTCGCCATTTATTTCAAGCGACATGATTTTTTCCGGCACGATGTTTTCAATATGGGAAATTTTATTTTTCAGGTCAATAATTTTTGTCTGAAGCTCTTCGTAGTTTATTTTTTGATTGTTGGTGTCCTTAGGTAATTGGCTTAGTTTGGCGGCGGCTTCGGTAATGAAGACTAGGCTTTGATCTTGATTCTTGTAGATATAATTAGATTCGGCATCGGCAATCAAGGTTTTGACCGATTCAATTTGAGTTTTGTAGGTGGCGGACGCGGCGTGGACGTTTTTTTGATATTTTGACCAGAAAATACCGCCGCTTAATAATAGGCCAAACATAATTATAGCCGTAATGATATAAAGACCGTTTTTGGGTTTTTTTGTCAAGCTGAGTATGTTCTTAATTGAGAATGATCTGGTCTCGACGTTTTTGGGGGTGGTAATGACGTTTCCGGTCTTTTTGAACGATAATAAAGCCAATATGGTGGATTTTAATTGGTTTAATGTCCGTGAAATGGCTGTTCGTCCGGATTTATTGGTCGTCGGATCGAGAGAAAATATTTTGGAGATAAAGATCAAAGCGCGTTTGGCATGTTTGGTAATATTAAGAGCAAAGCTTGGTGTGAGAAGTTTTTCGGTGGTTTGGGTGGTGTTGATGAAACTGGCAATGGACCGCTCTGAATCGGATTTGGGGTTATTATCGAGGGCGAGTTCATGTTTTAAAAATATCGTACAATGACTTTGAAAGTTTTTGGTGTGCAATTCTTTTAGTTGAGTTTTGAAATAGTCTATGGCTTCATTTAAGCTATTGTGACTTATAATATGCAAAATTTTGGCCGGGGATATCAGGTTGTGAACAATTTCGGTCATAATGACAATGGTGTCATAAAAGTTGAGTTGGCCGGAGGTGATAGAGGAAAAAATTTTGACTTTATTGTTTATGGTTTGGTTTGGCTGGGGAGCGGAGTCAATGATGCTAACCAGTTTATAGTCATTTTTTTTGGTTTTATGAACCACGTACGCGTTTATTTGGCCTTTACTGGTGAAGTAAAGTTGACTTTCCGTGTTGTCGGTATTCGGCTTCACGATGCCGATAAAATAGCTTAGGTTTTCAAGGATTAAATTGATCTGCCCGATTTGGATTAGTTCGATGATTTTTTGATTGGTTTTGTTAAGAGCGAATTCAAAAATTGTTTCAAGGTGGCATTTTGTCGGGTCTGGTGAACTGGTAATCTGTTGGTAGTAGCTTTCGTTCAGACCGTTGAGGATAGTGGTGTAAACTTTTTCCGCTTGATTTGGGTCAGTGGCTCTTATTTCAATAATGCCAAAAAGAAAACCACCGTGTTTTTCTTTGTTTTCCGGAAAAATTTTAAAATTTTGACAGAAATAATCTGACGATTTTTTGGGATTATCGATGGTTAAATCCTTGATTGACAATAAATGGTTTTCTGGCATATTAAGAAATAAAATTCTTTGGTCGGTTGACGGTTCAAATCTTAGTGTATTATACTATAATAAATGCCTAATGTAAATATTATGACCCAATATGCTTGATCAATTATTTGGTTCAAAAACTAGGGTGAAAATGATAAAGTTATTTCTCAGTAATCCTGAACGGATGTTTTATGTCCGAGAATTGACAAGATTAACTGATTCTCTGATAAATTCGATTCGACGAGAACTGGATAATTTGTTGGAGGTCGGATTGATAGAAGTCGTTACACCTGAACAGGAAAATGGTTCAGTACCGAAAATCGTCGAGGAGACGGCAACTAGAGGCGTTAACGCCAAGAAATATTATCGATTGAATAAACGGAATATATTCAAAAATGAACTGGATGCACTTTTTTGTAAAAACAAAATGATGATTGAAAAAAGATTCGCCGAAAAAATCAAGGAGGTCGGTCAAGTTAATTATCTGGCTTTGAGCGGAATTTTTGTTGACAACCGTAAATCCCCAACTGATTTGGTGGTGATTGGATCGTTTGAAAAGAAAGATATGATTAGAGCGATTAATCGGTTTGAACAGGAAATAGGAAAGAGGATTAAATTTACAATCATGGATTTAAAAGAATATAAACTGCGTCATGATATTGCGGATCGTTTTCTGCTTGACATCCTCGATGAGAGTCAGCAAGATTTGATTATCGTCAATCAATTGTCAGAAATAGACAATTTATAGTATAATGATGATGATATAATCTAAACGATTTTTATGAAAAAATATTTGATGGCGGTTTTTTTTATCGTTATGCTGGCGGGATGTGTGATGTGGGCTTTTTCCGCTCGGGCGCAAATTGAAGATGCAACTGAGCTCCGTGTTTATAGTCATGGCTTGGAGCTGCAACAGAAGCTGGAATTGTTCGCGGATGATTTTCCCGGCTATTTGGATTTCGATTTGATTGATCTCGGAGGTGATGGGATTGATGAAGTTTTGCTTGGAATGGGATATCAAGCGAAACCCACGGTGCGTTTGCTTCGAAATGATGGCAGTGAGATAAATTCATGGCAGCCGTATGTGGCTGGTTATGAGGGGCGGGTGAATGTGGCTTCTTATGATTTTGATGGTGATGGTCTGGAGGAAATTGTGACCTCTCCCGGTGAGGGCGGCGGACCTCAGATTCGGATCTTTGACGGTTATGGCCAACCGAAATTTTCTAATGGATTTTTTGTATATGATAAAGGTTATCGCGGCGGTGTAGAAATCGCCATCGGTGACGTTAACGGTGATGGCCAAGTGGAAATCGTATCCAGTCTTTATGCTGATGGAAAGAATATTATTAATTTTTATGATCATTCTGGGACCAAGGTGTTGAGTGATATTGTGATAGATGCTGTTGATGCATTCGAACCCATGAAAATCACAGTTTTGGATGTGGATTCTGATGGTCTGGATGATATTATTATGGGTTCAAGCGCAGGGATGCGGTCGACCGTTTTAGCCTATAATATTTTTGGTGAGAAAGTTTTGGAGTTTGATGCCTATGCTTCTGGTTTTAGAGGCGGGGTTGATGTGTCTGTGTCTTATTTCAACGGAGTCCCATATATTACCACCGCGGCCGGATTCAGCGGCGGACCTCACGTGAGATTTTTTGATGTTAATGGACAATCGAGAATTAATCCGACATTCTTTGTTTATGATAAAGACTTTCGGGGTGGTGTGAATGTGGCATATGGCAACTTGATTGGAAATAACGAGGTAGTGGTTGTGCCGCAGACATTGCAGTTAGGCGGTGATTTGCCGGCTGGTTATAAAGTGATTAAGGTTGATTTATCAGAGCAAAAATTGTACGCCTATACTCGTGGCCGGTTGGAAAAATCGTTTTATATTTCTTCCGGCAAGTGGGGATATGATACGCCGATCGGAACATTCAAAGTGTTCAAAAAAAGACCGCTGGTTCGAATGAGTTGGGTTTATGGTCCAAATAATCCCAATAATTATGACCTCCCCAACGTGCCACATGTTTTGTCTTTTAAGGGGCCGTATACCATTCATGGTGCTTATTGGCATAATAATTTTGGTCATCGAATGAGTCATGGATGTGTAAATGTTGATTTGAAAAACGCAAAATGGATTTATGATTGGGCGCCGTTAGATACTCCGGTGGTCATTCAGCAATAAAATATGAAGTTATTGATTGTAACTGAAGACAACAAATATCTAGCTGTAGGTATAGGAAATGATCGGCCGGAACAGATCATGGTGGTGGATGAAAAATACCAGCAATCCGAGTTGTTGTTGGATGAAATTAGACAAATGCTGGAGCAGCAACGAATAACGGTTAATGATCTTGAAGGAATTATGGTCGTGAACGGCCCCGGTGATTTTTCTGGCTTGAGAATCGGAGTGGCGACTGCTAATGCGTTGGCGTATGGGTTGGGCATTCGAGTTGTCGGAGTGGAAATGAAATCGACGTGGCGTAAACTAGCCGCTGAAGAAAAATTGGAAAAAATTTGGAAATCAGGAATGAAGACTTATGAAAAAAATAAAATGGCGTCATTGAATAAATGGGTGGAGCCGGAATATGGGAGGGAGCCGAATATTGGGTAAAAGAGGTTAGTGTTTCGGGTTTAGCCGAAAGCAAATTGCAGTCATGAATAATATAGATGAAAAAATAAAAATATATATTGATTTTGATATCGCCGGACATGAGGGACGGTATGTTTTTAGTCTGGATGGGATTGGTGAGGTGCCGTTTGAAATGTATCACAAATTGGGTGATCAGCTTGGATTCGGCTGGACGATTGAACATCGCGGTACCAGTTTGGAGATATTTAATGAGATGGAGGGTTATCGGGATGATAATTTTATTTGTAATTGTATTAATAAAATAATCGGCGAAGAGTTTGTCTTTGAGGCTATTTAGTGATAATTGATCGAGAAGAAAAAGAAAAAGACCGATTGGGGTCTGTTTTTTTATTAGTTAATGATTTTGTAAAATTTAGGTTAATATTTTTTTACCCGGGTCGGCATGATATTTTTAGTTTAATTTATGACAAAATTGTTGGGGATAACTTTGGTTGACCGGGTATGGTTAGCGGTATATAATGGGGTTGTAAGGTGTTACGTGGGGAAATGTGGGGAAATTGTTTAACCAGGTGTTAAATGATTGCCCCGCTTTTAATACAGCAAGTTTGAAGATTTAAGAGAATGAGTAATTGAGAGAATTAAGTTTTAAACTTGTTGATAAATAATTATGTTCATCGGCGAATACACACATTCAATTGATGAAAAAGGTCGTTTGGCGATTCCAGTAAAGTTTCGAGCCAAATTGCTAAAAGGGGCAGTTGTCACACGCGGTTTAGACAACTGTTTGTTTTTGTATAGTAAGGATGAGTGGAGTAAGTTGGCGGAAAAGTTGGTTCAGCTGCCAATCAGCCAAGCTAATACACGCGCGTTCTCACGTCTGATGCTCGCCGGAGCCATGGACGTGGATTTGGATAAACAGGGAAGGATCACCTTGCCTGATTATCTAAGAAAATTTGGTACATTAAAGAAAAAGGTCGTGGTCGCCGGATTGTATAATCGGTTGGAAATCTGGGATGAAAAAGCTTGGAGCGAATATAATCAGGTGACCCAAAAAGACGCTAATAATATCGCCGAAAAACTCGGCGAGTTGGGAGTTTGAGATTATGACTATACATGATCCGGTTTTATTAAACGAAGTTATAGAAATCTTAAATCCTGAAGCCAATCAGGATTTTATTGACGGAACGCTCGGCGGCGGCGGGCACGCGGAAAAGATTGTTGAACGGATTTTGCCTTCAGGCCGGTTGTTGGGCTTTGATTGGGACGGTGGCGCGGTTTCAGCGGTTAAGGAGCGGCTGAATAATTATAAAAAAAATGTTGTTTTGATCAATGATAGCTACATTACAATAAAGAAACATGCTTATGAAAACGGATTTGATGCAGTTGACGGTATTCTCCTTGATTTGGGCTTATCACTGGATCAGCTCAAAACCTCTGGTCGAGGCTTTACCTTTGAGAAGGACGAGCCGCTAGACATGAGATATTCCCTTGAAGGGGAAATGATGGCGGCGGATATTATCAACACATATTCACAGCGCGAGTTGGAGTCAATTTTTCGAGAATATGGTGAGGAGAAGCAGGCGGGAGCAATCGCCAAAGCGATTATTCAACAGAGAGGAGAGACACGAATTACCAGAACCGGTGAGTTGGTTGAATTGGTGAAGGCGGTAAAAGGGGTAAATCCAAGATTGAGAACCAATCCGGCGACAAAGGTTTTTCAGGCTTTGCGAATTGAAGTTAACCGTGAGTTTGATAATGTGAGGTTTGTAATTAGTGAGGCGATAGATTTGTTGAAGTCTGGCGGCCGGTTAGCAATAATCACGTTTCATTCGCTCGAAGACGCAATCGTGAAAGATTGTTTCAAGGCCGAAAGCGCCGGCTGTGTTTGTCCCAAGGAACTGCCGGTATGTGTGTGTCATCACGAGGCCAGAGTCAAATTGGTGACCAAAAAACCAATGGTCCCGAGTGAAGCAGAATTGAACCGAAATAGACGATCCAGATCGGCAAAGCTGCGAGTGGTGGAAAAACTTTGAGTGGAAATTTTAAGGTGAAATATATGTCAGCGATAAAAATACAACGGCAGAAATGCGAAGTTTATACCAGGGTTGTCGGATATCTCAGTCCGGTGCACCGCTGGAATAGGGGTAAACAGCAGGAGTTCCGTGATCGGCGGATGTTTGATGCTAGGCAGATCGAAATTCGAGGGTGAAATATTAAAACGATTTTGATGAAAATACTTTTCGTTTAAATAAAAATAAAAATAAAAACATGACCCGCTATTCAACCTCAATGAAGTCGAAAATGGCTAAGAATCAAAGCCGGAAGCAGATAAGTTTATTTAAATTATTCAAATCAAAATTGATCGGAGCTTTGATTGTCGTGGTGGTTTTGGCTTCAGCCCTGCTATATCTTTTTGAAATAAACAATATGGCGGTAACCGGTTATCAAATAAGAGAGTTGGAAAAGCAAGTCGCGGCAGTGAAGGCGGAAAACGAACATCTTGAATTGAAAACGGTTGAGTTGCAGTCGATGAAACATTTGCGCGAACGCGTGGGTGAGTATAATTTTGTGGAGGCAGCTCAGATCAATTATGTTTCATGGCATGATACGTCGTTTGTACAGCGGTAAATCGGGGTGAAATTCAAGGCTAAAGTTTACAGTGATTGCCGGTCGGTATTTGGCGGAAACACGATTCCCGCTAAAAGCTGACCGATAATGAAAGAAATTGTTTGTTCTTTCTATTTTACGAAAAGACCATGGCTCATTTGCCGTGGTTTTTTCGTTGTATAATGCGATTATTAATGTGAAAATTATAAACAGACCGAAAAATGGTTGGAACAAGGTTTTTTTTGTGCTATTATGGCATTAGATTAGGTTGTTAACTTAACTAATTTCAGTTGGGTAATTAACCATAGACCATAAATAAAATGTTTGGATTTTTCAAAACAAAAATTAAGGTGGCCATCGTAGCTCCGCCATTTGGTGATACAGGCGGTCCGGAAGTGGTGGCGCAAATTTTGGCTGAATCCTTGCTGGATTTGGGCGTTGAGGTGACTCTTTTTGCTCCCGCTGACTGGAAAACCAAAGCAGCGCATATTCCGACGTTGGACAAAAGTATTTGGAATATGATAAATCTCAAGGGGATGGATAGCGGAATTCTAAGAAATTTTGTGACGGCCAGTCAGGTAAAAATCATTGATTATCAAGATGATTTTGACATAATCCATTTGCATTCGCAGACATATGCCTACGCTATCGCCAAAAATCTGCGAAAACCATGTGTTTTGTCGCTGCACAACCGGTTTACCAGAGGATTTTTGAAGCAAATAAAACAAGCTGGAATATACCCGGTCGCCTTGTCGAGATCGCAAAGAGGTCAACAAAGAGTTTCGGCGGTGATTATGAACGGAGTGCCGACAGCGGATATCACATATTCAGTTGAGCGTGGGCAGTATTTGATTTTTGTTGGTCGTTTGACCGACCAGAAGGGGGTTGATACAGCAATTCAGATTGCGTTGAAAGCAAAAAAGAAATTGTTGATTTTTGGCCGGATTGGTAATTCGGAAAAGCGCCAAAGATTTTATCAGAAAAAAATTGCGCCATATTTGAATAAAAGGGTTATTTATAAGGGTGAGGTTGGGCATAATGAAATTTATGAATATTTGCGCGGGGCGGAAGCATTGCTTTTCCCAATTAGACGACCTGAGGTGTGTCCGATGGTGATGGCGGAGGCGTGGGCGTGTGGTACGCCGGTTATTGGGAGCAAAGTTGATCCTTTGCCCGAGATGGTTAAAAATAAAAAAGTTGCTTTTTTGTCTGATAATTTTAATGATTTGGTAGCGGCGGTAAAGAATCTTGATCAATTTGACCGGCTGGAATGTCGAAACTACGCTGAAACTTATTTTGATAGCAAAGTAATGGCGGGGAGATATTTGGAGTTGTATAAAAAGATTTTGAAGAAATAATTAATATGTCTTATAGACGATTGAAACAATCAAAATCATCAAAGGCGCGGCGAGGTCAGCTGACAACGCGACGCGGAGTATTGGAAACGCCGTTTTTTATGCCGATCGCGACCAAAGCAGCGGTTAAAAGTTTGACTTATGAAGATTTGCAAGCGCTCGAGGCGCAAATTGTGCTCAGCAATACATATCATTTGATGCTCAAGCCGGGAAATTCATTGATAAAAAAAGTTGGAGGATTGCATCACTTTATGAATTGGGATAAACCGATTTTAACCGATAGCGGCGGTTTTCAGGTGTTTTCATTATCCAAAATCAGAAAGATTACCGAAGAAGGGGTTGAATTTCGGTCACACATTGATGGCAGCAAACACTTTATAAAACCGGAAGATTCAATTCAGATTCAGTTGGATTTGGGGTCGGATATTGTCATGGCTTTTGATGAATGTGTGGAATTGCCGGCGAAAAAAGAATATCTGGAGAAATCCGTGGAGTTGACAACGAGATGGGCGAAGCGGTGTCAAGAGTATTTCGTTTCAAATTTACGAAAGGTTACGAATAATACGAAAACAAGACAGCCATTATTGTTTGGGATTGTGCAGGGAGGGTTGGATAAGGGGTTGCGCAAAAAAAGTGCTCAGGATTTGGTGAGTATTGGTTTCGACGGTTATGCGATTGGAGGCTTGTCCGTGGGAGAGTCGGAAAAAGAAATGTATAAAGTGTTGGATTATATCACTGATGAATTACCGGAAGATAAGCCCAGATACCTCATGGGTGTTGGCCGACCGGAAAACATCATAAACGCGGTTAAAAGAGGTGTGGATATGTTTGATTGCGTGATTCCGACCAGAGAGGCGAGGCATGGGCGGCTCTACCTGTGGCGTGATGGGTTACGAAATTACAAAAGGTTGCGAAAGGTTACAAAAACTAAACAGCTAAATATTTTAAATAATCCGAAGAGTTGTTATAAAACAATCAACATCACGTCGGAAAAGTATTCAAAGAAGTTTGAGCCGATAAACGCGGAATCGAAATTTCCGGTGTTGAGGAATTATACCAAAGCGTATTTGAGGCACTTGTTTTCTGTTAACGAACCTTTGGCCATCAGATTGGCGACTTTGAACAATTTGGAGTTTTATTTGGGATTGATGGAGAAAATTAGGCGGGCGATATAAGGGGTGTTTGGAGAACAACGATTTTTGCGATGAAGGCGAATTTTGAAACAGGGTGGAGGTTTCTTCGTTTGACAGTTGACGGAGGCTGTCACGCCTGCCTGCCGGCAGGCAGGGCGCTACTTCGTACGCCTCGCAGCAAGAAAGAGAGGATTTTTTGCGAGGAAGGTACGACGAAGCAAACTACGATTGGCTGCTAATGGAGGCTGCTGCGTCGGTACTGCGTACTCCTCGCAGCAACAAACGTTTATCTATGGGAGGGTTTGTATATATAATAACAAATAAATATAACACAGCTTTGTATGTAGGATCGGCAACTGATCTGCTGTTTAGAATTCAACAGCATAAGAACAAGGCATATAAGAGTTCATTTTCGGCTAGATATAATATTTCAAAATTGGTTTATTTTGAATGTTTTAATAGCAGATATGAGGCATATCAACGAGAATATCAAATAAAGTCAGGATCAAGGGCTAAAAAGATTGCGTTAATAATAAAAGCGAATCCAGATTTTGATGATCTTTATGATGATATTGTTTTAAATGGGATTGAAAAAAGTATATATAATAAATAGTGTAGCGTGAATTACGGAGCTGGTTGGAGACTGCTAAGATTGACAGCTAATGGAGGCTGCTTCGTCGTAACTGGGTTGATGTGGAGTTCGAAACCGGGTGGAGCTGCTACATCTGTCAGCTAACGGAGGCTGCCACGGCGTTACTGCGTACGCCTCGCAGCAAAAGAAAGAGATGATATTTGCGAGGAGGTACGACGAAGCAAACTACGAACAAGCTGCCGTGTTTGCCTACTGATGGAGGCTGCTTCGTCGTTACTACGTACTCCTCGCAGCAATAAAAAGGGGTTATGTTCAAAATAATATGTCTGCAAGCGATGTTGTAAAAGAATTAAAAGCTTTAAAAGATCCGAAAAAAGCCAATAATTTGGCTTGGTTTTTTAAAACAGGGAAGGGTGAATACGGCGAAGGTGATAAGTTTCTGGGAATCGTGATGGGTGATTTGCGGCAAATAGCGAAAAAATATTGTGACTTGCCGTTAACTGAAGTTCAAAAATTGGTTGTTAATCCTTACCACGAAATAAGAATGGCCGCGTTGTTGGTTCTGGTTTATAAAGTTACGGATTTACAGAAATTACGAATATTACGAACACGAGAAATTGATTCTTTGAAACAAATTTACGATTTTTATTTGAAAAATACTAAATATATTAATAATTGGGATTTGGTGGATGTGACAACGCCGCAAATCGTAGGGAATTATTTGGTCAATCGAGACCGGAAGATATTATACAAATTAGCCAAGTCAAAGAGCTTGTGGGAAAAAAGAATCGCTGTCTTGGCGACCTTTTCGTTTATTAAAAATAGGGATTTTCATGATGCCTTGAAAATAGCTGAAGTTTTACTTAATGATAATCATGACTTGATTCATAAGGCGGTAGGATGGATGCTCCGGGAGGTGGGTAAACGAGATCCGGCGGAGGAAAGAGCTTTTCTTGATAAACATGGTTTAAATATGCCGAGGACGATGTTGCGATATGCGATTGAAAAGTTTCCGGAGCCAATGAGACAGAAGTATTTGAAAAGAAAATCCTAATAACATAGGGATCAATCTAAATGATACGAATTAAAAAAAATTGACGTTGATTAGCGTCTGATTTTTTTATCACGGATTACTGTTTTTAGAAGTCTTGTCGCCAGTTAGTAGTTGAAATTTTTGGAATTTTTTGTAAAATACGATATAGGTGGAGACGTAGTTCAACGTGAGGGAGAGGCAAAACCACAGCAGCGGAGAAATATTAAAGGTCAAGAGATGATTAACCAGCCAGAGATAAAATAGATTGACTGTAAGCCAGCAAATGGCGTATGGCCATGTGGATATATAATCGAACGTCAAGTGGAAAATTTGTTCATAATAAGCGTTGGTTTTGGTGGTCATGTTGATTCTCCTTTGGTGATGGTTCACGATATCATTTATTTATAATTTTGTCAATATTATTTGATTTATGAAGATTACTATTTGTTTGAGCATTTTATTCTATCCGGAGATGTTGGCGATAAAAGAAGCGCTTGAAAATTCTGGTCATGAAGTTTTGGTGCCGCCGAGCGAAGTGGCGGATGGCGAGGGAAAAATGATTCCGGTGGCTGAATATTACAAATTGCGGCACGCGGATGAAGTGGGTGAAGATTGGGTTTGGGAAAGAAAAAAAGAAGCCATGAGATGGCATTTTGACAAGGTGGCGGCGGCGAACGCGGTGTTGATTTTGAATTTTGATAAACATGGCATAAAAAATTATATAGGCGCGAATACTTTACTTGAGATGGGGCTGGCGTTTCATTTGGGTAAACCGATATATTTGTGGAATCCGATACCGGAGGGAATGAGCTATTTGGAAGAAATTAAGGGGATGATGCCGGTGGTGATAAATAATGATTTAAGTAAAATAATCCTCCGCCAAAGGACGCCTGCCTGCCGGTAGGCAGGGACGCGTCCTCCGGCGCGGAATAGAAAGCGGCAATCCGAATAATCCGAATGAGAAATTTGAGTTTTGCGTTAATCAGATAAAATTACACTAGTTGACAAAGAAGCATATATAAGGTAATTTAAGGGAAGTAGCAACCACAACCTCAGGGAGGTGGCCGATGGTGCTTAATTTCCGGTTGTTTGAAAATTCAACTGATATGGTTGTGTCTGCGGCTAGTTTACAGCTCGAAACAAATTTTGGCGTTAAGTTGATCAAGGTGCCCGGGTTGGTTCAAGTGATCAATACCTTGTTTAGAGAAGTCGTTCGGGTGAAAACCGACCGAGGTGAATTGCTGACAGGGGTTGATATCGGTTGGGACAATGTGGCGTGGATGCGTTTGCTTGATACCAATGACAAGGGATTTGAAGTTTTGTTGGAAGGCATTCAGGCGACGCCGAAATATGATGAATCGAATTTGTTATTCTTGAAAGATCTCGGTGCTATGGCAGAATTGGTCAGGGCTTTGCACAGTCTCTGTCATTCGATTGTAGGTTTTTCTTCGAATCGAGTGGCTTTCGCGCTGCCCGATTGCGCGGTTATGACGAAGTATTTTTCCTTTGACGCGGCTGAGAGCGATAACCTGGAAGTTCTGGTTAAAAGACGGTTTGAGGAAACCTTTCCGTTCGCACCGGAGCATTTTATCTGGGGGTGGCGGGAATCAGCGCGAGTTGATGGTTGTATTTTTGTCATGGCGTCAGCGGTGAAGAAAGATCTTTATAATGGATATTTGGCGGTATTGACTCAAGCGGGTTTGGACCCAGTGGTCATGACGACTCGAGCTGAGGTTTATAGTTTGACTCACAGCATTCAAGAGAGCGCTCGAAGGGGTGAAAACGCGGTGGTGATTGATCTTGGTCGAGCGGATTTTTCCGTTTACTCGTATCAATCCGGCCGGTTGTGTTTTGACCGTTATGTGGCCCCAAGTGAAACAGGTGAAGTGTCGCTGGGACAGCTGTGGCGGACGATTAATTATGAAAGGTTGGTTGCCCTTCATAGAATTGATCGGTTTTTTATTACCGGTATCGGAGCAGATGATCCGGAATTGGCTGAAAAGTTTCATCATACAGCCTGTGAAGTTTCAGCCCGGCATGATCATTTGCCCGGTTTGTCTCTTGACGAAGACGAGCCGTCAACCGTAACTATAACCAATTCAGTTGCACCAAAGACTGAACCGGAAAGAATTGTGTTTGAAAAGCTGGAGGTGTTTGATCCAACGCTGGAAGTGTTTGATCCAACATTGAATAGCGCGATCCGTTTCGAGCCGGAAATGAGTCTGGCAGCGGCACTTGCCAGTATTAAGGGTTAAGAACGTTATCAAGACGTTCTTTTTTATTATCGTGAGGTGGTTGGTGGAGGCTCATTCATCTGTCGGTTAATGAGGCTGCCGCGCTTGACAGCTAATGGAGGCTGTCGCGTCGTTACTGCGTACTCCTCGCAGCGAGGGAAAGGGATGATTTTTACATAGTTTTTATTTTGGTATATAATATGGATGTAAAAGATAAATAATTGGAAATTTATGACTATGGAATTTGCGGCCGCGGCCATGAATAAACAGCCGAATATTAATGATTTGAGGTCTGAGTTTGATGAAGAAAGTATTGATCGAGCCAAACGGTCTATTGAAAAAGGAAAGGGTGATATGAAATTAAAAGAGTTGTTGGCTGATCCTGACAGCGCAGCCTATTTGGAAGCGTTACGGCGAAATTTGGTGGGTTTGGATAAAAGACGCCGGAAATCAGAACGGTTGGTCGAGAGAGAAAAACAAGGGCGAGTCGCAAAAGCGGAAAATACGATTATGCTTTTGGCGGGGAGGGGAATGATTTATTCAAATGACGCGCAGACTTTGGAAGGAGCTCTGTCCGTGGTAAAAGGGGCTCCCGAGGCTACGCGGGAAGAATTTTCAGCCAAGTGGAATGAGATGTTTTTTTCAAGGATGACTGAATTGACCGATCGAATGGAAAATCCGCTGGAACAAAAATTGGAAACATTACGGGAATTGATGGGATTAGCCTATGATTGGCTCAGAGCCAGACAGCGTAAATATTTTGAGGGCGGCGCAGCTTTTGCCGGCAATAAAAGCAAAAGCAATTTTGTGGATATGACAATTTTTACTGCCGGGCCGTTGATCAAAGCGTTGCGGGATAATTTGGGAGACGGATTTGCAAAAAAAATGGCGGTGTTGAATGAATTGAATGATTCTCCCGGATCATACGGCCGGTTTATTGGTGATTTGAATCGCTTTGTGAAAAAATTTGAGGTTTTAAAGAGGGAGGCTGTCATGATGTCAAATGGTGATGATCGTCAAGAACGGACTCGAGGAGATAAACTCCAAAAAAAAATGGTCGCGTTGGAATCTTTGGATGATAAACATGCCCATGAAGTATTCGCGGCTTTGGCGGAGAATCTAAATTTGATTGATGAGGGCGATGAAGCGGTAATAATGACTCCGGGGAAGGTTTGGGACAGTCCGCAGATGACGATGAGAAAATTGCAGGCTGTAGATGAGTCCGTAACCGCCGCTTTGGCAAAAAAAGAATAAACAAAAGAAATAAAATAGACGTCAGATGAGCGTCTATTTTCTTGTAAAAAAAAGAGAAGTTATCTCTTTGTTAACGAAATTTGTCACCGCTGTACATGGGATTGGCCAGATAATCATTGGTTGGCTGATGGCCGGAATCAAAATTGATTTCAATTGAAAATATTTCAGGATGTTCGCGGATTAGTTTACCGGCGGCGGCGTCAGCGCTGAGCGACGATTTGGCCGTGGTGGCCGGTGAATTTGAGGGAAAGGCAATGAACCAGACACTATCCCGGCGGATAAAAATTTTTGGTGGCATTTGTCCTCCTTGGTTGATTGAATCATAATGACATTGACAGGGAAGTTTGTCAACTTTACGGACCGAGAAGAAATCAGCTATAATAAAATTATATTTGCGAAATAAATAATCATAAAAATATGAAAAAACAATGGCGGTATTTGGGCGGGATTCTGAGTGTTTTATTACTGATGGTATTATTGACCGGCTGCACCAAAACGCCGGAGTCCGTGGTGGATAAAATGATCGCTAAAATGGCGGCGGTAAAAACTTACCAATTTGATGCCACCGTTGGTTTGAAGGGGACGATGGCGGCCTTGGAGCAGGGGCTTCAGCTCAGTAACGAGAGTAGCGAAACCAAAATTAAGGCTAAGGGGCAGGTTGATATGAGAAATGATGATAATGTAAAATATGTCGCGAATCTGGATGTGGCTTTTCAGGCTGAAGGTACGGCCCTTACGCTGAAGGCGGATTTGTTGACTACCAGCCAGGCGACATATATCAAGGTGAATGAAGCACCCCAGATCGCTTTGATGGATTTTTCACAGTTGAAAGATACGTGGTATAAATTCCAGGCTGCGGATGGAACAGCGGAGTCGGGTGAAGAGCCGCTGTCAGCTTCTCAGGTCAGAAAAATCAAGAAGTTATTTCAAAATACAGATTTTTTCACGGTCGCTGAAGATTATGGCACCGAAGATTTGAATGGTATAAAAACATATCATTATCGGGTAAAATTGAACGGCGATGAGCTGAAACGATTTTTTGTCGAGATGAAAACCATTGTTGATGAACAGGAACCGACAACGCAAGAGTTTGAAGAGATTCAGGCAAATTTGGCTAAATGGTCTGGTATGGAAGGTGATGTTTGGATCGGAACAAACGATTATTATTTGTATCAGGTTAATGTTGGCGCTAACATTGAAGAAGAAAATAGCGATCTCGAAAGGATGGATTTGTCATTGTCGATGTCTGCGTATAATGAGCCGGTTACGATTGACATACCTGCGAACGCCAAGATAATGGATTGGGCGGAAATAATGGGAGTGAATGACGCGACAATTCCAGCTGGAACAGATCAGAATTTGACCAAACAACTTGAAGATTTGAATTTGTCAGACGAAGAAATGGCCGTGTTTCAAAAACAGCTTGAGGCGTTGGAAGCCGGACAATAAAATAGGCGCGAAATAATTATTAAATCAAAAAAGTATGTGGTATGTAATCGGTTTTGTGGTGCTGGTGTTGTTGATCAGTTTGCGCCAAATCAATGAGTATGAACGCGGGGTGATGTTTACCACGGGAAAATATAGCGGGACCAAGAAACCCGGCTGGAGATTGGTGGTACCGGTTTTTCAACAGATGAGGAAAATCGATTTGCGGGTCAAGGCGGTAGACGTGCCGGACCAAAAAGCCATTACCAAAGATAATATTTCCGTGACGGTAAACGCAGTGATTTATTATAAAATCAGCATGGCGGAAAAAGCGGTGCTGGAAGTTGAGAATTTTTTCTTTGCCATGAGCCAATTGGCGCAGACAACGATGAGAAACGCCGTTGGTGAGGTGGAATTGGACCAGCTTCTTAGCTCGCGCGAAAACGTATCGGAGAGGATTCGCGCAGTCATCGATAAAGCGTCAGATCCATGGGGCATTAAAGTCGAGAATGTGGAGTTGAAAGATATTTCTTTGCCGGAAGATATGGAACGAACCATCGCTAAACAGGCTGAAGCGGAACGCGAAAAGCGAGCGGTAATTATTCGCGCCGAGGGTGAAGTAGTGGCCGCGGAAAATATGGCGAAGGCGGCAACTATGTTGTCAGCAGCGCCCGGGGCTTTGCATTTGCGTACTTTGCAGTCAATCAATGATATCAGTTCAGATCAATCAAATACGGTAGTTTTTGCGATGCCGATTGAGGTGTTGAGAGCGCTGGAAAGGGTGGGGACGAAGGAGTAAAGCGAGTAAAGTAAAGAGAGATTAAGAGAATTAAGAGATTTAGAGATTAGAGTAAAAAAATAAAAAAAGAGGCTCGAGAGGGCTTCTTTTTTTGAACAAAAAAAGATACAATAAATGGAAAATTGGAATGTGGTTGACAATGATGATGTTTTGAGCTAAGATTATCAACCGAATCATCCACGGACAGGAGGCGCGGATGGATAAGGGAAAACCACTGAGTTTTGGTGGAATGGAATTGCGGGAATTGCTGCTCGGAGGATTTTATTTGTGGAGCGGAGTGCCGGAACCGATGGAGGGGGTGGTGGTTCTAAATGTTTTTGTTCGCGGTGATGATCTGCATCTGGAAATGGTGGATAATGATGTTCGTTGTCCCTGTGAGATTCCAATGGATTTGGTGGTCCGTCGATTTAAAACTGATCCGACAATTGATGTTTTTTGTCCGGCTAAGCGGTTGGTTGATCCTGATCCTTTTGGGATGTCGACGGCGTTAAATGTGTTTGTTTTTTCTCTGTCATTTACACTTTCGGTTTCCCCCATGCTTTTGGGGCTGCGGTTTCTGATTGGGGCAACCAATAAGATTCGAGGATACAGTCAGTATGGTGCGGAGTTTCTTTATCGGTTGAAGGGGCAGGTGAGCGAGGATGTTTTTGAAACGGTAAAGCAAGCGCTCCGAAATTATTACCGCGAAGGTCCGGTTCTGGTTTGAGAGTCATAATGGTGACTCTTTTTTGTTGGGTGATAATGGCATTAATAAAATGGGAGACTTGACATTGTTTTATTATTATGATATTATTTTAAGTTCAAACAACAAAAGGGGGAATTATGAGCTTAAGTGATCATGATTTGGCTAAATTGTCTTCGGTTTTGGAATCGGCGGGATATGGCGTTCAGGGAGCTTTAATTAGATTAAAAATAGTTTGTTTGCGACTTAATATCTCTGATCTTGAACGGTTGACGTCAGTTTATCATAGACATTTGGAATTGATGAAGGATTTATTGCGCAAAATGGAAGATAAATGGAATGATTTTGCGGTGAACTGTTTTACTGATTTTGAATTAGCTTGTATTGACGCCCTGTATCCGCTGGGTGATAAACCTACGCCTGTGAGTAATGTTCCGGAAATTTTGAAGACGGAAGAAAAGTATACTCAAGCAGCATTTATCAGAATGGAAATTAATCATCATCGTCGGAGGCTGGCGGCTATCAATTGGATGAATGATTTACTTCCTGTTGAATATGCAAGTTCAGCAAAACATTTGGCGAATCAAGAGTGGCTGTGGGCAGAATTGACGAGAGGATTGCCGGTGGAGGTTATTCAGGCCATTGATGATCTGTATCCGCTGGTTAATCCGGAGCCAATAACGAAAGCTATGGCTAGACAAATTTTTATGACCAGATTAAGCCTAGTATTCAATAGCGAGCATTAATAGATGCTCTTTTTTGTTGAAAAAAATACTAGGCTTAGAACAAATCATATAAAATATGAGTAATTAAGGCTGGTGGCGGGATATTTTAGCGGTGGATGGTTAGATTCAAGGGTGAATAAAATGGATGATTTGACAGTTTTTATTCGATGTGTTATATTATATAGTCACTTCACACACGAGGGGGAAGCATGAAACTTAGAGATTTTGATTCTTATAAGCTAAGTACAGTTTTTGACTCTGCCGGCTATGGTAGTCATGGAGCTTTGATTAGGCTAAGAATAAATTTTGGGCGGCGGCATATCGCGGATCTTGAATGGTTGAAAGATGTTTATCAGGTATATTTCGTATATTTGAAAGCATTTTTGCGTCAACAGGAAGATAAATGGAATGTTTTTACTGGCTTTTTTACTGCTTTTGAATTGGCTTGTATTGACGAGCTGTATCCACTTGATGATAAGCATAAGTCCGTGAGTGGTGTCCCTGAAATTCTGAAGACAGCACAAATCGGCCCACAGGTAGCGTTTCGCCGAATGAAAATTAATTATCGGCGCCAGATGGTCGCGGCCATGGATTGGATGAAGGATCTGTTCCCCGATGAATATGAAAATTCAGTACTAGAATTGGAGTCATCTGAACAGATGTGGGTAAGGTTGACTGAAAGTTTGTCGGTCGAGGTACTTCGTGCAGTTGATGATTTATATCCGCTGGTTCATCCGGAGCCAATGACAAAAGATAAGGCTAGGCAAATGATCATTGATCAAAATCTTCTCGAGATTAATTAGAGAGCATGAATAAGGTGCTCTTTTTTGTTGGAGTGGATGTGAATATTAAAGGGGGTAATTTTGTGGTATAATAAAGTTGAATAAAGGAGAGGCTTTATGTCTTTTTTAATAAAAAAAACCAAAATACGCAAAGTCAAAAAGTACGGTTATTCTTTCACGCAGAATAAAAGCGTGAAAATTGAACCGTCAAATCGTCGAATTAAAATTTTGATGGTATTTTTTACGTTGGTGACAATTGCGATTGTTTTTCGGCTGACGCGGCTGCAGATTTTCGATGGTGGTTATTATTACGCCTTGGCCAATGATCAGCATGAAATTTTTCAGCAGTTGTATCCGCAGCGAGGGACGATTTATGTTCAAGACAAATCAATAAGCGGTGAGGAAAAATTGTATCCAATCGCCACCAATCGGGAACTGACTTTTATTTACGCCATCCCCTCGGTGATCACCGATCCGGAGGCGGTTTTGACGGCCTTGATGGAAGTACTTGATTTTGACGATGAGATCGGTAAACTAAAAAAAGATTTGCCGCCGATGGCGATGTCAGAGGAACTAACAGCGGAAGAGGTTGAAAAAGAAAAAAAACGATTGGAAGGATTGGCCCGGTCGGAAGCCCTTGATTTATTTAAGGCCAAAACTCTCGAGCGTCTGAGTAAAAATGATGACCCGTATGAACCAATACAACATCGGGTGACTGATGACAGAGTCCAAAAGTTAAAAGAATATAATTTGGAGGGAATACGTTTTGTGGCTGAGGATGCTCGTTATTACCCCGAGGGGAATGTCGGGAGTGTTTTGCTTGGATTTGTCGGACATACAAGTGAGAATAATATGCTGAAAGGATATTACGGCATTGAGGGGAATTTTAATGAATACTTGGCGGGAGAGGCTGGTTTTATTCGCTCGGAGTCTGATGTGGCCGGACGATGGATCGCTTTGGCCGGTAAAGAGTTTAAGCAAGCCAAGGACGGATCGGACGTGGTTTTGACGATTGATAAAACTATTCAATATTACGCGTGCGATGAGTTGAATAATGGATTGAGCAAATATGGCGCCGATAGCGGTTCAATCATCGTTATGAATCCAAAAACAGGAGCGATTATCGCTATGTGTTCCGCTCCTGATTATAACCCGAATGATTACAACAAAGTTGATGACGTTTCAGTCTATAATAATCAGTCATTGATTACAGCGTATGAGCCGGGTTCGGTATTCAAGGCGGTTACCATGGCAATCGCTCTTGATTATGGTAAGGTGACGCCATTTACCACTTACAACGATACCGGGGTGGAAAAAATCGCGGAATACAGTATTCGAAATTCAGATTTGAAAGCTCATGGAATCAGAACTATGACGCAAGTGTTGGAAGAGTCATTGAATACAGGCACGATTTTTGCCGCGAGGCAGGTGGGGATTGATGTGTTTGCCGATTATGTCAAACGGTTTGGGTTCGGCCGGCAGACAGATTTTGATTTGACGCCGGAAGCTGCGGGGGACTTGAGTAATTTGGATAAAAAACATGATTTGTATTTGGCTACCGCTTCTTTTGGGCAGGGAATAACCGTCACTCCGATGCAAATGGTTCGCGCTTATGCCGCGATTGCCAATGAAGGTAAATTGATGCGGCCGTTTGTGGTAGAAAAGGTTAACGGTTTGGATCAGAGTAAAATTACAGAACCGAAGACGGTCGGACAGATAATTTCCAAGGAAACTGCGAAACAACTTGGGAGTATGCTGGTGTCCGTGGTGCAAAATGGTCATGCCAAAGGCGCTCAGGTTTCGGGATATTTGGTCGCCGGTAAAACCGGCACAGCTCAGGTGCCTGATTTGGAACGTGGCGGCTATTCCGATAAAACGATTCATACGTTTGTTGGATATGCGCCTTATGATGACCCGGCGTTTGTCATTTTGGTTAAGTTCGATAATGTGAGAAACGGTCGGTTTGCTGAGTCCTCGGCTGTGCCCTCGTTTCAAAAAATTGCCAAATTTATTCTTGATTATTATGAAATTCCGCCGAGTGTAAGGTAGGTCATCGATAGATAATTCGGAATGGAATCGGTAGATGTTGCTTCGTTTGACAGCTAACGGAGGCTGCCGCGTCGTTACTGCGTACTCCTCGCAGCAATAAAAGTTTAATGTCGGGAGTTGAAATTCTTGTGAAATTGATATATAATGAATATTATTCATTGAAAAATGAAAGCAATTATGAAGAAATTACTGCAAAAAATATTGGCTTATTATTCAAAAAAAATATTGCTCAAATATAAACCAAGGGTGATTGGAATCACCGGTTCAATTGGAAAAACTTCGACCAAGGAAGCGGTTTTTGCCGTGGTGAAAACAAAGTTCCGGGCGCGGCAAAATATTAAAAACTATAATAATGAAATTGGGGTGCCGCTCACGGTAATTGGAGCTGAAACAGGCGGACGGTCAATTGGCGGTTGGTGGCGAGTGTGGCGGCAGGCGATTAAGCTGTTGACTTCAACCGATGATAATTATCCGGAAATTTTGGTTTTGGAGATGGGCGCGGATAAACCGGGTGATATCGAGTATCTGGTTGATGTGGCGTCTTGTGATATTGGGGTGGTAACAAAAGTGGCGCCGGCTCACGTGGAGTTTTTCGGTTCAATCGAGGAAATCGCCAAAGAAAAAAAGAAAATTGTCACTCATATTGATAAAGATGGATTTGCTGTGTTGAATTTTGATGATAATCGAGTGAAAAACATGGCTAAACAGGTAAAGGCCAAAGTGGTGTCTTATGGTTTCGCTCCCGAGGCGGCGGTCCGAGCGATTGAGCTGACCAGTCAGGGGCAGGGAATTAATTTATCAGGATTACAATTTAAACTATCTTATGGCGGAAGTTCGGTGCCGGTTTCAATTCCGGGTGTGATCGGCGGTCATCAGATATACGCGGCCTTGGCGGCGGCGGCTGTCGGCGTCTGTCTTGGGTTAAATATTCTGGAGATTTCCGATGGGTTGAAAAATTATCAGGCGCCGAAAGGCCGAATGCGGCTTTTGCCCGGAATAAATGGTTCTCTGCTGGTTGATGATACATATAACTCTTCACCCGAAGCAGCTAAAGCGGCGGTCGAGGCGGTCGGAAAGATTGAGACCGTCGGATCGAGGGTGGCCGTGCTGGGTGATATGCTGGAATTGGGTGAAATATCAAATGAAGAACATCAGAATTTGGGCCGAGAAATCGCTGTTAATGGTTTTGATGTTTTGGCGGCGGTGGGAAAATATCGACAAGAAATAATTAAGGGAGCCAAAGCAAGCGGTTTTGGCGGCTTGATTTTGGACTTTGAGCAATCAGATGGAGTGTCTGAGGAACTTGTTCATGGGTTAAAATCAGGCGATGTGGTTTTGGTGAAGGGTTCTCAGGGGTCAAGAATGGAGAAAGTGGTTCGAGGCTTGCTGGCTGATCCGAGCCGCGCGAGTGAGTGGCTGGTTCGGCAGGACGGAAAGTGGCTAAAAAATTAATCATTTAATTTTGTAAAATATTGACAATGTAAACAAGGGGGGATCAATGCCCGGGTTCAACGAAGCACGGGTAAGAAAATTTTTTAAGCAGGTTTTGGGGCGGAATTTTTTGAAAATAATGTTCGATGAAATTGATTCAACCTTGACGATTGAGTTTGAGGCATTCAATGATGTTATTGATTTTTCGCTAAAAAGGTATTTGATGGTGCAAAAAGTTTTTGGCGCTGAAGATGTGTTGGGAACGGTAAAATTGATGGAATATCCCAAGACGTCACGTCATTCGGCGACGAGATGTAAGAGAGTGATCATCTCGGTGTTGAAAGTTTCCTCTTGGCCCGAATGATCTCCTGATAATGTCAGGAGATTTTTAATTTTTAGTTGATTGACGAAAGGAAAAAATGATGATAGAATATTTTTGTTATTTCTTGTTTTTTTTGCCTCCATCGTCTAGCGGTTAGGACATCGCCTTCTCACGGCGGAAACCGGGGTTCGATTCCCCGTGGAGGTACCAGCCTACGCTCTTACTGCGTAGAGCTTCGGCTGGCACGGCCAGTACTATAGCTTTTTAAATGAGCTTCGGCTGGCACGGCCAGTACTATAGCTTTTTAAATGAGCTTCGGCTGGCGAGCCAATATTGGCGAGATAAGGGGGAAAGAGAATTGAGAGATTAAGAGAATTAAGAAATGTAATTTGTAGAAATAGTAAAAAGTAAAAATACTGAAATATACATAAATAAAAGCGCGTGATGGCGTGTTTTTTTTGTACGAAAAAACCTGAACGATGTCAGGTTTGGGGAAGTTGAGGCGGGAAAGAACTGGTGGGCTAGAGGTGGAAGTCGGTGCAGATGATGGATTCGAGCATGTTGTAGGAGTCGTCCCATTCGGGATGCTCGGGGTCGTGGCAGCGGAGGTCGGGCAGGTCGTCGGCGAAGGTGCCTTGGGTGACGGTGCCGGCGGGAACGGTGCGTCTGGTGCGGATGGCGACCGTGAGCTCGGCCACGGTCTGCAGCGCGATGATGTCGGGGTGGGTCGGGTCTCCGGTTTCGCGCAGGATCTCGATGGCGCGTCGGGCGTGATTCGGGCCGTAGTAGAAGTTGTACTGGCCCGTCTCGATCTTCCCGTGCTTCTTCACGTCGCCGAAGTCGATCACGAAGCGCTTGCCGCCGGCCCAGTCGATGTAGAAGCGGCTGGTGGCGTGTTCGAGCAGAATGGCGAGCGCCCCCACGTCGTCGATGATGTTGGGGGTGGGGTCGGCGGCGCTGACGCCGAACTTGACGCCGGCGTTGTACAGAGCCGCCAGAATATCTTCCTCGACGAGTCCTTGAACGTCCACGATGCTGTCGTGGGTGCAGGTGCGATCGAATGGCATGGTTTTCTCCTCCTCCTTAAAGCGGCCGTTGAGAGCGAAGGAACAGTTGAATTAACTTTAAATTATATCATATATTTATCAAAAAGTCAATAGGCTGGGGGGCGGTTATTGTTTAAACGATATGAGCAGCCTTTATTTGGCTTAAAATGGACGATATTTGTCCTTGGTGGAATTGTGTATTATTAATGAACCATGAAGAGCATTTTTTTTGTTGTGAAAAAAAGGAATATTGGGTATAATTTATGGCAGAAGTATAATTGACGTCGGAGAAATAAAGCTTAAAAGGATTATAAAAAATAAGTTTATAAATTTAATTTTAATTATATGGGATTTTTTGATGTGTTCAAACCTAAAGTTGAGCCAGTTCAATCAGCAGTGGTTGAAAAGCCGAATCTAGATCGAGATACAGCCGTGGCGACAGAGGCTGTGGTTTTGGCGACGGCGCGGGAAACCGTGGGGGAAAACGGACGTTTGATTGTTGAATTGTTGGATCAGTCAACTCAGTATTTTGCTAATAGCGATCGGGTGCCTGAGCACCAAGAAGGTGAAGCTGCTTAACAAGCATAATTTAAAATAAAATTAAAAATATGGATCGAGACGAAAAATTCAATAAAGTCGTGGAAATGATGAATCGCGCTGAAACCGATCCGAGGCAGCAGGAGCATTTGAGAGTGTTTTTGTTTCAAATGATTGAGAAACCGGAATTTGATCGGTTGGTGGAGTTGTTTGATAAAAATCATGAATTATTTGATAAGTTTGTTCGTATTTTTGAATTAAAGTTGAAGTTTTTTGAATTCGGTGATGATGAGGCTTCATGGAATCATCTGATGGACGAAGAAAAAGAGGCGGTGTTGATGGCGGAGAAGTCGGCAAATTAATGGAAATTGATCCCGCTCCTTACGAGGCGTGGGATTGATGGAAATAAATATCCGCCAAAGGACGCCTGCCTGCCGGTAGGCAGGGATGCGCCTCTGGCGCAGAAATTACTAGGCAGGTAAAAATATAAGCCGCTTCGGGGAAGCGGTTTTTGGTTTATCCACAGGTGGGTTTTGACGTTCGGTTTTTGTTTGGGTATAGTGGAGGTAGGCGAACAAGAAGCGAACAGAAGAAAGATAATTGAGAGATTAAGAGAATTAAGAGATTGAGAGAGTGAGTTAAAAAAAAGACAAAATATTATTTTATGCCTACTTCATATCGAGAATTAAGAATTTGGAAGAAAGGATACGATCTTCTTTTGGAGGTTTATGAAATAACGAGTCATTATCCAAATGGTGAAAAATTTGGCTTGGTTTCTGATACTAGACGTTCGGCTAATTCGATTATCGCCAATATTGCGGAAAGCCATGGGCGTTATTACTTTCTGGATAAAATTAGGGTTTTATATATTGCTAGGGGTGAAGTTGAGGAAGTGAGAAGTCATTTAGAAGTGGCTTTTGGGGTGAATTATTTAACACAAGAAGTTTATAAAAAATTAGATTTAGAGTATCAAGGTTTATTAATTGGTTTAAATGAATACATAAACAGCATTTTTAAAGAAAAAAATAAAACTTAATTCTCTTAATCTCTTTTTATTCACTTAATTCTCTAAAAACATATGACTTTAAGCAAGCGTCAAAGTGAAATTCTCAGTTTTATAAAAGAATTTGTCCGTGATTATGATTATTCGCCGAGTTATCGCGAGATCGGGGAAGCCATGGGAATTTCTTCGCCGGCGACGATTCATCAGCATATGCAGACGCTCAAGGCCAAGGGATATCTGGATATTGATCCGAACGCGCCGCGGTCATTGCAGCTAACTAGCAAGGTGATGAAATTGGGCAAGAGCATTGAGCTGCCCCTTCAGGGGTTGATTGCCGCGGGTGAGCCGATTGAGGCGGTGATGCAGAATGAAACTATCGCGGTGCCGGTTGATTTTGTCACCAACGACAATTCTTACGTTTTGAAGGTCAAGGGGTTATCGATGATTGATGAGGGAATTTGGGATGGCGATTATGTGGTGGTGGAATACAACCCATCACCTAAAAATGGGGATGTGGTTGTGGCCTTGCTTGATAATGCTTATGTGACATTGAAAAAGTTTTTTCGGGAAAAGACTCGCATTCGATTACAGCCGGCCAATGCCAGCATGAAACCGATTTACTGTAAGGATGTGATTATTCGGGGTGTGGTCAAGGCGATTATAAGAAAGTTCGCGTGATGATTAAAAAGAATGGAGGCAGGATGAATCAAGTTCAGAGTTTGGCTACTGGTAGGAGATGCTGAAACGAGTTCAGCATGACGATAATTCAGGTTTGGTCATTCTGAACTTGCTAATAGATGTAATAAAAATAAATAAATAAATAACTAACTAAGGGGGCTCGTTTATTGGGTAATTTACAAGCATGGTTATCCAACAGCGTTTCCCCCGCCAAAACAAAAATGTATGTCAAAAAGAAAAGTCCGGTCGTTTTATCGACGTTATTTCAAGGCGTATTTTGAAGCATTAACAATTGAAGTTTAATTCTATGTACAGCAAAATAAACGAAAAAATTGAAGTCTTGTGCGCTTACGTCAAAAATAAATCTTTGCCGCTGTATTTCCGCTGGGGTGAGAAAAAATATAAGGTTGATAAAGTTAATTTGGTTCATTCGATGAGGCGCGGTCGTGATAAGCTGTATTTTTATTCAGTCAGTAACAAAGATAATTTTTTTAAGTTATGTTTTGATACGGAAAAAAATCAGTGGATGCTGGTGGAAAGATTTTGCCAATAGAAATAAAATATTAATTTATGCCTGATAGACACAGCCTGATTCACGCTTCCTACTTGGTTTTAATTAAGGATAATAAAGTGCTTTTGGCTCGAAGAATCAATACTGGTTATGAAGACGGGAATTATTCTCTGATAGCCGGTCATGTGGAGCGGAGTGAAACTTTCACTGAATGTGTAATCAGGGAATCCATGGAGGAGGGGCGGATTATAATTAAAGCTGAGGATTTGCGAGTGGTTCATGTAATGCAGAGAAATTCTAAAGAAAAAGTAGCTAATGAACGGCTCGATGTGTTTTTCGTCGCGGAAAAGTGGTCCGGCGAGCCGATGATTAATGAACCACATAAGTGCGATTATATGGGTTGGTTTGACATGGATCATTTACCTGAGAATATCATTCCATATATCAAACACGCTTTGGAACAGATTCAACGCCGGAATTTTTACAGCGAGTATGGCTGGCATTAATTAGTGTAGAAAGTTTTTGTTAATAGAACGTGAAATTTATTTATGAATACTTTTGTTCTTGAATAAAAAAGACAATCCGATTGGGGATTGTTTTTATAATTTTGTCAGGAGTAGTTACTTCTTATCTGTAGCTATAATACTGCGGCTCGTCGGGCTGCGCATTTTTGTACAATTTTACCCCACCATAAGTAAAACCAATTATGCCGCAGCTGGTAATGATAGCAAGTGCGATACTTGCCCCGATTTGTTT
Organism: Candidatus Falkowiibacteriota bacterium; assembly: GCA_003518055.1. Taxonomy (GTDB): domain Bacteria; phylum Patescibacteriota; class Patescibacteriia; order UBA11705; family UBA11705; genus UBA11705. The sequence continues at coordinate 224,524 of DOZJ01000006.1, forward strand.
CATGATTGGAATCAGAGTGGGGTCAATGATCGCGGTAATGACGCCAATGACGTAGCTTATTGGGAGGCCTAGGAAGTAGAGAATTAGCCCTGAGCCAAAGAATCCGATTGCACAGCCGATTAGCGCCCAAAACAGAAACTCCATAGTTATCCAGACCCAGCGATTAATATGGTTTTTGGCAGCTTCCATTTCAGAACCTTCCCTTGTTGCGGTGATCGGAGACTAAATGAGATTGTTTTTGTTCTGGATGAAGATTCGATTTTTAGGCCGGAAGTGATTTCTTGTAGGCTTTTTTGCTAAAATCGAGGCCAAATAGAACGAAGCCAATGGAGCCTCCGACCCAAATCCCTATGGGATAAATCCACTGGAAGAAAAATATCACGGTATCATGCAGAGATGTGGTGGAAAAAAGAAAGCTATACGCGGGTGAAAGAAGGTAGGCAGCAAAGAAAATTCCGATAAGGGCTATTGCTGTAATTAGGCCTCCAATAATAGCACCCCCGATACCGCCGCCAATGAAACCGCTAATTGACCAGAGAAAGGCTGAGAATTTTTTGGTTTTGAATTGGTTCATGTTGAATCCTTTCTTTGGCGATGGGTTTTATGATTAAAATGTCTCTGATTAATCTTTTTTCAAATCCCAGTATACACCGTCTAGGGCACAGTATACTCCACCCCAGATTAGTCCAATGGCAATGCCCATGATATAGCAGATATATCTAAGAGTTATTCCGAATTGTTGAACTGCTGGAATGGATTCAGGGCTAAAAGTTTGAATAAACGCATAGGCGATATTGCTGATAATGACAGCCAAGACGAGTGCGATAGCGAATCCGCAGATAGCTCCGAAAGCGCCGCCGGCAAGAAACCAGCTGGTAGCGATTCCTGCATTTCGAATTGTGGCCATGGTTCTTGTCATGTTGGTCCTCCTTTTGTGTGGGCTGGCGGAATAGTGAATATTAACCTTTTAAAAATAAGTTGTCAATCCTGTCTCTCGTCCCGATTTTCGCGAAGGGCGGGATGGCGAGAAGCGGGATCAATGTTTTTGAGATATGCAGCGGATTATTTTTCACATTGACATGGATTCGTATTTTGCCACGCTGGAGCAGCAGGCTAATCCGTTTTTGCGCGGCAAACCGGTCGGTGTCAGCGGCAAGGAGGATTCCCGAACGGTGATTGTGGCGGCGTCGCGTGAAGCCAAGCAATTTGGCGTGAAAACAGCAATGAGTTTGTTTGAGGCGCGAAAATTGTGTCCACAGATGTATTTGGTTGAAGGTGATGGGCCGAAATATCGGTTTGTAACCGATGAGTTTATTAAAATTTTTAAACGCGTGTCATCACAAGTTGAAATTTATAGCATTGATGAAGCGTTTTTGGATTTGACCGGGTATGTCAATGATTTTAAGGCGGCGAGAATTAGGGCGCTTTGGATCAAGGAGCAGTTGAAAATCAAGGCGGGTGAGTGGGTCACATGCTCCATTGGGATCGCCAAAAATAAATTGCTGGCCAAAGTGGCCTCAGATTTGAATAAACCAAATGGATTGGTGGTGATTAACGATACAAATTTATTTAATATTATTGATAAGTTGAAACTAACGGATTTTTGGGGGCTCGGACCGCGGATCAATCGGCGGCTGGAAGCAATGGGAATTGAAACGGTGAAGAAACTTCGAGCTTATCCGGTTGCCGAGTTGATAAAAGAGTTTGGGTTGTTTTACGGTCGCAAATTGCATGATATGGTTAGAGGCGAAGATGTCGGATCGGTGGTATCTGACTACAATGAACCAGCGGTGAAGTCTGTTAGCCGGGCCTATACTTTGGATCGTGATACTTGGGACAAAGGAGAAATTTTTCAGGTGCTGGCGCATTTGTGTTATAAATGCGGTCGAGAACTCAGGCGGAAAAAAATCGCCGGCCGAACTTTGGAATATTATTGGCGTTATGATGATTTTACTCATGCCGGTTTTAGATTCACATTAAAAAAGAAGATTGATGATGGGTTGGAGTTATTCAAAATCGGGCAGGTAAAATTAATCAGATATGATTTGGCCAAAGCGGTGCGTTTGGTTGGCGTTAGGGTAGCCAATTTGGAGCCGGTTAGCGGTCAGCAGTTATTGTTTACCAATGAACGTAAATGGCAGCGGCTGGGGCCGTTTTTGGACCAAATTAATGACACTTATGGGGAATTAACGATAAAATCAGCTTATTTGGTAAAAAAGTCTAGATTAAGAAATAAAATAGGCGGGTTTAAGTATGGAGATTGACAAAAATGGCCAAATTTGTTACAATTTATGGTGCGTTTGAACCTTGAAAAAGACCAACAAAGACAGCAACCCATAAGCCGGGGGAGGCTAAGATGATGCGGAGAGTTGCGATGTCGGTGTTTTTTGCTGTTTTAGTTTTTGTTACTTTGTGTGGTAACCGCAGCTGTGTTCCGGTAGAGCCTGAGCAGGTGGTTGGGATTCCTTGTGAGATTAATGATGATTGTGATGATAATAATGAGTGCACGGTGGAAACTTGCGTTGCCGGCGAATGTGTTTATGATCTGACGGTCATGGATGGAGAGGTGTGGTTTGGTTCATCACCCTCGATGGGTTTTTACAAAATTTGCTGGAATGGCCGCTATGCTGGTTACAACGGTTATTGTCATGTGGGTGAAGATGCGGCGATTTGTTCGGATACAACCATGGAGCTTTACAATTCTGATACGGGTCATTATGAATATTTGTGGGGTGTAGATTATTGTGTCGCTGATGAAGCCGGCAGAGGTTGGTGTCAGGAGTGCCAGCCAGGCACAGCTCTAGATGATGGTGTTGATGCCGGGTGTTCGCTGGATTTTCCTCGGTGCACTACGGAAATGATTAGTTTGAACGGTCTTTGGGAGGAAAGCGCTACAGGAACAATATACCGGCCTAGGTGGTTTTGCTCTGGTATCTAAAATATAGAAGTCTAAATCGGCTTCTTTTTTATATGAAAAAACCAGCGTATTACTGGTTTGGGAAATTTATTTTTCGAGTTGTTTCTTGGTTCTCATCAAGTGATCACGAAGTTTTTCTAGAGCGGATCTCTGTTCCGGATCACTGGCAGACGAGGTTGGGGGCAGGGTAATGTCGGTTACTTCATTCGGGTAGCGAAGCCGCATGGCGACTTGGGTGTCGATTGGCTTAAGTGGAATATTCAGTTGTGGGTGGCGTCCGGGCTGCATGAATAATTCGAAATCGCCGTTCGCGTGTTCATAATACCAGAATAGCGGCTGGCCATCCGGAGTGAAGAGTCTCAGATTTGGGTTTAGCTCTACGGTTTCGATGGTAATTGGCGGCCGGCTAACCATTTCTTTGGATCGGTTCAGGCTTTTGATTTCAGCTGGGTCGCGAATGACAGGATTACCGGTTTGGGGATCAATTTCCCACTCGCATGGGACTTCGACATAACTGTCAAGGCGAGCGCTGAAGCATTTTTTCGGTTCTCCGGTTTCGGGATCAAAGAGCAGATTAGCGTCAGCGTAATACATGAAACCGCAAAAGGCCAAATAGGCGGAGCTGCCCAGAATGATGCCAATCAGACGTTTACGTCGGCGGAAAGAAAGTATCATGCCTACGCTGATCACGAACAGAATGGCTGGCAGAATGGCGATCATTTTGGCCAGCCATGGATTAAGTGCGGCATGAAGTTCCAAATATTCGGAGATCCACGGAAATACCAAGAAAAAGGCAATTAGACTGCCGAATTTAAACAGGCTGAATAGCATCAATAGTCCAAAGACAAATAAAATAATACCCCAAATGAGTTTTTTTCGGCTGCGTTTGATCTTTGGTGGTTCATCTCGGTTGGATTCGGATTTGATTTCACCAAATGGCTGTGTCATGATCATCTCCTTGCTGGTGGTTTGGAAACGAACAGGTTATGTATCATTGTGTGGTTTATGGCGCAATTTGTCAAGTCGCTTTTGACAAGAAGGGTCATTTTTGGTAGGTTAAGGGCAAGGAATCATAGTTTAATCGAGACCTCAAAATTGAGGGAAAGGGAGGCTCAGATGCTGAGAGTATTGCTCATTGTAGCAGTGGTGGTCTTGATCGCCATCATCTTGGCCGGTGTCGCGTTGATCAGGGATTATTGGCGGCCGTTGAAGGATAGCAATGGCCAGCCGGTTGAACTTGATTCAAAGCAAAAGTCAAGATTGAAAATTATGATGGGCGCGGCGGCGATCGCGTTGTTCACGATTTTTCTTTCATCCAAGCATAATTGGGTGAAAAAAATGAAGCGGTCAATGGGCCGAGCGTAATTATTGTCCAGCAAACTAACAGTTTGCTTTTTTGATTAAAAAAAACTAACAGGTGCTGTTAGTTGTTGTTTTATTCGGTCATCGCTTGAAAGGAACCAATGGTAATGCATGAGTCGGACAATGTTCGGTGGCGCAGTTTCCTTTGAAATCCACATCAGAAATAATAGTTTGGTAGTCACATCTGATGTTTGGGCAAAAACAGTATTTTTTTTGATTTTCTTCTTTCCATGCTTTCCATTCTGCGACCGATGCAGCCGCTTTTTCTTCTTCTTGGCGTTTTTTTTCTGCCGCCACCTTTATAAACAGTACTGCTAGTTCCAATTGGCGTATAAATTGTTCTTTGGCTACTCTTTGTCTTTCTAATTCTGCTTCACGCCTTTTTTCATCTTCGATCTGTTTCAAACGTTCAAATTCGATTTGCCGTTGTCGTTCTTGTTCGATTTGTTTCTGTTTGGCCAGTTCTATTTCATGGAGTTGTGTTTCCGCTTTCTTTTTTTCCAATATACGTAACCTACGGGATTTTTGGCGGCGTTGTTCGAGTAATTCAGCCCTTTTCTGTTTCTCAAGTTCTTTCTTTTGTTTTAATTCTTCTTCCTGTTTAGATTTAAGCAACTTCTCTTGTACTTTTTTCTTTTCTTCTGCAAAGATGTATTGATCATAAATTTCATCAAGTTCTTTGAGGTCTGCCTCTTTGGGAGGCGGCAAAATCAGCTTTTGAGTTCGGGGTTGATATTGGGTTATGACCAGATCCAAACGATCAAGTAGTCGGTCAATTTCCGCGTCTTCCATGCTGTCGAGAAGAATAATGTCTAAATCAAGCTGCTTTTCCACCCCGACCAGTTCAATTTCACCGGCTTCGGTTTTTTGTGCCGCTTCGATCACGATTTGTTTATATCCATGGGCTTTTTGTATCGCTTCAAGACAATTTCTAATCCGCTGATTTTTAATACTTTCATCAAACCCCTGTTGACCAGTATAGCTTTTTTCCTCTTGAATTTCTTTGACGTTTCTTTGAATTTCTGATTCAAATTTGACGACTGTGCCGCGTAGCGTTTGGGCTTTGGCCGCCAGTTCGGCTTTTAGAGCTTTGACTGTTTGAAGTTTTTCTTCTGAGAGCTGCTTTTTACTTTTGGCGTCATGTTGTTGAATATCTTTTGTAGTTTTGTGTACGCCAATTTGTTTCCGATTTGGATTTTTGTTCGGGCTTTCTGATTGTTGATGAGAGCAGGAAGCAATTATCAGCCATAGAACAGCAATGATTGTAATGCCAAGGTATTGACGGTGGAGCATGGTTCCTCCTTGGGTGTAGTTGTAAATGAACTTTTCATGATATTTTATATCAAAACTTCTAATTTGTCAATGAAAAAACTAACATCGGGTTAAATGTTAGTTGAGTTGCCGCATATCCCAAATGCAAAATCTCCAGCCGTCAGATCTCGCGAGAAGGTAACGGCCATCATGACTCCAGTCAAAGTTGGTTTGAATAAGAGGGCCGCCGCAAAGTAAGGCGGCAACAGTTTTTTGAGTTGAGTAATCTTTTACGTAGTATACGCCATGAGCTTTGGCCATGTTCGCGCTGAGAGCGGGATTTTCGGTGGTGGGATTGAGAAAATAGAGTGGATTGGTTGGCGACCAAAATTTGAGATCGACAGAATGTTCAGGCAAGGACATGGGTAAAGTTAATGGCGTTTGGGTGTTTTTTTCCGGATCCAAGACAATAATCTTATCACCGTTGGCAATCAGTAATTGCTGGCCATGCCACCACATGTGAGTTTTCGCGGTAACAAGCGGTAGACGACTGAGGAGGCTGTTGGTAACCGTATTCCAGACAGACACTCTGAGGCCTGTTTGATCCTTGACCAGCGTGGCCAATCGATGGTTGGCGTAGTTTAAGCGAACGATTTGGACTTTATTGCATTCAGTGGCAAACAAAGTCGGATCCGAGGCGTCCGGACATTCATTGAGCTCAACCATGACGGTATTGGTCGTGAAATCAAGCAATCTGATTTTTCCTGATTCTCCGTAGTAAAAAGATTTTGAATCTTTATCGCATGAAGAATTGGCTCGAAATGAAATTGAAAGATTAGATGCAAATGCCTTACTGTAACCCAGTCTTGAATAACAAGAGTCAGGAGAAATGCATGATCCCTGATGAACAACATACCCATGGTCTGTCCAGCTGATTAATTTATTCCTGGCGTCAGCGCAGCTTACAGATTCATAAGCTGTGAAAATGGTTTCCCCAGATTCAATTGCCCAAATCCGAAATGTAGATCTGACTGTATCTGTAGCTGAACATGCCACCTGATCGATAATGGCCAGTCTTTGATCATCGGTTGACCAGACAACGTCAGTAAGATTTCCGATATAACGTTCTTGAAAAGAGGTGATTATATTTTCAGTGCCGGTTTCGTTAATCAGAATTTGTGTCGTTGAACTGCCATTGATTAATGCGATATACTTTCCAGAGTAAGAAAATCTGGCGAATCTAAAATGGCCGCCTAGCTGTTCGATGGTGATGTGGAAAGCCGGCCGAACGACCTTGATCCGCGACAGATCGGCTTGAACTCGTTTTTCTTGTTCGATTCTTCTTTGTTCCTCGAGCTCTTTTTGACGCTGTAAGGCGGTTTGTTGGTCTTGGAGGTCTTTTTGCCGTTGCAATTCCAATTGGCGTTGTTGGTCTTTGGCCGCTTCTTCCGGTCGAATATAATGGTCGTAGATTTCAGACAATGGTTTTAGGTCGGTTTTTTCATCGGTGAGGACCAACCTGTTGGAGTCGGGTTGGATGCGAGTGATGACCAAGTCAAGATCAGCCAGAATATTATTGATTTCGTCTTCATCCAAGCTATTAAACATGATGGCGTCAAGTCTTAATTTTTTTTCCAAGGTACTGAGTTCAACGGTGCCCGCTTGGGTCAGATGGATATGTTTGTTCACAATTTGAATGTAGGCATTAGCTGTTTGGATCGCTTCGAGACAACCTCGGATTTTTTCATCCTTGATCGCTTGATCAAAACCAATCAAACCGGTTCGGCTTTTCTCCGTCTTAATTTCGATAACATTAGCGTTGATTTCAGCATCAATTTGGGTCAGGGTAGCGGCAAGGGTGGTTTCTTTTTGTTGAAGCACGGATTTGAGCGTTTGAACTTCTTGTAGTTTTTCCGTGGTTAATTCTTGCTTGCTTTTTGTCGCTTTAGCCGCGGGGACAATTTTGACACTTTCGGTTGGCTTCATTTCGTCGGAATGGTTGGGGTTGGAATTACAGGCGAGGCCGGTCATGATGATTAAAATTCCAAACGCTAGCGTCTCAAAGAAATTTGATGATTTCATGGGTGGTCTCCTGTTTGGTTGTCAAGGGTCATTCAATTAAAGCTACCTCTAATCGCACTCTTTGTCAATGAAAAAACTAACATTGGTTGATGTTAGTTTAGTAAACCATGATTGTTAGAGGAAGGTGATGCTTGGGGCATTTTTTTCTAGAGCACGGAAGAGTTCTCGAGGCATCTCTTGCGAAATCACAACTCTCATTCGGACAAGTGCAATAATCCCTGTTGTTTGGGTCATCAGGCTCCATTTCACTGTAGTTATTTTCATAATCATCTTTTGTATAACTTTTTTTTGCGTATTTCAGGTATTCAGAATATTGTTTTTCATTAAGAAGTGGGATTCCATGCTCTAAACAAGTTTGTTTTGAACACGTATCGAACTTTTTAATATACACAGTGGTAGCTTCAATTGGACAATAACAGTGAGAACCTTCGGGAATTTTAACTTCTACATATCGTGGTGATGATAATTGAGGATCGACTGGAGTAACTTCTAGGGGCGGGGTGGTCGGTGCGGTTTCAATTTCAACTTCGGGTTCTTTTGGTTTTTGGGGTGGTGGTGTGAAAGGTGGTGAGTATGGTGGTGAGTAAGTCACATTCCACAAACAATAATTCCATCCGTTAGTTAATCCGATGATGTGTTTCCCATCTGGACTCCACGATATTTCCCCAGCAATTCTTTGATTGCAGAGTAGAGCGGCGATGGTGCTTTCTGATTCTATGTCTTTAATATAGTACTTCCCATAAGCCGCCGCTATTTTTTTCGCTAGACCAGTGACTTCTGTCGTCGGACTTAGAAATACATAGGGATCTCGAGGCGACCAAGAAATATCGGCGGTAACAAAGAAGCTGGTTTTTTTTAATTCCCATTTTTGGGAGCCCAGTTTGTAGATCTCGCCACCGGTGACAATTACAAGAGCATCGCCCCACCACCAGAATTGGGTGTCGGGAACGAGTTTAATCATGGAGTTGATCTTTTCTTTGGTCGTGGTGTCCCAGACTGATAGTCTGTATCCTTTTTTGTCTTGAACAAAGGTTACAAGGCGATCGCGTTCATATAGCATCTGGAGCACAACGACTGAACTGCATTCTGTTTTAAACAGATTTGGATCTGATTTATCAGGACATTCATTAACTTCAACGGTTTCTTGGCCGGTGTTTAAGTCATACAACTTTACTTTTCCGTCTTTACTATAATAAAAAGAATGATCATCTTTCCAAAACGTGGAAGAAGCTCGGAATGAATGTTTGCCGATTCTTTCTCCAGTATCGCTAAGAATGTTCACATGACAATTGTAACCAGCACTATCTCCATAAATTACAATGTTTATTTTATTCCAACCAAGAAGCTGGGGAGTACAACCGGAATAGTCAAGCGAAACGTTAACGGAAGTATAATCACGTTGATCCACCGACCAAACTCTAAATGTTTGATCTACACAATTTCCTGATAATACGGCGATGGTTTTGTCATCCGGAGACCAAGCGACATCATATAAGGCGTGAAGTTTATGAGCCCTTTCTGCTGGCACAGGGATAGGGATTTCGGTTGTTTCGGGTGGATCTTTGCTAAAATCTTCAATATAGAGTTTTCTTTGGTCATTACTTGTACCATATAGTAAGACTAGTGGTTTTGAGTGTGCCCATAGAACACGAGTCACTGCAGCATCCGCACCTTGAATCGTTTTGTATAAAGTGGGTTCAATTATCGGCATTTCTTGAAGTTGTTGCTTGGATTCTTCTTGGTGTTCAAGTTCTACTTGTCTTTGTCGCTCTTTTCCTCGTTCTTCTCGCCCAATATATTGTTCATAAATATCAGGCAGTGGCTGGCGGTCAATATCTTCCTCGGTAACGATTGATTCCACAGCATTTGGGCCTACGCGATCGATAACTAGATTTAGATCGGTGATGAGATCATCGAGTTTGGCTTCTTCCAGCCCTTCGAGATAGATAACGCCAAGTTCAGTTTGTTTCTCTTCTCCTTTTAAGTCTACTAACCCAGCTTCGGTGATTTGGGCGTGTTTGGTATAAGATTGTTTGTAGGCGTGGGCTGTCTGTATGGCTTCAAGGCAGTGACTAATAGAGACTTGTTGCATGGACTGTTCAAAGCCGGTAATGCCGGCGCGGCTTTGTTCAGTTTTGATTTCAGCTACGTTAGCGGTGATTTTCGCATCAAACTTAGCAAGTGTGGTTTGTAAAACGGTTTTTTTCTGTTGCAGTGCAACGGAGAGATCTTTTATTGCCTGTAGTTTTTCTTGATACAAGAGAACTTTGCTTTTTTTATCAATGGGTTTCGGAGTGTAGCGAATTACTACTTCATCCGGAGGCGGAGGTACCGGAGTTTCAGTCTTGTTGCAGGCGGCAAAAATCATGATGGTAGCTAGGAAAAAACAAAAGATGGGTTTAGATCTCATGGATTTTCTCCTGTTGGGGTTGTCAAAGGGCTTTCAATTAAGGGTAGTGGTTATGGGGTGTTTTGTCAATCAAAAAACAGGTTTCTTTGTTGGTTGAAGTAATTAATTATAAATACATAATATTGATCTAAAAATTTGTTTATATGGTTGACGGAAAAATAAGTTTGTGTTAATGTATTCTGTCAAACATAAACGGAGGGTGCGTGAGAGCGAATTTTGTTTTTGCGTTTGAAATTGTCCGGGTAAAAACCAATCAACTTCAAATTCAACCAAGGAGGGCAGCATGAGGCTGATGGTTAAATTTCAGCAGGCGGTTGGATGTGAGGCGGCTCAGCAGATTCTGGCGCCGTTTATGGCTCGGTTGGCTTTGATTGAGTCAAAGACGTATCAACTATTGATGTTTAATGAAGTCTCAGTGGAAGAATTGCTACGAATGTTTTTTTCTCAGATGAAGCAGTCAGAATCAAAGGTGCATTTTTTCCCCAGTTCAAAAAGTGTTATTCTGTCGGCCAAGAATCAGGCTCCTGATGTGGTGGTTACCACGATTATTAGCGAATTGACTGAGCAGCAGCTGCTTTTGCTTAAAGTTGTTTATGATTTGTACCAGTTGAATCAAGATGAAAAGGTTTTTCTCGTTTTTGTTAACGCCTTGAGCGATTTTTGGCGAGCCAAAGGAGATGGCGGTTTTTATCAGATGATTGGGGTGGATGCGGATGATGTGTGGCGCTTTTGGCAGGAATTTAGAGACCGGCAAATGCGAATGAGGTAAAGAATTTATGGTGGAAAAAAATAATGAAAGTATCAGTCAATTGAGTTGGTTTGAATTGATAATAATCCGTAAGAGCTAAACAAGCTCTTTTTTGGTGGGAAAAAAGTGCGAGATAAAAATTGAAAGAAGTATCAACTGGTAATAAAACGTGCTTGACAAAAATAACGCTTATTGATAGTATAAACACATAATATTCATTTGAAACTTATATGCATAAAATTAGACCGAGTGAACGCGCAAGCAAATTTCTCAATCCGGTAAAGAAGGACAAAAAGTCCAAAAAGGCGAAAATCAGGGACCGGAAGAAAAAGACTAAAATGCGATAAAAAAAATTCAGCTGAAAAGCTGTTTTTTTGTTTTTAGCCAAAAATTTCAGGCTTTCAACTGATGCGAGGTACTGTTTATGGTTTATGCCCAACGGTTTTTACAAAAAGGAAAAAATTTTGTATAATTTATCCATAATATATTAAAGATTATGACTATACTTTTTAAGGAGAGGCAGCTGATGCAGCCGATTTTTACGGTTGTTAATCTCGGGGTCATCGGGTTCCTGTTGTATTCCATTTTAGTTTACAATGAACAGTACAGTCGAGGTTCGTTGATTTTTTTGGCGGCCGCGCTATGCGTCTTATCGTTTACCATGATTAATTTCGCGGTCTTAAACATTAGAGTGACGGAAACAGCGTTGGATTTTGGTTTTGGATTATTCAAACGATCATTTTTTATCAAAAATTTGGTCGAGGTGGAAATCCAGAAATACGAATTTCGTCGTTTTGGCGGTTATGGTATCCGAAAATCATTAACCGGCGAAACCGGTTTTGTCGCTCGCGGCGGAAGCGGAGTATATTTTCGCGATACTAATTCCGGAAAAAAAGTCTATCTCAGCAGCGATAAACCGGAAGAATTGTATACCAAATTGATTGAAAATGGTGCGATGGAAAAAAGGTAGTCTTTATATAAAAAGTAAAAGACCGCATTGTTATGCTGTTTTTTAATAGGGGCCATGTTTGACTTCTTGTTGTTTAATTTGCCAATAATTGCGAAGGTCTTCTAACGCCGTGCCATACTCTGAACAGGGACCTGCTTCGGCTTGTTCGGGATCAGGTGGCGAGAATGTGGCTTTGGGCAGTTTCTTGTATCTTTCCGGAAAGTAAATGCGTTTAACGATTTCGGGTGTGATTGGTTTTAGTTCAATTTGAAATTGAGGATCAAACCCCGGTTCGCTCGCAAAGTAAAAATCATCGGTTGCTCGTTCTGAATACCAGATTAGTGGTTGGCCGTCATTACCAAAATAGCGGGTGTTTTGAGTTGTTTTGATTGACACGATTTCGTGTGATACGGGTTTTTTAAACTGTTGCGCTCTGGCAATTGTTTTGATGTTATCAGGATCTTTGATAACAGGATTGCCGGTCTGAGGATCAATTTCCCACGAGCAAGGAACTTCGATATAACCGACACTACCCATAATGACACAGATCAGGTGTTTACGTCGGCGAAGGAGAAAATCATGCCTACGCTGATGATAAAAAAGATAGCCGGCAGAAAAGCGATGATTTTGGCTAGCCAAGTATTGATTGCGGCATGAACTTCCATGTATTCAGCGAACCAAGGGAAGACCAAGAAGAAAGCGATAATACTGCCGAATTTAAACAGGCTGAATAACATCAGGAGGCCAAAGGCTACTAAAATAAAACCCCAAATGAGTTTTTTCCGATTGTGCTTGGTCACCGGTGTTTCAGTTTTGTTGGATTCGGATTTGATCGCAGCAAATGGTTTTGTCATGATCAGCTCCTCGCCGGAGGTTTGGAAATGAACAGGTTATATATCGTTGTACATTGTTTTGTGTCTAATGTCAACAAAAAACTAACATCTTTGGTGTTAGTTTAATCGAGTAACGAGGTGTCCCAAACAGCAACTTTTAGTTCGCGGTTAATTCCTATCAGGTAGCGGTTGGTTGGATCCCAGTGGAAGTTGACGGCATCATCTTTGATAAATCCATCGGGGAAAAAGTCAAATGGAGCTTTCAAAACAGCTAAGAATTGTTTTGGTTGCAAGTGATCTTTGAAGAGCCTATAAGTTTTACAAATATACGTTGGAGTTGGTTCAAGCTGTAGTCCTGAAGATTTGACAGGTGTCGTTTTTTTATAAGGTGGTTGCTCGAGAACAACAAAATAATTTTTTGACGGACGTGAAGTAATCCGGCCACTATTATATAACATCCACCAGATGTCAATAATATTTACAACCGGTGCGTCTGTAGTAAATGAAGTTTGCGTTTTATCGCTCCAGTTCCAAAAAGATATTCTGTACGTTGTTTTAGAGAAGTCATCATTTTTGGATTCAGATAAAACTACCAAGGTTCCGTTGTCATACATAATTTGGCTAATATGCAAAAGATCTTGGCACTGTTTGAATAAATTTTTGGGATCTGACTTCCAAGGGCATTCATCGAATCCAACTTCCTTTCGTGTTGCGAGGTTGTACTCATAAAAATTATTTGCTCCAACGTGATAAATAATTGTACCATTACCCGTTGCAACAGTCTGGTCCACATTGGTTAAATATGCTTTTCGTCGGAAGGCATACTCGTGAGATTCAGAAACATCTATGATATGTATGGGGAAATCATTAAAAAACTTACCACCAGAAGCGCCAAATCGGTGTATTACGATTGTATCATTGGTCCAGTTAATGATGTGTTGCGCCTTAAAACAGCAGTTTGGGTCCCACCAGCAATCACGCTCACTTTGTTGGACGTTAACTCCCTTTAATATTTCACGAAAAGTTGCCTCTCTTTGAGTAAACGACCAAACCTTGAGACTGCTTTCACAATCATCATCCTTATGTTCAGTTAATATGGCAAGACCGGTATTGTCTGGTGACCACATAACATCTTTATATGATTCTGCTCTTGGAGTTAAACGGCTGAAAGGGCTATAAGCTTTTTTTTCGGCTGCATCATAAATAAAAATTCTGATAGGGGAAAAAAAAGCAAAGAGACTTGGTTTCCCGGACCAAATAACCTTGAACTCAGATAAGAATTCTTTGGCGTTACTTTCGGGGAATGGTTTATTGAGTTCAAATGTATACAGCGGTTGCAGACACAAAAAGTCGAAATCAGGGTCTTTTGTCGTGAATTTAGCTTTTAATTGCTGTAGTACTTGTTTTTTATATTCAGCCTTTCTGGCCTCATCTTGCTGTTTTTGTTCCTGAGATTTTTTTTGTTCCTGTTGTCTTTTTTCTTCTTCAGTCCGGATATACTTTTGGTAGATTTCATCAAGACTTTTGGTTTTGGCGTCTTGCGGGCGTGGCAACTTCAGCATTTCAGCTTGGGGTTGATATTCGGTGATGACAATATTCAGTTTGGCGATTAGATCGTCAACGCTGTCAACGTCCATTGAGTCCAAGAGTTCAATATCCAGTTTTAGTCTTTTTTCCAGACCATTCAATTCACTTCGTCCAAGTTCAGTTTGGCTTAGCGCTTCGGTTACGATTTGGATGTAGGCATCGGCCACGCTAATGGTTTCAAGGCAAAATTGAATATCTTTGTTAGCGATTGTTTTTTCAAGTACGGTTTGTGAGGTTTCACTTTTTTTTGCCATAATTTCATTGACATTGGTTTGAATGTCATCAGTGAATTTTTGGATTTTTTGGCGCAATTCCGTGGCGCGATCGGATAGGCTTGCTTTCAGAAGTTGAACCTCAGATAATTTTTGACGAGTCAAGTCCTGTTTGCTTTTAATTTCTTTGGTGGGCGCCGGTGGACTGATGACAATTACTTTTTGCGGTTGATTGGTTGGAGTTGGTGAGTTTGAATGTTGATTGCAAGAACAGAAGGTCAGGATAATGATCGTCAGCAAGGCAAATTTTCGGTGTTTCATGGTTGGTCTCCTAGTTTGGTTGTCAATGGGCATTCCTTTATGTTTACATCGAATTGATAATTTTGTCAAATGATCAGGGATGAAAAGTCTGTAGGGATTGTATTTACCTTACTCGAATAAATATGCTATAATTATGAATGAATTAAAATCATTTTGGTTATGAAATTACGTTCAATCAAAGAAATAAGAAGCTTGGCGGGGAAAACGGTTTTGGTCCGGGTTGATTTTAATGTTGACATAAAAAATGGCCGAGTGTCAGAGAAATTTCGGTTAAAACAAGCGGTGGAAACCGTCAAATATTTATTAAAACACGATTGCCGGGTGATTGTCATGGCTCATTTGGGGCGTCCCGGAGGAAAGTTGAACCATGATTATAGTTTGGCGCCGTTGGTAAAAGAATGGCGGCAGCTGATCTCTCCGTTTGGGGTGAAGTTTTATC
The DNA here is from genome assembly GCA_003518055.1 of Candidatus Falkowiibacteriota bacterium. Taxonomy (GTDB): domain Bacteria; phylum Patescibacteriota; class Patescibacteriia; order UBA11705; family UBA11705; genus UBA11705. Next base: position 239,635 of record DOZJ01000006.1, read on the forward strand.
CCGGGAAAATCGATGCCGGTTTGGTTGGGCGGGTTAGTGCTGATAAGTCACGATTGATAATGTTGGATAATTTGCGGTTTAATGCCGGTGAAGAAAAAAATGATCGGAAGTTTGCTGAAATGTTGGCGTCGATGGTGGATTTTTATGTTAATGAGGCATTTTCGGTTAGTCATCGAGAGGCGGCGTCGGTCGTGGCTATTACCAAATTATTGCCCAGTTACGCTGGATTAAATCTGATGGATGAAGTTAATTTTTTAAGCCGGGCCGCTGATCCAAAGAAGCCGGCAATGGCTTTGATCGGTGGAATTAAGATCGGGTCTAAATTTGGCGTGATTGATACATTTGTGAAAAAGTACGATGTGGTGGCGGTCGGCGGCGGGATTGCCAATACGTTTTTTTACGCTCAAGGTTGTTCCGTCGGCAAGTCAGTGGTTGATAAAAAATGTTTGGGGAAAATTAAAAAATTAAGCAAGAAAAAAATATTGCTGCCGCTGGATGTGATTGTAACCGACGTCAAGACAAAAACCAAAAAAAGATATCATAAGTTGAGCTGGGGAAAAGATATTTGCGAGCCGGACGAAATGATCGCTGATGTAGGTCCGGAAACCATCCAAATGATTACAAAGATTTTAGCCGGAAAAAAGAGCATTGTTTGGAGCGGAGTTTTTGGCGATACATCAATTCCGGAATTCAAAAAAGGGTCTAAACAAATTATGACTGCCGTGGCCGATCAGGTGAAAAAAAAGAATGTGGTCGGGGTAATCGGCGGTGGTTCGATGATTGATTTGGTGTTCGAAATGAAAAAAAATACCAGTTTGGATTTTATTTCCACCGGCGGCGGGGCGATGCTGGAATTTTTGGAGCAAAAAACTTTGGTCGGGTTAAAATCGTTGATAAAAAAATAAACAAATATAAAAATTAATGGCGGGTGCGGTTGATTGACGCGGATAGCGATGCAGGCTTCGGCCCTTTGTCGTTCATCTCGTTAATCGGCTAAACCCGTGAAATAGTATGGAAAACAAATCTATGAGCGGGCAATGTTGCGGCTCAGCTCATTTGTGGAAAATGGTGTTGATGACCGTGGGCGTGGTGTTTTTGTCGCTGTTTTTGATCTTTTTAACTCGTAATGCTTGGAAACAGTATGATTATATCGGCCGGTCAGCTGAGGTCAGAGATACTATTAGTATGACTGGTGAAGGTAAAGTTGTAGTCGTTCCTGATATTGCCAAGGTCTCGCTTGGGCTTGAAACCAAGAATTTTGATGTAGCCAAAGCGCAAAAAGAAAATTCCGATCGAATGAATCAAGTGATCGGAGATTTGAAGGCGCTCGATGTGGCAAAGGAAGATATCAAGACCACGAATTACAATATTTATCCGAATTATGATTGGACATCCGGCAGTCAAACTTTGCTGAATTACAGCGTGACTCAGACGGTGGAAATAAAAATTCGCGATTTGAACAAAGTTAGTCAGGTTTTGGCTTTGGCCGGAAAATATAACTTGAACCAGGTCGGCGGGCTGCAATTCTCGGTTGACAATATTGAAGCGGTGAGAGAAGAAGCGCGGATTAAAGCGTTTGATCAAGCTAAGTCAAAAGCCAAGGTGTTGGCTGAGGCCGCGGGAGTTAAACTCGGTAATGTCGTGTCTTTTTATGAAAATAACGGCGGATCATATTATTACAGTGATGATGTTTATGGTTTGGGTGGATCTCCGGAGGCTTCATATAAAGAGCCAACCATTGAAACCGGTAGTCAGGATGTAATTGTTAATGTGACAATCGATTACGAAATTTTGTAGCGAAAAATTTTGTTAAAATCGGGCAAGTCGGCGTGATGTTGGCTTGCCTTCATTTTTACGAAATTGATTTTAAGTATGTTGCTGGTAAATTATGGTAGAAGAAATTAAAACAAGAACAGAAGTGAATGATAAGCCATGGATGTATTTTGCTGATTCAAAAGTTAGAGAGCAATTCAAAAAAAGAATTGAGCAGTTAATACTTGAAGTGTCAGATCGACAGCCTCGAGCGTTAATCTTCATTGATCGGGCGGCGAGACCATTGGCTTGGGCTCTAAAAGCGGCGTGGGAGAAACAGTCTCAGGGATCATTGCCGCCAATAAAGTTTTTTAATTTGGCCGCGGTGAAAGAAAAAATCTTTCCTTTGATTAAGAAAGATTCCAATATGGCTTTGCGCGAGGGCGGTGAATATACGACGCAGAGAGCTCCGTGGTCGGAGCTGCAGATTGATACAGAAAAAGCGAAAGCAGTGTGGCGGACGGTGGGATCGGACAAGGAACTGTTGGCGATGATGCCAGATTTGTATAGTTCAAGTGGACCGGTATTGGTGATTGATGATTACCGCGGTCAAGGATCAACAATGAAAGTGGCGAGGAGTTTTTTGGAGTTTCAGTTTCCTGAAATTGATTTCGAAGAGTATACGGTTTTCTCGGAAATGGACGCGGTTAATTTCCGACCGCCAAAAGGATTGAGCTGGATTGGCCCGTGGCTGCCATGGAATAGTGATAAGGATTTGACTGGGGTTGAGTCTCGGGAAAATGACAAAGAAGTAATTTCAAAGAGACAGGATTCGCCCGAAGCAAGACAGAAAATGAAACGACTGAGAGAAGAAATAAATAGACTTTTTGCTGATTAAAAAAACATCCAGTTTTGGATGTTATGAAGCGCAAAGAGTGAGTTTGTCGGCAATAAATACCAGATGGACCTTGGCAGTTAAAGGAATTGGTGCGGTTATGCAGTGCTGTTTGAGATTAGCGGCAAAAACACTGAATTCCGCGATGAAAGTTTCGGGTTTGGTTAGATTGAATTCCCTTGTTCCTGCAGAGACCAAAGAAGTTTGCCAGGCTTCGGCGAGGTCACTCGGAATATCACATTCAGGCATAGCGTAGTTGTTCAAGGTAAAAGAAGTATTACGTCGTCTATGGAGCAGAAGAAGAAATTCCCGCCATTGACTAACAATGTTTTCGGTACAAGTAAGCACATTCTCATTGAGGATTTCAGCGTCAACCGGGTCGGAGCTGTCAAACGGTTTTTCCATGATATCGATTAATTCTTCTGCTTGAACCCTTGCTCGGGTATTCATTTCAGAGCATTCCCTTCGCATTTGCGCAATTTCATCAGAGCTTGGGGTAGCGGCTTGGGCCTCTGCAAGAAAAGCTTTTTTCATGTGTTCTTCAGGGAAAAGACCGATAAGAATATGAATCGCTTGACTACGAGCTTGAGTGGCTAATCGGACTTGAGCCATGTTATGAACCGGAAGGTCTGGAATCGGGCTTTTGGGCTCCATGTGTCCTCCTGTTGGTGTTAAAGTATCAACTTATAATTATAGTAAAAATAAATCATTTTGTCAAGTATTATGAAGATTAAAAAAACATCCAAATGATTTTGGATGTCTATTTCCGGGCAGTCACGGTGAGTTCTTCGTTGACTAGCTTTAGATGAAATCTATCGGTTAAGCAAAGTGGTTCGTTCGTGGTCTGAAGATGTGTTCTGAGATTGGTGGCGAAAGTCTGGAAAAATGGTACTTCCATACCGGGCTGATAGGTCGTAACTGTGTTGAAGATTACAGCAATAGTTATTTCCCATGTGTCTTGGACATTGGTGGGAATTGGAGCCATTGACAAGGCATGGTCATTCAATTTCATTTCATTTGTATGGGGTGTCTGTATAGTAGTCAAAATAATAAAGTTCAACCAGTTGTTAGTGAACATTTCGAGAAGCCATTGTTCAATGTTTTGAGATGGCGTTTGCGCTTGTTTCGACTGTGACGTTTCATTTGATTGAGTGGCGGGCTGCGTAGCCGAATCGGCAACCGAAGATGTGTGATTTAATTCGGCTAGAAGCCACTCTTGAGCAAGCGGTTTGAGTGTTGCGACTGTTTCGATATTTTCTTTCCCAACAATTTTTCGTAGAAAATCGGTGATCATGGTAATCGGAAAGAGTGATTTCAGTGTTGCGTCACAATGGAGCATGTTCCCTCCGTTTGTTGTGGAAAAATAAATGAAAATTGATTATAACAAATATAACATTTTTTGTCAATCAGTATGAAAATCAAAAAAATTACAGCTCGTGAAATCCTCGACTCCCGCGGCAATCCGACCGTGGAAGCTTTAGTTGAGCTTGAAAATGGCATCAAAGCCAAAGCATCGGTGCCGAGTGGCGCGTCAACAGGAGAACACGAATCGTTAGAGTTAAGAGATGGGGATAAAAAAAGGTATTTGGGCCGTGGCGTGCTTAAAGCGATAAAAAATGTGAATCAGAAAATCGCGCCGAAATTGAAAGGCATGGATGTAACGAAGCAAACGGATTTGGATCAAATGATGCTTGAGCTTGACGGCACAGAAAATAAATCAAAACTTGGGGCGAATGCGATTTTGGCGGTTTCAATGGCCGTGGCCCGAGTCGGAGCTCTAGCTACGAATAAACCGTTATATAAATATATTCGTGAAACTTTCGGTTTTAAGGAGAAGGGTTGGAGGCTGCCGATTCCAACTATGAACATTATCAATGGAGGCAAGCACGCGGATAATTCTTTGACCGTGCAGGAATTTATGGTGGTGCCATTGGCGTCAAAGTTTGCCACCCGTGTTCGAATCGGGTCGGAAGTGTTTCATCATTTGAAAAAATTGTTAAAGGAAGCAGGGTATCAGACTTTGGTCGGAGATGAAGGCGGTTTCGCGCCGAATTTGAAAAGAAATGAGGACGCTCTGGAGTTTATTGTCAAGGCGATAAAAAAAGCCGGATATACTCCGGGCAAAGACGCGGTTTTGGCGGTGGATTTGGCGTTGTCGGAGTATTACAGCGGCGGCAAGTACGCGATGAATGATAAAACAGGAAAAATAAAAATTTCCGCCGACCAGGTGATCAAAACTTTGGACAAGTGGGTGGCTAAATATCCGATCGTGTCACTCGAAGATCCTTTGGCTGAGGATGATTGGGAAAATTGGGCCAAGATGACGGATTTTCTTGGCCATAAAGTATTGTTCGTCGGCGATGATTTGTTTGTGACAAACGCCGAGCGGTTGCAACAGGGAATCGATACCGGTGTGGCCAATGCGATTTTGATTAAACTTAATCAGATAGGAACATTGTCGGAAACAATGGAAACTATTTATCTGGCGAAAAAGAATGGCTATAAAATCAGCGTTTCTCATCGTTCCGGTGAGACAGCCGATACATTTATCGCTGATTTGGCGGTGGCGGTCAACGCGGATTTTATCAAAACTGGGTCATTGTCGCGGTCGGAACGAGTGGAGAAATATAACCGGCTCATGGAGATTGAAGGGGAAGTAAAAGCATAAATAATCAATGTGGATCGAGTTCGATAAATCGACGTCGAGATAATTTAATTTTGTCATGCTGAGCCTGCCTGCCGGTAGGCAGGGCCCTCGAAGCATGGCAACTCAATTTTATGACCGTCACCCTTCAAGAGCCTCAGGGTGACAGAATGCTATGCAAAAAAAACCAATAGTCTTGCTAATCCTCGACGGCTGGGGTTTGGCCCCGAAGTCAAAATTTAACGCGGTGGAGCAGGCCAAAAAGCCTAATTTCGACAAGTTGTGGAAAAAATATCCGCATACTTCGTTATCCGCGAGCGGGGATGGTGTCGGTTTGCCGGCGCGGCAGCCGGGAAATTCAGAAGCCGGTCATATGAACATCGGCGCTGGGCGTTTGGTGTTACAGGACACGATGATTATCAACCGCTCCATTGATGATAGAACTTTTTTTGGCAATACAGCGTTTTTGCACGCGTTTGATCATATAAAGGCCAACAAGTCGCGGCTGCATTTGATGGGTTTGGTCTCGGTTAACGGCAGCCCGCATAGTGATTTGAGGCATCTTTTTGCTTTGATTGAGTTGGCTAATGCGCAAAAACAACAAAAGATTTTTTTGCACCTTTTTACCGATGGCCGTGATTCGCCGCAGCATTCAATTTCTTCAATTATAAAAAAAATAAGATCACACGTACAAAAAATAAATGTTACCGGTGATATTGATGTTCAGATTGTAACTTTGATGGGTCGGTTTTACGCGATGGATCGGGGTAAAAATTGGAATCGAACCAAGGCGGCGTACGATTGTTTGGTTGAAAGTCGCTGCCGGCGTTTTCCTTCGGTTGAAGCGGCAATTGAGCACTCATATAACGCTGGTAATACGGATGAATATTTTGAGCCGTCAATTGTTGAAGATGATGATAATAAGGAACAGACACGGGTCAAAAAAAATGATGCAATTATATTTTTTAATTTGAGATCAGATCGAGCGCGGCAAATAGCGAAGGTGTTTGCGCAAAATGATTTTACCAAAAAAAACAACAAATCATTTACTCGGTCAAAGGTGGTGAAAAACGTTTTGTTTTGCGCCTTGACGGATTTTGGTCCGGATTTATCGAGTAATTTGGTCACTGCTTTTCCCGGTGATGATTTGATCGGCACGATGCCGTTTATCATGAATCGATATAAACAATTGTATATCGCTGAAACGGAAAAATTTGCCCATGTAACATACTTTATCAACGGCGGTCATGCTGATCCGGTTTTTGCTGAGCAGCGCGTAAAGATTGATTCACCGAAAATACGCAGTTATGCGCAAAAACCGGAAATGTCAGTTTACAAAATTACCGATTATATAGTAAAAAGTATACAGAAGGGGACGGCAAATTTTATTGTGGCGAATTTTGCTAATCCTGATATGGTTGGGCATACCGGTGATTTTGAAGCCACGAAGGCGGCCATCTCGCATGTTGATAATTGTCTTGGGATGGTGGTGGCGGCGGTTCATGAACAGGAAGGAACATTGTTTGTTACCGCTGATCATGGTAACGCGGAAAAAATGATGGATGCCAATGGGGAAATTAATGTCCAGCATACGACCAACCCGGTGCCGTTCATTGTGGCTAACCATGATAAATCCATCCGGCTACGAAAAGGAATCTTGGGTGATATCGCGCCGACAATATACGATTATTTTGATATTATTAAGCCGGATTATGTGACTGGTAAGTCATTAATAACAAATCACAAATAATAAATCATAAAAATTAAAATAGCTAGTTTAGAATTTATATATTATATGGCTCAAAAAAAACCGTTTGCTTTGATTGTCATGGATGGCTGGGGCGTTGCTCCGGCTTGCGATAGTAATGGCGTGACTTTGGCCAAAACGCCTAACTTTAACAATTATATCTCGAATTTTCCCACATATACGTTATTGGCTTCAGGCGAAGCGGTGGGCTTGTCGTGGGGGGAAATCGGTAACTCGGAAGTCGGCCATTTAAATTTGGGGGTTGGGAAAATTATGTTTCAGAATTTGCCGCGAATCGATCGTGAAATCAATGACGGTAGTTTTTTTTCCAATGAAAGCTTTTTGAAGGCACTGGAACACGTAAAGAAAAATCGAAGCCGCTTGCACTTGATTGGTCTCATGAGTGATGGCAAGGTTCATTCAACCATAACGCATTTTTACGCTTTTTTGGATTTAGCCAAAAAAAATAAAGTGAAAGACGTATATATTCATGGGTTTTTGGATGGACGAGATACTCTGTACAACGGCGGCAAGGGTTATGTTCAAGAAATGCTAAATAAAATGAAAGAAATCGGGGTCGGTGAATTGGCGACTTTGAGTGGTCGTTATTATGCCATGGATCGGGATAATCATTGGGAAAGAGTTGAAAAAACATATAAAGCGATGACTGAGGGCGTTAGCGATGAGTATTTTGATGATCCGGGTGAGGCGGTTGAAGCTTCTTACGCCAAAAAAGTGTATGATGAAGAGTTTATTCCGGTGGTTATTGGTAAACAAGGAAAACCAACAGCTGTAGTTGAGGCCGGTGATGCGTGTATTTTTATTAATTATCGCTCTGATCGGGCACGGCAGCTGACCAAGGCTTTTGTGGCGGATGATTTCAACAAGTTTAATCGAACGAAGATTGATAATTTGGTTTTTGTGACCATGACCGAATATGAAAAGGGCTTGCCGGTTGACGTGGCGATGTCAAGGGACGACGCGGAGACCTGTTTGGCGCGGGTCGCCAGCGAGTCAGGGGTAAGTCAGTATCATATCGCGGAAACGGAAAAGTACGCGCATGTTACGTTCTTTTTTAATGGAGGCAAGGAAGATGTTTTTAAAAATGAAGATCGTGATGTGATTCCATCGCCCCGCGTGGCCAGTTTTGCTGATAAGCCGGAAATGTCCGCGCTTGATGTTACTCAGAAATTATCAAAAGTAATGTTGCAGGAGAAACATGATTTTTATGTGGTTAATTATGCCAATCCGGATATGGTTGGTCATACCGGCGATATTAACGCGGTGATCAAGGCGGTTCAAACAACCGATTATTGTGTGGGACAGATTGTTGATTTGATTTTGTCCAAAGGCGGCAGCTGTATTTTGACGGCTGATCATGGCAACTGCGAGGAGCTGCGGAATTTGCAGACCGGGGAAATCAGCAAGGATCACTCAACCAATCCGGTGCCGTGCGTTGTTATCGGTGAAAAGTATCGCGGCAAAACCAACCCTGATTCTCAGGTTATTGGCGGTGATTTGAGTTTACTCCGGCCGGTGGGGTTGCTGTCCGATGTTTCGGCCACAGCGTTGAAAATGATGGATTTGGAGATTCCCAAGTACTTGAGTGGGAGACCGTTGATATAAAATTCTAAATCATAAATTATAAATTCTAAAACATTTAGGATTTATAATTTATTTTGTAAATATGCCTGAGCTGCCAGAGGTTGAAACCGTCCGGAGTGATTTGGAACGGTTTGTGACCGGGAAAAAAGTGATAAAAATCACGATTAAACAAGATTTTGTTAAAAAAATTCAGCCATCAGCGGCGGAATTTGTTTCAAGTCTTGAAAATGAAAGATTGGCAGGAATATACAGGCGAGGGAAAATGCTGGTGTTTGATTTTGGGCCAAATAAAAAGGTGCTGGCCCATCTCAAAATGACCGGCCAGTTTGTATTTGTTTCGCCGCGCAACGAATTAACCGCCGGCGGTCATCCTATTGATCAAGAAGCGGGAAAACCAATGAAGTTTAACAAAGTTCACTTTGATTTTGGGTCGGCTGGGGATTTGTTTTTTAATGATATGCGGAAATTCGGTTATTTCAAATTGGTTGGTGATGAAGAAGCGGAAAGAGAAATGATAAGATTTGGTCTTGAACCTCACACTAGAAGTTTTACCATAAAGAAATTTGAGGGTATTTTAGAGCGACGCCCAAGGTGGGAAATAAAAAAATTCCTGCTGGCACAGGATTTAATCGCTGGTGTGGGGAATATTTACGCGGATGAATGTTTGTTCGCGGCTGGAATCCGAGGTGATCGGCCGGTAGCGAGTTTGGCTGGAGACGAAATTGAAAAGTTGTTTGCAGCCCTGAAACGGATTATGGCTAAGGCCATTAAATATCGCGGCACGTCGGTCAGTGATTATGTTGACGGCCGAGGCAACAAGGGAGGCTATGCTCGGTTTCTCAATGTTTATAAACAAGCAGGGAAAATTTGTCACCGCTGCGGCCGCGGGCAGATTCAAAAAACCAAGTTGGCCGGCAGAGGAACGAGTTATTGTCCCGTGTGTCAGAAGTGAACTTTATAGAGTATTTTTTCAGGTTGTGGTAACTGATAACGTAAAGAACAGTTAGTTGACAGATTAACCGAGAAATAAAATATATAAAGCGGTGATTAGCAAGCCGACAACCATACCGGCAAAGACTTCGAGGTAGGTGTGGCCGACTCGTTCATTAAGATATTGATATTGGTAATTTTTATCGTGTGGCAGCCGGCTGATTTGCAAATTAATGGTCTGCGCGTGGAGACCGATTTGGCGGCGGAAGCCGACGGCGTCGCGCAGGACGATCAGAGAGAAAACGATGGCCAAAGCAAAGATAGCTGAATCCCAGCCGTCATAATAACCGGCGGCAGCGCTGAGAGATATAACCATTGCTGTGTGAGAAGATGGCATCCCGCCATAACTGTTGAATTCTTTCCATGAAAATTGGCGCTTGGAGAGAAAAATTATTATTTTGATGATTTGGGCCACGATGGCGGCAGTAAGCGGGATGATCAAAAGGGTGTAGTTCATATGGGATTTTATGTATAATAGAATATATTAACTATGACGGTTGAAAGTTTGGCGTGTTGGTTTTAAATATTAATAATGTATTATGATAATTATTTACGCGACATTTTTTGCCTTGGTTCAAGCGGTAACGGAATTTTGGCCCGTGTCGAGTTCCGGACACTTGGTTTTGCTGCACGAATTGCTCCAGATGCAGGTGATAGATGATTTAACTTTTGATGTGGCCTTGCATTTAGGTACAGCATTAGCTTTGATTTGGTATTTTTGGGTTGATATCAAGCGGTATGCCAAAGCTTTTTTTTCTATCTTTCGTGGAGTGAACTTGGGCAGTGAAGATCAGAAAACTGTATTTAATTTAATGCTGGCAACCGTGCCGGCTGTGTTGGTTGGAATCTTTTTGGAAAGTACGATTGAGGTGGTGTTTCGCAGTGTCATCATTGTAGCGATAAATCTTATAGTCGGCGGATTGATTATTTTTGCCGTAGAGCGCTGGGGGCAGAAAAAACGAGATTTTGAGAATTTGTCACTGATTGAATCGTTTGGGATCGGCTGCGCTCAAGCTTTGGCGTTGATTCCCGGCGTGTCGCGGTCCGGCAGTACCATTATAACAGGAATGATTTTAAAATTGAAACGACCGGAAGCGGCGAGATTTTCTTTTTTACTCAGCATCCCGATTGTGCTTGGCGCCGCGGCCAAAAAATTATTTGAAATTTCATGGAATTTGGTCAGTGCCAAAGAATTATACATTTTTTTGTATAGCGTTATTCTGACCTTTGTCATCGGCTATTTCATTATCAAATATTTTTTGCGCTTTTTGCAAAATCGGTCATTAAATATTTTCGGCTGGTACCGGATTTTGTTGGGATTGATTATTTTGGCGGTGTATTATTTATAGCGATTGCATGTTTGGCCAAACGAAAAAGACTCCAGGTTTGAAGTCTTTTCTCAATGTTGTGAGATTTGTTCGATCAGTGGGTTAGTAGCGGAATGCTTCATCTTCGAGTGGGAGGCCGAGCGCGGAGCCCAGCCGGTGAAGGCCGAGCCAGATCAGGGCGATGAGGCTCACGACGTAGCCGATGGCCATGAACGGCCAGACGAACGACATCAGACCGATGTACGTGCCGCGTTCGCCGACGATGTTGGTCCCGAAGGATAGCTTTTCCGGGATTTCGACATCGTTAATGTTGCTATCTCGGTCGAGAAACGCTGGCAGGAGTGACGGGAACAGGATGAAGTGGTACCAGCGGATGTGGTCGAGCCGGAAGAAGATCCGGCTGACATCCCTGCTGGGAAGCTTGTAATGCCCCAAGAGAGTCAGTCTGAACTGGTATCCTTTGTTGGCCTCGTGCCACCGGATCCAGCCGTAGATCAGGCCGAATGCGAAGTAGCCGAGCGGAATCATGACGAACCAAGTCCACAGGAACGCGTGAGCGGCTTCCATGTATTTCTCTTTCCGGTCAGCATTGGCTGACTGAATTGACGTTGTTTGAGCTTCAGGCACGCTCGAAGGACAGGTTTTCTTGGCCGTCATCGTCGATGTAGTAGTTGAATACTTCTCCGTTGTATTCGGCTTTGAGCGCTCGGGCGAAGTAGATTCGGGTGGCGGACTGTTCGATGTATATGGTGATGTAGAACGTCGATCCTGACGGGAAGCTGATCGAGGCTAGGATATGCCAGTCCCAGCCGGCGCCGTTGTGGAATTCCTTCAGATCAGGATTGAAGAGAGTGGTGGCGACCGGATTGCCGAAGTTGGCCTGGAGAATTGCGGCATATGCGTTCAGCACGGCGATCGTTTTGAGATCGATACGTGTCAGTGTCAGCTTCGTGCCGGATTTACGGCACTTGTCCGAGATGCTCCTTGAGACAAATCCGGGCAGCGTCGGATCGATACCCAGAAACAGCCGAGCCATGTCACGACCATGAGCGTTCATGGTTTCCCTCCCGGAGCCTTGAGCTCCAATGTGTCCCTCTTGAAGGGACGGGTGAAAAGAACTATATAGTAGATATTATATCATACTTTGAATAAAAAGTCAATAGTAGTGGCTAGAATTAGGTGAAAATAGGCGATAATTGTTATAATTTTGCTAATTAATCTAATTATTTTGATAATTGTTCTTATTTAGAGCAATTAGAATAATTAGGACTTAGAATAATTTTTAATGATTTTTTGTTTTTTAGATTTATGCTACAGTAGTTTTATATGAAATTAGTGATCATGGCCGGAGGCGGCGGGACTCGATTGTGGCCGCTCAGCCGCGAGGCCAAACCAAAACAATTCAGCCGAATTGTCGGCAACAAAACCATGTTCGAGGAAACAGTGGCCAGATTTATGGCGGATTTTAGTTTCAACGATATTTACGTGGTTTTGAATGAACAGCTGTTGGCTCAAGCGCGGGAATTGGTCCCGGAAATCCCGCGACAAAATTATATCGTGGAACCGGAAAAACGTGATACAGCGCCGGCGATGGGTTTTGTCGCGGCCACGTTGTATGATCAAATGCCGGATGAGCCGATCGCTTTTATTCCGTCCGATCATTATATCGCTGATACTGGTAAATTTATTCGGATGATCAAAATGGCTGAGGCGATAATTCGCAATCAAGGCAAAATGGTTGATATCGCCATTCATCCGACTTTTCCCAGCACAGTGCTCGGCTATACCAAAGTCGGTCAATGTTTAAGCTGCGACGATGTTGAAATATATGAATTTCTTGGCCATACGGAAAAACCCAAATTCGAAACGGCCAAACAATACCTTGAAGACGGTAGTTATTTGTGGCACGCCAGCTATTATATGTGGACACCGCGGAAAATGCTCGAGGCTTTTAGCAAACACAGCCCAAGCCACGGCGACAAATTGCATCAAATAGTCGAAGCGTTAAAAATAAATAATCAAGAATTGGTGAAAATGGCTTTTAATCAGATGGAAAAGATTTCGTTTGACTACGCGGTGACGGAAAAGATTGATCCGAGTGAAGTTTTGATTATGAAAGGTGATTTTGGCTGGAGCGATGTGGGTGCGTTTGATGTGCTGCACGAGGCGCAAAAGCATTTGATGGATGAAAATTCCAATGTGGTAAAAGCCAACCATATTCATCGTGATTCTTCCGACAATTTGATATACACGACCAAGGATAAATTGGTGGCGACGGTCGGTTTGAATGATTACGCGGTGATTGATACTGATGATGTTCTCTTGATTTGTCCGAAAAGCAAATCGCAGGAAGTAAAAAAAATTGTCGAGCAATTAAAAAATAACGGGCAGGATAAATATTTATGAATGTGGCAGTGAAAATCATTCTAGGTTTACTCGCAGTGTTTGTGGTTTTTTGGTTTGGGTTGAATATTATGATCGAAGCGCCGAATAATAATCCTTTCGGATCAAAAAAACTTATTGTCGATGAGGGAATGGGTGTCGGTGACATCGCTGAAAGATTAAAAAATGAGGGTTTCACAAAAAAAGATTTTATTTTCAAAACCTATGTGTTATTGAGAGGGCTGCGGGCTGAATTTCATCCGGGTGAATATCAACTTGAGACCAACATGAATTTGAAAGAAATCATTACCATTTTAACTGATGAGAGAACGGTCCGTGATGAAGTGTCAATAACGATAATCGAGGGGTGGAAAAACGTAGAGATCGCCGAGTATTTGGAAAGTAAGGTTTTGTTTTCGGCTGAGGATTTTTTACACGTGGCAAATGAAACGCCAAATTTTGATTATAATTTTTTGGGATTTAAGCCGCGAACGGTTGGTTTGGAGGGATTTCTTTATCCTGATACATATGTTGTCTACACGGATTCAACGCCCGAAGACGTGATAATAAAAATGTTGGATAATTTTGAGAGAAAACTTGATGCTGAGGTGATGAAAGAGATTGGGCGTCAGAAAAGAGACCTGTATGAGGTTTTAACTTTGGCCAGTATCGTGGAAAAAGAGATGTTTGGGTATGAGAATCGGCAAATCGTCGCCGGGATTTTTTGGGAAAGGTTAGGCGACAATTATCCTTTGCAATCGGACGCGACCGTAAATTACATCACTCGAAAGGGGACAACCAGACCCAGCCTTGATGACACAAAAATTGAAAATCCCTATAATACATATCAGGTGATAGGGCTGCCGCCAACTCCGATATGTAATCCCAGCATTGAGGCGATTAGAGCGGTGGTTTACCCCAAAGAAACTGATTATTACTTTTTTCTCACTACGCCGAATAATAAAATAATATTCAGCCGAAATCATGAGGAACACATCGCGAATAGAATAAAATATTTGGATTAAATAAAAATCATTACTATTATATTGAAATAAGTATGCTCAATCAAAATTTTTGGAAGAAAATCAATGATGATCAGGCTGAATATGATCAATCTCGACGGATTATTATCGGTCAATCGAGCAAGGCCTTGCATCTGGCAAAACAGACTATTTTCGCGCTTCATCGGAATAACCTTGATGAGGCGAGGACGAAGCTGGAAGAAAGTGAGCAATTTTTGAAAGCTTTGGAAAAGGATTTCGCCAAGAACCAGAAGCTTCGATTCGAGGGCAGCTGGTGTGCGGCGGTCGAGGAGTATGTGGAGGCCAGATTATTTTTTATGTATGTGAATGGCGATGAGGTCGGTGAAATTACCGGTTTGCATATTGAGCCGCAAGAATATTTGGGCGGATTTTCAGATTTTACCGGCGAGCTTTTGCGCCGAGCGGTGTTGCTTTCCGCCGAAGAAAAGTTTGATGAGGTGAAAAAGATTGCTCAGGAAATATCTGATGCGATTGATATCTTGTTGGCTTACAATTTGAGCGGCTTGCTCAGAACAAAGTTTGATCAGGCCAAGAATAATTTGAATAAAATTGAACATGTGTTGTACGATATTAGCATGAGAAGATAACTTATGATCGAAAATAATGATTACAATCAAGAGGATCGGTATGCTGACGAACTGCATGAACGGCGAGAAGAAAAAAGAGGCCGGATTCCAGAGCCACATGATCGGCCGGAGAAAAAGAAACGTTTGAGCTTGTCATGCGGCGTGTTATTGGCGGTTATATTGGGTTTATCTTTTTATTTAATTTATTTTGTTTGGTCACAGCTCAGTGGTCCGCTCAAGGATGAATGGGCTAAAAGAAAAGTTGATTGGGAAAAATTGCCGCAGACAATTGAACAATTAAAAATCGACGCACAGAAACAAGCGGAGGAAGGCAAAGAGGTTTTGGATCAGCCCAATAATTCAAATAACGACGGGGGCGAAATTGACAATACGTTGCCTCTTTGGATGTCCAAGATGATTTTGAATGATGATAATTACGCGCCCAGTGTCAGGTGTGATTATTTGGGCGAGAAATATTATATCGGGTTTAATCGGGAGGTCGATTGCCGTGATTGTTATACCGATCAAGTTTATAACAGAGATGGTGTGGCTTTTTGTTCGACCGGCGGAGGATTGAGCGGCCGCGGCGATGGGGGCTGTCCTGACTTCGATTCAATGGCGGGAAACTGTCAGATTTGGAATGGCGAGCGGTGGGAAAAGACGATTTGGAGCGGGGCAATGAAAAATAAGGTGCCGTGAGATCAATTGAAGCCTGATGAAAATTTAATTTTCAATAATTTTAAATTAGTTTGATGTTTATATAGAAAAAATCGGGTTGTCCCGATTTTTTTTGTTATAAATATTTTTTGATTTGATCACAGGCGATTTTGCGATGATTGATTTGGGCGTGTTCTTTTTCCGTCAGCGATGAATATGGTTTGGCAAATTCTTTAACTATGAACAAAGCTCTAAATGGGAAGCCGGGCGTGTATTCAGCAATAACGTGATCAGCGATTGATCCTTCGATTGATTCAGCAATAAATACGGGTTCTTGATTTGGTTTAATAAAGCATAGCGTCATGGTCAGTCGGGCGGTTCTTTTTTCATTTGGAACTTTTCGTAGTCGAAATAATGTATATTCAATAATTTCTTCGTCTGTCATTTCGACTTCTGGTAGTCCCTCAGCTCGGCTTTTCCAGCGGCGGCTATAAACTCCGGGTTCTCCGTTTAGGGCATCAATCTCAATCCCGCCATCATCAGCCAGGGTGGGTAAGCCGGTTAATGCAAAAAAGTGTCTGGCTTTGAGTTCGGCGTTGGCTCTGAAAGTTTGACCGGTTTCTTTGATATCAGCTTCAAGCCCCAATTCAGCTGGAGACACAATTTCATAACCGATATCAGCCATGAATTTTTTAAAATCAGAGATTTTGGCTTGGTTGTTGGAAGCGATGAGTAGTCTTTTCATAGTTTTACAAAAATTTGTTAGTCGGTTACTGGTTTCTGATTTGTTTTTACAAAAGTATAACAGTAACTGCGAAAGTTTGGCTGCGTGTGATTGGTTTTTACTCGTCCTATGGCGGACAAAAATTTGTTAGTCAGCTACTGATTTCAGATCTTTGTTTACTGTTAACTGTAATCTTTTGTGGGACAGAATATAAAACTTTTTATCGATTTCAAAACCAATATATTTTCGGTTCAGTTTTTTGGCCACGGCAGCCGTTGTTCCTGAGCCGAGAAATGGGTCAAGAATAATATCACCTGTATTTGATGATGCCATGATTAAACGTTCAATGAGTTTTTCCGGTTTTTGGGTTGGGTGTTCGGTATTTTCCGGCATGGACCAAAAGGGGACGATTAAATCTGTCCAAATGTTTGAGGGATGAGTATAGCGAAATTTTTGGCCGTTTTCTTCAAACCAGTCTTTGGGCCGGCCGAGCGAGTCGATATACGGTGCTTTGACCGCGCGTTTTTCTTTGACGGCGTCGAGATTGAAGGTGTACTCAGGACTTTTGGTGGCAAACCAGATGTCTTCCATGTTGTTTTTCCAGTTGGATTTTGAACCGCGGCCTTTGTCGCGTTTCCAGGTAATACGGTTTTGGATAATCAAATATTTTTCCAAGATGTTTTGAAACAAACATGAGCTGGGCCAGTCAATACATAGATACAAACTGCCGGTTGGTTTTAAAATTCGGCTTGATTGTTCAATCCAAGCCAGGTTCCAATTGTAGTATTCGTTTTTGCTCAAATTGACATTGCCGGCGCCAAAATTTTTACGCAGATTAAAATATGGTGGGTCGGCAATGATTAAATCAACGGATTCTGATGGAAGTTTTTTTAGCGCGATGATGGAATTTTCCAGATAAATTTTATTTTGGAGAGTCGTTATGTTTTTAATTTCATCAGGTAAACGCAAAAAATGACTGAAAGATTTCAGGTCAAGATCAGAAACTGATAAGGTTTTATTTCTTGATGACGGCATTAGAATGTAGGTAACGGTTTCAAATCATCGCGTGTGATATAAAATAGTATAGCAGATGAATTGATTTTTAAAAGGTTATTTAAAATATTAAACCGCCGGGCGCTTGCGCTCGGCGGTGTCGAACTGGTTTGAATTGTAGGCTCTTGCGGCCCCATAACCGTTGAAAGAGCGGATCTCTTCGGCTCGGGGTGGTTGGCTCGCAAGGGGCAGTTTGCCCGCGCCCATGATCACTGCTCCATTCCTTGTTTCGGGTCATTTCACGTATCGTGAATCTCCTAGAGCTGCGCCGTTGCAGCTCATATGGGCATATATATTATATCATGTTTGTATAAAAAGTCAATAGGAATTACAATTATTATGAAAAAAAGGCTAAAATATGTGTGTCTGTACGCTTTTGAGATTCAAATTGTTGACATGTTTGATAAATTGTGATAATATTTAAAGTCTCAAACAAGGAGGAGACACATGGAACACATGGATCGGTTGCGAGCGTTTGAAAATGGATTAACGCGATTTTTCCATGGTGTTTCAAATTTGAGGGCGAGTGTCTCAGCGCAGAGTTTTACTTTTAACATGAAAAAGCCTAACGGCTGTTTGGTATTGCAATATAATCAGCGTTTGGTTGATTATTTGCTTGAGCAGTTTGGCACCGCCAAGATGTTGATTTCAATTTCAAGCGTCAGTAGTGTTGGTCTAGTGGGATTGAGCTCACAAGTATTTCCAATGCGTGATAATTGCGGAATTATGGGGCAGGTTGAACTTCGGGATGCAGACGTGTCGCAAATTTTGGGCACAGAGTTGCCGCCGGCTAGGAATCTGAAGCTGATTGAGATTTATGAAAGACTCGCATCAGTCGAACATGTTTTCGCGACTGCCACACTGGATTTGGCTAGAGCAAAGGATTCCACGCGGGTAGCGAGTGGATGGAGAGCCTCGGAAATTAATCAGGAACTGAACGTGGTGTTGTGTCCTGAGCTCTTGGAGTCAGTCCGTCAATTCGGGTATTCCAGGTTGGAGCTGGAATTTGATCCAAGCGTTGAGCGTACTGATGCCGATCCTATGTGGGCAGATTATAATTTCTGGGTTAAGTATCAATACGTGGCGTTGCATAAATTAAAAGTAGGTAAATCACCTTCTTTTTTATTGGTAATATTGACAAATGCTATTATGCAATGTACAGTGATACATTCAAATCTGTTTTGTTGAACTAACCACCAAGGAGGGGATAGGTGGCAGCTAAAAAGATCGAAACATTTGAAGAATTGTGTTCTTTGCCAATTGGTACTCTGATTTTGAATATGAGAATCAACTCTATATTTCATCCGGCGAGTACAAAGCCGTGTGTCGGGGTAACGATGATTGTGGATCAGGCAAGATATGATCGCGTTTCGAATAAAGGCGGTGGGTATGTGTTTACAGGTATTGCCGATAAAAAGTTTTTCAGAGCGTTGTATTTATCAGATGAGGCGCAAAAAGAAATGGCGGATGATATTAACGCGGAAACTTTTAGTGAATGTGAATTGTATGTATTGGGTCCTGAAGCTTTGGCGGATTTTTGGCTTCATTATTGTCAGCAGGCGGAAGATTTTATTGAAATGCAAAGTCGTGTAAGCGAAAAAGTCAAGCAGGCGAAATATACCACGTTTCAGAGATTGCGTGAAAGATCCGGATCATAAATTCGGTCAAAAAAGGTCAGTTACATAGAGTCTAACAAGGCTCTTTTATGTTTTTATAATCAAAAAATGCTGGTGTTACAGCATTTAATAATCAGCCGCGGCGTTTTTGATTGTGCCGGATGGCTTTCGAATCACCATGTCTTTTCCCGTAAAAGCGTTTGGCTCGGCCCTTGTGACCATCAGAGTCTCGGCTCGCAGGCAGCGGAAGCACCGAGTGTGGTTCGCTTCGCAAATGAGTAAATAGAAAGCTTGGAAGACGCTTGATCTTGTCAATGGTTCGACGGAAGAAATGGGCAAGGCTTGCTCGAATCATCGGCCGCCTCCATTACCATGTTTTGTTGGCCGCGATTTTTTCGGCGAATCTGGGATGATTCTTGTCATACCCCAGACAGTTAATTACCCATTGCTCCAGCAGAAAATCAACTTGAAGGCGATCGACAACGGCTTTGAGCGTATCCGTGTGCCGTTCGAAATTAAAGTGCAGTCCAGCCTTCAAGTGAGGCTCAAGAAATTCGCGATAACAGGCGGTCAATTTGCAGAACCAACTGATGATAAGGTTAGTATCGATGGTGACGTTGACCGGTTTGGTTTTCGGCCAGTGGCTTTCAATATGCCGGTTCATTCCCACAATTCCGAATTCAACCAAGCGATCCATCAAGTCGTAAAGAAAATGATTAGGCGTCAGATCTGGGAAATTGGCCACGAGACTTTGCAGTCTTTTCTGGATGTCTGTCCACGTGAAAATAACGAGAGGCCTTTCACCTTCAAGTTCAGATCGGTGGTTTTCCAGAAGCGCGGAGAAATCTTCGGCGGCGATAATAAAGTCGCGCGGGAGTGGCTTCATGATGTGTTCTCCTAGCTGTCGGGGTGTTAATTGTGAATAAATGTATGAATTTTTTTTACCGTATCAAGCCGGTTCAGCTTACACTTGGCAATATAAATCAAAACATTTAACACGTCTAGCCAGAGCCAGCTGATCAGCCAAAAGGTAATGATAAGGTTTCGAAATTGTTCCGTTGAATCCGGTGCGCCACGAGTCATAGCCGGCGCCAGATAAAGCGCTATCAGGACGATAATGAAAGATATAATGCTTACTAATTCTGCAATCGGCGGGTTATTCAGTTTCGTGACCATGAATATTTTGACCACAGCGGAAAAACTCATGAAATTTGCCAGCGCCCAGCTAGCGATCAATACTTCAGTTGAAAATTGAGACGGGTTATATTTTGGTTCGTATTCAACCATATAAAGGAAGAGCATACCAATCGTACCAATTATGAGCATGTATATACCGGTGGTGCGTTTGTAGGTGTCAAGTTTCAGGAGAAATAAACCAAGAGCATTTAACAGCTCGTTGAGGCTGCGTCGAAGCGTGGTCAGCATGTGATGGTCTCCTTTGTCGGTGAAGTTAAAATTTGACTCGCATTCAGTTCAGCTAGGCGGGATCTATTTTGTCAGACCAAACGCTTTGGCCAGTTCCTCCGCTTTGTCTCTGACAGCAGCATGAAACGCCAAACAATCTTCTTGATAGCTGGAATCAGGATCACAATAGTCAAGATCAATTCCGAGTGATCGGACTTGAATCGCGACGCAATCATCATCACCGAGAAGAATCTCATATTTCGTTTCCCAATCAGCGGTTGATTCCATAATATTCGCAGTGGTGATGGCGAGTTCAAGAAAGGAGATCAATTTTTTTTCGGTCATTGATTCCTCACTTCGGCCGTTGAAGTTGTTGCGAATAGTTGTCAGCAGGTGAATGCCGCTTTAGACTTTGGTGTTAAGAACTTGAACCAGATCTCGATAATTCACCTGAACCAACACCGTCTCACCCTCATAATCAAACCGGCAACATCCGGTAAGATCGATAATGTTTTCAATTTTTGATCGCTCAAAAACAGTTAGAAATCGACTCACGTAATAATCCGGCGAGTTGAAGTACTGGCGCAGCGCGACGAAGTCAGGATTGGCCACCAGCCATAGACAAAGGTCAGCCGGAGTTTCGGTGAATGATTGATTTACTCGTTGGTTATTGGGGTCAAATTCATCATCCATAATATACGGTCCGGTATGCTCAATGGTAGTATTTCCGGCGGCATCTTCGGAGATATTTTTGATATCATCAACAGCAAAAAGCCATGGGAGTTCTTCGCCTTGGCCGGCATAGATTTCCAGAATGATTTTGTGGCTCATTGTTTGCTCCTGTATGTGGGACGAGTCGAACGCTGAATATTATCATAAAACTAATTATTTGTCAATGGGTTGTGACTTTACTGATAGTTGCGAAATGATTCAACTTCTGGTATAGTTTTTGTATATGAATAAGGGAAATTTATACATCGTAGCCACACCGATTGGAAATCTCGGGGATATGACGTTTAGAGCGGTGGAGATATTGAAATCGGTCGAGATTATCTGGTGTGAAGATACGCGTGAAACCGCAAAGTTGCTCGCTCATTTTGATATTAAGAAAAAAACGACTGGTTTGCACCAGCATTCCGATGACAGCAAGATTATTAAAATGATCGAACAATATTTGGGCGAGGGGCAGGACGTGGCTTATGTCAGTGATGCCGGTACCCCTGGAATATCGGATCCGGGCGGCAAGGTAGCGCAGCTGGCGATTGAAAGGGGAGTGAATATAATTCCGATCCCTGGTGCCAGCGCGGTGACGGCGATTCTGAGTGTGTCGGGGTTCCCAACCGATAAATTTTTGTTTCTCGGCTTCATGCCGCACAAAGGCAAGGGTAAATATTTTGATCAAATCAATGAATCAAAAATTACGACCGTTTTTTATGAATCACCTCACCGAATAATCAAAACATTAGAGCAGATGTTGGCGGTTGTAGAGTCTGAAAGAGAAGTCGTAGTTGGCCGCGAGTTAACAAAAATGTTTGAGACGATTTATCGCGGAAAATTGTCAGAAGTGATTGAAACGGTTAAGGAAAAGGTAAAGGGTGAGTTCGTGGTCGTGGTTAGGGGGAATCAATAATGTGATACAAAAGACACAAAACGTTACAAAAGGTTACAAAAATAAAAAATTGTGATACAAAAGTTACGAAAGGTTACAAGGGGTTACAAAAATAAAAATTATGGTCACTGTGTATTATAAGGATTTGAGTTATGAATTGAATGGTTTAGCATTTGAAATGTTTAAGTATCATGGCTACGGACAAAGAGAAAAAACATATTGTGATTATTATTGCTCATTGTTAGATGAGAAAAATTTGAAGTATAAAAGGGAAAGATATATCCCTGCACTTTGTCACAATGAAAAAATATTAAAACGCTACGCAGATATTATTGTTGAAGATTTGGTGGTGATTGAAATGAAAGTGGGTAAGCGTCTTCGAAAAGTAAGTTTTGATCAAACTTTAGAGTATCTGAAATTATTAGATAAAAAATTGGGATTATTAATTTGGATTTCTCCCAATGGGGCTCAAGTTTATAGAGTTCTGAATGGTTAAATAAATATTATTTGAATTTTGTAAGGTTTTGTATTGTTTTGTAATTTTGTAACAAATATATATGCAAAAATTTTATATTACCACTCCAATTTATTACGTGAATGACAAGCCGCACCTCGGACACGCGTACACGACAATCGCAGGCGATGTTTTAGCGCGGTATTACCGGCAAAAACTCGGTCCGGATAATGTTTGGTTTCTGACCGGCACCGATGAACACGGCGTCAAAGTGTCACAGACAGCGGAAAAGTTTGATAAAACACCGCAGGCATACGCGGATGAAATTTCTGCGAAGTTTCAGTTTGCTTGGGATCAGTTGAATATTTCCTATAACGATTTCATCCGTACCACTCAGACGCGGCATGAGGAGAACGTTGAATTTTTTGTCAGCAAATTAAAAGAAGCGGTTGGTCCCGATGGTCAGTCGGTAATTTATAAAGGAACATACGAAGGTTTGTATTGCTACGGCTGCGAGGCGTATAAGACTGAAAACGATTTGGTCGATGGCAAGTGTTTGGATCACCCGAATATTGAGCCGGCGTATCTAAAGGAAGAAAATTGGTTTTTTCGATTGTCCGCTTTTGCCGATCATATAAAAGAGGTGATTGAGCGTGGTGATTTTATTGTTGCGCCGGAATCGCGCAAGAATGAGGTACTGCGATTTATCACTGATGGGCTCGACGATATAGCTATCAGCCGCGCCAATGTTGATTGGGGGATAAAAGTGCCGTTTGATCAGGATCAAACCATATACGTTTGGGTTGACGCGCTTTTGAATTATATTTCCGCGTTGGGGTACAAAGACAATGACGAAAAATTTAAAACTTTTTGGCCGGCCAATGTGCAGCTTTTGGCCAAAGATATTTTGAAGTTTCACGCGATAATTTGGCCGGCGATACTAATGGCTGGCGGGCTGGACTTGCCCCGCGTTTGTTTTGCTCATGGTTTTTTTACTGTTGACGGCCAGAAAATGAGCAAGACGATTGGCAACGTGATCGATCCGAATAATTTGGTGGCTGAATTCGGTTCGGACGGCGCTCGGTATCTGATTTTATCTCAATATCCTTTTGGTAATGACGGTGATATCAAAGCCGATGATTTTGTGATTAAATACAACGCTGATTTGGCCAATGGCATCGGTAATTTGGTCAGCCGCGTTCTTGGAATGATAGAAAAATATTTTGGCGGATTGGTGCCCCAGGGCAAATATGGAGCTGAATACAATTTAAAAGATTTTTGGGGCAACCTTGATCAGGGATATGCGGATTTGAAATTGTATGAAAATTTGAAGTCAATGATTGATTTGGTTTCTTGGTGTGATAATTACATTGATCAAACAAAACCGTGGGAGCTCGCGAAAAATGATCAAGACAAATTGGAAAAAGTATTATATAATCTAATTGAAATTGTTCGACATTTATCAATCGCGGTTTATCCGTATTTACCGGAAACAGCGGAAGCGATTTGGGATAAACTGAATATTTCACAGGTGATGGTGGAAACAAAATTTGAGGATTTACAAAAAATCGGTTTAATGGAACCGGGGTTGAAAGTGACGAAGGGTGATGCGTTGTTTGCGCGAAAATAAAAATAGAAAAAATAAAATATGAATCCATTGGATTACATCCTTCTTGGCACAATGATTTTATTTTTGCTTTGGGGGGCTAAAAAAGGTTTTTTGCAGGCGGTTGGCAGTATTGTCGGAATTGTTATTGCCACGGTGGTCGCGGGTCAATTTTACGAATGGCTGGCCGAGTTTTTTGGTCAGTCCAATTTGTCGCTATTTATTGCGTTTATAGTCTTGTTTTCAGTCGTGCTGAAAATCGTTGGTTTGGTATTCTGGGGTTTGGGCAAGGTGTTTCAACTGATTTCTCTCGTGCCGTTTTTGCGGACTTTTGATCGTGTCCTTGGTTCGGTTTTGGGGTTGGTCTCCGGAATTTTATCTTTGGCAGTTGTGGTTTATTTTACCAACAAATTTCCTTTTAATGACTGGGTGGCACTGCAATTAAAAGATTCTGTGGTTGCTCCGGTATTGCTTATGGTTTCGTATATCTTTTTACCGTTAATGCCGGAGGCGCTGAAAAGGATGAAGGCAGTAATTTAGTGTGTTGGTTAACTAGTTAATTAGTTAACTGGTTAATTTATTTTATAATTTATAATATGCTTTTCGACACCCATGCCCATGTAAATTTTAATGACTTCAAAGATGATCATGAAGATGTTTTGACGCGGGCTAGAGAAAAAAATGTCGTGATGATTAATGTTGGTTCTCAGATATCCACAAGTGAACGTGCGGCGGAAATGGCGGTGAAGTATGCAAAAACATTTGCCGCGGTCGGTTTGCATCCAATTCATTTGCAGTCATTTGAGGTCAAAGAAGAGGGTTTGACGTTTATGTCTCGCGCCGAGGATTTTGATGTCGAAGCATATGCCCTGCTCGCGGCCAAGGATCAGGTGGTGGCAATTGGCGAGTGTGGGTTGGATTATTACCATATTGATTTGAATGGTGATCTTGATTTGATTAAACAAAAGCAAAAACAAGTATTAAATCTGCAAATTGATTTGGCGAACCAGCACGAATTGCCGCTGATATTGCATTGCCGCGGCAGCAAAATGAATCCCCAAGACGCTTATAAAGATTTACTGCGGGAATTGAAAAAAAATTTACCGCGCAAGCGAGGTGTGCTTCATTGTTTTGGTTCGAATTGGGAAGTGGCACAAGAGTTTTTGGAATTGGGTTTTTATCTCGGATTCACCGGCGTGATTACATTTGATAAAACCGGAAATTTGGCTGAGGTAGTCCGCAATGTGCCTGAGGCGCAAATGCTGGTTGAAACCGATTGTCCGTATTTGACGCCTGATCCATATCGAGGCAAAAGAAATGAACCCATATATGTGGAGTATGTAGTCAAAAAAATAGCTGAATTACGTAATTTATCTTTTGAACAAGCGGCGGAGATAACCACGCGTAATGCGAAGAATTTATTTAATGTTGTGGTCTAATTTTGAGTTAAATTAAATAAAAAGTAGCCATTGTGGTTGACTTTTTTTATATTTTGTTATATAATCGATTGTTGCGTTCCACTCACGCGGGAGGATGAAGATGGCTAATGTTGTTGGAATTTTGTTTTTTCTGGTAATTATCATCACTCCTTTGGTAGTGTTTTTCCGGATCGTTTGGTGGATTGGGCGGATAACTATCGGATCAAAAATGTTTTCGCATACGGGATGTTTGGTTGGCTATCATTTGGTTCGGCCGATCGGTGATGATTTGGAAGGAGACTATTTTCTGCGACGAACGATTTATTTGTATCTCCAGAAGGGCAAAGACAAGCAAAAGGTGCGGTTGGGGACTTTCTTTTGGGATAATGTTCCATCTTTGGAGCTTCAAAAATTGCTTGGCGAGAATGTCCAAGTTCACGTACCCGGTGTCGGCGCGAAGATTTTTTCGAATCAAAAACCGATGATTTCGCTTGCATCTGCAGTTTGAACCTGAGAGCGTACAGGAGACGATACACATGTCAAAACGAGTGAGAAAGTGTTTCATCTGCAATCGGGTTTTGACTGATACAGAATTTGACCTATGCTCATGTTCGGGATGCCGACAGGAATTCAGAGCTTGGCAAGTGGCGAATGGTATGGTCAGTGTTGATCGAAGATATACACATCATGAGGCGGGAACGATTTTGATTCCGACCATTGGTGATGGTATGGTTAAGAGTTGATTATTAATAGTACAAACAACGAACAGTCGCTTGATCGATAAGCATCGACAGGCCAGCGTCGGAGGTCAAGATGGCAATGTCTGATTGGGGCGATTGGGAGGATTTCATTAATGAAGAATTTGTCAGCGAAGATTCCTTTACGTGTCGTTACTGCGGTGACGAGGGTGTCGACTCAGGCTGTCCAGTCTGCGGAATGTTTACCCCTGAGTCGCATCGAGTGATTGATGGTGAAATGTATCACTTTTTTACTAATACTGATCTGATGGGACCGTGTCACCGATTGAGTCTGCGAATGAAGTATAGTCGTGGAACGCGAGTGATGTTTTTTGATGACGCGGAGGATATGTGGAAGAATCCTGTCAAAAATAATGTTTCGATTTGGGTTCATGTGGATGATCTCGTGAGATTCCATAGACTTTATAAGGTGGAAGACGTACTGAGACGAAAGCGGTTAACGAAGTGAGTTAAACAGTCAAAATTGACTGTTTTTTTGTATAAATTAAGCCGTAATAATGATTTTTGGTTGACAATTTAATGAAAATGTATTATGATATGATGTCTGAACCACCACAGAGGCCAACCAACGGGAGGGTAGCATGAACGGATTGATTCTCGGTGTGGTTTTGCTTCTCCTTGGAATTTATCTTAGTTGGCGGTTTGGTCTGAAGCGTAATGGCCAACTTGTGGAAGATAATCTGTTTGGTTTTCTGATGGTGATCGCGGGAGCGGCGGCGGTGATCGCCTCATTTGTGGTGTCTATCGTGAACCGATCTGATATTTATGATTCCTATCAGCAGATGAATGAGTCGGTGGTGAAGATTCAATTCGTTCAGGGTGATAAGCGGCAAGCAGATCTTGAAGATTTGATCAGCCAGCTTAGCAGGACCAAGACCAAGGCCGTCGCTGATTGTGACAGTTTCTTCATGATTGGATTCATTCAGCCAGATGTCTGTGACGAAATCAGACAGATCAAACCAATTGCTGTCGGAGTCAAGATGGCGGAAAGTAATACGTAGAGCAGAACTAACAAGTTCTGTTTTTGGTTAAGTATAACTACAAAAGTTTGTCGGGGTAACTGTAACTACAAAAGCTTGGCGGTCGGATGTAAGTTTTTACAAAAATTTGGCAGGCGTGGCTGGAACTACCCACCTACGCTCTTACTGTGTGAGCTACGGCTGGCGTGGCGGAAGTTTCGGTGAGTAACTGGAACTACAAAAGTTTGACAGTGAATGGTTGGTTTTTACAAAAGTCTGGCGGGTGGGCTGGGTTTTACAAAAGTATGGCTATAAATATAAGGGTATTATTTGGATAATTGTCGTATTTATTAACAAAAATTATTGACAGGGTTTGTTTTTTTGTATAGAATGAAGGCGAAGCTATTTCAATTATTTGACACAAACGGAAATAAAATGGTGAAAAATGAAGACAAGAATTGGTGGGCGCCAGCAGTAAAGTTGTTTGCTGAATTGGCCGGTTGGGTCGTGATTCCCATTTTACTTGGAGTGTATTTCGGCAATTGGCTCGACTCCCGATTCGACACGGCGCCTTGGCTGTTTGTGGCTTCGGTGGCGGTGGCTTTTGTCATTACCAACGTTGGAATTGTACGAAGAGCTTCAGGAGCGATGAAGGAAATTTCCAGACAAGAGAATGAAGATAAGAATAAAAGCAAAAAATAATTTATGTCGACGGTAGCGGATTTAAATATAGAAAATACAGCCAATTCGCCGGTTGAAACGCATGAAGAAACCGGGTCTTTTGAACATGAGATAACTCTGGCAGCGGAGCCGATTTGGCATGTTGGCAGTTTTAATATAACCAATTCGCTGCTCAATTCATGGGTGGTGGTGGTATTGTTGATTATATTCGCGGTTGTCATGCGTTTGAAGTTGAAAGTTGTGCCAAAAGGACTGCAAAATTTATTTGAAATGGTGATCGACGGTGGTTTGAAATTGTGTGATTCCGTGACATCAGATCGAAAAAAATCCGAGAAAGTGTTCCCAATTGTGTTCACTTTTTTTATTTTTATTTTATTGAACAATTGGCTGGGATTGGTTCCCGGAATCGGTTCTATCGGTTTTGTTGAAAATGGGGTGTTTGTCCCGTATTTCAGGGGCGGCACGGCTGATTTGAATGCAACGCTGGCTTTGGCGTTAATCTCGGTGATCGGCGCCAATATTTTTGGTATGGTGACGGTCGGGTTTTTGAAACACAGCAATAAGTTCATCAATGTTAAGGCGTTTGCTGAAATTCCAAGAAAGGTTATTAAACATAAGGATTATAGTGCTATATTGGTTAATCCGATAAAAGCGTTTGTTGGTTTAGTCGAAATTGTGGGAGAGGTGGCCAAAGTCGCGTCACTCAGCTTTCGGTTGTTTGGCAATATTTTCGCGGGCGAGGTGCTTTTAAGCTCAATCGCGGTCATTTTTGCTTTTGGACTGCCGATTCCATTTATGTTTTTGGAAGTGATTGTCGGCGTCATTCAGGCGTTGATTTTTGGTATGTTGACTTTGGTTTATTACACGATTGCGGGGACAGCTGAAGAACATTAAATAAGCGAGAAAGCAAGATAAGCGAGAAAAGTAAAAACATGTAACGGGATCGAAAGATTAAGGACGAAAATGCTGTAATCTGTAAAATTATATCACAAATATTCATTAATAATTATGTCAAACCGACGTTAAATAAATGATCCCCGTCGATAGTAATTGACAAATAAAGATACGAATTACAAATCAGTTGCAAATGATACAAATAATGAATCATTTGTAATATTCGTAATGATACGTAATTTGTAACAAAATATGGATCTGACAATGTTAGCCAAGGCTTTGGCCATTGGCATCGGTTCAATCGCTCCAGCTTTGGCCATCGGCAAGATCGGCGCAAAAGCGATGGAAGCAATCGGACGAAACCCTGAAGCAGCCGGAAAGATTTTAGTCCCGATGTTGCTCGCGGCGGCGTTTGCTGAGGCGGTGGCTATTTATGCTTTGGTGATCGCGTTTGGTATCAAATAATGCTTTTTAGTCTGCTTCGAATTATTTCGAAGCAGGATAAAAATCGTTGATTTCAAACTCAACATAAATTTAATACCACGACATAAAAATATGGACGAACTTATCAAGACATTTCACATTGATTGGCGGTTGATTATCGCTCAGGTTATAAATTTTGTGATTGTATTTTCGGTTTTGTTTTATTTTGGCATTAGACCGCTGATGAAAATAATGAAAGAGCGGACAAAAAAAATTGAAGATGGAATTCAGAATGCCGAGGTTATAGAGGAGAAATTGCAGCAAGCAGAGAAAGATAAGGAAATGGAAATAAATAAAGGGCGTAAACAAGGGCAGGAGTTGATAGCAGCAGCAGAGAAGGAATCGGATTTGGCGCGGAAAGAGAAATTGGAAAAGACTCGTCATGAAGCGGAGAAAATCGTCAGCGCGGCAAAAATGGAAATTGTGACCGAACGGAAGAAAATGATTCAGGATGTAAAAAAGGAACTCGGAGAATTGGTTATGCTCGCTTCAAATAAGATCGCGGCGGATACTATCGATGCCAAAAAACATGAAAAGTTGATCAATGACGTGATCGATGAGTTAAAACGAACAGATATAAAAGGTTAGATTTTATGAAAGGTTTCAACGTAAAACATTACGCCGCGGCGCTGGCGCGAATCGGCCGCGAGCAGGGAATTTTTGATGAATTGATGTCTGACGCGCAGCATGTCGCTGAAAAAATCGATGAAAATTTGGATTTTAAAAAATATTTGGTTGACCCGCATGTCAGTTTGGGTAACAAGAAAAAGGCGCTGCAAATGGTGTTTCAGGATTTTGTGAGTGAAAGAACGATAAATTTCATATTATTGTTGATAAAATCAAAACATTTGGGTTATTTGGACCAAATTATCAAGACAGCCAAAGACAGTTTTCTGACAGATGACCAAGTGTCCGAAGTCATCGTGGAGTCAGTCGTGCCGTTAACCGTGACGCAAACAAAACAACTGGCCAGTCTGGTAGCGGAAAAACTGGGAATAAAAGTCCTGTTGCGAAATTTGATCAATGAAAAAATTTTGGGCGGTCTGCGAATATCGATTGGAGATACAGTTATTGATTCAAGTATTGCTGGTAAATTGCAACGATTACAGACCACAATAAATACATTGGGATAAATTATATTATATTCACCTGATTCATTACATATTTTATATAACAAGCAAATATGGCAAAAGAAACAAGCAAAAAAATAGCAGAGGGCAAGGATTACATTATTGATACATTGAAAAAACAAATTGAAAATTTTGAAGAGCAAGTCGCGGTTGACAATGTCGGTCGTGTAGTCGAGGTCGGAGACGGCATCGCTCGAATTGCCGGATTGTCTGAATGTCAAATGTCGGAAATGATTGATTTTGGCGGTGTTTTCGGCGTGGCCTTGAATCTCGAGGAGGATACGGTCGGCGCGATGATCCTCGGCGATTATTTGAAAATCAAGGAAGGCAATGAGGTCCGAAGCACCGGTAGAATTTTGGAAGTGCCGGTTGGCGAGGCGCTGATTGGTCGAGTTGTTAATGCTCTCGGTGAGCCGGTTGATGGAAAAGGTGATTTGAAAACCACCAAATTCAACCCAGTGGAAAAAATTGCTCCCGGGGTTATTGCCAGATCGTCGGTAAACCAGCCGGTTCAAACCGGTATCAAGGCTATCGATTCGATGATTCCAATCGGACGCGGTCAACGTGAATTGATTATCGGCGACCGTCAAACAGGGAAAACAGCTATTGCCATTGATACCATTATCAATCAAAAGGGGCAGGACATGATTTGTATTTACGTGGCGATCGGACAAAAGGAATCAAAAATCGCCCGAATCGTGGCCAAGCTTGAAGATCACGGAGCCATGGATTATACGATTGTGGTCTTGGCTGGTGCGTCCGACCCGGCATCAATGAGTTTTATCGCGCCATATGCCGGTGTGGCTATGGGTGAATATTTTATGGATCAGGGCAAGGATGTTTTGGTGATTTATGATGATTTGTCAAAGCACGCGACTGCATATCGTGAAGTGTCTTTGCTACTTCGCCGGCCGCCGGGACGTGAAGCTTATCCCGGAGATATTTTTTACCTGCATTCCCGTTTGTTGGAGCGCGCTTGTAAAATGAATCAGGAAAATGGCGGCGGATCACTGACCGCGTTGCCGATTATTGAAACTCAAGCCGGAGATGTCTCAGCTTATATTCCAACTAACGTGATTTCGATTACCGATGGACAAATTTATCTCGAAGGAGATTTGTTTTATCAGGGTATTAGGCCAGCGGTCAACGCCGGGTTATCGGTGTCTCGCGTCGGATCTTCCGCTCAAATCAAGGCGATGAAAAAAGTGGCGGGAAAATTACGTTTGGAATTGGCCCAATATAGAGAGCTGGCCGCTTTCGCTCAATTTGGTTCTGATTTGGATGAAAATACTCAAAGACAATTGACTCGCGGGGCTCGGATTACCGAAATCTTGAA
Organism: Candidatus Falkowiibacteriota bacterium; assembly: GCA_003518055.1. Taxonomy (GTDB): domain Bacteria; phylum Patescibacteriota; class Patescibacteriia; order UBA11705; family UBA11705; genus UBA11705. Next base: position 271,369 of record DOZJ01000006.1, read on the forward strand.
ACAAGGGATTTATGAGCCGATGTCGGTTGAACATCAAATAACGATTATTTATGCTGTTATCAACGGTTATCTGGATGATGTGCCGGTAAAGAAAGTCCCTGAGTTTGAGGCGGCTTATCATAAATATTTTCAGTCAAATGGCAAGGAAGTGCTGCAAAGTATAGTGAAAGAAAAAGTGTTGACGGAAGAGATTGAGGTTGAATTGAAACGAGTGATTCAGGAATTCAAATCATCCAACCCGGAATTTATTGAAAAAAAAGAAGAAACAGCTGAAGTGAAATAAAAAAACACTCGGTGTGACGAGTGTTATCTGGAGCGGATAACTTGGAGATCAGCCAGTAGGGTGCTGGGTCGGGAATGACGAAGGAGATCGGTTTTGGCCACTTCGGTTACATTGCCGTCAGTGGTTTCAACCGTCAGCATGCTGGGTGACATGATATTAATGTGATGGCCGTCAATGGACGCCAAGCGGCAGTAGCCAAAGGAATAAGCATGTCTGGTCCAGCCCGGAATGGCGCGGCAATCTCGCGTATTCGAGCAGAAGTGATCGCACAAGCCGCACAGTTGCTCGATGTTTCCGCCTCGCATCTGTTCCTCCTTTGTGTAGGCTCAAAAGTTAATTTATAATAATTTTGATAATTTGTCAATATGTCTCTTGGAACTCGGGAATTAAAGCGAAGAATCAAATCGGTTCATAGCACCAAAAAAATTACCAAGGCGATGGAAATGGTGGCGGCGTCAAAAATGCGAAAAGCGGTCATGAATGTTCTTGCTACCAGAGATTACTCCAATTTAGCTTGGGCGACGGTTTTGAATTTGGCGGAAAAAACCGATCCGAGACATAATATTTTGCTGCAAAAACGAAAAGTGCGGCATGTTGCCTTGATTGTCATCAGTTCCAACCGCGGTTTATGCGGCGGGTTTAATCATAATGTGGTCCAGAAAGCGATTGCCTCAATCAAAAAACACGATAAAGACGTGGAGCGTACTGATGTAATCACACTAGGGACCAAGGGGCGGGATATTTTGATCGGTGAAGGCTACAAGGTAGAAGCGGATTTTATCAAACAGGATTTAATTTTAAGTGCCGCGGAAATTTCCGCGTTGGTTCATTTGGTTTTAAAAGCATACGAGTCGGGAGAATACGATAAAGTAATGGTTACATACACTGATTTTATATCCACAATCAGACAAGTTCCACGGGTGAAACAATTGTTGCCGATTGATTCCGAGGCTGATGAGTATTTGGGGATTGTGGGGCAGACGGAAGGGATCAAAACAACTAAAGAATTTATCAAAGAAAAAAAAGAAAAATATTTAAAAAAAGGATCGTTTTCATTTGAGTATATTTTCGAACCGAACCCGGAATATGTATTAAAAATGATGATCCCTAGATTGCTGGAAGTTCAGGTTTATCAGGCGGTTTTGGAGTCAGACGCGTCAGAACACAGCGCCCGGATGATGTCGATGCGAAATGCGAGTGACGCGGCTTCTGATATGATTGATAGTTTGACCTTGATCTATAATCAAGCGCGGCAAGCCTCGATTACCCAGGAAATCGCTGAGATCAGTTCCGGTAAAGCCGCGTTGGAACATTAATACTCGATTCATAACATAATTGAAATTATTAAAAATAATATGGCAAATGTAGGAAAAGTAAAACAAATTATCGGTCCGGTCGTTGATGTCCAGTTCTTCGGGCAATTGCCGGAAATTTATCATTCATTGGAAATCGCGATGGCTGGCGGCAAGACATTGGTGCTTGAAGTCCAGCAGCATCTCGGTGACCAAACGGTTAGAACTGTGGCCATGGGGGCGACTGACGGTTTGAAGCGCAGCGTCGAGGTGGTAGATACGGGCAAACCGATTTCCGTGCCGGTGGGAAAAAACACTCTTGGTCGAATGTTCAATATTTTGGGCGAGGCGATTGACGGCAAAGAGCAGCTCAAGAAAAACAAATTATATCCGATTCATCGCGCTGCTCCATCGTTTACCGATCAATCAAAAGAAACGGAAATTTTCGAAACCGGTATCAAGGTAATCGATTTGATTTGTCCGTTTTCCAAAGGCGGTAAGGTTGGTTTGTTCGGAGGCGCGGGTGTGGGAAAAACAGTGGTTATCATGGAATTGATTCGTAATATCGCGCAGGAACACGGCGGTTTCTCGGTGTTTGCCGGCGTCGGAGAGCGAACGCGTGAAGGCAATGATTTGTATCATGAGATGAAAGATTCAGGTGTATTGGATAAAACCACCTTGGTTTTTGGTCAGATGAATGAACCACCGGGAGCGCGCGCGCGCGTGGCGTTGACCGGGTTGTCAATGGCCGAGTATTTCCGTGATGAAGAAAAACAAGACGTGTTATTTTTCGTTGATAATATTTTTCGATTCACTCAGGCTGGTTCTGAAGTTTCGGCGCTGCTCGGACGTATCCCGTCAGCGGTTGGGTATCAACCGACATTAGCGACGGAAATGGGCAAGCTGCAGGAAAGAATTACTTCAACCAAGGAGGGGTCAATCACTTCTATTCAAGCGGTATATGTGCCGGCTGATGACTTGACAGATCCGGCGCCGGCAACCACTTTTGGCCACTTGGACGCTACGGTGGTTTTGAGTCGCGGTTTGTCAGAGCTTGGTATTTATCCGGCGGTTGATCCGCTCGATTCAACCTCGACTATTTTAACGCCTGAAACGGTGGGCGAAGAACATTATAAGGTCGCTCGTGAGGTTCAGCGGGTGTTGCAGCGCTACAAGGATCTTCAAGATATAATCGCGATTTTGGGTATGGATGAATTGTCTGATGATGATAAGATAACCGTATCTAGAGCCCGCAAGATTCAAAAGTTTTTGTCTCAACCGTTTTTCGTGGCTGAGACATTTACTGGTACTCCGGGAAAATATGTGTCTCTCAGCGAAACGGTACGTGGCTTCAAAGAAATTCTCGAAGGGAAACATGATGATAAACCGGAACAGGCATTTTATATGAAGGGCTCGATTGATGAAGTGGTTAGTGAATAAAAGCGTTTAGCGTGTAGCGATTAGCGTATAGTACATATAATTCGAAACTCGAAAAACGACGATTAAGATTTAAAATGTCAGAGGCTAAACCCTAGACCCTAGACCCTAAACCCTAGACCCTAAACCCTAAACCCTAAGTGCTATAAGCGATCATAAACTATGGATAAAATAAATTTCAAAATTGCCACCCCCGAAAAAGTTGTATTCAAAGAAGAAGTGGATCAGATCACCCTCCCAACAATCGCGGGTGAGATTACGATTTTGCCTAATCATATTCCATTGGTCGGGGTGTTGAAACCGGGTGAAATCCGAATAATTAACGGCAAGGAAGAAAAACACCTTGCAGTTTCCGGCGGCTTTATTGAGGTTCTGGCGGATAAGGTGGTGCTCTTGGCGGATACAGCAGAACGAGCGGAGGAGCTTGATGTCGAGCGAGCCGAGGCAGCCAGAAAAAGAGCGGAAGAAGCCCTGACGCAAAAACGAGTGGACGCGAAAGAATTCGCGCGCTTAACAGCCATGATCGAGAAAGAAACGGTCAGAATCAGAGTGGCCAAAAAACATCGAATGGGGATTGGTTCAAAAGGGTTGGGGGATAAGAAATATAATCAAGAGTGAGCGATAACATCGCAAGACAATAATCTTAAATAGTAAATTGAATATTAAGTATATGATCAATATGGCGCAGCACACCATGACACATTTAACCGTGGCGTGCATGGATGGTCGGTTTTTCGATGAAGTTTATCAGTATTTAAATTATCGAGGTTTGGTTGGTCACACGGATGTTTTTTTTGTCGCCGGCGCCCAAAATAATTTTTTGCAGCCAGAATCTTTGGAGTTGGCCATGAAACAGGTTACCTTGTCAGCGAAATTGCATGAGATGAAAACAGTTATTTTGATTGCTCATTGGGATTGCGGCGCTTATGGTGGTAACAAGGTTTTGGGTGGCGGAGAGGAGGAAAAAGCAAAATACACGGATGATTTGCGAGCCGCAGCCAAGGTGATTAATAATAATTTTCCTGAAATTAATGTAGAGTTGTTGTTGGCTAAACCAGAGGGTGAAAAAGTTAATTTCGAAACCATAGTTTAGTGGAAAACAAAGAATACGGATTTTTTCGTATTTTTTGATTACTAAAAATTCTTTTTGTTACGTCCGTGTAAAGTTAATCTATTGACATATTATAAGAAATCAGCTAAAATTGTTTAGCTTCAACCAAAAAGGATGATGGCGCATGACGCAGCTTTCCAAGGCGATATTTGTTGGTTGCATTGATCCGAGATATCAAGTGGCCTTTCATGAATTTTTGGTTAGGCGTGATTTATTTGGTCATCATGACCCTGTGCAACTGGCCGGAGGCCCAAAAATTTTTTTGGTTGAACGATCAAGAGATTTGGCACTGGATCAGGTTCATATTGCCATTTATGAGCACGGTGTCACGGAAGTATATTTGATGGCTCATTGGGATTGTTTGGCTTATGGCGGCAGCAAGAATTTCGCCAGCAAGGAACTAGAAAGACAGCGATACGAGTTTGATCTGGCAGACGTTAAAGCATTGATTTTGAGTCATTTCCCGATGGTGACGATTTATGAATTCATCGCGGTCAAGGATCCAGATTCTTTTATGGTAGAATTTATTCATATTCAGTAATGTCGATAATAGTCGGCATTTTTTAATTATTCAGAAATAAGGCAATTTATTAATAATAAGTTCACTAGTGGAAGCGTTGACAAAAATATAACTTTGTGATAACTTTGGGTGTAAACCCCAGAAAGGAGAAATCGATGGCGCCAAGACTGCCGCTTAATGTAGTCGAGCAAATTGTGCGCGGATCAAATGACGGCCGCAAGACTTATACTTTTAATGACGGTCATGATTATAATTTGCCGGCTCAGTGGTGGTTTCAGGAATCACATGAGGGGCTGATTTTGTTTCTGGTGTTTTATACCCAAGCTTGTCAGTGGTCCAGATGTTTGGCGTGTAATCTGCCGTCTAGAATGAGCAAAGATCATGTTAGTTATAAAGCGGTTATCAGTCAGATTGATTGGGTTTTTGCCAATCCGGAGATCATGGTACGGAAAGATGAAATTCGGAAAGTGATTCTAAGCAACAATGGGTCAGTTTTAGACCAAGAGACATTTTCCACTACGGCTTTGATGTACTTGATGGCCAAATTGAATTTAAACTTTAGATGGTTGGACGTGATTAGTCTGGAGACCAGACCGGAATATGTTGATTTGGCTGAGATTGTTGTTTTATCAAGAGCGGCGGCTGAAGGCGATACACCAACCCGGATTGAATTGGCCGTCGGGTTTGAGGTCTTTGACGATCATATCCGCAATGACGTTTTGATGAAGGGACTGCATTTGGCAGTATTTGAAAAAATGGTGACTCAAGCCACTAGCCATGGTTTTAGAATTAAATGTTATTTGATGCAGAAGCCGGTGCCGGGAATGTCTGACGAAGAGGCAATCAAAGATGTTGAATGCGCGATTGAATATTTACATCGTGTAAGCGAAAGTTGCGGTGCTTTGATCAACGTTCATTTGAATCCAACGTATGTGGCTAGAAATACGGATTTGGAAGTGGCTTTCTTGCGCGGTGAATATGTTCCACCGTTTTTGTCTGATGTAGCGAAAGCGGCTTTGGCCGGACGCGGAAAGTCGTTAACGATGTTCATCGGTTTGTATGATGAGGGTTTGGCTGTGCCGGGCGGATCATTTATCCGTGATGAGCGCGATGAAGGACTGGTGGCGGTTTTGGAACAATTTAATCGGACTCAGAATTTTGAGGTGATTGAGTCAATGTTGTGAATGCGGAAGTCTAAAAAGGCTTCTTTTTTAATAAAAAAGTTTGTGTTATGACACAAACTAATTATTATTCTTTGATAAAACCCAGATTGATCAGGGTGGCTCTAAGATTTTGGGGATCATCTTTGTGAACGATGAAAACGTTGCTTTGACTAATGAAATTGGAATCAGCGATCATCTCATCTGCCGCGCGGCCGCTGCCAGCCACGAGAATTGTACTCCACCCGTGTTCAGCTGAATTGATAATTTCTTTCTTGGTTACACTGCCGCCATTCCAGGCAATGACTCCGAGCGCAGAGAATCGAGCGTAGGTCTTCCACTGTTCCATGAGTTGAGTGTAGGCCCTGAGGTCACCGTCCCAACCGAGACGGCCGTCAGCCCCATCCTGGACGATCAGAATCGCTTCATGTGATGGATTGAGTGTGGCGCCATTTTCATCGAAAACCAGATGGCTTTCACCCCTCAAACTCATGATATCGGTTCGTGGGGCTGTGCCGAGAGCTACGCAGTCTGGGTTGCTTGAGGCGATAACACCGGGGACTTCCGTGACCATTAGATTGATACTGCCGTCTTGATTGATCGCACGAGTCCCACCACTCCAGCAAACGCCGGCAAATCCACGCATACCGAGTTCAAAAAAGCGAAGCATATCGCTCTTGTCAGATTCACTCATCCCACTGCAACCACCGGTAATTCTCAAGGCGACTTTGTCTCTGGCATTGCTTCCCAATAAAGCAAAAGCTGCGGGGACGTTTTGAGCAAAATCCTGAACCAGAATGAGGGTTCTCCGGCTTTGAGACGTGACTGTTCTGGCTGAAGTCATTGGCCCTCCGTTTGTCAGCCATGACGGGTGGTGGCGTGAACGACTTGAAGATGTCGATCAGCAATCATCCCGAGTCGAATTAGGCTATATCTAAGTGCCGAAGCTGTGTTGTCGCAGACATGGACATTGAGGTGATTACTAAGAAAGGCAGCATTTCGGCAGTATTCTTCTGTTTTGCGTCCGCTGTTATCAATCAGAAGAACAGGCCAGCCGAGTTCGGCCGTAGCTTCAATTTCTTTGGCCGTAATCCCACCACCATTATAGCTAATTAGTAATGAATCGAAGTTAGCGAAAGTGCGAAGGGCGTCAGTAAGCTTTATACATTCTTCAAATTCAGTTTCCCAATGGACCTCAATATCGACACTTTGCTGCACGATCAGCAGCTCATCAATATCAGGATGATTGACCGTGAAGAAATCATCATGATCAGGTTCACCGCTGACAATCATTCCGAAATCACAAATTCGAAGATCTTGAGTTTTAGGGATGACCCCCAAAATTTGGCATTGAGGATTGGCTTTTTTAATCAGAGGCGGAATCTCAGTGATTCCTGGTTTGACGGTTTTTGGATCGGCGGTTAATAGCATTCGAGTGCCGCCGAAAATAATCGCACCTTTAAACCCATGAAAGGCAGCAATAAACATTTGATATAGGTTGTTTACATGTTCCGGGTGCATTAGACCACAGCCGCCCGTGAATCGAACAATTACTCGGTGCGGGACAGTTGTCAATTTGAGTGCTAATTTGGTGGTATCTTCGCCTTGACTCTTGATATAGAGTCTAGGCATGGTGATTTCAGCCATGTCTGACTCCTTGTTTCTTTTGTAAAATTACAAAACTTGACTTAGAACAATATCATAATAATTATTTTTTGTCAAATACGCGTTGTATTATAATTAAAAATGTGACATAGGATGATATAGTGATATTTTTGATTGGGTTGAGTTGACAATATCTGGTGATTTGTTAACTTGAAGCTAGGACAAAAAGGAGGCAAACATGAATCGCATAAACGGACCCCTAAAAGAGTTACACTTTGTGTGCTCCAAAAAAGGCGAGCTTTTGGGAATCTTTTATTTGATCAAGCAGGCTGGTCGATATGTCCCTGTTTTTGAGGAAGATTTGGAATTGGAAAATGTGGTTGCTAGGGTCAGCTGTCAATTCCCCGGTGATGCGGTCAGTAGAACCATTGACTTGATGAGCCGTATGGGACGTCTACTTACCGTTCGAAAATATTTTGGCAATCAAGGGCAGTATCGTGAAGCTTTGTGGCGGTATTTTAAATTGAATTATATTTCCAATGGCAATTGGTTGTTGATTCAGGATGTGCTTGACGCGGTTCATCGTCAGGGGAAACATGTTCCGCTTGTTGAGGGTGAAATCGGCGCCATGTATATCGCGTCAGGTTCAATGGAAAAAGGCAACATATTGCTTAAACGGTGGGAGAGTCTTTACACCAGGTGGTCACCGTTGAATGCGACATAATAGCAGCTATAATATTGGCTGTTTTTTTGTAACCGGAACTACGGAAGTTTAACTGAGTAGAGATATTGCAGTATATAATTCGGACAACAAATTAGTTGAAAAATGGAAAAAATAGATTTACGCCTGGTATTGACATAATTTACCTTATATGATATATTCTCAAGTTAGCATATCATTTCCACCCACGGAAAGGGGGACAATATGTTTCAGTGGTTTGCGGTCATGTTCTTGACGTTGGCCGGATTCGCGGTGAAGTGGTTGACAAACTGGCTCCACATGGTCGAGAAGCATTGTGGCTGGGATGAAACTTGCGGTCTGACGGCTGAATATTCAGATGTATACATTGGACTCTCCGTTGGTCTGTGGATTGTGGCGGCTATTTGGCTGGTGGCAACCGTTGTTAATTTGATTTCTGAGGTTTATGGGCAGCGCAGCGATCAGGAAGAGATCAAGAAGCTTGTGGCCCAGCGGTCATTGGCTCATCAGAGGTGGGTGACTATCAAGGGACTGATGATCAAGTATCTGGCAGAGACCTATCCGGAATATGAAAAGGCGATTTTGGCCAAGCTGGCTGAAGTTTCGTCAGATAATCTGAACGCTGTAGCCACTAATTATCCTGAGCTAAATGCCAGCGAGACCTTTACTGCTTTGTGCGATCACCTGCAGTCACTTTATGATACAGTGTACAACAAAGATGTGAAAATTCAGGAAACCCTGCAGCAGATGCGGATGAGGCGTCGCAACCCGTGGGTGCCGATGAAGTTCCTGATTCCGCGAGAGCCTGAGGTTCAGCCGTTTACCATTCAGGACTAATTACAGCCTTTAATAAAGCGCTGTTTTTTTATGTTACGAATATACGAATACTACTAATGCTACTAATACTACGAATGCATTTTTCTGGTTTTTACAAAATAAACTTGGAAATCATTAGATATTTATAATGGTTTTTACAAAAACTACTAAAGTATCGCCGCTTGATGAGTGATTTTTTGTATAATTAGTAACGAGTCACTATTTGATGATTGGCAAAAATGTGTTACCATTTTTTCATATGGAAGATTTTTTAAGCCAAGCCAATGAGAGCCAAAAACAAGCCATCACTCACGATGAAGGGCCGGCTTTGGTGGTGGCTGGAGCCGGGACTGGAAAAACGCGGGTTATAACCCAGCGAATCGCTTACTTGATAAATCAAGGCAAAGCAAAACCGGAGAATATTCTAGCGTTGACGTTTACGGAAAAGGCGGCAGCGGAAATGGAGGAGCGGGTTGATCGGTTGTTGCCGTACGGATATGTGGATTTGTGGATCTCAACTTTTCACGCTTTTTGCGATCGGGTCTTGCGCGATAACGGTCTTGACATCGGTATCCCGAATAATTATAAATTGTTCGACGAGACGCAGGCCTGGGTTTTGATCAAAAAGAATTTGGAGCGGTTTAATCTGGATTATTACCGGCCGCTCGGCAATCCGACGAAATTTATCCATGCTTTGCTCAAGCATTTTTCTCGGTGTAAAGATGAAGGTATCTTACCTGAACATTATTTGGCTTACGCGGAAGAAATTAAACTAGACACGGATTCGGTTGATTTTGTCAAAGAAATGGATGTGGACGGAGACGATGAAATCCAAGAGCTGGTAAAAATGGAAATTTTGCGTATTGACGAGGTGGCAAACGCTTATCATGTTTATCAGCAGATATTGCTTGAACATGAAGCATTGGATTTTGCTGATTTGATAATTTACTCTATTAAATTATTCAACGAAAGGCCGTTAATAAAAAAACGGTATCAGCAGCAATTTAAATACATCTTGGTGGATGAATTTCAAGACACCAACTATACCCAAAGTGAATTGGTGAGAATTTTGGCCGCGCCGAAAAATAATATTATGGTCGTTGGCGATGATGACCAGAGTATTTATCGATTTCGAGGTTCGTCAATTGAGAATATTATGCAGTTTAAAGATTATTTCCCTGCAACCAAGGAAATTGTTTTGGTTGATAATTATCGTTCAACGCAGGAGATCTTGGATTTAGCTCATAGATTTATTGAGCATAATAACCCTCATCGATTGGAAGCCAGTTTAAAGATTAATAAGAAATTAAAATCTCATTTGGAAAAGACAGGGATAATTGAACATTTGCATTATGATACTAATATTGATGAGGCTGAAGGGGTGGTGCAAAAAATAATCCAAATTAATAATGCGGACACTGAATTGTCGTGGTCGGATTTTGCTATTTTGGTCCGCGCCAATGATAGTGCCGAGGAGTTTGTGGCCAAGTTGGATGAATCTAAAGTGCCATATCAATTTTTGGCTCTTCGCGGACTGTATGCCAAGAAAGTGGTTGTCGACGTAATAAATTTTTTTCGGCTGCTTGATAATTACCATGAGGCGTCGGCGATTTATCGCGTGCTGCAATTTGGCTGTTTTGATTTGGATCAATTGGACGTGGTGAAAATTTTTCATCATGCAAAAAGGAAATCTCAGTCAATTTATGATACTTTAAATCAGATTGGAGCAGTTCAGGGAATTAAAACTGAAACAATAAAAACAATTCAAACGATTGTGTCGCTGATCAATAAATACGCGCAGGCGGTCAGACACAAGAAAATCAGCGAAATTTTGGTGTTGTTTATGCATGAATCGGGATATGTTAATTTTCTGGCCAAAGAAGAAACCAAAGAATCACGGGAATCTTTGCGGTATCTCGATCAATTTTTGAAAAAAATACAGGCGTTTGAAACCAACGAAGCGGAACATACTTTGGCCGATTTTATGACCGCGTTAAAAATGGAAATGGAAGCCGGGGACAGCGGTACGATAAAATTTAATCCTGAAGAAGGGCCGGATATGGTTAGCGTAATGTCGATTCATATGGCCAAGGGGTTGGAATTTAAATATGTTTTTTTGGTTAATCTTGTTGATAGAAAGTTTCCGACGGATAAACGAGGCGAGGCTATAACGATTCCAACCGCTTTGCTTCGGGAAAAATTGCCGACCGGGGATTATCATTTGGAAGAAGAACGACGGTTGTTTTACGTGGCAGCGACACGAGCCAAAGAGGGTTTGTATTTCACTTCGGCCAATGATTACGGTGGTGCTAGACAAAAAAAGTTGTCCAGATTTTTAATTGAGCTTGGTTATGAAAAGCCAGAAGTTGAAAGCAAGCAAAAAGAGGAAATTGTGAACAAATCAGAGCAAAGTTTTATTGATCAGCTTGAAGTGCCAAAATCATTTAGTTTTTCCACTTTGGCCACATATGAAAAGTGTCCGTTTCAATTTTATTGCGCCAAAATTTTGAAGATACCCACCCCGGGCAAAGCGGTGTTTACTTTTGGCGATGTCATCCATCGGACGCTTAATGAATTTGTCGCCCAATCAGTTGACCGAGAAAATATCACGCAGGGCAGTTTGTTCGGTTCGGGGCAGTCGAGTGGCGGGTCCAAGGTTTTGACTCTGTACCAAGTCTATCAAATATATGACAAAAACTGGCTCGATGATTGGTACGATGATGCGAATCAAAAAAAAGAATATTATCAAAAAGGCAAGAATCTGCTAAAAACATTTTACGATGGTTTTGTGGGCGGCAAACATGACGTGTTATTGCTTGAACAACCTTTTGCTTTGAAATTAAAAGAATATAAAATAGTCGGCCGGATTGACCGCGTTGATACGGTTGATGGCGGCGTGGAAATTATTGATTATAAAACCGGCACACCAAAAGATGAAAAAAAGTTATCAACTGAAGACAAACAACAGCTGATGCTTTATCAAATCGCCGCGGAAGAAGTGATGGGTTTGAAGCCGGTAAAATTAACCTATCATTACTTGGAAAATAATCGACGCGTGTCTTTCCTTGGAGATGAGAAGCAAAAGACAAAGTTGAAAGAAAAGTGGCTGGAAATTATCGCGAAAATTGTTAACAAGGAATTTCTGGCTGCGCCGGATAATTTTGTCTGTCAATATTGTGATTACAAAGAAATTTGCCCATACCGGAAAATATAATGTGTGTACAATTGGAATAACTGTTCAATTTGTCCGGTTCGATTAAGTACAATATTTTTGTCTATTTTACATTGAATTGACATTGTTAATGAGTGTTGATTTGACAAATGTTGAGATATGTGATACAATTGTTAGTTGATGAGTTCAATTTGAAACCGATGATTTAATATACGACTGAAGAAGCGGGTGAAAATTTGAGTCTCAACACCAATAGCCGACGTAGAACGGCGTAAGGAGGAGATAATGAGTTGGGCAATCTTGATTTCCATGTTTTTTATCGGCATTTTGTGGAGTGTCCCATTATATGCAGTTTTGGGTCGGGCGGTTGGGGAACCAATCTTCGTGCTTGTTTCGATTGCATGTTCATTGTATGTTGGTTTTGTCTCCGGATATTTTTTTTCTTCTGTTATCGGAGTTTTTTTTGGATGCACTTTTTGTGTATTGAGCGTTCATAGAGCGATGAAGAAAATGGGGCCAGTTGATCGAAACCGGCTTCAACGACCAATTTGGAAGTGACTAAGTAAAGACGTAAAAAAACGTCTTTTTTAAATTGTTGACCAATAGATTAAGTTGTGTAATAATATTTTATAAACAAAAGGAGGACAAAAATGCGCGTGGCCATTATTTCCGATATCCATGGCAATTTGCCGGCGCTTGAGGCGGTTTTGGCTGAGATTAGGCGACTGGGGGTGGATTTTGTCGCCTGTACCGGTGATATTGTGGGGTATGGCCCTTGGGTGGTTGAATGTGTTCAGATGGTAAGAGATAGATGTCGGTATGTTGTAAAGGGCAATCATGATGACGGTTTAATCTATGTGGTTAACAATTTTGAATCCGCAGATGTTTTGGAAGATGATTTTAACCCGGAAGCAACTGAGGCGCTTAAATTCGCGGCGCTGCGGTTTGGTCGGTCTGATTTGCAATGGTTGAATGATTTACCGGAAATGGTTGTCTGCTCTGAATTGTCTATGAGTATAGCTCATGGATCATTTTCACCGCCGTATCTTCATGAATATGTTTTGACGGTCGAAGCGGCAAAATATCAATTGCTGAGAATAGACACTGTATTTGGGGTGATGGGACATAGCCATCTTGTTGGTGTCTTTATTATTGATTTAGCTCGAGCGGGTAGCGGGGCGCATATTTTTGATGCTGGAGAACGTTTTTTGGTTAATGCCGGCAGTGTCGGTCAGCCACGTGATGGGAATCCGCAAGCCTCTTTTGTCATTATAAATGCTTTGTCCGATGGGAGACATAAGGTTGAATTGCGGCGAGTTGATTATGATATTGATGTGTGCGCGATGAAAATTGTTCATGAAGGTTTACCGGGCTGGAATGCTTTCCGATTGAAACTTGGAATGTGAAATTAAACAAATTGGAAATAAACAGTCTATTATGGCTGTTTTTTTGTAACTGTAACTACGAAAGCTTGGCTGATTGATAGGTTGGTTTTTTACTCGCCAAAGGACGAGTCCCTGCCACCGGCAGGCAGGCGTCCTATGGGGGACAAAAGTATGGCGGGGTAACTGTAACTACGGAAGTAACACTAGTGATGATGAGGCGTTAATTGATTTTACTGGCAATTCCTGATAGGCTACAAATAAGTTTGATCTTTGAAAACAAAATCCCAAGGAGGTGGTAAATGAACTGGCTTCGACGTGAATTAATTGAACATCGGCCGATACAAGCGGGTGTGGTCAAAGAAATCGCAGCCAAGGGTCAGAATGTGGCGGTGGTGATGGATACGGCGGCCGGAAAAACTATTATTGCATTTGAAGTGGCGAATGATTTTTTGGCCAAAGGCAAGGTGGTGTTTTTCGCGCCCAATACCAATTTGGCGCGTCAGAACTATGAACGGATTTTAAAGTTTTTTTCATTGGACCCCGCGCAAGTGGAATTGATTACTGGAACAATACCGCCACACAAGAGAGGAGATTTTTGGCGCCGAGCTCAATTTATTTCAGCTACACCTGAAACCTTGGTTAATGATTTTGCTCATGGCCGAGTGAATGCCGATGATTTTGCGCTGTTTATTTTTGATGAATTTCATCAAGGCGGAGAGAAATATGCGTATACTGATTTGAGTATTATCGCGCACAAGAATAACATTACTCGCTTAGGTCTATCAGCAACTCCGGGAGTGGACGATGCTGAGTTGGATCGAGTTTTGGCTCAGCTTAGATTGACCGAGCTGGTCGTGCGAACGGCGGAATCAACGGGGTTGAGTGAACACACTTGGCCCAAATACGAGTTTAAACGCATCGTGCCATTGACGGCAGAATTAAAATACTACGCGATTATTCTTGAATTGAGATTGGAAGATATTCTGAAGTCGCTGCGTGATTTCGGATGTGTTAATGGCGCGCAGAGAATTTTGTCAGTTCGTGATCTAAAGGCGGTTATGGATAAAGCTAGAAAATTGGTATTATTGGATGATGAAATAGTTGTGACTTTGAATAAACGAATTTTGACGCTGGCGGCGGAATATTTCAAATTAAGACATTTTCTCAGCGTGCTAGTTACGGAAAATTATTTATCCGCCTGGAAATTTTACCAAGAGTTGCTCGAAGAAGCCGGAAGGTCACAACCGATTAGAGCGTCAAAAAGGATTGTGACTGATCTCAGGTTTAATGTGGTTATAGATGGGTTGAGAAAAAAAGTTGAAACCGGTGAAAGTCACCCCAAAACACTTCATTTGATCGATATTTTATATCGACTGCTTTACGGCCGGCAGCAAATTATTATATTTTGCAACGATAAAAATTCGCAGCTGGGTATCTTGCAGGCCATGGAGGCTCATACCGGACTGCGCGGCCGGGCAAAAGTGGTTCATTCTGAAACGAGTAAACGAGGGAAAGCTGAAACTCAGCGGGTGCTCGAAGCGTTCAAAACCGGTGAAGTGCCGATTCTGATCAGTACATCAATACTGGAAGCGGGGATTGACATCCCTGTGGTTGACACCATCATTAATTACTCTTTGCCGCTTGAAGAAGCAACGATGATTCAGCGCCGAGGCCGAGTGGGGCGGTTTAAGGATGGATATATTTATTACTTGGCGATGGAGCATCAATTTGATCTGTCGTTGCTGTACGCCACCTTTGCCAAGACCAGGAAAATGTTATTTATGATTCGAAATCTGGCAAAAGACATCAAACCATCACGGCAGCTTAGTTTGTGGTAAATCGAGAAGTCTAAAAATGGCTTCTTTTTTAATCAGTTTCTCATCATCAGGCGTTGATTGTCATCGGATTTTTGGTTTTGATTATAATGTGCTATAAATTAAGCATATGCAATCATTCGCGGATATTTTATCCAAACATGTCAAAAAAACCGGTTTAATTAAAAGCATTGAAGCCGCGATGGTGGTTGAGTTTGTTAATGACTGGTTTGTCTCCGAGTGGGGAGAGGAAATGAAAGCTGAAGCTAGAGCCATGTCGCTCAGAAGTAATCTATTGACGATTGCTTGTTTGTCGAGCGTGGCCGTTAATGAAATAAAATTACGAGAAGATAAATTGATTTCAGCTGTTAACGAAAAATTTGGTGAATTTGCTGTGAGACAGATAAAATATATGTTATAATTTTGCTCAGATAATGTTGTTGTTTGAAGATCGATGACTTTTGCGAGGAGGCACGAAGAAGTAAACTACAACTGGCTGTCAATGGAGATTGGCGCGGTTGCCAACTGATGGAGGCTGCCGCGGCGTTACTACGTACGCCTCGCAGCAAGAAGATGGATTTAAAATAAGAATATGTCATTAAGAAATTATTTAATTATTATTGCTATCTGTACTGGAATGGCGCTGGTAGCTTGGGGGTGTGTTTTGTTTGCCATTAATCCGGAGACAGCCTCAATTTGGGGATTTGGTTTGTTTTATGCCAGCTTATTGATTGCTCTGTTTGGTTTATTTTCATTGCTTGGATTTTCCGTTCGTTTTTTGTGGCAAAAGCATGATTTGTGGTATAAACAGCTCAACGCCGCCTCGCGGCAAGCAGCTATTTTGTCTTTGTTGGTGATTTTTACCTTGACGCTGCAGGGATTTCAAGTTCTGTGGTGGTGGACGATGTTGATGCTTTTGGCGATGGCTATTTCGGTGGAATTGTATTTTTTGGTTCGGCAACGTGGTGAACGGTAGGCGGACTTGAGCAAAATCGGCTATTTGGCCGTTTTTTGTATTATTTAAGTGGAAAACTCCGGTTGAAATATATTTTCCCTTATGTTATTATTAGAATGATAATTATTTAACAAGTTATATGCGGCAATCACAGCTTTTTACGAAAACATTAAAAGAAGCGCCAAAGGATGAAATCAGTATAAATGCTCAACTTTTGATTCGCGCAGGGTTTATTTATAAAGAAATGGCTGGTGTTTATGCCCTTTTGCCATTGGGTTTGAGAGTGGTGGAAAAAATAAAACAAATTGTTCGAGAAGAAATGAACGCTATTGGCGGACAGGAGTTGATAATGACCGCCCTGCAAAGCAAAGTGCTTTGGGAGAAGACCGGTCGTTGGGATGATAAGGTTGTTGATGTTTGGTTTAAGTCGCAGCTAAAATCCGGTGGAGAGGTTGGTTTGGGATGGTCTCATGAGGAACCAATCGGTCAAATGATGAAAAGTTATGTGGCCAGTTATAAAGATCTGCCTCAATATGTTTATCAATTTCAAACAAAACTACGCAATGAATTGCGGGCAAAATCAGGAATAATGAGAGGTCGGGAGTTTTTGATGAAAGATGCATATTCATTTACGGTTGATGAAAAGCAGCATGAAGGAATTTACGAGGCCAGTAAGGTTGCATATATGAAAGTATTTGATAGATTGGGAATCGGTGATGATACCTATATTACATTTGCAGCCGGCGGCGCTTTTACGCAGTTTAGTCATGAATTTCAAACGGTCTGTGACGCCGGTGAGGACGTGATTTATATTAACAAAGAAAAAAATATTGCGATCAACAAGGAAATTCTAAGTGATGAAATTCTTAAAGATTTTGATATCACAAAAGATGATTTAACCGAAACAAAGACAGCTGAAGTTGGCAATATATTTAATTTTGGTCGGGCCAAGGCTGAAGATCTGGAATTGAAATTTGCGGATGAAACCGGAAAACAAATTCCTGTGTGGATGGGATCTTATGGGATTGGTATTACTAGATTAATGGGTGTTTTGGTGGAAAAATTCCATGATGACAAGGGAATTATTTGGCCCAGTCGAGATGTAGCGCCCTTTGATCTGCATTTGGTTTCTTTGCTAAAGTCAGAAACAGAAAATCCGTCCGATGAACTTTATGAGAATTTACAGTCGATGGGGTATGAAGTTTTGTATGATGATCGCGTTGATGCGCGAGCCGGGCAAAAATTCGCGGATTCTGATTTGATTGGTATTCCGTATCGGATAATTATCAGTGATAAAACGCTGGCTCAAAACAGCGTCGAGATCGTTGACCGCCGGACAAAAGAGTCTAAATTGGTTGAAATAAAAGATTTGTCAGATTACTTGAAACAGAATGTTTAAAAAATTTTTCAGTAAATTATCAAAACGGGTGGGGATTGATCTTGGTACGTCCAAGACAATTCTTAGTGTCCAAGAAAAGGGAATTGTGATGAAAGAGCCGTCAATCGTGGCGATCAACAACAAGACCGATCAAATATTGGCGGTCGGTGAAGAGGCGCAAAAGATGATCGGCAAAAATCCCAAATTTATTACTTTGGCCTATCCGTTGGTCAATGGCATTATTTCCGACTTTGAAGTGACGGAGAAATTTTTGAAATACTTTATCGATAAATTGTTCATGGAGAATTTAAATTTGGCCGGCCGGCCGAGCGTAGTGATTGGAATTCCGCTTGACGTGACCGAGGTGGAAAAAAAAGCGGTTGAGGACGCGTCATTGTCAGCCGGAGCAGGCAAGGTTTATTTGGTTGAAGAAATAATCGCCGCTGCAATCGGAGCCAGACTGCCAATTCAAGACGCTTCAGGCAGTATGATTGTTAATTTGGGCGGTGGGAAGACCGAAATCGCGGTAATTTCTTTGAACGGAGTCGTGAATTGGCGGTCGGTCAATGTCGCCGGCAAGGAATTGGACAATGATATCGTTCAATACGCGAGGAGTCATTTTAACCTGTTGATCGGACATCGAGTAGCTGAAAACATCAAAATAAAAATCGGTTCGGCGTTTGAATTAAAAGAAGAATTAAAAATGGAAATGCGCGGCCGCGATTTGATTTCCGGCTTGCCGCGGGAAATTATTGTCACTGATTATCAGATTAGAGACGCGATTTCCAAGTCAGTGGCGACTTTGGTGGATTATATCAAGGCGACGCTTGAGACGACGCCGCCGGAGCTTGTGGCTGACATTTATGAGCGCGGGATCGTCTTGACCGGCGGCGGAGCTCAATTAAAAGGTTTGGATCAAGCAATCGCCAAGGCGGCGGAGATTCCGGTTCGAGTGGCTGATGATCCAGCCACCAGCACGATTCGCGGCCTCACGACGCTGCTTGATGATGATCAATTACTCAAGGAAATTTTATTGCCTTCAGCTAATGAGGAAAAAATGGTGAGGTAAAACATAATCAATATGGAAAGATTTGGCTTACAAAAATCGCAAGAGCATAGCTTTGAATATATCCGAAGACCTTGGGAGCGGCTAATGCTCGAATTTGGTGTAATAAAATTATTCAAAAGAGTTGAAGCTGAGCAATATGATACTTTGGTGTTTCTTGATCGAGGAGCTAGGCCGTTAGCCTGGCTGTTTGTTGAATTTTGGCGGAAGAAAAATCCCGGGAAGAAATTACCGGGGATAATATTTGTCAATCCGAGAAAGGACTATGGACAATACCCGCGAGAAGATGAAGAATTTAAGCGTATTTTTGGAGAAAGTATTCCGGGGTCGGGTGAAGTTGTTGGCCGTAATGTGTGTATTGTTGATGAAAAAGCGGTTGGCGGTGTATCTTTTTATCAAATGAAAGCGAGAATTGAAAGCTTGAAGGGTAAACGAAAAATTGACACCCATGAGATGATGATTGCTTTTCCCATGTGGCAGGGTACAGCCAAATATGGTGTTTATGACAGAAGTGATAATGAACCCAAAAGATATAAAAGAAAAAATCCTGATGAAGAAGTGGTTGATCCCCATGAATCTGTTAGAATCATATCAAAAATTCGACCAGCGGAATCAATGTTAATGAGGAATGAAATAAAACAGATAGCCCGGACTGCTTTGGCGCATTATGATGAAATAGCGCAGCGAATAAATGATGAAGAGAGTAAAAGATCTCTCGAAGCAAAGTTAAAACAAAACAATATTGTTGAAGCGGCTGGATCGGCTGGTGGAATGAAGCCTGCTAAGGGAGTTATCAATGAGGTTTCAAACGTATTTTACGAGTCATTTGTGGCTTTTGTTGATAATAAATTAACCAAAGCAGAGTTGTTTGCTTTATATGATGAATTATTAAACAAAAATTACCGCTGGATTGAGAGTTTTAATCATTCTCATATAAATCCAGAATTGGAATACTTATAAGATAAGATTATGACTGAATTGAATGGATGATTATAAACGTTTTGATGATGGAAGTTGATTTTATCTCGGAATTTCGCCAATGAAGGCGTTAGCTGATTCCCGCACTAAAGTGCGGG
>DOZJ01000005.1 GCA_003518055.1 Candidatus Falkowiibacteriota bacterium
TTATTGTCATAACTAATCACACTCCCGCCGATCTTTGTGGCTGCTTGCGGCGTCGCGTAACCGGTGTTCGCATATTCATAACTACCCACGCCAGTCTTACTCAACATATTACCAATCGCGTCGTATTTAAAGTTTTCCACCGTCACCTGCCCGGTAACCGTATCCGTAATATTCGCTTCAATCAACCGATACAAATCATCATATTTATAACTCGCTGTCCGCGCCGCCCCGACATTGGCTTTTTCCGTTATCTTGGTAATATTCCCCACTCGATCATACGTATAAGCCATATCCTGAACCACCCCGGACAATGTTTTGGTGATCTTCTTGGTCAATCGATACCCCAAAACCGCATCATACGTACTCATACTGACCGAACCACTAGAATATGTGATCGAACCCACCTGCCCGGCTGGCGTATAATCAATATTTCGCGCCAAAATCTCCGTATCCAAATTAACCTGCTGAACCAAACCGTTTTGATTAGTATAGGTCAATCTCGAACCGTCAGGATAAACCACCACCACCACCGCGTCCTGCCGATCATATTCATATCGAGTCAGATAAAGTTCGCCGCCAATCTCCTTGGTTTCTTTTTTTACGCGGCCTCTCGCGTCATATTCATACGACGTGATTACGCCATCAACCGTCGCCACTCGACACAACCGACCCGCGCCATTGATACAATTATCATACTCATAACTGATCTGATCCACACCACCCAACTTCTCCGACACCAACCGTCCGGCCGCATCATAAATATATGTAATATTATTGCCAACCGGATCAGTCATACCAACCAAATAACCGGCATCATTATAATTATAATACCATAACCCGACCGTAGTATCACCTTTCAAGTGCCAATCCTCCGCCATCGTCCGCAAACCGCGCAGATCATAACCAAACCGCCGCTCATGACCGAGCGCGTTTACCATCTTTGTTATTTGATCGCGGCTGTTGTAATAATATCGGGTTACATACTTTCCGGCGCCGCTCTTTTCATTGACCGATATCAACCGGCCCAAACCATCGGAGCTGAATTCCTTAATTTTGCCATTCGCGTCCGTCACCGTGGTTTTCCATAAATTATAACTCGTCATGGTAGATCCGGCCGCCGCGGTCTCTTTTGTCACGCGACCAAGCGCGTCATATTCAAACTGACGATACATCTTGCTGCTGGCATTCGGCGCTGTTCTGGCGCTGCCGGCCCCGTAATATGGCCAAGACTGCTTGATCAGCTGACCCAAATTATTATACCCATAATCCACAATCACCATTCTATTATTATCACCCGGAATTCTTGTCTGAATCGTCCGGCCAAAAGGGTCATAATATGTATATGAATCCGCGTAATCATTGCTGCCAAAATATTGGCGCTCACGAACAACCCTCGGATTAGCCGCATCATCATAACTGTATTCCGTCGACGCCAAATACATGAATGTCTGCTCCGCCGAACTCCGCGACAGCGACAAAATTCGCCCGAGACCATCGTACTCGGCGTAAGTAATCGTACCGGCCGGATCACCGATAAATGTTGCTTGACCGAAAAAGTAATCATAGCGGAAACGATTTGAATGACCCATCCCATCCAAAATCTCAAACGGCATCAAATTGTATTCATCATAACTAATGGTCGTCACCGCCCCCGCCGGATCAGTTTCCGTCATCACCATTCCAACTTCGTTATACGTCCTAACTGTACTCGCTGTATTTACTGTACTCGCTTGCCCACCGAAGTCTTGACGTAGGTGGGCTGTTACCTCTTCTCTCGTCACATTGCCGCTACTCACCTGTCCAAACAACAAATTATCATAATAATATTGCACTCTGCCTTCGAGTTCATTTTTATAATTATACCGCGCGCTTTCAGCCGTTAAACCAACAACATATCCTCCATCTGACGCGTATTGATAAATTTCATGATAACGATCATCGCCTATGTCTTGGACAACATACGTGCTGCCAAACGCAACTTCGCCGAAATTATCCCGCCGGCTTAAATTCAGCGTATCTTTGTCATACTCCAATCTCTCAGCCGTGGTTCTCGCCGTCACTCCGCCGTCATAAGTATCAGTTAAACTCGTCTGAATCCGCACAAATTTTTGGCCGTTGGGCAAATCACCCTGCTGCCAATCAACTCTCGATCCGGTCGTCAAACCACCGGCCGCGTTTCTACTTTCTGTGCGGTAAACACGATTGGCCAGATCAATATCATCTTCATCTTCGCCTGAAGCTGTTTGCGCGCCATTACCCTGATGAAAATAACTACTGACTTGATTGCCAACATTGTCAATCGCGGTTATTTTGGCAAAACCGGCAAATTGCCGCTCCCTCGGTTCAGCCGTGTAATAACTTCCGCCTTCATATTGATAATTAACCGTTATTTTCTCGCCAAATCCCGGATCTCGCTCGATCCGCGTCACCACCTGCAAACTCAAAGGCAGCTCCGGATTCAACCGCTGCCCACCATCGGCCTCCGATGTCGGTGTCGCTGAATATTCAATTGCAATAATTTCACCGGTAGCGGTTCTGACCCCGATCAAAGCGTTATGCGCTGAAGTATTCAAATACACATGATCACGCGCCCGGTCACTGCCCTCGGCTCGAATCAAATCCACTCGACCATCGCCGTTGATGTCAGCACTTTGCAGGGCCGTGTCGCCGTCAGAATACTGTTCAACAATCGGAACCGTCATCTGCGGCGCGTATTCCCATGATTTTGTCGCCGGATTTAATAGAAAAACTTTTCTCTCACCGGCATAAGCCTCAATGATATCGTCAAATCCGTCGCCGTTGACATCCGCGATCTGCATGCCGAGATCAACATTGGTCGCCGCGGAAATAAAACCAACCGGCAGATTATACTCCGTTGTCTGGACAAATCCCCGGCCAGTGTTGAGATAAAACTCGCGCTGAATCTGCGTATGCACCCCCGGAATACCCTCGGCATGGACCAAATCCGGCAGACTGTCGCCGTTTATATCCATAAATCTGACGCCTCGATCCAGCGAATCGCCGTTGCCGTTCAATGCAATCAGAAGACTCCATCCAGCCGCCAATTCAAACCCCGTGCCGTCAGCTTTGTTAATAAAAACCTGATTTATGTTCGGATCGCGTCTTATAATATCCTGAAATCCATCGCCATTAATATCCACCACCCTGAGCAGCTTATCAGCACCGTTAAAACTGGGCGGTATCGGTAATATATAATTCACATCCAGCGTCCAATTTTGACCATCAAAAATATAAACTTGGCGCTCAGCACCAAAAACCCGAACCAAATCTTGTTTGGTATCACCATTGACATCAATCAAATGAACACCCAAACCGGATTGTGAATTGGCGCTGACAAAACCCACCGGTGCGTGATAACCAGTACCGGCTGTCCAGCCGCCATGACCGTCATTAAGATAAAATTCACGAATTACGCCGCTCGCGTCACCGTCATTTCCCTGCAGGCGCATGACATCAGTCAAACCGTCTCCGTTCAAATCAAGCAGCCTCACACCCTGATCGCTTGCGTATGGGCTGTTATTAGCCACAAACGCCGCCGGGAACTGCCAAGCTTCAGCCTCCACAAAACCGGTTGACTCCGCCGCGTAGGTGAATTGCGTTTCCGGCAACGTCACCGCCCCACCGCGGCTATCGTAGTGGATTTCCGTCATCCCGACCAGATTGGTCCGCGCGCCGGCTTCATAATTCAAACCGTATCGCTTCATCACCTGATTTTGGAATTTAGTGTCCACGGTCAAAAGCCTTCGGCCATGAGTCACGCTAAAACCCGAACTATAACTGACTGTCGCGTCTGGCCGCTGTTCATACGCAAAATTGATAGTATAGATTCCCTCGTTATTTTCATCACCGCCGTAAACGATCCGGCTCAAATAAACATTATTATTTTCTTTATCGTAAAAATATTGAATTGAATTTGTATTTAAATCTGTCATTTCCGTTATATACCACGCAAAAATTTCCGCCTGATTATCCGGATTGGATAGCCGCGCTGTTTCCTGATTACCAAGATAATATGTCAGCCCGGTTTTGGTTTTAATCGTCCAACCGCTCGCGTCATAAAGATAAACCAACTTAGCGCCGGTCTCGATTTTTCCGCCGTAGACACCAAAACCTTGATCATCAACTTCGAGCGCCATCAGCTCACCCGACAAAGACGAGGTGAAAACCGACTGATTATATAATTGATCCACGCCAAACTTATTTAATCGCTGTATGGACAGCGTCGACATCTGCCAGCCGGCGCCAAGTATGCCATCAGCCTGATTTTGACTGTTGTATTGAAAAGACATTTCCGGCGTCAACCCCAATCTGCCTGCCGGAACTATAATCGGAAAAGAATAATTCAATGCGCCGGTCTGCTGGTCGGCGTTCACCGAATAATCCGCACCCACACTTTTTGTGTTGTCATTGTAAACCGCTACCTCCGGCATCGACACCGATTTATTTGTCCCGCCGCCACCACCGGCATCAGTTTCCACCGCGTCATTGGCACCAAGATCATTCTCGACCGCGCTATTATCAGCCGGCAAATCCTCTTTGCCCCCGGCCTGATCATCAGCCTCCGTCAGCCCCTCCGGCCGCGCCGTTTCAGTCGCGAATGGCGGACTGATCTCCGCCGGCACCGTGTCTGTTTCCGCTATCCCAACATTTTTTTCTGTCGCCGCCTCAACCGCCACCGTTTCACCACCATCAACCTCCGCCGCCGCCACCACCTGCCCCGGTAGCGGTCCCACGATCATCACCGTCAACAAAATCGCTATTACCACTCTAAACATTTTAATTTTCATAATATTTAACAGTTTAATAATTTATTTATTAAGCCATACTTTTGTAGTTAAAGTTACACCCTCTTTACTCTTCGCTCTTTACTCTTCGCTTTTTACTCTTCGCTCTTTACTCTTCGCTTTTTACTCTTCGCTCTTTACTCTTTACTCTTTACTTCCTCCGTTACAGTTACCCCGCCATACTTCAATAGTTATAGTTGTTTTGTCAAACTTTTATAAAAACTAACTTGTGACCGCCAAAATTTTGTAGTTCCAGTTACCCCGCCAAACTTTTGTAGTTCCTGTTAAACAAAAATGAGCCCGCAATTCGGCTCAAATCATCACCCAAAATCCTTTTGGCTGTTTGTACAAATATTGATTGAATGTTTTATCAACACCACTCATATTGTCATGGGTAATTTCTCTAGTATTATAACAGATCATCATAGCAAATCCAGTCTAAAATGTCAACCACAGCCGACAGAACCATCATTTAAACCCCCATTTTAAGGCAAAAAGCCTGTTGTAAACCACTGACAAAACTTATGGTGAATAAAATTCAGTTATGCAAATAAAAAAGATTACCATTATTAGTAATCTCTAATTACAACTCAATCGCGGGTGATTGCTGCCACTGAGCGTTGAACTGATCAGCCAAACCATCCACGACCGTTCTGTCATCAATCGTCCAGCACTGATCACCATCCCTCACCACCACCACGTCATCGAGAATCACGATTTCAGAAAATGCCGCCCCAACATGATTAAACGCTGCCTGATCAAGCAATTGCTTGCGGAATTCGTAATCAAACAGATCACTACCACTCAACAGGCTGGTATCAACTTCATCGCTGTCGCTGAGACACAGAATATTCATCTTTTGCACTTTCAGGGCCAGCTGCGCCCGATACTCCAGCTTCGATTTCCGTGAATCATCATCATCGTGTTTCTTATCAACCGAAATCCTTGTCATGTCCACAACATTGAAAAATCGTTGGATCCGATCACGAGAAAGGATATGTTCTCGCGCCTGTTTCAGATTAAGCATCGGCATCTTCCGTTGCCCGCATTGAATGCAGGCTATTCGTACCAGTTATCTGACGGACACCGTACCCATGGACACCTTGTCTGTCGCACCGGCCATGAAACGTTTCGATAGCCACCTCACTCCTCTCGGAAATCACCGAGAATATAAGCCTCCTTTATTTCATGAACAAATTATCATAACACACAATTTTTTATTTGTCAATTGTATATCCCACCCCACCATCAAAACTACTATTTTAAGGCAAAAAAACCTGTTGAGCGTCTTCAACAAAATCATCGTAGCGGCCTTTTAATTTTCCTTGTTTATTCTTATCTTATATTTAATCAAAATTCCTGCTATCATAAATTATGAATTATAAACTTAAATCAAATATGAAAATTGTTATTTGCGCCAGCAGTAAATTTATCGATGAAATTAATTTTTGGAAACAAAAACTTGTAAATGATGGTCACGTTGTAATTAAATATCCTGAAAAAATTGAAGGTGATTTTCTCACCGGATATCAAAAAGAGTTCACGGATCATTATAAAAGAATCACTGAATGTGACGCGCTTTTCATCCTCAATATTAAAAAAAATAATATAGAAGGATATATCGGGCCTGGAGTTTATGCGGAAATTGCCTTTGCCGTCGGTCTCAAACGGTCTCAAAACAAACAAATTAAAATTATTTGCGTTAATCCCACCCCCAACAACCTACCACATTCTGAAGAACTAAAATTCTGGGAGAGCCTCGGCTGGATTGAAATTAAACCGCGATAAAAAATATAAAATCGCTGAATTCAGCGATTTTTTTATGGCCACAAATTTTCTACAAATGCTCTTAACAACTCATAAGATCTATTCATCATTTCAAAATCATCCACACGTCCCCACCAATGATTTGAATTGTGATGAATATGACATCTACTGTAATCTTCATCTATATACCATTTTCTCAACACAAATTTTTCTGGGTTTTGATAATTTGAACAAATTTATTTATAATCAAGACAAAAATATTACACTTAAATAAACTATTCACATATTAAGCAAAGTTGACAACACCCCTCTATTTGCTAAGATATAATTCGAAAAGACCTTTTGAACCAACTCGTCACAATGGAGGTGTCAGATGAATCTGGATCCTACCGGACGCAACCTAATACCCGGCTGTTATTGTTCAATCAATCCAAATAATGACCACAAAAACTGTATAAAGGCTAAAATAGATATGTACAAAAAATCACCAAAATCATCCTCTGGCCATTTCGCAAACTCATAAATTCAATTAAACGCTGGTAATACCTAGCGTTTTTTATTTTTGAGCAGAAGCTTCTAACACCCTATGCCAATGATTATGACCTTCCTCATCATCAAAAACATCAAAAACTCTAAAAACAATGTTACGAAACCCCTCTTTATGCAATAATTTTGACAATAAATCACCAGTAAACTTTGAAGAACTATTCAAATCAGACAAATCAAAAGTCTGAATAAAAAACCATCCGTCTTTTTTTAAATTTTCAAACGCAGTCTTTACAAATTCAGTCTGATTTTTTATCTTATGTATCACAAAATTTGAATATACCAAATCAAAGGGTCTCTTTTTAGATAAATAAAATTTTTCTAAATTCACTCCCATTTTCAAATCAACCCCTTCGACCTCCCATCCCATTTTTTTTAAACCATTTACATCTACTAATTCCCCCGCCCCTAAATCAAGAGCCCTCTTTGGGATTGAATAATTATCAAGAACAAACATCTTTAATCTTTTATTCATATAAACTGAATTAAAATTATAAAAAACCGTAAAATTACGGTTTACTTGTTTAAGAAACAATGAGGGTCTTCAGCCAAATAATCACCATTTTGGATATGTGCTCGAGCTCGACATCCACCACACTGATACTTCAAGCCACATGAACCGCATTTCCCAGATAAATTCATCCCCAACATCTCTTTAACAATTCTATTTTTTTTGTATTCCTCAATCATTTCATCTATAGTCATTGAAAAAGTATTCATCATAGGAATATTCAATAAAGCACATGGGGTCATGGTTCCATCAGAATTAACATTAAAAGTGATTGCTGCCGCTCCACACCCATCAAAAACCAACTCGTCCTCTCTTCCCAGATCAGAAACACCTCGTAAAATACATTTTAGGGGGTCATTAGTTGTTACATTTACATCTGGAAAAATATTCTTCAACCTATAAACTTCTTCTAAAAAATCTTTCTTTTGTTCCCAAGTCATCCACAGATCAATACGATCAATTGCTCTGCCTGCAGGATGTATCGCTGAGAAACTTACTCTTTTACATCCCAAATCGACCGCAAACCTAACCATACTTTCCATTTCATCAATCTGATTTGGTCTTATTGTTGATCTCATAGATGGAACAATAGCGTCATCATTAGCCCCCGCAGCTAGTCTCAAAGCTTTCACCGCGGAATCAAAGGCTCCTGTACTACATCTAAATGCGTCGTGCTTTTCCTGATCCAAATCATCAAGACTGATAGATAATACGAATCTGGAAAAAGATAATTTTTTGATCAAATTGATGTGTCTCTCTCTTAAAAAAGTTCCATTCGTGGTTAATGTAACATACTCGCCACCATTACCTCTTACTGCTGTCAAAACATCATCAAACTCAGAATGCAACAAAGGTTCTCCTCCAGACAGTACAATCTCTTTATAATTTGGACTGAACATTCGAGCAAACTCAATTATTTTTAGAATTTGTTCTAAAGGCATATCTCGTTTTAACTGGTGAGAAGCCCTACAATGCTTACAGTTCATATTACATCTACCAGTAATTTCCACCTGGATTTGTCCAAACTCAATTTCATAAATAGCATCTTCAGTTTCTACCTCCAACCTGGGTTTTGCACTTTTACATTCCATTGGTCCCTCCATTTTAAAAGGGGAAAATCACTGATTCTCCCCGTCTGATTGTGACCACGTCTGTCAGTCACAAATGCTGCAGCTTCCCTTGCCGATTCTGACCTTGATACGCTTCTTCTTGGGAGACATCTTACATCCTCCTTACCTGCCTAATTCAATAGTTACAATTTTGATTGTGGCGCTAATATAGCACCTTCGTCAAGCTGTAACTTTGAATTTAGGACTTTGGGCTGAATTTAAAGAGCATCTAATTAAAGGATATCAGAACAATCGTATCTGTCAAGCGCTCGTTAAGGTATGCCCCATATTCTGTATTGGGCTTGTTGCTTTGTTTATTCAAATATAACAATTTAAGACAAATTTGACAAAATAACATACTCTATATAACATACTCTACAACAATCAGTTCCTTGAAAAACGAAGGATGGGCACCCATGAATATTGTAACCACCTTGCCGATCACACCGAGACGCGACCCTCCACTTGGGTTATTCCTCCAGCCTTTTATTTGCGACCTGATCAGTCATTCAAATTTATCATTACAATATATTCAAAGCTTCAATCTAATGGGACGAAAAACCAACATGGATACTGAAACCTTTCTGGCAAAAATGAAATATATGGGGATTATCCCGCCTCAAATTTGGTTTGACACCGCTTCAGACAATATTGAAATACTATCAGCCTTGATCAACCATTTTATTGCCGAAGATAAAATTATCATAGAAAAAACAGCTGTGGTGAGCTGTTCGTGTGGCCGGGTGGAAACACTGGCTACACCAGACAACATTAAAGCGATCAAACAATCAAAATCAAAAGGAAAATTAATTTTTGAACAACACAATGAATTATATTGCAAAATTTGCTGCTCATTGCTTAAAATCAGACTGGATTATGTCCTGCTGTTTCACACCGGTTTTTATAAACCCGATTATGAAATTAAAATTTCTCCCTCAAATTTTAAAGCCGAATTTAATCAGTTATGGTGCTACTTCAATAATAAAAAAATTCTTATTTCACGATCATCGCTGCCGCACCCTTTAATCCCGACCATTGCCGGAGAATTTCGAATCGACGTTGACTTCCTCTGGCAAAATATTATTAATATTTTTCATCTCCAGCACAATACCGTAAACATTATTGTCACCAGCCACAAATTAATGCAAAAAATGGTTTTTGCTTTAATTTTCGCCAGAGAATTTGGCACGCCGCCGCCTTCAAATGTTATTCTGCTTCCGTATATTCATTTAACCGAGCACCACTCGGAAGTCTATGACTACATGAAACTCGCCCCCTGTCTTTTACGCGCCTTTCTTCTGTTGGGCTGGAGTCGACAGAAAAAAATATCACTTGAATTCAAACAGCTGAGCCGGTTGAAAATTCCCGACCCGGAATCACCGACCAGGAGAAATTCTTCTCTCGGCAACATACCCCGAAATTTCAATCCGTCAGCGCTTTTCAAGCTTTGCGCCAAACACTCAGATAAATACTCCGATGAAGAATTGCAGATATTATCGCTCCTAAAACCTTAGGAGTTTTTTAATTGACAAATATACCAATTATTCATATTATAAAATCAAACGACATTGATTATGACAACCAATCATTCAACAATTTTCAAGCGCATTGGCTCCCAAACACAAAACAAAAACATTCTGCTTTATTGTCCCGGCCTGCCTGAATCAAAAAAAGTTTTAAACAAATTAAGGATATTTTGTTCAGAGGCTGATTTGGAGCTGCAGATTATGTGCTACCCCGGAACACCCGGAAACAAAGGTCAATTTTTGCAATTCAATCCGGCCAAAACAATAGATAATTATATTTGCCAAATAAAACACAAAAAAAATCGCGCTGTTTTTGTCCTTGGCGACAGTTTTGGCGCCTCAGTTGCTCTCAACACATCATTGGCTGACAAAATCATCGCCATTTCTCCGGTTATAAACTGGAAATCTCTCTATCAAAAAAATTCCCCGGAAGAAAATTACGCCACTTTTCTCGCCTATTTAATCACTGTCGGCTACAATATAAATCACAAAAACTGGACAAAACTCAAATCCGACAATCTATTAAACAGCATAAATCAAACCACCCCGACGCTGATAATGGCCAGCAAAAACGACCCGACTGTGAAAATCGAGCCTCTGTTATCGCTCAAACAACAAAATCACGATACGCGTCTATGCGCTGAAAAGAAACATCTATCATTCAGGACATTAAATCAAAAACAAATTATCGCATTAAAAAAATTTTTGTTAACTGATAAAATTCAAAAAAGGACATCTAAAAATAATAAAATTATACATCAACTTATCGCCGGACACCACAAAGACTCCATCATTTCATTTGGGTCCCAAGCCGCCGACAACTCGGTGCCGGAATCAGACCTCGATTTATTGATCATATCAGATAAACCCGTTATCCAAAATCAACAGAACAGAACAATAGAATTAAAATACTGTAACCAAGATATATTTAAAAAATATTCCCGAGAAACCCTTAGAGGGGCGGTTAAATTGATCACCTCAAATATTATCCGAAGTAATAACGAAGATACTGTATCAATTTCAAGTCTGAAATCCTACCTGCTAAAACGCCACAAACCAACCATTCTATTGGCTTTATTGCTGGAACAATATCGCTTCGGCCAAAAAAAATATCCTCAGGGCAGTCCGATTGAGGCCAAGTTCGCCCCGGGTGGACGCAGACATCTGGGATTCATGACCGTCGCCAACAACATTATCAACAATCGACCATGTTCAAATTTCTGGGAATCGCTTCATGACCTGCTGACGAAAAATATTATCAACTATCAAGACATATCGAACATAAACATTTTTTTCTATTATCTGCAGACCGCGCCTCGAAGAAGAAACAAAATTATTATAAAAAAACACATAACCGCGAACACAAAAATTGTGGCCAAATTTTTTCATAGTTATTTCGCGCCCCGAATAATGCAAGATTTTAGCATAAAAATCAAAATTACAGAAAAACGAATATCAGCGGATACTACACGTCATGAAATTAAAGATATGTTTGACGCCTTATTCACCAGATCAATCAAACACCAAGTAAATCTCTGGCGGCAATATCAAAATAACACCAACCATCTCGTGAAGCATATTATTTTTTATTATCTGGCCTGCAATCAACATTTATCCCTGCCAATAGCAAAAAATATTATCAATCTATATATCGACTCCCCAATTGATTCAAACATTATTCGTAATATTGTCCAAAACAGCAGCCTCAATTGCCAACCAGAAATAATTGCATCAATAAAACAATCACCTGACATCAAGATCCAAAAATATCTTAGAGAATTTAAACGCAATCGTTATATTTTTTCACAAAAAATAATCAGAGGTTAAAGTGATCCGATCGTAATTTCAAATAATATTTTGATCTTGCCTTGTTGAACATGTGCTTCTCTCATACCCCACCCATTCCTTGTGAAATAATAATTCAATCTAATCATACCAAATAAAGTTCGTCAATATGTCAAAAATAAATTTCTACTACAATCGCGCTGATGATGTTAAAAATTGGACACGACACCACGAACAACACATCCCGACCTTGTCAAAAAGTCTCCAATTCCTGCTAGAACAAAATATAGTGACGTTACAAAAAACCTGGAATTTTTTGGGAAGTAACATAATCCAAGCCCTTGAAAAAACTCTTGAAAAGCCCAACACCACCACAAAATATACGTCCGCGCTCACAACCTACCACTCATGCCCCTACGACCCTGCCCACAACTGGTTCATGGTTTCTATCAAGGCCAGCCTGCCATCCCAAATCACCAATATCGCGCACGAATTACTGCATCTCCAATTTATCCATCACTACGGAGATTATTGCCACAAAATGAAAATAAATGAAAAACAATTTCATATATTAAAGGAATCGCTCACCGTAATATTAAACACCTCTCGCTTTCAAAAAATTATCCCCGCGCTTGACAAAGGTTATTCGGAACATCAAAAAATAAGACAAAAAGTTTTTGGGGCATACAAACCAACAATGAAATTCCAAAAATTTCTCGATCATACAATCAAAATTATAAAAACCAATTAGAATAAACAAACAGGGACAATCAGCCCCTGTTTTTTATTACCTCACTTAACATTTCAATTACACCGGCAAGATTGGCCATGACCTCTCTGTTGGTAAATCTGATGACCCGCAAGCCGAGACTTTCCAAATAATTCGTCCATTCCTGATCGTAAAATATATTTTCCGGCAGAAAATGATGCCCGCCGTCGACTTCGATCACCAGCTTCGCGGCCGGGCAATAGAAATCAACGATGTAACACCCAAAACCTTTTGTCGATAAAATTGCAACTTGTTGATTTGTTTTCTTCTAATTCTCAACCACAATTTTTTCTCCGGCAAAGTCATCCCTTTCTGAAGTTCACGCGCGAACGGTTTGAGTTTCTGATTATAATAATTCATGATAGTTAATGTCTAATCCCCCTTGGGTTCCCCCTTGAAACATCAAGGGGGATGTGTGCTTCATCGCAAAGCCAAAACAACCCCGCCGCGAAGCTACCAACCTTCCCCCTTAATTATTAAGGGGGACTGAGGGGGATTTCTTCTAGCCGCCAATCCCCATTTTCATCAAATTTTACCCTATTTTCCCCTTAATATTATACAAGATTGTTATCCACAGTCCCTCTTGCTTTCTTATATCCACCGACTATTGCTTGACTTTTTTCCCTTTATATGATAAGCTGTAGGTGTAAAGGTAAGGCGTGAATCAGCACACACACACCCGCCAACGGCGGGAGAAACCGGAGGACCTCATGACCACGCGCCACTCGTTCCTTTCCATTTTCGTTACTCTCGCTCTCCTGCTCTTCGCCTTCGGCTGTGAAGCCGGCGGCGGCGACACCAACCCGAACCCGGACATCCAGTCCGGCAGCGACACCGGCAATCCGCCGGACGACACCGGCTCTCCGCCCGACGACTCCGGCAACAAGCCCGACTCGCCGGACCCGACCGACGTGCCGGATCCGCCGACCTGCGAGGGCGATCTCGTCGAGCTCGAACGCGATGGCGTGACCGAGTGCGTCTCGGCCGACTTCGCCGAGGCGGTCGAGGCTCTCGATGGTCTCGAGCTGACGCAGACTCAGCCGAACACCAACCCGGAAACCATCACGTTGGAATTCTATCATGTCACTGACTTTGACGAGGCTGTAATCCAGTGTGAGGGCTTTTCCCGATTCTTCATCCAGGGACTGGCTGGTGCAGTAGATGTGGCTTGTATAGACGAAAGCTTGGCATTGTCCATGTGTGAGGTGGACACTACCTTCTGTTTCGGCGGGACTCTCACCGGCCAAATCACCTACAGCAAGTCAGCCCAACCAGAAGTGGTGCTGCAAACCGACTTCTGTGGTGATCTCGGATGCGACAATTTCGTCTACGAATCTGATGTCAACGAGTAGCGAACTTTTTCTTCTGCCGCGATCAAACCATCGCGGTTTTTTTGTCGTGCGAATAATCTAAATATTCAAAAAAGCAGCATAGAGCCGCTTTTTTGTTATAAATATTTCATTATTTCCAATACAACCCCTTCGATATTAGTCAATACATCACGATTGGTAAACCTTATTACCCGCAGCCCCAGTGTTTCCAAATAGGCTGTGCGCTCCTCGTCATAAAACTGATTCTCCGGTTCAAAGTGCTGGCTGCCGTCAACTTCGATTACTAAACTAGCCGCGGGACAATAAAAATCTACGATATAGTTACCTAAAATTTTTTGGCGATAAAAGTGGAAACCATTCAGCTGTTTGCGTCTAATTTTTGACCACAACAGTCTCTCGGTACCGGTCATTTCACGCCGCAGTTCCCGCGCGCGATATTTTAACTCTATATTATATTCTTTCATATGCGCGGGGCAAATCCCCCTATATCCCCCTTTGAAAAAGGGGGAATGAACGAGGGATCACACCCAACGTCACTAAGTTCCCAATCTTCCCTCCTTAGAATAAGGAGGGACCGAGGGAGGATTTCTCACGGCTTCAACAATATCCTCCCATCAAAATATGTCCACGGATCAATGCCAGATACGCTATTTGTAGAACATGCATCAAAACCCCTTTCACCAACGTCATAACACCCCGCAAACCCATTTCCAAAACCTCGACAACCATCAACGGTCGATGACGGATCAGCATTACACCACCCCCAATTATCTTTGACTTGGACGCGCGGGACAAACTGACAGGCCTGCTCGGCGGCGTTCCAGCAGTCGCTGTCGCGCTCACCGGCACAGAGATTGGCCGTCGCGTTGCCGCCGCCTTTCAAGTTCGGATCAGTCGGACCTTCACACGTCAACACAGTTTCATATTTGAAGAACTCCTGCTCAACGCAAGCGGTCGGGGAATCGCCAAATCGCAGCTGAACCGAGTTTGGGTCGGGTATGGCGTTGCAGGTCAAATTGCCGTAGCAGTCATTGGCGCTCAAACAAGCATAGCCCTCAATTTTTTCACCCGCCAGCGTCTGACAGAGCCCCAACGCGATTGGCGACTCTTTCAATTGACACAGCGGCTTATGATTTTTGTAATGCCCCTCCGGAGCCGGCAGAGCCCCCTCGCCATCTCTCCAATCCACCGTCACTTTGCGAATCGGCATCTGATCATCATCAGCCCATGCGAAAAACTGCATCAAGGTTGTTGACTCGCCGCCAAAAAGCACGAGGTCATCAGACGCCCGGCCATTGATCGATACGGTCTTCGGTACAGCCAAATAAATCGGTTTGCCAGTCACCGGATCGCTTTCGATTTTTTCCGGCGCAGGCAGCACCACTCCGGCCACCACCGGCGGGAAACTCACCAAATCAGCTGATCTGTCGCGCTCATATCTGCTTTCTTTATCATAAATATAATTATCATCCACCCGCCAGCCGGAGTAAACCGCCGCGAATATATCTTCCAGTTTGGAATAGGTTATGGGACTGGTTGCGCTTGTGGTTGAATACCCATAAAAACCATCTTGAACATGCGAACACTGGCCATTCGGACAACCCCAAATCGTACCGCCATTTACTTCCCCGCCCATATCCGAGAACGGACTGCCTCCCTGACGATTGGATTCACCCGCTGCCACTAAAATCGGCGCGTGTGATTCCACATCCTCCGCAGAGCCAAAAGCGCTTCCCATCGGAGAATTTACCGAGTTAAACACAATACTGAATGCCCCATGTGGAGCTGTAAGTAGATTTAATTTTTCTCCGGTCCAATCAGGGTTCAAAGAATAATGATACAACCGATTCGTCCTCGCTTTGTTATCCAAATTCCCGGCGACATTTTCAGCCACCGACACCACCTCGGCGCAATATTCGTTCAACAAGAAATGTACTCTTAATGTCTGATAACCATAATTAGAACTCTCATCACAGAGCCCCACCCAAACCCCTTTGTAGATACCATTCTCATCGAACACCACTCTAATACCAAAATAATTGTCATCTGTCCCTTGGTTGCAATATCCACCCAAAGTCCTGCCGACCGGAGCATTTCCGGCGCCGGAAACGCACCAGCCATTCAAATCCGCATCTTCACCATCAACCTGACAACCCCAACCGCTATTAAAGTTACACACTGTTTGTTCGTTGTCTTCTGTACAACTTCTATTTGAACAATAATATTTATTCCCAACCGGGACACAGACACCTCCACCCTGCCCCTGACAAACGTGGTCCCCGTCATCGGTTGTGACACATTCTTTTTCCGTAAACCCTCCCGGATTCAAATTTGCCGGAGCGACATAAAATCCATGTGTCGGATGATATGACATACTTCCGGTTGTCTGCGAGGTGGTTAATTGAGTTCCTGTAAGAATATTATAAGTTCCTCCAGCATATGGGAAGTATCCCTTGCCGGCAAACATATAATTTTTTTCACTCACGCCTTTTTCAACCTCAGTTCCCGGCCCCCAGTTAAAGCTGGTGCTCGGAGTCTGCTCCCAGACCGCTTGCCAATATGTCCATCCGCTGACGCCATAATCAGCATCGAGTGGCTGTCCGCTGGCCAAACATTTAGTTCCGTTGCAAGTGGCCAAACCTTGCCATTGTGACGACAGCTGCCTAGGAATAATTAAAGATTCCGGAACAAAAGAACTGATCGTGTCATACAACGCTGGTGGAACAAACTTATTTTTATTTTCAAAACCATCACCGGGATCGCTCTCACCATTCCAATCCGCTACCGACTCACACCAATCACCTGCCTGACCACCGGTACATTCAATCGCAATCCCCGCGACCTGACTCTCATGTATTACCGGGATATCAGCTGCCGGCTCTCTGAAGTACTCCATATACTCATCATACCCGGAATACCCGGTTGTAAAAGTCATCTCATCAGACGTCACCATGTATGTAACAGTATTAGCATCCGGCTCGGCCACGCCTAAATTTCCAAGACCGGCCGCATTTATGCAGTACAACCGCCCGACATCTTCGCCACCTTGAGTAAATAATTCATAGCCGGCATCTTTAAATTGATTATACATATCCTGCAGACCATTCATCGTATCGAGAGGATACCAAGTCAAACAGGCTTTTTCCGATTGCGAGCCGTTTATCGAGACCGTATTATCGAATTCCATACAATATCCCTGCCAGCCTTTGTATTGCGTTTGGTCAACATCTTTTCTCATGCACATTCCCATATCCTGACTACCATCAACAACACAATCCAGCGAGCTGCAAAAAGTCGCAGTTTTAATGTTAACGCCATCCGGCCCGGCCGCCGAACATTCACACTCCTTACTCTGATCATCCTGACAAAAACCATCCAGATAGCTTGACACGGAAATATCAAAATATTTTTCCACCGCCCGATTTCCATAGGTGACTTTTTTGTAATTACACGCACAGTCTTCGTCGTCATTATAAAGAGTTTGTTTTACCCCGTTTTTATCATAATAGAAAGACGTACACGCCGTCGCGTTTTCAAACACTCCCTTAGCCGCATCAGCCGTTTTGGTTAGGCTCGGAAATGGAGAATTAACCTGAGGATAAGCGCGGCAATCAGCTGTCGGTGAAACCCAGTCATCATCCTCAAAATTATTCACCAACGGCTCAACGCACTCACCGCCGGCGCAGAGGTCACCATCGTCACCACAATCCGTGTCCACGACACAGTCAAAAGGCACCCCTCCCGCTTCCGGTCGATATTTATGCACCAACCGATAATCCTTGTCATCGGATTCTCTAGCCACATCAAACGAATCATAATACTGAATCGGATACTTGTCCGCCACCGAATAACCGCTGTAATCAAAAGCATTCCAGCCTTTATCCCGAGACTGATATCCTGACCGCATGATATTATTATTAGCCAACAACGACTCGCTCGTTCCGCTGACAAAGTTGCTGCACTCGCCGGCCGTCTCACCCTCACCGACCTGGTCACAGAGCCCTAAATCCTGACAAACAAACACCTCTCGATTTTGTACCGGATCAAACGTGTACTGACCGCTCTTACAGTCATACCACTCAGCGCACTCCCGATCTCGATCCACCTTGATTATTCGATTGGTGTTGTTGAACAACGGACTTTTCTTGAGCGTATAACAAGCGACAAATTCTTCATCAGCGCAACCATTAGCTCGAGCTGCTTCGTGCTCCGCGGTTAATGGATACCCGTTGGCAATCGTCTTTTCCGTCGCCCAAGCCGCCAGCGCGCACATAAACTGCTCATTAAATGACTTACTCGAGACAAAACATTCTTGATTCAAATATGCCTGACATTCCGGATTGACTAAACCGTGGCAGACCGTCGCGTCATCATAAAAGAGATCGAGTAATGCCTGAACATTCGGCAGGCCAGCCTGCGGATTCTTCAATTTACCGCCATCATCATTACTGGCTTTATACGTCATCCCGGCACTGGAACTGACCGAAATATTACCTGATTCATCTTTAATCGATGTATCAAGGAACAACAAACAGCCCTCTTTCTCGCTGACACCGGAGCAGCCTGATAATTTTTCATCATTGATATAATAATACGCCTCGCCCACCGCTGATCCGCCTGACACATCCATCGGATCAATAAACGCGGTGCAGCCGCTGGCTTTCGGTTTGCACTCACCCACCCAGCCGGTAACTTGTTTTATAATTCCATCAGCGTCTCGATAAGGGATAGAATAATCAGGATCGTTTGAATGGATCAAATGTTTAACGCCGTCATTATAATAATCTTTCGTCGCTCGAATACCGCCAAAAAACATCCCTTCTCTTTCAATTGTCACTCCACATGGTTGATCGGTTCCTGTCTTATACCAGCCTTCAATTTTTGATCCGTCAGGGTTGCCAACCACCTTGTACTCACAAGTCCGATCGCCGGGATCTTTGAAATAATACGTCTGGCCGCCCTCATCCTCATAAGATTGACATCGGCTGTCACCACCGCGGCAGAGGAATTTATCCAGCTGATTCGGATCAATCACATAATAAGCAGTATCCCATTCTGGATCGCCGTTCACGCTGGCCACATTATAATTTTGATCCAACTTTGGCCGGCCAAGCATCATACAGCCAAGCGTATTTTCCTGACACGTCTTTTTTTCATCAAACACTACAAACATCACATTATCCGCCGGTATCGTATATTGATCTCCATTTTTATAACACTTTCCCTCTTGATAAACATGCCCCAAAGCTTGACAGTATCCCTTGGTCGCCACATCATATTGGCACTGTTTTAACATCGTATCGTCAACATAATGAAATGGAAGATCCAAGTTATCCAATCCTGACCAAGTCCCCAAATCAATGCCAAACGTATTGGCCAAGGCCACCAAGCGGACCCTTCCTAAAAATGTTAAATTTGTTTTATCAAAAGTATTAAGAAAATCTTGAAAATTAGTAGACGAAGTTAAATTCCCCGATAAATCATAAAACCGAATAGCCAAATCATCAGCGCACGAGTCATATTCAGTTTGAGTGATACCGCTTGACGCCGCACATACCCCCAACGGACATAATGCCGGCGCTAAATTCTGTTGACATTGATCGTCCGGGTCCAAAATTTCAGCCCCCACCGCCTCAGCGCACACATCAATTTCCGTCGCGTTAAACGCCAGCTCAAAAGGCGTTGTCGAATTTTGGGTGTCAATCACCGCTTCACAACCAACCGCCTCAAACCGACATAAACTACGAAATCCTTTCAAGTACTCAAGTGTTTCAGTACCGGTGGCGTATTCTCGACAACCAATTTGCGCCTGCGGCAGATATTGACCGGCCATCGTCTGGTCGCAAACTGCCGGCGTGCTCCAAGAATTTTTAATTAAATATTTGACATCATTCAGTCGCTTAATATTAATCGAATCAAAATATACCGTTGCCCCAGAGGTTCGAATAAACAAAGACTGAACTACATTTTCCAAACGCATTAAATCAGAAGTATAATGATAAAACTCAACCCCTCCCGCCGCCGCTTGATTGATATTCACATTTGATGTTGAATGCGTAAAACCTTCTTGACCGAATATTAATTCAACCGAGGCTGTTGCTTGATCTGCTTTGGCCCAAAAATCAATAATAAATTCTTCGTCGGCCGCCAAACTATTTGGCAAATCCAAAGTTACTCCATTATTTGCACCCTGATTAACTTGCAATGATTTCCCACCATTTATCATCGAGGCGGTGGAAAAAGTCACAGCACCATTAGCCGTCCAATTATACGTTTCACCATCAAACGAATCGGAGAATATCACCTCTTGGTCATTGGCATTGTCACCACGGAATTCACGGCAGCCAGACGCATCATCGGAACATTTTCGACTCAAATCCGGCTCCACCATAAACACACACTCGCCGGCTACAACCGCGCCGCCCCGATCAGTGCACTGCGTGGCGGCCGTAGCGCCCTCATATTTAATAGTCTTACGGTATGGAAAACAATTATCAGAGCACAAAACCAAATTATCCATTATTTCATAGAATACCGAACCGCCCTCACTGATAAATTCACGGCATTCAGGGGACGTCACAGGATTATAATTAGCCGCATTGCAAACCGTTTGATTCTGAGCCATATTAGTCACCTTTGGTGATCCTCCATTCATCTGGAACCGATAAACTTGCAATTGATATCCGGATGTATCGTCACCAATCCAAGTAACATATGAACCGCAACTGCTGTCGTTAGCCGGATCAGCGGTTTTGTAGCACATTCGAATTGATTTGAAAAATTCTTCCGATTCGCCGCCTCGATCCAGTTCATCCAAATTCGTAAACCCCTCACACCCGGCATCATTGGCTGAACATGACTCAGCTGAATCAGCAATAAAATACACCGGATATTCCGCCTCAGCCAGACTGCTCTCCGCCTGCGAAAAAACTTCGTAACCGGCGCATTGAGCCGGACAAACGTCATCATAAC
Source organism: Candidatus Falkowiibacteriota bacterium (assembly GCA_003518055.1). Classification (GTDB taxonomy): domain Bacteria; phylum Patescibacteriota; class Patescibacteriia; order UBA11705; family UBA11705; genus UBA11705. The sequence continues at coordinate 21,122 of DOZJ01000005.1, forward strand.
TGGCCACTCCGGTCACCGCCGGGCCTCCGGCCGTTGGAATATATTCTTGACAACCGACCTCCTCAGCCGAACATTGCGTGGCAAACTTGCCGCAAGCCGCATTGTCATTTGTCGTATTTATATCAACCGTTTTTATCGGCGTGTACCATTTCGTAAATTGAGTCGCTATCGCCTCGCCGGAAACGCCACTCTCATCAAAAGAATTTTCAGCGTCATAACACGCGTAATGATCGGGCGCCACCTTGAGATAATCATATGCCACTCGGCCATAATCATAATAATACGGAGCGTCATTCGGCCCTTCTGATTCGGCAATTAAAATATTATCAACCACTGCTTGTCCGGTCGCTCTAATTTTTACCCCCAGATATCCGACACCGGGCGCCACTCGAACAATGACCAGAGTCTCTTTTCGCGTGCCGCTGACATTCTGCTCCTGATAATAAATATAGGAGTCATTCAACATATCCAAACCCGACGTGGTAGCGGTTTTCGTCACCTCCACCTCACCACCCACGGACTCGGCGGCAAAATCAAACTTTTTAAATGTCGGCACCACCGCCACATTATCTGTCGCTCTCGTGGTGATCGAATAGGTGAAATATCTAACATATTTTTTGGGCGCGATCATTATACTGCGGCTGAGCGCCAATTCACCCCCACTCATACGAGCTCCCGGACCGTCAATGCCATCACCAATCGCCACCTCATGAACCGCTTGACCATTATTCCAGCCGGCAAAAATATCAGCTGTGCCGTCATCCGGATTCCCTGTATAGTATGAAAAACCGCCATTTGCCACCAAATTGGCTCGATATGAATTATCCATGTGAATAACTCGAGTGCAGCCCTCATCTCCGGCCGCGCAGGTTTCCGACTCAATATTTTGGTTCAAATAAACCATTGCTGATCCGGGCTTATAATAACTACTGGGATATTCTTTGCTAAAATCCCGATCCGCGCCGTCAGCCGATACCAGCCAGCTGCTATATCCCAAACACCCGACATCATCAGCCGAGCAGGAAGCGTAATCCACCGTATTCAATAAATAATTAAACCGTTTGCCGTCATCTCTCGTCACCGTCGAACAAGAATCATAATAACCGGGGCATTGCTCTCCCCCGAATTGCCAGACATTCTTTTCCGCCGCGCAATAAGCATAGTGATCGCAGGAGCCGTCCTCATTTTCATCCACACAACTTTTGAGATCTGCGCAGTATTCCTCTCGATCCTCCGCGCCACTCGTGATCAAAAGCGGCCCGTAACCGATCGCATCGCATCTTGTCTTGGGATATTTGAGAACCCAATTCGGATCAACCAAACCGGTATAATCAAAGTCAGCACTCACACAAGACGGATCTGTGCTATTAAAACAATCCATGAGAAAATTCAAAGTTACGCGATCATCACCATTAGGATTTCTCTCGCCGACAATTTTAGCCGCCAACTCCCAGCCAATCGGAATAATCCGCGCTTTGCGTAATTTTATCAAGTTGGAATAACAATAGGCGTTCTCATAACAATCCGGATTTAAATTCCGATTATCAATGTGACTGATAAATGGCAGATTACCCTTCAAAAACCCCTCGTCAACCGCCTCACGCACCGACATTGACCGGCCATAGCCGGCGCTCCTGACCGCGTCGGCAAAATCATCAGACATCACGCAATGATTAATTTGTCTCTGAATACTCGAATCACAAATTGTAAACTCACTCAATAAATCCACTTCTTTTTCCGAAACTGAAAATCTGACTTCCTGTATTTTGGAAATCGCCCGTTCCGCTCCGGCCACATAATCATAAACACCTTGAGCCGGATTGTATGAACTGGACCTTGAGACATACCCTTCGCTGATTCTTTTAAACAATGCCTCCACAAACCGTTGTGACACGAATGAATTCAACAAAGTTGTACCAATCGCTTCTGGAATTGATTCAATCGTTGCCAGCGCCTGCGTAATTTCTTCCGACTGCGCCTTCTCGGCTCGTTTTACATTTTCTTCCACCACCGTTTTTGTGGTCCCCGGTGGATTCTGAATCGTGTTGCCCAAGACATCAGTTTTCGGCTTAAGCGATCCTTCGCCTTCTCGCCGCTGTTCTTTTTGCGCCTCAACCTGCTCCTGATGCTCGGTTTCTAGCAAATCATAAGTCCAAATATATGTTCCAACCTGACTCTGCTGCGGTTCAAATCCCTTGACCACCTGATCAATCGTCAGAAACGATGCTACTTCCGGATTATCAACATATCGATCCTGCAGCTCATCGGCAAAACCTTCCCAATTATCTTTGACCTGATTCCAAGAACAGCGCTGATTTTGCGCCCGGCGGTCAAACGGATCCCTCATTTCTCCGGCTTCAATCGACCGGATAATTCGCAATTTCAATTCAACATTTGGTTCGCAGATATCAAAATATTCCGACCACGGTCCGGACATACTGAGGTCAGCCAAAACATCGGTCAAAACCGCCTCCTCCACTTTATCAACATAAGCGGTCCAAGTATCAGTTTCCCACACCGGCGTTTGACCAAAGCTGCCGGTTTCCAAATATTCGATTGACCGCTGAGATAAATCCTGAGTTAGACTGATGGCTAAATTCTTGAGCGACAAAGCCGCGCTTTTGACAAAAACTTTATAGATTCTTTCTTCCAGCGTATCCTCAATTTTATCCGTCGTCCGCGCCACCGCGTCTTTTGACTGGCCGACAAACTCAGCTGTCGTGTTGCCCGGATCGCTCACCACTGCCTGAGCTGACACCAACCGAGTCCACCCCAAAAACAGACCTATCATCAGCATGATAATTCCCAACCATTTAATCTTTTGATATTTGTCACGACTCTGAGTCTGATACATATTTTGTAGATAGTTTATTTCTGTTTTTATGGTGTTTTTTCCACGTCTGTCCAAGCGTCTTCAAACATTTGGCGCAATTCTTCGTCACTTACTTTACTAAGAGTTTCCTCGTCCACTCCATTTTGTCTTAAAATTTGTTTTAATTCATCAATCGTATAGCTGGCCGGTGACTCTTTTTCCGGCCCGGTCGTTGTCGGCGCCTGATCCTCCGCCGCCATCTGCTTATACATGGTTACCAACTCATCATCGTTAACCGCCGCCAAATCATCAGCCGTAAACAAACCTGAAGCGAGCAAAATACTCCGAATCTCCGCTGCCGTTGGCACTCCGCCAACCGCCGTTGATTCGGTTTCCGTTTCATTTTCCGCCGCCGGTTTCTCAATCGCGCACTCCTTGCCTTCCGGACAGTTTGGATCCGTGCCCATGTCAATCTCAGCCTTATCGGTCAGCGTATCGCTGTCGCTATCAGCCAGATAAGGACTGGTTTTCCATTTATTTAATTCATCATAATCATTCAACCCATCCTGATCAGTGTCTTTTTGTTTATCTTCAGCTACTCGCTGCTCCTCGGATTTAAACAATTCCTCAACCGACTGTTTATTCTCATCCGAATTATCTTGGTTTGAAATTGGGACCAAGAAAAACGATTTGGCGTTAGCCCCCATCACAATCACAATCATAATAAAAAGCAAAACCAAAAGCCCGGCCAGCCCCTTTTGTCTTTTTGACAAATCAGCAAAGCCTTTCGGCGCGGTCGGCGAATGATGATTACCCAAAAATTCCTCTTGATTATCATCAAAAGAGGACCCGTCAACTGCTTGTGGACGATCTTCCATCATGGAGGTAAATTAGTTCAGATTTATTATACCACAAATTACGCTCCGGCCGAAGATAATTATTCACATATTCTAAATAAAAAAACCGGCCGATTTTAAGCCGTATATTAATACCAAAATTCATCAAAAATCACCTCTTTCTTTTGCTGCGAGGCGTATGCAATAACGCTGCGGCAGCCTCCACCCGGTTTCAAGATTTAGCTCAACGCCGTGGCAGCCCCCACCCGGTTTCTAAACTTAACTAAACGCAGTAACGCCCTGCCTACCGGCAGGCAGGCGCGGCAGCCCCATCAGCTGTCAAACGAAGCAACCTCCAGATGAAAAAAAACAGTAATTAAAGCGTTGTTTGTCCACCTTTATCAAAATTACCCGAGCCCAAAACAACTGTTTGTACTTTCTCTATTTTACCTATACTGCCATCAATTTGCACAAAATCACCTAATTTCAAAACGCTTTTCGATAATGAATATCCAACTATAACTGGAATATTTTTTTCACGAGCCACGATTGCCAAATGCGATAATAAACCTCCATTTTCTGACACAATCCCAGAAATTTTATCAAAATATTTTGTTAAAGCAGGTGATAATATTTCGGTATACAAAATAATCTTTTTATTCTCTGTTTTTCCTGAATCGAGATATGAACGATTTTGTAAAACACCCGTTGCCACACCCGCAGAAACACCAGAGATATCCACCCTCTTTTGAATAAATGATGAAGTAATTGAGTTTGGCAGACAATATTCATTGTGTTGGGTATAAATATTTTTTCTTTTTTTGCAAACTATTTCATCGATCAGACTGCCAAGAATTTCATCGATATTTGCAAAATAAATATTCTGTACATCGTTAAACTCTTGAGCTTTTGCATAATTTAATAATAAAGTCCTTATCGCGGTTATGTTCTTGATAGTTAACCATCGGCCCAATTCTCTTAACCGATTATAAATTATAGCTTCCTTAATTTTGTCTTGGAGTATCTTCTTTTTGAAAGCGGACATCTTTCCCCACCATTGCGATACCTTGTCGCTTGTTTGGCTTACTATTTTTTCAGTCGCTGAGAAGTTTGACTCATCGGAAATCTCCAAAGAATTACCTTTTAAATTCTGCATTAACACTACTGGATAATGACCCCAGTCAACAAACAGACTACTTTCATTAAAAATGTCCGGTAACTTTATCGGTTCTTTTTTAAGGAGGTAATTTAGTTTTTTTATCGCCAAACCGGATAAAAGGTTTGTTTCAAAAATCAATTTATAATCCGTTAAAAAATTTCTCAACGCTACTTGAAAATCATATTCTTGATTGGACGTCTCAATTTTTATTTTTAAATTAAAAAATATTTGCTCATAGCCATTGGTTTGAATTTTATTCAGAAAAAAAAGATTTTTTATCGTTGGGATAATTTTTGAATAGCTGCTGAATTTTGGAAAAAACGTTCTATTTTGTAAATAGCTAAAAGCTGGAAGCAAACTTTGAATTTCCCGTTCTTTATCCACAAAAAGCTCATTTCCTATAATGTGTAAAAATTCCGTATCCTTAAAATTAACGCCGTACTTACTATAAACTTCATTTACCGGTCCATCATGGGAATAAACACGTTTCAAAAGACAACGGGTGAACTCTGTCGGTCTTGGTGCGATTTCTGAAACTTCTGTTTTTTCAAAAAAATACTTTTCACTGTCCGACAATTGTTTTTCTAAAAAATTTACTTGCTCATATTGCTGACTGGTGATAGTGGTAATGGGCCTTGTTTGTAACAGATAAAATTGATTATCTTTGATACACCATTCAATATCTTGCGGAAATTTAGTTTTATTTTCAATATCCTTAAATTTTTCAACTATTTGGTTCATTAAAAATTGTTTGGGTAATTTGACGTCTTTTTCATTCCTGTAAAAATTAATTTTTTCTGGTTTTATTTCTCCGCTTACTATTTTTTCTCCTTCGCAAAACCCGTATTCAATCATCATTTCTCTGCTGCCATTTGGATTTCTCGTAAAAGTAACACCGGAAATATCAGGGACGATATATTCCTGAACAATTATTGAGAATTTATCAAGTTCACCGTGCAGATAATCATTCGCCTGCTTTAAGACCTCGTCTATTCCTCCAATCAATTCGTCACTGGATAGATTAAGCTTGGTTTTAAATTGTCCTGCAAATGATTTGTTTTTGCTATCTTCAATCAAAGCGCTTGATCTCACTGTATATTTTTTACATTGTAAAATACTGATCGCTTCTTTAGCTATTTCTTTTTTCAGAATATCGCTTGAGCTTAATTCACTAAAAACATACGAAGGTATTCCGACAAATTTTGGGACATTAAAACCCCAATCTACGAGCTTCTTTAGATTGAGCGTTTTATTGCCTAAGAATTGTTTATTTTGATCAATTTCTTGCAGTTGAATAATATTATTTGTCATACTCCCAAGGTGTGTTATATCTGCCTAAAAATTGGTGCCCTCTCCGCTCCAATTCGACTCCCGTAATTTTAGCATCAAAACAATTGACGTATCCGTCGCAAACTGTAATGACTTTACTATTTGCTGGAACTTGGCTAAATGTTTTTTCAAGATTGATAGTTGGAGTATACATTATCGGGATATTCACACTTCCAGCAATATGCGATCTATATGGCTCTCTCGTATCAACAAGGACCACACCTTCTGCTACTTTCTTTTTAAGCTCATCCGTACTAAATAGAATTTGATATTTTGAATCTGTATATTTTTCCCCGAATTTGATTTCTCCAACCCATTTGCCGCCAAATTCAACCCAGCCGTTAGCGCCACCTTCCAAATAAGACGACACAATTTTTTTGGTTCTCAAAAATTCGGCCACTTCTTCACCTCGTATCCCGGACCAACAAATTACATAAACAAACTTATCTTTTGGTAATTCAATCCAACGGCCTGCTTTTATGTCGGCAAACCGCATATGTAAACTTCCGGGGAAATAACCATTTTCGTATTCAATATCTTCTCTGGCGTCTAAAACAATATAATCGTTTTGCTGGTTGTCTGTGATATTTTTAAAATCCTGATTTGTAACAAGCATGCTTGCACTTTCATTTTTGGCAAAAAAATCATATTCTTGGGCAATTTTACTTTCATCAACGGAAACATTTTGATTATCAATTAACCCTTGAGCCAAAATTTTAACTTCCGATTTTTCCACTCTTACCGGTATCTCGCTTTGTAACGCTAAAGTCATCAAAACACCATATCTCGTGAATGTTCCGTCCTCATATAAAGTTAATTCGATTGATGATTTTTTTTCATCAATCCGAACCAATTTATCCAACGTTATTTTAGAGGTTTTTAAATACCAACCTTTGAAAGTGTCAAAGCCAACAGTTTTTTTAGACCTTTCATAGGCTTGTTCTAAATTTCCATTGGCAATATTTCCGTAGTATTCGCTTATAAACTTAGCCGAACTATCATTTAAATTTATATTGGAGATAAATTTTTTAGCAGAGGTGTCAATATTTTTGTTATTCTCAGCACCAATATGTAATTGGTCATTTTCATCATCATTAACCCCGCTGCCGCCAAGTTTTCCTGGACCATTTGGGTTATATCCATTTTTTACTTCCTCTCCGTCCAAATATCCATCACCATCCGTATCCGGATTATTTAGATCAGTGCCAAAGTTTTTTTCTTCTAAATCAGTTAATCCATCATTATCTGAATCATAATTGATATTTTGACTTGCGGCGTATAGTTGACTTTCTTCAAGCCATTTTTGATATTCGATTTTTTGCTTGTAGATTGCGTAAAAATAAGACGAAACAATAGATATTACTATAATAGCGAGAATAGTCAGACTTAAAATTGTTTTTTTATATTTAAAAGCATAATATCTTGTCTTAAAAAATTGGAACAACGTTCCAAAAATGGCAGTAAAAAATATTGCAACCATTGAAAAAAATTGAGCTACTTGAGTTCCAATATTGAAAATAAAATCAGGTGGAATTACGGCCTGGGCGGGTTGAGGGTAAAAATAATACCCAAGAAGTAAAAACGCTGATACTTTTAAAATTTTTTTATTCATGCTGTGATTATTGTAGTTTGTTTTTTTTATTTCCAAGCGTCGCCATTTGGTGATATCAACACCACGCAAAAAACACCTCATTAAATGGAAAACCAATCTGAAAATTTATTTAAACTGCTTGAACGCCTGTCCAACATTAAGGCCGCACCTCAGGTATGGGATACAAACCACCACGACCAAACCAACGGTTAAATCATTTCTTTCATGCCCTGACTGATGACACCCGCCAGCCGCGCCCAATCCTCGACCGCCAATTCCTGCGCTCTCACAGTCGACTTCAACCCGGCCGCCAGTAAAAATTGTTCAACTTCATTTGCAGACAGTCGAAAACCCGCGGCTAAATTATTTTTCAGTTGTTTTCTTTTGGCGGAAAAACCGATCCGAACAGTTTGGAAAAATATTTTCTCATCAATCTCAAATCGCGGCCCGGTCACGTCAAAAACCAAAATCGCGCTATCCACCCTCGGCACCGGATAAAAACTTTTCGCCGGCACCAAACCCACAATTTTCGGCTCAGCAAAAAACTGCGCCGACACACCGAGCAGACTCATTTTTCCCGCCCGAGCAGTCACGCGCTCCGCCACTTCTTTTTGCACCAGCAGCACCATTTTACGCGGTCGAAATTCCGTTTCCAAAAACTGCCGCAAAAAATGAGCGGTAATATTATAGGGGATATTGGCCACGATTTTATATTCTTTGGTCTCAAAATTATCAACAATCCGTGACGGCGCCACTTTCAAAATACTATCGTTGATCAGAATTAAATTCTCCGTCTGTCTAAATTCTTTTTTCAAAACATACATCATTTGCCGGTCAAGCTCCACCGCCACGACCAGCTTTGCCTTTGCCACCAGTTGCTCGGTCAAAACTCCAAGTCCGGGGCCGACTTCAAGCACCTCATCTTGATCAGTCAAATCCGCCGCCTCGACAATCTGGCGCAGCGCTGTCCGATCAACCAAAAAATTCTGCCCGGCATCGTGATTGGGTTTAACATTATATTTTGTTATAAGTTTTCGCGGATCAAGCATAAGGAGATTTGAACGATTAATAAATTGGTGAGTAAATAAAAAGTAAAACAGTAAATCGAAAATTGATATTACGCCATTCAGGATTGTACTCCCTGTTTTTAAATTAGCTTTTCGAATTTCAAATTTGAAACTTTGAATTTAGCGCCGTGAACAACTCAGGCTCCAAATCCTCAGGCACAAAATAAAACACATCTTTGCCATTTTCTTTGACGGCGCCAACCTTAACCAGCTTTTCCCCTCTTGGAATTACAGGGTGCCGACCTCCCTGCATATTTTTAAAATAATATTTAGCGATTTTTTCCAGCAATTCAGGACTTAAAATCCCTTTAAAAGACCGCCATTTAGAATTATGATGGACATTGCCCCAAAACAGCACCCTGATTTCAAATTCATGATTGCGTTTTTTATAATCCGCCTCAGACATTCCCTCCGGTTTAACTGTTGATTGATAACTCTTGGTTGTATTATAATTTCCGCGCTTGATATCCTCTTCATACTCCTCCTTAGTTACCACTGAAAGACCATTGCCCCTGTTTATTACCAACCTATCCTGAACATAAGGATCTGTCCCCTCCGGCCATCTAATCAAATTTGTCCCGTGCTTTAAATACGTCCATCCCTCAGGAATATTTTTCTCCCAATCAATATCAACGGCCTCAAAAATTACGGCCCGGCCGGGATCATCTTTTTTGGCGGTAAAACCCGCCACCTTCATCACTTTTCCGGCTCGAATAACCAAACTTCCCATCTTCAATTCCTCTGTTGGCGGTTGAACTTGGTTTTTCACCGGCATTGTCGGAAAATTTTCCATCGACATAAAAATTAATTAAGCCTGCTAATAATCGCCTCCGCCGCTTCACCCGTAGCCAAATTCGGCTGGCAGTAATCATCAATCACCACCGGATGATATTCAATTTCGGTCACGCCCTCTTTATTCATGTGAATCATCAGCCCCAACCCCTCACGCGTATCCTGACTCCACATTTGGTCAAAGACAAAATTGCCCAAACTGTAAAATATATATTTTTCTTTGTAAAGTTCCATTTTCTGCACCACGTGAGGATGATGGCCGAGCACCAAATCCGCGCCCGCGTCAATTGCCGCGCGAGCAAATGTCCGCTGATGCTCTGACGGATCATTCACGTACTCAACGCCGTCATGCATCGAAACAATAATTAAATCCGCGCCCTGCTCTTTGGCTTCATTTATATCTTGAATCAATTGCTCCATATCCATAATGGCCATGCCCGCGTTTTTCCCGGTCGCCCGATACTCCACCGGTCCATAACCATACGCCAAAAAAGCCATCTTAATCCCCTTTACTTCTTTGATCAGCGGATTAACCATCTCATCCAGCTTTTTCCCCGCCCCAACATACTCAAGCTCATTGGCCTTTAAATATTCAAATGTTTTCGCCCAGCCCTCTTGACCGAAATTACCAATGTGATTATTCGGCAGACTCAAAATATCAAATCCGGCGATCTTCAACGCCTCAGCCGACCGCGGGTCGGCGCGAAAGGAAAAAGATCCTGTCGGCACCGGCTCGCCGGCGATTATCGGACTCTCGAGATTACCAATCGCCACATCCGCCGACTGCACCAGTTTACGCGTCGGTTCAAGACAATACATAAAATCATTTTTTTGAATCATCTTCTGTTCCACCGTCCGGCTCATCATAATATCGCCAACCACGAAAAGTGTCAATTCTTCTTGCTCTTTTTTGTGAAACAAAGCGATTTGCTCTCGCTGCCACTTTTGCCAATCAGCAAAATCCACGTATTCAAGTTTCTCTTCCGGCCGCACTTTTTCAAACGAAACCGCCTTATTTGGCAGCCAAAAAATCAACGCCAAAACTCCAGCCGCCACCAAAACCGCCAACGCTGAGATCAAACTGATTGTCGTGATTTTATTCATTGATTTTTTAATTCCGCATTACTTGTACGTAATAATTTCAAACCGTCACACAGCTAATACTTCAAATTTACTTTTTCACCTGACTTCTCAAATACGCTTCGATAAACGCCATCAAATCACCATCAAGCACTGATTCAACCTTGTCCGTTTCCTCACCCGTTCGATGATCCTTGACCATTTTATATGGATGCAAAACATACGATCGCGTTTGATTACCCCAAGCCGCCTCCGTGTATTCACCTCGCAATTTTTGCCTTTCTTCTTCCACCTCGGCTTCATAATACTGCTGCAACTTTGACTGCAGATGGCGAAGCGCTTTTTCTTTATTTTGAATTTGCGACCGTTCATTTTGACATGAAACCACTATACCGGTCGGCAGATGCGTAATTCTAATCGCTGAATCCGTCGTATTCACACTCTGACCGCCATGGCCGCCGGCCCGAAACGTGTCGATTCGCAATTCGTCCGGTTTAATTTCCACCGTCACCTCATCGTCCAGCCAAGGCAAAACCTCCACCATGGCAAATGATGTATGGCGCATCTTTTCCGCGTCAAATGGCGATATTCGCACCAGCCGATGCACCCCGGCCTCGGCTTTGAGATAACCGTAAGCGTACCTGCCCTCCACGTCAAACTGCACACTCTTGATCCCCGCTTCCTGACCAGATGAAATGCTAATTATTTCCGTCTTCCAACCCTGCTTTTCCGCCAACCGTAAATACATTCGCAAAAGCATCTCCGCCCAATCCTGCGCATCAGTGCCGCCGGTACCGGCATGAATAGTCACGATCGCGGATTTTGTATCGTATTTTCCGGCCAAAAACAACTCCAGCTCCATCTGTGAAAACATCTTTTCCAACTTTTCAATTTGAACTTCAAAATCCTCGCGCAAATTAACCGCCTCATCAGCTGAATCAAGCGCCAGCATTTCCTGTAAGTCTTCAATTTCTTTTTTAAATTTCTGCCACTTCTGAATCTCTTGTTTCAAGGCGCTGGCCGCAGAGCCGATTCGCCGCGCTTTTTCTTGATCAGCCCAAAACCCCGGCAGGCTCATTTCTGCTTCAAGCGCATCCATTTTTTCCTGTTTTTTCTGAATATCAACCACCGCCCATGCTCTGATGAGTCTTTCATTCAAATTATCCAATTTTTGCTGCAAATCATTCATAAAAATATAGCCCTAACTTACAATTTACCCCCTAGCGTTACCATCATTAGTGAAAACGACTTAACCAAACCGTTTTCACTCACGTTGCCACATTATTGCCATTATACTAAAATCAAAATAAAAAATAAAGGTTTCCCTTTATTTTAGCTAAAATTGACTAAGACAATTGACCTTTTACCACAAAATGCTACGATGATTGAATCCCACAACCACCACCCCAAGAAAGGAGCATGAATATGGAAAAAATTTTTGGCATTAACTATGCTTTTCTTCTTATCATTTTGGGATCTTTGCTGGTCGCCTTTAGCTTCATGGCCCGATTCGTTTCCTGGTTTCATGACAACTCACCGTTTCATATCGCCATGGGAATCATCGCTTTAAGTGCCGGAGTAGTTTTATTCCTCGCCCCCAACAACCCTGTATCATCTTCGATGATGTTCATTAAATTTATTGTTGGTTCTCTGTCTAGTATGAGCGGTCTGTATCTTATTGGTTTTTATTCCTACGCCATGCATCAAAAACGCCATCGTTCTTGCAACTGCTAACTCAGCAGTTTTTTTATTATCACGCCAAAAATATATTTTTGTAAAAATGTCCCCCATAAACGACTCGCCATTTTCAAACACTTTTTGTAAAAGTCACGTTTATCAACTGGATTATTCACATTCAACTCTCCCGCTTCTCCAATTTCACCTTAACGACTTTCACCTCACCGTCATGCCACACCTTGAGTTCAATTTCGTCATCGACGCCATACTTCTGAATTTCCGTCGCCAGCGTCACTTTATCCAACTTTACGCCGTTAATTTCTAAAATTATATCATTGGCTTCCAACCCGGCCTTATCCGCCGGCGATCCCGGCGCCACCGCTAAATCCGCGTCTGTTCGGCCGGCGACAATCAACGCGCCATAATCAACCGAGATTTCGTTGGCTTTGGCCAGCTCCGACGTGACATTTTGATACCGAACCCCGAGCCACGGCCGGACAATCTCGCCAAATTCCTTGACACTATTGACCACTTGTTTGGCCACATTGATTGGAATGGCAAAACCGATTGATTCACCCTCGCGGTTAACAGCGGTATTTATCCCCACCACCTCCCCGCTCAGATTTATCAGCGGCCCGCCGGAATTACCCGGATTGATCGCGGCGTCAGTTTGCAGCGCTTCATCAATTATATCCGCCTGAAAATTTGATCCGGCCACCACCCGCCTGTCGATCCCGCTGATGATGCCTTTTGTCACCGTATTTTGATATTCACCTAGAGTATAACCGATAGCAATCACGGTTTGACCGAGCTCAAGCGCGTCCGAATCACCCAAATTGACCACCGGCAGATCCACCGCTTCAATCTTGATTATCGCCAAATCATTATTAAAATCTCGAGCCAAAATTTTGGCCTCAAATTCTCGTCCATCCGCCATAACCACCGAATACTCCGCCGCTTCATCCGACACCACATGTTTATTAGTTAAAATTAAACCATCAGCACTAACAATAAATCCCGTACCGCCGCCGACTCGTTGCGACTCGCCCGACTCGGGGTTCAATTGTGGTCCGAACGGATTAAAAGGATCAATCAGCCCTTCGGTCAACTCTTTACTGACAATAATACTGACCACTGACGGCGAAACCTTGGCGACCGCCGAGATGGTGGCCGACTCTTCCTCCACCGAGACCACTGTTTTATTTTCAATCATCGCTCTTTCATAATCGGAAAAAAACTTACCGGCCAGCGGCAAACTTTTGATGGCCGGAGTCAAAAATAACCCGCCCAACACGCCGGCCGAGCCGCCGACGATTAAACTGACGATCACCGTGACAATCAAAAATTCTCGAGTAAATTTTTCTGCCATATATGTTTATTTTTAATTTATTTATAATAATCAATTTTAAATTTTGGTGTTTCTCCAAAAATCAATTTACCAAATTTTATTACATTGTAAAATATCACCGCGCGAGTCTTTTAGTCTTTTTATTTCTAAATTTCACCTCCATATTGCCTCAAATCAATCCTGTTGTTTACCACTTTGACTCCCTCCAGCTCCAATAAAGCGATTTTATGCTTTTGGCTGTGCCGAAACCCGCCGATCGAACCATCAGCACGAACCACTCGATGACACGGAATTTTAACGAAAGACTGAGACAAAAAATCCGCCTGATTTTTATTCAACGCGTTGCCCACGGCTCTAGCCGCTGCCGGGCGGCCAATTTTTTCCGCGATCCGGCTATAGGTTAATACGCGGCCGGCCGGAATTTCTTTCACCATATCCAAAACTTGTTTTTGAAAATCCGACATAGCTTATTTCTTTATAAAAAAACCAATCTATCGCTGACTGGTTTTATCAAAATGTCTAATGTCTAAGGTTGACCGGCCATAAACGATGACCGAACCGCCCCAAGTTCACTGAATCGATCACTCATTTCTCTATTGGCCGCGTACTGAGCTGATTCAAAAGAATAAATCATTCCTCGCTCCTGATTTTCGCCGATTTTAATCCACTGCGCCCGCTCCGGTTCCGCCGCGATATATTCCTGCCACTCAGACTCGGTCCACACTTTGAGCGTAAACAAATCAGGCTGGGCTGAAAAGCCGAAAACATATGTCGCGAGAGGAAACGCACCGTCATGATTTGAATTCAACCGGTTGGCCACAGTATAACCAGCCCAAGATTCCGGAAAAGAGAAAGAAAAAGCATATTGATTATTAATATATGAAATTTGCGAATCAACCACGTTATTATCCGGAGCTTGATCCAGCGTCACCGGCTCATTGGATTCAGTTGTCCGAGTTTTACACTCACCAGCCAGACAAACCAGTTGCTTGCTCAGTACCTGATCAAAGCCGCACACCGCCCCATCCGGTCGGCCGAAACAATCTTCATCAAACTCCTCGATTCCCGCTGCTGGTGGTGGAACTATTTGACCTGATTTCCATTGATCCAAGTCTACCATCAACTGAGCGATTTGCGCCTGCTGAGTCTCAACTATTGGTTTGTGATACCAAAAATAAGCAGCCGCGCCGAAAATTATCAATACTATTGTTTCAATTACCGCCGCTAACATATAAAACCGGCTCAATTTTTGGTTGAAGTCTTCTTTCCGTTGATCATCTAAGGATAAATTTGCCTCTGGAATCTCATTCATATTTTAGTTTATTTCAATAAATTTTTAATCAAATCCGAATCGATTTGCGTCGTGGTGCCGCTCTTCATACCATCAAGCTCCTGAAATAGCTTGTCATAAGTTTCATAGCTCTTTTTCAAAAACGGCGGCAAAAATACCAACATCAAAATAATCGGCAGGGCGATCAAAACCAGTTTCAATATATTGATTATTTTAAGCCACAGAATATACTTCCTGATTTTTTCCGCGCTCTCGTATGTTTTTTTAGCGTAATCCAAATTCCGCTCCAAAAGCATTTCCAATCGCTTGTGATCATTGCCTTCCATAACGCCCCCCCCATAAAATTCACACATCAGCACCCCAAAATATGGGGGGTGAGAATCTCATGATTAATTTTTAAGTCACCTTAACTTACAGATACCAAACCAGTCTTTCACCTCTTCCCTTATTATTTCAAGATCTTTCAATAAAAATCTTTTTTCTTGTATAAAATTTTGATCCACCAATTCCGGCGCCGGCTTGAACCGTTGAATATAAAAAGCGTCCGCACCCTTTACTTGTCTGGCCATTTTCACCACGTCTTCGGGCGTATGCAGTCCGGGCAAAACCGTTGACCGAAACTCGTGGGGTAATTTACTATCCATTATTATTTTAACACTTTGCCTCAGTTTATCCAAATCCACCTTGACCCCAACCACGCGTTCATATTTGGCCCACGGAGCTTTGATGTCCATAGCCACATAATCAATCAACCGCCTGTTGATTAACTTTTGAATGATACTCGGCCTAAACCCATTTGTATCCAATTTAATCTTGTAGCCCAAATCTTTTACCGCCGCGCAGAACTCGGCCAAATCTTTTTGCAGCGTTGGCTCACCGCCGGTTATGCACACCGCGTCAAGCAATTTTTTTCTCGCCCGCAAAAAATCTAAAACGTCTTTGTCCGTTCGCAGATTCGGTTCAAATTTTTCCGGTAATACCAGCCCCGGATTATGGCAAAAATGACAGCGGAAATTGCACCCAAGCGTAAAAATCGTGGCCGCCACCTGCCCCGGATAATCCAACAACGTCATTTTTTGCAACCCGCCTATAAGCATAGATATACAGCGTTTAGGGTTTAGCGTTTAGGGTATAGTGATTTTTACTAAACGCTATACGCTATCCCCTCATCAAGACACAAATCCCCCGACCTTCAGCCGAGGGATATTTTTATGTCAATAAAATTATCTGTTTCTTAACTTTCCTTTCCCACAGACAACATCCGATCATATTCCTTGCGATCGCCGAACTCAGCCTGTTTCCCTTTGTTCCAGCGGTGAATCGGACTCAAATAGCCGACTACTCGGGAATAAATCTCGCATTTTTGTCGTTGAAGTTTTTCTGCGGGCATAACTTTTTGTTTTTATTTCCCCCGACCGACAACCCATACTTGTTGAGCGGGATTATGATTAAGCACTATTATTTTATAACTTTTTTTTCCACTTGAAAACCACCTGATTTATCCACACTAAACCGTCTTATTCAGAATTTCATCCGCGTGTTCAGCGTAGCCCATTTCCTCATCACATTTGGGACAATATTCATGTTCCCCTGACAAATAACCATGGAGCGGACAGACGCTGAACGTCGGTGTGATGGTAAAATACGGCAACCGAAAATTTTCCGCGATTTTGCGCACCAACCCTTTGGTACTCTCGGCTGATGGCATTTTTTCGCCCAAAAACCCATGAAGCACCGTTCCGCCTGTATATCTCGTCTGTAGGTCATCCTGCAGCTTCAAGGCTTCGAATATATCATCGGTGTACCCGACCGGCAGTTGTGATGAATTGGTATAATAAGGATCCGCGCCCGCTTCCTGAACCGCCTTTTCATTGGCCACGATAATATCCGGAAACTGCTTTTTATCGAGCCGCGCAAACCGATACGCCGTACCCTCGGCCGGAGTGGCCTCGAGGTTAAACAGTTGATTTGATTCATTCTGATAATCCATCAGACGCTCGCGCATAAAATCGAGAGTCTGTCTGGCAAACTTATGCCCCTCAACCGTTGTGATATCCTGTCCGAGCAAATTCAGCGCCGCTTCATTCATCCCATTTAAGCCAATGGTGTTGAAATGATTTTTCCAGTATTCATTGAACCGCAATTTAATATTATCCAGATAATGTTTGGAATAAGGATAAAGCCCATTGTCTGTAAACTCTTCCAGCACTTTACGTTTAATGTCCAGACTTTGCCGCGCCAAATCCATTAAATCCGAAATTTTTTCAAAATATTCCTCTTTATCTTTGGCCAAAAACGCCGCTCGGGGCAGATTCAAAGTCACCACGCCGATTGAACCGGTTAATGGATTGGCCCCGAACAAACCGCCGCCGCGCTTCCTGAGTTCTCGATTATCAAGCCTGAGGCGGCAGCACATACTGCGCGCGTCGTCAGGACTCATATCGCTGTTGATAAAATTGGAAAAATAAGGAATGCCGTATTTGGCCGTCATCTCCATGATTTTATCGATGATCAAATTATCCCAGTCCCAATCAGCAGTCACATTATAGGTCGGAATCGGCCAGCTAAGCACGCGGCCGCTCTTGTCACCCTCAATCATGACTTCAATGAACGCTTGATTAAACATGTCCATTTCCTTTTGAAACTCGCCATATTTTTCCTTCATCGGCTGTCCGCCGATAATCACTGACTCGCCTGCCAAACTCTTGGGCACAAATAAATCCATGGTAACGTTAGTGAACGGCGTTTGGAAACCGACTCGGGTCGGCACATTAATGTTATACAAAAACATCTGAATCTGCTGTTTCGTCTGTTCATAATCCAACCCGTCATAGCGGATAAACGGCGCCGCCAGCGTATCAAAACTCGATACCGCCTGAGCCCCGGCCGCCTCACCTTGAAGCGTATAAAAGAAATTAACCAGCTGACTGAGGGCCGTTGAAAAATGCTTTGGTGGTTTGCTCTGAACCTTGCCGCGAACCCCGCCAAATCCCCGCATCAGTAAATCCTTGAAATCCCAGCCGCAGCAATAAGGCGCCAAGAGCTGCAAATCATGAATATGAAAGTCGCCGTTAACATGCGCCTCTTTGATATTTGGCGGATAAATCTTGTTGAGCCAATAATGAGAGCTGATGGTTGACGCCACATAATTATTCAATCCTTGCAGCGAATAATCCATGTTGGAATTTTCCTTGACTCGCCAATCGTTTAACTTCAAATAATCATCCATGAGCTGATCCGAATTAATCATGGCGTCAAGGTCTCTCATTTTCGCGTGCTGATCACGATAAATAATATACGCTTTAGCTGCTTTGATATGATGATCTTCAATCAAAACGTTTTCAACCATATCTTGAATTTCCTCAACCGCCGGAATGGTGCGCTCATGAAATTTTTCATTCAAATTGTTCATCACCTTCTCGGTCAAAAGGTCAGCCTCTTCCTGTCCACCCGATTTGGTGGCTTGAAGCGCCTTGAAAACCGCAGTTTGAATTTTCGCTTGATCAAAATCAACAATCCGGCCGTCACGCTTGCGAATTTGGATAATCTTGTTGCCTGCGTACATAATATATTTATATAAATTTAATTACTATTTTATCTTTTTACAAAAATTTCTCGACCCACCCGCAAAACTTCCGCCGTTACAGTTACTAAGTCATACTTTTGTAAAAGCTTTGCCCTTTTTATTAAACGTTTGTAAAACTTATTTCTTCTTCGTCAATTTTTTTATCTCCGCTTCAAATTCCTCAGCATCGGCAAATGATTTGTAAACCGACGCGAACCGGATATACGCCACCTTATCAACCTGCTTTAAATTATCCATCACAATCTCGCCGATTTCTTGGCTCGAAATAATCGAGCCTTCTTTTTTATTTTTGATAAAGACTTGAATATCCCTTTCAATATTATTCACCAGTCTTTTAACCTTATCGACATCAACATCTCTTTTCTCAAGCGCCCGCTTTAGTCCCTTCTCCATTTTTTCCCGCGCGTAGGCCTCGCGGCTCCCATCGCGTTTAATCACCGTGACATCAAGCAATTCCACTTCTTCATAAGTGGAAAATCGAAAGTTACACTTGCTGCACTCCCGCCGCCGCCGAATCGCCAAACCATCAGCCGCCACGCGAGAATCAAGCACCTTGGTGTCTTCGTTGTAACAGACCGGACACTTCATAATAAGAGCTTTTTATTCAGAAAAAAATTAACCACCTAACAGGTTAGCGTTGAAACGGACATTTCCCCACAACCACATATGGTAGTTACTAGGTTAATTATACCACCATATCTTGCGACCGCCAAACATTATCACCGCAACCGGATATTCACCTGAAACTAAAAAAAAATGAGGCGTCGGGAAATATTCCGGCCGCCTTTCAGCCCACTTATCCACACACCAAAATCCATTTCTTTGCTGCGAGGAGTATGCAATAACGACGCGGCAGCCTCCAACCGGTTTCAAGATTTAGCTCAACGCAGTAACGCCGCCCGCCCGCCTTTGGCGGGTGGCAGCCTCCACCCGATTTCAAGATTTACCCCAACCCTCAACCATCCGTCAGCCAAAAAAAAACAAGAGGCTTATTAACCTCTTTATTCAACCAAGTAGTGTTTTGTTTCTGGTTCTGCCATTGCTCATATCAAAAATCATTTCCACCTTGAACTTTTGGACCAAACCGGGCTCAGACAGCTGACGCTCGCCATCGATCAACGGCACATTTTCCGCCACGATACGATAAGCCCGATGAGTATCTCCGGGGAAACAACTCATCCATTCGAGAATTACATCTTTGCGCTCAACCACAAACCAAGTTTTAGCCGCAACTTCATATGGCTGATTCAACACCGAATCCATCAATTCACTTGAAGGATTGACACAAATTGCTCGTCCAACTTCCGGCATAAACAACATTGGCATGTCGCTGAGAGTATCGCCGCAAGCCCAAATATTCCTTCTCGGTATATTAGGAAACCGGCTCAACAAGCGGTGAATCACCTTTACTTTTTCTTCACGATCTAGAACTAAACGTTCACCCGTATACACTCCATTTTGCTGATACATTTCAGTCCCGTAGGCCTCATGAATATTCCATGACTTGGCAAAAGCCTTGACCGCGTTGTCAGGTGAAGCGCTGATACAACACACCAGCCAACCCTCATCAAGCTTCTGCTGCACCAAAGCTCTTGGAAACCGATAAACATTATTCCGCGTTCGCTTCAGCACACCAGCCACAATAACATCAAAAGCCCCTACCGGCACACCGGCCAAATTGGCTTCAAATATTTCCACCGCCTTCATCAAATACGAATCAAATCCGCCATCCCGAGCTTCCCATTTTTCTCTATGCACCTCTATTTCTTTAGACGCTGCCTGCGACAGCAAACCAACCCGGGCCATTTCATGTACGAGGTCCAAAAATACAGAATTGCGTTTCCATGTGCCATCAAGATCTGTCAATAGAATCCCTGAATAGTCTTGCTCCATGTCCGCCTCCTCCGGGGGTAAACATCTTGCTTAGATTATCATCAAATTATCACCCAGTCAAGACAAAAAAAACAGAGTCTTTAACCCTGTTTCAAATTACTCCTTGGACGGTTCGATCTGCGGGTTTGACCAATCCTCAAACGGCACAATTCTCCCGCCGCGAATAGCGTAATACATTGTTCTCATTGCTTCCGTGTCCAATTTGGCTTTTTTCTCGACAATTACTCCTGAAATCATCAAAACGTAACGATCTGAGTCTCTCAAATCAACATCCAATTCCGCCTGCATCATCAAAGATCCATCAGCACTTAGCTGTCGATAAATTCCCAGCCTCCGCTCATATCTGGCTGTAAACTCACACCTGAAAGACAACCCGGCACAATGCGCCTGGAGCCACAAGGGGATGTTCACATCAAAATCAGTCAATGGCACATGAAATCCATCTCCGGCCTCACTCTTCAGAATCCTAAAACCATCAACTCTAATATCCCGTCTATTCCTCAACCGCTCTTTATCTTCCGGAACAATTTTTTCACTCTCAACAATAGATGGGTGCAGCAGCAACCATAGACTCATGTCCACCTCCTCGTCTCTCGGTTCTGATTCTGCTTCCGCCAGAGTTTATTTAACCCTGATCAGAGCTCAGATACCGGAGAAATGGTGATCTACACATTAAAGAACTTTAATGACGCAGCGATCCAACCACAAATCGCACTCGGTCCGCGACTGACACAGGCGGCACTTCAATCAACCGATATCCAAGTGATTCATAAACCGCTACGATATAATCATAAACTCTGACCGCGTCTTCAAATGTCTCTTGCCTCACCTCATCATTATTAAAAATATCTCGCCAAGGCGGCAGGCAAAAAACTTCAGCCGCGTATCGATAATCAGCGCAGGCCTGCAAACAACTTTCATCCGGAGATAAACCGTCTTTTAGATAGTAAGCAATTTCATCCGGCAAACCGCGATCCATGAAGCACATTTGATCCTTCGGCGCCGCCAAAAAATCATCTACTCTTCTTCTGACAATAATCCGCTGAAATGCCAGCCGGTTTTTCCACGGCAAATCTGCGCTGTCATCTCGAATCATCGCTTCGATTATCTGTCTTGTCCCTTCTTCCACCACCGATATACCAAGCTGGCTCAGACCACGAATCAACGTGGTCTTCCCTGCCCCTGAACAACCGGTAACAAGATACAATTTCGATTTTGTGATCTTCAAACCGAACCTCCCTCTTGGGATTAAACCTCTAATAATATTTATCAAATACTGCTGCTTTTGTCAATGTTACAAAAAACCAGCGGCTCAAACCGCTGATCTTTAACTTTATTTGCCACACATTAGTGGTTATGGTTATAACCAACCCACCCGTCACACTTCTGTAGTTCTGGTTATACCCTACATCATTTTCTTTCTAATAAACGCGGGAATATCTAATTCATCATCATTGGCGGTGTCATCAACCACCCTTCGTGGAGTTTCAACCCGCGCATCTTCCTGTGCTTGATGGTAAGCGGCTGCCGAATTCATCGGCTTGGTCATAAAATTACTCACTGTCCGGCTGGCCGCATCCGGTTCTACTACCGCTTCTTTTTCTTCTTTTACTGGCACCGACTTGGCCTGAAAATAATTTATCGGCTCATGCTTTACCTTCAAAATATTTTCCTTAGCCACTTTCTCGTCAAACCCGGTTGCCACCACCGTAATTTTTATTTCATCCTTTAATTTTTCATTATGAACCGCGCCAAAAATAATCTTGGCGTCCGCGTCAACCGATTCGGTAATCACCTTGGCCGCTTCACTGACTTCATACATGGTCAGACTTTCACCGCCGGCGATGGTAAAGAGAATTCCCTTTGCACCCTCGACTGAAATCTCGAGCAGCGGACTCGACACGGCTGCCTTGGCCGCCTCAATCGCCCGATTATCACCGCTCGCAATCCCCATACCCATGAGGGCCGAGCCGCTCGAACGCATAATTGCCCGGACATCGGCAAAGTCCACATTGATCAAGCCCGGCAAAGTAATTAATTCAGAAATTCCCTGAACCCCTTGACGCAAAACTTCATCAACCACTTTAAACGCGTCAATCAGCGGCGTTTTCTTATCAATCAGCTGCCAAATTCGATCATTCGGAATAGTAATTAAAGTATCAACTTTTTGACTCAAATTCTCCAGACTTTCCTCCGCGATTCTGCGTCTTGGACCACCCTCAAACGAAAACGGCTTAGTCACAACCGCGATCGTAAGAATGCCCATTTCCTTGGCTATCTCCGCCACCACCGGTGACGCGCCCGAACCGGTTCCCCCACCAAGCCCGCAGGTAATAAATAATAAATCTGTTCCTTTTAACAATTCTCGAATTTCATTCTGAGATTCCTCCGCCGACTTGCGTCCGAGAGCCGGATCCATGCCGGCGCCGAGACCTCTAGTAGTGGTTCGTCCAATATGGACTTTATGACTGGCCGGATTATGCTGCAACGCCTGCAAATCCGTATTAATGGCAACAAACTCCACCCCTTTAACATCCGCTTCAATCATTCTAGTTACAGCTGACCCACCGCCGCCGCCGACTCCGACAACTTTAATTTTGGCAACAGTTTCAATTTCTGGTTTAATTTCTGGCATAAGACAATAAATCAATAATTAAACCTCCTGTTCCCCCCTGTTTAATTATATTAAACACACTTTAATTTTATTATTTTCATATCAATAATATCTATCTTCCGAAATCACGTTTACATCCGTCTCCGAATCTTTTGCTACCACGCGTTCATCAATTCCGTCGTTCCCAGCCAAACTTTTGTAAAACCCAACCAACCCGCCAAGCGTCTGTAGTTATAGTTATTTCCGTTATAGTTACGACAGCAGCGACTTAAACCACTTTTTCGCGCCCTCAACCACATCTTTGGCTGATTGTAATTTACCGCCGAGGTTAAATTTGCTTCGACCCTTCTGATCAAGCATCTGGTAGCCCCAAAGCACCAATCCGAGAGAATTAACAAACACGACATCATTAACTTTATCAATCGCGGTATTGAAATTTTGCACCACACCTACAGCCGCCGGTAGCATGGTTTTTTTCTTGGCGATTTCCAAAATTCCCGCCAATTTAGCGCCTCCGCCAATCAACACGATTCCGGCCGGCAGCAAACCACTGCGATTGATTTTTTGCAATTCAACGTCAACTTTTTCAAAAATTTCTTCCACTCTGGCGTTGATGATTTCCGTTATATACTGTTTGGAAAAAACTTGATCATCACCGCCCAAATCGCGCAAATTAATCTCTTCGCCTTTATCAATCTTATCATATGTTGCTCGGCCGTATTCCAACTTGACTCGCTCTGCCACCTCCACCGCCGATTGAAGGCCAATGGCCAAATCAGCTGTTATATGGTCGGCTCCGATCGGCAAAATCGCCGTATGAATCACATCACCCTCTTCAAACACCAAAATATTGGTCGTTGAAGCCCCGATATCAACCAGCGCCACCCCGAGCTCCTTCTGTCGGACATTCAAAACCACCTCAGACGCCGCCAGTGAGGATAAAACAATATCATTAATATCCAAACCGGTGCGGTAAACGCATTTGGTCAAATTTTTAATATGAGAACTTAATCCCCGGACAACTTGAGTCGTCACTTCCAGCCTAAGTCCTGTCATGCCGACCGGATCCTTTACACCGCTTTGATTATCAACCGTGAATGTTTTTGGAATCACATGGAGTACATCATAATTAACCGGCGCCGCAACTGATTTGGCCGCGTCAATTACCCGTTCGATATCTTCCTCCTGAATCTCTCCGCTGGTTCGCGGAATGGCAATCACACCGTTGCTTTCTTGTGAATTGATATGCACGCCGCCAATGCTGATCCAAACATTCTCAATGGGAAGACCCACCATTCTTTCCGCTTTTTCAAGCGCCGTTGAAATACTGGAAACCGTATCTTCAATACTGACCACCGATCCCTTGCTCACTCCCTGAGACGGGACCTCAACCACTCCAATAATATTCAGCTGCTGAGTCTCCTGATTTCGGGAAAATTGTCCGATCACGATCCTGATTTGGGACGATCCGATGTCCAAACCGGCAATCAATTCTTCTGGCATAGATTTAGAAACTAGTTTCATATTCAATTATATAGAAGTTCAAAGTTTTTATAAACAATTTTGAACACAAAATTAACTCAGTTTAAATTTTTATCAAAATTCATTATAAAAACCTTGACCCGAAAATAAACAACCCAATGATTATCGCTGAAATAACCGTTATCAGCACCACCGAAGACATGATATTTTTTATATCATGAACATACAGATGGACTCTAGGCTGCAACATATCCACAAGCCGTTCAAAAACTGTATTCAGCATTTCCAAAACCAGAACAAATAATATGAGCAAAATTATCACCACCCACTCCCACGGTTTGAGCTGAAAATACACCCCGGCCAGAATCACTATAAGCGCAGCTAGAACCTGAATCCGAAAATTTTGTTCCATGACAAAAACCGTTTTTAACCCTTTTAGCGCAAACCGAAAACTTCGTTGTAAGCGATTCAATTTCACCATATTATTAATTATACGTCTTGGTTAAAATCCCCAACTCAAGAGCTTCCATTTCGAACGCCTCAGCCTTCTTAACATGATCAAATCCGAGTAAATGCAGTATACCATGAATCGCCAAAATCAGTATTTCCTTCCGCTCTGAAATCCCTTTTTCTTTTGCTTGACGCCTCGCTTGAGCACCATCAATAAAAATATCTCCCAAATAAATCATCCCCGCCTCTAACTCGCCGTCGGTAAACGACAAAACATCCGTAACGTTATCTTTTGCCCTGTACTTCCGATTCAAATCTCTAATTTTTTTATCACCGACAAAAACTATTGTCAGCTCATGTTTTTTCTTGAGTTTCAATAATTTAGCTGCGTTAACCACCGCCGCCTCAATCAGGCGTCTGGGCACCCGCGCCTTTGTCCGATTATCAATATTTACCTTAATCATATCTTATTCCTGACCGGTAAACACAAAGCTTTGCACCAAAAGTTCAAACAAATGCGGATAGCTGGCCTTTTCCTTCAAACCAATATCATAATCAATCACATAAACATATTCACCTCGAGCGAAATAAACCGTAAACTCATCCGGACTACGAACCCCCTTTAGTCCTGACTTATTTTCAAATTCCACCACTTCATCTTGTTTCTCGATATCGATCTGGGAGGTATACCACTCAATCAAGGACAAATTCAAAGAATTTTCCAGCACCAGTACATTGATATTTTCCGTCAGCGGCGAAGAAAAAATTATCTCCGAGTTGTCCGGTTTAAGCGATCGGGCAAACCACCCCTTGGGATAAAACAAGTCATAATCAAATGTCGGATTCACATATGTAAAAACCAACCCTGAAAATTCCAATTTAGCTGGATCTATACCAGATGGATTGTATAAATTCCCCAATTCAACGCCATCCACAAAGCTATCAGAATCCGAGTCTGGCCTTTGATAATCCGTCTCCAGTAAAAATTCCTCAGCATCGGTCAAACCGTCGTTATCACCATCAACATCAATCATATCACTCAATTTTGTCGGTTTAATTGTTGCCGGGTCAAATTCAATTTCCGGCTCGATCTCGATCTTGGGTTCAACCACCTCAGGGATTTCCTCCGGCTTTTTTTCCGTCTCAATGACCTTCACGATTACTTCCGGTTCAGGAGCAGGCTTAAAATAAATCAAATACCCGATATAAGACAATAATGCGACCGTAAGAATCAAAAACACAATCACCACCATCGGCAGAGCGCGGCTTTTTTTCCTGATCACTTTGGTTTTAGTCACGATTTTTTCCCGAATGATCTCCTTTGGTTGGTCGGGATTTATCCCATGATACTCTTCGGGCATGACATAAACCTTGTCATAATCAGCGGTAATTTTTTTTTCTTTTTCTTCGGCCATAATTAAATATAATCTATAGACTAAATTACAATTTACACCTACAAATTCAACAGTTTTCCCGGACCGTTCGGATCATAACCATTATTAACCTCATCTCCATCAATGTAGGTATCATTATCAGAATCACGATTCAATGGATTGGTTCGATAAACCCGCGTTTCCTGAAAATCAGTTAAACCGTCATTATCAGTATCAACCTTATCAGCGGCCGTACCAAGCTGAGCTTCTTCAGCATCCGTCAAACCATCGCCATCCAAATCTGAGACTATCGGAGTCAGAGGGATTTCATTTGTAACCGACTCAGGATTGTCCTGCGGTTCTTCAATGACTTCAACCGGCGCGTCACGTTCCTCAAGAATCAAATCGCTATCGTTATCATCTTCAATCTTTTCCCCATCAAAAAACCATAACCCAGCCATAACCGCGGCCGCGATGACCACCAAAACCACGACAAAAAGCAAAACAATCTTCATCACGCTCCCACCGGATTTCGCCGCCATCGGCGCGCCCACAGGGACTTCGCTCTGCGGAATGGAATTCACCGGCTGAGTCGTTGGTTTCATTGGGATTGACTCAGTTGTTTGCGGCGGTGTTTGACCGTCGGCTTTATTCATCCCGTCTTGAAATTTTGGATCGTCAAACATACTATTTATTCGATTACAAAATTAAATCCTGGTTTATTATTGATAGTATAATAATTGTATGACTCGGCTTCTGTCCTGAAAGTAATCCTAGCCTCATTAAAACCCTGGTATAAGTAAGAATATGCATAGTTAAACAACGACACTGGTGATGTCCCTATCGGGAAAACCATCTCTATTTGTAATGTATCAGGATCATAACAATTATTCACGTCCGCGCCTTGAGAACAGACCGAACATTTAGCCTGTCCCTGATAATCGAAACATTGGTGCTCTGCTAACAAACATTTTTTACCATTACTGCCACAAGAAACACCAACAAAAGTTGCATTTGTGCTTGGTTCATATCGAGCCATTTGATTGATTGGATCAAGTGCTAACTGTTTACCCAGAATATTACCTAATTCCGCTTGCCAACTCGGCCAAACGGAATATGATTCTCCCCGGCGATAAGTGCCTCCTTCCAATCGCGGCAAATCTATTTTTTGCGTGTAATAATCGGTTAAATACTGACGAAGCCCAACAATATTATTAATTCTCTGAATATCCCGTCTAATCGCAAACTGTACGTCGGAACTGGACACATTAATATTAAATCCCATATTTTCAACCAGCTGGGAAAACATATTTATTGTCCGGCTATTAGCGCCCAAGTTGTAGCCCAAAACATATATATAATTGGAAACGCTAGCGCTCGAACCGCTGCCGATCAAATTCCCGGCAGAGACATAAACGGTATTACCGTCTTTTACGCCGTAATAACAATCATCAGTATCATAGCGTGCATCATGACTGCAAAAAACCTTGACCTCACTGACTGATTGCCCGGCTTGCGGCACTTGCTGGCGATACCATTCAGCCGCCGACAAATTAGCCGGATTTTCATAAATGCGCAATGAAATCACATCATCGGAAAAATCATTGGTATTCACTGAATTTATAATCTCATCGGAACGGATCAACAAATACTGCCGCTGCAAACCATTCTCCTCCGCGCCGATTTGAGATGTCACCACCCGAAGAAGCGGCAGATCATCCATCCGATTATTTATTTGTTCCCGATCGCGGCAATATCGCAACAAAATATTCCGGCCATCGCTACCGTCATCCCAACTCCATGGATTTTCACAAATAAAGGCTGAAACCAAACCCGAACCGGTTCTTTCTGATTTAACCTCGCCAAAATATTGATCAAATGTAATTTCCGCCGTCATCTCAATATCACTGTCACCGTTTTTATTCTTCGCCATAGCTACATCCTCATTCGAATCAACCACATCGGTAATACTCACAATATCTCTATCTTCAATCTCCCAAGCTCCCCAGCTCCAAGCATAATGCCCGGAAATCGGCTGGATTTCAGTATTGCCTGATTTGGCCAAATGACGAATATTCCAAATTTCATCCCTCTGAGTCACATTCTTGACCGCCGGTTCAATCCCAACCGAATCAAAATGACAATAATCCGATCCGACATTAAATCTGAACTCCTGATCAGGAATAATCATGCTGCAATTATTTTTTACATTCTTCAACACCACTTCATAATCCGTCACCCTCAAAGCGCCTTTAGTGGCAATATAAATCTGAGTCACCAAATTCTTTCCAATTTGAACCTTTTGCGCCACAACCGCGTAATTATTCTGATTTTCCACGCACCATTCAGCCGCCTGAGCCTTTAACCCAAAAAATTCTCCAGTCCAATCACGCAGCCGCCCCAACCAACTCAAACTGCCGCCGCATTGATCCGCCCGATAGCGCAATTCCACAAATTTATTGATTTTTCCACCCCCCTTGTGTAATTCCGTCATCAAATAATCATATCTAACTGTTATCACCGCGTTGGGGCAGGTCAACGTACCATCCGGACTGATCAACGTCGCTCGCGGCGGATTATTCGGATCACATTCAGGAGGTGTTGGACCGCCCAAACCTGAATATATATATGTTAATAAACTTTCATCGTTAATACTTTGTCCTTGCTCTGTAGAATTTTCAAGGTACGACACGTTGTTGGTCAACGTCCCCCTGATTTTAGCTGTTTGCTGATTCTGTCCGGCTGGAAGATGACCCAAAACCGTCGCCATACTATATGGCGCGCCATAATTAGTCACCGTCACACCAGCCTCTGTTTGTTCACAAATTCTATCTTCACCCGGCTCGACAATTCCATTGCCGCAAAAAGACGCGTTGGCATCATTAGATCCGCCATTCAGACATCCACTCGTGCACCCGGCCGCCGGTCGGCAGGTACAATTACCCTCATCCAATCTGCCGGCACAATTTTCGCCGGTGGAATTATTAGTACAAGTATATTCACACTCTTCAGTATAACCATTAAAGGATTCAGTCAACCCATTGCCGCAGCAACTCACAGTGTCTTGTAATTCCGTACATGTATCAAAAGGTTTTATTAAACATTTATTTGAACATGTGACCGATTCAAATGCCGGACAAACACAATAATCAGTTCCCGGCTGACACAAAACCGTCACCACTTCTCCTTGTGAATTTTTTTGCACACTGCCATCAGCATTTCTTACCGGCATAACGCATTCATTAGTCACCGGTTCGCACTCTTCACCGGAATCCACCAGACCGTTGCCGCACACCGGACCAACATACCCTGAGCTTCCTTTATATAAACAATTATTATCTAATCCAAATAGTGTATTAAGCTTCGAACTGCCAAAATCATCATCTTCACCCAATTCTTTTGCTCCATTGCCACAGACAAATCCCGCTGACTGAGCACCCTCATTAAAACATTCACGGCTGCAGCCATCACCGCTATTACCGTTGCCGTCATCACAATCTTCGGTCGGATCAACCGTCCGATTACCGCAGCAAGCACTCGAGTTGCCGCCGAAACACAGCGGACTGCCGAGACGTAAACATTTATTCGAACAAAAGGCCTCACCGTCACATTCTTCACCGGCTTCAATCACATCATTACCGCACACCGCTCTAAAAGTCACCGACCCTTGATTCAAACAATTTTCCGTACACGCCACCGCTCTTTGCGGTGAATATGTGGTTTCATACATGGCAATCAATTTGTCCGCGGCCGCCGCACTGGCTGAGACACTGGCCAAATCTACTCTTCTTGTATAATAAACCGCCTCACCCGTCATCTCCTCCCAATCCCAAGTATAATGTTTTGCGCTCAATCTCTGACCGTTAGCGCTGCATGTATCCGGAGCAGAAAATGGCGTGGCGCTGAAGACAGCCTGCTCACCCGCCATCGTAGATAAATAACTGCTCGGACTAACATCCACCCGTTCCGGCCGGCAAAAACCGCCATCCTCACGAGTTTTAAATACAAAACTGAAAGAATCAAACGTTGATGGACTGGTAATCGTCTGATCAGTCAAAACACAATTAGTACAATTATCCGGAAAACTGCAGCTACAACCGGCATCTCCATAATCACACTCTTGCCTCTCAGACAGGCTGCAAGTCTCCGGACAAACCAAATCTTTTTCTTGCGGACACTCAGCCGTGGTGGTATTTAAATCAACACAAGTGCAGGCTGGCGAACTCGCTGTACATTGATTGGTTGTCCCTGAACAATAAGTTAAAATCTGACACTCGCCCTTGACCGCATCAGCTTCAAAACAAGCTTCCTCCGGCGCCAATTGAAAGCGTCCAACATCTTGGCACGTACACCCGGCCGAGCTGCCGGTACAAGCCTGAGTAATGTTTTCCGCGCAGGCTCTTTGCGGCTGACAATCACACGCGGATTGATTTTCAGTACAATATTTTGTTGTATCCTCCTGACACACCTTTGGTTCAATACATGTGCAGGTCAAAGAATCAGTGGTACATTTTTTATTTATATCTTCTAAACAATATGACGCACAAGTTGAACTTTCACACTCTCTTGGCTGGCCGCATTGACAAGCCGTGGACAAAATATTCGGTTTATTTTTATTATCATTAAAATATTCATTACACACTTCGAGTGGCGTCACCCCAAGGCTGCCGACAAACGTCACCTTTCCTGCTTTTGTGCACTCATCAACTTCGCATTGTTCCTGCAACTGGGCTGAACCAAGATAAGTGTCAATATCACCGTCGCCGCAGCAGCCGGTCCCGCCATTAGTACACCGTGAAAAACCAACCAATCGGCAATCATTGGAACAATATGGATTGTTGCTCAAAGCACACACGCAATTCGCCGTACCGGATACGCAAACCGCGTTGGACTGGCTATTCAAACAAATCGCTTCGCATTGTTCACCGGCATCGGTTTCAATCACGCCGTTCCCACAGGTTCCCACATTTGCCCGGGTATTAAAATTCAAACCGGTCAATGTTTTATCACTGATACTCGTCAATTGGCCGCTGATAACCAAGCGATAATACTTGGCCGGGCTAAGCACCGGTGTCGGACTGATCCTGAGACGATTACAGACCTCGCCATAATTCGTCAAAGTTGAGACTCCGGTCGTCGAATCGCAATCAATTTCTCCGGCTTGATAATCAGCCAGCATATTCACCTTTGAAGCCACGGATATGCAGTCGGCATTATCACATTCGTACAGACCAACCGCTGCTGTATTGTCACGCAATGCTTCATAGGGAAAATATGTATTAAACAAAGCTCCAAGTTCGGCATTCACACACGCCGCGCCGCAATTAGGCCAAAAATCCACTACCCTCGGCTCAGCCAAAGTTACAGCCAAATCTGCCTCATCTTGCAGCGGCTGGCTGGAAACCATACCATTAGTTTGGACCACCCCCGGATCGCCCGGCGGCGTTTCCACCACCACCGCCTCTGGATTGGCGGCAAAATAGGCCACATCACTCCTAGATCCGGCCACAAACAATCGGCTGATTCGATCGCCGTATCTCGTTACCAGCCAATTCCAAGTCTCATTTGAGACATCAATGATACCGCAATTACTGGCTTGACCGGAAACCGCGAACTTCTGGCTCTCAGTCACATCAGTCAAAACTCCCTCTCCGGGATTAACCACCACCGAATCTATCGCACAGTCAGCCTCAGCAGTTTTGAATTTCCAGGTATAATCATTCAATAATTCTTGAACCTCATCGCCGACGGCCGAAACATTTCTGATCCCGGCTTTTACCATCACGGCATACCATGTATTCGGCGCCACATCATAATTTACTAAATTTATTTGAGTTACCCTGGTGTTGTCATAATTGGAAACCAACGCCTCATCAAGTAATGTTCGCCCGCTTCCGTCCGTACCCTGAGCCACGAAATCATATTCCTCCACCGCGCAGTTGCTGTCGTCACACAAATCAAGATTACATTCACTCCCCGCCGTCAAGCAGCTCCGAACTTCCACTCGATTGGCGTCAACCAAAGATTCAGTATCCATTTCCATGTTAAACGTAAAACTGATCAACCCGTTCGGACAAGCATTCTGACCGTTGGCTTTCGGTGACGGCGATTCATCAAAAATCCCCAAACTACATTCTCGGTTAATGACTCGAGGAACGCGGGGAATATTACCGGTGCTGAAATACCAGCCAAATTCGCAATTCGTCGCTTGAGCCTGACAAAATTGAGCCTCGGTACAATATGAATTTTGACAACATACCTCGCCCGCGCCACAACTACTGGTCGTGCATCGGCCAACGCTAAAAGTTACCGGGGTGCTATTAACCCCAGCGGCCTCCACCACCATATCGCCGCTTCTGGCATCAGGCGGAACCGTCACACCGGAAATTTCTGTATTACTCCACTCTGCAGATTGCAAATTAAATCCCTCGACAATCGCCGGCACACCTTCGGCCGCTGACGCAAACTTTATTCTACCCTTCTGCTCTCCAAAGCCGACGCCTTGAATTGTGATTGTTGTTCCCGGCGGTCCGTTATCAGGCGTCACCGAACAAATTCCGGGGGTAACCGTCAAACTATCATCCACGGAATAAGGCACTGTGGCACTCCCCGCATTATTAACAATTTCCAAAGTATATGAAGCAGTCGCCAGTTCCGGTATTGTTATTTGGATGCTGTCATTTGACCAATTATTAACACAAGTGGTCAATGCCGGTGTCCGCGTATTATCTCTTATAAAATTAACCGTTCCTCCCACGCCAAAATTATTGCCTCGAATGGTTATAATTTGACCGGGAGCCGCGGCTGTGGGCGTTATCGATTCAATTGTTATCTGGCTCTCGCTTTCGCTAACACTAAAATCTACCGGATTGCTATAAAATTCATCTCGGCCCACTTGTACTGTCTTTCTGCCAGCGCCGATAAACGGCACCTGAACATCACTGATCACGTCATCAAGCCAATTTCCGGCCGATATTTCATCTCCGTTAAAATATACACCACCATCAGAACCAAAATTTCTGCCGGTTAAAATTAATTGATTACCGGGCAAACCGAATCGCTCCTGAGTGGCCGCATTCCGGACTGAACACAGTCCGATCATATTCGAACCGTTCGCCACAATTTCCAAATCCCGATTCCATCCGGGAGCATTTGGATCTGCTGTATTGTACCAACTACCTTGATTATTAAAAATTTGTACTGGACCGGTGGTTGTGTCCGGCACCGTAACTACCACTTGTCGCTCATCCCAGCTGTCACGGCCGCAAAGCGGCGCAGCCTCAACACCATTAATCAAAACTCTGGCCTCCTGAGCAAACACGCCAAAATTCCGGCCAAACAAAGTGATAAAACCGTTGATCGGCGAACTGGCCGGAGAAATATTGGTTATCAATGGATATGGCCAGTTCGAGCATGTAGTTGAACATTGCTCCACCCCATTAATTTCCGTACAATCATCCGGTACACAATTATAAACACAATCGTCACCAGTGCATTCATTGCAATCATCCACCTCGCACTCCGGTAATGTGCAATCAAAATCCCCATCAGCATCAAAACAATTATCAGACGCAACCAAATATCGACCGGTAGCCGAAGCCTGATTGCCACTAACATCACCAACGGATACCTCTCCGGTGTGCCAGCCCAAATCAAAACCAGAAGTAACCGAACTTAATATTGAATTATATGTCAGTGGAGAGGCATCCTCAAAAATAATCTCCTGACACAGACTATCTTGGGCCGTTTGTTTTGTCGGACAAAATTCCACCGCCGCCAATCCACTGGCATCAGCCGCGTCAACCGTAAAATCTTCTTGGAACCCCAATCGCACCTGTCTTGGACTTGGAGTCAATGACACCGTCGGACTGGTGGTATCGCAGCTGTTTGACGTAGAAAAATCAACTTGCTGACAATATCCCTGTAGTCGATTCGGGCAGGCGACCAAATTGCCATTTTGATCTTGCAATTCCAAAACTTTAATTCGGTAATTTTTATCTGGCTGCAAACAGCTGGTCGCGGCACACCCCTCAGGACAAGTATCATTAGTGGCAAAAATCACTTTTCGATCGGTTACCGTATAGTCTCCTTCCACCGGCACCTCAGTTTCAGTTTCACCCTCAGTCACAATTTCAAACAATTTAATATTTGTCTTGGCATTTTGGTATTCACCTTCGGGCAACGCTGTCCGTCCACTCGGAAAGGTTATCTGGACTACCGAATTTACCGGCCGATTGGCTCCCCTCGGCGACATCCCGACGCTAAATCCAACCGTTCCTCCGTTACCGCCATCGCCCCCGGTGCCTCCGGTCCCATCTTCCGTGCTATTAGTCGCCCCGGTTGCGTCGCCAAGACGGTTAATGACAAAACTGGTAATGGAAAAAGCGGAAATTATAATCGCCAACCCGATCATGCCGTTAATTATCCACTTTTTTGCCTTTTCCACCGCAGTTTCAGCCCCGCCGCTCGTCATATACAAAAACCCGCCGTACAAAACTATCGCCAAAGCCACCACGCCAAGAAATCCCAAAAATATTCGCAGCACTCTGGCAATGATTATTCTTGGATCTTCATTACCTAAACCGGTCTGGCCGCCGACTTCCTCCAATCCAGTGTCCAATGGTGCTTGTGCCTGAACCAATTCGGTCAAAAACAAAAAACCTCCGGCTATCACCAGTATCAGGATCAACAATCCGACGATTTTGTTTTTATTTCTCATTCGCTATCTTTTTCTATTTATTTCAATTTTCTTTTAATATGGACACATCGCTCCCGGCTGCACCTGCATACCGCCCTCACCGGAATCATCCACCGTCCCGCAGCAAGCCCGTCCGGGAGTTTGCGGATCGCAGGCTGGTCCTTTACACGGATTAAAGCAGTTTCCCTGCATATCTTGAACCCCGGACATAATTTTCGGAAAAAAGAAAGGGATATCTAATGGATTTTGAGCCAGTGTAAACGGACCGTGATTGATCATTGTTCTTCGATCATCAGTGGTACAAAAACGTGACCCATCCGGAGATACGCCCTGATTACAAAATAAACTGCCGGTATACCAACCATTCCACGAATCCGAAACGATTATCATATTATTATTAGTCGTTGTTGTCGGATCCATCGCCTCATTAAAGGTGGCCGACACTAAACTGTCCGGCTGGACTCCGTCACTTTTATCCTCGCCGTTTTGCGGCGTTAGGGCGGTTATTTGTGGCGGAATCAAATCCACCTGAGACGACGTCAAAAAAGACCAATCAAAACTATCAATCGCTTGGGTCTCAGTCTGGCCATTGCCCCGCCCGATTCGTCCATTGGTATCAAGGCCGTTTAGAGCCGCGTCCACAATACCTCCAACTGGAAATCTGATTGCTGTTGGTCCGGCCGGCCCATCCGGATCGGCCGAGTTATAATTAATCAAATTGCTCTTAGGCACCGATCTAACCAAAGTTCTAATTTCACTGTCCGCCGGCAGACAAGTCACGATATCGCCACAAGAATTGAATAGATCTGCCCCAGTGCCACAATTTCCGTTTGATTTAAAAATTATCGATCGATATTGATTGACCGCTCCGATCACATCGCCAGTTATCGCTGCGCCGGCCGTATCATTGGTCACCAGAAACTCCGCGTTAGCATAATCAGTCACGTTAGTTGAAGTCATCCGCGAAAAAATCGGTGGAATCACCGCCTCACTAAAATCCACTCTGATCCGGCTGTTACGCCATTGTGTAACCGCGTTCGCCGCGCCCAAATCATACTCGATTGGTTGACCGTTGGCATCCAACGTTACCGGATATACATTAGTAATAAAAGGCGGAGTTATATCAATCGTTGTATTCGTCGTAAAATACCACGGGTAAGATGAAACTGTTTGTCCGTTAAACACTCCGGTATTGGTTTGAAATTTTCTAATATTATTTGTTAACAAGGTGAAATATGTTACGTCTTCCGCCACAGTACCCAAATGATCGGTTGGGCTATTGCCATACGGATTTATCACGATGGTTTTAAAATCCGGAGTCATATAAACTTCACCGGTGACAAATTCAAAACCGCTCGGTGAAGGTTCATTCCCCCGCCACAAATTACACACTGGCCGGTTATTCCGTTGCGTCGGATCATAACTGGGCGGCGCTATCGACCCTGCCGGATATTCGGTCTGACAAGCCTCATATATTTTAACCGCTTCTGTATTCAAGTCTCCAGCACAAACACAATTATTGTCCGGCGTTACCGTCGTACACGCACTGCCATTTATATCAGTACAAACAAAAGCACTGTTATCTATAATAACACTACCGGGAACAATCGCTTCTTTGAAGGTAACCATTATTACCGTATTTCTAGGTACGGTCGCCCCAATTCCGGGGAAATGATCTTGAATCACCAGCCCGAGAATCCCCGAGCCGAGTCCGGGAGTAGTATATTCCCGCTGAATCCCATCACCTGTCCCACCGCCCAAAATATCCTGCAATCGACTGATAATATAACTCGTAATCGCGAACGCTGACATCATAATCGCCAGACCGATCGTCGCGTTGATCATTACTTTCTTGGCTTTGCCGGTCTTGACTTCTTCTCCACCGCTAGTCATGTAAAGATACCCGGCATAAATCATGAGCACCAAAAAAATCGACCCCACAAAACCAAAAAATATTCGAATCACCCTCGCGATTATAATTCTCGGATCTTCGTTCCCCAATCCGGTCGCTTCTCCCACCTGTTCCGTCCCCTCGATAACACCCGGTGCCTGAGCCAAAACTGTCGAGACGCCGGTATAAAAAATCGCAATCAAAACCAACGCCAAAAAAACTCCGGCATAGACGAGCTTTTTCTTCCGCTTAACCATTAAAAATTTAGACCGCCGATCCATAGAGCGCGATATTCATTGAATCATTTTCTTCACCATTGACTGCACCTTTTGACCATCAGCCTGACCGGCGAGCGCCTTCATCACTCGTCCCATCACCTGCCCGAAATTTGCCTTGTCACTTTCAGACAATGTAGCCAATATTTCTTTGACCCGGACCTCAATCTGTTCATCGGACAACTGCGCCGGCACATATTGGTCCAAAACTGAAATTTCAAATTCATCGATTTGTTTTAAATCTTCTCGTCCGCCTTGAATGTAATTGGCTATTGCTTCTCGTCTTTTTTTGATCTCCGTCCGAATCACCGTTATCAATTCCGTTTCATCCAAAAGGCGTCCAAGCTCTATCTCCTTGTTTTTGGCACCGGCGCGAAGCCCCCGAATCACGTTCAATTTTTTTGTATTTTTATCTTTTAAAGCTTGAATAAAATCAGCTTCAATTCTCTCTTGAAGTTCCATATATTTCAATTAAATTATAACATTTTTTTTCTCAAGTCACAAATCTTCATGTTAATGATTTACACACAGCGGCCGTAAAACATTTTTCTTGAACCTCACGGCACAAAGACAACCACCAGCCCAACAGCTACTGATTTTCACCAATAAAAAAATCACCCTGTTCGGGTGATCTTTTATTTATCGCTTAAACTTTTTCTTTTCATCCTCTTTCAACCGGCCGGACTTTTTCAAATATTCCAATCTTTCTTTCATTTTCATCGAATACAAACGAGACTCCTTGGTCATATTTCGACTTTTGTCTTTGCTGTGATAGCGGATTTTCTTGAATTGCAAAATTTTGCCGCTCTGAATCAACCGTTTATTGAAGCGTCTGACAAAAGACTCAAAAGTTTCGCCTTTTTTTCGTTTCACTTCTACCATACGTTATTTCCACACCCTTTCTATATAAATTTTTATAAAATAAATATTTCTTTCACTCATTACCGACCTCCAATCGCTGACCAAACCATCCTCAAACGCGCCGTTACTTGTTTTTCCCTGACGCGGTATATTCAACCATTATCTTTTATACAAGATTTTCCGAATCTCGGCAATTACCTTCTTGATATTAACCACTTCCTGAATCCCACTTTCCACGTCGCGCATCAAAATAGTCCCATCCAAAGCTTCTTTCTGCCCTAGGATTAATACTATTTTGGCGCCTATTTTTGTCGCCGTGTCGAGCTGGCTCTTCAAACTATCTTTGGAAAAATTAGCCACCACCCGAAAATCTTCACGGCGCAATTCATCCACAAATTGCATCGCTCGTCTTTTGGCCTGTTCACTCAATTGCGCCAAATACACATGGGGACTCTTGGCTTTGGGCACCTCGATTTTTCGATTTTTAATTTCTGAAATTACTTTCTCCACAATGAGCGACATGGTACAGGCCGGCATTTCCGGTCCGCTCAGCATTTCCGACAAATGATTGATGCGTCCGCCTTGAGCCAACAATACCTTTTCACCGTCTTCGGATCGATTATATATCGAATAAACCGTACCACCAAAATATCCAAAATCAGGAACCATGGAATTATCCATTTCATATTCAACCTTCACCTCGTCCAAAGCTTCCAAAAACCTGAATAAATGGCTATGTTCATCCTCGGACAAATAATCCACAATCTGCGGCGCGTCTTCAATCTGCTTGGCGCACTTTTGATTGGCGCAGGCCAAAAATTTAAATGGGTCTCTGGTTGCCTGGCTACGGCACTCGGTACAGATAGCAGAACGACGGCTTTTAATATACCCTGTCAATGCTTTAGCATATTCTACTCGGCCCGTCAACCCTCCCAAACTATTGACCTTCACATACGGCGTCAATCCCATTGCTACCAAAGTTTGGTAAATCATAACTACCAACTCCGCATCAGCCGCCGGAGAACTCACACCATACACCTGATATCCCATTTGATACATCTGCCTATGCTTGCTTTCATAATGCTCGCCTTGAGTCATGATTGATCCCCCGTACCACAATTTCACCGGCATAGACTGATTATGCAGACTGTGTTCAATAAAAGATCGCATTACCGCCGGCGTAAAATCCGCCCGAATCGCCACCTTTTCATTTTTATCAACAAAAGTAATTATATCCTTTCGCACAAAATCGCTATTCCGTCCGATAGTGTGGGCATACAAATCAAACCGCTCCAATATCGGTGTATCAATCCATTGAAAACTAAAATCAGTCGCGGCCTGAGTCAAACCGTCAACCAAGATCCGCCAATATTTATTATCCGAGGGCAAAACATCTTTCATCCCCTTCACCAGCGGCGGAGTTTTGATTTTTTTTATTTGCTCCATCGGCTCGTCCATTTTTTTTCTTCTAGGCATAAAAATTGTATCTTATTTTATTTCAAATTAATTACTGTTGAATTGAACATAATCGACTTGGTCAAATACCTTGGCACGATCAAGCGGCCACCCTCGAAGCCATACTTTACCGACGATAAAGCCTCGACTGACCGGACCAAATAACCGCGAATCCAAACTATGCTCTCGATTATCTCCCATCACATAATATTCATCTGCTTCAAGCTGCCATCGTTTATCGCCACGAGTCTGAACCGTCTGATCTAAATAATTAAATTCATCCAACAAATATTTCTTTTCCCCGACATCAGTATAGATAAAGACAAAACCATCCTTTACTTCCACTGTTTCACCCGGCAAACCGATCACTCGTTTGATAAAAAACTGGGTTGGATCTTTTGGATATTTAAACACCACGATATCCCCCCGCTCAGGATTGGAAAAACGGTATGACAATTCATCAATAATCAAATACTCATGATCATAAAAACTCGGCTCCATCGACGCCCCTTGGACATAAAACGGCTGAATCAAAAAATATCTGACCGGAATGATTATCGCGAGAGCTACCGCCACCACTTTGATCAAATCCCAAAAAAAATACCAGACACGCTTGCCGAATGATAAATCATCGTGTTGCTGGCTAAAAGTGTATTTGTCTATATTTTTACTAAGCATTGACTCAATTATACCTGATAAAAAGTAAAAAATCAAGCCCCTGAACCTTCCCGAGTATAACACAAAATGTTATTTCCGCCAAATCCCATACCGCTTGCTTATTTCCGCTTCTCCCACTATAATGGTCTTAATGAAACTAAGCCTTGAATCCTCTTAGTTTTCTTTTGGTTTTTATGCTGCAAAAATACAAGAAAAATCTTGATGACCACAATATTAATCTGCTTGACTACACCGACAACCAAAGCCCCAAAGGCCGGCCGTTTTTCAAAGTCAGCAAATTTATTGTTTACATGTTGACCACCCTCGTCATTATATTCTTCATTTTTACCTATCAAATTCTCTTTACCAACAGCAGCTTCGTGGACTCCCTCGGCGGTTCAGGCGGATTTTTCAAACAATTGACATCCATTGCCAAAAGCTCTGACCAACTCCAAGGTTACGAAGATGATCGGATCAATATTTTACTCCTTGGTATTGGCGGCGAAGGTCATGATGGACCGAATTTAACCGACACTATCATGATTGCCAGCCTCAAACCATCAACCAAATCAGTTGGATTCATTTCCATACCGCGAGACCTGCTGGTTGATATTCCCGGCCAAGGGCTGTGGAAAATAAACAACGCCAATCATTTTGGTGAAAAGGAAAAAACCGGACACGGACCAGAACTGACCAGCCAAGTAGTCTCAAATATCACCGGTATTCCCATTCACTATTATATCCGCGTTGATTTTGACGGGTTTGCCCAAATTATCGACGATCTGGGCGGGGTCAAAGTTTACGTTGATCGCAGTTTTGTCGACTATCAATATCCGGCGGCCAATTACAAATATCAAGTCGTGTCTTTTGATCAGGGCTGGCAAACCATGGACGGCGACGCGGCCCTCAAATTCGCCCGGTCAAGACACGGCAACAACGGTGAAGGCTCTGATTTCTCCCGATCCAACCGCCAGCAAAAAATCATTGCCGCCGCCAAAGATCGCGCCTTTTCCTTTCGCACCCTTTTCAACCCAAGCAAAATCAACAAAATGCTGAAAACACTCGACACCCACATTGCGACCAACATGTCCATTTCCGAAATTATCGAACTGTATAAATTATCAAAAAATCTCAACACCGATAACCCGATAAACCTTATTCTCGACGACGGCCCCAATGGTTATTTATTTTCTTCCATGGTGAACAATTCTTATGTTCTGCAACCTAGAGGCGGCAGCTATACCGCTATCAGTTCAGCCGTCAAGCATATTTTTGATCAAACCACCATCGAGTCGCCCAAAATGCAGACCGCTTCCATTGAAATCCGCAATGGTACAACGATCAATGGCCTAGCCTTCGAAACTTCACAAACATTAAAAAACCTCGGCTACAAAATCATCAAAATCGGCAACGCGCCAACGCAAAACTATCCCGAGACGCAAATATACCAACTCCAAGCCGATGCCAATCAAGAATCATTAGATAACCTGAAATCAACTTTTAACGCGGTTCTTGTTGATTCGGTTCCCGAGTGGATCCGCGAAGACGCTGAACTCACCACCGAATTTTACATTATTCTCGGAGACCCCGATCACATTGAAACCGCGCTGCCTGAGACCGCGCCGCAACCTTTAATCACCGACTCATCCGCTGACAACCAATAATATGACCTCATCAAAACTTCCCAACGTCGTCCTGCTCGGCCGCACCAACGTCGGCAAATCAACGCTATTCAACACCCTGACAGAAACTCAGACCGCGATTGTCACCCGCACCGCCGGAACCACCAGAAACCCCAACCAAGGTGTTTGTTTTTGGCACAAAAAAATGTTTAATTTGATCGACACCGCCGGTCTCGATGTGTCTTCTGATGAGGCGATCGATAAAAAAGCGATTAACCAAGCCAAAAAACATGCCGCCTCAGCCGACCTGAATCTGCTCTTGGTCGATGCCAAATCAGGCCTATTGCCTCAGGACAAAGCTTACGCGCTGATGCTAAAAAAACTGGGCAAACCGGTGATTTTGGTCATCAACAAAGTGGACAGCCGCAAACAACTCAATTCACTCGGTGAATTCGAAAAATTAGGTTTCAAAAATATCGAATTGGTCTCCGCCGCCTCCGGCGCCGGCACCGGTGATTTCTTGGACTCAGTCGTCGAGCATTTGGGTGACAAAGCACCCGCCGCCGAATTACCGGTTGAAGCCAAAACAGTCAACGTCGCCATCGTGGGTAAACCCAACGTCGGCAAATCAAGCTTGCTCAATCGCTTGGCCGCCAAAGAAATTTCCATTACCAGCCAAGTAGCCAACACCACCCGCGACACCAAAGAATATTTTCTCGAGTTAACCCATCACGACGAACCGCTCACGCTCAAATTTATCGACACCGCCGGTCTGCGCCGCGAGGCCAAAATAAAAAACGAAATTGACATTCTCAGCCGAGACCGATCCATGGATGCCATCAAACACGCGAACATTGTTTTACTTATTATTGACGCCACCGAAGATATTACCGCTCAAGACAAAAACATCACCAAAGAAATCATCGAAAGCAGCAAAAGTTTGATCTTTGTCGTCAATAAATGGGATTTGGTAACCGAAAAAGATACCAGCAGCGACAAAGAATTCATCGAATACATTCACCGCGCCTTCCCCTATCTGACGTGGGCTCCGGTTGTCTTTCTCTCCGCCAAAACCGGCTTCAAGCTGGATCGGCTGGTCAAATTAATTTTAGAGGTGAATGATAAACAAAATTTAGTCATTAGAGACAGAGAACTCGAAAAATTTTTAAAGTATATCATCAAGAAACAAGCGCCGCGCAAAAAAAAGGGTCTGAGACCGCCGTATCTTCATGAAATCAAACAAATCAAAACCAATCCGCAAACTTTTGAAATCAAAGCCGACCAGCCGGAAAACATTCATTTTTCCTATATCCGCTTTATCAAAAATAAACTGCGGGAAAACTTTGATTTAGCCGGGGTGGGGCTAAAAGTTTTTTCCAGCTATTACCGGCGAGTCAAATCACACCAAACAAAAAAATACTAACAACCCTAATTTTTTGGTCTTTTGCTTTTAACTTTTCATATGAAACTTATCATCGGCCTCGGCAATCCCGGCTTAGACTATCAAAAAACCCGTCACAACGTCGGTTTCATGGCTCTCGACCATTTGTGGGCCGACCACAAAGATGATTTTCATTTAACCGCGTGGACCAACCACAAAAAATTTTCCGCCGAGATCTCTGAAGGCATCGTCAATCAAGAAAAAATCATCCTCATCAAACCGAATACCTTCATGAACGAATCAGGTCGAGCAGCATCAGCTATCAGTCACTACTATCAAGTCGCCCCCTTGGATATAATTGTTGTTCACGATGACGTTGATTTGATTTTTGGGTCATACAAAATCCAAAAAAACATCTCCAGCGCCGGCCATAATGGCATCAAATCGATTATTCAACATCTAAAAACCGAACAATTTCATCGCGTCCGAATCGGGATAGCCAAAACTGACAAAGAGAAACAAGGCGACACCGCTAAATTTGTCCTTAATCAATTTTCCTTGTTTGAACGACTCAAACTGAACAAACTCCTGACTCAAATCACTGAAGAAATCATTACTCTCATCAAATAAAAACACGAGACCTTGGTCTCGTGTTTTTATTCAAAAAACCTCTCTCGAGGTTTCACCAAAAATTCTCATCAATGCTCATCAGCGCAAATTGCTTAAGACCAGCTCAAGCAACTTAACTTCTGGGGCAGGAAGCTAGCACAGGAGGGGGGTACTGGCTTCACCCCGCTGATAAGCATTGATCAAAGTTCTTTCATTCTCACCTTAACAAATTCTGTGATCATGTCAAGCCCAAAGAGAACACTTTTTGTGTTCAATTAAAAAAGGAGCCCATTTGCTCCTTCATATCAGTAACAATCAACCACAAAGTCAAACAATAAAGTCCCCCTGAATGCTGAATCATCACCACACGAACCTTGACCCCGGGTAATACATCTTGCCACGGAACGTCAAGTAACTATCGTCTGTCTCGTGCATATGCACCCGGACGACATTGTTACCCCGAGCCCGAAGCTTTGCCGGTCTCGGCTTCCGCGCCAGTCGGACAAAATTCATATATTCCAACCCAATCACCGGCCGTCTATTCACTCGATACAAACTAAATTCCGGCCGGAAAAAGAAATCGTCTTCCTCCTTGAGCCCCTGCCACCAGCGGATCACGTCCGCCACCGTGCCTTTGAAATCCCAAACAAAATGGCGAAAGCCATACTCGTTGTCAATCAGGACCTGAACCATGTGACCTCCATTAACTTAGCTTCAGTTTGGACAGATGGACAGCAGGTACCAAATGAACAAATTGGTTCGCTCATCCAGACACCGCCCCACCAGAATCGTTTGACCGTGCCACTCGCGAGCAATCGGCTTTCGGACTACAGCAGAGCAAGGAATCCCCAATGACCGCGCCATCGCCATATCCAATCCATGATCTTT
Organism: Candidatus Falkowiibacteriota bacterium; assembly: GCA_003518055.1. Classification (GTDB taxonomy): domain Bacteria; phylum Patescibacteriota; class Patescibacteriia; order UBA11705; family UBA11705; genus UBA11705. The sequence continues at coordinate 65,839 of DOZJ01000005.1, forward strand.
CAGGGCAAAGATAAAATCCACCTCAGAGCGGTAACGGTTCAATTGCTCTTGAGAGATCTGAGCGCAGGCCAAATTGAAAAACTGAATAGAGTCCGGCATGCAGCCGAAGAAATCATCGGTCACATAAATCTGCGGTTTGGCCATGTTATCTCTCCTTGGGTTATTTTTTCATTATATCACACAATTAAAATATTGTCAATAAATAATGACGCCATAACAACAAAATACCTTAAATTAAATAAAATAAGGCAACAATAAACGCCAAAATAATCAAACAAATTATACAAAACTCCCAATATCTCATTCCGACCAAAACATGCTATAATATCTACATCTTTATAAATATCAATATATGTACCAACAACAATTAACCAGTATTGGTTTTTTACCCAAGGAAGCCAAAGTCTATGAAACCCTGCTCAACCTCGGTCCGAGTTCTATCACTTCCATTTATCAAAAATCCGGTTTAAAAAAGGGCGACACCTACAATGTCCTCCACGCCCTCAAAGACAAGAAATTGGTCACGGAAAAAATTGAACGCGGCAAGACTTTTTTTCTAGCCGAACCGCCGCAAAAAATCGGATCATTAATTCAAGCCAAACAAAAAAAATTGGAATCGGAAAAGGCCGAATTTGAAACTATTCTTCCCGACCTAACCACCCTATTCCAAGCCACCACCGACAAACCGATCATTCAAACCCAAACCGGTCTTGAGGGAATGGAAAATTTTTACGAAAAAATTCTCCACGCCAAAAGTGAAATTTTAATTTTTGTTTCCAAATATGACCGCGATGACCCGGAGATGGAAAAATTAATTGACCGCTACACCCTAAAACAGTTCAACCGTGGGCTCAAACTTCGCGCCCTGAATCCCATTGACTCAAAATTCAATCAATCAACCAATCGCGATTATATCAAGGAGCGATCGCAAAAAAACATTGCCATTCGTTTCATCCCAGAGGCCTATACCTTTCCCTCCCAAATCATCATTTTTGATAATACTGTCGGCATCACCTCCCTCAAAACCGAAGTTATTACCACCGTCATCGACAACCCCGACATCGCCCAAACCTTCAAAGTCTTTTTTGAATATATGTGGCAAAAAGCCGTGACTGATCACTCTCACCTGGCCTAATAAAATAAATTCAGCTGAACAGCTGATTTTTATTTTTTTTCTTAATTATTATTGTCGAATTTTTCTTCCACAATCTTCAACCTTCTTGTCATGCATAACCCCAAAACCCCCTTGTCATGCCAAGCTCCTCGCCTGCCCACCGGCTTGTCTGCCGGAGTTTTAACGAAGGCAGAAGTTTTAACGTAGGCGGGAAGCATAGACATGACCAACTTTACGCCCCCATTATGCCCGCTATTGCCTTCTTATACCCATATCTCACCGTATCGTTGACTTCCTCATTATTTCCTCTACAATAATACCAATATGGATCAAAATGAACTTCAATATTGGGTGGCTTTGAATCAGATCTCGTCTATCGGCGCCGCCACGATGAAAAAACTCTATAATTATTTCCCCGACTTTGCTACTTTGTGGCTCGAAAGCACCGAGACTGATTTGTTATCAGCGGGATTGGACTCAAAAAATGCTGAATTGCTTTTGACCCGGAAACATCTGATTGAACCAGCCGCTGAAATGGAAAAACTCCTAAAAGAAAACATCACCGCGATTACCATCGCCGACCCAGAGTATCCCTCTGCCCTAAAAGAAATTCATCACCCGCCAGCATTGCTTTACTGCAAAGGCAATCTGGATTTATTCCGGTCCGAATGCTTGGCCGTCGTCGGCACGAGACATATGACTCCATATGGCTCCCAAATGGCTGAACAATTTACAGTCGAACTTGTCGCCAATAACTTAACCACCGTCAGCGGACTGGCTTTGGGTATCGACACCATCGTTCATCACACGACGATCAAAAACAACGGTTATACCATCGCCGTACTGGGCTCCGGTCTCGATCAAAAAAACCTTTACCCTTCATCCAACCGTTCATTAGCCAATAATATCGTCGCTCAAAACGGTTTAATCATCTCCGAGTTTCCTCTCGGGACATTACCACTTCGCCATCATTTTCCCATCCGCAATCGCATCATCTCCGGCCTCTCACGCGGCACTCTGGTGATTGAAGCTGGCGAATCCTCAGGCGCCTTAATCACCGCCAAATACGCCCTTGATCAAAACCGTGAAGTTTTCGCCGTCCCGGGCAACATTACCAATCCATATTCCATCGGTCCGAATAATTTAATCAAACAAGGCGCCATTGCGGTCAGCAACGTCGTCGATATTCTCGACAGTTTAAATCTTAAATCAGTTTCCGCCTCCGCCCCCCGTCAAAAACCAACGCCGGCCAACGATCAGGAAAAAATTATTTTAACCCATTTGAATTTAGAACCGATCCATTTCAATGATCTGCGCCGCCGCACCGGTTTAACCGCGTCTGATCTGAACGCCGCCCTGTCAATGCTGGAAATCACCGGCAAAATAAAGAATGCCGGCGCCGGTGAATACATTGTCAATTACCATTAATCTTTTTCACCAAGTCCACCGTCAGACCGAATAAACTCTCTTATCTCAACCATTTAATCTTATTTATCTACGCTCAAATATAAATATAATAACCATATTTCACCACTATGAATATTAACCTATACCAACAATACAAATCAGCCGAAGCTTACCTTGAATCGCTCGGCAATATTGCGTCAGACAATTTTTTTGGCGCCAAACCCGATTTGGATTTCTTGTTTCATCGCGCCAAAACTTTATTGGCTCTTGCCGGCCACCCCGACCGAGCTTACAAAATAATTCACATCGCCGGCACCAGTGGCAAGGGGTCAACGGTCAACCATATTTCCACCGTCTTGCAATCAGCCGGCTACAAAGTCGGTACGCATTACTCTCCATTTATTTCGGTTGCGACGGAAAAAATTCAAATCAATCAAAAACTGATCACCGTTCCGGATTTCATCGCCTTGGTAAATGAAATGAAACCCATAATCGACGCCTGCTATCACCGAGTCGGCGCACCGAGTTATTTTGAAGTTTGGATGATCATGGCTTTACTCTATTTCAAACACCAAAAAGTTGATTATGTTGTCCTCGAAACCGGCTGCGGCGGTCAATATGACGCCTCAAACGCCGTTTCCCGCACCGTTTTATCTGTTATCACCAACATCGGATACGATCATACTCATATTCTCGGCAAAACGCTCAAAAAAATCACCTTGGCCAAAGCCGGCATAATCCGCCACGGCGGTCGCGTTTTAACCGCCGCCACTCAGCCGGAAGTCTTGAATTTGATCAAAAAAGTCTGCGCGGACAAAAAGGCTAAACTGGAAATCATCAAGTCCTCTGATCCGAACAAAGCTCTGGCTATGCGAGTCGGTGAATTATTAAAGATAAACGACTCCACGATTCAAAAAGCTCTCAATAAAAAATTAACTGTGCCGGCCCGCTTTGAAATCGTCAAACATAAACCAACCATTATCATCGACGGCGCCCACAACCACGACAAAATCAGCTATTTAGCCAACCAACTGAAATCATTTATCTCCAATCTTAAAACCCGACCCCGCATTCACGCGATTGTCGCTTTGACAGACAAAAAAGACGCCAAAGATGTTTTTACCGCCCTAAAACCATTGGTTACTCAAGTTTACATCACTCGGTTCACCAATCCCTTTCGAAAAAATTCCACTTTATCTGATATCAAATCCGCCTTCAACGGGAAACCCTGCCGAACATTTATCGATCCCGCCGCCGCCTTGGCCGCCGCGCTCAAAACCGCTAAACCCAACGATATTATTCTCATCACGGGTTCGTTCTTCCTGTGCTCTGATCTGCGTCCATATTTTGTTAATGAACTGGCGCAACTCGAACAGCGGACAAATTTTCCGCGAAAGCGTAATTCGTAAAACGTAATTCGTGAAACGTAATGCGTAACTCATAACTCGGTATTCGTCAATCATAATATAAATCCATCTGTATAGTTTTTGTAACCTTTCGTAACTTTTCGTAATTTTGTAACTCATTA
>DOZJ01000008.1:0-16233 GCA_003518055.1 Candidatus Falkowiibacteriota bacterium
TATAGCTGGTGGTTTTCATTTCCGTAGCTTGACGAGTAATGTTTTAACAGAGAACTCCTTCTTGCCAACTGATTGCTAAAAATATGCCGGTAATTTATAATAAACCCATAATCGAAGCCATGACAAAACCGATTACAATTTTAGCCATTGAATCCAGCTGTGATGAAACTGCGGTGGCGGTTTTGACTTTTCAGGCGGATCAGACAATGATTTTGTCTGATTTGGTTTCCTCTCAGGTCAAAACCCACGCCAAATATGGCGGCGTCATTCCCGAGGTCGCGGCCAGAATGCATATAAAACAAATTATTCCCATCGTCGACACGGCCATGACCGAAGCCGCGGTCAATTCCGACTTGATTGACGCCATCGCCGTTACTGGCGGGCCGGGCTTGATTCCTTCATTGTTAGTCGGCGTCGAAACCGCCAAAAGCTTGAGTTTTGTCTGGCAAAAACCGCTTATAAAGGTTAATCACATTGAAGGCCACGTTTTTTCATCCTTAATCAATGAAAAATTATCGCGCCTCCCCGAATTATTTCCGGCGTTATGCTTGGTTGTTTCCGGCGGGCATACTGATTTGATTTTGGTGAAAAATTTCGGTGACTACGAACGCGTCGGCGGCACGCGCGATGACGCGGTCGGTGAAGCGTATGACAAGGTCGCCAAAATGATGGCTCTTGGTTATCCGGGCGGGCCGATTATTTCCAAATTAGCGAGTGAAGTTAATCTCAGCCAGTTTGAGCTGCCTCGTCCGATGATTGACTCCAAGGATTTTGATATGAGTTTTTCCGGGATCAAGACGTCAGTACTATATACCCTGAAAAAATACTCAGCCGTCACCGATCAAATGAAACGAGAAATCAGTTTTGAGTTTGAGCAGGCTGTTTCCGATGTTTTGGTCAGCAAAACCCTCAAAGCCGCCAAACAGTTTAGGGTAAAAACCATTTTGCTCGGCGGCGGCGTGGCCGCGAACAAAACCCTGCGTGAAAAATTACAATCTCATGCCGCCGCGCTGCTGCCTGACGTCTCGGTTAAAATCCCGGAAATAAAATACACCGGAGATAACGCCGTAATGATTGGTTTTCCGGCCTATTTCCACTTTTTAGCTAAAAACTTTGCTGAGATTAAAGGCTTTCGGCCGGATCCGAATTGGGAATTAACCTAATCATTTGATTCATTGAAAAAGCTCCTGTGTTCAGGAGTTTTTATTTGTTTGGACTTTCACTTAGTGCCGCCAAGATGTGGCGATGATGAATCAAGCCACGGTATTCAGATGAACAATTAAGAATCTCATGCGGCGAGCGATCTCGAAGGTTTTTTCGCTCGTGTCGTCTGGCTTGTCTTGCCTCTAGATAGGCTCTAATCGTATTCGGAAAAACATTTTTGTTGTTTTGCGACAGTCTGTGCATTTTGTTTCCTCCGGTAGTGTACTTCAGATATTTATTTTTACCGCAAATTATCTGATATGTCAATAATTGACGAGATGTGAGGCGTTTGTTATTATGGTTTGAAATCACCTAAAAGGAGGCCACATGAAACGCATCATCGCGTTGGATGAGCTGATTATCAAGTTTTATCAAAAGATCTCTAATCGGTTTAATCGTTTGACCGGCATTGGCAATGCGAATTATCGCTTGGCTTACGCCATGTTGAGTCTGTATATTGGATTGTCTGTTTTGAATAGTTTTTTGATCGGAGCTGGAGTTCTTTCAGTATTTTATGGTTTTATGGTAATATTTTGCGGTCTGTTTTATAAGCAAATATTTGATCGTCAGGAGCAAATCAACGCTAAGCTTTCCGAAACCAAACCGCTTAATTTAATGCGCCATTCTGATGTCTTTCGGTTTATGCGTCTGATATTTATTGTTGTTTATCCACTGTGGGACATTTTCTTGATGCTCGATCCGCCGCTTGAACCGAAGTACGATTTTTACATCGTTCGTTTGGTTTCAATCGTCTATGACCTTTGCTTTGCTTCAGCTTGGTATTTTATCGCTTGCGATCCCTTGCCTCCATGCAAGGGAAGAATTCGGGAATGGCTGGAGTCATTTGGTCGTACTCCGGTTGAGGCCAAGGTTCGTGATTAGTTCTGTTCCCCTACCAACAGCCAAGCTGCATGTAGGATGATGGGAGTTTAGAGTAATACATCTAAACTTTTTTTAATTATTAAGGTAACTTTATCTATGCAACAGTACAAAGATTGACAATAGCTGATGGGGGTGTTATTATATTGTGAAATCACAAAAAGGAGGGCTCATGAATCCTTTCGTCATCACTGATGAGTTCTTGATTAATTGCTGTCAAAAATTATCAGATCGTTTGACTCGACTTACCGGTGTCGGCGGTATCAACTACAAGATTGCGTACATCGCTTTGACGCTGTATGTGGCCTTTGATATTTTCGCTCATTTCATTCGCGGAATTTCTTTGTCCGGCCTGATTGGCGTCTGTTTTACAGTCTGGATTGGTATTATGTATAAACGAATGTATGACCGGAAAGAAAACTCTGAGGACGGCCAAACCGGAGTTCGGGCTGTTGATGGCTTTTCTCGAATTTGGCTTTGGCGGTTTTTTCGGTTATTGTTTTTAGTGTTTTTTGGCATGAATTTTTGGTACTTAAACATGCCTCCGCCGGCTGATGTCACCTATGATTATAATGTGTATTGCCTAGCTCTGATGGCTGCGGATCTGTCATTTGCTGTTTCGTTGTATTTTTTCGCCTGTCACAAACTGCCTCCATGCAAGGGAACAGCCAAGGAATGGCTGGCGTCGTTTGGGCGTAAGCTGGTCCCGGCCAAAAATGAAAGTTAATTGAAGTTTAGATTAACCAGTCTAAACTTTTTTGTATCCACCGAGACGACAGCCGGGCTGTCGTCTCGGTGGTCAAGCTAAACATTTTTGGAATTATCCTGTATAGTATTTATGTATGAGAATAATTACCAACTCTGAACAAGAAACCTTCGATTTCGGCCGGAATCTAGCCTCCGAGTTAAAAGGCGGCGAAGTGTTTTTATTGCAGGGCAATCTTGGCGCCGGCAAAAGCGTTTTAGTTCGCGGTGTTGCTTCCGGGTTGGGGATCACTAAACAGATTACCAGCCCCACCTTTGTGATCATGAAAGTTTACGACGTTTTCAATCATGCTACCATTAAAAAGCTGGTTCATATTGACGCCTATCGGGTCGAAGCTGTCGACCTCTTTCAAATTGGCCTCGAAGAATATTTGAATCATCCGGAAACGGTTGTCTTCATCGAGTGGGGTGAAAAAGTTGAACCAGAACTAAAAAAACACCGGGTTAAAACTATCCGAATCTCCCATCAAGATAATTCACGAGAAATAAATATACAATAATATGGTTAATTACGACTTGCCGCCACAACCGTCATTAAACAATAATAAAGACGTTTTTGATTTGGCCAAAAAATTACCGGAAGAAGAAAAAACTTTTTTCGAAATTCAGCTTGAACTTTTAGTTACCAAGTACGCTCGAAAGGTCAACGAGGGTAATAATGGTATTATTTGTTATCTGGATGTGCGGAGTATTAAAGCGGTTTCTCAGTTGGTAGCTATCTTAGCGGAACATGGAATCCAATTCGAAACCGAACAGGCCATGAAAATTCTCAAAGTTTACAAACCCGGTTCAGGCCGGTATGAATTTGAACAACAAATGAGAGCCTATGATTTGATCAAGCAAAAAGCCGATCCAAGCTTGGCGCAAGTGCCAAAACCAATATTATTTTATGAGCTCCCAATCACACCGGAGACAAAAAGCATTATTGAAAGCATGGGTGTTGAAATCGTGGAAGACAAGGTTGAGCTTATTTTAATGGATTTTATTCCCGGAGTTGATATCGCCACCATGCTTTATCGGGAGGTTGCCATGCGGCATCCAAAGTTAGTTCATTTGCAAGACAAACTTGAAGAGCTGAGTTTTTCCGAACTGCAGCGTCATGTTTTTGAAGCGCTTGAATTGAAAGCGCCCGGAGGCAAGGGGTCAACAGAGGGGGAACGCGCTTATGAAGAGCGTCTGGTTTCAAACGAAAATGAAAAAAATCTGTATGAATATCTGGAACGTGATGGTTATGTCTTTCCTGAAACGATATTAAATGTATTATCCACTACGATTGAATGGTTTCATCAGAACAACTTTTATCTCCGAGATTTTCATCACCGCAATGCTATGGTTGTTGATAATGATGGACAGCCTTCGGTTTATATTCTTGATTTTGGTTTGGCTGCCAGTGTTGATGATGGTAGCGACCCATATACTGATAAAAGATCAGATGCGGTTTATTTGGATGATTTCGCGGTTATTCGAAGTCTGGAAGGGTTGTCGGAAAGTAAAAATGAAAAACAGGAGAAGTTGAATCGAGATTTCGTTGAAAGGTTATCAAGATATGAAAAAAGATTGGTCAAAAACCAATCATGGCAATCAATCACGGCTCTTCATCAAGAACATCCATTTGATTTGGATTCAATTATTAGATCAATCATTCAAAAAAAACTGGCTCAAGTGAACACCGACACCATGGCCGACATGATTGGCGCCTATTTGCTCGGTTTATTTCACCGTGACCAGACAACAAAGTCAGATGTTATTATGTCAATAAACAATCAATTAAAGGGAGATGTTGATCCGATACTTAGAAAGACTTTGACCCAGATCAAGCAAGCTATAAGATAAAGAAAAAAACGGCTCTGTTGAGTCGTTTTTTAGTCCAAATATTCAATGGGGATATTAAATCGTTTTCCGGACGAGAAAATATAAATGACAAAATTTTTCGTGGTGATGATTCGAACTCCTTTCGCCCGTGCAATTCTTCGAATTTCTCTGATGGTTTCAGCTCTTTTTGTATTCATCATATTGTCTCTCATACTTCCGGCGTGGCCCTCTTTGTGGATTCCATACCTTATTACAAAACCGGAACCTTGTCAAGCCCCGGCTTTTAAATTTTAAAAATATAGCGTATAGCGTTAAGCGTTTAGTTAAATCACTATACCCTAACCGCTAAACCCTCAACCCTCATCACTCACTCACCCTAAACACTTCTTCCAGTGTTGTTATCCCTTTCATGGCTTTCAAAATACCATCCTGAGCCATGGTGAGCATATGATTTTTTAGGGCAATCTCGAGAATTTGATATTCTGACACCTTGTCAGACAGGACCAACTCTTTCAGTTCGTTGTTCATGGTCAAAATTTCGTAAATGCCGATTCTGCCCTTATATTTCATGTTGTTGCAGACATTGCAGCCTTTACCGATGGAAAAGGTTAATTTGTCTTCTTTTGGTTTATCCGGATGATCATCGGGGATTTTATCAATCAGCTCTTTGACCTTTTTCATTTCATCTTCAGTCGGAGTATAGTCTGTTTTGCAGTTGTCGCAGATTTTTCTCACCAGCCGCTGGCCAATGATCGCGTTTAGAGACGGGGCCATCAGAAATCCTTTGACTCCCATCGCCACAAACCTCGGAATCGCGCCGGCCGCACTGTTGGTATGCAGCGTGGATAACACCAAATGACCGGTCAAGGCGGCGTTGATCGCCACGTCCGCGGTCTCAAAATCTCTGAGCTCTCCGACCATCACGATATCCGGATCCTGACGCAGGATTGATCTCAACCCGTCAGCAAAAGAATAATTCTTGCTGCGATCGATTTGACTCTGGTTGATTCCCTCCAGATGATACTCAATCGGATCTTCAAGCGTGATGATTTTCGTTTCAGAGTCATTTAGAGTCGTTAAAACCGAATACAGCGTTGTGGTTTTACCTGATCCGGTCGGTCCGGTTGTGATAATCATGCCATTCGGCCGTTTTATTTCTTCTTTCAATCTTTGAGCGGCCACGCCGATCAAACCAAGTTTATCAAATTCCAACCCAGCCGCCGATGATTTCAAAATACGCATCACAATACTTTCGCCATACGCGGTGGGGAGCATGGATACGCGGACATCAATCTCGTCATCGTCGGTGGAAATGGTGAATCGGCCGTCCTGCGGTTTATCAGTGACATTAATTTTTAACCCGGCCACCAGCTTGAACCGAGCGACAATTTTGGGCCATCGCTTTATGTCAATTTCCGCCGCGTCATGAAGCAAACCATCAACGCGTAACCGGACTTTTACGCCTGCTTCTTCCGCCTCAATATGAATATCCGACGAATCAGCCTGCAACGCCGCGGCAATCATTAACCCCACCATTTCTGAGATGTTGGTTTTCTTAACCGTCTCGTTCAGCTTTTTGAAATCTTTCCCAATATCAGCAAACTTACTCAATTCTTCTTTGGTGATCGCTACCCCCTGAACGACTTTCATGCGTTTGGGCACTTTTTGGTATAATTTGAACGCCTCATCAAAACTGTTTTCAGAAATTTTATACACCTCGGCTTTGGCGTTGTTCTGTTCTCCCAGTTGATAGGCCAGCTCTTTGATTTCTTCCGATTCTGGACTTACCGCGCCGATGCGCAGCTCCCGCCCGATAAACAAAAAGCATAAAACCTTCAGCGTTTTAGATTTTTCTTCCGGCACGATGGTAATTGTTTCCGGACTGATAGGAAATCCAATCAAATCAATATATGGAAAACCGTGTTTTTCCGCCTCGTTCTTGGCTTTTGATTCTTTTTCCCCCACTCCGATCGCTTTGATTTTTTGCTCCAATTTTCCGGTCACCGATTCATCATCAGAGTTTGCTTGTTTATCATCTGTTGCCGTTGTCGCCTGAGCGGTGGGCGTTGTCGTCGAGCCGCTTTTTAGCTTTGATGGATCCTTTAATAATTCTTCGATTGATTTGGCTGTGGTCATATTAGTCAATTTAAAAGCTTTCATTATGCGTTATTATCATAGCATAATTTCCAGTAATTGTTTATTTTAATGGCGCCCTTTTCAAGTGTTATTACCTGTTTTTGACCCTGTATATAACTCAGTTGCGGAATTTACCTGTTAAGGTAAAATATAGACACGAAAAATGGCTTAAAAATAATAAATAATCTCAACGTAGTAACTATACTACCGGTCAAACCAATATGCCAGCGAAAAAAAAGAAAGACAACGTTGAGGGGGGACCCCAGGGGGGGGGAGAGCGAACGCCAAAAGGCGACAGCGTTTCACTCTTTACCCTGGCGGTTGTTACTATTGTGATTCTCGGTGTGATTGGGATTGTTTTTGGCTATACCAAGGACAAACTCAATGAACTTCAAGGCGGCGGCAACGCGGCCGCTCTTGAGGAGCAAATAATTAATCTCAAGAATCAGCTCAAGGATTTATCCGACAAGACGCTGGCGCTTGAAAAACTCAATGCGGAGAACAAGGAAATTGTCGCCAGTTTGTTTGATAAAAATCGCAAACTGCCTGCCAGTGTTGATTCCAGTACTTGGGTCAATTACACCAACAGCGAAGCCAAGGTCAACCTAAAATTGCCCGAGACCTGGGAAGTTGTATCCGCGCAAAAGGTAGCCAGCGGCAGCACCCCGGCTCCGGCCGAAGGTGAAGCTGCAGCTGATACTCCGGTTTTGCCTGAATTCCAGTATATAATCATGCTTCAGCCCAAAGGCGAGCTGAATTTCGTTCAAGCAGTTACGATTAAGGACGATTATTTGGACTTTGCCGGCCTGACTTTGGCCGAGAAATACGACATCTTCAAAGAATTGAATTTGCTGGATGAACGTGACTTGAGTTTCGGCAAAATGCTTTATTTCATCGATTTGGATGACGCTGAAAATGAAATTCCAACGGTTTTAATTCTGACTGAAAATCGAATTTTGCGCGCCACTTTCAATGTTTACAACAAAGCATTTGATAAGTATATTCAATTCCGCCAAGACTTTGAAGCCATGATGACGACGATTGATCTGGCCGCCAAAACTGAAGACGCCGCCAAGACTGATGTCCCGGCTGCTCCGGCTGAATAATCTCAACCAACTGAAAAGACCTTGACTTTCGTCGGGGTCTTTTTTATACTTACTACCGTTATGTGTATTAAAAATTATTTTATTGATTCTTTGCTGTAATTTTTTGGTTATCCTCGTATTTGTAATATTATTATTATTCGTAAATTCGTAATATGTCATTTTCCATCGGTATCGTTGGTTTGCCTAATGTCGGTAAATCCACCACCTTCAATGCCTTGACCAAAAAACAAATCGACATTGCCAATTATCCTTTTTGCACCATTGAACCGAACAAGGGGATTGTTGAGGTACCGGATCATCGGCTGCAACAGCTGTCTGAATTAAATAAATCGGCCAAAATCATTCCGACCATCATTGAATTTATCGATATCGCCGGTTTGGTCCGCGGCGCGCACAAAGGCGAGGGGCTCGGCAACAAATTTTTGGCTACCATTCGCGAGTGTGACGCCATCGTGCAGGTCGTCCGTGACTTTCAATCAGGCGATATTATCCATGTCGAGGGTCGAGTAGACCCGGCGTCAGATATTGAGACCATTAATTTGGAATTAATCTTCGCCGACCAGCAGACCTTGGACAACGCCTTGAAAAAATCGAGAGACAAAATCAAGGGCACAAAAGGCAACGAGTTCAAAGAGTATACCAAACAGATTGAGCTTTTCGATCGTATTAACGCGAAATTAAATGAAGGCATCTTGATTCATGATCTGACTTTGGAACCGGAAGAAAAAGAGCTTATTGCTCCTCTGAATTTGTTGACCGCCAAACCCATGATGTACATTATGAATGTCGGTGAGTCTGATGTCAGCAAACCCATTACCTTGGCCGCCCTTCAAGACAAGGTGATGATCCCTATCTGCGCCAAACTCGAATCTGAATTAGCTGAGCTGCCAGCCGACGAAGTCAAAGATTACTTGGCCGCCGCCGGCATTACTCAGACCGGCTTGGATCATGTGATTGTTGAAGCCTACAAACTATTAAATTTGATTACCTATTTTACCTCTGGCCCAAAAGAAACCCGAGCTTGGACCATTACCCGCGGTACTTTGGCCCCTCAAGCCGCCGGCAAGATTCATACTGACTTTGAGCACGGCTTTATCGCCGCCGAAGTCGTCAACTGGGAGCATTTGGTTCAATCCGGCGGAGAAGTCGGCGCCAAGGAAAAGGGTTTGATCCATCTGGAAGGCAAACTCTATGAAGTTCAGGATGGTGATGTTTGCGTCTTCCGCTTCAATGTCTAACTTTCACCGCCCAACACTACTGACACGCTGAACCTTGGCCCGAAATAAGTTTAAAATGAAACCACCAGCATAACAGCTTGTGGTTTCTATTTTAGATAATTTAATAGTCGGTGATTCATTTTTCACCGTATTGAGTTTAATAGCATGGGGGGGGTGGGGGGGCGCTGTAATCAACCCCACGAAGGTGTTCGTGTGCATTTTATTCAAAATTATTTTGTCACCCTGAGCGCAGTAAAGTACTGCATGAAATAATTTGTCACCCTGAGCCTGCCTGCCGGCAGGCAGGCGCACACACGCTGCTTACACGGTGGTTTTTACTGGTAATAAAAAATACGCTTGTTAGCGTGTTTTTTTTAGTCTTTTCAAATATTGCAGCAATGACCAGCCGAATTTGTCGTGGATCGACAATGATCTGATGTTAATGATCACTTCCGGCAAATACGATCCCTCAAAAAAAATGGAGATTCTTCCGAATTCCTTGATGTCCCGCAGCTCTTCCGGGTTGGAAAACTCAGAAAAATCCAAGGGACATAGAAACCGATCGCTGATATGCGCTTCCGTAAAGAAGGCATTTTCACCTGAAGGCCTTTCAGACATCAAGGATACACTGATCAAGACAATTACATGCTTTCGAGTTCGGAACACCAGCGCTCGGCATAACTTCCCCAATTCATTAATCCGATCATCTTCAAACGTCATGATATCGCGCTTGCGCTTGAGCTGTTCAGGCCGCAATCGGAGGAATGGCAGAATCCACGCGCACGCCTGTGACACATCATCAATAATCGCATGATGTTTTGAGCGATCAGTGATCAGTTGGTAGTGATTCGATTCTTCTTCATCTGGGGTCATCGCACCCTCCTTTGTCTGGTTTGACTACTAATAATACGTTAATGTTTCCCTTTTGTCAAGCTTATATCATGCAGCCTCATTATCACAAAAAAACAGCTCAATGAGCTGCTCTTGATTATACCACTTTGTCGAATTCAGAATAAAAGTTAGTGTATCCCGTCAGGTCGTAGACATCATGCCGTTTAACCGAGGAGCTAACGAGCTGCAGTCGGCCTTGGTCGTCAGATTCATAATTGGTTTCAGCCAGAATTTCATCATCACTGATATATGGAATGTTTTGTCGGTCTAGCTCGAGATCAACCAGACAAAAAGCCACTTGCATTACGTCCCACGACGCATCACGTGTAACCGGATTTACCGGGCCTTTTTTCACTTCAATAACAGCCAAAAGCGTCACTGAATCGGTCACCGGCGAGAAAGGGATGAGCATCAGAATCAGCCAAGAATCTTTTCCCGACGGTCCATCACCATCATACCAATAAAATGATCCGGTTTTGTCAAAATCCAAATCAATATCTTTCGGGTCAAGTCTAGACAGCAGCTTCGCCGCCTTATTTTTGGCCGCCACTAGGTCTTTTTGGGTGTTAATATCCAGTCCAAATAGAACGATATTATTTTCATCAACACTTTCCAAGTATTCTCGTAGCGACATGTGCTTCCTCCTTGGTGATATGGATATTATGTGAATGTTACAAAAACCATGTGATCCTGTCAATAACCGAGTGACGTTCAATTTTTTTCAACCGGATATGGCTGAAGGCGAGGCGTCGACGCCTCGCCTTCAAGTTTTCTAATTTGTTATTTGTGATTGATTATTAATAATAAAAAAATACGTCTATTAACGTATTTTAATGAAATAGTCTGATATAATCCACCAGACTCCAAGCAAACTTATCGGTCATGTCGACATCCAATTTACATGACAAGCACTTTCTGGATGGCTTTTCGTGATTCCAATTACAATCGGCGCAGACGCGCACCTGAGGATTTTCAATCAGGATATTTAGTTGATATTCAGTCAAATTATCCAAAGTATGACCGAGAAAAACGAGCACTTCGTTTCTAAAACCGGTAAATCCGGACACCATATCTTCGCCAACCCAATCAGTCAATGCCACAAGCACGCCTTTTGAAACTTCGATCACCATCACTTTGGTTCTGTCCCCTGAAAGAGTGGTGTCAAAATCAGGGTAGCTGTCGGAAATAAAACACTTGAATTTACGTTTCCGTTTCAAATTTGTAGCCGTCAACTTCAAAAACGGCAGAATCCAAGCGCAGACATTGGCTACAATCGCGATGATATCATTTTGTTCCTCTTTATTCTGAACCAGTTTAAATGGGTACTTTTTGATTTCAGACATTGTTACTCCTTGGGTGGTGATTGGTAAACCAAATGACAATTACAGGATGGAAGGTGTGGGTGAACTGTTATTTGGATTGAAAAAATATGTCTTTGACATATTTCACAATTGCCTGATCGCACCGGAGAAATCATCAAAATCAGGGAAGGGTCCGAGATAGAGATCCCACGGCCGGTCGGGGAGCAGTTCCCCCAGCATTTCATTAAACGCCGAATTCCAAAATGGGGTCTGGATGCCGAATGTGACCAGTTTAATTTCAGGATAACGCTTT
This sequence comes from Candidatus Falkowiibacteriota bacterium, assembly GCA_003518055.1. Classification (GTDB taxonomy): domain Bacteria; phylum Patescibacteriota; class Patescibacteriia; order UBA11705; family UBA11705; genus UBA11705. Next base: position 11,624 of record DOZJ01000008.1, read on the forward strand.
CTGATGAGATGGCACAAGTATGGACCGATGACAAACGTAGACCGGGCGGCGACGTGAAACTTGTGTCTAGCCATGAATTTATCACTGCCGCCATCAACGCAGTCCAATTCCACGACCACCATAGCCGGCTTATTGACCGCAAGCTTCAGCGTGAGTTCGGCCTCGGAAATAACCACGAGTTCACAGCCGAGCATTTCCGCCAAATGGATTCTGGCTCTCTTGGTCCCAATCTGGGCATTCGTGACCCACAAAATCGTCTTGCCTTGGACCTCCATGCTGCCTCCTTTGGCTGTTTGGTCAACCGAAAATAATAACAAATTTTAAATCGTCAGTCAAGCGATGAAAAAATGCGTTGAATAGTTTGTCACCCTGAGCCCTGTCGAAGGGTGAGCTGAAACTCGGAGTCAATGCTTCGACGGTGCTCAGCATGACACGAGTATTTTTTGTCACCCTGAGCCTGCCTGCCGGTAGGCAGGGCACTCGATCCCGCTGCTCGCGAGCGGCGGGATCGAAGGGTGAGCTGAAAGTCGGCGTCAATGCTTCGACAATGCTCAGCATGACACTAGTGTTTTTGTCACCCTGAAATATAAAAAAATGCGTTGATTACGCATTTTACATTGAGAGCCAGTTTTCAATCTCACCGTACAAGGTTGAAAACACACTGAGATTGTATCCACTATCCGCCCGCTTCTCCGCCATCACCAATTCCGGCGCCTTGTCCGAGTCTGGTGAATCAAACAAGGCAATCGCCACCACCATATCTTCACGCAAAAACGGAATGTCGCTAGCCTTAATTTCGCTCTTCACGATGAGCGCCGCCACGCTGGCCAGTCTCGGCCGAGTTTGAGGATTGGAACTATGACTGATTTCAGCCACAATCATCAGCGTCAGATCGTATGACACCAAATCAAACGGCGAGAGCGTGAAGTAAATCCATCGACCATCGCGGTGATAGGCATTGCTATCGTAGTGAAATCGCTTGGCTTTTTCTTCCTTTAAAAGTTTTCCTTTGATCAAATGCTTGGTCAGCTGCTGGCCTTTGGTATAAATTGCCGCTTCTTGTTCGGTTGAATCCTTGAGATTTACCGGCTTAATAGCGCCCTGACTCAATCCCGCCAGCCAAACAAAAAAATTAAATTTGGCGTCATCCGGATCCATGTTTCCCTCCTGTGGTGGAATAATTCAATACCAATTTACAGGTCATGACCATCTTTGTCAATGACCGTATTGTACGGGCAGGTCGCGACCTGCCCGTACAATACAGATAAGATAAAAAGACACTCGGTTTCCCGAGTGCTTTATATCCTTCCGTCGTTATTGTTGCTGCCATACTTTTGTAAAAAACCAACCCATCAGTCAGCCAAGCTTTCGCAGTTATAGTTACCCCTTACATCATCCCACCCATATCCGGCATCCCGCCATGGTTTTGATCTTTCTTTTCTTCCGGCTCATCAGTGATTACACATTCGGTGGTGAGAATCATGGCGCCGATTGAGGCGGCGTTTTGCAGGGCTGATCGAGTTACTTTGGTTGGATCAATAATACCGGCTACCACCATATCTTCAAATTTATCCAGAGCCGCGTTATATCCTTGATTCCCTGACAGATTCATCACTTTTTCCAGGATCACCGAGCCGTCTTTGCCGGCATTGGCCGCGATTTGCTTCAATGGTTCGCCGAGTGCTCGTTTCAAAATTTCCACGCCGACTTTTTCTTCGCCGACAACCTCGAGATTGTCGAGCGCCTTCGCCGCTCTGATCAATGCGACGCCGCCGCCCGGGACAATACCTTCTTCCACCGCGGCCTTGGTCGCGTGAATGGCATCTTCCACTCGGAGTTTCTTTTCTTTCATTTCGGTTTCAGTCGCTGCGCCGATTTTGATTACCGCCACGCCGCCGGCCAGCTTGGCCAGACGTTCCTGCAATTTTTCTTTATCAAAATCCGATGTCGCCGCATCCAGTTCAGATTTGATTCTGGCAATTCTCTCATCAAGGGCGGTTTTTTCGCCTCGGCCTTCAACAATGGTGGTGTTTTCTTTTGATGAAATCACCTTGGCCGCTTGGCCGAGCATTTCCACTGTCACATTTTCCAGTTTCAATCCGACTTCTTCTGAAATCACTTTGCCGCCGGTCAAAACCGCGATGTCCTGAAGCATTTCTTTGCGGCGATCGCCAAACGCCGGCGCTTTTATGGCCAAAGTATTGAAGATGCCGCGAAGTTTATTGACCACGAGCGTCGCGAGCGCTTCGCCGTCCACGTCATCAGCGATGATGACCAATTCTTTTTTACCCATCTCAGCCAATTTTTCCAATGTCGGTACAATGTCATTGACCGCCGAGATTTTTTTATCTGTAATTAAAATATATGCGTCTTTGTATTCCGCTTCCATCCGATCAGCGTTGGTCACCATGTAGGCTGATATGTAGCCTTTATCAAATTGCATGCCCTTGACCACATCGCTTTCAATTCCGAACGTGGGTGATTCCTCGACCGTCACCACGCCCTCTTTGCCCACTTCATCAATGGCCTCAGCAATGATTTTGCCGATTTCAGGATCGTTGGCCGAGATAGAGGCCACCTGCGTGATTTCTTCTTTGCCTTCAATCGGCTTGGAAATATTGGTTCGAAGTTCATCTACCAGCACGTTGACCGCTTTTTCAATGCCGCGTTTGATCACCATCGGATTGGCGCCGGCCGCGACGTTTTTCAAACCTTCGTTTATGATTGCTTGTGCCAAAATCGTGGCGGTTGTGGTTCCGTCGCCCGCGATGTCATTGGTTTTGGTCGCTACTTCCTTGACCAGCTCCGCTCCCACGTTTTCAAATTTATCTTTTAATTCCACTTCCTTGGCGATCGTCACGCCGTCATTGCTGATAATCGGTGTTCCGAAGCCCCGATCCAAAATCACGTTTCGTCCGCGAGGACCGAGCGTGACCTTGACCGCGTTGGCCAGCTTGTCTACACCCGCCTTGATTGCCTGCCGCGCTTTTTCATCAAAAATAATTTGTTTTGCCATATTTTTCCTGCTTGTCATTCTGAATCTTGGCCTGAACGTATTCTTGTTTCAGGCTTAGTTCAGAATTTTATTATTTGTATAATTATGAAGCTCAACCACCCATTAATTTCAACTAATTTCCCAAATTCAATTAATTTCTGTTTATTCTACCACCGCCAAAATATCATCCTCTTTCATCACCAAAAATGTTTCGTCTTTTACCTTGAATTCATTGGGTGCGTATTTGGTGAAAAATACTTTGTCACCGACTTTGACGTTCAACGGCATTCGGACTCCGCTATCGTTCAACTTTCCCGGACCGACAGCGATGATTTCACCTTGTTCCGGTTTTTCCTTGTTCACCGTATCTGGAATAATAATCCCCGACGCGGTTTTTTCTTCCGCATTACTTGGTTTGACAATCACGTTGTCATTGAGTGGTTTTAACATATTGTTTGAGCGCGTATAGCGAGACAAGCGAATAATGCGATGTGAGTTAGCCACGAGCTTTTGCTCATCCACCAACTGTTCACGCTGTATTCACTGTACCGGTCGTACTTGCTCGATTTACTAATTCACTTAATTCTCTTAATTCTCTCAATTCTCTCAATTCTCTTCCCCCCTAGCACTACAACAATCCGACTGCTAATCTCATCTTATACTGTATACCAAATTTTAACTGAGTCAAGATTGGTTGTCAATAAAAACTTGACAATATCCGGTTAAATCTATATTCTATGTTGGAAGTGAAAGCAAAAGTCCAACCAAGGAGGCAGTGATGTTCATCGCTCATTACGGCGGTCTACCCGGCTTTTCTTCCGAGCAGTTTTTCTTGCTGGTGATGCTGATCCTGACCGGATTGTTTTTGAGCCTCAGTGTTTATGTTCTTCGTCGGAATAAGCCCGGCGTTTTCAGCCGTCATGCCAAGCCAGAGTCCCGAGTGGCCGCCATCAACCGGAACTCCGGCAAGTGGAGGTCCCGATGAACCAAGCCATGATTGAGGTCGAGATGATGCCGGCCATGATTGGTGAGGGGGCTCCAAGTTTGGGTATTGGCCTATTGTTCCTGCTGGGAATGCTGATCATCGGCGTAGTTCTCTTCTTCGTAGTTGAGTTGTATTCTCGCCGCAAGGAGCGCGGCTATTATCCCTGCGGCCCGGCCAAGCCCGAGCATCGCGTCGCCAGCTTTCGCGTGGTCGATGACGATGTTCCATTCAGCCCCAAACCATTGCCGCCTATCGATGATGATGTTGCCTGATTCCAATTATAAACAGCCGCCAACCGACGACTGTTTTTTTGTTGCGTTTATGACCGTGGAATGAATTGCTTATGACGCCGGTTCAAACTTTTTTATATAAAAATTAATATTTATCTAGATTTAATAATCAAAATTATCTTGATTGTTTCTATCTAACGCCCATTTTATCGGGTTATTCCGGATATATTGTCGAATATTTCCCAATGATTCTTCATCGCGGATAATGTGATCGTAAAATGATCTATGCCACCTAAAATTTTCCAATCCCATTTGGTGAATCGATTTCGATGATGTTGTTTTGAACGCGCCGACCAATTCGGATAATGATTTGATCTTCCATGTACGGACAGGTCGCGAC
>DOZJ01000008.1:16323-41971 GCA_003518055.1 Candidatus Falkowiibacteriota bacterium
GTCGCGACCTGTCCGTACATGGAGCATTATTTTCGATGATCAAAATCCCATGAAAATGATTTGGCATTACAACAAATTCATCCAATCGGACATAATCATATTGATTTGCCAGCCACAGCCACTGATTTTGGATAATTTCCCCATAGTGATTCAAAATCATTTCATCATTTTTTATTTCACCAAAAAGTTCCTCCATGCTCTTGATACAGGTGGTGACAAAATACCAACCGTTTTGCGAATAATCAAAATCCTCCAACCGGTTCTTTTTTCTTTCCGGTAGTTTTATAAATGAAGAGGACATGATCTGATTTCAAAAATAAATGTTTTAAGTTTTCCCTTTGGTTGCCCAATCCTTAGTGGTAAGTTTTAAATTGATGTGGGCTACCTTCTCATCAAGCGCTCACCGGTGAAAATGTTTCTTTAACGTTTGGTAATGCCGGCCTTTACGTGCCGAAAAGTAAAGGGATTCGATTTCTAATTCAGCCTGATATTTTCTTTCTCAAATACACACTCGACGCCATTCTATCTTGAGGTGTTTTGTAAATTTTGACAGTGTCGTTTTTGTAATCACGATTTGGGATTCTATCAACATAACCATTACATTGCACCAACTTTTTCGCCAAGATTCAGTAACGCGTCCACCTCAAAAGCATCGCCATCTTTGACTGAATTATCAACTTTGCGGACCATGTCGTAACTTAAATATCGAATAACCTCATTCAATCTTAGGCAGGGCCCAGAAAAGGTTGGGCGACTTAATTCAGAGATTATTTTACTCCGCCTAGTCTCAGCTGCAACCAAAAATAAAGGGAAAGTAGAGTTGGGAGTTTCTGACCGTAAATCGGACAATCTTAAAATACCAGAATAAACAGCCGTTGAATGCTCGATCTCAAACGCTGATTTAATAGAATACATCCCAAATTTCCAAACAACATCAATATTTGTTATTGTCGGTGGGACATCCAAAGATATATGGAATTCTCTCATGACCTTTTCCTTAAAAACACACCCCTCATATTTTTTATTTTGATCATTCTTTGGTATCCAAATATTCATTCCAGCTAATGTCCCCAATCGGATAAGTCTCCATTGCATTTCATCATGTTCAGTTGTGGTATGCTCAATTTTTTCCTTCAAGATCTCAACGACCTCAACCTTGTTTATCGGTTGAATTTCGTTATTATTGTTAATATTTTCAACAACTCCGAATAGATCTCCATATAGCTGGTAAAATTTTTCTGTATTTTCATCATTTACTTTTGAGAAACCTCTCGGTTTGAACGATTCATTATATCCGAACAAAACTCCCACTTTAGAAAATGGAATGTTTACAATTTTTTCATTTACAATAAAGTAAATAAGCTCCCAAGTATTTCCTGAATTGTTATTTCCCCAAAAGTGATTTGCTAGCGTCTTATTTTTCGTTTTTGTTGCAATTTCTCCGACAAACTTAATTTTTCCGTTGTTAACAATCATGACTTGATCCCCAGGTTTCATTTGCTTCCAAAAATGATCATTCATTTTTCCCGGTGTTGCACCCCAGACAATAAAAGGGGAACTATGATAAATGCTAATCAAATCCGACCGCTCTTCAGGTGATAAAAACTGTCTTATTTCATCGAGCCCTTTCTTATTCTGGATAGTTTCATAGAAGTGTCTTTCAGCCGCTACATTACCACCAGCCAATGTAATAAAAATATTCCTTTTATTCTCCATAAAGTTATATTTAATAATGTAATTTTACCATATAATTTCTATAATTCGAACAAAAAGTTGATAAAAAATAAAATTATACTCTCCACCCAGTGACTTTCCCATTATAAATAAATACCTCCCCATTTTACCCCCATTCATCGCCTATCGCAACTTTATATCTCCCTTATTTTCTTTCGACCCGCACATTTCCCCCCATCACAATTGAAGCTAACATTATCCCAACATACAAACTATATGGATAATGATCAAACAGCCCGATAACCGCGAGTTGAATCAGCGCGATGCGCAGGGCGAGAGCGTATTCATTATCGAGCTTCCGCCACCCGAGCCCCAAGTTTTTTACCAATAAATACATCAAAACTCCAATCGGAATTAGCAAAAAGCCGAATTCTGTTATCAAAAGGCCATAGATATTGTGAATCAGCTGATAGTCCCAAATATTTTTTGTCGGAGTGGAGTTGATTAACGCCGCCACATAATTCCCCGGCCCAACACCGGTCAACCAATTCGCCCTGATCACTTGCCCGGCTTCCTGATATTGAGTCACGCGGTCATTGACGGATTGCTGTTCCAATCTATTGCCACCATCAAACCGAGCCAATGAAAAATTATGATTCGCGGTTGAGAAAAAGATGGCCAGCAAAAATATGATCATCAACGCCCGATTCAAACTCGGTCTCAAACCAACCAATTTCTTGGCGCTGAATAAATAATAGATACCCAACCCAATAACCAACGCCAAAATCGCGCTTCGTGAAGCGGACATAAAGAGCGCCAGAGAATTCATCGCCAACATAATCAATAAAAGTGTCCTTCGATTCGCTTGTTTTTCCTTGGCCAAGATCGCCACCGCGAAAATTATCCCGATACAGAGAAATCCGCCGAGAATGTTTGGATGCGGCAGACTGCCAAACGCCCGCATAATCCTCTCGCCATTGATTTCAATCACCGGCGTCCCAAGTAATTTGGGATATTGCTCCGCCACCCCGAACCACTTTGACGGCTGAATATACTGCGTGAAAAATTGATGCAGAGCATAGCCGGCCTGTATCGTGGTCGCCGCCAGAAACGCTTTCATTATTAGCTCAGACTTGATTCGAGTCATTACGATCACCCCGGCCATCGCCGCCCCGAGGATCAGCCAGACGATTTTTTGTAGACTAATCGCGTAATTAACGCCATACCATATTGTCAGGGCCGCAAAGATTGCCATCGCCACCAAAATTATCACGTTGAATTTGAATGTTTTGACCGGCCTGATTTTTTTCCTGCCCAAAGTTAAAATTAATTGAATGATCGCCAACCCCAACAGGATTCCAATCAAAATCTCCGTCCCATATATATATAATGATGTATGCTCGGAAAATTGACCATTGACTTCATTTGCTTGATAAATCCACCGCGTCTGCCACGGCAGGAAAAACACGATCGCGAGGATTAGATAATTGATAATTTTTTTCATGACTTTACAGCGCGTTATTTTATTGGTTATATATATATGATAAACTAACCGAGCTTTCGCGACAACCAACCGGCTGGGGGAGCGTGTCCATGGGTGAAATCCTGACCTACATCGGCATCGCCTTGGCGATTTATCTTACCTACAAATCTGTGCGGAGCCAGAAGTCAGAGGATCTGCTGATTTGGCTGTCCGTCGTGTTCATCCTGATCGCCATCGCGGTCAAACTCCGAACCGGGCCAAATCCGCCCATCAACCGCGCCGACCCTTCGGCCGCTGTCAACACTCAGTAAGCGAAAAACTATTCGCTTATTTTTTTATTACCAAATTGATAATATCCTGAACCTGAAAGCGGGGGATGATGCGGCCGCAGTTTTCAATCCATTTATTATTATAATATTCCCGTCGGTCCAGACTGTGCAGTTTCAACAAGTGATCAGACAACACCACGTCGCCCGTGCCGTCATTTACTTTATTTTTTAATGTTAGCGCCATCAACCGCAGCTGCAACCGCTTTAACCACGATTCCTTGATCCAGCCGAGCGTGAGATTGATTATCGTTCCCATAAAAGCCCGATTTTGCCTCCGGCGGTCGGTGGTATCATAAAAACAAGCGTGCGGTAATATTGATTTAATCCAGCGGTTCTGGTCCAGTATCCGCGGCCCGAGATTGTCGGGATCAAAAATCGGGACAAATTGACTGAGCCAAAACGCCAGATGCACATCGTGTTTTTTGGCCGTCGATTGAAGGTTGAGATTATTTTCACTCAGATAAAAACTCAGACAAATTTTGTTTGTTTGGTTTAATTTGGTTGGCCGGCGTCCGAGCAGCTTCATCAGTGAGGTGGTCCAGAATCTCGCGGTCCAGAGCTTTTGCGGCGCGGTTATGATCGCCAAATCAATATCACCGGCTTCCCGCGGGTTAGCGTAGGCCAATTTATTGGTCACAAAAATCGCTTTAACGCCCGGACACAGTTTCAGCCACCGGATATTTTTTTGCGCGATTTTATATTTTTCTTCTGCCAATTGATAACGTGATTTTCTGCAATCAACCAATTCCTGTTTGCCCATTAAAAAATAAAAACCCTCGGTCTGAGCCAATAGGGTCTTTAGCTTCTGATTCTTTAATCTGTTCGCGATCGCTTTGATCGAAGTTGCTTCGCGGCCGATCAGATTGCAATGGATTTCTCTCTCGGTCAAGGGAAAATCAAACAAGTCAAAATAAATAATCGTTTGCAGGATCGCTATGTCGATCGCGTCATATAATGCCATACGAGTTTTATTCAAGTGACTTTTCGATCGCCGGACTGGGATTCAAGTCTTTTTCCGTCTGGGCTTGTTCCTCTTTTATTTCAGCCTTGATCGCCGCATCCCGCACCACGACTTTGTCCGCTTCAATGCTGCGGATATCAGCCGGATCAATGAGCAGCGCTTGGCCGCCCAAAAACTTTTTTACCTCGTAATTTACAATCCCGCTGGTATTGGTTTCAATCATTACGTCACAAATTTTGCCGAGCAGCTGCCCGCTTTCAGTGATGACCGGCAGTTTTTTAAGTTGTCGGAAGTTTATGGTCATTTTTTTCTTTGGCGTCAACGTCGATAATGCCGGCGTTGGCGGGTTGATTTCTTTTTATTAAAAATTTTTGCTGCAATATGGTGAGGACGGTGGTGATAATCCAGTACAGCGTGAGACCGGCCGGCAGCTGCGTGCCGATAACAATTGTCACGAGCGGCATAAAGTAAGTCATGGATTTATTCATCTCCGCCATCAAGTTTTCATCCTTGGCTCCCGCTGCGACCGTTTTCGGCGCTTTTTTCGTCATCAGCATTTTTGTCTGGACATATTGTCCGGCTCCGGCTAGGACCGCCAGCACAATGCTTGGCACCGCCAAATCCATAATGCCAAATGATACCGAATTGATCGTACCAGGGTTGGCCACAAACGGATACAGCAGATCAAATTGATTGTTGGTCAAACCGCTGCGGAACACCTGATACACCGCGATCAAAAATGGAAATTGCAGCAAGAGCGGCAGACAGGATGAAAACGGATTCACCTTGTTCGCCGAATACAGCTTCATCATTTCCTGCGCCAGTTTTTCTTTTTGATCTTTGAGCTTTGTTTTCAACTCATCAATTTTTGGCTGCAAATCCTGCAGCGATTTTTGCGCTTTGATTGATTGCCATGACAAAGGCAGCAAAACCACCTTGATAATGATGGTGAGCAAAATAATCGCGACCCCGATATCATTTCCGGGGATCGTATCATACAGAAATACCAACAGATTATAAATCGGATTATAGAGAATGGTATTATAGAGCCAAATCATAAACTATTTGTTTGTGTTTGTGAGTTATTTTGTTTCCGGTTCTTCTTCAGCCGCTTCATCTGCCACTGCTTTTTTCTTCGTGGTCTTTTTTTTGGCGGCTTTTTTTTCTTTTTTCTCCACCGGTTTTTCTTCCGCTGTTTCTACCGCTGCTTCCGGTTCTTTTTCCGGACTTTCTTCCTTTGGGGCCGGAGTCGGTTCAATGTATTGTTCTTTGATATTGATCTTCCAGCCGGTAAGCTTGACCGCCAGTCGGACGTTTTGACCGTCTCGGCCGATGGTTAATGACAGCTGATCAGCCGGCACCGATACTGTGGCGGTTTTGTTTTCTTCATCAAGTACGACTGAAGTCACTTTGGCGGGCATTAAAGCTTGGGCAATGAATTTTACTGGGTTATCGCTGTATTGAATAATATCCACTTTTTCGCCGTTCAACTCGCTGATGATGGTTTGAATTCTGGAGCCTCTCTGGCCAATGCACGATCCGATTGGATCAATGCCTTCTTCATCAGTATAGACCGCCACTTTTGATCTTGAACCCGCTTCTCTCGCGATCGCCTTGATCGCGATTACGCCGTTCGCAATTTCCGGAATTTCGCTGACAAACAATTTCTCGACAAATTTCGGTGTCGCTCTTGAGACTCGCAAAATCGGTCCCTTGCCTTCTTCATCGACAGCCAAAAGTACGACCTTGATCCGGTCGCCGAGTCGAAATCGTTCATTTTTGATTTGTTCAGTGTATGGCAGCAGCGCGTTGGCATTGTCGAGATCGATCACCATGTTTTGGCCGTCACGCTTCTGCACGATTCCTTGCAGCACATCGCCCAAACGTTCTTTGAAGTTGGAGAAAATAATATCCCGCTCCGCTTCCCGCAGTCGTTGAATAATGACTTGCTTGGCGGTTTGAGCGGCCATGCGGCCGAATTCTCCCGGCACTTCGAGCGGTGTTCTGATAATGTCGTCGATTTTGTATGATTTTTTAATTTCCTTCGCCGCCTTGAGTTCAATCTCTGTTTTAGGGTTGAATTTTCTGATTGACTCTTCGATTTGTTCTTCTTCCAAGGTTTTTTCCAGCTGTTTGCCGGTTTCTTCCATTTCAATTCGGCGTTTTTCCCGCATTTCTTTCAGCTTTTCAATGCCCGCGTTTTCTTCCTCAGTCAAATCCTCAACCACGGTTTTTTCGTCAAAAACTTTTAACCCGCCGGTTTCAATGTCATACTCAGCCACAATGTTCTGGCTCAGATCGCCAAAATCCTTGCGGTACGCCGCAGCCAGCGCCGAGTTGATTGTTTCGTACACTGATTCTTCCGAAATGCCTTTTTCCGTTGAAATTTGCTTAATGATTTTCTTTAGTTCGCTCATAAATTTATGCTTATTACCAATAACTAATTATTACAAATCTACTAATTTCGCTGACCAATGATTCTCGCAGTCAGATTCGTAGATCCGTAGCCATTCGTTATTGGTAATGATGTTATTTCTTAAAAAAATCCTAGTATAGTATCTATTTTTTACACATCTACCAATCTACAAATTTCGTTCACCGATGATTCTCGTAGCCAATTCGCCTGCCTGCCGTAACGATAGTGTAGGCAGGTTATTAGTAATGATGTTATTTCTTAAAAAAAATCCTAGTATATTATCTATACTAGTTTATCTACATATAAAATAGCATAGTTTGGAAAATTAGTCAACAATAATTCGACGGTGGGGGACTCTTGCGTTTTTTTGTTTCTTGTGTTAATGTTTACACAAAGTTAATAAATCCTTATTTTACGATTAATTTGCGCTAGTCCGTTGATTGGCTTCTGGCTGATCACAAATTATCTAGAATAAGACAAATTATGACCAACCATTACGAGTTGCTGTACATTGTTTCTATCAAACATACCGGCGACGATCTGACCAAAGTGATCGAGTCGGTGTCCGGTTTGCTCAAGACCAAGGGCTGCACCATTACCCATGACGATATGCTGGGCAAGCAGAAACTGGCCTACCCGATCAACAAGGTTCATCAAGGTACCTATGTTGTTCTCGAATTCGATGGCCCGCGTGAAGCCATCAAGGATCTGGAAACTGAACTGCGCTTGATGAAAGAGCTCTTGCGCTTTTTGGTCATCAAAAAACGCGTCAAAACCGCCGAAGACATTGCTCATGAGCAGAGAGTTCAAGACCGGTTGTTAAAGGAAAAACAAGATGAATTGGCTTCTATGGACTCAACCTCAACTCCGGCCGCTGTTGCTGCCGCTGAGCCCCAAGCTACCGACAAGACCGCCAGCGTGGCTCCTGAATCAACCGCAGTGGTTGAAGTTGAAGAGCCGATAATCATGACTGATCCCGCCTCCGAGCCTGTCGCTGAACCGGCTAAACCCGAGCCAGTCGCCGCCCCAGAAGTGGTGGTCGAAACTCCGGTTGCCCCAGTCAAACCCGCTGCCCCTGAGGTTGAAGTCAAGGAAAGAAAAGATAAGAACAAGGTTAGTCTGGAAGACTTGGACAAAAAACTGGACGAAATTCTTACCGACGATATTTTGTAATCAGTCCTCCTTGATATTTTTGTAAAAGTTCTGCTAGTAAATTCATATCTACCCCGCGATACTTTTGTCCGCCATAGGACGTGCGCCATAGGACGGACTCGTCCTTTGGCGAGTAAAACTAACTTAACCTGCCAAACTTCCGTAGTTATTGTTATACTTTCGTAAAATCTGTATTAATAGTAAATTCGTAACCACTCTTCGATATTTTTGTAAAAACTAACTTAACCTGCCAAACTTCCGTAGTTATTGTTATACTTTCGTAAAAGCCTTATTAGTAAATTTCTAACCCTATGAATCTTAACAAAGCCATGCTTATTGGTAATTTGACTCGGGATCCGGAAATGAGAACCACGCCCCAAGGCGCGGCCGTTACTTCGTTTTCCATTGCCACTAATTTTGTTTGGACCGATCAGAGTGGTCAAAAACAAGAACGAGTGGAATATCATAATGTTGTGGCTTGGCGCAAGCTGGCGGAAATCTGCTCCCAGTATCTCAAAAAGGGCAGCAAGGTTTACGTTGAAGGCCGACTGCAAACCCGCGATTGGGAAGGTCAAGACGGTATCAAACGTTATCGAACCGAAATCGTGGCTGAAAACATGATTATGCTCGATCGCGCCGGTACCTCAGCCTCCTCATCCACCTCAAATCATGGTGCTGATGTTGTCCCTGCCGATACCATTATTCCGGTAGCCGAAGATTCAGGCAGTCAGCCAGATGACAACGAGGAAATCAAGATTGAAAACATTCCCTTTTAATTATTTGTTGATTCAATTATCATTCTAAATTTCTATTATTTATGTTTCGAAAAAATATTATCAAGAAAGAGCGCGCCTGCTACTATTGTGTCAACGGCTTGAATGAAGTTGATTACAAACAGGGCGAATTACTGCGCAAATTTATCTCTTCATATGGTAAGATTGCGCCTCGCCGCCGCAGCGGACTTTGCGCCAAACATCAGCGCAAGACGTCCAACGCGATCAAGCACGCTCGATTCATGGCTATTTTGCCATTCACTTCTCGTTAAGCTTTCGGTCAAAGTGCATGATTTCATCGATCATGCATTTATGATTATAATAATTATAAAATTGTGTCGCGATCAGCGTTAATTCTTAATGCCTCGTGATACATGCTACGTGTTACATGATACGTGCTACGTGTTACATGATACGTGCTACACGCTACGTGTTACATGAAATACATATGTTGGGAATCAGTGAAATAAAATTAGGCAGTGTGGCCAAGGTTGATGGCGAACCGTATGTTGTCATCTGGACGCAGCACGTTCAGATGGGCCGCGGCGGCGCTATTTTGCGCACCAAAATTCGTAATTTGATTTCCGGTGCGGTTCTTGAGCGGACATTAAAAGGCGCTGATAAATGGGAAAGCGCTGATTTGGAACGCAGCCGAGCCTCTTTTCTTTATGTCGAAGGCGATGAAGTTTACTTCATGGAGGCTGAAACCTATGAACAATTCAGTCTGAGTGCCGGCAACGTCGGCAGCGCCGTCAATTATTTGGTGGAAGGCACCGAAGTTGATGTCCTGAAATTCGAGGGCAACCCGGTCTCGATCCAACTCCCGACCAAAATCAAAATCAAAGTCACCGAAGCGCCTCCGGGCATCAAGGGCGATACAGCTCAGGGCGGCTCCAAGCAGATTACACTCCAAACCGGCCACAAAATTTCCGCGCCATTGTTTATCAAAGAAGGCGAGGAGATTGTCGTCAACACCGAAACCGACAGCTACGTAGAGCGCGCTTAATAAAATTTCAAATGAACACCACCGGCATAACAGCTGGTGGTTTTTATTTTATATAATTCATTTAAAAAAATTTATCACCCTGAGCTAAGCTTGCCCCGAGCCTAGTTGAATGGTCGAAGCGTGCATAAAACAGTTTGTCACCCTGAGCCCCGTCGAAGGGTGAGCCGAAAGTCCATCTCAATGCTTCAACAGATCCGGAGTATCTTTTTGTCTTGACAAAACAATAAGTTTAGATTATAATTATTCATCATCACCATCGGAGGACAACCAATGAGCCTGAAATCGATTTGCGTCTTCGGCGGCAGTTTCAATCCACCCGGCATTCATCATCTTCACGTGGCTGAACGTCTAGTTCAATGCAAGCGCTTTGATGTGGTCTTGATTGTTCCTTGCGGCCTGCGGCCGGACAAGAATCCCCTTTATTTTGTCGCGCCCAGCTTACGCGAAGCAATGGTTCTCGAAACTTTTGGTGATGTCTGTGGTGTGTGGTTTGACCTTTCTGATATTGCCAAAGATGAGTTTACTCGCACCTATGACCTTGATGTCAAGATTCGCGAGCGCTTTGCCCCGGCAGATGTCTGGCATTTTGTTGGTTCGGATTTGCTGGTCGGAGGCGTTTGCGGTCAATCGGAAATTCAGCGCTCATGGTATCGGGGCCAAGACCTTTGGGCTAACTTGTCATTTGTCACTACGATTCGTCCTGGTTACCCGCTGTCAGCAGCTGATCAGCCGCCTCATTATCTTGTTGTGGAAACGAATCGTCATGGAGCCAGCACCGAGATCCGTCACGCCGTTGCCTCCGGTGGTCAGTTCCATGAACTGGTCGTCCCCGGTGTCGCCCGTCTGATCACTGAAAATCATTTGTACGGTTATTGATTTAATCGCTATCACCATAGCGGTTTTTGTTTTAACCATAACTGCGAAATTCCGACTGCACATCCTTCATGGTTACATTTACCCCCTCTTCGCTCTTTACTCTTCCCTCTTTACTTTTTACTCTTCCCTAATTGCTCTTCGCTGCTCGCTCTTTACTCTTCCCTCCTTGCTTCCGTAGTTACAGTTACCCCGCCAAACTTTTGTAAAAACTAACTTAACCTGCCAAACTTCCGTAGTTACAGTTACCCCGCCAAACTTTTGTAAAACTTCTCCCATTCATGTCTTGCCTTATTAAAATTCGTTTTGTAAAAGCCACTTCATTAATAAGTGTTACTTTCGTAGTTACAGTTCCCCCATCTTCATTGACATATCACGCCCAATTTATTACACTCAAATCTTCCCTTCCACCAAGGAGGCACTATGACCGAACAGTTTCTCAAATCTGTCCAAGGTTGTCTTGCTGGAGTAATTATCGGTGACGCCATGGGTATGCCGGTAGAAACAATGACTCCGGCTGAGATTTTGGCTGCGACTGGTGGCCTCGGAGTTACCGGTTTCATTGATGCGAAGCAAAGAAACATTTCACAGCTTGCCGCCTTCAAAGCCGGCGATTACACTGACGACTGGCAGTTGACTCGGGCGGTGGCGCGGTCACTCATTCGCTGTTGCGGTTATGACCAAACCGATCAGGCTTTATCAATGATTCAAGAATTACAGTTGAGCCAAGCTGGTTGGGGTCGGACCACTAAGGATGGTTTAAAATCATTGCAGAAATATTTTGATACTCATGGCCAAGCCGGCCGTCGGCCGTCTGTACCGCGCTTGATGACCAAACATCTTTCCGGCAGTGGCAATGGTGTGGCCATGCGTGTTGCGCCGATTGCTCTAGTGGATCATTTTCTGAATTTTTATCATCCCGATCACATTATTGAAAACGGCCAATTGACGCATCCTGATTGTCGCGCTTGGATGTCAGCTTATGCTATCAATCTCATTTTGATGAGAATCATGCAGACACGATTAATTCCGAGCGGAAAAAATAAATCGACTACTGATGAAGATTTTGTCGATATGGTCAGAATGTTGGATTATAACCACAGCCGTTTCAGTGATCATCGTGAATGTCAGGACTTGATTCTAAAGTGTGATGAAGTGATTGAAATCAGAGGATACAAATTCGATTTGGCTGCAGAATTGAATGTGTTGCGTGATCGAATTGGCACCAGCTGTTTTTGCCTCGAATCAGTTCCGTTTTCAATCGCTATTTATCTTCGCCATCCGTATGACTTCCGCGCCGGCGTCCTTGAAGCAGTCAATGCCGGTGGTGATACTGATTCCAACGCCTCCATGGCCGGAGCCATGATCGGCGCCAATGTTGGTCTCGATGGTATTCCTGCCGAATGGCTGAATTTCCGCCCTGAGTTTCAAGAAGCCCTTGAACTTGGTGAGCAGCTTTACCGCACGTTTTACCGCCAGTAACATCGACTAATTTAGCCGATGTTTTTTTGTCTGCATTATTGACATCCAACCTCACTCTTCCCTAGTACCTAGTTCCCAGTACCTAGTTCCCAGTACCTAATTCCTTGCACCTAATTCCCGCCCCCCTTGACAAACCACCCAAATTCCGCTAAAATATACAGTCAATCGTCTTATCAGGTTGACGTCATTTATATATGTGTTAAATTTACACTAAAATAGTCCTTTTCCAACTTAACCATCGCCACCCCATGGAGGTGCTCAATGACTGGTTATCCGGGCAGCTTGATTAAAATTGGTTTGGCCAGTCTCAACACGACCGTTGCTGCTGTTAGAACTAACACCAACAAAGCGATTGATCTGGCGCGAGAAGCGTCATTGCAGCACTGCACCATCTGTGTCCTGCCTGAAATGACAATCGCCGGATATTATCCCGAAGATCTGAATCAGTGGCCGGGTTTTGTTTCCGCGCAGTGGGTTGAGCTTCAGCATTTCATGTTCAAGACGGACGCCTTTGCTTTTCCCACGGTCTTTGTCCTTGGTCTGACGATTCATGACAAAGGTACTCTGTACAATGTCGCTGCCGTGGTTTGGTGCGGTCGGCTGCTGGGTCTTGTCCCGAAGATGAATTTGGCCAATGAGAATGTTTTTCATGAAGCGCGCGTGCTTGAAGCCGGTTATGAATTGCAGAACGATGTGGTCGGATCGGATGATGAGCTGAGGGCTCCTTTTGGTAATCTGATTTTCAAATTCCCATTTGGCACGATCGCGCCGGAAGTGTGCGAAGATGTTTGGAGCGGCATTGGACCGATGATCAAGCGGACGCAGCATGGCGCCGATATTGTCATCAATCTTTCAGCTTCTCCATTTCGAGTCGGCGTCAATGAAACGCGGCGTCAGATGTTGTCTACTCGATCAGCTGATAACCAGACGGTTTTGGTTTATTGTAATCTGCTCGGCGGTAATGATAGTTTGGTTTATGACGGCGAAAGTTTTGTTTATCAAAACGGTGTTGAGCGTCTGTGTGTGCCGATGATCAATATTTTTGAGCCGGATACTTTGAAGGATCGCGTTACCTCCGTGGTGATTGACATGAATGAGACCCGCCGCCGCCGCGAGGCCTCGATGACTTGGCAGCATGCCAAGCGGATGACTCTGGCCGCCGGCAGCCAGCTTGAAACCAAACTCTTCGATGGCGCTTCCTTTTACAATCGCTTTGCTCATCAGATTCAGACCTATAGCTTGTTCTCGAGCGATGTTAGGCCGTCGCCGCTTTATTTGCCCGGAAATGTGGCTAGACCTGAGATTATCGACCCTCGGGTGCTGTATTTCAATCGTCTTTTGAGCGTCATGACTGTTGGACTCAAAGATTATTTTGAGAAAACCAACGCGTTCAAGGGTTTGGCCATCGCTCTTTCCGGCGGCCGTGACTCTGTTTTGACCTTGGTCATTGCTTGGCTCTACGCTCGTCATCGCTTTGCTCATCTGCCTGAAGCTGAACAAAAAGCCGCGATCAAGGACTTCATTCATTGTTACTCGATGCCAACCAAGCATAACAAAGATGAAACCAAGAACATTTCTCGCATTTTGTGTGAGGAGATGGGTGTCACCTTCATTGAAGATTCGATTCAGGCTGAATTTGAAGCAGACCTGGACACGATCGATCGCATGACCGGTGTTGAAGTTGTTCCCGGCAGCACCCTGTATCAGAATAGTCAGGCTCGAATCCGCGGCAAGCGTATGTGGAATATTGCCAACGCCATCGGATTTCTTTGGCTCCAGACCGGCAATATGAGTGAAAAGGCTACCGGCTACACGACAATCGGCGGCGACATGATGGGCGGTTTCTCCCTGATCTCGAATGCCTACAAGTCGGTTATTATCCTGCTGCTTCATCATCTGCAGCTTATGTTCGGTTGGCAGGGTTTGAAACTTCTGAATCATAGTCGTCCTTCGGCTGAATTGGCTGATGGTCAGAGCGACGAAGCGGATCTGATGCCGTTTGAGGTTTTGGACAATTGCATTGAGCTCCTTGCCGGCCAAAAGAAAATGCCGCTTGATATTTACTTCATTCTTCGTGACATGTTTGAAGGCAAATACACGCGTGACCAGCTGAAAATCTGGATCAAGAAATTTGTCCGTTTGTTCTTCCGCTCGATCTTCAAGTGGGTTCAGGCTCCGCAGGCCGTGCATCTCGGCTCGCTTGATCTCGACCGCGAGCGCGCCCTTCACCTGCCCGTGGTTTCACAGTGCGAAGAGTGGCTGAATCTGGATGCTTTGGACACCGCTGTATAATTAAAAACCTAGGAAAATTCCTGGGTCTTTTTTTATAATTTATTGGTAATTGGTAATAATAAAAAACTACGATTTTACGTAGCCTAATGCTTCGACCCAAAGAGTTCTTCACTCAGTTTTTCCCTTTCATCGTCACTCATAGGCGCGCCTTCAACCTCGACGCCAAATGGTCCTTCGCAATCAAACCGCGCAGCCGTTGACCCATCAGGCAATTCGTCTCCACCCGCAAAATCGTCAATGGGATCAATTTTTTGTTCCAGTTGCCACATGGGCAATCCTTTCCGGTTTCCCGTTTCGGTGACTGTAAACTCAGTGTATTTTATTCCTGATTAAGCGTCAAGTTCAGCGTTATTTATTAGTAATAGTTGTAGTGATGTT
Organism: Candidatus Falkowiibacteriota bacterium; assembly: GCA_003518055.1. Taxonomy (GTDB): domain Bacteria; phylum Patescibacteriota; class Patescibacteriia; order UBA11705; family UBA11705; genus UBA11705. The sequence continues at coordinate 31,143 of DOZJ01000008.1, forward strand.
TTTGTAGTGTTGTTTCCGTAGTTACAGTTAAAAAAAACACCACCACGTTCCTTGCATTCGCCCGCCCACCGGAGCTCGAAGAGCGTAGGTGGGTAGTATTGGTAATATTCGTAGATTCGTAACACAAAAAATAATCTCTTTTTCCTTTGGTTTCATGTATTTGTAGTATTGGTAATATTCGTAACACAAAAAAACACCACTATATTAAGTGATGTTAAGCCGCGATTCCAAGCTCGTACTTGGTTGACGCGATGGCTTCGGCTGTGCCTCGTGCCTTGCCCGGGTGATCGGAAATCTTCACGACATCAACCCAGCGAGGGGTGACCCGTGACATATCTTTGACCGCGGCGAGCTTGATTACCATGTTAAGTGGCGTCAGGCCGCAATCATTCGTAATATCAGTTCCAATGCCCGATGCGACACGCTTTACTCGTCCTCTGAAATGCGCATCTAGGTCATGCGCCTTATCGATGTTCAAAGAATCGGAAAACATCGTAGTTTTCGTTAACGGATCAATCCCCAGCTGATTCCAATGATTGATAAACATTTCGCCGATTACATAGGGATCTCCGCTATCCTGCCTCAAACTGTCAAAGCCGGTGGCGAAATCGTATGTAAAATCATTCAGAAATGCTTCAGTGGTGAATGTATCGGTTAGCGCTGTTCCAAGACGGCTGCCATAAACCTTGAGCCAAAATTCCAGTCCCATTCTGTTGGCGCTGCGCGTGCCGAAGATTCCCTGCATGAGCATGAACCACTCATGCGCCATAGTTCCGAGCACCTTGATCCCGTACTTATGAGCCAGCCACACATTGCTGGTTCCGACGAAAATATTCATTCCCATTCTTACCGCCGTGTCATGAATCGCGAATGACTGCCTGCGGCGCGTTCCATACTCTGCCACGAACAAACCATACCTCAGAATTTTCTCCAGCTTGATCTGCAGTTTCTCCTGAAACAGCACCCAGTTCGGATGCAAATCATTCAGAATATAGTGCAACTCACTGATTGTTGACATCAGGTAGATTTCCCAGAGCATTGCTCGATAGATTGGTCCTTCAACCACGACCTTAAGTCGGCCGTCTTCCAGCGAAATCTGGACTTCATCCGGGTCCATTCGGAGATTCTTCAGCGTTTCAAACAAAAAGTGATGCGGCAGAAACGGGAACTTGGCCAGTGTCCGCAGAACATCAGAGCTGAATCGGAGACCGCCAATCAGTTTGACCTGATGTTTCAGCTCATCAACCATTCGCTCATTCCACTGAGTCTTTCCTCGATCAGTAAATTCATATCGTCCCCAAACGTGTGGAAAGAAAAGCATCATGGCATACATCATGGTCAACTTGTAAAAATCCGTATCTGAGAGATCCTGAACAATGCACCGGCCAACGAGAAATTTCTTTGTCATGCTGTCTCCTTACCTCCGGTCAGCGTCCGTTGTATGAGAAAAGTCTGATAACTTTCTCAAAATAATGTGTTCTGCGACCAAATTTTAACCCGACTGTTTTTTCTGCTCTTACCATCGTTGCTGACACGGCGTTCTCAAAAACCTGAGTATCAGCGATAATGAATTGTTTGCGGCGATGTCGTTCCAGCAGTTCTACGGTTACTCTTGTTGTATCGCAGATTGCTCTGGAATGAAATCGGTGAAAATTCGGCCGAATCGGGTCCACCGGTGTAAGCACGAATTGTCCTTGGTCGGGCAACGCGTACACTCCTCGGGCATTGTAGTTGTATGATGTACATCCGCCCGGAGTGGCATAAATGATTCCATTGCCGCGAAATTCCGTCTCACCAAATTCATCCATGAGATTGTCGCCATTGATCATAACCCGATGACAGCACGTATGCCCCGGATACGGATGAGTATAGACTTCGTTAAACGCGAATGTTCTGATTACTTCACTTGTTTCCAGCAGAATCTCAATATCCATGAGTGGAAATTCGATAAATTCTGATGTCTCAACCATCTGGCCAAGATCACCGCCATCCGGTACGGCATTTAGCAGAAATCCCACATGACCAAAATTAATTCCAAAGAAAGGCAAAGCTTGATGGTGATGATCTCTAATCGCGTCGAGCATTGCGCCGTCGCCGCCAAGAACGATAACCATTTCTGCTGATTCAGGTTCGGGCACAACTGAAAATTGTTGCGCGATTGCCATGAGAGTATTGCTGATTTTGCTTTCGGGTAGGTATGGGTCAATATGAAGGAAGACCTTGAGCTTGCTCATATCACCGCCTCCTGATCGCTCTGAGCATTTCAAAGGCGTCGCGCAGCATTTGTGTCTGCTGGAAGGCGAGTCCGTGCGTCAGCGCGGTTCCTACCGGCTCCAGCCGCAGAGTGACCAGATCCGAGTTGGCGACTAGCAGATCTTCAAATTCCCGCCGGCCGCCATCGAAAGTCGTCATGAAGCACAAGCTTGAGCCACCTTTTGTCCCAGCTACTTTGGTGTCATTCGATGAATACATGTCGACGAAATGCAGCGCCGCGAGCTTACCGCCAAGCACCATTTCCATCGGCAATGTATCTTCGTATGTGATTCGAGCCGGAATACCCGTTTCTTCCTGCAATTCCCGTGCCGCCGCTTGCGGTGGATTTTCATAATGATCAATCCCGCCGCCGGGCAAAGCCCACGCGCCGGGAAAATCTTCTTTGTCATCCCGTCTGTCGCCAATAAGCACGTTCCATTCCGCGCCGTCGAAAACAAATACAATTGTGTCTACACACTGTCTTCCGGGTACAAAGTCCCTTTCATTACCGAGAAGAATGTCACGCAGATGACTATATGAATGGGTGTGAAGAATAAATTCTCGCGTTCCTGTCGCCGCGAACTTCATCCACGTTTCAATATCATTTCGCAGCAACGCATCACGCAGACGCGTCGCGTTTATCTCAACCAACGCATCAGCTTCAAGCACATCTTCCCGCCTCAAAGTTACGAAATTGGCCCCATGAATAAATTCACTCAGAGCGGCCCTAACCTCTGGGTTATCAGTCGCGATGGCTGACACAAAGATAAAATATGGAATCCGGGCAATATATTTCATCCACGACTCATCATCACCGGGGAAATCGGGAATCGGCACGAACATGAAATCCTGCCGCGGAATGCCTTCCTTCATTAGCGACTGCGCCAGCATGACTTGAATTTGAAATACATGCACCGGATTACGTGGATCAATTGTGTAACACGATCCGTTTCCGATGAGTAGCTTGTATCCTTTCTTCCACAAAGCCTTCAAAAAAGCAATGTGTCCGATATGAGGAAACTTGGCTCGCCCCGGCCAGAAAACGATTGGATCTTCGTTATCAGCCCAGCGCTTCATCTGTTCGAAATATGACAAAATATGTGGTTGCACCTTAGTTCCCATTTCAGCTCCTGTCCGTGTTTGGTTTTGTTAAATTGTAAGGAACGTAAGTGTATTTTAGACACTTATTTTTACTACGTCAACATGATTATGATGTTGATGACATATTTTATCTTATTCTATATGATTTGTCAAGTGTGCGATCAGAAAAATGAATATATAAAAAAACTGCTTCATAATATGAAAACAGTTTACTTCTCATTCATTCGAAACAATAACCGTTCCCGACTTTCTGGCTCTGACAACCATTGCCAGCGTGTTGATAGCCAGAAGCACCAGCTGAACGCCGATCATGGTTGTGGTATGTTCAAACCAACAGCCAATGACGCCACCGCCAATAAAGCAAAATGCGGCTGCGCCACCGACAGTCCCATGGCGCATACTGAGCACTTCACCTCCTAGCGTTTTGAATGTTTTATTAAATCCAAAGCGCGAGATTACCGTGACAATCAAACCCAGCATATCTGCCAGCAAAAGACCAAGGATAATACCAGATCCGAATCCTTCCTTGGCATTCGGATTCAAACCAAGATCGATCTCCACCCCCGCACAGTTCATTTCTTCCTCCAGTTTCCGTCTGAGGTCGAAGGACCTCATTTATGGAATACTAATTATTATATCATATAAATTAAATTTGTCAATATTGCGAGGTGTCTGAATTAAAAAAAACCTGATAAATTTATCAAGTTTTAGGCTTTTGGATGATCAGCAGCAGCCAAAATCATTTGCCGCATTTCTTCCTTGGTTGTGATCGACATGAAATTTGGTTTCAGTGTGAGCAGGGTAAATTCCCCGATGCTGATTTTCCCCGCCAAATGAGCAAGATGAATGTTTAGGGGAACGAAGTTAAAGACGCACCTTTGCTGGACTTCCTCGCTGCATCTGGTAAAAAAGTTCAGACAAAACCTTAAAGCCTCAGCAGGAAACAGATCCAAGAAAATAACGTCATAATAATAATCGTCGCATTTTCTGACAGCCGATTCGATTGCTTCTTTATCCAGCATATCGATTCTGAGGAGATCAACCAGAAGTTCAATATTCGGGTCTCGATTGAAGATAAAAGAAAAAGTCATATTTGATAAACCGGAACCTGCTTCAGTAAACACCAGCATCCGGATTTGTCTCATGACTAGGCTCCTCCTTTGGGGTTGGATTCCAATTGTCAACTTTATTCTATCCCTCAATCCTTGTCAAGCCGGCCCTTGAATTTGATTGGAATTTAGGCTATGATTGAATCGTTCTGTCCTAATTTCAAGTGTTCAAATAGATTATTTTTAGGATTTTTAATTTAAAATTTCGGATTTCGAATTTATTATTGATGATTTAGTATTTGTCCCGCCGGGGTGGCGAAGTTGGTAGACGCACTTGCCTTAGGAGCAAGCGGGAGTAATCCCATGGAGGTTCGAGTCCTCTCCCCGGCACCAAATAAAAGTAAACAGCTGATAGTTGAGGACGAGAAGCTTGCCCTGAGCGAGTCGCAGAATGACGACGAGTCGAAGGGAGTCCTCTCCCCGGCACCAAATAAAAGCAAACAGCTGATAGTTGAGGACGAGAAGCTTGCCCTGAGCGAGTCGCAGAATGACGACGAGTCGAAGGGAGTCCTCTCACCGGCACCAAAAAATTAACAGCATGGAATTTTATGTTATGGATATTTATTGCCTTTATTGGTCCGATACTTCATGGGTTTGCAAATGTTTTAGATAATTACCTCACCAACAAACTTTTTAAAAGTGTATGGACATTGACTTTTTACAGCACTTTTTTCAACATCCTGTTTTTACCCCTTGTGCTATTGGTAGATATCCCAGGGTTGCCACCAGTGCCACTGCTTCCGTTTTTCTTTTTGGTGGCCCTAATAGAAGTGCTGTATCTGTATCCTTACTATAAGGCACTTCAGAGCGACGATACGTCTGTTGTCTCTTCACTTTTCTCGCTCGGTAAAATTTTTGTTCCGATTTTTGCATTTTTATTGGTTGGTGAGGTCTTGACGCTTACTCAATATCTCGGTTTTTTTATAATTATTCTTGGTGGTGCCGCTCTAACTTTAAGTAACCATGGGGCGTTCCGTTTCAATAAAGCCTTTTTTTACATGCTCGCTTGTTCCATCCTTCTTGCCATTGAAGCGGTTGTGTATAAATATCTTTTCGAAAACATTAGTTGGAGTACAGGCTTTTTTTGGGCGACACTTTTTTCTTCCGTAATCATTTTTTGCTTTCTTTTTGTCCCAAAACTTCGTCGCGATATACGATTGCAAACGAACGATTTGAAACGAAATGCTCCAGTCTTTGCACTCGAAGAATTCCTAACCTTCGGTGGTTCTGCCGCCTCTACATTTGCGATATCTCTTGTTCCAGTCACGCTCGCGAAAAGTATCGACGCATTCCAGCCATTTTTTGTTTTAGTATACGCCCTGGTTCTCGGTAAATCTTTCCCTCGCATGTTTCGCGAGAGCGTTGATCTCCGAAGTGTTATCAAAAAGTTTATATTTTTCACGATTATGGTTATTGGGATTATCTTGATCGTCAGTTAAAATACAAATGCCGCCACAGAAAAGCACGAAATAAGTAGTGGTGCGGCTTAGACGCCGTCTCGGATTTTCGCTGGTAAATTTCCCTGCTGCCGCGTTCCGTTTGTAGCCGGGCACTGTCAATTTTTGATTGATTATTTCATTTTAATATTACTCAGGCTCGGATTTATCGTTTCAAAACGATCTTATATGAGAAAATCTCAAATATATTTCTTTTACCTCCTCGGTTTAATCACCATCTTCACCGGTTGGTGGACCAACTCAGGGAGTTTATTTACTACCGATAGCGCCTCGATTTTCTTGGCTCTGGGGCGGATTTTTGGTCTGCTCGCTTTCTATGGGTTGCTGTGTCAGTTTCTGTTAATCGGCCGCATTCCTTTTTTTACCAAGCGTATCAGCTTCGATCGTCTGACTCGCTGGCATCATTACCACTCAATGCCGGTTGTGCTTTTCATCTTGCTCCATTTTATTTTTATCACGACCTCTGCTTCCTCATTCACCGGATCAACCTTTCTTTCACAGCTTGCAAATTTTCTCCGATTCGAAGAAACCCGCAACGCATTCATCGCGTTATGTCTATTTCTTGCCATCGGCCTGATTTCCTACATATTCAGCCGGATCAAAATGAAGTACGAAAACTGGTATTTCATTCATCTCATGGTTTATGTGGCAATACTTGTGTCATTTGGCCATCAATTGGAGCTGGGCGGTGATTTTAGCAGTTTCCTTTTTCGCGCTTTTTGGCTGGGCCTTGGCCTTGCGGTGTTGTGTCTGTTTGTCTGGTATAGATTTATTGTTTTGCTTATAAAAAATTATCGGCATCAATTTGTTGTCAATCGGGTGGTCAATGAAAACTCTGATTCATATTCAATTTATATCAGCGGTAGCGACATTGAAAAATATCGTTTTCAGCCGGGTCAATTCGCCGGTTTTCGTTTTCTCGCGACCGGTTTATTTTTCCAAGCCCACCCGTTTTCCTTTTCTTCGGTTCCCGGCCAAACGCAGCTTAGAATTACCATCAAAAATTTGGGTGATTACACCAAAGAGCTGGTGGCTCAATTAAAACCCGGAGTCAGAGTTATCATTGATGGCCCGCATGGCCAATTTGTTATCACTGAACCAGTCAAAAAGGCGGTGCTGATTGCCGGTGGAATTGGGATTACACCGATTATCTCTCTCTTGGCGTCTCTTAAAAACCGTCCCATTGAAAAACATTGCTTTTATTCCGCCAAAAATCAGACTGAATTTATTTTTACCGCTGAATTAAACCAGCTTGAACCTAGTCTTCATTATCACGAAAGTGATACCACCGGCCATTTAACCTTGGAGCATATCAAAAGTGTTGTTTCAAATTTATCAGAATATCATTATTATATCTGCGGCCCACAACCGATGCTCAAAGTTTTTCGGTCCGCGCTTTTAGCCGCTGGCGTCTCAAAAGGCCAGATTCATTACGAGCTGTTTTCGTATTAAAGTTCAATTCATTCAAACAACAAGAAGTTGACAGCAGATATTGACTGGGATATATTAAGCGCTACTTGAAATCATCCTTCAACCTTCGGCACAAAGGAGCCGGGCATGCCAAGAACAACTCTAGAGTACAGTGGTGAGCTTGAAGCGAAATTGATGACCGTGGCCAGAGAAGATGGCCGAACAAAGGCGGAAGTTTTTCGTCGTGCTCTTAGTCAATATTTTAAGATCCGTGAAGAAACACAGAATCAAGATCGAAAGATCGCCGTCATCGACAGAAATGGCAAAATTATAAAAGAATTGGTATTCATTTTCTAATCTAAACAGCAATATAATTGTTGTTTTTTTATTTTATTTCCCACACCGTTAATTTGCCTGCCCCGAATCAAGCCTTCACCATGTCTCGACTTATGCGGACGAGTTGCTCCGGCTTATGATCGAATTTGCTAACTCACTTTACCCAAATTTCTGAATCTCTCAATTCTCTTAATTCTCTGAATCTCTATTTCACCCCCCCCATTTGTCAAAATTCCTCGCTAGTGCTACATTAATTATGTTAAATAATCTCAAACTTATGGCCAAAAAGAAACAAAAATTAATTTACAAGTATCGATTGAGTTCCATGATCTGGTCGGTGTTGACCACTGCCGTGATCGTGGCTTTGGTATCCTTGATTATTGCCTCTGCGGTCAATCGCGAGCCAATGGCGGATCAAGCCCATCCGGATCAACAAAACCAAAATGAATCAGCCGCCGATTCGGAGACTGTTCCTGAAACCTCTACGGCGTTGGCGTCCGGTTCATATTTCATTCTTTCCGCTGAAGATGGTTCAAAGACCGCTCTGAATTTGTCCACTCGCGACAGCCGCGTTTTACCGGACTTGGCCGGCTATTCAATCCGCAACACCGAAGACATTGTCCCCGAATATTTGATTGTGGAAAAAGATAACCAATTATTTTCTTTTGATGTTAAACAGCAAAAACTGAATTCAGCAGCAATCATCGGTATCGGTGAATTTGAACTCGTGAATGCCACCAGCTCAATCAGCGCCAAAGACAAATTCCTGCTTGAAGTTTATAAATACCGCGAAGATGTCTATCAATCCGGTATGGCTTGGGAGCTTAGCTATGACGACGTTGATACATATATATATGATGCCGGCCAAAACAAACTCAGCCCGATTCGCGACGCTGAATACGGCGCCTGCCACATGCTTGACAGCGCTAACAACCGATACTTTGTTTGGTCTTGCGGCGAGGGTGTGGGTGAATCGCTTCCTCTATTCACTATCAACCTAACTTCCGGCGAGCGCCGCGAAATCATCACCTCTCAGGCCTTTCATACTAATGTCATTAACGCGCGGCTGCTCGACAGCACTTATCGTCTGTCATATTTCAACGGATATTTTGTTAGCACCGCCTTTTCAAAGGACGCCATCACCGGTTTTGCGGTTGTCGACGCCAAATCTCCGGACGCTTCGGTGCGCCAATATGATTTTACTCCGGAAGCCATGAATCAATTCAAGGCTCTGCCGATCAGTCCGACCCAGCGCTATTTGTTCAATGACCGTGATGGCAACATTATCGTGATCGACGACAACAACCTTTCGCTTTTACGTTCAACCGACGGCCACATTTCGGCCGCGAACCAAATTTCCAGCCAAAATATTTATCCTGTTCCTATTTATCTCAACGACAAGTATCTGTATTTTCTGAATCTGGAATCAGGGCAGACCCAAATAAACATTTTTAATCTGGAATCCGGTCAAGTTGAGTCAATGATTGCTGTTGGATCAGTTATTGGCGCGGGTTTTTGGTCATTGTAATCGAGTAACAAAATTGATTAAATCAAAACGGACTGGAAGTCCGTTTTTTTTCCAAATTTTATCCAAACAACCATGGCGCTGAATTTGATGTTTTATACGCTCAACTGGGAATGGTTTTTTTTATCTAAAATTAACCAAATTAACCCAATTAATGGATGTGGAAACCTACTATTGACACAAAAATAAAAAGGAGTATAATATCAATCACGTGGTAATTATGTGGCTTTCAAGTTACTTTACATAAAAATCGCAGGTGAGCATTTTTCCCTTTCGGGACAGAATTCTTTACTGCGGTTTTTATTTGTTAAAAAAGACCGCGGAACATTGAAAATATATTCAAGTTTGAAATATGTAACGAGCATATTTCGCCAAATTGAGATCCAAAAAAAAATATATACAACTAAAATAGATTTTATATTTTAGTGGTTATGCAAACTTATAAGAGCATATGGTGGATGCCTAGACATCTATGGGCGATGAAGGACGTAGCAGCCTGCGATAAGCTTCGGGGAGGTGGCAAGCAACCTTTGATCCGGAGATTTCCGAATGGGGTAACCCGGCCGAGCAAACCTCGGCTATCACTGTCTGAATACATAGGACAGTAGAAGAAGACCTGGGGAAGTGAAACATCTCAGTACCCAGAGGAGTAGAAAATAAACTAATGATTCCCTTAGTAGTGGCGAGCGAACGGGGAAAAGCCTAAACCTTGTAGGAATGATTTTCCGCAAAGCCTTTTTCTTCGGAAAGAGGACGCGTGGTTGATTAACGGCTGTAGGGCCAATGCCAACAAGGTGTAGCGGGATAGTTATGTTCACATACCTATATATGTGAGGTAGGATTGTTGGTCTTTAGTTGAATGGGCTGGAAAGCCCAACCACAGAAGGTGAAAGTCCTGTAAACGAAAAACATCAATGACCTGCGATGATTATTCCCAAGTAGGGCGGGACACGTGAAATCCCGTTTGAATCTGCCAGGACTATCTGGTAAGGCTAAATACTATAGATGATCGATAGTGAACTAGTACCGTGAGGGAAAGGTGAAAAGCACCCCGGCGAGGGGGCATGAAAAGTATCTGAAACCATATGTTTACAAGGAGTCGAAGCTCGGTTTTTACTGAGCGACGGCGTGCCTATTGAAGAATGAGCCAACGAGTTCGTATGTGTTGCCTGCTTAAGTTCGTTGAGAACGAAGGCGTAGTGAAAGCGAGGGTTAACTGCCCGACTTAGTAGCACATACGAGACCCGAAACCGAGTGATCTAGCCATGACCAGGGTGAAGACTTGGGAAACCAAGTTGGAGGCCCGAACCCACTCGCCGTGTAACACGAGGGGATGAGTTGTGGTTAGCGGAGAAATTCCAATCGAACTCGGTAATAGCTGGTTCTCCCCGAAACAGTTTTTGGACTGGCCTTTGATGTTCCTTCTAGGGGTAGAGCACTGAATAGGGTTGGGTGGGAAACCTTACCAACCTTAATCAAACTCCGAATACTAGAAGTCAAGAATCAGAGAGTTAGACTGTGGGGGCTAAGCTCCATAGTCGAAAGGGAAACAGCCCAGACCGTTATATAAGGTCCCAAAATTTAGGTTAAGTGTTAAAGGTGGTGAGATGACTTGCACAACTAGGAGGTTGGCTTAGA
>DOZJ01000008.1:42125-42393 GCA_003518055.1 Candidatus Falkowiibacteriota bacterium
GCGTAACAGCTCACTAGTCTAGTCGTCTTGCGTCGAAAATGTAACGGGGCTAAACCTAATACCGAATATACGGGTTCTATATCAATTATGATATGGGGCGGTAGGGGAGCGTTCCATGGGCGCTGAAGCCGGACTCGCGAGAGCCGGTGGAGCGCATGGAAGTGAGAATGTTGGCATGAGTAGCAAAAAGATCGGTGAGAATCCGATCCACCGTAAACCCAAGGTTTCCTGGGCAATGATTGTCAACCCAGGGTTAGTCGGTCCTAAG
>DOZJ01000008.1:42564-43029 GCA_003518055.1 Candidatus Falkowiibacteriota bacterium
GCGTAGTCGATGGATGAGCAGGTTAATATTCCTGCACTACTATTTGTTTTCAATGGGGGGACGTGGTTTATGAAAGTGAGCGCAATTCGGTTATGTGCGTTGGCGGCTAGTAGAGTGATTCCTGGTAAATCCGGAGTCATCAAACTCGAACGTTGCCTGAAGAAACAGCCAAGGTTGTTTCAATTCATTGGATTAGATCACCAAGAAAAGCCTCTAGAGCTAAACTAATAGTATCCGTACCGGAAACCAACACAGGTGGGTGAGGCGAGTAGCCTCAGGTGTACGAGAGAACCCTTGTTCAGGAACTCGGCAAAACAGCGGCCGTAACTTCGGGATAAGGCCCGCCCTGTCTTCGGACAGGGCCGCAGTAAAAGACTTCACGCGACTGTTTACCAAAAACACAGGTCTCTGCTAAGTCGTAAGACGACGTATAGGGGCTGACGCCTGGCCAGTGTCCGAACGTTA
>DOZJ01000004.1:0-127005 GCA_003518055.1 Candidatus Falkowiibacteriota bacterium
TTGTAACTCATTATCAAAATCCATCTGTATAGTTTTTGTACCCTTTTGTAAAATTTCTTAATTTTGTAACTCATTATTCGTAAAAAAACACCAGACATATTAATCTGGTTATTTTATTTCCATGAACTTACCCAGCCATTTCAAGTTAACACTAAAAACTTCAGTAATGTATTTAAGCCATTCAGCCAATGGAAACAAGTATTCAAGCATTCTCCGATCGTCCACGCTGGTCAAGCACAATTCAAACACACGATCACCATCAACCACTTTAAGCTCAACAATCACATCCATCTCATCGCGGCGTTCAACTCGCGTCACCAGCAGCGGCGTCAGATCTTCAAGCTGCCATTCGGATACGAAATGACTAGTATCCGTATCCTCGTTGATAAAAACCAAGACCTGCTCCGGTTTAAACTCATATCCATCTCGATCTGCCAAGGATCCCACATTACCAAGCTGGCGCAACTTAGCATCAAAGTCATCTTTCAATTTCGCAAATCGATCGGCAATCCGCCGCTTCGTTTCAGCCACTTCGCTCTCAATTATCTGTAACCGAATTTGTCCTATGTCGTCTGACTCAACCGCGGATTCTCCAGTGGTCGCAAAACCATTTTCCGGATCAAACGGATGAACAAAGACCTCCAATTTGAATGGCGTCGTCCCCAATATCTCTCTCAAGAATGACGTAAACTCATTAAAAACAGTCTGCGCCAATCTCTTTCTGACATCCGCGGTTCTTTCCTGTCTATTAAACAAACACGTGATATCAACAATAAATTCCGGTGACTGGCTCCAATTTGTATCATTGGTGAAAATCACCGACACCTGATCAGCGGTTAAACGTAATTCTTGCACTGAAATCACCGCCCGCGACAAAAGATTGTGAGCCCTCGCAATATCAGAACCAAACATTCTTCCATTACTAACTCTCACTACCGGCATGTCTTCACTCCTTTTGTTTTGGTTGTCTATTATACCAGCATAACTTTTACAAATTGATCACCCTCTTTGACGTAAATCACCCCGCCCGCATCATCAATAATTTTCAACATTTTTACCGCCCGTCTAACCACTTGGGATCGAGGCAATTTTCTTTTTTTGGCGTAAGCATCAATTATGATCAAATGCTCTTCGTCCATCTCAAATTGAACTTTATGATCTTCCTGACTCTTCCGTCCCTTCGGCATTTAGCCTCCCATCTTCAGCTGGTGGTTAAAATTCGAAAACTCGCCCTTTGTTGTTGCGTTCATTCATTACGGAAATTCGATCACCCGGCTGGATATCCAGCTCCGTCATCAAGATGTGAAAGGTCCCGATAGAAAAATACAAAGCCCGCTCCCACGGTCGATTCCAGAGCCACGCCCAAAAATCAATCGTCCGTCTCAATCCCTCTGGAATCGAAATTCCCGACGGCGTAATAATATTTTTACCCGGCCGATAATTTTTTGGCTCCCGCTTCAACCGATCAGCCAAAAACACAACCTTGTCCTCATCTGCCATTTTTCTCCTCCGGTTTGAGGTCACATTTGCTTCAACAATAAAAAATAGCATATAATAATGACAACGTCAACCCGACTCAAATTGACACACTCAAACCTTTCTGTTAGTCTATAAGCAATTATCACCCTAATACATTAAACGCTACACCCTCTTTATATGAAACTGGTCATTGTCGAGTCCCCCACCAAAGCCAAAACTATTTCCAAATTTCTCCCCAAAGACTACAAAGTGGAATCTTCTTTTGGTCATGTCCGCGATTTGCCGGCCAAAGAGCTCGGCGTTGACGTGGAAAAAAATTTCGAGCCGAGCTACGAGATCATTCCCAAAGCGGAAAAACAAGTCAAAAAACTCAAAGAACTTGGCGCCCGCGCCGAAGAAATCATTCTAGCATCCGATGAAGACCGAGAGGGGGAAGCGATCTCCTGGCATCTAAGATATATCCTCAAACCAAAAAAATATTCCCGCATCACCTTTCATGAAATCACCAAACCAGCCATTGAACACGCCTTGGAGCATCCACGGGATATAAATGAAAATCTGGTTGACGCCCAACAAGCTAGACGAGTTCTCGATCGTCTGGTCGGCTTCAAATTGTCACCCTTTCTCTGGAAAAAAGTGGCTCGGGGTTTATCCGCCGGCCGCGTTCAAAGCGTAGCGGTTCGCCTCATCGTTGAGCGAGAACGAGAACGTGAAGCTTTTAACATCGAAGAATACTGGACCGTCGAAGCCACGTTTGATAAAAACGGTAATTTATTTGAGGCCAAATTACACGCCCACAACGGCAAATCATTAAAAAAACTGGCGATTAAAAATAAAGATGAAGCGGAAAAAATTCTCGCGGTGTTAAAATCCGGCCAATATTCGGTTGCGAGCGTAACCAAAAAGCAAACCAAAAAAAATCCGCCCACCCCGCTCACCACATCTTCATTGCAGCAGGCAGCCAACAACAAACTTGGATTTTCCGCCAAACAAACCATGATGCTGGCCCAACAACTTTATGAAGGGGTCAGAATCGGTTCATCCAACACCGGTTTAATCACATACATGAGAACCGACTCGCTCAATCTGTCAGACATCTTTTTGAAATCCGCCCACGACTTTCTGAAAAATACTTATGGCGACCAATATGTCCCGGCTAAACCGATAAAATATAAATCCAAATCAAAAGGCGCTCAGGAAGCGCACGAAGCCATTCGGCCGACCGACCCCACCATGACCCCGGCGTCAATCAAAGCTCATTTGGACGAAAAACAATTCAAATTATACAATCTGATCTGGTCACGAACCATGGCCACGCAAATGAAACCAGCTATTCTGGACGCGGTTGTGGTTGATATTAATAATCAAGACAACAGTTATACCTTTCGCGCCACCGGCCAAACAATTAATTTTGACGGTTATCTAAAAGTCTATCAGGAAGCCACCAAAGAAAACATTTTACCGGCACTTGAAACCAAAGACTCGGTCGCGTCAAAAGACATTCATGCTGATCAGCATTATACCCAGCCGCCGGCCAGATACACCGAAGCCACCTTGGTCAAAGCGATGGAAGAATACGGCATTGGCCGACCATCAACCTATGCGCCGACCATCGCGACCATTCAAGATCGTAAATACGTTGAAAAAGAAGCCAAAGCACTCAAACCAACGCAAATGGGTCTTTTAGTCACCGATATTTTGGTTGAACATTTTCCCCGCGTTGTTGACTATGATTTCACGGCTGACTTGGAAACCCAATTTGACCAAATCGAAGACGGAGCCAAAAAATGGCAGCCGGTGGTTGAAGCATTTTACACCCCATTTGCCGACAATCTAGCCAAAAAATCCAAAGAACTCACCAAAAAAGAATTAACCGAAGAAGAAACCGACGAAAAATGCGAGAAATGCAATTCAGCTATGGTAATCAAAACCGGCCGTTATGGCCGCTTCATGGCTTGCTCCAATTATCCCGAATGCCGCAACACCAAAAATATTGATAGCGAAGGCAATGAAGTCGCCAAACCAGAACCTGAGGCTACCGGCGAGAAATGTCCTGACTGCGACCACCCATTAGTTGAACGAGTCGGCCGGTATGGCAAATTTATCGGCTGCTCCAACTACCCCGAATGCAAATATATTCAAAAGAAAGATTACGGCACCGGCGTAAAATGCCCTGACTGCGGCGAAGGTGAGATCGTCAGTCGCCGTTCCCGCGGCGGAAAAATCTTTTATGGCTGCAACGGCTACCCCAAATGCAAATTCACCCTCTGGCAACGACCGACCGGTGAATCATGTCAAGAGTGTAAAGCTCTCATGATCTACGCGGCCAAAGACAAACCAAAATGCTCGAACGCCGAGTGCTCCACCAACAAAAAATCTTAATAGTTTATACTAGTCAGACGAAACCGATTGCAAACAAAAACCAGCCTTTCGGCTGATTTTTGTTTGACATTGAATCAGGGTTTGCACCCGAATTCACTGCAAAGGCCAGGATAGCAACCCCGACTACGATTATTGATGATAGGGTGTCACTGGACCTCTACCCTTGAACCATAGCACTTTTACCCGAAAAAATCAAGTCTATTTAAACAGAAAAACCTCGGCCGAAGCCAAGGTCTTTCACGTAATCAGGATTTTACACCTACCATCAATATAATCAATATAGCAAGAAACCCGCCCCAAGTCAATCTGCCCTTTTATTAATACTTTACACCCCAATCAAAATTTGCTAAATTTTAATGATATTGTAAATCTTGCCAGTTATCATATAATGATATTATTGATGAGAATATGGAATTAAAAGCTCAAAAACTGATCGACAACCTGCGCCGCGTCCACGGCCATGAAATCAATGCCCAAATCATTTATTCGGTCTTTAAATTAACCTCAGAAATCCAAAACCACGCTATCATCGACGCGGCGTTTAACCAAGCCAACAACATCAGCCTCAAACATGTACCGGCCGAAATAGTGGCTTTGGAATATATTTTTACGTTCAAGAATAATCTTCCAGACCTCGAAATCAAAATTAAAAAAAATACCTCAGCCATTTTTTATAAATTATACCTCGCCAGAAATCTAGCCGAAACGCATCTAAACGTCAAAATACACGAACGCAGCCTGCTTGCCCATACTTTGAGTACCGTTCAATCTTTGGCGGAAGTAAACCCAGATTTTCCATCATTATACGCCGCCTACCTCAAACATTTACCGGAATTTTCCTCGGTCACGGTCAAAGAACTGCAAAAAACGTTTGGCTCCGATGTCGCCAATATCGTGCAATCCGCCAACAAATTAAAAAACTTTAACCGAATAACGGAAAATGCTTCGCATGAATCTTTGCAGCAGCTAATTTTAGCCAGCTCAAAAGATACCAGAGTAATCATTCTCAAAATGTGTTCTCTCATCGACCTGCTCAAAAACATTGATCAAATCAAAGAAAAACACCGCATTCGAACAGCCACGGAAGCGATGTATATCTATGCCCCGATTGCCGACATTTTGGGTCTCTGGCGTCTCAAATGGCAGCTCGAAGATTATGCCTTCAAATTCCTCCAACCGGAAGATTTCAAAAACATCGACCAAAAGTTCAATGTTGACGAAAAGAAAAACCGGGAAAAATATATCGACAAAACCGTTCATCTGCTTCAAAAAGTGGCTGAAAACAATCATATTGAATGCCAAATAAACGGTCGATTTAAACATTTTTACGGTATTTATCAAAAGATGATCGAAAAACAAAAAAATTTCAATGAAATCTACGATGTTTTCGCTCTGCGTGTCTTGGTTAAAACTACGGATGATTGCTATAAAATGCTGAAATTGATTCATTCCATTTGGAATCCTGTCCCCGACCGAATCAAAGATTACATCAGCGCGCCCAAAAAAAACAATTACCGCAGTCTTCACACCACCGTTTATGGTCTGAACCGCCGGCCGACAGAATTTCAAATCCGCACACCTGAAATGGATCATGAAGCCCGCTTCGGACAGTCATCACACTGGTTTTACAAAAACAACCGCCAATCATTACCCGAGTGGGCATTGAAAATCATCCATTTAAACCGATCAAAAAATCAAGACAAAGACTGGGTTCAGATCAACACCGAAATTTTGTTTGACAAAGTTTTTGCCTTTACCCCGAAGGGCGATATGATTTCGCTACCCAAAGGAGCCACTATTATTGACTTTGCTTACCACATCCACTCCCAAGTCGGCCACAGCTGCTGCGGCGCCAAAGTCAACGGCCAGCCGGTCGACCTAGCCTATCCTTTGAACAATGAAGATGTGGTGGAGATCATCACCGATCCGAAACAATTTGCCCCTCGTCTCGATTGGCTCAACTTTGCCACTACCTCAATCGCCAAGAAAAAAATCACTCAGGCACTTGATCCTGAGCCAAAACATGAAATCTCTCATTGATTTTGCTATAATATGACCATGACTATCCGCAAACTCATCAACACCGTCAATGATCAATACACTCCGGCCGACATCCAAAGAGTCGAAGCGGCTTTTGAATTTGCCAGCCAAGCTCACGCCGGCCAAAAACGCGCCACCGGCGCCAGTTATATCGAACACACTTTGGCCACCGCTCAAACTCTGGCTGATCTAAAGCTACCACCAAACATGATAATTGCGGGTCTGCTCCACGACATTCCGGAAGACACCAAACATACCCTGGAAGAAATCAAAGAAAAATTCGGTGCCGACGTAGCGGGCATCGTCGAGGGGATTACAAAATTGAGCAACATCAAATACCGCGGGATGGATCGCTATGTGGAAAATCTACGCAAAATGTTTGTCGCCATGGCCGAAGACATCCGGGTCATCATCGTCAAATTTGCCGACCGGCTACACAACTTAACCACTCTTTACGCCCTGCCGGCCAACAAACAACGACGCATTGCTCTTGAAACGCTCGAAATTTATGCTCCGATCGCCAACCGTCTCGGTATTGGAGAACTCCAAGCTCAACTCGAGGATACGGCCTTCAAATATGCCTACCCGGAAGAATATAGTTGGATTGAACAATTAATCAAACAAAACACCCCCGGAAAAAAGAAAACTCTGGATCTGATGATCAAACAATTATCCGATCAGTTGGGTTTAGAAAAAATCACCTGCGTGGAGATTTACGGCCGGTCAAAACATTATTACAGCCTTTACCGCAAATTACTGCGCTTCAATCGTGATATTAGTAAAATTTATGATCTGGTCGCAATCCGCGTTATTCTCAAAAACATCGCCGACTGCTATGCCGCCCTTGGCATAATTCACAGTTTGTGGAAACCGGTCAAGGGCCGAATCAAAGATTATATTGCCCAGCCCAAACCGAACGGCTACCAATCTCTTCACACCACCGTCTTCGGCGCCAACCAAGAAATCGTTGAATTCCAGCTTCGCAGTCAAACCATGCACGAACAAGCTGATTTCGGCATTGCCGCTCACTGGAATTACAAAGAATCAGTGCAAAAAAAATCGGAAAAAAGCAAAAAAGAAGTGGCTTGGGTGCAGGATTTGGCTCGGTGGCTCAAAGAAGTCCGTGACAATGAAAATTTTCTCGAGGGGGCGAAAATCGATGTTTTCCAAAATCGTATTTTTGTCTTCACGCCTCAAGGCGACGTCATCGATCTTCCGGACGGAGCCACACCGGTAGATTTTGCTTATCATATTCATACTGACATTGGCAACAAAACCGAACGAGCCATTGTCAACAATACATTGATCAGTTTGGATACCAAATTAAAAAACGGCGACGTGGTCGAAATTATCACCGACAAAAACCGCAAGGGCCCCAATCCCGAGTGGCTCAAATTTGTCAAAACCAGAACCGCAAGACAGCACATTGCCATCCACAAAAATCAAAGCTGGAGAAATCTTATCTCAAAATTTAAAAAATAAATATGCCAAAAACACCCATCTGGTTTCTTTTATCCATAGCCATTTTATTATTGCTGAACCCAACCGAAACTCAGGCTGTAGCCACCCCGACCGGCCAATCTTGCACCGCCACATCTGAATGCGATATCACTGACTATTGTTCTTCAGCTCCAAATTCAGTCTGTACGACCAAACTCGCCACCGGATCTTCTACTCCCTGTCTGAATAATGACATGTGCCAATCAAATTACTGCGATACCTCTGGCATTTTTGATCGCTGCGAAGTCAATCCGAATCCTCCGGCCCCCACCCCTGCCGCCTGTACCAGCAGCGCTGACTGCGGCCTCAATCAATACTGCAACACTGCTACCCCGCGCGCCTGCACCGCCCAATTAAATGACAATGCCATTGG
This sequence comes from Candidatus Falkowiibacteriota bacterium, assembly GCA_003518055.1. Taxonomy (GTDB): domain Bacteria; phylum Patescibacteriota; class Patescibacteriia; order UBA11705; family UBA11705; genus UBA11705. The sequence continues at coordinate 7,775 of DOZJ01000004.1, forward strand.
TTGTACTAGCCTTGATATGTGCCAAAGCGGCAACTGCAATCTTACCAACAGCACTTGCGAACCGGCAGCCGGAACACCTGACGTTATCCCAGCCGGTTCAAGCGGACTGACGCCGAGCGGTAATACTGCCCCCACAACCGTCACCACCCTGCCGAATCCGCTTCGAACCACTTCCATCAATCTGGTTATAGGCCGAATCATCCGCTTTGTGATCGGCCTCTCCGGCGCGCTAGCTCTCGTTGTCTTTATCTATGGCGGTTTTCAATGGATTTTTTCTCAGGGCAAATCAGCCAACGTTGAAAAAGGCAAAAAAGCGATAACCTATTCAATTATCGGTTTGGTAATTATTTTCACCAGTTATATTGTCCTGAAATTCATCACCTCTGCTCTGACCAGTTTTACCTAAATTTAGACCGTAGACACACTTTACCATTGACATTATTAATTATATATGGTAAAGTGTTTTGTTATCTGTCCCTTGAAAAAACCGCTACCATTAACCGGGAGAGTGAACCATGGAATGGTACAGCATTGCGGGCTTAATCTGTCTTGGATTAGCAATTCTCACTGTTTTGATTTATGGAATTGTTGTCACGTTCTTCGTCGTTGTAAGACGGCCAAACATTGGCTACCGATATTTTCTCGGCGAACTAACCAGGATTGCCATGCCCGGACTTCGTCTGCGCATTCCCTATCTACATCGCATTGATCTTGAAAGTACTGAAACTCGTAAAACCGCGATTGAAATTAAAGAGAGTTTATACACTCAAGATGGTGTTCTTCTGACCGCGGATTTTGGTATCATTTGGCAAATTGCTCACCCTGCAATACACAAAGGACTAAAGGGGAACTCCCTTTATTATGGTAAAAAATTCCTTGATGCCAAAGTCAATATCGAATCTATAATCAAAGAAATCATCATTGATATCGCCCGAACCGGTATTCATGCTTACAAATACGACGACATCAAAGCGCACAAAAAACTAATCATGAACTTCATCCGCTATTTCATTCGTTACTTGGCCAATGAAGAAATTAATGAAAACGATAATGATGATCGATCCAGACTTGAAATGTCAGAACAACAAAGAATGGCTGATGCAGAAACTGATGGTGTCAACGCAGCTGAACGCGACCAAATCAGACAAATTTTTCTTAAAACCAGAGTATCAATGCCCTCCGTCATTGCGAATAAATCACTTCTTGAAGCAGCCGGCATTTATACACTTCGAGTGACAATTGATGACCTCGAGCCTGATCCCTCTGTGGTCAGAGCGCATCAGGACGTCGAAATCGCCAAAGCGCAAGTCCCGGCGGCTGAAGCCAAAGCCCAAGTGGCTTTGATCGAGGCCAATGCTCAGGCTGAAGTTCAGCGCCGTGTCGGCGCCGGTGAAGCAGACCGCCGCAGTCTGTTGTTCAAGGCGGAAATTACCGGCCAAGCAGGACTGGAAGCTGTTCGTACTGAAAATATGCAGCACCGCAAAGCCGCAGGCGTAGGTGACTGGGCAATCGCGGCCGGTGAGCTGGCTGGCGCTCTCGCCGACAAAGTGAATGGCGCCACTAAAAAGAAAGAATAACAGAAACATATCTCATACCTCTCAACCCGAGGTATTTTTTTATTCTTTTTCATTAATCCAAAGCAAATATTCGCTAATTTATAACAATTTTTTACAATCATAACCGCCACCTTTGACACGCAGCATTTATTATGATATAATATAATGATACGCAAACCCACATTTGGAGGACTCCATGCTCTACTTCATCCTACTCCTGCTTTTTGCCGGCGCCGCCTTCATGTCCCTTTCCATTCACTGGGGACTGGCCGTTGGCATCAGTGTCCTTGGTATCATCGTGGTGGGCTATCTGATCCGACGAAATTCCACTACCACCCCCACCCCGGCCGCCGCGGGCACTACCGCCGCCGCCCCGAAAAAAAAGAAAACCACAGATTCACCGCACCCGATTGTTTACGTTTTTGTCTTGCTGGTTCTCGCGCTCTTTACCTATGCCCTGATCGGCGTCGCGCCTGAACTCGCTAGCTGCGCCAATGGCTGCTTTACCGCTTGGAGCGACGCTACCATTGCCGGCACCGGCCGCCGCCCCGCCAACCAGCAGAAAAAGAACCTGCTCTGGACCGGTCAGGTCAATCCGGGCACGATCGTTGAAGCCGGCGACCTGAGCTACGACAGCGGCAAATACAACACCTGTCTTCAAATCTACGTCAGAGAGAGCGCGGTCCAAGCTCAAATCTGGCGGCCGGGGCAGACTACGAACCGCTGGCTTACCGTGTCGGTCGGCAACGGTCTGGACGAAACCAAATCGATATACCCGAACGGCTACGAATTCTGTCTGGAAGAAAACGTCTCTGGAACGCTGCAGCTGACCGTTCCCAAAGACGGCGTTCAAGAAACTGTCCAAGTATACGCTTACAAATCTCGAAGAAAGAGATAAGCAAAAACCGCTCGGCAACCACCGCGCGGCTTTTTTATTGTCTCAAAACTCAATTATCCAAACTTTGTAATCGCTGAGAGCTATAATTCAACCTTTAATCATCCCCGACTATTCCTCCGGTGTAATCACCTTATCCCCGTAAAAATTTATACTATTCAATAATAATTTGGCGTCTTCACTCTGATCAATCAATCTAATTTCCACGATTCGGTCATTGAGTTCAAAACCGATGACATCCATCTTGTCCGCTTCCGGCAGCCCGGTCACGGAGCGCAATAATGTACCTTCCGACCCATCAAATGTCACAGTTTCTTTTTGAATATTCTCCACCCACAAGTCCTGTTCCACCTCTTTACGGAAATAATCACCGATTGAATATCCGACATTCCAATTGACAAAGCCCTTCACAATCACCGCTCCCTTATAATCGTCTGACAATTTTTTATTCTCGGGATAAAAAACCACTCTCCGGCCGCCTTCAATGTCGGTCGCGTCATCTTGATATGTCCAGCCCTTTGGCACGCGCAGTTCATACCTGAACAGCGGATTGGTATAAGTGCCAAAACCGCTGATCCCCTCAGTTGTTTGTTCGGGCGTCAAGTTCCACGTGACTGATTCATAATCAGATTTTTTTTCACAACCGGCCAAACTGACAGCCAAAATCGCCACCATCCCTCCGACTAAAAATTTCTTAATCATACTTTAATTGGTTATTTTAAATACTATATCATTAAACTCTTCCTCCGAATAAAAGTCAATAATAATCTGGCCCCGACCGCCTTTTTTCTTAATATCAACTTTGGTTGATAGGGCATCGCGGATTTCTTCTTTTGCCGCCTCAGTCGTTGGATCAGCCTGTTCCCGTGTTTTCACCCGGCCTTTTTTATTAAACACTCGACTTTCCCGCTCCGCGTCTCGAACCGTAAAATTATAATTCAATATCTGCTCTAAGAATTTCAATTGTTCTCCTTCTGTTTCAAACCCGGCAATCACTCTGGCATGTCCGGCGGTAATTTTTCCATCAACCAAAGACTTTTGCACCGCCTCGGGCAAATTTATCACCCGTAACGTATTTGCGATTGACGATCTGGATTTCCCGACCCGATCCGATACCTCCTCTTGAGTCAGGTTGAATTCATCCATGAGTTTTTGGTAAGCCAACGCCTCTTCTATCGGATTCAAATTTTGTCGCTGAACATTTTCAATCAACGCTAACTCCAACTTTTGCTGTTCATCCGCTTCTCGGACAATGCAGGGTACGGTCTTTAGCCCTGCAATCTTGGATGATCGTAACCGCCGTTCACCCGCGATCAATTCATAGTGATCTCCCTGCCTGGTCACAATCAACGGCTGAATCACCCCGTACTCTTTGATCGAGTTGATCAACTCTTCCAATTCATCATGATCAAACACCCGCCGTGGCTGCATCGGATTGACCTCAATTTTTTCAACCGGAATCTGCAATATTTTGTCCCCTTCATCAATCAATAAATCACGATGTTCTTCAGACACCACTTTTTCCGTGATCTTTTTATTTGGAATCAGGGAGCCGAGACCTCGGCCCAAACCACCAACATTTGTCATACAGATACTATTTTTGTTTTATTATCAGCTGTCAATTTTTTTATTTCGGCTACTCATTTAACAAATCCAGCACCTCCCGAGCCAATTTGCTATAAGCCTTGGCCCCTTTGGACGTTGGATCATATTGGGAAATGGCCAAACCGTGACTCGGCGATTCTGACAACCGCACGTTCCTCGGAATGGTTGACCGAAAAATTTTGTTGGGAAAATGCCGATACAAATCCTGCATGACTTGTCCGGACAATCTTGTCCGTTTATCAAACATGGTAATCACCGCTCCCAACACGTTAAGATTTTCTTTGATATTTTCTTTTACCAAGGATACCGTATTCAGTAATTGACCCAATCCCTCAAGCGCGTAATATTCCGCTTGAACCGGAATCAACAAATGATCCGCCGCCACCAATCCATTTATCGTGAGAATCCCAAGCGATGGCGGACAATCAATCAAAATCACGTCATAATCGCTTTTCACTTCAAGCAAAGCGTCAGATAATCGAAACTCCCGCCGATCCACATCCACCAATTCCACATTGGCACCGGCCAAAGCCGGAGTTGACGGCGCGATTCTATAACCATGAATCCCCGTCGGCATCACGATTTCTCGAACCATATGACTACCAATCAAGGCTTCGTATATCCCCTTGTCCAAATCTTGATAATTAACTCCCAGTCCGGAAGAAGCATTGGCCTGAGGATCCAAATCAACCAAAAGTACATCCTTGCCATGTTCGGCCAAGTATGCCCCCAAATTTATCGCGGTTGTCGTTTTGCCCACCCCGCCCTTCTGATTGACTACACCAATAATGTGAGCCATACCATTGCTAAAATTTTCAGAGGAATTTCTCCCCTTGCGATTATTATTATCTGACAAATTATACTCCAATTATACCCGACGTTTAAGCTTTTGACAATATGAAAAATATTTAGTATAATGACCCTGCTTTTAATAAATCTTAAACTCTAAATCATAAATTCTAAATACTCGGTAAAGTAGCATCTTAATTTAGAATTTTATGATTATTATTTAGAATTTAATTAAGCCGCGGTGGCGGAACTGGTAGACGCGCTGGACTCAAAATCCAGTGATGGCGACATTGTGAGAGTTCGAGTCTCTCCCGCGGCACCACCTTAAAAGAAATATAAGACTAGCTCAGAGACGAGAAGTTTACCCTGAGCGAAACGTAGTGGAGTCGAAGGGAGTCTCTCCCGCCTGCCCGCCGTAGCTTTAGCGAAGGTGGGCGGCACCACCTTAAAAGAAATATAAGACTAGCTCAGAGACGAGAAGTTTACCCTGAGCGAAACGTAGTGGAGTCGAAGGGAGTCTCTCCCGCCTGCCCGCCGTAGCTTTAGCGAAGGTGGGCGGCACCACCTTAAAAACAAACATTTCTTTGACCTGATTTGATCTGTTAAAATATTGGCTTTTTGCTGATATTTTTTTATTCAATAATTCTCTTACAAAACCTTTTTTCTTCTCAACGCTGCACGATTGACGGCCACAAATACATCCAAATTATTATCTTCCGCCGGCTTGACAAAAACGATAAAATAAGATAAATTTATTGATCATGTTCCTTCAAATTAAACCCCTAAACAGGAGGTTCCCATGAGAATCGCCCTGCCAAAAGGCCGACTGCTTGATGGTGTTATAAAAGCCCTCCAATCTGTCGGGGTTGAATTTCACCAGCTCAATCCACGCAATTACCGGCCGGAATGCAATTGGCCCAATTTTTCAGCCAAGATGATCAAACCCAAAGCCGTCTGCCAAGGCATCGCCATGGGTAATTTTGACCTTGGATTTTGCGGCCTGGATCTCATCACCGAAGCCGGCTATGAGATGGCTGTTCCAATTCTCAACCTTGGATTGAATCCGGTAAAACTGGTTGTGGCTGTGCCTCCATGTTTCACTAACATTGTAATTAACCCGCCAAGTCGGCCAATTGTAATCGCCACAGAATATTCCAACATCGCCAGCCGGTGGGCTTATGCTCGTAATCTGGCACATGTAATCTACTATACCGGTGGCTCCACCGAAGTTTTCCCACCCGAAGACGCCGATATGGTTTTCGACTGTGTGGAATCCGAACGGACCATGAAAGCCAACAACCTAATTATCATTGACCGGATTATGGATAGCGCCACCTGGGTCGTAGTCAACAAGCTTGCATGGGAACGAGGAGATCAAGACCTGCATAATTTAGTCACCGCCCTCAAAGACGCCACGGAGGATTAAAATGGTTAATATCGAAACTTTGACCATGGCTGAATTCAAATCTCTGCCTCTGGTCATCGAAGGCGAGAGTAAAGAAGTCCGCTACGCCGGCCACGGAATGGTGGTTATCCGATTCAAGCCGACCATTTATAGTTTTACCCACAATCGCTGCGGCGAAGTCCCCGGTTCGGAAATTCTGCGTCTTCGCGCCTCCAAACTTTTCCTGGAAGTGCTTCGACAAGCGGGTGTCAATCATGCTTACCGTGAAGTCAACGACCGCTGGGTTCTGGCCGAATTGGTAATGCCTCATGAAGTTGAATTCACCAAATACAGCCTGCCGGTATTTATCCCTGAAGATCTGACGCAAGGACAAATCGCCGCCCTTCACCACGCTCCGCCGGTTGAAATCATCGTCAAAACATTCCATGGCGGCACCAGTGAACATCGCTACCTTCATATGCACGGTTCAATGGTTCGATCCAGTCATCCGCTTTATGCCGGAGAAATTATCAGGAATAAAGACGCCTATCCTCATTCGTTTGTGCGCTTTGACTGGCGGAATCCACTAAAAAACAACAACGGCGACCGAATTGCTGATGAAATCCTTCCCGATGAAATGGCTGATTGGTTCATCGATGTAAACCGAGCCAGACAGACTGCCAGAGATACATATCGTGTCTTGGAACAATTCCTGGCTGAGCATCAAATTGTCTGCAACGATCTCTGTTTATTTATTACTGAGGATGGCTCAACTCTTTATGGAGAAATCAGTCAGGATTGCGGCCGATTCCGACACTTTGATCTTGGTTCTCTCGACAAAGATGTCTGGCGCGCCGGCGGCTCAGCCGAAGACGTTTTAAAGAAATGGGAAATGCTGCTTGAAATTCTTACCACGCAAACAGGAGCTGAACGATGACTCACCGATTCTACATCGGCACCACCAACCAACACAAAATTCGAGAAATCGGCAGCATCCTTCACGCTACCGGCTGTGAATTGATTCCAACCGATAAAATTGATCCGGAAGAAACTGAACCAGATTTTGTCGGCAACGCGCTGATCAAAGCTCGAGCCTATGCCGTCCATGCCGGCGGTCTAACCATCTCTGAGGATTCCGGACTTATGGTCGCAGCTCTCAATAATCTACCCGGACCTTGGTCCGCTAGATTCAGCGACTTTGAAGTCCATCGAGATCCGTGGCGCCTTGGCGCCCATCATCCAAGCGGTCTAAGCCGTGATGAAATTGATCGCAAAAACAATGATCTTGTCTTGGAGCTCATGCGAGGAATTGAGCAGCCGCGCCGCGCCGCCATGTTCAAAGTCGTAATGATTGTTGCCGCGGCTGATGGTGAAATTCTCTTTAAGGGTGAAAATGAAGCTCATGGCTGGATCGCTCCGGAGATGCGCGGTCAAAACGGATTTGGCTATGACCCAATTTTTATCGGCCACAACACCTTTGACCGCACCTACGCTGAACTTGACCGCCACCGCAAGGACCTAATTAGTCATCGCCGAAAGGTTTTGAACGACTTCCAAGACTGGCTCGGACGGTTTCTCCGCCAACCATAACACTTTAAAACTTTAAAGTGTTTTTTATTTACTGACAATCTTGTTCTGTTTCAATCACCTTCCCCCAATCCGCCCCTTGCCAAAATTTATTTTTTCCTGTATGATATGAGCGATGTTCTAAAACCTTAAAATTAGCCAAATTCATCTGTCTTATTTCCGATTTAAAATTTCGAATTTAGAATTTACTATTATCGCGGGGTAGAGCAGTGGCAGCTCGCCAGGCCCATAACCTGGAGGTCGGGGGTTCGAATCCCCCCTCCGCAACCAACCTACGCTCCTCACTATGTTCTGAGCTTCGGTTGGTAAACCAAAAATAATATAGTATGTGGTTTGTTTACTTTTTATTACTCACAAATAATGAAATATATGTTGGTTCTTCAAATAATGTTGCCCGACGCCTCATAGAACACAACAACAAATTAGTCGTGTCAACCGCTAAATTTTTACCTGCAAAACTATTATCTTATATTTGTGTCCCGACAAAGAGTAAAGCCATTCAATTAGAAAAATATTTTAAATCTGGATCGGGAAAATCTATATTAAAAAAACGCATTATTGATGTCAACTTCTTTGTAAAGGATGGCTTGCCATCCGAAGCTTACGCAGTAAAAGCGTAGGATGGCAGGGTAGCTCAGCTGGTCAGAGCGAGGGAATCATAACCCCTAGGTCGGCGGTTCGATCCCGCCCCCTGTCACCATTGCTTATTTTTACTACATGCAACATATACTTTGGGATTACAAAATCCTATCAATCTTGGCTCTCAGTCTATTAACAATATATCTCATTGCCGGCCATCTCAAACGCCGCTGGAGATATGATTCACGGCGTCAAAAAATCCTCATTATTTCTCTTGGGGCTTTTTTTGTTTTGATTTTCGGTTTTATATTTTACGGCAGTTTTATTGAACCGCAATGGATTCAAACAAAAACCATACCCATCAACCTAAATAACACGGAAAAAAATGAATCACTCAAAATTGTTCATCTCACTGATCTCCACGCCGGCCCCTACAAAGGCCCGGGGTATTACAAACGTGTAGCCAAAAAAATTCTCGCTATAAACCCCGATTTAATTGTCATTACGGGAGATTCTGTTCTTGGCTCGGCTAAAAACATTGAATATCTGACTCCGCTCAAAGAAGCCACCGCCATATATCCCACATACGCAATTTCCGGTAATCATGAATATAACCTCAGTATCCCCGAAGACTTTTTTGCCGGCCGTTTTACCGACAAAACTGAAACCATCAAACAATTATTCGCTTCAATTAATATCAGCTACATCGACAACCAAACAAAACTGATTCAAACCAAACAAGGACAGCTCTATCTCTCAGGCATCAGAGAAATTTGGTACGAACCCGACACGGTGGATTCGGAATTAACTCGTATGGGCGGCTCTATCAACCATGACCTGCCGCACTTGCTCTTGGCCCACAATCCTGAAGTCATCATGAAACCGTCTGCCGCCAAATTTGATTTGATTCTTTCCGGCCACACTCATGGCGGCCAAATCCGATTGCCGCTAATTGGCTCCCTCGCATCCATGCCGACAAAGTTGGGCCGATATTATGATATGGGCTTCTTCCAATTGGAAAAAAATCAGCTCTACATATCCAAAGGATTAGGAGAATCCGGACCACGGGCGCGACTATTTTGCCGCCCCGAGCTGACCGTCCTTGAAGTCAACTTGTAAGTAACTTCCCGATAGTAATACCCATTAATTTCAACCAATTTCAATTTATTTCTTTATTTCTTTTTTTCCTATGCTCATGACCCTTCACGGCGCTGTCGGCGCTTATGTCGGCGAAAGAATGGATAGCCTCACCCTGGCTTTCATTTTCAGTTTTATCATCCATTTTCTATTCGACATCATTCCTCACGGCGATCATGAAAATGTCATCATGTTTAAAACCGAAAAAAAAATCAACCGAGTGATCGGTTTGATTGCTATTGATGCGGTCATGGGTCTGATATTTTTAGCCCTCTATTTCAGTCAAATAAAGACAACTGGCCCCCATCTTTACCCCATCATCGCCGGCATTATCGGCGGCGTCCTGCCGGATCTGCTCGTTGGCCTCTATCATATGAACAAAAAATATTTATTCCGGTTTAATTTCGTTCATATGCGGCTTCATGAACTGATAAAATTTCGCGTCCCATTAAAATTCGCTCTTCTGGTCCAAATTATTTTTATCTTGTTCATTTGGCAGTTTTATCATTTTGAGTAATCCGACGGCCGTATTCACCCATTTGAATCTTTCAGCCGCGACTTTCCCTTTTGTTACCAATTCGGTTATCAGTGCTTCACTCGCGAGCACTTTTTTTATTGCCGAATACCAGTCGATATCATCGTGAGGCGGTATCAATAACGCGGCGCCGTCATTCACCAATTCTTCCGTCACCGGAATCTTTGAAGCGATCACCGGCACACCCTGCTTCATTGCTTCAAGGATTGGCAGACCAAAACCTTCGTTTAACGATGGAAAAACAAAACATTTGGCCTGTTGCATCAATATGTTTCGCTCCGTGTCCGTAACCTTGCCGATATACCGAATCGCTTGCTCACCTATTTGCTGATTTACTTTAATCATTGTTCGGAAAATTTTTCGATATTTCCACCCTTTAATGCCAGCCACCACCAACTCAACTTGACCGGGAAATTCTTGGGCATATTTACCAAAAACGTGAAACAAATGCCGTAAATTCTTTCTCGGCTCGATCGTACCCACGAAAAAAATATAATCTTTCTTAATTTTAAATTTATCTTTGACCTCTTTGATTTCTTTTTCTCCATACGTGACTCTATCTTCAACCCCGGAATAAACCGTTATCACATCCTTTTCTCTTTTGAATTTAAACAAATAAAGCAGCTCTGTTTTAGTCGCGTTGGAAATGGTCATAATATTGGTTGCCTTGGCGATACTCGACGGCACCACCAGCAATTTTGAAAACCACTGCTTGTTCGGAAACCATTCCGGATAATTATAAATCAATAAATCATGAATAATGAGCGTACTTTTGCCCACATAAAAAAACGGCATAACATTGGCGGGGAAAATACACCAATCGAGCCATTCACCCCAGAGATTAAACGTAAAACCAACGTGAGCCGAAAAAAACGGCACTCGATTTTTCACTTTTACCACTTTAAATCCACGATGAGTTCGCAACGCGTTCAACGTTTCCTCGCCAATCTGTTCATCAAAAAACAACACGTATTCGCTGTTTCTATCCTGAGCCAGAATCGCTTTAACCAAATTAAAAACATACCGCGGAATTCCAGCTCCGCGATTATTTTTCACATCATAAATTTGTCGGCAATCAATTCCGATTTTCATAATACAAAATTTATCTTTTTCAATCTGCGTTCAAACCAAAAACCGCCAGCCCTCCGATACTAACGAGCGTGACGATAATCCCCGCGATAATTGTCCCTAGAGACACCAGCCAAAACGCCTTTTTCTTTTCAACCCCAAACAAATACGCCGCCGCTGCCCCGGTCCAGACACCAGTTAGAGGCAATGGTATGGCCACAAATATCACGAGAGCGATCTCTCCGTAGGTTAAGTACTTTCCTTCAAATTTTTTTCTGGTTCGCTCAAATAACCAGCTAAAAAATTTATCCGCCCACCTGAATCTAGGCCGCAAAAATTTGGTGGCCAAATCAAGCGAATAAACTAAAACAAAGGTTATAAATACACTCCCAAGAATCGACCAAAAAAACGCTGACCAAGCGGACATTTTGAATAACCCCATCGCTACCGGTATTGAAGCGCGAACTTCGGTCAATGGAATAATCGCCAATAAAAAAGTCGCCAATTCATGCGGCAAATTTTTCACCCAGTCTACAACAAACATAATTATTTCCACAAATAATTTTTAAACACCCAATCAGCCAATACTTTTGTATCTTGAAATCTATCAGTAATCGTATCACTATTCAAGGCCACGAACATCACCGATTTGTCTTCATATTTTATCTCAACAGCCAGACAATAACCGGCTTCAGGCAAAAATCCGGTTTTACCGCCGATCAATTCATATCCAAATTGTTCGCTGTTCAAAAAACTTTCAAGCAAAATATCCGTATTAACGATTCTTCTTTTTTTCTCGTTATTCAATATATCAAACGAATATTCAGACTGCAACACCGATTCTCTGATTTCATTATGCTGCAAAGCAGCGTAAACCATTTTGGCCACATCGGTGGCCGTCGACACATTGGCCGGATCAAGTCCGGTCGGATCAGCGAATTTCGTATTATACAGTTTCAATTGCTTGGCTTTATCATTCATCATTATTACGAAATCAGTCTCAGAAACCCCTAAACTTCTAACCATTGCCAGGATCGCGTTGTTATCCGAACTGATCAACGCCGCTTTCCACAAATGGAAAAAGGTCACTTCTTCTCCACGATACAAATGAGGATATGCCCCGCTGGTCTCATCTCCGGCCGTCATCACGACTGTTTTATTCCAATTCGGCCGCAAATCCAAGATCACCATAGCGGTCATCAATTTGGTAATGCTGGCAATCGGCTGCTTTAGCTGGGCTTGATTTTCAATCAACACCAAACCGGTATCCACATCAATCGCGACATATTTCTCCGCCGTAATCTCGACGCCGATATTTTGTTCATTGACTCGGATTGGGATGTCATCAGAGTATTGAATCTCAGGCGTCAAAAAAACCCGCTGCTCGTTTTCCACCGTATAAACCCCCGCTTGAGTACTGATTAAAATCAAACTTAATATGATTCTTAAAACTGGCATAATGCGTAAACTTAATCTACACCCCCGGCTCGTCTTTTGCACTCAAAAACTGCTCGAGATTCTCCACCTGATGCAGCTTATCAAAATCCGGTAACTCTTTAACTGACTTTAGCCCCAGATATTTCAACAATTCCGGCGTCACCACATAAACCAATCCATTTTCACGTTCTGATTCCTCAATCAATCCTCGAATCAGCAAATTCCTCAGAATCAAACTGCAATTCACGCCCCGAATTTGCTCCAGCACCGGCTTGGTTATTGGCCCGCGATAAGCGATAATCGTTAATGTTTCAAGCGATGGCTGAGTCAACTCGCCGGTTCTCTCATCTTGAACCAATATTTTAACCAAATCGGCATTCGCCGCCGCTGTGACCAGTTGATATTGCCCGTTGCTTTCAATTAGATTAATGCCGCTGTCTTCAACATTAAACTTTGCCTGCAAACCGGCCATCGCTTCTTCCACTAAATGTTTCTCCACCTTTATCCCTTGTTTATCAAAAAACTTCACCAGCCATCCGACCGTTATTGGTTTAACCGAGGCAAATAACAGACTCTCGATCTGAGATTTAAGCATAAAAAAAATTATTTCCGTACTGGCAGTATACTACAAATCCCCACAATTCTCAAGCCATACCATAACATATAGGTAGCTGCCTTTGTAAAAAGCATCCCGAAATAGCCTGGCAATGTTAAACTCGATTTGTAAAATCCAAGATCAATTAATTTTATAGCTTTCGTAGTATTTGCGGTATTCGTAGTATTTGCCTGCCTGCCGGAGCTCGTTCAACAAGAGCATAGGCAGGTAACCATTCGTAAATTCGTAACATTAAAAAAGACCTGATTATTATCAGATCTAAATTGACTCAACCACCTCAGCCGCCACCGCACCCTGCTCCTCTGTCAAGGTCATGAAACTATCCGGATGCGTCTGATTGAACGCTTTGACGCTCTGACAGAATTTGGGCTCAAAACTCTCATGTCGAATCCGATGAATCAAATCGCTGAAGGCCGGAGACTTCTTGACCTCAGTCGACTTGATGCTTCGACCCAGATCATAATCAGACACAATGCGCGCGCCATGCTTCAAGCCATGACGGCCATCGCTGTAATATTGACTGAAAGCCACCACCCGAGAGCCCAAAAAAACCGCTTCTTCCAAATCATGGGTCACAAAGAAAATAGTCATCCCCGTCTCTTCCCAGACTTCCAAAATAAACATCTGCAGATCTTCACGCGTATACGGATCAAGCGCACCATAGGGTTCGTCCATCATCAAGATTTCCGGCTTCATAATCAATGCCTGAGCAATTGCGACCCGCTGCTGCTGACCGCCGGACAATTGATGCGGTTTTTTCTTCGCGTCATCTTCAAGACCAACCTTCTTCAAATAATACATGGCTTCATCTCGACTCGTCTCCATGCTTCCAAGTAATTCTAGGCATGTTGCTGTAAAAAGCTTACCGATCATTACATTTTCCATTGCTGTCAGATGAGGAAACAAACTGTAGCGCTGAAACACGATCCCTCGCGTCACGTCCGGATGGTAAATTTCCCGTCCATCGATCAGCATTGTACCGCTGGTGTGCCGCTCCTGCCCCAAAATCAACCTGAGCATCGTCGACTTGCCGCAGCCGGATGGTCCGACCACCGTCACAAATTCCCCGCGGGACACCTTGAAGTCAATATCATCTAGAACCACGTTAGCGCCATACGCCTTCACCATGTCGAGACAATAAATCACATGATTCTCTTCTCTGGCGGCGCTCATATTTCCCTCCTATCCGTTTTTGATATCGACATACCAGCGGTATTTCCAATCGAGAATTTTCTTTAGAATAAAATTCATCAAAAACCCGATAGACGTAATCCAAAAAACAATGGGAATAATCAGGCTCATGTTCAAATACCGCCGCGACAAGAAAATGCGGTAAGCCAAACCATTCTTTGAAGCAATAGCTTCAGCCGCAATTAGAAACAACCACGCCGGACTCAGATACACTCTAATCATCTCGATGAAACGAGGCATCACCTGAGGAAAAATAATGCGATAAACAATCGCCCACGAACTGGCGCCAAGCGTCAGCGCTTTAACAATCTGCTCCCGAGGAATGTTCTCAACCGCGATCTTGAGATCTCGAGTCATCAAAAAGGTGATCCCGAGCACAATCAAAGAAATTTTTCCCAACTCTTCCACTCCAAGCCCGATAAAAATAATCGGCAAAATGGCCAACGGTGGAATAATGGACACGAAGGTCACAAATGGCATCCAAGTCGATCTAACCCAGGGGTAAATTCCCATCGACAAACCCCAAATCAAAGACAGCACCGACGCAATCGAGACACCGATCAGCAACCGCTTCAAACTGGCCAACGTGTCATCCACAAACAAATTCTTGTCTGTCCTCTTGTCAGTTTCCACCACATAAATCTTGACCTGCTCATACATCTGCGAAATCGTCGGCAGAATCTTGTCTCTTGGATTTTCCTCGTGCCGCTTATTCGAAAAGTGAATATATGTCCCGAGAAGCAACACAAATGGAACGATCGCCAACAAAACCTTCGCCACTCGACTGGGACAATAGTGCAAACTAAAAAAAGTTTTTACTGTGTTCCAAATCCGGCTCAAAACATTCACTCCCACGCTCCAAATCCATTTCAACATCTGCATTTGGGCCTCCTTTTGGGGCATTTGCTGGTTTACGTTTTTGTTATCAAAGAACCGCATATTTTACACAAAACAATCTCATTTGTCAAGTCGTCTCTCATTTTAGCCAAAATCCCCAACAACCGAGACAAGCTTGTTTGTAATTCCTTTTTTCTTCACGTCCCCAAACCTTACTCCGTAATATTCGTATTTTTTGTAAATTCGTAATAAAAAAACTCTAGTCTGTTAACTAGAGTCTAATACTAAAGCTTGCCGTCAGCGGCCATCTGCATATACTTGGTCGTGAAGCGCAGCTTCACGTTCCTCTTGTCTCCCATCACCGAACCATCCGGCAGCTCAATCCCGACTTCATCCTTCGACTTCGCAGTCGGGCCGAACATTCCCTTATCGAAACAGAACGTCCGAACAAACTCCATGGTCTTGGCCAACGTCGCACTGGCCGTGAATTCAACCGCCGCCTTCGGTGTGTAGTACATGTACGTCGTCTTCAGCTGAGCCTCAAACTCCGCCAGCGTACCACCGGCCGTCTTGGCCATGAAAGTCAGAGCTTCCTTGGTAGGAGCGCCCTTACCCGACATCACCGCCATGGTCTCATACCAGGCTCCGGTCAGCGCCTTCTTGAGCTCTTCCGGCGCATCGGTCCTGACCACCAAGAGATCCAGAATCTCTCCGGGGATCTGTGCGCTTGTGAAAAGAACCTTCGCTCCGCGCTCCTGCCGAATCTTCATCACGATCGGGTTCCAAGTTACGACCGTTGTCTGCGGCGTTCGATTCGCGACGAACAAACCGGCAATTTCACTGTCACTCGTATTCACAAACGCTCCGAGATCAGCCTCGCTCATACCGTTCATGGCGAGTGCCCGAGCTACCAGATAGTGACTGACACTGAGCTCAACACCGAAAATATCTCGGCCGCGCAGATCAGCCACGCTCGTCCCACTGTAACTCACAATGGCATCATTGCCATCACTGTAATCACCGACGATCACCACCGTCGAGTCCTTGCCTCCTGATGCCGGAACCGTCAGCGCGTCCATGTTGGTCATGACACATGCATCATAATTTCCGGCCGTATACAGATTGATTGACTCCATGTAATCCATGGGAGGTGACAGCTCAATCGTAATGCCATACTTGTCGCCCCACTTCTTCAGCGTTCCCGCCTGTTCGGTCTGAGCCCACGGCTCCCAGCCCGTATAATGCGACCACGCCACCTTGTATGTCGTCTTCGCCATCACCGAACCAGCAAAAATCGTCGCCAGAATCATAGCCGTCAGAGTCAGCAGCATCTTTCTCATGGGCGGTTTCTCCTGTGGTTGTTGGTTGCCCGTTGAGATTAGCGGTACTTCTCGGCCCGAGCCGCTATGGCTTGCAGGCCGGCGACTACTTCATCCATCGTCGAACCATTGGCGTATTTTTCACCTGTCTTCATTCTTCCAATATCTACAGTCCGCATTTCCAGCTGAGTAATAATCTCTTCATTTGCGACCAGCAAATCTTTGATCTGGTCCAGATTATCAATTTTCAACTGCAGCCGATCGGACAAAGTTTTTACTTCTTTTTCTACTCTCGCGGATGGCGTTTGATTTCTTTGAAGCTGTTCAATCCGAGCTCTGAGAAACCTCTCATCGACCGATCGAATCGCTTTGAGTGTCGTCACCACCGCGTTCAAATTATCCAGCACAGTAAAAGCCGCGTTTTCCGCTGCGGCAAAAAACCGCCCGAATGTCAGTTCCCCTGTCTGCAGCTTCTCCATCAAAAGATCGATTAAATCATTTACGGTCCGGGACACTTGGTCAAACTGCTGAATGCCGCGCTCGACATACTCATTGGCGCCGGCGATCTCGATGCAGTCTTCCAAATTTTCCCGAATCTGCTGCTTTTTCCACTCATTATATTCTTCTGCTCTCTTGCGAAGCTCCTGCAAATGTTTATAGGTTAATGCTTCGCCTCGAAAGAAATAATTCACGATCCAGCTGCCCAACCCAACACCGGAGCCGCCAATCGCGGCGTAGATGAAAATCGGCAACGGGCCGAGAATCAAACATCCCAACGCTCCAATAATGCCCAAAGCCAATGGGTAGGTGGTCACCGGACTGGTAACCGTCTTTTTCAGCACCTCCGTGCTGATCGCCTTTTCAGTGTAATCACCAGCCTCAGGCTTGGCTCGCGCTGGAGGCAGTCTTTTGGGTTCCTTTCGCCACCCCATTTTCCCTCCTTGCGCTACAGGTCTTCTCGCACCAAAACAATCTCAACTCGAGGTAGACCATACTGCCAATCTCGATATGATTGCCCAGCCTCCCGAATCAAAGGCTGCTCACCCCCAAGCCCATGAGCCAAACACCGGTTAAAATCAACATTGTGAGTCACATTCAAATACTGAACCACTGACTCGGCTCGTTCCTGAGACAGCTGCTTGTTGGCCGTAGGGTCGCCTTCATTGCTGGTATGCCCCACCACCTTGATCCGATACTGAGGAAAATGCTTCAGCTTCTGCATCAATTTGTCGAGCTCTTCTTTGCCCTCAGTACTCAGCTGGAACGTGCCGCTTTGAAATACAATCGGCTGAATTTTCAACGTCCCAACCGGCTGGAGCTTGGCCCAATTTTCCGCTGCCAGAGGTTCAAATTTCATCCCCTGCGTCAACATCGCTTCCGCGACCGTCGTCGGGGTCTTAACCCCACTATACCCAGCGTATAGATCCTGCAACACTCCACTATAAATAATCTTATAAGGATCCTCATCCGGCAATGGACTGGCCTTAAAATCATCATTATCAATCAACACATTAACCGTTGATTCAATCACTTCAACCAACACTTCATTCGAATCCTCACCTGGAGCTGAAATTCCAAACCACTTGGTGCAATTCTGAGACATCGACGGCCAATCCACACCGTCAACCATATCCCTTACTCGCTTCCGATCTGATTTGGTTTCCGCTTCCAATTCCTTGAACCACTCTTCTTCATTATCCCGATACCACTTTAGCGCTCGGAAATAATTGGACAGGAACAATTTCACTTCCTTTGGATTCTTCTTGAGAAAATCTCGACTCACCACCAAAATATCAACCACATACCTTTCAGTTTCTTTGGTGCTGAAAATCTTTACCACTCCGGGCTGCTCTAGGGCGCGAGAAACATCAGGCTCCCAAAGCACCGCCACGTCCGCCTGACCGGAAAGCAGCTTTTGCAGCGCTTCTTCCGATCCCTTGGTTTCAATTCTCATGCCGGTCAAACCAGATGGCAAAAGTTCATTCAAATTAAAGTGCGACTTGAGCGCCTTGAGCAGGTAATGACTCGGCGAATCCGGTGTAAAAGCTACGCGTACGCTCTTGCCGCGAAAATCATCCAGTGATTTTCCCGCTTTTTCCAAAGCTACGACCGCGTCGCCGCCATTTGATTCATCAATCACCGTCACCACCACTCCCGGATAATTATGCTTGGCCGCGTTCAGAATATAAGAATCAACCGTCACGACCGCAAAATCAATCTCACCGTCATTCAGCTGTTTCATCCGAGCGTGATAATCAGCCGCGTCATCAATTACTTTAACTTCCCAGCCGGCCTGACGCATCCGCTTCTTAAATTCCTTGGATCTGAATGGAAAATATCCAACCCAGTTATCAAGGGCGATAGTAATCTTTCCTTCGACATCCTTGGCATCACTGGTTTCAACCACTTCCGCTTCATCCAACACCGGCTTGGTAAATTTCCACACCAACATCGCAACCACAGCAACCAACACCAGCAATCCAGCGCCGATCAGCTTCTTATTCACATTTACCTCCTGTGGTTTTGGGTCTCGGCTTTAGACTGAATAATGTAATTGGGACTGCCGACGAGTTTCACCTCGCCGGCAGCAGAACCGCCGCGCAATTTGGCTGCGATTCAAAAAAACTTACTTCTCAAACTCCGTCACAACGAACTCCTCCGATTCAGCCAACACGCCCTTCAGCGCTTCAGCCAATTCCTCGGGTGAATTCGCTTCCTTGTAAATAGTCGTATTCGGCTGATTCAACGTATGACGGTTTCCAATGCAAAAACCAATCGTATAAATCACCACCGGCGACTCGGACGTAATCTGGGTTACCAAATGATGCAAAGAATATTCATCATTGGCGATACCATCAGTTACCACGACAATCATATATTCACCGTAGCCAAGCTGTTTGACCGCTTCCTTGTTAATCGCCTGATAAGCCAAGTGCAGCGCTTCGGTCAGCGGTGTCCCACCTCCATCACGAGCACTATTGACCTCAACAATAAACTTTTCTCGATTATTCAACCCCAGAGATACCAGCTGCCGTGGATCAGAACGCTGATCGAACAGCACAAAACCCAAATTGGCATCAGCTGGTACACTCCGAGAAAAAGCCTCAATCGCGCGTTTGGCAACAGTCAACTTACTCTCAGAACTTGAACATCCTCTCTCAGCCATACTACCTGAACTATCAAGGATAACCAAGTAATTCTTCGTCGTCCAAAGTTCGCTCGGCGAGACTTCCCGATTATCAACCGGCGCGAACGGCCAAGCCGTTTCCCGCGTTGGATTCACCACCGGAGCCACCGGCTCAACCGGCTGCGGTTCCGCCCGATAAGGCGCCGAGGCCGGTGAAGGAGATGGACTCGAACTATGCGGAGCGTAATACTCCTGCTTCTTCCTGCAACCAAGTACCGCCAAACCAATAACCACCATCGACCACAAAGTAATCTTGATTGTGTTATTCATCGTCATTGGTCACCTCCCTCAGAGCGGCTTAAAGGCTGAAGCCTCAGCCTCCATGGAGATTAGGCGAAAATCCACCCGCATATTCTCCCGCCACTGCTGCTCCGTCTTGGGAGCGCAGGGATCGGCTCCGCACATACCGCTCCGCGGCTGCTCGAAGCCATGACCAACAACCGTAAACTGCGTCGGATCAAGCGTGACACCCTTGGACGCGGCGTACTGAATAATCGAATCGCGAACAGTCATTGATCGCTGAACTGTAAGGCTCTTGGCAACCTGCCGCACCTGAGTCAGAATGACCTGTGGATCTCCGGCCTTCTTCTTGCGCAGATACCCCATCGGATCAGCATTCCCTTCAATAACAATCACCGCGCCGCCCAAAACTGCCGCCTGTGCAATGATCTGATCGTATTCATCCTGATAACGAGCAGCGGAAAAATCAATCTGGTTGGGCTCAAAGAAAATCGAACTGGTCGGGAGAATCTGATCAGAATCCAAAGTTCCGGTCCGCAATCGCGTGTCCACGACCGCTGCCACCCGTTCCTCATCGAAGAGCGGCTTTTCAGCCAGAATCTGCAGCTTGGCGCCGGAGCCCATCAACGAGTAGTCCCATTCGGCATGAGTGAGTGCTACCGTCGCGGCCATCAGTCCGAGGTCGCGGAAAGCCGACTGAATGTCAGCCACCACTTCCCGGAAACTGCGCCGAGCACCCGCGCCGGAAAAAAACCTCTGATTTTCACCAATGTCGGAGAAAGTGCAGTCAGCATACATCGCCCCCGCGTCTTCCACCGCCTTGTCACTTCCGAGAATAATCTTGGCAAACGCCTTGACCAGATCTCGGTATTCCTGCTTGCCCGCCTTGACCACGGCCGCCATATCCTGGCCAGCCCTGAGCATGGTCTGAGCAAACGCGTAAACAGTTTCCTTGTGCGCGTTGAAGTAATCGCTTCTAACCGCAAACACATCGAAAATCACATGGTCAGCACTCTTGGTCGACAACAGAATACGCGCGCCCTTGACCGAACCCTCGGCACCGGTTCCAACCGTGCCGTTGCTCGACAGAGCCAGCGCGTCCGGGATAATGGCAAACGCCACATCAGCCTGACCGCGCCTGAGCGCCTCAGCCGCCGTCTTGTCCGAAGCCGTAAGGTCATCAGTCCAAACCAGCTTGACATCAGAAACACTGAGATTCACTGACTTGAGAATGCGCCAGAGATAGTACATATGCGGACCATAGGCCTGCAGCGCCACGCGCTTGCCCTTGAAATCCGCCGCCGTCTTGATGCCTTCGGTCACGACCACAGCGTCACCGCCGGTTGACCGAGTCAGAAGCAGCACTACCACGGGCTGCACCCGAGGATCGCTCTTCGTCGCCTCTGTCACCGCGTTGATCATGTCGAGCGTGCCGCGCAGATATGGCGTCTTGCCGGACATATAATCCTTGAACTGCTGTCGGAAATCGTCCTGCAGCGTGATATCAAAACACAGCCCCGCCTGAGCAAAAAGAGAGCCGGACTTGGTCCGCTTCTCATTGCCATTGGCAAAAACCGTTTCATATTCACCACCCCAGGTAATCACCGGCAGCTGCACACAATCACTTGGAGTCACCTCTCCGACTGACACATGAACATCCTGCCAAATCGGCTTGAGCTGCTGAGCTGAAACCTGATTCGACACCAACGTCACCGCCAAAATCGCCCACAGACACCACCTTCTCATGTCTCCCTCCTGCCCCACCCGGGGCTTCTGTGGTGAAGGTCAAAACTCCAAAAATTTTTCTTGATCTATTTCCATTGTCAAGGCACAAAATAACCTCTTAAATTACTACAAAAATATAAATTTGTCAACACCCCAACCTTTTTACCCTAAAAATACAAAAAAAATGGTTCCAACACCATTTTTCTTCCCCTTGCTGCGAGGCGTACGTAGTAACGCCGTGGCAGCCTCCACCCGGTTTCAAGATTTAGCTCAAAGTAGTAACGACGCCTGCCCGCCTTTGGCGGGAAGCAGCCTCCAATCAGCTGCCAGACGCGGCAACCCTCAATAGCCGTCAAATGTAGCTGCCCCCATTCAACGTTGCAGTTAACTTTTATCCCTCCCCCGAAAAAACATTTTTTTCTTGTCTTTAATCACTTGCCGTTCACATCTTCTCAATATAAATTTCATCAAATAAATTTCCTTGTTTAACCGTCAAATGTTTTTGTTTCACCAGCTCCAACATCGCCAAAAAGCTCATGATCACCTCGGTTCGCGATTCAGCCTGATCAAACAATTCCTTGAAACTCAAATTTTTTCTGGTTAAAAGCAATTCTTTCAAATGCAAAATTTTCTGCTGCAGACTGACAGCCCGATCAATCATCTGCTTCGGCATTCTGACCAACGGATCCAATCTCTTTAACACCTGAATCAATACTGATTTTAAATTATTGGTGGTAATATTTTCCGCCGGTGAAAAATCCACCTGCAAATCAATTTTGGTTTTTTCCCGCGAATACAAAAATTTTTCTTGTTTCAAAATCTGCTCCACCTTTTTCGTTGCTTCCAAAAATTCTTTATAAATCCTTAACTGCTTTTCCAGACTGTCAAAATCTTCTTCATCATCAATAACCGGTAATATCGCTTTTGATTTCAAATACAAAAGCCTGGCCGCGACCACCAAAAAATCTGACAACTCTTCAGGGTCTCGTTCACTCAATTTTTCCGTGTATCCGATAAACTGATCAGTCACCTGACTCAAAGACACTTCAGTTATTTCCAGTTTTTGCTGTTCGATTAACTGAAGCAGCAAATCCATCGGACCAGCGAATTTATCAATTTTAATTTTATACATAATATATAAACACAAAAATTCCAATTACGTCGCGCTCCCAAACCTAATTATGAATTACGGCCTCTCTACTCATTCAACTTAAACCCCCGGCTCTGACTTTCTTCCCAGCCGGCCGAAGTCATTAAAATAAATTCTGCGTTAATCTGCATTTCTTTGATGTTGTGCGCGCCGCAATAGCTGATCCCGCTGCGCAAACCCTTCACCATTGGCGCGATAATTTCAGATACAGGTCCCTTATATTCTACCAAATTAGTCACCCCCTCGACAAATATATCCAATTTCTTTTTGTGTTTTTTTCCATCCAAATTTTCCCGCCTCTCATGATTATTGTCATAACTTGCGCTCCCCATGTATCGTTTGAACCGCTGCCCGTTTCGATAGACGATTATCCCCGGCGTTTCATCCGTCCCCGAAAAAATTGATCCACAGTATCCGGTACTGGCCCCAGCCGCGATCGCCTTTGACAAATCACCCGGATATTTAATTCCGCCGTCAGCGCTGACCGGAATATTATATTGATTGGCGATTTTTCCCACATCCATGATCGCCGTCAGCTGTGGCACGCCGGCGCCGGATATGATTCTCGTCGTACAAACCGGCGACGGTCCAATCCCGACCTTCAACCCATCGGCTCCGGCCAAAATCAAATCACGAGCCGCGTCCGCAGTTGCGATATTGCCAACCATAACGTCAACATTTACAAATTGCGTTTTCAACTCTCGCAGCCGTCTAATCACCAAATCAGAATGAGCGTGAGCAATATCCAAAACCAAAACATCGACGCCGGCCTGAATCAATGCTTTGCCCCGCTCTATACAATCCTTGACCCCAACCGCTCCGGCCACCATCAGCCGCCCCTTTGCGTCTCGGCTGGCTGACGGCCACGATTCCAGCTTTGAAATATCTTTGGATGTAATCAAGCCTTTGAGTTCGCCGTCAACCATCAAAGGCAACTTTTCAATTCGGTTCTTTTTCAAAATCATTTTCGCTTCTTCCAGCTTTATCCCGGGTTTTGAAGTTATCAACTTTTCTTTCGGCGTCATCAAATCCTTGACCTTGCGTTTATTATCTTCTTCAAATATATAATCTCTGGCCGTCAATATTCCCTGCACTTTATTTTCCATTACCACAATCAAACTGGTCACGCCCTCTCCGGTCATAAATGCCATGGCCTCGCCGATTTCCATTTCCGGCGCGCAAGTCACCGGTTTTTCTATCATATAACTCGTGCTTTTCTTTACTTTTCGCACTTCATCCACCTGATCATCGATTGAACCGAACTGATGGACCACGCCCAAACCACCTTCTCGCGCCATGGCAATCGCCATTTCATGTTCAGTCACCGTGGCCATATTCGAGCTTACCAACGGAATATTCAATTCAACATTTCGGGTAAACTTTGTTCGAACATCAGCCTCACCTCGTGACGACAACGGTGTTTTTTTTGGCACAAGTAAAACATCAGCATAGGTATATCCTGTGCGAAATTTTTCCATATATATTTTAGGTTAAATGTAATTTTGTAATAATCTCAGTAAACACTTTTGCGGCTTTGTCATAGCCTTCCAGAATCGGAATCGCGCCCACATCCTCATGCCCCCCGCCGCCATATTCCTTGGCTATCGCTCCCATATCATACGTATTTTTCGCCACTCCCTTGAACCAAGGATTAAAGTTCAGCTTGATCGAACAGGAATCTTCTTGATCAATCAAACCAAACCAATATTTACTTTGGGGATAAACCACCGCCGGCAAATACCGAAAATATTCTTGTCCATGGAAATCAAAAATTACCGTTTGACCAACCACACGACTGACCGTTTTAAACTCCGCCAGACTTTTCCGCACCCTAGGCTTCAAATCTGCAATTATTTTTTTTACATCTCTCTGCCGGGCTACCGCTTCCAGCCTCCAATCAAATCGATCAGCCCATTTCATCGACTCCAAATCATCCAATATCGTATCGATGATTGCACTATCCTCCTCAATCGCTCTAGTCACTCGCAAAAAACCTTTTTCAGGTAAAATATATTCCATTGGATCAATCCCATATCCGGCATAATCAGCTGAGTCAACAATTTCACTTTGTCTCACAAACCTCCGGACTCGAGACAACTTCACGCCGCGTTCTTCCGCCAAACGCAAAACCAAACTAGTGCAGGCTTTAGCTGTTTTATCAAATATACAATATTTCAATCCAGAAAGATCACAATCAACTTTGTGCGTTTCATGATGATCAATATAACCCAAAGCATCCGGATGATATTGAAAATCAATTATTACAAACGGTCGTTTAAATGGGTACTCCCGCCAATTTTCTTTTACCGACGCGTCATATTTCAAATATCCACCATACTCAGGATTATAACCATCAGCTTCGAGCACTTTTTTCATTAAAAAAGCCGAAGTCACTCCGTCTAAATCAGCATGGAAATAGATATAAACTGTTTGTTTTTTTACTGTCATTTGTGTTTATGTTAACCATTCATTTCCCAAAATATATTCCCCAAACCCATATTTTAGTATATAATAAAACCAATCAAAATCAAACTAACACTATGGCTAAACTTCTAAAAAATTATCAATCGGCCTCAAACAGTTCTACCGTCATTATTTTTGTCGCGGTCATTCTATTCCTCTTCAGCGGTATTGCCTTGATTGCCAACCTGATCCACCGCCAAAACATCAATAACTTTGAGCAACTGGGTCAAATCTATTCCGGCCCGATTACCGACAATTACTATTTTGAAGCTCCTGAATATGGGACAAAATACGGCAAAACCCGAACCAAATTCATGATTTGCTTCAAACCCGAGACACCACCTGAAAATGTTGATCTTCTATGTTCCACCGAATTTGTGTCCAAATCTTTTGCCGCCAAATATCCCATCGGGTCACCTATTTCCGCCTATTATCGCTCTGACATCAATGACCTTCTACTTATTCCGGCCATTGAACACTGGCGGAACAACTGGTTCTTCCAGACATTATTCCCGGGAATTTTCATCCTCGGTCTGTTGATGTTTATTTACGTAAAATTTTTCAAAAAATAACCCCCAAAAAAAACCGCGCCACGCGGTTTTTTTATTTCCAAATCAAATCAAACCGCGTTCCAGTCCATTTTAATGCCGCGAAATCAGTATCAGACACCAAATCATAAATATTAATTCTGGTTCCAAATCTCGGAATCTCATACAAAAAATTATAAATGTCAGCATCATAATTGAAATCACGGCCGAATTTTTCCTTGTATTTTTCCGTAAATTTATTATACATCTCCCCGCTGTCGATTTGAGGAAAAACCGCATCACTCACATCAATCCATTCACCATCAACATACTCCAAGAAAACCAAATCCTGATGACACAGTGGTCCGCATCCAACCGTACTTGAAGCCACCACCGCGCCGCCGCTGGTTTTCAAAAAAACCGCTGTCACCGATACAATATCCGCCGCCAACTCCATAAAATAATTATCCTCATCAATCAACAAACGTTCGTATTGCGAAATTTGTTTTATATCATAATTGCCCAACGGTTTGTATTCATCCGGCAAGGAATTATACACCTCAACCACATCCCAGTTATTAAACGGGCCGGGAGTTGATGTTTTTTCCGACTTTTCACCGGTTTTACTCTCACCACCATCCCCATCCACCTCTGCTGATGAGCTTTTTGGATTCAATTGTTCATCTTGGTCGATTTCATCATTTTCATTCACATTTGACCCCAACCTCAAATTCTCCACTGACAGAATCGGGCTTTCTTTTACCGGCGCGAAAAAATAAAAAACCGCGGTCGTTATCAATATAATCATTATCCCCGCGATTACGATTTTAAATTTCATAATTTTATTTTAATGGTAACCTTTTTTGTTCTCCCAGCAGTTTCAAAGATTCTTTTTGCCCTCGACCGGTTAATTTTACCTGTTCGATAAACCATTTATGCGGCGTTCTGCGACCGTAACCGATCAACAATTCCTTGTCGATCAAACTTTCCAGCGATCCGGTAATAATTTTCTGCCGCGCTTCTTTTTTTATTTTCACATTCCCCTTGTAAAATTCAACAAAAACTTTCCGCAGTGTTTTTTGCCCCGCTTTTTCCAAGCATTTCAGCAAAATAAATTTTTGCAAAGAGGAAAGTCTCATATTTTTCTTATCCGGCTAAATTTATTTCAGCATCTCCCCTCATCAGCTTGTCTTGCTGCCATTCTACCCCAAATTCATTTAGATTCGATTCAGTTTTATTCCCCGTCAAGTCAAACCCCTTTAATGTGTAATTCATTTAAAACTTCTTTTGATATTTCGCTCGGGGCCCCCATCATCAAATCCTTAGCGTCACCAGTTTTAGGAAACGCAATTACTTCTCGGATATTCTTTTCATTTAAAAGTATCGCGATGAGACGGTCCAGCCCTAATGCGATTCCACCATGTGGAGGCGGGGCGAAGCTAAAAGCCTCAAGCAAATGCCCAAAACGTAAACTAATCTCAGTTTCATTTAATCCTAATATTTGGAACACCTTCTTTTGTAAATCACGTTCAAATATTCTTAGACTTCCGCCACCAACTTCAAACCCATTTAAGACAAGATCATATGCCTCCGCCCGCACCTTTTCTGGTTTTTCTTCCATCATGTTAATATCATCATTTTTTGGTCGAGTAAATGGATGGTGCACCGAAACCATTTTTTTCTCCGTATCGCTATATTCAAATAAAGGGAAATCGATAATCCAACCGAATGCCAATAAATTTGGATCTTGCTCTGTGCGCAAGTCCGGTTTATCACTTTTATACAATTTTTGTGCTTCCATATATGTTAAGCGTGGAAATGGTATTTGCTGCATTCTTAAATTCGGGAAAAGCTCTTTCACCAAATCAATCATGGCTTTTTCTATCAATTGCAAGATATCTTCTTGATCTATAAAAGACATTTCTAAGTCAAATTGGGTAAATTCCGGTTGACGATCACCACGCTGATCTTCATCACGAAAACAGCGAACAACCTGGTAATAACGTTCAATTCCAGCAACCATTAGCAACTGCTTAAACTGTTGTGGTGATTGTGGTAAAACATAAAAATTCCCTTTATGAATCCGAGAAGGGATAACGAATTCGCGCGCACCCTCTGGCGTTCCCTTGGTCAGATAAGGCGTCTCAATTTCCCAGAAACCTTGTTTCGAAAAATAATTGCGTAAAAACAAATTTATTTCTTGCCTCTTTTTCAAATTGTTTTTTACTCGTTCACTACGAATATCCAAATACCGATATTTCAATCGCATGCCCTCACTCAATTCAAGAGTATTCTGCTCAACTTCAAAAGGCAAAGCTTCAGACTCTGAAATAATAAAAATATTTAAGACTAAAATTTCAATTCGATCCAGCTGCACTACAAAACTCTTTTGTTTATCACCCCTTTTTTGTACAATTCCGTTTATTTCAACCAACCAACCCAATCGAACGTTGCTCAAGACATCAATTGAGTGTTGATCCAAATCATTACCTACGCCGACTACCTGAACTACACCCGAACGATCCCTAATGTCTAAAAAAACAATCTTGCCCATATTACGTCTAGCTGCAACCCAACCCTTAATCCAAACCGTCTCCCCTATTTTGCTGACTGCTTCTTCTAAAAAAATGTATTTACTCATAAATGTTTTTAGTAATCCTTTATTTGTTTTATTATATTCTCAACTATTTTAACATTTTGCATTGCCTCATATGCTTCCGGTTCAAATTTTTTTCCCTTCATAATTGCCCAATAAAAATCGTTTAACTCTTTATTTTCAGCATCTTCAGCAACATAATCAATCTCTTTACGATTGAGACCACTATGCTTCTGAATAAACAATCCATTAAAAGGATCCACAAACAAACTACCTTTTGTACCAAAAAAATTTATATAAAATGTTTCCTGTAAAACATAGCTGGAAACTAAATGAACCAAACAACCATTATCCAGCTCAAATATCGAAGAAAACGTTTCTGGATTTTCTGTTGTTAAAAACTTCTTTTGACATAAAGTCATAAAACTTTTACCTTCAAACCCGCAAACGAATCTGATCGTATCTATAATATGAATTCCCATTTGAATTAGCGGCCCGCCATTACATGAAGTCCGATAATAACGCCAATTATTTTTATCAATCCGATATCCAATTGGTCTTGACCTGTTTCCATCGATTAGAATCAAATCCCCAAGAACACCAGAATTAACCATCTTTTTAGCTTTTCTAAATATAGAATAACGACGTACATTATGCCCTACAGCCAAAAGAGTTTTATTCTTTCTGCAAGCCTTCAAAATTTCGGCGCATTCAGATGACGTATTAGCAAGCGGCTTTTCAACAAAAATTTTCTTCCCTGCTTTGGCCGCAGCTACAATTTGTTCCTTATGATATTGATTTGGAGAAAAAATAAAAACAACCTTTATCTGACTATTTACCAAAATTTTCTGAAAATCGTCAACCCCCAAACAATTTAATTTCATTGCCGTAGAATGTGTTTTATTCTTATCTGAATCAAAAACAGTCAAAATATTAAATTTATTTGTTTTTTTTATTTTCTGAATCATTTGTTGCCCCCACCAACCTAACCCAATAACAGCACAACCTATCTTATTTTTTTCTTTCATACTGCAATTATATTCTATTTTCTAAATAATGTTGATATAAATTTACAGGAAGATTGAATTGCCCATCAGTATATTTAATAAGTTCTTTTTTGATTTTTGAAAAATTTTTTTCCCGTTTAATAACAGCATTTCGGTTAAATTTACAAAATAACGCTAAAGATTGCAACTCTTCATTGTTCTTCCACGGAACCCAACTTAAACCCTTTAACAATCTTATTTTATTTTTAGAATCTGGGTATGGCTCAATATTTAACAAATAAACTAAATCTAAAATGGAATCAAAACAATATGATAAAAGCTGTTGTGCTGAAAAATAATCCTTTCGTAATAGAAATTTTGATAAGTGGGTTGTAGTTTTAAGCCCCCGCCAGTCGTCCGAAAATTCAAGAATAACACTAAGGGCTACAAATTTATTAATTATTTTCCCGACAATCTCTTTTTTCCAATATTCTTTCTTAATTGCTATGATTTGCTTCAAATTTTTCTGTCTATCATAGATAATTCTCTCATCCCAAAAAGCAAAAAACATTTCGCATGACCATTCATCCAGAAACTGCTTCAAAGTTATAATTCTTACATCAAACAACTTATTATCTTTATAGTACTTACCATGAGGTATGTTTTTAGTTGTTTTTTTTACTATCACGACAATATCAATATCAGATAAAACATCAAAATCACAACGACCATAACTTCCAGTCAAAATAGCACCCAGGCAATTTGTATTACCTCTCAAATCAACGACATAATCATTAAGATAAAAAGGTGACTTAAACATAATTTTCAATACATTTTTGACTAATATCTGAAATTTTCCGACAGTTAGAAAATAACATAGCTTTTACTAGTTCATTTTGCATTTTCCTCAACAAAGAAATAAGGCCTGGTCTACCACCACCAACAACTGCATATACGGCCTCCCGGCCTATTAACACCCCATCCGCACCCAAGGCCAAACAAATGAAAGTTTCAAAACCATTTGAAATACCACCATCAACAAGAATTGTCATTTTCCCTTTGAACGTTTTAGCTATTTGCGATAAAACTGACAATGGAGCCGCTGCATAATCAAAAGACCGCCCTCCATGGTTTGAGACAACAACGCCATCGTAACCACAATCATGAGCGATTTGAGCATCATTTAAGCTCAAAATTCCTTTTAAAAACATAGGCCCATGATATAACAATCGTATTTCTTTTAACTCCTTTGCGTTTTTTCTAAAAACTTTTTTTTCATTTGATAGAAACACACCACCAATACCATCCAAATCAATACCAATTACTTTAACATGAACTTTTTTCAATAACATTATACGTTTTTTTATTTCATCAAAACTTCTGGGTTTACAAACAGCAATCCCATCGTTTTGGCTCAACAACTCTGGAACATCATAATTCTGTGTTGTATCAAAGCTATCTCCACACATTCCAATCATCCCACATTTAGAACAACTAGTAAGGATCATCTTTAAAAACACTTTTTCACTAATGAAACCATTAAGATTAGATTTAATTCCACTCATGGGAGCAACCATAATTGGCGCTGACAAATCAAAACCAAATAAAAAACTTGTTGTGTCGGGGGTAAAATTATCCCCAATAATCTGTGATTTAATCTGGTAATTCTCAAACATTTTTTTATTACGCGTATACGAAACGCCACTGCCAGCCCATCCTAAACCTGGTAAACTCATCATGCCAGAACAATAATCATTACCTGCCCTCCCACTCAATCTTTCCATTTTTTTTCTACCATTTTTTATAATCTTATCAAAATTAACCATATAATTTGATCGCTTTCTCTAATATTGTTATTGCAAAATCAATATCTGTCTTAGTAATAATAAATGGTGGTAACATCCGTATAACATTTTTATTAACAACATCCAATAAAAGTCCGTTATCAAAACAAAATTCAACAATCTCATTGGCGTTTAATCCGACTTCTATGCCCAGCATTAAACCCATACCCCGTATTTCGATTATAGTTTTGTATTTAATTTGTAGGGACTTCAAACGTCGAAACAAATAATCTGCTTTTTCATTTATACTCCTAATATTCTTTTTTTTATCAAGGTAATCTAGAATATAACATCCTGCAGCGCAAGCCACAGAATTCCCCCCCATGGTACAACCATGATCTCCAGGTTTTATCACGTCGGCGATGGATTTCCGCATCAAAGTGGCCGCCAACGGGAACCCGCCCCCAAGAGATTTTGCAAGAGTAAGGATATCTGGTTTTAATTGAATTTTCTTTGATAATAACACCGACCCGCAACGACCCAACCCAGTCTGAACCTCATCAACAAATATTAGACATCCAGTTTTTTTACATTTTTGTTGTATCAAACGAACCAATTTTCTGTCCATAAGACGAATTCCACCGTGCCCTTGTAATAATTCCACATGAACAGCCAATGTCTTGCTGGAAAAAACATCTAAAAAAGCTGCACAATCATTTAATGGGATTCTTTTGATTTTAATCTTTTCAACTCTTTTCAGATTTGTCAAAGAACGTGAACCGTATGTTCTACCGACAAACGAACCATTAAAAGAAATTAATTCATCTTGATTTTTTAATACAGTTTCGTGATATTTTTTAATGAAAACCAACGCCGCTTCATTTGCTTCTGTCCCACTATTAGAAAAAAACACACGATCCAATGAACTCATTTTTACAAGTTTTTTTGCTAAATTTATTTGCGACTCTGTAAAATAATAATTTGAAGCATGGACAACCTTATCAATCTGACTTTTCATTACCATCTTTAATTCTTCATTAGAAAACCCCAGATTATTAATTGAAATTCCACTAATAAAATCTAGGTATCTCCGCCCACGATCGCCAAAGAGACTAACAACACTACCTGATTCAACAATCAAGGGTTTCTTATTATAGTTATTAACAAATAATTTTTGTTCAATCCCCATAATCTTAGTATGTCATCCTTTTTTCAAATTCTAATTCTACTTTTTCTAAAATAGACGCAATTTTCTTCCCAGCGCTACCATCCCCATAATATTCATTCCGTTTGTATTTTCCATGTATCAATTGTTTCCGTATAGCGTTTATAATTTTATTTTTATCCATTGAGCAATCGATAACATTTTGACATCTTAATCTCCCTATTTGACGATTACCCACATTAACAGACGGTACACCCAGGAATGATGATTCTCTTATTCCCACGCTCGAATTGCCTACAATACATTTTGAATTTTTTATTAACAACAAATAATCATCGGCATTAAAATGCTTAAAAAAATGAATTTTACCGACCTTATCCATAGATTTAAAATTCAAAATTTCTTTTCGCAAAATATCTCCACCCGCATCAATATTTGGATACATCCAAATAGTCTGCAATCCTATTATCTTTATTGCTTCTAACAAAACACGAAAATTACGAACATTCTCAATAATGTTTTTTTCAGTCGTTACGGGATGAAAAGAAACTAGCAAATAATTATCCCCTAAAATAAACCTTTTTTCATAATCTCCCGAATCTTTTGATATAAAGATTTCTTTAGGATCATTTTTAGGTAACCTACGACAAATATCTATTGTTGGACAACCAGTTACGAACACATTTTTTTTATCTTCTCCCATTTTAATTACACGCTTAGCACAATCTTTATTTGAAACAAAATGCAAATTAGCGAACTTAGTAATAGCATGACGAACACTATCGTCAATCGATCCTGTTATTTCACCACCTTGAATATGAGCCAAAGATATGTTCATATAACGTGCCGCAATGGCCGCCGCCAAGGCTTCATAACGATCAGCAATCACGACAACCACATCTGGCCTATCGTGTACCAATTCAACAGCCAAATCAATCACAGCTAAACCGGTAGATTTAGTCATCGTCAAAAGGTTGCTCCCTGAAATATTAGTATACAACACAGAAACATTGTTTGTGATTTTATTTATTTCATCTAAAACTCCTCCATGATCTTGAATAGCCGCTGCTTCGAACACGATAATACGATAGCTATTATCTGGCAAATATTTAATAATCGGCCGCACCCTAGCAAAGTGGGCTCTGTTCCCAACAACAAAAGCGATTTTTCTTAGCATAAAATAAATAATATTATACTCCTATAATCATTCATAAATAAAATCACAAAAATGATTACGGCGTTATCCGATTTATCATCCTCGGAAATGGAATAGTCTCCCTCACATGATGAATACCGCACATCCAGCGGGTCAATCTTTCAATCCCCATACCAAAACCGCAATGAGGCACTGATCCGTATTTGCGCAAATCCAAATACCACTCAAAATCCGCCATTGGCAATTTCGCTTCTTCCATTCGTTGTTTTAATACCTGATAATCATCTTCTCTCTGCGACCCGCCGATAATTTCCCCAAACCCTCTCGCCGCCAGCATGTCCGCGTTCAAAACCAAATCAGGATTGGCCGGATGCCGTTTCATGTAAAATGGTTTTATTTCTTTCGGCCAATTTTTCACTATAACAGGAACTGCCGAATCATTGGTCAATAATTCTTCATCATCAGCGCCAAGATCATCGCCATATTTAATATCTGAACCGCGTTTTTGCAGTTCTTCAATCGCCGCCCCGTATTCATAATGAATAAACGGCTGATCAACAATCGCTTGAAGTTCTGTGGTGTCGCGTTCCAACATCTTCAATTCTTCCTGACCGTGCTCTAAAACATATTTTGCCAAATACTTAACTGCCGCTTCTTGAATTTTCAAACTGTCTTCATGCTCGCAAAAAGCGATTTCCGGATTCAATGACCAAAACTCCGTTAAATGTTTTCGGGTCTTTGATTTTTCCGCTCGAAAATTTGGACATAAATCATAAACTTTACCAAAAGACATTGCTAAGGCTTCCAAATATAGCTGCCCATTCTGAGTTAAGTAAGCTTTCCGATCAAAATACTCCACTTCAAACAAATCCGAGGTACCTTCACAGCTTGTCGGCGTAAATGTCGGCGTATCCAACTCTTTATATCCATTATTATTAAAAAATTCCTGCAATCCCATTTTTACCAGATGACGAATTCGCAGCACCGCCCACTGACTTTGCGCCCGGAGCCACAAATGTCTATTGTTCAACAAAAAATCCGGTCCATGCTCTTTCTTGCCGATCGGATATTCCTCCGCTATCTGAACAATCTTCAAATCAGTCACCTGCAATTCAAAAACATCATCTTGCTTCGGATGCTTTGTCACTTTACCCTGAATTTCCACCGATGATTCCAGCGTCAACTTTTCCACCTGAACCCAAATTTCCGACGATAACTGATCTTTCACCGCTACCGCCTGAGCAAAACCGCTGCCGTCGCGGACTTGCAAAAAGGCAATTGCTCCTGAAGACCGCAAATTATAAACCCAGCCCTTGATTAAAACTGTTTGATCTTGGTTGTCTCTAAAATCTTTGATGTAGCTCTGCTGCATAAATTTAAGTTAATTTACGGCTAAATTATACCCAATCTTTTCAAAAAAGTAAAATCCGTTCCCAAGACTTTGCTATCCATAAGGACTTGCTTATCCCCAACCTGACAAATCAATATTAATTTGTTAAAATGTCTATATATGGAAAATACCCACCCCACAATTCAAGACGTCCTTCAAGCAGTCAATGCGACAACCGAATCAACAAACAAACAATTCGCCCAAATTCAAGAACAATTTAATGATGTCTTGCAATCGGTAAACACAGCTTCTGAATTGACCCAGAAACAATTTGATCATGTTCAAGAACAATTTGATCACGTTCAAGGACAATTTGATCAGATGCAAGGCCAAATCACCGAAATAAATGAAACCATGGCCACGAAGGCTGACTTGGCCGATCTTGTTACCAAAGACTACCTTGACAACAAACTCGCTGACCTGCGTGGCGATTTAGTTGTTTTAACGCGTAAAGAAGACAC
This sequence comes from Candidatus Falkowiibacteriota bacterium, assembly GCA_003518055.1. Lineage (GTDB taxonomy): Bacteria > Patescibacteriota > Patescibacteriia > UBA11705 > UBA11705 > UBA11705. The sequence goes on from DOZJ01000004.1 coordinate 43,140, forward strand.
CAAACTAAAAAAACTGGTGGATATTTTGACCACAAAAAATCTTCTTTCCCCGGAAGAAAAAGAAGTCATTTTTGCCTTGGAGCCATTTCCGAAAACTCGCTTATAAATTAACCCCAGATTATATTCCAACATCCGCTACTGGATGTTTTTTATTTTTAATTAATTTTTCATCCAACGCCCATTCGCATCATGGACACCCTAAAAGCTAACAGCTCTAAGCTAACAGCTCTAAGCTAACAGCTCTAAGCTAACTCCTACTTCACCCCTACATATCCGCCCCTAACGCCCTTTGGCGCTAAAACTATCTGCCACAATTGATTTTTGCGGCAGCGAAATGATCCGGCGCAGCTCAAAAGGTAAAATTCCCACATGCGGAAAAAATATGGCGGATAATTATCCTTGATTTCATTCCAATGACTTTTAAAATTTTCATACCAAGCCATCAGCGTTTTATCATAATCAACGCCGAAATTATGCCAATCTTCCATTACAAACAACCCCTCAAACGCTTTGGCTAATTGCTTGGCGCTCGGCAGCATGGAATTCGGGAAAATATACTTTTCAATCCATGAGTTGGTGCCGGTGACCGATTTATTGCCTCCGATGGTGTGAAGCAAAAACAAACCTGAATCCTTCAAACATCGCCTCACCATCTTCATATATATTCGATAATTTTTGTAGCCGACATGCTCAATCATCCCAAGCGATACAATATGATCAAACTTTTCATTCACTTCTCGATAATCTTGCAGTCGAATTTCTATCGGTAATCCCTCGCATTTTTTCTCAGCTAATTCTTTTTGTTCCTTCGAAACCGTAATCCCGACAACCCGCGCTCCATATTTCTCCGCCGCGAATTTGGCAAAACTACCCCAGCCACAGCCAATATCCAACACCCGATCACCGGCTTTCAACCCGAGTTTTCGGCACACCAAATCAAGTTTGGCTTCTTGCGCTTCAGCCAGATTATTCGCCTTTGACCAATAACCGCAAGTATAAACCATTCTTCGATCAAGCATCCGCTTGTACAGATCATTGCCAATATCATAATGCCTCTCTCCAATTTCAAACGCCTTTTTCTTCGATTGCGCATTTAAAACCCGAGACTTAACGATTGGCCACGCCAAGCTCATCGGACTGATTTTTTTATCCAACTCCGCTGCGAGTAAACGAGAAATCAATTCATCTACTTTATCCGCGGACCACCAACCATCCATATACGATTCCCCAAAACCGAGCGATCCCTGAGCCAAAATTCTGGTATAAGTTCTATTATCCTTGATTTGAATATCCCACGGCCGATCTCCATTAATTTTTACGTCCGCGAAATTCAACCACCCTTGAATTTTTTGATGTAAATCACGCATAAATCAATTAATTTATTCTTGTTTAATTATATCACGCCTAATTTTCTTGACAAAAAGCCCCCTACTGAAAATAACAATAATCAATTTTAATATAAATCTAATTTGACAAAAACACCATTTAATCATAATGTTCATCAAGGATCATTCACCCACTAAACCGGGAGTTGACTCATGTCCTTCAAAACCCTGCCAGTAAAGAAAATTCGTCCCGAAGCAACATTGCCTATTCGCACTACTGACAATGCGGTTGGCTATGATGTTTTCGCTTCCACTGCATTCCGTGTTGATCGTGCCGATGATCAAAGAAAAATTCAAGAAGAAATCCCTTTTCCGGTAACGATCAATCCGCATGAAAGTTTTCTTTTTGGTATTGGCATTGCCATGGCTCTCCCGTGGCCTTATGAATGCCAAGTCCGGTCACGAAGCGGCATCGCAACTTATGATAAAATTCAAATGCTCAATTCACCTGGCACGGTTGATCCTGATTTCCGCGGTGAAGCCGGCGTGCTTCTCTTTAACCAAGGGAGCAAGCCTTACTTGGTCCACCCCAACCAAAGAATCGCGCAGTTGATTTTTTCTAAAGTGGAAATTCCAGACTTGATTGAAACAGATGAATTGCCGGAAACTCGCCGCGCTGAAGGTGGGTTCGGTTCCACCGGCCAATTTGGCACCGGCCTCGGCACCGAAGAATATCGACGCCGCCAATCGATTATCGATCAACAGTTCATGGCTATGGCGGAAGCGTGCGGCCTCCGTGCCAGAATCAGCTCCAGTCAAAAATCAAGCGGCTGTGTCATTGTCCATCGCGACAATATCATTGCATTTGGCTGCGAAAATTGCGCCTTATCATTTACTCCAATCAGCTGTATCCTTGATGCGATTACCAAGGCGGCCAGAGCTGGACATTCGACTCATGACAGCTGCGCCTATGTGACAGCCGATGAGATTTCCATCGTTGATCTGAATCTTCTAATTTATTCCGGCATCACTGAAGTTGTATTCCCTGCCGCCACGACTGAAAAAGCCGTCACGCAAAAAATTGTCAAACATTTGTCCAAAGTAAATATCGAAGTCCGCTACGCCTAAACACCGTCACAATCGGTGTTTTTTCTTCAACTGCGCCTTTCGCAACCGACAGAACCATGTTTTACCGCGTTATATCGAATATAATGACGAATCCGTTCCAATGATTTTTCATCACGAATAATGTGATCATGATATGATCGTTGCCATTTAAAATTTAACCAACCTGATTGATGGATTAATTTGGATGCGGCGGATTTAAACGATCCAATTATCACCGGCAATTTTTCATAATTATGATTATTAATTACCACCGGTAAATGTAGGTGCAAGGTATGCCTTGCACCTACATTTACGTTGCCGGTCCCAATCACATCATCCAAATTTTTAATAAATAAAATACCATGAACATGATCCGGTAATACGTTAAATTCATCTATTTCCACTATTTCAAAATGTCGCTCTAGCTCCACCCAACATTTTTTCACCCATTCTCCGTATTGATTTAGTTTCATTTCTCCCTCGATAATTCTACCCAAATCAAAACTCCCGCGCCTCACTTTGATCGTCACAAAATAATAACCATATCGGCCGTAATTCCAACCGTCCAAACGCCTTGATTTATATTCATTAAACATATATTATATTATAACTGTTTTTTTGTAATTAATGATTAAAAATGCTAAACTTATCCATATGACAAACTTTTTTATTCGGCAGAAATTCATCGATGAACGCCTCGACAAATATTTGGTGGCGCGGCTGCGTCTCTCACGCAATCAAGTCCAAAAATTAATTAAGCAGCATCAAATAACCGTTAATGACCGCCTTCCCAGCGTCCATCAATTTTTACGCTCCGGCGACAAAATTTCCATCAACCAACCCGCGACGGCCCAAACCGATAACAGCGTCAAAACCGTTCCCAAAATTATCAAAACGACCGCCGACTATTACATCATCAATAAACCAGCGGGATTACTGGTTCATCCAACCGCTAAAGGCGAAACCGATACGCTGCTTGATTGGCTGCTTGCCTTTGATCCCAAATTAAAAACCGTCGGCGACGACCCCAACCGCCCGGCGCTCATTCATCGTTTGGACAAAGAAGTTTCCGGTCTGATGATTATTCCCCGCCACTTGGATGCGTTTGACCATTTCAAAAAATTATTCAAAACTCGCGCCATTCACAAAACCTACGTCGCTCTGGTCCACGGCACCATCGCCGCCGAATCCGGTATTATTAACTTCCCCATAACGCGGTCAAAATCAGGTTTATATGTCGCTTCACCGCAAAATTCCGCCACCGGCCAATCCGCCGAAACCAGATTCAAAGTGACCAAACGGTTTGATCACCACACGCTACTCGAAATCAACCCCAAAACCGGCCGCACCAACCAAATCCGCGTTCATCTCAATGCCATTGATCATCCGATTGTCGGCGACCCGCTTTATACCAACGCCAAAATCAAACCTCAATACAATTTCAATCTCGACCGCGTATTTCTCCACGCCGCCGAATTGAATTTTGTCGATCTTAATCAACAATCAGTATCTGTAAAATCAACTTTGCCTAAAAACCTTCAAACCATTCTTGAATCACTCGATTAGTATGGCTTTTAATTTTCACAACCAACCGATCCAGACAATCTATGAACCGACACCGGACCGAACCCGCGATCTGACGGAATTTGCTGTCTTAGTCAACACTCAACTGGATTCAATCCTCCAAACCAGCCACCTGCCATACACCGTCTCCGGAGAAAAAAAACCAATCACCATTTCCATTCAATTCACTCATTTTTTGGGACCTGACGAATCCAAAGTTGTCACACCGCCGTCAAAATTAAAATCGCCGCAAACCATTACAATCACCATTGAAATTGATCGCGCCAACCGCTTTCGTCATCTTCGGACATCCGAAACGAGTAAACTGCTCGAAGATACACTGGCTTTCGGCCTTTCCAATTTAACTGTCCGACAAAAATTAACCGCCGCCACCACCGCCGGTGATGAGCAAACAATCGCCAAAATAATTTACACTCTGCTTGATAAAAGTTTTGCCACCAAACAGCTGCGCAAAAGCGACCAGTGCCGAACCAAAGACGATCTGGGTGTTTATCTGTCCAACTCCATTTTCAAAACCCTTGACGCGCCGCAACTCAAAACATTTCTCACTTATCTGATCAAAAATATTTTGGCCCAAACCGCCGTGGCCGCTCGTCAAACCGAGATCTCAGATGACGGGCTGGCTCAAATTTTATCTTCTCAATTTGATCATCTTGTCGCGCTAGAATTCAACCGGACATTTGATCCGGAAATAAAAACCTCCGTCGGCCGCTATCTCGTTGACAAAACCGCAGACGTCGCCGCCCGCGGCGCCATGTTTGAAGCCTTGAAACAACAAATTATCAACGATCTAGTTTCTTGAATAATTTTTTCGCCATGTCCAAATTCATCAAACCAATCAATCAACTCGAGTTCTGGCGCGGTGACCAAACCCTGCCGCCCGGGCACAAACTCCAATGGCACGACCGCAAATTGGTCGCCCTTGATGTTGGTTCGGAATTCCAGCAATTCCTCGCCGAATTGAAAGAAACCAACAAAATTTTAAACCGCCTTTTTGAGGCGAAACTTCAAGCCGCTGGTCTGCCCTTTAGCACCAAACCCGACAAAGAGATTTTCCAGCTGACCCTGCGATTTGCGCCGCCATATACCAGTCCGTTTGAACAAACTAAAAGTGAACTTGAAGCTAAAGCCGCCAAAGGCGAACGTTATTCCCCCAGCGCCGACGAAATAATTTTTTATCTGCATGTAGATGAAGACCAACAGTTCCACGGTGCCCGAACTGTAGCCTATGATGCTCTGAGACTTGGTGCCATAACGGACAGCCTGACGAACCAAGGAATAAATTCCTTTCACCTTGATGCCGCATTAACCGCTCTCATAAAAAATCAGGACGTAAGCGGTATCACCGATTTATTGATCAAGAGACTCCAAAAATCCGGTGAGGTTAAAAACATTTTGGCTTATACCGACGTTTCAACCGTTGAGGAAGCGCGAGTTAATTTTGCTCAACCATATTTTAGCAACTTCAATCGGACCATTTACCGCAATTTCGCTGAAGCCATGTTGCTTAAAATTCTCAGACACGAAATTGATTCATACATCACCGAGCCCTCCCTCACCCCCAAGGAAAAAGAAGCCACCGCCGCGCAACAAAAAAACCGTCTCTTGGAGATTATCCTGGAGTTTACAAAAATAAAAATCGGCAGTTACCACCCCATCGATATGGAAACAATTTTAAGCCCGAATATATCTCTCAAAAATCTTGATCTTGACAAACTCTCAGCGGAAGATATCGAACACTATGTTAATATCCAAACTCGTGCTTATTATTATTCATTGATCAAACGTGCAGAAGATGAAGCCAAAAGTCAGCGTTCAGCGCCCAAAAAATAACCTTTATGGAACATCGGCTTGAACATCAAGACCAAAACCCAATTAAAGACCGCTTCAAACAAAAAATTGAGAGCGAGCCTAATCTTGAATTTATCGATCAACTGTTCGAAATGTTCCCCGCCGCTAAAATTTATCTTGTAGGCGGAATTGTTCGAGATACCTTAATCGGTGAACACGTCAAATCAAAAGATTATGATTTTATCATCTGCGGGGTTCCCCATCAAGAGCTCGAAGCCGCGATGACCAAACTCGGCCAATGGACCTTTGCCGGTAAAAATTTCGGCGTCTACAAATTTCGGCCGTATAATTTTACTTTAAAACACGAATTTGACATTGCTCTCCCCAGAACCGAAAAAGCTCGCGGCACCGGCCGCCGCGCCGACGTCGATGTCCAATCCGACCACACCATGAAGGTCGAGGATGATCTCGGCCGCCGCGATTTAACCATCAACGCTATGGCCTGGGATCTAAGAAATCACACGTTGATTGATCCTTTTCACGGCCGCCAAGATTTACGCGACCGCAAAATTCGCTCTGTTGGCAATCCATTCGATCGTTTTACCGAAGATCGATCCCGAATGCTGAGGGCTATCCGCTTTGCCTGTAAATTTAATTTTGCCCTTGATCCTTTGACCTACGACGCTATTGAATCTTTCATGCCTCGCATCAACGATGCCGAGCTTAATCCGGAAACCAATAAAGTCGAAAAAATCACACCGATGGAAACCGTCAAAACCGAAATTTTTAAAACCTTGGCCGCCGACCCGTCAAAAGCCTTTCGGCTACTAGAAAAAACCGGCGCTTGGCGGGCTATATTACCTGAATTGGATATTCTGAGAAACAACCCTGAAATATGGAAACAACTGAAAACTTCACTGGAAATTTTATCCAAAGAAAATTTGGAAGCTGAGCTGGCCGAAGAATACACCCTCGATGTTTCCACTTTTCACAAATCCGGTGACTTTGTTTTTGCCGTCATTTTATATTATCTCAAATTAGCCCTGCCTCCACAGGTTGAAGCTAACACCAAAAAGGCTACTCGTCGAGACAACCCCATCAATCAAATTTATCATCGCTTTGTTCTGACCAATCCGGAAAAAAACAAAGCTTCATGGTTAATCGATAACATTGACGTCTTTACCACCGGTCTACCCACCAACTGGGCTGACCAAGAAAAACTTTTAGCGCACCAACACACCGCCGACGCTCTCGCTCTGGCCCTAATCATTCACCAAACCGACGATCAACTCGATGATCACCTGCGATATGAAAATCAAAAAGACGCTATCAATGCCTTTGGTCAACTTTTTGCTGCAACCGGTGAACTGCCACCACCACTTCTAAACGGCCGAGACATTTTACAAGAACTCAACATGGATAAAGGCGGACCGATTGTGGCGGAAATCCAAAAAAAATTGCGTCATTTACAGTTATCAGGCAGAATCAAAGATAAAAAGACCGCTATCGAGTGGCTTAAAACTCATTCATTATGAAAAAAAATTACAAATCCGGCTTTATTGTTGTCATCGCCGGCCCGACCGGAGTCGGTGAATCAACGGTTACCAAAGCCTTGATCAAACTTTATCCCAACGCTATTAGATTGGTTACAACCACATCAAGACCAAAACGCCTGAATGAACAGAATCATATCGATTACCACTTTCTATCAAAATCCCAATTTGAAAAAAACATTCAGGCCGGCCAATTTTTAGAATGGACCTACATCAAAAAACGAGATGTTTATTATGGTACCAAATTGGCTGATTACACCAAACTTCTAAATCAAGGTAAAATGATTTTTTTCAATTGTGATGCCAAAGGTCTTCAAGCCGTTCGTAAACAATTTCCCCAACAAAATGTTTCATTTTTTATCACCTACAAATCAATCAATGACAACCGCCGAAGATTGCTTCATCGCGAGCCCAATATTACGCCTGAAGAATTAAATAAACGAATAGAATACGCTACCTTTGAAGTTCTTCATGAAAAAAAATACTACGATCGTGTAATTGTTAATTACATGGGAAAACTGCCTGAAACCGTCAAAAAAGCCAAAACAATCATTGATCATGCCCTAAAACAAGCCAACTCTTGACATTTTTCCCACGATCAGTTATTATAAAGCCACATAATTACCATAAAAAAGCTAGAAAGCTAGAAAGCAAGATAAGTTAAACATCGCACTACTTATCTCGCTTATTTCACTTATAACTTATCTCGCTTATAAATATGTCTGAAGAAAAAACCTCTACCGTCATCAAAGAACCTAAACTTTACCCTGACGTTGCCGCCGGCTGCGTGGTTCGCGTGCATGAAAAAATCACCGAAACCAACGCCAAAGGCGAAGAAAAGCAGCGTGTCCAGGTATTTGAAGGAATGGTAATTCAAAGAAAACACGGCAAAGGCATCACCGCCACGATCACCGTCCGCAAAGAATCTGACGGTATCGGCGTGGAAAAAATTTATCCGCTGAGCGCCCCGATTGTGGAAAAAATCGAAGTGGTCAAACGCTTCAAAGTCCGCCGCGCCAATCTTTCATACCTCCGCAATTACTTCAAACGACTCAAAGAAATCAAATAATTCTTGCATCATAAAACTGGCTTTCCGCCAGTTTTTGTTTTGGGTCTATTAACAATCTCCCCTAACTTAAACCTGGTAGCCCAGCCCGACTCCCGCCCTAAAAGACGGGAAAAATTCTCTTCCCCGCGGCTTTCTTGACTGCCGAAGCTTCAGCGCAGGCAGTAGCCCGGGAGCTCAACTCGGCCTCCCGCCCTAAAGGACGGGAATAATTCACTTCCCCACGGCTTTCTTGACCAACAAATCATTTTTTCAAAAACAATAAAAAACAGTGGTTTTCACTGTTTATTGCGACTTATCGCCGCTCAAAAAACTTCTCACTATCGCCTTCACACTGATCAGTTCGAACGTTAATAACCAAATACTCATTTCCATATGACAGCTTTACCTGATGATCGCTGATCCATTCCATCCCGACAAACGGCACATCCGGCCGCACTCGCTGAGCCACCTGAACCCCTGCCGTCAAACATTGTACACAAAGATTCGCGTCTCCGAGAACCATGACATCGTCTTTTTCTTGACCACAGCCATGCTCGCATCGCATATCCACCTCCTTTGTGGGTTAAAGCAATATCACCTCAATCTAACATGACAAACAAATCCTGTCAAATGTCAACATTGAAGAATACTTATAACTTCCCTCTCGCTTGAACCAACTTCATTATCTTTTCCAATTCGTAAGATGTCTCCCATGGAAATAAATTTTGTTCATGCTGACCACGGTTCACCTCACTTTTAAAATACGTTCCCACAATAACACCATCGACGTCATAATCATGAACATTATCAGGAGTAATACCACTTCCCAATAACACCGGCAGTTCCCCAGCCACCGACTTTACTTCAGACACATCTTGAACCGTCGGCGCGTCCCCTGTCCACTTACCCGTGACAATCAGAGCATCGGCCCCTTTTTCTTCCGCTTCAGCCGCCGCCTCCGCAATCGGCCGCTTAATCAGATGCTCGGCATGCTTGACTTGAATATCCGCCAAAATTAAAACCTCATCTGCCGCGATCTGTTTTCTATATTCCAAACATTCCTTCGCCTTTGGTTCAAACACTCCGTATTCTGTTTTAACTCGATCAACAAATACCGGCACTCTGACAAACTGAAAATTATATTTTTTCGCTATTCTCAATGCGTTTTCATAATCATTCCATAGTAGAGAAATCCCTAAAGGCAACTTTGTTTTTTCTCTTAACAATTCACATAAATATTCAAAATCTTGAATCGTAGACATCAAAACTTTTTCATAATGCGGCACATCATAATTATTTTCAATCATCACGCCATCGACGCCGCCTTTTTCCAACGCTTCCAAATCTGCAGACATTTTTTCTTTCAACCGATCCAGTCCCGGATAACCGGCATAGCCTGACATTGGGCCGAGATGGATCATACCAATAATAAACGGCTTCAATTTTTTCTTAAATAATTTGCTTAATTTATTCATATATCAATATTGTAAATGAAAATAAAAAAAAGAGCTAGTATTTACCAGCTCATTTACCGGACATCTTCTTGGGCATGAATTGCTGAATTTTTTGCATCAATTCATAAGGCTGCCCACTCATCAAACATTCCATACTCAGTTTAAACCCCTCCTCAAAAGTTGCCGCCTTTTCTGCGAGCCATAACAATACCGCCGCGTTTGCCACCACCAAATCACGAGCCGCCCCCTGAATATCTCCCTTGAGCAAAGCTAATGAAAATTGACCCTTATCACCAATCGGCGTAATCGCGTCAGCATCAATCGGGTCCAAACCAAAATCTCGTGCTTCCAACTCATATTCATGAATTTTTCCATGACGCAATTCCGCCACCATGGTTCCACCAGCGCATACTGATACTTCATCCATTCCCCGATAATGATGTTTATCGATAAAACCACGAACCACCAATACTCGTTCAAAAAAAGTCACTCCCCTTTCATTTAATACCTGCAGGGCTTCGGCCACCACTCTGGGTTTCACCAAATGATTAACACCGATCACCCTTCGAGTCATGATTCTTGGATCAATCGGATTAGTAATGGGTCCAATAATATCATTCATGTGGGGCAGTTGCGCGATTTCATGAGTCTGCAGGTGTATTACTTTGTAATTCGTATCAAGCGCTTCAGTATAGCCAAAACCAAATTGTTCAATCGCTAACTCAACTTCATTGCGCTTGCTGTACTCATTGATATTACAAATTAAAGCTACAAAATCTGAACTGCCGTAACGACCTTGATCAGCGTTGGCCGGAGATCCATGTTTTCCCATGGAGATTCCCATCGCCGCCGCAATAAATGCCGCCACCGTACTGACGTTCGGAGTCACCACCAAATCTCCACCCATGCCGCAATTATCCATTACCATCGATACCTTGGGAGTCAAAAATCCGTAACGTGACCTTCTAATATCAGCTTCAAATATCGCTGCGCACACCCCCGCAATCTGCTCCGCCGCATTGGCTGGCAGCCGATGGCCGTGCAAATCTTCCGCTTTCTGCGACCTGACCCATTTATAAGTCGCGTAATTATGAAGCGCGCTCAATGCCGCCACGCTCTGAATCTGAGCCAAACGATTCCCATTACATCCTTGTAGTGCATACAACCCCAAGGCATATGCCTCTTCATACGTTAACGGAATATTCTGATACGCATGATTTTTCAACACATGCTTGATGTTCACGTTCTCCATTGCCATCCCCCTGTGGTTTCGGTAATTTATTTATTGCTTCTCAATATACTCTTATCTGCTAAAACCGAGCCTATCGTCACTAGGATCAAACTCAAAGCAATTAATCCATAATTAAATCCTCTCTCGCCATTAATTACATACGCATAACCCATGGCAAAAAATGGCATAAAATATTCCAAAAAAACTAAACGTCGGAATGTTTTCGATTATTAATAAGAAAATGCTCGGACCAGATGCTGAAATCATTACTGCCACCAACTTCAACAAATATGCTTTTGTTGTTTGACTCATTTTCGTACTTCAACGCTTGTTGCTTGGGTTAATTTTTCAATGAACAAAAAAACTCCTCATCATTTTCCACCTATGTTGCCATACGCGAGAAAGGATGAAGAGTCTAAAAATAGACAATCCACGGTGCCACCTTTCTGCCGCAAGTTAATGTAACTTACGACGCTTTAGCTGCTTTGTCAATACAACACAGCCTATCCCATGGTTACGGGGGACTCCGGCTTTTCACCTGTTTAAATGCCTTAAACTAGCAAAAAGCACCTTCCTCCTATTTTGTAAAGTGGGAGGGAATCGAGCCCAACTGCTCGACCCAAAGGTTTTGTAATTTTCAAGTTCGTACTTAATATGTTATCAAATATACTTATTCTGTCAAATTCTTTATTGACATTATCCTATTTTTGGCATAAATTAACCTGAACGGTTCTTTAACAACCAACCCCGAAAATCGGGGACAGGAGTCTATCATGGGACAAGTGGTGGTCTCAGGTATTAGAGCTACAGGCAAAATGCATATCGGCAATTACCTTGGAGCCATGCGTTACTTCGCCACTCTGAGTCATAATTCGGAAATGGAATGTTTTTTCTTCATTGCCAACCTACACACGCTGACAACAAGGCAGGATCCGGAAGCCATCAAACATGATTTGCGGGAAATTGTCCTTGATTTTCTCGCTGCGGGTGTCAATCCGGACAGCGCGATTATTTATGCTCAATCAAGTATTCCTGAAACATCGGAACTGTCTTGGCTCCTCACTTGTCTTTGCACGGTAAACGAACTCCAAGGTCTGCCGCATTTTAAAGAAAAAAAAGAAACCATTCAATCTCATGGAGAAATCGTTAACGCCGGTCTCCTGATTTATCCGGCTCTCATGGCCGCGGATATTCTCGGCGTCCGAGCTGAACTGGTGCCTGTCGGACAGGATCAGCGTCCTCACGTGGAATTAACGCGTGATTTGGCGCGCCGCTTCAATTCGCTCTATAGTCAAGTCTTCCCGATTCCCCAGACCCTCGAGGGTGAAGGCATCCGCGTACCATCTTTGACCGGCGAAGGGAAAATGGGGAAAAGCGATACCACCGGCCTGATTTTTCTTGATGATTCCGCCGCTTCCGTGACTGCCAAATTAAAAGTCGCCAAAACTGATCCGGCTCGGGAACGCCGCTCTGATCCCGGAAATCCGGACCACTGCAACATTTTTACCATGCATCATATCGTCAGCACTCCTCAGGAAATTGCTTGGGCTTCAACCGGCTGCCAGTCCGCCGGCATTGGTTGTGTCGAGTGCAAAATGGTGGTCGCCAAACACCTCAATGACATGCTTGGCCCGATTCAAGAGCGCCGTCAAGAATACGCCGCCAAAGGCCCCACCTACATTGATGAAATTCTGCATGCCGGCGGCCTGACCGCTCGCGTTCGGGTCAAAGAAACCGTTGACCTCGTCAAAGATCTCATGGGCGTCCCCAGCTACTAAAAGGAGAAACTCCATGGGCCGTCGAAAAACAATTTCTTATCACTGGCAAATGCCTCGTAAAAAAAATCACTCCGCTAAACTCGCTAACAAGATCAAAAACATTCCTTCACCGTATACTCCCAAAGATTTCCCTAATAAACTCCCAATGTCATACCCAGCGACGCCTCTATCAAAATCAATTCTAGGCCGCTCGCAAGGTCTTTTGGCCAAACACATCAATGCTATTGGTAGCCACACTCACGCTGAATTTGATGAATTTGGATTCCCCAAGTTTGCTGAAGGAGAAGGTGGATTTGAGACTATTCAACAAATCGAAGCCGAGGCTATATGGATGCTCTCTTCCGTTTTGGGAGGTACACCCCAAACGATTGATGGCTTCTTTTGCGGCGGAGGTACGGAGTCAATCCATCAAGGCATGTGGATTGGCCGTGAATGGCTGAATACCAAATCCGACAGTGCCAAAAAGGGGATCGTGGTTTTCACCACCCCGCTCGGTCACTATTCAATCGCCAAAGGGGTCGAACTAACCGGTATGGGACACCATAGTTGGGGGCAATGTACCAGATGCAACAAAAATCACATTTTTAATCCCGATACCAATGGCTGCGGACTACACTTGGTCGGTATGAATAATTCTGGTGAAATGTCGCTTAAACAGCTCGACAAACGCTTCAAACAAAAATTCGCCGAAGGATTTCGCAAATTCATGATCGTGGCCACTGTCGGCACCAGTCTTCTTGGTTCAATCGATCCCATCAAAGAAATCGCTGATTACATCAATAAAACCCGCCGTGAAACCGGCGCGAATTTCTATCTTCATATCGACGCCAGCTTTGCCGGGTTTACCGTTCCATTTGTTGCGCCTGATTTTCAATTTGCTTTTCAGATCCCCGAAGTAATGTCTGCCACTGTCGATGGTCACAAAATGGGACAATTACCCTACCCTGCCGGAATTTTCCTTTGTCGCAAGGGATTAATGTCTCTAGTCGCTAAAAGCGTCAACTACGTTCGCGGCCATGATGATGACACCATTCCTGGATCACGAAGTTGTTTAGCTCCCATCCTCGCTTGGTATATCATGAAAACCGAAGGTTTTGATGGTCAAAAAATGTATGTTTCCAACTGCCTGTCGCTACGAGATGAATTGTATGATAGATTAAAACAATTACCTATCCCGACACAAGTTTTCGATCCTAATCCATGGGTCAACCAGCTTGGAGTAGCCATTAACTTTTCGGCTTTAAACGGGGTTCACAATGCAAACTGTGGCATTCCCAAAATGATTCTTGAACCTCGACCCAATACCACACCGGAAACTGATAAATATTATCACGTAAAAGGCAAACTTGCGGCCTATCACCTCCGAGCTGATAATTTTCCCATCGATCCATCAGACACCATGAGCTGCCCGCAAACAGTTTACAAACTCTGCATCATGCCCCACCACACCCTAGCCAGTTTTGATCACTTCATTACAGATCTGGTTGAAGTTTACAACCTGTGGGAAGAAATCATTTCACGTTCATAGAACTCTTGACAAATTTCCAATCATCCCCTAAGATAGAAATGTTCCTTTCCTGCGGGCGCATAGCTCTAATGGTAGAGCGTCGGTCTCCAAAACCGGTGGTTGGGGGTTCGAGTCCCTCTGCGCTCGCTCTCTTTCCTCGCTGACTTATCATAGTCAGCCTTTTTTTATCAAAAAAGACCCCCTCTCGGGATCTTTTTATTTCATTGCTTCGATTTTTCTTCAAGCTCTCAGCTCCTTCGCCAAATAACGTCCGGTTACCGATTTTTTCACTTTTGCCACTTGTTCCGGCGTGCCTTCAGCCACGAGCTCTCCGCCTTCATCGCCACCGCCCGGACCAAGATCGATGACCCAATCGGCATTTTTTACCACATCCAAATTATGTTCAATTATAAGCACTGAATTTCCTTTATCCGCCAATCGATGCAAAATTACGAGCAGTTTATTAATATCATCAAAATGCAATCCGGTTGTCGGTTCATCGAGGATATACAATGTTTTTCCGGTTGAATATCTGGACAGCTCAGTTGCCAATTTAATTCGTTGAGCCTCACCTCCGGACAAAGTTGTGGCCGGCTGACCCAAAGTCAAATAGCCGAGACCAACCTCCACCAATGTGGTCAATTTTTCATTGATAATCGGAGTATCGCGGAAAAACTCCTTGGCTTCAGACACGGTCATGCCCAAAATATCCGCAATATTTTGACCGCGATAATGAATTTCCAGCGTTTCCTTGTTGTATCGCCGGCCTTTGCACTCCTCGCATTCGACATACACATCGGGTAAAAATTGCATTTCATATTTAACATAACCATCACCGCCGCAGGCCTCGCACCGTCCTCCTTTGACATTGAAACTAAATCGGCCGGCGTCAAACCCCTTGATTTTAGCTTCAGGAATTTGGGTAAATAAATCTCGGATATAGGTGAATACTCCCGTATACGTCGCTGGATTGGATCGCGGCGTCCGTCCGATTGGAGTTTGATCGATAGTAATGACCTTATCCAAATTTTCAATTCCAATAATAGTTTTATGTTCCGCCGGTAAATCCTTTGATCGGTAGAAATGTCGAGACAGCGCCTTGGCCAAAATGTCGTTGATCAGACTGGATTTGCCCGACCCCGACACCCCGGTAACACAAACCAATTCCCCGAGAGGAATATCCACGGTAATATTTCTCAAATTATAAGCCATGGCGTTTTTTATCGTCAGTTTCTTGCCGTTGCCGCGCGGGCCTTTTTTAATCGCTTCAATTTTTTTCTTTCTAACCAAATATTGACCGGTCAAACTTTTTTCATTTTTCTTGATTTCCGCCGGCGTGCCTTCCGCCACCACCTCGCCGCCATAAATCCCCGCGCCCGGACCGAGATCAATTACATAATCAGCTGCCTCAATCGTTTCTTTGTCATGCTCAACGACAATAACCGAATTTCCCTTATCTCGAAGTTGCTTTAAAGTGTTGATCAACTTTTCATTATCCACCGAATGTAATCCAATCGAGGGTTCATCAAGAACGTAAATCACCTCGGACAAAGCCGATCCCAATTGGGTCGCCAGTCTAAGCCTCTGCGCTTCTCCGCCCGACAAAGTGACTGAACTTCGACCTAAAGACAGATAGCCTAAACCGACATTTTCCAAAAATTTGATGCGCCTCACGATTTCTTTTATCAATAATTCCACAATCGTATACTCTGTTTGCTCCAATTCCAGTTTGATAAATTGCAATTTTTCTTTTGTTTTGGTGACGGCTGAACTTTTTTTAACTGTTTTTACCATCTCCGCCAAAATATCCGCCAAATCCCTGACCGAAATATCCGTATATTTATCAACAGACAGTCCAGCTACTCGAACCGACAGACTTTCCGGTCGAAGCCGTTTGCCCATACAAGACAAACAGATATGGCTCCGCATATATTTCTCAATTTCTCTTCTGATATAATCAGAGTCCGTCTCTTTGTACTTCTGCTCAAGCCCTGGAATCACCCCTTCAAACATCATTTTCCGCGCTCCGAGGTCATGCAACATATCACCTGAACCGTACAAAATAACATCAAGATTTTTCTTGTTCAATTTATTGACCGGTACATCGAGAGAAAATTTATGCTTTTGCGCCACCTTCTCGAGCAGATGCCACATGGATTTTTGATTGGAAAATATTTTCGTCCACGGCTTGATTGCTCCCTCCGCCAAACTGAGTTTCGGGTTGCTGATAACCAGCTCCGGATCGATTTCTTGTTTCATCCCCAAACCGGAACAAACCGGACAGGCACCAAACGGCGAATTGAACGAAAAACTTCGCAGTTCAACTTCCGGCAAATTAATTCCGCACTTATGGCAGCTAAAATATTGACTGTACAAAATATCTTCATCAATATCAGTTCGATAAACAATAACCAAACCATCACCCAAATCAGCCGCGATTTTTACCGACTCCAGCATTTGTTTCTTGACTTCCCTATCGCCATCGAGCAATGCCCGATCCACCACCACTTCAATTGTATGTTTGGCGTTTTTATCAATATCCAAGCCATCTATTTCTTCAATATTATAAACAATGCCATCCAATCTGATTTGATAAAAATTGGCCTTTCTGATTTCTTCAAACACTTTTTTGTGCGTGCCTTTTTCTTCTCTGACCACCGGCGCCAAAATTGTCACATTCACTTTGTGATTGATTTTCCAAATTTTATCAACAATCTCCTCCACCGTTTGTTTTCTGACTTCCGTGCCGCAGATATGACAATGTGAACGTCCGATTCTGGCGTACATCAATCGAATCAAATCATAAATTTCCGTAATCGTGCCGACCGTTGACCGAGGGTTTTGCACCACGGACTTTTGATCAATGGCAATGGCCGGAGACAATCCGTCAATCCGGTCAACGTCCGGTTTTTCTTTTACTTCCAAAAATTGCCGCGCATATGAAGACAAACTTTCCACGTAGCGGCGCTGGCCTTCAGCATAAATAGTATCAAATGCCAAAGACGACTTGCCGGATCCGGACAAGCCGGTAATCACGACAAATTTGCCGCGCGGAATATCCACGTCAATATTCTTCAAATTATTAACTCGAGCGCCTCGAATAGAAATTTTATTTTGATTGCCCATAATCATTAGGGTAAAGCGATCAGCGGTTAGCGTTTAGTCAAATCTCTAAACGCTATACGCTTAACGCTAAACGCTTTTATAAACGAATATACTGTCATTCATTTTACAAATAAAACAAAACTTTGTAAAGAGGCCGAGAATGAGTATCGGAACAAATGCTATTCTTTGTCCATCGGTTTGTCATAATTTCACCACGTTTCGCTAATTACACCAACATCCATCCTCGTATACGCCATGGCCATCCTGTTGCGATAAGCCCTGAGCCAGTCTGCCGACAGACAGGCTAATCGAAGGGCGACAAAGCAACCTCGTAAGTGCTTCAATTTTCTCATATCCCTTTTATATAATTTAAAAAAGCTCCTTATTTAAGGAACTTCTTACTCAATACGATCCAACATGAACTGAAGCATTACATAAGTTGAACGATTCTGAAAAAAGTTTTTCTGCAATTCAAGATCCCGACTAATATTTTCCATCATTTCATACGTTTCCACCGTGGGATCAATACCGAATCGGAATGGCAAATTATAATTACCCAAGCAAAAGACCACTCCTCGCACCTGAACAAATTGTTTCAACACTCTCCAAACATACAAAACAGCCGAACAACATTCCTGACATTGCTCCGGAAAAATAAACTCCCGAGATTCAATCCTAGTAATATTATCAATTACCAAGTTAACAGTATCTGTACAATCCACAAATTGCCCAGTTAACAATCTTGCTTTCATGCTCCCTCCTTCTTCAGGGATTGATATTGAACTTTACCAATTGAAAATTAATATGTCAATAAAATAAACTTCAAACAATTATATTAATCACGCCGAGCCACTTGTCCCATGCTTTCCCTATTTATATAAGAAACAAATTCATTTTTGGGAGAAAAAAAGCACCTATTACCTAGGTACTTATATCTTATTATTCTGACAATTTCAGAGCTTACCCCATATCGATCTGTCGACTATTATCCTCAACTGCAAAAACTACCTTCTTAAAACATTTCGGTGGCTCAAGCAGCAACTGGGATCGTCTTGCCTCATCAGATTCTGCCAATCTTTTCACGAATGCATAAGATCTAATCGTCCAGCCTTCACCAAAAACTGGCTTCTCATGAACCGAATAGATAACCACCCCAAGAACATGACAAAATCGGGCCAATTTGCGCCATACAGCCTCAATATCCTTAAACAACTCTTCGGAACAATCATCATGCGGTTGATCCCGATCAATCTGATACTGTGCGTATTCGACCCGCTTCACAAACTGAACCACATCATGAAAAGAGACAAACGCTTCTCCCTGCGACTGATCGGTCGGCTTAACCATCAGCATTTTCAGCCTCCCCCCTTTGTTGTGACTTCACATTATAATACCATTTAATCATTTTGTCAACACTTCGACTGACCAGAACTCCGAGAACTAGACAAACGTTAAAAATCACTATTATTATCAAATTGTACAAAAAAATACTGCTGTTACAGTATTTTATTCCCTATCTCTTTCCTATAATAATTTTCAGCTCCCAATTCTCTTACTCCTCTTAATTCTATCAACTCTGACCTACTCAATCTTTACCCCCATACCAACTATTATGTTTTCGTAATTTCCTTAATATTCGTAAATTCGTAACCCTACTCCCTCACCATCCCCAATCGCTGCAAATCCACCAAACTGGCATACAAACCATTTCTCTTCATCAAAATCTGGTGATCACCGAATTCCTTGACCCGGCCGTTATCGAGAACATAAATCAAATCCGCCTTTTGAATCGTTGACAAGCGATGAGCGATAACCACAAGCGTAATATCCAACCGCTCCCGAATACTATTAATCATGAGCTGAATCGCCCGCTCAGCTTCAGAATCAAGGTTAGACGTCGCTTCATCCAAAATCAAAATTTTGGCTCCATGAAGCAAAGAAATATACGCCCGCGCGATGCCCACTCTCTGACGTTCCCCACCGGACAGCTTGACCCCGCGTTCTCCAACCGGTGTATCCAATCCATTTGGGAACCGCTCTTTTGATTCAAGCATCACCTGCAGATGCGCCGCCCGAATCGCTTCGAGCACTTCTTCTTCAGTGGCTTCTCTACATGGATAAACCACATTATCTCGAATCGACGCGTCAAAGACATCCACGTCCTGCTGCACAATGGCAAACAGCCGCCGATACCAATACAAATCAACCTCTCGAATATCTTGGCCATCAAGCCTAATCCTACCTGAAGTAACATCATACATTCTGGCCAATAGTCGAATCAGTGTTGTCTTGCCCTCACCGCTCTTGCCGACAAAAGCGACCATTTTCCCAGCCGGAATTTTCAAACTCATTTCATCAACCACCGGATTTTCACCGCCCGGATATACAAACTTCACGGCGTCCAATTCAACATTTCCGGTGTAGTCCTCTGGAATAACTCCGGCTGAATCATTGGTAATGTCCGCCTTTTGATTCAACAAATCGTTCATTCTGACCACCGACACCAATCGTCTGATGATATGTGAATAGCTGTTGATCATGTGATAAATGTTCGAGTTGATCACATTGCCGGTCATAATCATAAAGATGATTGAACCGATCGTGATTCTCCCCTGATACACAAACCACAACCCGGCAAAAATCGTCAGGTAAAAAATCAACGAAAGCGCATTGGAAAATTTCCAAAAAAATCCTTCTATCTTGCGATTCATTCCAATATCAAGCACCGTCATGTTTTCACGTACCCGCGTCAACTGCTCTTCTTCCCGTTTTTCCTGAACAAAACTCTGCACCGTCCGCACATTAATAATTGACTGACATAAAATCCCGCCGGATTCCTCGCGCAGCTTCTCCCATTTTTCCCAATCGACCACAAAACTATCCCACTTCCTGACCCCGATACAGAAAATCGTCAAATACGGAATGAAAAAAATCAATCCGAGCAGCCAATCGATGGCAAAAACGAAAATCATATTCACAATGAGATAAAATGTCTGAGGCGCCAAATCCCAAAATAACTTCGCCACCGCATCCACCATCTTATCGCAGCCCTTATCAATCTTGCTGATCTTCTTGCCGGTATTTTCTTTTTCATGATAACCGATCGTCAGCTCCAGTAATTTTTTTTGCGCCTGCACCGGCCAAAAATTTTCCAACTTGATCAGATTACGAGAAAATTTTATCTGCACCACGAAATGCCACAGCGACAAATTCACGACCACCAGCAGCATCATTCCACCCACAATCCACAAAATGGTTTCAATTGTTTGTTCCCCGGCAATCACGTCCGGCAACCGATCGAAAATCAGTTTCCACAAATATGGGAAGGTAACATTGATACTCTGATTTACCAGCAGCAAACCAGTTGCAACCAAAATTCCGTATCGATACTGCCCCATAAGTCGCCACAGCACCTTGAGCGCGGAAAAAAAGAAATTAGCGCTGCGATCTTTATCCGCGATCTTGTCATCCCAATCGATTTCCGCCATTTGCGCCTCCACTCCGGGTCTGGTGTATCGGTTTATATTGTCAAAAAACGACAAATCCCACTCAACTGAGTAGGATTTATATTCATCTTTAAGTAAAAATCATTTTTACTTTATAGCAATGACAAATATAAATCCCACTCATAAACTACTTTCGGTGATTGTTTAAAATTCAAAATCACCCCGCGCAGTTTATAGGCAATCGCGCGCAAAATACTCATTTGCTTAATTTTCATTTTTTGATTCATCATAATGATAACGTCAATGAATTTCATATAACTAAGGATATCCAAGCCTGACTGTCTTTCCAAGCTTAACCAGAAATCAAAACACTCAACCGTTAGAATCCCTTTATTCATCTTCAAAGGAGACCAAACCTGACTGTCTTTCCGGGCCTGCCTGCCGGCAGGCAGGCTTGACCCGGAATCTAAGCCCTCGGCCGCCACCATTCCTCATCAAAACCGGATATAACACTTTACAATTTTATTTATTTATTGTCAATAGGTAATTTTTAACTTATTTTAGCCACTTATATAAATTTAAATAAAAAAATTGAGTCGTTAACTCAAAATTTGTATCCATATTATTCCGTTGAAAGTCTCCGTTTTTGATTCAAAAGCTTCAATTTATAATCATAATATACCCTAAAAGCTTCTTTTTCCTTATCCCCATAACGAAACCATAACATTGCGAACAACACAGCCAAAAAAACTAATTCAATTGTTACGATAGCCCCCCAAAGACTCAAACCAATCGAATTAAACAATAGGATGATAAACATTAGACTGCAAACCAAGGTCGCATAACCAAAGACGTGTTGAACAAAGTTATAAGTATCGTACTTTTTCCACAAGCTCTTCATTTCTTGATCAGTATAAACTGGAACCGTCTGACAATTCATCGCCCCCCCTTTGTAGATATGAATAACTCATTCTAGCACCGAAGCTTGAACTTGTCAATCATTAAAAAATTAAATCAGAAACTCGCCCTCAACCGCCGCCGTTTTTTTTTACTTCTCTTATTCTCCCAATTTTCCGCCTTCTAACGCCTTTTTCCGCCCCCTTACCCCGTCTCTCTAATCTCTTAATTCTCTCAATCTGCCTTACCAATTAATTTCTGCGCCAGAGGCGCATCCCTGCCTACCGGCAGGCAGGCGTCTTTGGCGGATATTTATTTCCAGTAATTTCGATGAATTTATTAATCATTTCAATCCCGCTTCTCGCGAGAGGCGGGATCAATCTCTCAATTCTCTCAATCTCTTATTATCTCAACCCAAACCTCTCAATATTCTCATCCGCCTGCTTCTGCATTCGTTTGATAATTTTTTTACCCTCTTCATTATTACCCAAATGACGGAATCGTCCTTGCAGCTCCAAAAATCTCTCGACCCGTGGCGTCTCATTTGGGACTTTCATCACTGACGATAACCTTCCATTTACGTATTCAAACACCGGATACAAACCGGTTTCCTGCGCCAGCTTTGCCACTTTTATTGCGTTGCACGCCTCCACATTCCATCCGGGCGCGCACGTTGAATAAACCTGAATATATCTCGGCCCTTTGATCGCCGCCGCTTTTTTTACTTTTTCCCGAAAATCACTCAAATCACCGACCGTCGCAGTTGCCACATATGGCAACCCATGAGCCAGAGCAATCGCCGGCAGATCTTTTTTATGAAGCAGGTTGCCGGTGGAAAAACTCGTCGCCGGCGTCGTCATGGTATACGATCCAATCGGCGTCGAACCGCTCGACTGCGCGCCAGTATTCATATACGCCTCATTGTCATAACAAATATACAAAATATTATCGCCTCGGGTCCACGCCCCGGAATTCAACGCCAATCCGATATCAAAGAAAAAACCATCTCCGCCGTGAACAACCACATTGACATCGTCTTGTTTTTTCCGTTTTAACATCGCCAAAACACCTGTCGCCACCGGCGCCGGATTTTCAAACAATGAATGAATATACGGCACACGAAAAACTGACGCCGGATATTTTGTCGTCGTCACCTCGGAACAGCCGGTCGCGCCGCACACGATTGTTTTGTCGCCGAGCGTATTCACCGCCATGGTCAAAGCGACAATCATGCCGCAGCCCACACACGCAGTATGACCGGGCGCGATGAGACTATATGATTTTTCTTTTTTTATCTTCATACCTATTTACACAGTCTGAGTGAACCAATAAGCGCTAGCTCCTCACACTTTTTTCCGGTTGGACAATCATTATCACCCCGGCAACCACAAACGCGTTTCCCCATAAACTCAGGAAAATACTGACTTCTGGAAGGATTATTACAAAGGTTTGTTAAACACTGGTCAGCATCATCACACTCTGCTCCATATGACCGCCTCTCAAGACAACGGCCGCCCACAGTTTCATCAATCTTACAATATTGTTCATCATCACAATCTTCGTCATCATCACAACCGCAGGTTCCTTTTTGACAAGAATCGGACAAACATTCCCAATCGTCATCACACGCCTGTGTTATAGTCTTCCCCGGAACACAGGTATTTTGCATCCCCGAATTTTCTTTACACAGCATCCCTTCAGGACAACTCCCATCATTCGGACTGCATTCACAAATCCCCGTGGCATCATAGCAATCACCGCTGATACACCCATCATCCCCTCGATCGCCACAAGCAGTGCCGGACGGAACCTTGTCTGTAGTAGAACAAACCCCCCAATTTCCGGTATCCACACATATTTTCCCAAACGGACAATCCGCCGTGCTATTGCATGAACATCTATAGGTAATTATTTCTTGATCACTGACTTGTTCTGAAGCAACACAACTGCCTTTTATACATTCAGAATCATTTCCAGTACAAACATTCCCGATCGGAATACTGCCTTTTGTAACATAACATTCATCATCCTCATAAGAATGTCCATCTTTATCTACCATATCCGCTATCGGTTTATCACCGCAAAACAATTTTCGTGTATCCACATCAATACTAATCGCTGTTTTATCAGTCCCCACCAATTCATTCCTATTGATCAAATCGCAACCTTCGGTTATCACCAACCGCCCATCTCCACCACAGCTGTATTTACAGCAAATAGAACCATCAATTCCAATCGGATTGCCATATCTATCTATTGAATATGAATGATCCCAACTTGGACCAAAAGCCGGAGTATTGGATTCAATTGATAAATAATAAGTTTGAGCATTAAATTCATCGCTTCCGACCCAATTTGGCAAAACATCATTCTGACCAATGGAATAATTTGTTTTCTCAGAATAAAAACGCGCCAACCCCATTTGAGTATCCTCTGCACCAATTCTATTAGCTTTCAATCTGACATAATCCACGTATGCTTCGGGATATTCAATTATATCTCCATAAACATAAGCGAAAACACATTGATATGTCCCATCAAACTGATCACAGGCATCAGTTGGATTATCACATTTACTAGATATACATGTTTTTTGAGTCAAATTCATCTGCACGCCACGCTCAACAGCTTTATTGTATTCAATTTCATATGTTTTTCCATCTCCGCATTTGGCCGTCGCCGGGTCATATCCCTTGATCGTAAACATGGTCTGATCCAATCTTTCACAAAACTTCGAATCACCGGTCACAATTTCAATTCGTTTCACCTGTTCCACCTCAATCGACGGCAGCTTGGTTAAATCCGGATTAATTTGATACAAAATTAAATATGACCCGAATAAAATCACCATGCCGAACAACGATGATAATATATACCCCTTGGCCTTGGAGACACTGCCCGGGTTCACCCCGGCTGTGAGATACATCAACCCGCCGACGATTATCATCAACACCGAGAACATCGCCCCGATCCGTAAACCATAAAAATAAATCGCTCCGATATATTGCGCGATCCACGGAATTTTCGTGCAATCATTATCCGGATTGTTCGAACACGGCCCGACAATCGGCTCATCCAATTTGGTTAAATCGCCGATCGGTACATTCAGCGTCACATCACGGATATCCGCCGCGAGTGCCATCGCCACATCGAGCACGGTAAATAAAACAAACACCGTGATAAATAAAATTAGCAATTTATTTTTGTTTTTCATACTTGATTATCAAAAAATATAATTTGTCACATAAACTCTGTATAAGACTGCCGATCTTGTCACACTAAACCTTTTAATAAACTTAATTTTAAACTCAAAATAATCAACTGGCGACATTTTACTTCAACATTTTTTCAAAAATTACTCGTATTTCTTCTTTCGTAATATCTCTGCCCCCGAGTCCCATTGAATATGATTTGATTTCCGCTGAACTTTTGCCGTAAAGCGCTGCTTTGACTTCCAAATCCAACCCGCCGGTACTGCCAAACGCGATATCTTTTTCTATAATCGCGATTTTTTCGCAACCATTCAATACTTCACCTATTTCCTTTTTGGGAAACGGCCGGAACATCACCACATTCACCACCCCCACCCCCCTGTCACCCTGCTTGTCCCCCTGGTTTATCCTCTCTCGCTTGTCACCATGCTTGTCCGCCGAAACGCTAGTGAAGGCGGAAGGCTCTCGAAGGGTCGAGTTCAATTCATCCACCGTGTCTTTTATCGTTCCGACCACTGACCCGAAAGAAATTATCACCGCCTCCGGCTTTTTGGCGCCGTAATATTCAACCGATTTATACTCACGGCCGAAAACCTGTTTAAATTTTTTATTTTCTTTTATAAACAATCCTTCAGCCGCCAGCAAATCCTGCTGCAGCTCTTGTCTGAATTCCTGATAATGCTCCGGCGTCACGAACGCGCCCAAAGTCACCGGATGATTAACGTCCAAAATCGTATTCTTCGCCGCTTTATATCTCGGCAGAAATTGTCTTATCTGATTTTTACTCGGGACATCAACCGGCTCAACCGTATGCGTCAAAATAAAGCCATCCATATTCACCACCGCCGGCACTCTTAATTCTTCCGCCATTCTATAAGCTATGATATGCAAATCCACCGCCGCCTGATTATCCTCGGCAAAAAGCATCATCCACCCAGCGTCGCGCATGGCCATCGCGTCCTGCTGGTCATTCCAGATATTGATCGGCGCCGACACCGCCCGATTGGCGAGCGTCATCACCACTGGCAGCCTGAGCCCGGCCGTCGCGTAGACCACCTCCATCATCAGGAGTAATCCCTGCGCGCTTGTGGCCGTATACGTCCGCCCGCCGGCCGCCGCCGCCCCCTGCACAATTGACGCGGCCGCGAACTCACTGTCAGCTTGAATAAATTCAAAATCCGCCCGATGGGAATTTTTCAGCCACGCGAGATATTCCACTATATGTGTTTGCGGGGTGATCGGATACGAGGCGACGACATCCGGCTGGCAATTCGCCACCGCGCTCGCTACCGCTTCCGAACCCTCAATGCATTTTTTCATAATTTTTATACTTTGTCACCCTGAGCCTGCCTACCCTGAGACTCTCGAAGGGTTACACTCGTTCGACAACTTCAACATGACACAAAAAATTTAATTTAATTCCCTTTTTAGCTCTCTAATAAGTTTAATATTTTTTTCCAGAATCTCCGGCCGATCGTGAAAAACTTCCTTCACCGCTTTGATCACATTCTCCAATTTGATTAACCCTGTTTGCTGGGCAAACCAATAAACCATGGCTGTATTGACAATATCCCGACCCAAAAACTTCTTGACTACTGATGCCATATCATAAACCACGACCGTAATCATTTTATTTTTGGGTTTATAATCAACGGCATTGGCAAAAACCAACCCTTTTTTCTTCAACCCATCAAACACATCAACCTGATCAAACAACCGCTGATCGAACACCAACAAATAATCCGGCTCATAGATATGCGCTCTGAGTCTAATCGGCTTATTATCAATTCTAACATATGACTCCACCGGCGCCCCGCGTCTTTCAACCCCAAAAAAAGGAAACGCCTGCACTTGGTGACCTTCATAAAACGCGGCCTTTGCCAGCATCTCTGCCGCCATCACCGCCCCTTGACCGCCCCGGCCATGTATTCTTATTTCTATCATTTTAAAATTATATAATACTACCAACTTTTTATTAAGAAAAAACATTCACCAGATCTGATCCAAAATAAATCTTTAAAATCCAACAAACCAGCGAAGCAGGCAATTCAAATTTAAAATTTATGATTTAGAATTTACTTCTTCTTCCCCAACAACTCCACGAGCACTTCATCCCACATATCAGCCGGCATCGATCCGCTGATTTTATAACCATTGACGATAAATGTCGGTGTACCCACCGCACCAACCAAATCCGCCTGAGCCAAATCCTCGCTGATTTTCATGAACGAGCTCTCATTTTCCATGCAGCGCGCGAATACCTTTTCATCAACACCGACTTGCGACGCGACCTCATAAATATCTTCAATCGTCTCCAATTCCGCTTGAGTGGAAAATACCCGGTCATGAAAGGCCCAGAATTTTCCCTGAAAATGCGCGCACTCGCCGGCCTGAGCCAAATCAACCGACAATAAATCAAGAATCGGCAAATTCTTCCAGACTATTTTCACCTCTTTAGGATATTTCGTGGCCAATTCTCTGATAATAGTGTAACTTTTCAGACTTTGGGGGCATAAAAAATCTCCGAATTCCACAATCGTAATCGGCGCCGTTCGTTCACCCAAAACCGGATCATCATTATTAACAATTTGACTGATATCATATGGCGGAGTCGCCTCGGCCGCATTCATAAACCGCGGATCAAATTCGTTTGTCTGCGCCCGGCCCACCACCCGAACCACCACATAGGCAAACCAAGTCAGAGACGCAAAACTCAAAATCGCCCCGACGATCACCGCCTTGCCCCAAGTTTTCTTGTACCATCTAATCGGTGGCGTTTCAGGGACCTGATTTGAGGTCGCTTCCAATAAAAAATTAGTTTGGTCTTCCATGTTTGTGATCAAAATCATTTTATGATATTTGTATTATACCACATTGATGTAAATTCTACCGCTTTTATTGACAACTTCAAAAAAAATTTGCCGTTAATTCTCATTTAAATCATTCTCAAACCGAAAAAACAATATGGTTTTAGATGGTTTTTCCATTATCCGCAACTCATATTTTATCGCCTTGTCCGCCACAAAAATGTTTTAATGCCAATCACGACACCGAGAGCCAAGCTTTGACAAAATCATCAAGCACTGGCACATTCCGCCTCTTTGATTGACAACAGTATATAAGCGTGTTACACTCAAACAATCTTTATTTTACCTTGACAGCGGCGGCATATCTTGATATGCTTGACCCAGTTAATCACATTTCTATGAATACAATCATCACCAGTGCTCAAATTATCTCAGCCATTATTCTTATGGCTGTAATTTTACTTCAAAATCGCGGTGCCAGCCTTGGAGGAATCTTTGGCGGATCCAACGCGGTTTTCCGCACCAAACGCGGTGTGGAAAAAACCTTGTTCACCCTTTCTATCGTTTTCTCAATCATGTTCCTTGGGTTATCTTTGGCCAACATTATTTTGTAACCATAAATTACCTTCTATTTTGTGCATTATTTCAAAAATCTTTGGTTTTTAATCAAAGCCAAACGTAAACCTAGACTGACCGACCCAAAAACACAAAGAAAACTCAGATTTCAAAACGAGCTAAATCAAAAATTAGTGGCGTCAATGGCTGCCAAAAAATACCCAGGCCTAAAACAAATCAAGTACATTGGAAAGCTTCTCACATCAAGAGAAAAATTATTAATCAAAATCTTTTCCGCAGTCATTTTTTGCGGTTTGATTTTTATCGGTATCAACTCCTACCTCAACTTTTCTACCCTCACCCCGGACTTCGGCGGCGAGTATACTGAAGGGTTGGTCGGATCTCCGCAATACGTCAATCCGATCTTGGCCCAAACCAACGATGTGGATATTGACCTTGCGTCTCTTATTTACGACAGTTTGGTTTCTTACAACCCGAACGAAGGTCTGGTTGTCGGTCTGGCCAAAAGCTACTCGATCAGCGAGGATCAAAAAATTTACACCTTTGTTTTGCGTGATGACATTTATTGGCATGACGGCCACAAACTCACCGCCGATGATATTATATTTACTTTTGACCGCATCAAAGACCCGAATTCAAAGAGCCCGCTCTATTTTAATTTCAAGGGTGTCACCATCGAAAAAATCGACGACACCACCGTCCGTTTTATATTGGAGCAGCCGTTTGCGCCTTTTCTGGAAAATCTGACCACCGGCATTTTACCCGCGCATATTTGGAAAAATGTCCCGGTCCAAAATACTAATTTAACCGAACTGAATCTCAAACCGGTCGGTAGCGGCCCTTACAAATTCGACAGTTTGACCAAAGACAACCAAACCGGAGAAATCAAAAATTATAGTTTAGTTCGCAATGACAATTATTATCGCGGCCGGCCGTACATCAAAAAAATTACTTTCAAATTCTATCCCTCATTCGATCAAGCAATCGAGGCTTTAAACAATAAAAATGTTCAAGGCATTAGCTTTCTGCCCTCTGAAAAACAAAATCGTATTTTGGGGAACCGATCATTAAATTTTCACACGTTGAACCTCCCGCAATATACTGCCTTATTTTTGAATCAGAAAAAAAATTCTCTTTTGAGCAATACAACGCTCAGAAAAATTTTAGCCCACAGTATCAACAAACAAGCGATTGTTTCGGATATTCTTCAAAATAAAGCCCAAATCATCGACGGCCCGATTCTACCTGGACAACTCGGCTACACCGACGATTATCCCAAGTACCCCTATGATCTGGAACACGCCAAAGCCGAATTAACCAAACTCGGCTGGGAGCTCGCCAGTTATGACCAACCAGAGACTGAGGAAGTTTACCCTTTTCAAGTTCGGAAAAAAAACAACACCTATCTCGAACTGACTATCACCACCGTCAACCAGCCGGAAAACGTCAAAATTGCCGAACTGATTCAAAAAGATTGGCAGCTGATCGGTGTCAAAACCAGTCTGAAATTTATCGAACCTGACAATATTCAAAAAGATACCATCAAAAATCGTGACTATGAAATTTTGCTCTACGGCGAAATCATCGGTTACGATCCCGATCCATATCCGTTCTGGCATTCATCACAAAGCAGCCACCCTGGGCTGAATTTATCCTCGTTCGCCGACAACAAGGCGGATGAAATTTTGGAACAAGCGCGAAAGACCACCAACCCGGAAGAGCGCGGCCAAAAATATACTGCTTTTCAAAAAATTATCGCCGACCAAGCACCGGCTATCTTTCTCTTCAACCCCACCTACACCTATCCTCAAACCAAAAAAATCAATGGCTTCAATAATCACACCATAATTCTTCCGGCCAATCGTTTGGCCAACATTCATGAATGGTTTATCAAAACCAATCGTGAATTTCACTAAATTATTATCTTCATAATTAATAAAAATTAAATCCCTAAAGGTAATTATTATTAAATTACCATTTTAGGCTGTTATTAAAATTTATATGTTAAAACGAAAAATCAGTTTGAATTCAACGTCATCCGACTCGGACAAACGTCCAAGCGGTCTAAGACGTCCATATCACAAACCTCAGGACAACTCAAAAGGGCGCTTCACGAACTTCCAGTCACGTCCCCGCTTCGACAACTTCAACCGGCCAATGGAATTTTCCGGCCCCAACCACCAGCCAAAGCTAAAAATTATCGGCCTCGGTGGTCTCGAAGAAGTCGGCCGCAACATGACCCTGATTGAATACGGCGATGACATCATTATTATCGACATGGGTTTGATGTTTCCCGAAGAAGACATGCCGGGTGTTGATTATATTATTCCCGACATCACTTATCTCAAAGGCAAAGAAAAAAACGTTCGCGGTGTTATTATTACTCATGGACATTATGATCACATCGGCGCCATCTCTCATTTGATCCCTGAACTCGGCTACCCGACTCTGTACATGTCCGCTTTGACTGCCGGTTTGGTCCGCAAACGCCATGAAGAATACAAAACTCGTCCACTTGACATTGCCGTTGTTGACCCGGACAAGGACAAAGTCAAACTCGGCGCTTTTCTGGTAGAATTTTTCCGCGTGAACCATAACATCCCTGACAGTTTTGGCGTCGCGGTTCGCACTCCGCTTGGCACTATCGTTCACACCGGCGACTTCAAAATCGACTTTTCGCCGCTGCACGATAAACCGGCTGACCTCAATCGATTTGCTGAAATCGGCCGCAGCGGCGTCCTTGCGCTGCTGTCTGACAGCACCAATGCCGGCAATCCGGGATTTCAAATCTCCGAAACCGTCGTGGAAAAAGAACTGGACAAAGTGTTTGCTGACGCTGAAGGCATGATTGTTGTCGGTACTTTCGCGTCCCTTCTCAACCGCGTCCAGCAATGTATTTCTTTGGCGGAAAAACATGGCCGCAAAGTTTATCTCGATGGCCGCAGTATGATCAGCAACGTTGAAATCGCGCATGAACTCGGTTACATCAAATACAATAAGGGCACATTCATTGAAGACAAAGACATCAAAAAATATCCCCGCAGCAAAATTCTTCTAATCGGCACCGGCGCCCAAGGTGAAAAAAACGCGGTGCTTAAACGCATCGCCAACAAAGATCATAAATTCCTCAATATCGAAAAAGGCGACACTGTTATTTTTTCCTCATCCGTCATTCCGGGTAATGAACGGTCAATTCAAAATCTCAAAGATACTTTTTACCGCCAAGGCGCCCACGTCTTTCATTACAAAATGATGGACGTTCACGCCGGCGGACACGCCCAACAGGAAGATTTAAAATTAACCATCCGTCTATTCCAGCCGAAATATTTCTTGCCGATTGAAGCCAATTACTACCTCAGAGTAAACCATGCCGATGTGGCCAAAACCATGGGCATACCTGAAACCAATATTCTGATTCCTGACAACGCGCAAGTCACCGAATTTTATCGCGATGGCCGTGAAGTCAAAGCCGAAGTGACCAAAACCAGAGTACCGTTTGATTATGTCATGGTCGACGGTCTCGGTGTCGGCGACGTCTCAGGCATTGTGCTTCGCGATCGTCAGGTTTTGGCGGACGACGGAATGTTTGTGGTGATTGTAACCGTCGAAGCCCACACCGGCAATCTCGTCGGCAGCCCAGACATTATTTCCCGCGGCTTTGTCTATATGAAAGAAAGCAAAAAACTGATCGAAGAAGCCCGCCAGAGAGTCCGCGGCGTCTGCAAATCAAAGGGCAAAAACACTGAACGCGCCGCCGATATCAATGAAATCAAAAATGCCATCCGCGACGAAATCGGCAAATTCCTCTTTACCAAGACCAAACGCCGGCCAATGGTGCTGCCGGTCGTTATCGAAGTCTAACAATCAAATAAAAAATGTCATCCTGAACAAAAATACTACTTCTGTCATCCTGAATTCATTTCAGGATCTGAAGTAGTATTTTTGATTTATTGTTTTATCAAAAAACATACTGATCATTATCAATATGTTTTATTATGAAGGAGATTGTTCAGCCGACAAGGCCTTCAGCACTGTTAACATTCCGTTTTCTTCTTTCATCAACAAAAACAGCTCCTTCTTCTGATCTTCGATCAGTCTGACATTTACCAAATCTCCGGTTTCAAGAACTTCTTTCTCTAAAACTACTGCGATATGTGTCTGCTTGTTCACACATACAATTACTTGATCGTTTGTTTTTAGAGTAGTGTGTTCTTTCATGACGTTTCCCTCCCTGTATGGTAACTCAATAGTAATCACACTTTCCGAACCGTCCGCTGCCTCGATCGCAAAACATCCCCGGCGGGCAGCCGTCATCATTCGCACACTGCTGATTGGGGTAGCAGCGCCCACGCGCCTTGTCACAATACATGTGAAATACCGGCCATGGACAATCTCGATCATCGAAACACGCCGGCTTCCAGTTATCAATTCGATAGCACATTCGATCCGTCGCGCAGTACATCTCGCTCAGACAATCATTATCATCATAACACCCGGCCGGATCCACGTGATAATTATCACTCGGATAACAGTGTTCATCATCAGCGCAGTAAAAATCACTCGGACAATTGGAATCCTTGAAACATTTGTTCGGCACATAACACTGCCCGATATCCAAATCACAAACCATTTTATCCGGGCAGTCAAATGAATCACGGCACTCGGCAAAACAACCGATAAATCCCAAAGACACCAATATCCCAATTACCAGCAGGCAACGACTCATGGAACCACCTCCCCTTGGTGTGAACAAATTCATCTAATTATACCCCCAATCAAAATTATTGTCAAACTCTAGCCAAATTTTGACTTAATTGTATTGACAAACAGCCTTATATTTGCTATACTGTCTTTATGCTCCAAATCGGCAGCGTTGTCGCCCGCCAAAACCTCGAGCCTAGCGAGAGGTGCCGGCGGGAGGAAAGTCCGAACACTCATTTGCCTTTGGCGAATAAAATGGTAGCGGGTAACGCCCGTCGATTGGCTTAATTTATTATGTCAATCAGAGGTGCGAGCAGAGACGATTGTTTTTGAAAAAAAACATTCACCCCGAGAGTAATCAAGGGGTGCAGCTCAGTAGTAATACTGAGAGTGAAACGGCTAAATCCTTACTTGAGTGCAAGAGCAAGATTTCCATTGCTTGCAATGGGATATGGTAGCTCGCTTGAACCGGCCAGCAATGACCGGGCCAGATAGATGACAACTAAAACAGAATTCGGCTTACTCGCCGGTTTGGAGCAAAAGAAAAATACGGATTAATCCGTATTTTTCTTTTTTCACTATTTTATTACTCGGAAACTTCATCATTATCAAACAGTTCTTTTTGTCTTTGCCTTGAAACATCTTTAAACCGTTGTTCAGCCCTTCTATCTTGGGCTTTACCTCTGGAATATTTTCGCGCAGTCACTGCCTCTTGATCTATTCTCTCAGGCGTTATTATTCTCTTGGTTCGAACCGGCTTCTGAATATCTTCTCCATATTCATCAGTTCGAACTATACCCCTACCTGTATCTTTTTTACTCGAAGCAGCCACATCTTCATAATCTTCATCCCGCCGGCCTTCCCGATGCATTCGTTGAATATTTGGACCTTTTTGACCGGCAAATCTTATTTGCTCTTCTGGCGGCGGTGGTGGCTGTATCCGGCAAAACTGCATGCATTGCTCATAACTTGAATATTCCCCGTACAAACTTGGAATACATTTTCCATTCACGCAGCTATACTTCATGCCTTCCCCATCATTGCCTTCACCCTCAGGCGGTAATGGCGGAACCGTACAATTCTGTTGACATTCCTCAAAAGTTATAAAATTTCCTTTTAGATCTAAATAGCAAACGCCACCGACGCAACTGTATTTTAATTTTTCTCCGGGAGGTAAAATCTCCTCGCCAAATTCCGGATCATACATTTGAACCACATAATCGTCTTCAAAAATCGGCTGCACATACCTTCTCTCATCAGCTACCAACTCAACCAATCTTGAAGTGCGCCCAACCGTCTCAATGATTTCCACCTGCGATTTGATTTCAGTCTTTGGCTCGGGAGTTTCAGGTAGGACCGACTCGCCTTCAACCGGTGGGATATTAACTTTTAAAACATATGAAATAGTCGGCACCCGATTATTACCAATGTAAATATCCAGTTGTTGTCTTTGTTCCGGCGTTAATTTCTCTGGCGTTCGGTTATAAACCCTAATCAGTTTATAAACATCATCAACTGAACTGACATTCAAAAGTTTAATCAGCCGATTTTCTGCTTCAGATTGAGTCAAATTTTCATGTCCTCCACGGCCATCCGGAATCCGAATTCGTTCTCCAACCGCCATCGATCTTACCGCCACAGTATCAAACCCGCGATCAGCCAAAGCCTGTGTTATCAACGGCATCATGCCTTTTTCCAAATCCTCACACAACGCCCGATTTTTCGCTTCAGATCCGTCAAAACTGGCTGAG
This sequence comes from Candidatus Falkowiibacteriota bacterium, assembly GCA_003518055.1. GTDB lineage: Bacteria > Patescibacteriota > Patescibacteriia > UBA11705 > UBA11705 > UBA11705. Next base: position 78,013 of record DOZJ01000004.1, read on the forward strand.
AATTCAACCGCTAACCCATTTTCAAAATCCACATCCATCGGAGACGCCCCGTGTTCATTGGCGAAAGAAATAATCTGATCGACAATTTTATCAACCGACCGGTTCACTTCCTGCTCCGCAAATTGCTGCCGTTCAAATTCATAATGTCGCGCATAGTCTCTCTTTTCTTGCAATTTCTGATCAGATGCGGCTTTCGTCGTTTCAGGCATTTCAGGCGTTTCAGACACCACCTTAAACTCAGGCATCTCAATCATTTCCCCCTGATCGGCCACTCTCACTTCATGTGACGTAATTCTAATGTCCATCGCCGGTTCAGCATAACCAATAGCCCGAACGCCCATCGTCGCCGCCATAAAGGCTAAAGCCGTCCGAGCTGCCGGCCCGCCAAAGTTCAAAAACACATCCGCGTCTTCTTGTGTTTGAATGTTCTCCGCGACCCCAATTTGCAATAATCCCCAATATTCAGCCGCCTCCGACATCAACTCCGCTTTTTCCTTTTCCGTGCCGGCTTTAACTGCCTGAGTGGCCAGTTCCTCCAACTTTTTTTCAATTCCCGACCGAAACGGTGTTATTTGTTCTAACTTCGGCTCAAGCCATTCAAAATATTTTTTTGCTGCTGCCGCCACTTCAGTTTCTGACATTTTTCCTGCCTTTTGGTCTCTGATCAAATCAGCCAATTTACTGGATATCCCTTGTTCAAACTCGGCTTGAAGCGCCGCTGAATTTTTTACATGTGCCACCTCCTGCCGTGCTTGAAACAAGGCCTCTCTTTCTGAAATTTCACCCGCCAATCTTTTATTTATGACCGCCCAGAGATCAGCCTTGACCGAGTCATCGATTTCCTGACTCAGCCTTTTTTTTCTAGCTACCGCCTCAGGATTCTCATCCACTCTTTTTTTGGCTGCTTCAATGCTTTTTTTTACCGCGCGATTCAAACGGAATCGTTCAAACAAACTCATATCGTTGATCCTCCTATTTTTTCCCTAGCGACTTTCATTTTTTTCTTTTTCTCGCTGTGCTCTCGATTAAACAAACTGAATTTTTCATACGCCTGTTTCAACAAAACAGCCGCGAATCTGATATCGCGCAAGGCAAAGGTCAACATTTTTTTCTCCGCCGGCTGCAGCGGCGGTAAATTTAGCACAATTGACATAAATCAAAATTATTTTTGAATGAATCTAAGGCTCAAATCCCCACATTCCCCCCACAGCTCTTAAGATTTTATCATTTTAAAAATTATACCATGATATTCCATTTTATAATAAAATTTGATACACTTAAATTACTTAATTCCAGTTTTATTTATGCATAAAAAAGCTGAACTATTTTTCACCGCCGCCAAACTGCCCCTCGATTACATCGCATTGGTCTTGGCCGGTATCCTTGCCTACAAAATTCGCTTCCAAGATTTCATTCGCGACATCAGACCGGTAGTTTTTGATTTGACCATGACCGAGATCATCAACTATGCTATGATCGTTGGATTTTTCGGTTTGATTTTTTTTACCATCGCCGGTCTATACTCTTTTCGACATTTGAAAATCACGGACGAACTGGCCAAAATTTTCTTAGCCACCGCCGGTATTATGAGCGGCCTGATAATTTACATGTTTTTCATCCGCGAACAATTTGATTCTCGGTTCATCATTCTTACTTCATGGATCATCAGTTTTATTCTTGTAACCATCTTTCGTCTGCTCATCAGAGAACTTGCCAAGACTCTATCTAGATTCGGAGTTGGCTTGCATCGGGTGGTGATTGTCGGAGAAAATGACAACACCGCGGAAATCATCAACGCAATCAACAACCAACCGGGGCTGGGACTAAAAATCGTTAAAATATACAACTCTGTTTCATCGGAAATGTTGGCTGAAATCAAAACTTCGCACGCCAAAAAATTTATCGATGAAATCATCCAAACCGACTCGTCCATTTCCCGCTCCGACTCCATTAATCTAATCAATTTTGCTGAAGAGCATAACATTATTTTCAAATACGCCGCCGGCCCATTTGAAGCCCGAACCACCAATATTGAAGTCCATATGCTGGCCGGCGTCCCGATTGTTGAAATCAAAAAAACACCGCTCGACGGCTGGGGTAAAATTTCCAAACGAATTTTAGATTTTATTTTATCTTTTGTTCTAATTATTCTTTTTTCCCCGATAATGATCATCATCTGGCTGGCAATTCGCCTCACGTCACGCGGCCCCGCCATTTTCAAGAATGAACGCGTCAGCCGCCGCGGACCATTCAACGTTTATAAATTCCGTTCGATGAAAGCCGAATACTGCGTCGGCCGCCAATTCGAAAAATATACAGATCAAGAAAAAATCATCGCCTTTGAACAACAGCTGATTGCCAAACAATCAAAACGCCAAGGTCCGGTTTACAAAATTCTCAATGACCCCCGCCGCACCAAGGTTGGACAGCTTCTCGAAAAAACCTCTCTTGACGAATTACCTCAATTGTTTAATGTATTAATAGGTAATATGAGTTTGGTTGGCCCGAGACCGCACCAACCACGGGAAGTGGCCAAATATGCCCGGCACCACAAACGAGTCTTGGACATCAAGCCCGGCATTACCGGATTAGCTCAAATTTCTGGCCGCTCAGACCTCGATTTTGAAGATGAAGTCAAACTTGATACCTATTATATTGAAAACTGGTCGCCCAAACTCGATTTCTGGATTATGCTCAAGACTCCGTTTGTCATTTTAACCCGCAAACATAAAAATTAACTTCTCACAATAAATATTTATTATCGCATAACTAACTAATGCTTAAACCATATGGCCTTCGGACAACCACAAAATTTTGAAGACTACCAATCACGCCGTCAACCCAAAACCGTACTCGTACCACGCTCTGACACAGAAGACATCATCGATATCGGCCCAGATACTTTTAACAAAATCCTCCAACTTCTGGCCGATGAGTTAGCCAAAATTCGCCACACATACAACAAAGAACATGACCTTGAGACTATAACCGCCGCAGATATCAACCAAGAAGCCGGTCAAATGCAAAAACATCTATCTCAAATGAAACAGCTCGTCGATGATAAAATTAAAGCCTATACCTTTGAAACAAAACTCGCCGCCACCTCTGAAGCCATCAAAACCGCAAACGCCAAGAAAAAACGACTCCTCGTTCAACTCAATATCATGCAAACTGACCTCGCCATTCTCAATGATATAGCTGGTGAAATCATAAAAGATTCAGACCTCGAACAAAAAGATGAAAAAATGACGTCACTAAAAAACCGGTTAAACAACTTCGAACATGAATTTCTCGCTCAATTGAATTAAGTTGACATAAAAATGCCCGAACCTATCGGGCGTTTTTTTATCAAAAACCAAGGATATAAGTACGGCGATAATGTTATTTTCCCCGCCGGTAAATAATCCAAACTTCAACTATTAGACATGAAACACAATAAAACCATCGTATTTTTTGTTTTTCATCCCCAAATTAAGCAAATTTTATCCTATTTTGTCAAAAAACCATTGGGCAAATCATCATAAAAACTGTAAAATATAACTACCTCTCATTAACTTCCGTGTTATAACTTCACCCATGCCCAAAATTGCCATTATCCACGACCACCTCAACCAAAATGGCGGCGCGGAAAAAGTGCTCGAAGCCTTGCAGGAAATTTATAGCGACAGCCCAATCTACACGCTTGTTTTTGATCAGCGCAAAACCAATATAAAAACCTCGGACCAACAAATCCGAACTTCTTTTATTCAAAAAATCCCACTCGGGGTCAAAAAATTTGAATGGTTTCTAATTTTTATGCCGGCCGCGACTGAGCATTATGACCTATCGGAATTTGATATCATCATCTCGAGTGCCTCAGCCTTTTCCAAGGGAATCATAACCAGACCGGAAACATTGCATATCTGTTACTGCCATACACCCACCAGATATCTCTGGACTGACTCCCACAACTACATCAAAGAGCTTCACCACGGCCCGATTGTCAAACGAACCCTGCCTCTGGTCCTGACCAAATTACGCCAATGGGACCGATTGGCCGCCGAACGGGTCAATTTATTTGTGGCCAATTCCAATGAAGTGAAAAAACGCATCAAAAAATATTATCGGCGTGACAGTATTGTAATATTTCCGCCGGTCGACACCCATCGCTTCCGAATTTCCCAAAATATCGGCGATTACTTTCTTACCGGCGGTCGATTAGTGCCATACAAACGCTTTGATTTGGCTATTCATACTTTCAATCGACTGGGATTCAAACTAAAAATATTTGGCACCGGTCCGATGTTCAAAGACCTCAAAAAAATTGCCGGCCCAACCATCGATTTTGTTGGTAATATTTCTGATCACGATAAAATCACTCTATTTGAAAACTGCCGCGCCTTTATCCACCCTCAAGTTGAAGATTTTGGCATCACCGCGGTTGAAGCCATGGCCGCCGGTCGACCGGTAATCGCTTTTAATAAAGGCGGCGCGCTCGACACGATCATTGACGGCGAAACCGGAACTCTTTTTCATGAACAAAATTGGGAAACTCTAGCTGACACCCTCATCCGCTTTGATCATAATAAATTTAATCCGGCGCTAATAAAAAAACACGCCGAGCAATTCGATAAAACCGTTTTTCGAGCCAACATTGAACATTTGGTGGCTAAAACGTGGACCAAATTCCAAAGTTCCCTCTAAAGAAGTTCCTAGTTTCCGGTTCCCCCGTTCCTAGTTACTCTTTACTTCCGCCGTTATTGTTACTTCCATAGTTACAGTTACACCCTCTTTATTCTTCCCCCCCTCCCTCTTTACTTCCGCTGCGCCCCTGCCTACCGGCAGGCAGGCGCCGTAGCTCTACACAGTAAGAGCGTAGGTGGGTAGTTACAGTTACTTCGCCAAACTTCCGTAGTTATTGTTACTTCCGTAGTCATTGTTACTTCCGTAGTTACAGCTAACATTCGTAGTTATGAACATCGCTATCGACATCCGCAGTCTCATGCACCCCAATCGCACCGGTGTGGGCGAATATACCCATGAACTGCTTTCAGCCCTCTTTACCCTTGATCAAAAAAATCAATATTGGCTTTTTTATAATTCCGCCAAATCCGTCAATGTTCCAAAATTCAATTTCCCCAATGTCCACTATGCCAAATTTTCCTACCCCAACAAACTCTTGAACTTTAGTTTGAAAATCTTTAACTACCCGAAAATCGACAAACTGATTCAACATAAGTTTAAAACAACCATCGATCTTTTTTTCTTTCCCAACTTAATTTTTTTTGCTGTCGCTTGTCCCTATATTATTACCTGCCACGACTTAAGTTTTGAACTGTTTCCATCATTCTACAGCCTCAAACGCCGCTTGTGGCATTGGTTCATAAACCCATCAAAGCTATATCACCGGGCTCGATCTATTATTTCCGTCTCCCACCACACTTGTTCAGACTTAATAAAAACCTACCACTTGCCGGCCGCCAAAATCATCACCATTCATTCTGGAATTTCCACTGTGTACAAAAAATTAGATCTAACTGATCCCGGCAAAGACCGCGTCCGCCAAAAATATTCACTGCCATCAAAATTCTTTCTCTTTCTAGGTACGCTTGAACCAAGAAAAAACATTGAAACGCTAATTTTAGCGTACAATCGTAATCAAGACATTCATCCCTCATCAACCGAATTGGTCATCGCCGGCGCTCCCGGCTGGAAATATAAAACCATTTACCGCCTAATTGAACACTCAAAGTATTCATCAAAAATTCATCTGATCAATTTTGTTGCTCAAGCCGACAAGGTATATCTATACAACATGGCTCAAGTCTTTATCTTCCCTTCCTTCTATGAAGGTTTTGGTTTCCCTCCGCTCGAAGCGCTCGCCTCAGGAACACCCGTAATTGCCAGTCATGTATCATCGTTGCCGGAAATCCTTGGTCAAAACGCATCATACATTGATCCATATAACGTCCAAGATTTAGCCGATGGACTTAATTCCTCGTTGACCGAATCACCCAAAGCAGTAGACTTCCCATGGCCAACGACCGCCGCCCGCGTACTGACTTTATTTAATAACTTTAACCCAATTGACAATAACCTATTCCGGCCGTAACATAAACTGAAACACCGACCACATAGGAGCCGGCTATGCATGACCTCAGTCATCAAGAACTCTATCGTCAAACGGTTAGAGACCTACCGCTATCAGAGAAACTTCATTTGGCTCGAGGCGCAGTTGGCGATCTTCTCAAAGTTCTTTGCCATGATCAAAATGCTGAAGTCATAATCGCGCTCCTTGAAAATCCGGAATTCGGTTTAACTCACGCCCGAATTGTGGCCAAACATCATCATACGGCCGCCGGTCTGGAAATTTTAACCCGAAAACCAACCCTTGTCGCTGACTCTGAAATCAAAACCGATCTGCATCGCAACCACGCGTCAACTGAACTGGTTTTGACTCGCAGTTTCCACTCTCTCAACCTGATTCGACTGCACAACATCGCCGGCGGTCACGAAGCGGCTGAGCACGCGAAGCTGCTGGCCCGAGATGCCTTGAGAGCTAAGTTTGACCAGAGCTCTCCGGATCAACAGGCGCAATTTATTATTACCACCGAGGGCCGCTGCTTACGATTTTTTTATCAAACGCAGTTCAAAACCGAAACCGTCGAATTTTTAAGCAAACACTGCTATCTTTCATTTATCCTAGTTCACAATTTGCTAATCTTTCCCGGTTTGCCTCCCGCTATTGTCAGAGCTATCTTTCGATCCCCCGTCATCTGGAGGAATCTAGAATTCAGACGCCGTATCCTCGGCCATACCAACTGCCCGACTGATGTCAAAATCAAAGGAAAAACATAAGAGATCAAAATGATCTCTTTTTTGTTGTAATAAATAAAAAAACGTAAATACTTATAATTTTTCAATTAAATTTCTTGTTCTAGCTCTTCTTTGAACACCATAAGGTCAATCCGGCATACTTGGCCCACATATAATATGCTCCGGCAGCAAACACCTGAAAATCTACAAAAAAACTGCAAAGAATGCCTTATTTTAGTTAAATAATGTTTTACGCTATTGACTTTATGATAAATATTTGCTATAATTACAAATTATCTCAAAATCTAAATTATGCGCCTCTAGCTCAGTTGGATAGAGCAACGGACTTCCTTGCCTGCCGTAGTTTCAACGAAGGCAGGTAATCCGCGGGTCGCAGGTTCAAATCCTGTGAGGCGTACACCAGTCACCGCTTTAGGGCGGTGAAGAAGTACTTTTTAGTTGTTTCCCTTTTCGAAGGGAGATGCCTCGCTAGCTCAGTTGGTAGAGCAGCCGACTTTTAATCGGTTGGTCATAGGTTCGATTCCTATGCGGGGCACAAACGAAGTCGTAAAAGTCACGACTTCAGCGCTGGCGTAGCTCAATGGTAGAGCAGCTGATTTGTAATCAGCCGGTTGAGGGTTCGATTCCCTTTGCCAGCTCCCAATCCATTCTCCCCAGGAGAAAACATGAAACCCATCCTCGCATGGCTGTCAAAAGTTGTAACTTGGATCTTCAAGAAAGAATCCGCCCATGTCATCGAGGCGACTCTGTCCTAACCGAACCTTTTCGGTCAGGACCGGTTGTTCATGTAATCTCCAATATCCAGTTTTCTTTTCCGTTCCTACTGTCTGTTGTTTATGAAGCAATCTTTAATTGAAACACAGTTACACTTCGATACGTAGAAAACCGGGTATAGCGCAGTCAGGTAGCGCACCTGCTTTGGGAGCAGGGGGTCGCAGGTTCGAATCCTGCTGCCCGGACTGAACCATAACCTTGCTCGGGTATGGGGTGCCGCCTAAAAACGGCGTTGGCGGTCTCAAGATCGTCAATCCCGGACAGTTTACTGTTCGGCTAGAGCCGGCGGTTAAGTTTAACCGCCGAAACGGAGAAGTGGCCGAGTGGCTGAAGGCAGCGGTCCTGAAAACCGCAGTGGGGCAACTCACCGGGGGTTCAAATCCCTCCTTCTCCGCCAATTAATGTGACCCAACCTCCTCTGGAATTCTAACCAAAAGAGGTCGGGAAAAGGTCAGTGGTAACTCTCGACGCCAAGCTCCAAAAAGCAATCCACGGCAGAGAGGGTATCCCAAGTTCGGGTCCGTATGGTTCCCTGAAGGTGGGGACTCAACGGCGTCAAACAACACTAAGCTCGCATGAGCATCCACAGTGTTGTTGGAGTGAAATCTCCTTTTGACGCCCGCCCCATCACACTCCGCCGTGAAGTTGTACACCAAAGTACACACTTCACGGCGGATCATTTTTTCCTATTTATTTCACCCTCTTTCTTTATCTTGCTTTACTTGCTTATCTCGCTTTTAATAAGTTATAAGTGAAATAAGCCAGACAAGCAAGATAAGTAAACAAGTACTCAGATTGTCCTTTGTCTTACTCTTATCGCTGTTCTCGCTTTACTTGCTGTACTCGCTGTTACTCGCTTTTCTCGCTGTACTCGCTTACTTCACTTATCTTGGGCGTATAGCTCAGTTGGAACGAGCATCGGCTTTACAAGCCGGGAGTCACTGGTTCGATCCCAGTTACGCCCACCAATTTTTAACCGGAGGGGTGCCCGAGTGGTCAAAGGGAGCGGTCTGTAAAACCGCGGCTTCACGGCTACGCAGGTTCAAATCCTGCCCCCTCCACTTCATCAGATGTCCCTGTCATCTAGTCCGGCTCAGGATACTGGCCTTTCACGCCAGCGACACGGGTTCGAATCCCGTCAGGGACACAAAAGGCTGATCAGGTTGGCTGATCAGGACGATCTGCAAAGATCGTTTCGTAAAAAATTAAGAAGCTTCTCACCAACCTCTGAGGGCTTCCACTGTTTGGGCGTCGTCAAGTGGTAAGACACAGGGCTTTGGTCCCTGCATCGTAGGTTCGAATCCTACCGCCCAAACTAAGAGACCGATAGCACAGCTGTCGGTCTCCTTCTTTTTAAAGAGATACTGCACTTATGCAACAAAAAAGTCGAATGATAACCAATCATCTGGCTTTTATTTTCCTAAAATATATAAAAAGTTAATAGTTTTTAACATCGATTTACCTGCAATTCTTGACAAGAATCAAAATCCTTGCTATAATGTATTGTTATTGCGCTCTTTCACAAACCAATTCGTTTTCATAAGGAGGCTGCCATGTGGCGTTCGGTGGCCAAGTTTTTTGGTTGGCAGAACACAGACCATCCGACCGAACCTAATCCGGTCATTCTGACAGTAACAAACCTTCGTTCGCGTCAGCTGCCGAAAGCTGTTGTTATCGGCTATCTACGCCGCCGATTCGGTCTAAGCCAAGTCCAAGCGGTTCACATCTTCGAACAAGCCAGTCGACCCCGAGCTAAGGAGACACCTATGCTGAAATGGATCCACCGCCTGACCCACTCCAAGCTTCGTGGGCAATGGACGCCTGCGATGGAGTGTGTGTCATGGCCAGAACCTTCCGCCGAGTGCCGTCAGAATACTTGACCCAATTAACATGCCAGTGCGCGCCATTCGATTGCGGGTGTGACGAGGGTTACTACCAAACCATCTTCGATTACGTCAACGGCTTACGACCGGTGGCGACAAGATTCGACATGTACAAAGACCGACACGGCGCCGAAGGAAAAAGATTCCTCAAGCGCTTCGCCAACCGCCGAATCCGACACGCCCAGAAACACCAGCTCAAAAAGGAGATCGCATGACCTACTGGATCCATCGCCTGACGCACTCCAAGCATGCGGGCAATTCACGCCTGCAAAACGGAGTGCGGTCATGCACAGCGCCCGAAGAGATCACTTCCTCCGCGAATTGAAAAAACACTGCTTCGTCTACAACAAGCATCGCCGAGTCTACCGCTGGGGCTGCTCCTGCTGCGTACCAATCTTCGACAGCCGGTACAAAACCGAATTACGCCAGCGAGTCCGCAACACTCTCAAAATTCAATTAGAACAGTTCCTCCGCGACAAAATCGAAGAACCATAAGGAGGTCTTGAATGTACCACGTGATCTGGAGGCACCACCTCTCGGGGAGTTAAACTACCCCGAGAGGAGGACAAGATGAGCCGCAGCTTCTGCGACGTCTCGAACCGCATCCTCGACACCCCCAAATTCAACTGGGCCGACATCCTGTGGTACTTCCGCAAGCAGCACAAGCCGTTGCCAGACGCAAAGCAGCGTACGGCCGAGAAAGAGCTGGAGCTTGAGAAGGAATGGTGGTGGTTCCGGGGCGACCACGAATCGCGCACCCGCCTGAATCGCCGCAAGCGGCACGCCGAGAAATCCCGGCTGCGTCGCGAGATCAAGTTCTGGTAATTACCTCAAGCCGTGAAAATTCACGGTCTTTTTTTTTAATCATTGACAATTACGCTTACTTCATCTAACATTAAAAATCATCTTCCCACCAAAGGAAAAGGTTAGTCATGCCACACAAAGATCTCGGTCCAAAACTCAAAGCCATCTTACAAGCATCAAAATCTCCAACCGAATCAGTCAACCTCAATACCCTCACTCCAGATCATGTTGTTTGTATTATCTTCGGCTCAAAACAAATTCTCTGCGTCCTGCTGACTCAATTACCAACAGGTCGAGAACTCAAACAGGCAGCTCTTGGACGTATTATATTTGCCGAACTCGATCCATCTGTCACGCAAGAACTCATCGCCGCCGGCCGCCCAGCCGACCTCAAAGGTGAACCCTGCCTTCTTGGTGGCGCCTGCACCCGCAACCCAACCGCTATGTTTGGCCTCAGTGCACTCGTCAATCATGTCATCACCCTTGGCCGCCACTTTTACTGGGCTATTCGACCGGATCAAGATGATCTGGGACTGATCCTCCCTGAAACCGTTTCTAAAATCATGGTTTGGGACAAAAATAGCTTTGATCTAAACTTCAATTAACACCGTGAATCTTCACGGTCTTTTTTACCTAATAAATTATAACTATCAACAATCAATAAACTTTTTTCAATCAGATTTAATCCCACATTTTCTATATTCCCAAATCGATTCCCGTTTTCCACCGCATTTCTTCGTCAAAATCAGTCAATTGACATTTTCTCAATTTGGTGGTAAATTCTGATTCAGTCCCCAAAATGGAGGTGAATCGTGGCAACAAAACCAGTCCTAAAAATCAGACCGGTTCGAATTGATGAAGCCGAGATTCTAAATACCCTGATGGCCGCTTTGTATCAAGAAGACCCGGGACACACAACCTTCTCGCCTGAAAAAGGCACCCGAACCCTATCTTTTCTCCTCAATAATTCTGACATGGGCCGAGTCCTATTTCTCATGTCCAATAGGACCATCATCGGTTACGTCATCCTAGTCAGCTATTGGAGCAATGAATTTGGCGGACTATTGCTGTTCATCGACGAACTCTTCATCAAACCGGATTATCGCCAACAAGGTTACGGCACTCAGTTTTTCACTGACCTGTCACGCATTCAGCCGGCCGGCTGCGTCGGCTGGTATCTCGAACATACCGCCCAAAATAGCCGCGCTGCAAACCTATATGATCGTCTTGGTTTCAAACCGCACCAAAACACTGTCCTGATCAAAATTTTCTAAGAATAAAGAAGTCATCGCCACTTCTTTTTTGTTTAAATACTCACTTAACAAAACCCACCCCGTCTTCAATATACATCAGCTTGTTATCTATCTTGCTTATCTCGTATTTGTGCTATAATACAATCAAATAATAAAATCATATGGACAAAATCAAACATTTTTTCATCCACCTTCTCTGGCCGACAATTCTGCGCTTTCCCGTCGTTATTGCCGTCGGCCTCATCGCCTCCGGACTGATGATTTATAGCTTGGAAAAAAATCTCAGTCCTGAAAATTCCCCATCAGACGAAACAATTTTTTGCTTGCTTTTAATTTTCATTTTAGCCATACCGTTTTATTTCATTGCTAAATTATTTCTTGAAACGAAAAAATTCTCCCCAGCTATTCAAGTGCTTGCTTATTTTGTTCCTACCGCTCTTTTGACCGGCTATTTTTCCAAAATAAAATATTTCCATCCAATTTGGGAAAATGATCAATCCGCCCTCGAGTACGCTTTGTTATTTTTATCCCTGATCATGCTGGCCTCTGTCATCTATCTTTTACCCCGCAAATTAAATTCTTTTTGGCTTTTGAACAAAAAATTTGTCACCCGGTTATTTTTATCCGGCCTATTCACTTTGATTGCCTGGATTGGACTGATGCTCGCGCTGACGGCTATAAATTATTTATTCAATCTTCACATTGATTCAGAAAAATATTTTGAGATTCTCGCTGTTCTTATCGGTGTATTCACCATCCCCTTTTTCCTGACCGGCGTCCCCCATATTGACGAATTTGAAACCGAGATCAAATATCCCAAATGGTTAAAATTTTGCAGCCAATATATTTTAACCCCACTGCTTGGAGTGTATTTCATTATTCTTTACGCCTACAGCTTCAAAATCGTTTTTACTCAGACCTGGCCCAAAGACGGTATTGTTTTTTGGATCATGCTGTATGTCGGTCTGGCTTTTGTCATTTACTTATTCACTCGGCCCCTTTTCGATCAAAAATGGCACCGCTTCATCAGTATCAGTTTTCTAATCAGCGCCTTGCCGTTATATATTCTATATTTTATCGCCATTATTATTCGCGTCGATCAATATGGATTGACCATCAACCGCTACGCCGTGGTTTTATTCGCGCTTTGGTCTATCGGCAATATTGTTTACTTCACCTTCAGCCGCAAAAAATATTTATTCGTTTTCTCACTCTCAATCATTGCCGCCTGTTTGATTTTTCTCTACGGCCCTTGGAGCAGTTACAATCTTTCTTACACCAGTCAAATCGCTCGCTTTGGAAACCTTTTAACTGAAAAAGGATTACTGATTGACGATCGGTTGGTCCCCGCGACGGAAAAATTCACCTATGATGACTATTATGATCTCGAAAGTCAGACATCATATCTTTTCAGCCATTACGACTGGGACAAAATCACTCGCTGGCTCGGTGACTCCAATATTTCAATGCTGGAAACCAACGCCAAAAAAAATTTCACCGATCAAGCCACTTATGAAAAAACGCAAATATTCTTAGACGGCTTGAATATTGAAAATGACAACATCTATCGTTCTCAGTTCAATCAAATTCAACGCCACCTCAAAGACATTGTTTATCCGATTTCCGGGTATGATTATTTTGCCGATACAGGTGAATTTACCATGAACGGCGGCCGCAGCATCTTCCCAGCCAACAACCTGAACCAAAATCTGCAATTAAGTTTAGTTGACACTGATCTGTCGATCTATCAAAACGATGTAAAAATCATCACTCTCAGCCTCAAAGATAAATTGCTGGCCTTGTCCACCGACACCAAAACCACAGGGCTTGATTTGAACACCATGAGCCTTGACGCTGAAAACGACAAAATCAAAGTCCGACTGATCCTGCATAATGTATACTTCGAACTCACCGACGACAACACATTTAATTTAATCAGCTTAAACCTCAAACTGGCCTACTCGCTAAAATAACCTCAAAAAACAGCTAGAAGTAGCTGTTTTTTATTTGGAATTATTGACTTATTATTTTTCTTGTGCTATTATATACAGTCACCACCACCAGGAGGCGTTAAATGATCATCACCAACCACTTTGACCAGTTTCTCTATGGCTGCGGTTCCATCTTGGGTTTGGCATTCATTCTTGCTGGAGTTATCGCGGCGGCCAGACTGGAAGACGAATTCCGGTTTGATCTCGTTCACAATGACAAGAGCGAGATGGTGGGCATGACTCTGGTCGCCATTGGCAGTTTCCTTGTTTCACCCTTTGGACTACTCAGCCTGCTTATTGACCATCGACCCGAATGGAACATGGGAGCTCTCGTTGGTGTTTGCTGTGGCCTGCTTCTCAATGGATTGGTTTATTTCGGCGTCAGCCTTTTTATTCACGTTCACGTCCCCAAAACTGTCAATTCGTAAATATAGCGCTATCATCTGATAGTGTTTTTTGTTTTTTTTTACCTCGGTTTATGCTAAAATATTAATACAAACAACATTCCCAACCCTAATTTCAGCTTGTTTTCATTAATTTCAATTTATTTCTGTTTTTGCAATCTCTTTATCTCTTAATTCTCTCAATCCCGCTTCTCGCGAAAGGCGGGATCAATCTCTATTTATTGTTTTCGTAATATTAGTAATATTCGTAAATTCGTAACATGATCATCGCCATCGACGCCCGCATGTACGGAGCAGAACAAACAACCGGCATCGGCCAGTATATCAAACAATTAACCAACCACTTATTCAAAATTGATCCGGAAAATCAGTATATTATGTTTTTGCGGTCACCGGAATTCGATTGCTATGAGCCGCCAGCCCCCAACGTCAAAAAAATCCGCGTTACCCCCCGCTGGTACACCTATGCTGAACAATTCAAATTACCTTTTGAATTCCGTCAAGCTAAATTTGATTTGATTCACTATCCCCATTTTAATTCCCCGATTTTATACCACCCAAAATCAATTTGCACCATTCATGATATTACACCGTTATTTTTCCCCGGTCATCGAATGAAATCCATCATTCGGCGATTAGGCTACAAAAAAGTTTTCACCGGCACCCTCAAAAACGCCAGCCACATCATCACCGTTTCCAACAGCACCAAACAAGGCTTGGTCAAACATCTGAATATCCCTGAAACTAAAATAAAAATCACCTATGAAGGTGTGGATGAAAGGTTCAGAATTATCTCAGATTATGGTATAATAAATCAAACAAAAGCCAGGTACCGCATTACCCGACCATTTATCTTTTCTGCCGGAGTCTGGCGCAATCACAAAAACCTCGAAGGACTGATCGCCGCCTTTGAAATTTTAAAACAAACATACCAGATCCCCCATCAATTGGTCATCGCCGGTCAAGAAGACCCCAGTTATCCGAATATTCGCCGCGCCATTGACGCGTCTCCCAACAAAAACGATATTATTACACCCGGATTTATACCCGCAACCGAGCTGCCGATTCTCTACAACGGCGCCGAACTGTTGGCGTTTCCCTCTTTTATCGAAGGCTTTGGTTTAATCGCGATCGAAGCGCAAACCTGCGGTTGTCCGGTCGCGGCCAGTAATATCACCTCGTTGCCTGAAATTCTAGGTGACTCCGCGGTTCTCTTTAATCCCCACGACAGCTCTGATATTGCCGCCAAAATTTATCAAATCATTTCCAATCAAACCATTAAAACTACTTTAACCCAAAAAGGTCTAATCAACAGTCAGCGTTTTTCATGGTACACATGCGCTCGTCAAACGCTGGATGTTTATCACTCGATATTAAGTGGCCAACACCATCATGACCGTTGCTAAACGTCACACGAAAACAAACACCAAATCAGCCAAGAAAAAAACCGCCGTCTCAAAAGCTAAATCTCACCGTCAGATCCGAAAATCTTTACCTTTACCCGAAACCACCAGCCGAGTCGCCTCGACGGCTAATTTTGATTTATCCCTTTTTATCCCGACTGAACCGATAAAATTTGACCTCACCGAGGAGGAAATCGCGGAATTGTTGAACTTAAAAAACCAACAAGATGAAACCGAAACCAATCAACAGCTTTACGCTGAACTCCTCCGACTCTTGCCCCAGCATGAACCGGTTGTTTCCAGTCATGATCCAAAAACAAAAAATATTGTAGTTCAAAATATTCGCTCCCGCCACGAGACCTCCCCCTTTGTCATTAACTTGGAAAAACTAATTGCCGACAAAGAAGCCAAAGCCAAACGTTTGGAATTGGCCCAAAAACACATTCGCAGCTGGCAGACACCCCAACAAACCGTTGTCAATCATAATTCAAACACTGATTCACACCCCGCAAAAATCACCCCGAAATTAAAATTTTCTTTCAAACGCAATCATCAGGTCGAGGTTGAAATATCTGCACCACTTAACCAATTAAAGACCAGCCACACTGAAAATCCCAACGATCAATTTACCCCCCACAGCCGCTATATTTATTATCGTCTCTGGATTAAACCGATTGTTATCTTCACCGCCTTGGCCGCGCTGGCCATACTTCCGATCAAAGGATTTACCTACTACAAACAATTAAATGACCAAAAAGACTCGATCATTTCAACCGCCGAGTCTGCTCTGGCCAACCTTCAGACCGCCGGTCAAAATGTCGCCGGTCAGGACACCACCGCAGCCAAAGGAAACTTTGCAGCCGCCAAAATAGACTTCGAACAAGCCGGCCGGGAATTGGACAATATCAATTCCTATGTTGATGCGGTCCTAAAAATCATTCCGACAACCGGACAATATCTCACCGATGCCAAAAGACTGACACAAGCGGGGATTATTTCCAGCGACCTTGGCGCCAAAGTCACAGATCTATTCACCGCCTTCTATTTACAGGAAAACACCGCCCCACTAACCGAAAAAATTTCAACCTTAAATCAATCATTAACTGCCGATATAATTCCCGCGGTGGATGCTTTGAATCAGAACCTTGAACCCATTGACACTGATATTCTGCCCAAAGACAAACAAGCGGTTTTTCTTGAAAAACGCCAGCAATTAAAACTTCTCGGCCAAGATCTCAAAAATTTATCAACCTTATCGACCACTATCAACGACATTTTAGGCCAAGACTACAAACGGCGCTACCTTTTTGTCTTTCAAAACAATAGTGAAATTCGCGCTTCCGGCGGATTTTTGGGTAGTTTGGCACTCGTCGATATCCATCATGGCGCCATCACCAACATTGAAATCCCCGGTGGCGGCTCTTATGATTTTCAAGGCAGTCTGCTCAAATCAGTTGAATCCCCCACACCGTTGCATCTCATCAACCCCAAATGGGAGCTCCAAGATTCCAACTGGTTTTTCGATTTCCCGACATCAGCCAAAAAAATTCAATGGTTTTTTGAAAACGCCGGCGGGCCGTCCGTTGACGGCGTAATCGCTATAAACGCCACTGTGCTGTCCGATCTGCTAACGACAACCAACCCGATCTATCTGCCGGAATACGGCAAAACCATCACCGCTGAAAATGTTATCATCGAAACTCAAAAATCGGTTGAAATTGAATATGACAAAAAAGAAAACAAACCAAAACAATTCATTGCGGATCTGGCGCCAAAACTTTTAGAACAGCTTTTTGACGGGCGCCAAACCAATCTCGTCGGATTGGTCAAAGTGTTGAAAACCGGCTTACAAACCAAAGATATCCAAGTATATTTTAATAATAATCTACACCAAGAACAATTTGCCTCCCAAGGCTGGACCGGCGAAATGAAAGACACCAGCCAAGATTATTTGGCGGTTATAAACACCAACATCGCCGGTGGCAAAACCGACCTTTATATCAACCAAACCATCGATCATGAATCAACCATTCACGACGACGGCACCATCACCGACACGTTGACCATCACCCGGACCCACACCGGCGACCTTTCAGATATCTTTAGCGGCGTCCGCAATGTCAATTATCTTCGCCTATATGTACCTGAAGGCAGTGTATTGCTGTCCGCCGATGGTTTCACCCCCCCCGATTCTGGTCTTTTCAAATTACCGGAAGACCACTATACCGCCGACTCACTGCTCACCGCCCGGGAAACCGCGAAAAAAATTGATCCCGTCTCAAATACTGTGGTTTATGAAGAAAACACCAAAACCGTTTTCGCCAACTGGACCCAAACCGACCCGGGACAAACCAGCACCATCAAAATCACTTATCAACTCCCATTCAAACTAACCGCCAAACCGCAAAGCCTGATCAATAAATTATTTAACGCCAACAAACCTGAAACTCATTATTCAGTTTTGTACCAAAAACAATCAGGCAGCCGCAATACAATTCTAAACAGCCGCATCACCCTCCCAGCTTCAATCCAACCGTTATGGAGCTACCCGGAAGAATCACTCGAACCGGTTTTAGATAAAACCATTGACCTGAGCCGCGACACTTTTAATGCCGTAATTTTCACCGTCAATCAATAAACTCGTAAATTTTGAACTCACACGCCCATCCCAGCTCTTATGTCAAAAAAAAAATCACCCCAAAATCATCAATCAGATTCACACCCTCGTTTGAACGACATTCATGAAATTTTTCATTCCAATCAACCGGAGACAACCAAATCAACCACCAAAATCGACGACACGAATATAATCGCCGACATCATTCGAGAGGAACGGGAAAAACGAAAATGGCGGCTGATTATCTTTGCCTCGGTTTTTTTATCTTTATGCGCCATTGCCGCCTTATCCGGATTTCTTTTTTTCACCGCCTACAATCCATTTGCCGAAGAAAAAATCCTGCTTTCAAT
The DNA here is from genome assembly GCA_003518055.1 of Candidatus Falkowiibacteriota bacterium. Taxonomy (GTDB): domain Bacteria; phylum Patescibacteriota; class Patescibacteriia; order UBA11705; family UBA11705; genus UBA11705. The sequence goes on from DOZJ01000004.1 coordinate 96,308, forward strand.
TGACGGTCCGGACAAAATCAAGGTGGGCGAAGAAACCATCTACAATATTAACTACCAAAACAGCGGCAACATTCCAATCAATAACACCAAATTGATTTTAACCGAACCCCATGGATTTAATCTTATTGCCTCTACCCCAGAAATATCCGGACACAGCTTTGATCTCGGAACCCTAGAGCCGAATGAACGCGGTTCAGTGGAAATAATCGGCGACTTTATCGATAATCTGGAAGTCCCCCAAGTTTTGTCAGCCACCATTATCTTTATCCCTAATAATTTCAACTCTGAATTTTCCGTTACCGCTGAATTCAATACCGCGCTCGAACCGCTGCCGGTGACCATCCAAATAAATGCTCCCCCGACCACCATCGCCGCTCAAGATACATCCATTGAAATTACTCTCACTAACGACGGCTTAAAACCCTACAAAAACTTCCGGCTCTTTCTTGATCATCCGGAGACTTTCACCATCAACCAATCAGATCATGATTATTATAGCGAGAACCAAACCATCTATTGGGATGTTGATCTTTTAAACCCTGATCAAACTATAAATTTCAAACTTACCGGCCGATTTGCTTCTAACTTTGATTATTTTACCGACCAAAATCAAGAACAGCCATTCACCGTCGCCACCGCTTTGGTCGGTGCCAACGATGATAACTACCGCCAAACACAAGAACCGTTCTCCATTACCTTGACTGAAGAGCCAATCACCGTATCACTGGTAGCCAACGGTCACAGCGATACCGGCGCCATCAATTTCAACGACAAACTAAATCTAAATTTGACGTTCATGAATAAAAGCTCCGACACGATCAATGATTTAGTCTTGGAATTATCAGTCTCCGCTAAACCGCTGGATATCCTAGACTGGAAAAAATTGGAAAACGATAATTTTGCTCAGCTGGAAAAAACCGACACCGGTACCAACTTAACCTGGAGATTCAATAATGTCGAACTGCTCGAATCGCTTCAACCGGGGAAAAAAGCCTCGCTTGATATTGGACTGCCCATATTGCCTCTTGACCAAATCAATTATACGGAAATTTCCGCCCTTGAGAATATCACCATTACCGCCTCCGCCGTTCTTTATTACAATGAAAACAGCACACCGGTCAAAAGCAACTCCGTCGCACTCAACGTTAACTCCAATCTTCGACTTGATGTATCGGCCAAATATTATAACGCCGAAGGCACCGCTATCGGACAAGGTCCGCTCCCGCCGCTGGCCGGAGAAACCACCAGCTATTTTGTCACCCTTACCCTCACCAATGCGCTGCATGAACTGAATAACCTTTCGATTCAATCAACCTTACCGCCAAAAGTTTTTTGGGCTGAAGACTTTACTGTCAGCGCGGGCGAAGTCAAGTATACCCCGATAGACCGAATTGTTACTTGGACCATCAATCGCCTGCCAGTCAGCGCTGAATCCGCCTCAATCACCTTCAAAGTTGACCTCAAACCATCGGCTAACGATGTTGGCAAATTGCTGAAACTGCTTGAATATACCAATATCCGCGCCACCGATACGGTCACCAATGATACCATCACCCAAACTTATGGCATCATCACCACTAACCTGGAATCAGATCAATTTGGTATTGGTAAAGGTATTGTCCAATCCGGCTTTGATCCCCAATAATAATACCCAAAAACACAGCTCTGCTGTGTTTTTTTGTACTAAAAAAAGAGTTCTTTGAACTCCTTTCGTTTTGCTTCGTCATGCGTTGCTCCTTTTTCCAATCAACGTCGAAGTTGATTCGCTTGCCCTGTTTCCGGTCGTACACTTTCTTCGATTTGAACACCGAGACCGATTTCACCCTTCCGATCACCGCCCGACTCAATCGCCTTGCTTCCGTACCCACATCAACCTCGATCTTGATCGTCAAGACTTTCTTTCCCACCGTCCCCTCCTTCGGTTGGCGCCCTATTTTTTGATCCTCAAACCTCGCCGTCAATATTATTGATTACGAAAAATTGGCGACAAGCATGTCCACCAATTCTTCACCAATCTCTTTGTTCACTCAAAGGGAAATATTTTTTGCTTTCACAATAAGGCAAACAAGGGCTCTACGTATAAAAATGATGTAAACACCACTTTCATACGGTGTCCCACAAAGGAGGAGTTGATAAAGAACAAAGAGCCCTTATTCAACCTACCCTGAAAGCAATTGTCAACGCTATTTAACATTATATCAAAGATATGGACTTCTGTCAATAGCAAGCTTAATTTATGGCTATTTTTAAGCAAATAATTTGCCTGCCTGATTGAAAATTATAACCCTTTACCGCTATTATTTAGCCAAAACTGCTTATTTTAGTTAAAAACCATTGACAAATAATTATTCATATGATATAATACAATGATATTCCTTTAACCCCCAAACCCCCGGAGAAGGTCCGCGGGACAAAGGACAGGAGGCTGATTATTATGAGAAGCCGAAGAGCCACAAATAAATCTGCTCTTCTAGCTGCGATTTTTGCTTCTCATGTTCAGAGTTTAAGTAATTGTCTTGAGAATAGTGCTGGTGGCCCTGAAGGTGGCTTGAATTCCGGTCCGCTTGGCCTTGGTGGCCCGCTTGGAATCAGCGGTCCCCTGGGGCTTTCAACCACGGAGCTTCTGCGCTCTGGCGGCCCGCTCGGAATCAGCGGCCCGCTCGGACTGCTTAACGACAGCATCCGGTTCCTGGCCTGCATCGTCCCCGGTGGCGGCCTCGACCAAGGAGTTCAAATCGCCCTCCTGACCATGTAACGACGAAAGACCGAAAACTATCGGCCTTTTTTAATTCTCAAATTCACCTTCTTCTCCCCCTCGCTGCGAGAAGTACGAAGTAACGACCTACCTGCCGGCAGGCACCAAAACTTCCCGCTAAATTTTTGTCCGCCTTAGGACGTCAGCCATAGGACTGACTCGTCCTCAGGCGAGGACTCGTCCTTTGGCGAGTAAAAACCACCCCACCCGCCAAACTTCCGCTGCGCCCGCCGTAGCTCTACACAGTAAGAGCGTAGGCGGGTAGTTACAGTTACCCCGCCATCACCCAAAACCGTTCAAAGACTAATTTAAAACTGGCAGCCATGACCTTGTCTTGAATTAACACCGCTCTCGGCTTGCCTTCAAGATTATTCATCCAAATTTTATCATCAAACACCGCCATTTCGGTTTTGATCTTTAGCTTATCCGCCGGGATATATTTCAAAATAAAATGTTTATACTTTTGCGCGAACGCTTCAATATCATCATGTCTTTTTTCCGCCACGTAAATCGATTTGTAATCCTTGATACTTTTTATCATTCGATGATACGCGTCTTCAATTTCCGGTTTCATCTCATAATCACTCAAAATCGGCGCGATTGAATAAAAAAACTCATGCTTACTTTTTATCAATTCCTCTCGGTACATATTAACCGCGTCTTCACCTTCATAGTATCTGACTTCCGGCACGTCCTCATCCACATTATATATGGCTTTCAAATTAGGTAAAATCTTATTGAATTCTTTTTCCTTGAATAGAATATCGTTCTTTTGCTTTTCGAGCAAACCCAAGACTTTTTCTGGCCGTTCCGGCACAAAAAACGTTTTTTTGTCTTGAATTATTTGCGTTACCAATCCCTGTCCCTTGAGCGATTCCAGCTGAACATATGTCGTAGCGCGATTAACTTTGGACTTCGCGGCTATTTGCTGCACCGTGGCGCGCCCAAGTTCCAACGCAGCCACATATACCATGGCCTCTTTTTGACTAAGCCCGAAATCTTGTAATTCTTTTAGCATAAAATATTTCACTTAATAAATATAACTACAAAAATTAAATTTTAGCTTTACCATTACAACCCAAACAACCTAGCAAAAAAATCTTTTTCGGATTGACTAATACTCCTCAGCAATATTCCACAATACTTTATGAAACAGTTTAAACGCTTGAGCCAAATGGAAATCTTCAATCACCATGATATGTGATTCCCGCAAAGTGACCACTTTATTTCTGGTTATCATCATTTCATATAGCGATGAAAAGTGATCATGGTTCAAATAACGAACAAACATCGCGTTTTTCTTTTGCTCCAGCGCTTCTCTCATATCCTTGGTCAGAACTTTTTCCTTGGCCACCTTCAAAGCATAGTATAACTGGCAATCTTGCAGCAGCTGTTTTGAGTAACCTTTAATTCTGTTGATCTTTGATTCAACCTTTTTCCGTTTCAGATATAATTCTTGATTAAAAATGTCATACAGTTCATCAGATCGTTCGTACAAAATCATTTCTTGAACTTGAGCTAAATTTTCCAGCGAAAAATGCTTAACTGACGGCCGATCGCCGGCCTGCTGATACATTGACTCCAACTCGGGCAGCAAAGAATTGAGCGTATCTTTTCGTCTTTGAACTTCCCGCTCGCGGTCCTCCCAAATTTGCTTGAGTCGGTCCGGCTTTTCCGCTACCAAATAGTTTTTCCCCAAATAATCTCGCGACGTTATCAAGCCCTGACTGATTAAACTTTTTATATGGGTATACGCCGTCGTCCGGTTGATTTCCGCTTTCTCCGCAATATTATTCACCGTGCATAACCCCAATTGCAAAGCCGCCAAATAAACCTCAGCCTCCTTTTCATTTAACCCCAACCTTGTTAATTGTTCTACCACCATACGCAAAAATTATACCATAAATTACGTTTTTTCACGACGAAGTATTTTTTATCCACAACTTTTTTTACCTATTGTCAAAAAAGTGTTATATTAAAATTGTTAAGATATAATATTGTTCTTTTTCTTTCACCCTGTGTCCTGTTGTATAGGACTCGCCCCTCCTTTAACCACCAGCGAGTCTGGGAAGGAGTCGGATATGAATCCGAGGGGCGAAAGTTTACACTTTTATTTTATGGTGAGGACTGATTATCACTATTACTGTGAGGGAAATTTCCCCCAGCGGAAAATCCCCCGCATACTTAATCAAAACGCCAAAAAAACGCCGCTCTGCCTTTCAAGCTTAGTCGGCGGTGATGGCTGCTTAGCCCCTCTACCAAATCATAAGTTCAAAGTGTATTTCAACTGACCCGCGCGACCACAAAACTCTAGTCAACGACTAGAGTTCTTTTTTTACCAAATATTTCTTTCATGTCACCCTGAGTACATGAGTCGCTACAGTTACCCCGCCCCGCCAAATTTTTGTAAAACTTCTCCCATTTATGCCTTGCCTTATTAAAACCTGTTTTGTCCGCCTCAGGACGTGCACCATAGGACGTCAGCCCGAGGACCGACTCGTCCTCTGGCGAGTAAAAGCCACTTCATCTTTTAGTGTTGCTTCCGTAGTTACTGTTACACCACAATACTCAACATCTTCCCTTTCACGAATATAATTTTTTTCGGTTCTTTGCCGTCCAGATATTTTTGGACTTTGTCAGATTTTAACACAATTTTCTTTATCTCTGCTTCGTCCAAGTCAGGTTCGATTTCAATTTTTTCACGCACTTTACCATTAATCATCACCGGCAAAACAATTTTCTCGACCAAAATCTTCGCCGCATCCACCTTCGGCCAACTTGTTTCCCAAATTCGCTTATCAAATCCCAATCGTTCGTTGATTTCCTCCGCTATATGCGGCGCGAATGGCGCCAATAACACGAGAAAAGTTCTAAACATCTCTTTATTGCAGCCGCTTTCACCGACTTCATTCATAAAAGTCATCAAAGTCGAAACCGCCGTATTAAAATGCATCAAATCAATATCTTTTGTTACTTTTATTATTGTTTTCTGTAATTCTGACCCAATCTTCCCCAACTCCCCAGTTCCTAGTTCCTTGTTCCTAGTTCCTAATTCTTTGTTCCCAGCCCCTACTTCCTTGTTCCTAGTTACTTCCTCCCCGAAATACCAAACTTTATCCAAAAATCTTTTTACCCCTTTGATGCCATTTGTATCCCAAGCCACCGCCTGATCATACGGCCCGATAAACATTTCATAAGTGCGCAAAACATCCGCGCCGTATTCCGCCACCACTTCATCCGGATTGATGACATTGCCTCGAGACTTGCTCATTTTTTCGCCGTCCGGCGCCAAGATCATGCCGTGAGACACCCGCTTTTGATATGGCTCAGACACCGGCACTACGCCGATATCATACAAAAACTTGTTCCAAAATCTGGAATAAAGTAAATGCAAAGTCGTATGTTCCATCCCCCCATTATACAAATCAACCGGCAGCCAATATTTTAATTTTTCCTGACTGGCAAATTCCTGATCATTTTTCGGATCCAAATAACGCATGAAATACCAACTTGATCCCGCCCAATTCGGCATCGTGTCGGTTTCTCTTCTGGCCGGCCCTCCGCACTTGGGACATTCAACTTTAACCCAGCTGTCAATTGACGCCAGCGGTGATTCGCCCGTGTCGGTTGGCTCGTACTTTTTAACCATTGGAAGTTTTACCGGTAATTGATCTTCCGGTACCGGGACCTCACCGCATTTAGCACAAAACACAATCGGAATCGGCTCACCCCAATAATGCTGCCGGGAAAAAATCCAGTCACGCAGCTTATAACTCTTCGTTGCCTTGCCAATCCCCTTGTCTTCCAGCCATTTGTTCATGGCCTGAATGGCTTCTTCCACGTTCAAACCGTCTAAAAATTCCGAATTTACCACCGTCCCGATACTTCCATCAAAACATTTTGTTTGCGGGTTAAAAGTTCGTTTCACAAATTCTTCTTCTCCTCCGCCATATGAGGCCAGCTTTTCAATCGCTTCTTTTTCCGTGTACCATCGTTCCTCATAATCCTCATGTTCTTCAAACTCAGTTTTAGTTTTCGCTTCACTATTCAATGAAACCAAAAAACCTTTATGAAACTTTTGGCGCTGCACTTTTTTCTCAGGAATATAATTGTTCGATTCAATCATGCCCAAATAATCTAAAATTTGAAAATCATTATAGCCGGTTTCTTCTACAATTTCACGGGCAATTGTTTCCTCTGCCGTCTCTCCCTTTTCATAGCCACCCGACGGCAAACGATACACATCAAATTGCTTATTATATAAAACTAAAACTTTATCTTCTCGTTTGATCACCGCCGCCACCGCGTCTCGGCGATCTCCTTCAGGTTTAAATTCTCCAAACTTTTTTACGATCACTTCTTTGATCGGCAACTCAAACTTCTTCGCAAACTCAAAATCCCGCTCATCATGCGCTGGCACGGCCATAATAGCTCCAGTGCCATAATTAGCCAAAACATAATCAGCGATCCAAATCGGGATCGGCTTATTTGTCGCCGGATTGATCACGTACGCGCCGGTAAAAACGCCGGTTTTTTCTTTGCTTAGCTCAGTTCTTTCTAGGTCTGATTTATGTCTGGCTTGTTCCTGATATTCATGCACCGCGGCCCGCTGTGCTTCCGTAGTTATGGTTTCTACCAACTCATGTTCTGGCGCCAAAACCATATAAGTCGCCCCGAAAATAGTGTCTGGTCTTGTTGTATATACTTTTATTTCGAGTTTCGAATTTTGAATTTCGAATTTTATCTCCGCTCCATAACTCCTCCCGATCCAATTTATCTGCTGAGTTTTAATTTGGGGTAAATAATCAACCGTTTCTAAATCTTCAATTAGACGGTCGACGTATTTTTCATCAGTAATTTTCAGCATCCATTGTTTGATGTGGCGTCTTTCGGCTTTGGTGCCGCAGCGCTCGCAGGCGCCATTGACCACCTCTTCATTGGCCAAACCGATCTTGCATGATGAACACCAGTTGATGGGCATGGCTTTTTTATACGCTAAACCGTGTTTATACAATTGAAGAAAAATCCATTGCGTCCATTTGTAGTATTCCGGCTCAGTCGTGTTGATTTCCCGCGACCAGTCAAAGCTAATACCCAAACTCTTGATTTGCTTTTTGAAAATTTTAACATTTTGCTTCGTCGCCTCAATCGGATGAATTCCCGTTTTGATCGCGTAATTTTCCGTTGGCAGCCCAAAAGCGTCCCAACCAATTGGGTACAACACATTTTTACCTTCCATTCTGGCTTTTCGCGCCATCACATCAAGCGCCGCCTGACTTCTGACGTGCCCCACATGCAACCCCGCGCCTGATGGATATGGGAACTCAATCAAGCAGTAAAATTTTTCTTTTTTACTTTGACCTGCCGGCCGAAGTCTTGACGAAGGCCGGTCTTCAGCCTTAAATGGCTCTTCCTGCTCCCAAATCTTTTGCCATTTTTTTTCTATTTTTTTATAATCGTATTTTTTCATAAAATTGCTAATAACGAGTGGACAACGAATCTACCAATTATACAAATACTACAAATGCGCAATTTTAGCCTTTTAATTTACATCTGTAGAATTTGTATCCATTCGTAAATTTGTTGTTGATGTATAATATCAATATCATACCTATTTTCAGCATATTTTTCAAATTATCTAATCTCCAACCCCTAATCTCAAATCTCTAATCCCCAATCTATGTTTTTATCTAATTTTAGCCAAATTTCCGTAGTTCCAGTTAATTACCATTGACTTTTCTTAAAAAATATGATATAATACATTATTAATGTTCCCTCACCCGAAGATAACAGGAGACCATCCATGCCGCGCCTGAGCCTGTTCGAAACGACCTGGGCCGTGCTCGCCATCTGTGATCGCATCCGGGACCTGACGCCCGACGTCGAAGGGCGACGCATTCACCAGATCGCCATCAAGATCGCTAGGATGTTCAATGAGCTGATCGACTCGCAGGCGTGGATCATCGACACTATCAGCTCCCACCGCATCGTCGACGACGACTGCTTGCTGTACCGAGCGCCATCCGGGAAAATCCAGCTGATCTTCCCCCATTCGATCATAGATATCTGGTCGCCGAACGGCCACGATTCGGTTGCTCTGACCGAAGATCGGCTCCAGCAGTCCGAAAATCAGCTCAAACAATTCCCCGTCGAAAGAAGAGCCCGGATCCGCGCCGCCATAGCCACCTTCGAGTAGCCGCCCAGGCGAAGTTCGTCGCCTACCCCAACACATCGTTGTTGCTTAAACCACTGCCAAAACATTTGCAGTGGTTTCGTGTTTTAAATTATCTCAATAATACACCAATATATTCCTTGCATTCGAAGAATTAGTAGCTATTAGTAGTATTAGGAGATTCGTTATCCCCTAAAATATTCGTAGTATTCGCCTGCCTGCCGGAACTCGTGCAACAAGAGTGTAGGCAGGTATTTTTAGTAGATTCGTAACACAAAAAACAGAGATTTTACTCTGCTTTTATCACTAAACCTCAATCACTTTCCACCTTACCGCCGTTCTACCGTCATGGCCACCATTGCCAAACCATTTGGCAATCTATTATATCTAACGATGCCAAAATACGGATCCGGAATCACCCAAAACATCGCCTGAGTCAAACGCTGCAACAAATCATTCACATAATATTCTGTTTCTTTGCTGTTACAGTCAATCAAACCGGCATCACGACGCAAGTAACTTCGCAGAGGCATCTCCTCTACCATCCTTTTTTTCTTCTCACGCACCGCGCTCCGATACAAATCAGTCATCACCGCGGTCAACATGACGACCAGTCTGAACCGGATTCGATCCTCTGTCTGAGCATCCATTTCACCTCCTTTGTATCACACCATTTAAGTGACGCAATTTAGTCATTTTATCGGGACAGCGAGCTTTTGTCAAACCAAACAATCTCGCTGTTGATAACTAATTATACGCCAAAATTGACAGTTTTGATCGATTCTTTGAGCCTACGACAGGACATTTAACGTAAAATATAAAAAAAAACCAAAAAATCATTGACAAAAACAAAAAAACATGATATAATGATAAAATTGGTTCTTTCCACCAAACAACAGGAGCTGATACCATGCTTCTCGACCTCTTCGACGTCACGATGCTGATCCTGTGCGCCTGCGACCGCTTTCGCGACCCAGCAAAAAACCAGCCACTACCGCAGACCGTCATCCACCTGGCCAGCCAATACAAAAGGACCCCCAACGTAGAGGAGTGGGTACTGGATACCCTGAGAACCCACTGCATCGTGGACCAGAACACTCTACTCTTCCGCCTTCCATCAGGAGACTTCCAGTTGATCATCTGGGGTCCACTCAGCGGTGGAATTACCGTGCCCATCACCATGAAGCTCTTGGCCCAACTCGACGCAGCGTCTCAGGCCAAGATCTCCGAACTCATGGCCAGCTTCGAGTAACAACGCTCAAGTCGAACAACACCCTGAGGCCTCGCCCTCAGCTATCAACCACTGCCAAAATTTGCAGTGGTTTCGTGTTTTAAAAATTATTTTTATTCATCAATAATATAAATCAAAAAAAATAGCGTTTATCTGCGCCATTTTATTTCATCCAACCAACGCCACCGAAAAACATTTTCTCAGATTAACCCATTTGACAAATTATTTTCCCTGTGATATCATATATTGTCCCCCACAAAAGGAGAACCTGAACATGAAGAAAAATATCCTGAAACGTATGTTCAAAGAAAGTCCCATCGTTTTTCTGCTTGCACTGATCTGCTTGCTGGGCTGCTGGTTTATTCCGATGCCGATCATACCGATCATTGTCTTTGCCGTGGGAACTGCTGGTATGTTTTTTCTTTGGATCATTGTTTATTTCAGTCGTTTTCCTTACCCATAATAGCAATCAATTTGCTATTTTTTTATAATAAAGTCGGTTTCAATCCCTGATATGTCATTCGATGAATCGGACACGGCCCAAACTCTTTTATTTTTGCCAAATGCATCTCGGTCCCATAACCTTTGTGTATTTCAAAACCATAATTAGGATACTTCACGGCAAAAGCCCGCATCATCCGGTCATGAATTACTTTGGCTATAATCGACGCCGCCGCTATCGACATAATATTCTTATCGCCTTTTTTAATGCCTTTGGCCGGCGTGGCAAAATGCAGCCCGGCCATATAATCATATAAAATATAATCCGGTTTAATACCTAAATACTCCCACGCTCGTTTCATGGCGATTTTGTTGGCAAAGCCCAAACCGTGTTTATCCAATTCTCGACTGGTCACCACTCCAATCGACCACGCCGCGACATTGTCGCAAACCACATCAAACAATTTTTCCCGATTCTTCTCAGTCACACTTTTTGATTCTTTGAGTGACTCAAAAACCGCGATCCGATCCGGATCCAAAATCACTGCCGCCGCCACCAATGGTCCAGCCAGCGGTCCCCGCCCAGCCTCGTCAATGCCACAAATATATTTGTAGCCATTTTTAACCAATTCTTGTTCGTATAAGTAATCCATACATCATTATATTAACAGAAACAATCAAAAAAACGAAGTTTTTACTTCGTTCTAATAAACAACCAGGGACACCATGCCTCACGTCTGAGACATACCCCCATTCGTCCCCAGCATTCAGGAAACCCAAGACATAATCGTCCTCGTTATGAGAATATCTACTTCACCGTCTTAGGTTTATAAAAACTGAAACCCAGAACACCCCGCCAATCGTTTTTTCAAACAGCGCTGGGTTCGTTCTAGGCTTTACCCGACCAATCTCCAACAACACCATTACTTCTTGGGACAGCGGTGGGATCGTCCATTGACAGGCGAGGCGACGTCCCAAGCTTTTATGCTAGACAAACTCAGGAACTCAAGACATCAACTTCTTCGTTGAAAACAACCAACTCTTCGTCCTGAGTTCTTATTATATTAAATTCAGAAATCCAGGACAATTTAAAGCATACCCAATAGAGACTCGAAACAGTCCCAGTTTCGTCCTCATCAGAACAATCGACTGTCCGTTTCGAGTAACTATGTCATCTTATCAATTGGCTCCGGAGACACGGTCGGTTACGACTATTGTCACGGCCCTCTTCGTCTCCGGTATTTTCCTAAGCCGCCTTCGGTACCTGCTTGTTTCGTTCTTCGAACCGCGTCCACTCGCGCCACAGCCATTCCACAAACTTTGTGCCCGTACGCTGACTGGCCATCCTATGAATGTGCCCATCCGAATACACAATCGTCATAGCACCTTCATCCTTTGGCTTCAATGCAGCAATCCTAGACCGAAGATCATTAATATCCACCAGTGAACTCGGCTCAATATCAATTCTTCTGTGCTCAACCGCTTCTTTCATATATACGAGCTTATGCATTCCATCATCGACCCACTGCTTAAAAGTTTCATAACTTCCAATTTCACGGTATCCCATCACCGAATCTTCCAAACCGGCTTCCAAAAACCATTGCTCAACAGCTCGATAAGCATCCACCAAACCCGCTCTGACCTTAACCGGTTCCTTTTGCCCATGCTTCTCACGGAACTTCACCTTGTATTCGCGAAGTTTCAATCCCCATGGCGAATCCGGATTCCGGTTAAACTGGTCAACCAGCAAATAAATCGCCTGGCGTCCATCACTTTGCCAATTTGCTACTTCACCGCTACGTTTACGTGGAAACTGCAGTCTGGGAATTGGTTCGCCATACATACCGCCACGCTTAACATGAGCGCCAATAAAAGCTTTCAATTTGGCAGCCGTAGCAAACCGACGGATATCACCCACAGCCACAATAATTCTAGCCGAAATCAAATGCCCCAATCCCTTTACCGGCTTGAACAATTCATTATATACATCCAAACCGTTCAAAACCTTGACCACTTCCCGTTCGCGCTGTTTTTCTTCTTCCTCCAGAGCGCTAACAACCTTGTCATTGCTCCGCTGATATTCATACTGCACTTCAATTGCACCTTCAGGATACTTACCTTCTTCTGAACAGAAAATCTTGCCAATCAGATGCGACCGCAATCTCTGCTCCGATCCGATTCTAGCTTTCATGGCTTCAATTCGATTTCGCCAAACTTCCACCAACTTGATCAGATCGCGATCACGTCGCTCCGTCAAATAAAGATCATTCGTATGCTGATGCATTTCCGCTAGCAGACCTGCATCATTATCCTTATTTCGTTGCAGTCTTTCGCGAACATCCTTAAAAACAGCAGGCTTTACCCGCATCACCTTGGTTCCGGCGCCAAGCTCTTCAGCCCGCCGCGACAGAGCAAAAGCAAATCGGTCACCTGACCCACCAAGAGTCATACAAACCTGATCGCCAGCCTCAAAGCCCTCCACTTTATCCGGAATTTCCAACACACACATTGCTCTTGCAACCTTCTCCACAAAATTTGTCGCCTCCAACTCTTCCTGATCCTGATTCTTACGGATCTTCTTCCAGTTCAGATGATGCTGGCGACTCTGCTTCAATTCTTCAATCAGCATTTCATCCTGATTCTTGACTGCCAATCTCCAACTCCGGGGAAAACGTCCGAGCATCCAATCCAATTCATCGGTTTCAGTCGCCAAATCATACATAGTTGATTCACCATCAACAATCACACAAACCTGCGTCGGTTTGGCTTCACCCTCAGCTGTTCGCTTGACCCGATGCCTGATTCCAATATATCGAGTAGCCATTGTACCTCCATGCCCGTCCTCTAAGAGGACATTGTGGGTTCGATCCCGTCCGTTTCCGGACATTGAATTGTTAAAGTTCGCCTTTCTCCTAATTTTAACTTTCAGCCTTCATATTTCCGCTGTTAAAGTTAACCCCAAGAGAAAAGGGGCAAGAGTAAACACACGTGTCCTCGTCTTTAGACAACCATCCCTTCGTCCGCTCTTGCCCGAGACTACATTGAATCTCAAGTGGTGGGGAAAACATCATCCGCTTCGTTTGAGAACAAGCGTTTCCTCGTCCTCCCCACCTTTCTCCTGTTTTTTACAAAATTGTAGCCAAATTTTTGTAAAATATATCTTTTACAAAAACTACACTCTCAATATTTGTAAAATCCATGAGAAAAGGGGCAAAAGAAGACAGACGCTCGGTCGTTATTTTCAACACCGACCCCATCGTCCGCTCTTGCCCGAGAATACATTGAATCTCAAGTGGTGGGGAGCGACATAGACTAATTCGTCAACACATTGACATCCTCCAGCTCGTCCTCCCCACCTTTCTCCTGTTTTTTACAAAATTGTAGCCAAATTTTTGTAAAATATATTTTTTACAAAAACTACACTCTCAATATTTGTAAAACCCATAAGAAAAAGGGCAAAAGCGAACATGCAGCTACTCGCGTTTGGCATGTTGTCGTACGTCCGCCCTTGCCCGAGGCTTCATTGAATCTCAATCGGTGGGGAGAACACGAGCATGATCGTTTTCCACACGTCGTTCTTCGTCCTCCCCACCTTTCTCTTGTTTTTTACAAATTAACTACGTTGCTTTTGCCTGCCACTCACTGAGCTCTGCTCTAGTGCGTGGGTAAATAAACTGTTTTACAAAAACTACTACTCTCATTTTGTAAAACCCATGAGAAAAGGGGACAAGAACAAACAAACAACGAGTCGTGCTACACATCAACACGAACGTTCGCTCTTGCCCGAGACTGCATTGAATCTCAAGTGGTGGGGAGAACAAAGAGCAACTCGTATTAACATCGCATCGATCGTCCTCCCCACCTTTCTCCTGTTTTTAACTACTGTTTGTTACTTCCGCCTGCCCGCCGAAATCTCCTGACTCCCAAAGCTACAGCGTAGGGAGTTGATGTAGGCGGGTAGTTATAGTTAACCCCATGAGAAAAAAGGCAAGAGCAAACAACGCGTCTTTCGTCACATTGACGTTCCAAATCACGTCCGCTCTTGCCCGAGACTGCATTGAATCTCAAACGGTGAAGAGAACACTACCCCATCCGTAAAAACAACGGCCTTCTCGTCCTCCTCACCTTTCTCCTGCATTTTTACAAATTAACTGCATAGCTTTTGCCTGCCCCTGCCTACCGGCAGGCAGGCCGCACTGAGCTCTGCTCTAGTGCGTGGGTAAATAAACTATTTTACAAAAACTACAACTCTCACTTTGTAAACTCCATGAGAAAAAAGGCAACCGTGGACACTGGGTCTTCCGTTTTAACAGCGGTTCAATCGTCCACGATTACCCAAGACTACATTCAATCTCAAATAATTTTATAGTGGACGATGCACTAATCGTCTTTTTGACACTCGTTGATTTGTCCGCTCCGTTCATTGTTGATAATAGAACATCCTATATCTAAACGCTATCCCTGCATGCCAATTGTCAGGGGCAGGCAGGCGCTAACCGCTAAACGCTTATAAAGACACATTCGCTATCACCAGACACCCAACGTTATCACAATTATAAAATAAAGTCAAGGGAACACTCTGGCTAAAATTACAAAAAAAACGAAGTTTTACTTCGTTTTAGCCTTACTCACATAATAACCATATTTCTTCCCACACGTCCGACAGTATCCATAATAGCCGGTTTGCGCCTTTTTGACACACCCAGGCTCTTTACAGACCGGAGAACTCACTCGGTTGAAACCGTGACTGCGGCCGCATTTGATGCAATAGCCCCCAAAACCCGGTTTAGGCCTTTTTTGGCATCCGGGTTCTTTACACAACGGTTTAGGAATATGAACCCGATGTTTAATGGCGCAGCCTCGACAATATCCCTTGCCTCCCATCGCAATCTTTTTATCGCAGCCTTTAACCTTGCATTTCTTTCGGCTGGAAATCACAATAATCTTGTTATCTTTGGCGCACTGAATGCAATATCCTTTTAGCCCGGCCCTGGCTTCCTTCAAACATCCGGGCGTACTGCATGGGGTATGTAATAGCCCAAGAATACCATGAGCTCTACCATGCCTGATGCAATACCCTTGCCATGATTTTCTGGCCAATTTATCACACCCGAATTCTTTACACAGCCGATTGCTGCGAATTGTGATGCCATGCTTTCGTCCGCAGGCCACGCACCAACCGTCAAAACCCGGCACCGCCAACTTAACGCATAGCCGCTCCCGGCATAATTTCTTTGACTTAACCCTAGAACCCTCTTTCAGGTTAACCGTTATCATAAAACGCATGTCCCGCTTCACAATAGCGGTTGAAACCGTTCCCGGTAATTTCTTTTTTCGCGGTCTTTTCTCCAAACTGATTTCAGCTCGTTGGAAATGATTAACGTGAAAAATCTTCGCTTCTTGATCATCAATTTCATGTTTCGGTTCAGACCTTGAATTCAAAACAGCTAGTTGACGAACCCCTTGTCGCTTCGAAACTTCTTTTCCAGTCGGAGAATCAATTTGTTTCGGTGTCAAGTCATACGCGGCCCCATCTCTAAGCCTCTGAACCGTTTCTTTCACCGACAATGGTTTCAATTTACGGATCAACGCACACACTTCACAATATCCATCTCCAAACATTACCGCCCGCAGCAAACAATGTTCAGTCCGGCATTTTACGAGTTTTATTTTCATTCTCGCCTCCATTTGGTTTTGACCCACAATGATACAAAAAAACTTCCCCCTTGTCAACACTTACAACTCACACTAAAACATAAGAATAATTATCACAAAAAATCAAAAACCCCGCTTGCGCGGAGTTCTTGTTTTTTTAATTATGTCAGGTGTTTACTTACCAGTTTAGTCATTTCAAACATGTTGACTTCCTTCTTTCCGCCAAACACTTTCAGAAGCTTATCATCAGCAATAATATTTCGTTTGTTCGCTGGATTTTGCAAATTGTTTTTCTTAATGTATTCCCACAATTTTTTGACCACTTGTGATCGTGGCAATGGTCCCTTGCCCACAACCGCCTCGAGATCCGCGGACAGTTTGTATGGCTTCAGCAAAGCTGGATTGGCTTTTCTTGGCATAAAAATAAATAGATTTATTAGTTAATTTAATGTTACTCTTGACCTTTGCCTTAATTATAACAAATTATCCCTGAGGGGGCAACTATATACTGGATAAATCCATTTTATCGGTGATCCTCTTCAGCGCCCCAACAAATGCCGCCGTCCTTAGGGGAACCTGATATTCCTGCGCCGTATTCCACACCGCCTCAAAAGATTCAGCCATTTTCTCTCTTAATTTAGCAAAAACTTCATCCTCAGTCCAATATTTATCGTCTTGATTTTGCTGCCATTCAAAGTAGCTAACCGTTACCCCTCCGGCATTGGCTAGCACATCCGGCACCACAAATATCCCCATCTTTTTCATGATGTCATCCGCCTCCGGAGTCGTCGGTCCATTGGCAAGTTCCAACACTACCTTGGCTTTGATATTAGCGGCATTATCCTCGGTGATTTGATTTTCCAACGCTGCTGGAATCAAAATATCAACATCAGACTCTAGCAATTCTTCGTTGGAAATTTTTTGACCGTCGGCCAATTCCATCACTGTACCTTTTTCTTCTTTAACTTTTTTCACTTCATTCAAATCCAAGCCCTCGGTCTTATATATTCCGCCTTTAGAATCAGAAAGCGCCACGATTTTCATTCCAGCTTCGGCAACCAAATCAGCCATCACCGATCCGGCATTGCCAAATCCCTGAATCGCGACCCGAAGCGTTGTTAAATCTTGATTAAATACTTTATCCGCAATTGCCTTCAACACATAAAAACCACCCATGGCCGTCGCGCGATCTCTGCCTTTAGAGCCCCCGAGTTCAATCGGTTTTCCGGTGACAACGCCCAAATCTTTTTGACCTTTAACTTTTATAAATTCATCCACGACCCATGCCATAATCTGGCTGTTTGTATACACATCCGGCGCTGGAACATCAATTTTGGATCCAATATATGGCGCTATGGCCCGAGTAAACATCCGGGTCATGCGTTCCAACTCTCCGACTGACAATGTTTTCGGATCAACTGTAATCCCACCCTTGCCGCCGCCCATTGGAATTCCCACGACCGCTGTTTTTATCGTCATCCAAAATGCCAATGCTTTAACTTCATCCAAATCAACTGACGGGAAGTAACGCAAACCGCCTTTATATGGCCCAAGCGTATTATCATACTGCACTCGGTACCCATCAAACACTCTGATCGTACCATCATCCATCCGCACCGGAACCTTGACCTGTATAGTCCGATCCGGTTTTTCCAGCAAATGGACCAAATTAAAATCCAACTTCATCAGATCCGCGGCCGTATTCAGCTGCCGCATCGCATTGTCAAAAGGGGTCATATTATTGATTAAAAATATTATCAGTTAATTCACGGATTAAATTATAACCACGATTAGTTGGGTCAACTCTCTCTGGCGTCATTTTTAACTGCAATCCGGACAATGCATCTCGGCCTGTTATTTGCTGTTTATCCTGAGAATAAACCCTGCCGGCGGTCAACTGGACCAAATACAAAGAATGCTTTTCACCCCCGCTCTTAATGTGTGTCGATCTCGCCACCGATTCCATCACCGTCGAATCAAAATCATTGGGCGATAATCCAACCGTCATCACATTCGGCACGGACAATCGCCACATTTTTGGTGTCTTTATTGTCGCATCAACATAAGCGCGCAAACTGTTGTGAGAGTTCATTAACAAATCAACGTCCGATTCTTTGCCAGTTAAATCCAAAAACTGAACATAATCAACGACCGGAAAAATTCCCAATACCCGAGTCTTATTCGTTGCCAATAACGGAGTAGCGGCCCTTGAACTTTGATCCGAAAAATTATCCGTAATCTTAAAGCCTGTATCAGCTAGAATTTTCTTGGCTTGTACTAAATACGCTGCGGAGTTCATATTGTTTATTTTATTTTCTTTTGGCATTAACCCAATCAGGCCTCAATTCCTCAGAGCCACCCACCCCTGTTAGCTGCTGAAGATATTTTGCCGCTGACATTGCCGCTTTCGCGCCCTCACCGGCTGAAATTACCGCCTGTTTGAATGGTGTATCAGTCACATCTCCGGCCGCGTAAATCCCCGGTGTTGACGTCCGGCTTTGATTATCGACCACCACATATCCACGCTCGTCAAGTTTAACCAAATCAGCGACTCCGCCAATTTTCTTGGTCTGACTTTCCCAGCCAATTTCAATAAATACGCCGTCAAGTGCCAATTCTGATTTTTCATTCGACTGATTATTAACCAGCATCACCTTTTCCAATTTATTTGAGCCAATAAATTCTTTGATATCCGTATAATTGTGAATAACAATATTTTTCGCCTGCTGAACCGCGTTAACCAACGTCTGCTCAGCGCGATATTTATCCGACCGGACAAACAAATGCACTTCGCTGGCGATCCGAGACAAATACTCCGCCGCATCAAACGCCGAATTCCCGCCGCCGACCACCCCCACTTTTTTATTCTTAAAAAATGGCGCGTCGCAAGTGGCGCAATAGGCCACCCCTCGACCGGTAAGCTCTTTTTCCCCCGGGACGCCAATCTGTCTTTGTTTCAAACCAAACGCCAAAATAACGGCTTTGGCTTCAAAGTCACCGATACTGGTTTTTATCACATATCCATCTTCAGCCTTAATAACATCCAGCGCTTGACCAATTTTAATCATTGCTCCGGACTTTTCCGCTTGCTCTTTTAATTTTCGTGCCAACTCCGGCCCTGTGACCGATAAAATCCCGGGATAATTTTCCACCTCCGTCGTCAACGCAAGCTGTCCGCCGATTGTGGTTGTAACCACCAGCGTTTTAAGCGCCCGTCTCGAAGTGTACAACGCCGCGCTCATCCCAGCGCACGCACCGCCAATTATTATTACATCGTATTTGTCCATATTTATATAGAGAATTGAGAGGAATAAGAGATTAAGTTAATTAAGCAAAAGTTTTCATCATACTCAATCTCTTAATATCTAAATTCACTCAATCTCTTTATTTTCCACCCACTACTTCAAACTTTCCAGCTTCTGCTTTAATGAATCCTTATCTTGCACCCCTACCAAAGTTTCTTGCGCTTGTCCATTTTTGAAAATGATAATTGTCGGAATACTCATGACTCCGTAATCCTGCGCCTTGGCCTGCTCCTCATCAACATTCAATTTTCCCACTTTAATACCGGTACCGGCCACCTCGTTAGCCAATTCTTCAATTATCGGCGCCATCATCTGACACGGCCCGCACCATGGAGCAAAAAAATCGACCAAGACTGGGCCATCAGTATAATTTTTAACCTCTGCGTCAAAATTCGCATCTGTAAATTTGATTTCCATACGTATAGCTTGTAGCTTGCAGCTTGTAGCTTGTAGTTTAACCTAAAAGCTAACAGCTATCCGCTAATAGCTTATTTATTTTCTTCATTATTATTAATCCAAAACCTCAAAATATGACGAATGAATTCGCTTTTATTTTCAAATTTATGCTTCTTCATTTGTTTTTCAACCTCAACACACAAATCATCTGACAACGATATTGTTACTACACATCTCATAATAAAGTGTATTACATTGTATTACACTATTCAAATTACACCAATCAAAAAACCCTGTCAAATGCAGAGTTATGGGGATAATTCATCATTCTTAAATTCCAGCCAAAACCATTTTCAATTGAGCTAAAACTATCAAGAAAGCAGCCTCTGTTGCCACTTTTTATTTTGTTATATCGCGTGAAGTACGCAGCAACGGCCTGCCGACCCGTCAGTCGCAGCAATCTATTACACGCGAGCAACCAAAACTAAACAAATCGCTTCACTTCTCTTTCCGTATATACATCCAAAATATCACCCTCTTGTATTACCGGCTGGCCGACAAATTCCAGGCCGCACTCTTGGCCCTTCATCACGTCGGTTACCGCTTGCTTGCCAATTTTAAGTTCAATAATTTTGCCTTTAACCACAAATTCATCGGCTCGCAATACCGCCGCTTGGGTGTTTTTTTCCACTTTACCGCTGACCACGCGACCGCCGACCACCATTGAGTTGTCACCTTTTTTAAATATTTTAATCACTTCAACTCGGCCCAGATCTTCTCTGATAATTTCCGGTTTGATAATCTCATTCAGTCTTGCTTTTACCGCGTCAATCAATTCATAAATAATTTTATAGGTTTTCACGTTAACGCCCTTTTCCTGAACCAATGACGCCGCCCGCGGAGACACCAAAACACCAAATCCAATCAACATCGCCTCAGTCGCGTGAGCGCTGAGCACATCACTTTCAGTGACGTTGCCGAGTCCAGTAGAAACAAATTTTATTTTGACTTGATTGGAATTCAATTTTTCCAGCGCCTCAATAATTGCTTCCTGCGATCCCAAAACATCACTGCGCAAAATTATATTTAATTTGGCCTTGTCATCACTATCATCGTCATCAATCTTTTCCGCCACTCTTGAATGCTGGCCTTTATCTTTTTTATCCAATTTGTATGATTTTATCTTTTTCACTTTTCCTTCCGTCACCTCAACCACATCCCCCACCTCGGGCGCCGCTTTGAGACCGACAATCCGAGCCGGAGTCGAAGGACCAGCGGTTTGAATCTCTTGACCCAAATAATTTTTCATGGTTCTGATTTTTCCATAATAATTACCATCGACCAAAACCTGATCGCCTTTTCTGAGCGTTCCATTTTTGACCAAAACCGTCGCCACCGGCCCCACGGTTTTATCTACATTTGATTCGACAACCGTACCGACGATTTCACCATCGGGATTAGCCACGATTTTTTTGGCCTCCATTTCAGCCACCAAGAGTACCTGATCCAGAAGAGAGTCAATATTTTGCTTTTGCTTGGCCGAAATTGGCACACAAACAATTTTCCCGCCCCAATCTTCACACAGCAAATTATGCTGCGCCAATTCCTGCTTGGTTTTTTCGACATTCGCTTCCGGCAAATCAACTTTATTTATCGCCACCACAATCGGAATACCGGCCGCTTCAGCGATTTTCTGCGCCTCAATCGTCTGCGGTTTGACCCCGTCATTGGCCGCTACAATCAAAATCGCAATATCCGCCACCTTGGCGCCACGAGATCTCATCGCCGAAAAGGCTTCATGGCCCGGTGTATCAATAAAAGTAATTTTTTGTCCGTTGCGTTCAATTTGATAAGCGCCGATATGCTGAGTAATACCGCCCGCTTCACCGGCAACGACATCAGTGCTCCGAATCACGTCGAGCAATTTGGTTTTACCATGATCAACATGCCCCATCACCACGATTACCGGCGGTCTTGGCACCAAATTTTCAGCCTTTTCCATTATATCTCTCACTTTTTTATCTTTTTCCAGTTCCAATACTTCATCCACCTTTTGCTCAACAGGCGCATACCCCAAATCTGACGCGACAATCGCGGCCGTATCATAATCAATTCGCTGATTCAAGGTAGCCATTACGCCGCTGCGCATCAGCTCTCTTATCACCTCAGTTACCGGCAAATCCAAAATAGTGGCGAAATCCCTAACAGTCAATACCGGCGGAATCTTTACTTCCCCGCGCTCTTGTTCCTTGTCTTTGCCTTCAATATCCTTGGTTCGGCGATACGCTTTTTCTTGTTCCAGCCGGTATAAATATTCATTCCACGCTCTCATAATCCTGCCAGCCAGGCGGTCATCCACCTTTATCGCTTTTCGGCCAATATCAAAACCCATCGCCGGCAATTTTTCTTTGAGCTCATCAGTCGTTGTTCTCAATTTTCGGGCTAATTCAGTAATATTCATAATATCAACATTCTATCGTAAATTTATCATCGTGTCAATTTTTAGCCAAAAAAACCTTTTATTTTTACCTCCAATTGACAATTATCATCTCAAATGATAATCTTTATTGTCGTCCTAACCAAAACGCAGGAGTCACCCATGCCGCCGCTCAAACCCCTTGAAACCATGATCAATTTTTATTGGCGGATCACCTTGTGTCATTCGCTGATTGGGCTTTTTTTCGTCAACATTTTTCTCTTTCTTTGTTGGCTCAGTGGCATTATGACATCAGCTCCCCTGTCGATCTGGCCTATTTTGATACGCTTCAATCTTGTAGTCTTTCTGTGTTTTATTATTTTTTGCTCTGCGATTATCGCCGGCCGCTATGATCACTATCTCACTTATCTTGAAACCGGTATCATCGTTCGCGCGATCAAAGTTTACATCTACATGCAGCGACCGTTCCACTTCTGTTTTGTCCGATTTCCAATCATGTTTTATCACAATGTGATTCGTTTTCGCGGCCTAGGCTGGGATCTGCCATCAAAAACCTAAAATCAAAAAACTGCCACCGCAGTTTTTTTTCTCAAGCTGTGTCTATTGACAAATAAATAAATTTATGATAAATTAGCTCAATCATCCAATCGATGATGACAAGAGGCTGTGCTTTTGCTTCTTTGAGTCAGTTCTCCCCTCTACATTAATCCAGCCCATCGAGAGAGGCTGGATCAAGGAGACAAGAAGCAACATCGCAGCCTTTTGTTATTATTGCGTTCAGGTATAATATTCTTATAGTATTTCGTCTTTCTTAATCACATTCCATATACGTTTGCCTATCGACAAACTGAGTTGGTAAGCTTAACTTTTTATACGTTATGACCTACTTCTTTATTTTTGGCTCACATCCGGAGCTGTCACAAGCTGAATTAACCTCGATTCTCACCCGCGAACATTTTTCATTTTCAATAACTTCTCGCCGCGAAAATTTTCTTCTGTTAGAGACCACCACCCCTTTGCCGGATAAATTTTTGACCCGTCTTGGAGGCGCGATCAAATATGGCGAAATTATTGCCGACAGCCCCTCGGACAAATTACAAAAAACCTTATTTCAAATCTTAATTAACCACTCGGGAACTGGTAAGATTCGCTTCGGGTTGAACGCGTACAATCGTGAGACCGACTTAACCAAACTTGGTTTGACCATCAAAAATGCCTTAAAAGACAGTGGCTTGACGTGCCGATTTGTCACCAGTCGTGAATCGACGCTCTCAAGCGTGGTCATTCATAAAAATAAACTCGACCAAAAAGACGGTTTCGACTTCAACCTATTTTACCTCGATGGCCGAATTCAAATCGGTCAAACCTTGGCAGTTCAAAACTTCATTTTTTATTCTAATATTGATTACAAACGGCCGGCTTTTGATGATAAGTCCGGTATGCTGCCGCCCAAGGTAGCCCAAATCATGTTAAATCTTCTCTCCGATAAAACTGATTCTATTTATGATCCATTCTGCGGTTCTGGGACCATTCTGATGATGGCCGGCCTAGCTGGATTTTCCAATCTCAATGGCTCTGACCTCTCAGCCAAAGCCGTCGACGATACCATCACCAACCTTGATTGGGTTCGTGACCGCCACCAATTAAACTTTACTCATACAGTCAAGGCTGCCGACGCTGCCGCCATATCCACCAACCTCAAACCAAACTCAATTTCAGCCATTGTCACTGAACCTTATCTGGGTTTGGCTCTGACCGGCCGAGAAACACCGGATGAATTAGATCATAATATTTCAGACCTCACCCAGCTTTACCAAACCGTTTTTGATCAATTCGCCTCCGTATTAAAAACAGCTGGTGAAATTATTTTAATCTTGCCGGAAATAACCCTGCCCCGATTCCGATACAGATTTTCAGCTGAAAATCTGATCCCAAAATCATTGGAAATACTGGGTCATTGGGTTTATTCTCGCCCCGGCCAAAAAGTCATTCGTCATATTTACAAAATCGTCAAAGTTAACAAAAAATAAATCTTATTGCGCAAAAAAGACAGCTTTGTTTCAAGCTGTTTTTTAATTTATTTCCAAATCAAATTCCTGTTTCAGCAGCTGCTTCAATTCTTCAAATTTTGAATAAAAATCATCTCTTTCATATCGCGACGCAAAAGACTGGGCTAAAAATAACTTCGCAATCTGAACCAATCGTGATTTCTTCGCTGATTCAACCTCGCTCAATTTTACCCTTGTAGGCACCGCACCCAGAATATTGATCAGAGCCAACAATTGGCTTCTAAGTCGCTTGGTCAGCCATCGTTCTCGGCTACGGCTCGGGAACCAAATTCTTTTTGTCTCAGACAAAAAATTAATCACATGATCATAAACAGCCTGAGCCCAAGTTTCTTTATCCTGTAAATCCGCCTCAGTAAAAAATTTCACCCAAAACAAATTGTTATCTCTCAAACCCACTAGATACCAATACTTTTGCCCGGGCTCAAAATCATGCCGAATCATATCCAGTGTAAATTCTCCGGGAATAACCGTCACAATCGAAAATATCCCTTGGAAAATCTGCAGCATATCATCATCGGCCTCATGAACAATCTGCTCACCTACCGTTTCTTGGACCAGCACCCCTGATTGAAAATTCCTAATTGATGCCGCCATCTTCAGCCCTCCTTTGGTGATGAATTTCTTAGATTAATACATCCAAATGCCTTTGTCAATCACTATCAATAAACCCGCCCCCCACCCAACAAAAACAAAACACACCGCCTTCTGAGCTGCGTGTTTCGTTTTTGTTTTTGTTTTATCCCTATTTGGGATAAGACATGCGGAATAAAGCCAGTACCCCCATTGACTTGTTAAGCCTCTTTAAGTTCGACGAGTTCGCCGACCTTTCCGGTGTTTGGGTAAAGCCCGTTCAATCAATCGAATCAATTTTGAGTGGCCTCGATTTAAGGCCAACTCTTCAAATAAAATCGACCAAACAGAAATTTGAAAAGCTGTAAACCAGGATCCGGTGAGAATTAAAATTACCACCATTAAAACAATCACCGTGGACGACAAAATCCACAAACCGGCATCCACTGACAACAAAATCATCAACAGATATAGTAAAATAAATGGCGACAGCGCAAAAACTGCCAAGATCACCGCCGCCATCCCCACCAAAATATTAATTACAAACAATAAAAACCCGACTTCCAAATTCAAAAGCACATTATTTTTAAATAAATGCCAAGCATAAATCAACGATGTTCTGATGTTTTTATGCCTGAGCACAATAAACGCCGTAGCATAAATTGAGACAAAATATATTATTATACCGGCAATCAAAAGCAAAATAAATGAAACAATATATAAGATATAATTTATCCAGTTGGCATTGACCAACAGCATTGAAACAACAAATGCCAAGAATAATACAATGCCGAACATCACCACCCGAGTCACCACGTTCATGCCGAAAACCGGCCAAAATTTTTCAACCCCAAGATGAAACGCCTGTTTAAACCCGATTTTTTTATGTTCATCCAATCCGATGGCTGATCGCACCAAACCAACCTGTGACACAATCGCCAAGATGATCACCGTAGCCGCTAGCGCTAATAAAATAAGCATAACAAAAACAGACAACCCGAATCCCACATTATCCTTTTGCCATAAATCCAACATTTTCGACCAGGAGAAAGTACTGAAAATACCGGTGTTAACATATTCGCGCAAAGTATAATAAATACTGCGCCCTTCTGACATGTGTGAGAAACTGCGTGCAATGGCTTCATAAAAAGTTCCATTACCGAGGAACGTGGCAAAAAAACCAAAAAACCACAGCCACTTGTGCTTCCATGAAATATTCCACGCCCGCTTGAAAATTGTGCGATAAAACGGTTCCATAATTCACTGTTCAAAAATTCTTTATTTCAACTTAAATTATATCACAATTTGCAAAATAAAAGAAAAAATTGTGGAAA
This sequence comes from Candidatus Falkowiibacteriota bacterium, assembly GCA_003518055.1. Lineage (GTDB taxonomy): Bacteria > Patescibacteriota > Patescibacteriia > UBA11705 > UBA11705 > UBA11705. The sequence continues at coordinate 122,673 of DOZJ01000004.1, forward strand.
ACGAAAAACCGGCTTGCGCCGGAATTTCAATATATTAACAATATTACACTCCCTTAATGTCATCAACCATCGTCTCTTTGACTTCTGTTTGCTTTTCCGGTTGTTCTTTTATCCCCTCAATCCCTTTCTTTTTTCCGACAATTGCTTCAAACGCTGCTTTTTCAATCGTTTCTTTTTCCAGCAACGTTTTTACAATCTCTTCCAACAGTCCTTTATTATCGGTAATAATTTTTCGCGCCGTGTCTACGGCTGCAGATATGAGGCTGTCAATTTCATGATCAATGATTTCCGCTACGTTTTCCGAATAATTTCGCTGCTCTCTAATATCCTTACCCAAAAACACCAACTCTTCTTTTTCACCGTAAATCCGTGGAACCAGTTTATCACTCATGCCATACCGGGTAATGAGTTTTCTGGCGGTATTGGTCGCCTTTTCCAAATCATTGGACGCGCCGGTTGTCACTTCACCGAATATTTCTTTTTCCGTGGTATGTCCGGCCAAGAGCACCGCCAAATCAGCAATAAACTCGGATTTTTTATGTAAATATTTATCACTCTCCGGCATACTGAGCGTGTATCCGGCCGCGTGTCCGCGGGAAATAATTGATACTTTATGCACCGGATCAGCGTGCGGCAACATATGCGCCACCAGCGCGTGCCCGGCTTCATGATACGCCGTAACTTTCTTTTCTTCCGGCGACAAAACATGGCTCTTGCGTTCCGGCCCAAGCATCACCTTTTCAATACTGTCTAAAATATGATGTAATGAGATCCGTTTTTTGTCTTGCCGCGCCGCCAAAATAGCCGCCTCGTTAAGAACATTTTCCAAATCTGCACCGGAAAATCCCGGAGTTCGCTCCGCGACCGGTCTCATTTCCACTCCTTTTTCAAGCGGTTTATTGCGGACATGAACCTTTAATATTTCCTCACGATCATTGATATCCGGCAGATCCAAAACCACTCGGCGGTCAAACCGTCCCGGACGAAGCAACGCCGGATCCAAAACATCCGGTCGATTCGTGGCGGCAATCACGATTACGTTGGTATGGACTTCAAATCCATCCATTTCCGTTAAAATCTGGTTTAATGTTTGTTCCCGCTCATCATGAGATCCGCCTAGACCAGCTCCTCTTTGCCGCCCAACCGCGTCAATTTCATCGACAAACACAATGGCTGGCGCATTTTTCTTGGCTTTTCTGAACAAATCTCTCACGCGAGAAGCCCCCACGCCGACAAACATTTCTACAAACTCCGATCCTGAAATGCTATAAAACGGCACATTGGCTTCACCTGCAATTGCCTTAGCCAACAATGTTTTACCCGTGCCCGGAGGCCCAACGAGCAAAACCCCTTTGGGAATTTTCGCGCCCAAAGCCACAAACTTTTTAGGTGTTTTCAAAAATTCCACGATTTCTTCCAATTCTATCTTGGCCTCTTTCACACCCGCCACATCCTTGAATGTTATAGCCGGTCGGCCGCCCGGTTTCATTTCTCGCGCTCGACTCTGACCGAAACTCATGGCGCTTTTATTCGCTCCTTGTACTTGACGAAACATAAACCAGAAAAAGGCCACAATCAAAATGAATGGTAAAATAATCGGTAAAACGCTTTTCATAAACAAAGCCATTCCCTCTTCATCTTTTACCTCTCGTGAAAATAAGGCCAGCTTTTCCGGCGCGACATCATAACCGTCAACCAATTCGGAGAAAGATTCAATCGGTTCTTTTTGCAGTGTTTGTTTTGTACCGTCAGTCAACGCCACCTCGATCACATTGCCGCGAATCACCACCTTTTCCACCTTTTCTTCGTTAATTTCTTGGACCAGTTTTTGCGCGTCAATTTCCTGAATTTCCGTGGTATCAATATTATACAAACTAAAGAGAGCGGCAATGACCACCAAAGCGGCAAAAAACATTATTAAATTTTTCGTCACGCTTTTTTTCATAACTCGATTTTATTATTATTTTTCCTCAACCGCTGTCTCCGGCTGAATCTCATCTACTGGTTCACCCTTTTCAATCATTTGATTGATTTTATAACCGGTTCCGGCTGGAATCAATCGGCCGATAATCACATTTTCTTTGAGGCCTTCAAGTTTATCCACCTTGCCGGTAACCGCCGCGTTAATCAATACGCGAGCCGTCTCTTGGAACGAAGCCGCCGCCAAGAAACTCTTGGTTGACAAAGACACCTTGGAAATACCCAAGAACACTTGGTCAGAAATCGCTTGTTTTCCCTTTTCCGCTTTGGCCTTGTCATTTTCCTCAATCAATTCACTGTATTCGACAATTTCACCCTCGAGCAAATTCGTATCACCGGAATCAACCACATACACGCGCGAAAACATTTGTTTCGTGACGATTTCAACGTGTTTATCATTGAGCGGCTGTCCTTGAGATTTGTAGATGTATTGTATTTCCTTCAAAATGTATTCCTCTACCGCCTCTCGGCCCCGCAGCTTATATAATTGATCCAAATCCAAACTACCCTCGGTAAGTTGAGCGCCCTTTTCAATCGTTTCGCCATCCTTTACATACAAAACCGTGCCAGCCGGAATCACGTATTGCTGTTGTTTCTCAACTTTTCCACTGACGGTCAACTCCTTATCATCGAGAGACACGGATCCTGATTTTTTCGCCTTGATTTTCTTGCCTTCGTGATTGATGTATAGAGTGCTGCCATCATTAACCGTTTCACCATCTTTGACTTTAATTTTCTCCACTTGATCCAATTTGTGCACCTCGTCTTCGTTATCTTCATAGCTCACAGTCACAATCTTTTCACCAAATGAACTCTTGGCGATAATATCTCCCTTTGGTCCTTTGATTGTGCGCTCTGGCTGCGTCACCGACACTTTGCCGCCGACTTCACTGAGTAGCGCTTTCTTCTTTGGCGTTCGCGCTTCAAAAATTTCTTCCACGCGAGGCAAACCTTGGGTAATATCATCACCTCCGGCCACACCACCGGTGTGGAATGTTCTCATAGTCAACTGGGTACCGGGTTCACCGATAGACTGCGCCGCGATAATACCGACCGACGTACCCATCTTTACCAACTCATTATAAGCCAAATCATAGCCGTAACATTTTCGGCAAACACCACGAGGTAATTTACAGGTCAAAACTGATCGTACCCGCGCTTCTTGGATATCCAACGGTTCCAATTCCCGAGCCACATCCTGCGTAATGATTCCGCCTTTTTTCACCACGGCTTTACCGGTTTTAGGATTTTTAATTTCAGCCATCACAAATCGGCCGACTATCCGATCAACCAATGTTTGATTCATCGATTCACTATCTGTTTTGGTGAATAATTTACCATCAGTATCACCGCAATCTTCCTGAACCACGATCACATCCTGAGCCACGTCAACCAAACGTCGGGTTAAATAACCGGCATTAGCCGTTCTAAGAGCGGTATCAGTCAAACCTTTACGCGAACCATGACTGGAAATATAATATTCCAACACATTAAATCCTTCACGGAAGTTAGCCTTGACCGGCAATTCAATAATCTGACCGGCCGGGTTGGTTACGAGCCCCTTCATACCCATCATCTGAGTCAACTGACCCCAAGAACCACGGGCGCCGGCATTAATCATGGTATAAACCGGGCCGTCTTGATTCAACGCTCCTTTGGTTTGTTCAGTCACTCGATCTTTGATATCGGTCCAAGTCTCAATGACCTTGGTATATCTTTCATCCGGGGTCAACAATCCCATTTCATATTGTTCATTAATTTGTTCAATTTTTTGGTTTCCCTCTTCAACCAACTCTTTCTTCTTGGTAACCTCAGGCGTATCATCCATGCCCCAAGAAAAACCGGACTTGGTTAATTGTTTGAAGCCAAATTCCTTGATTTTGTCGAGCACCACGGCCACTTCGTCAAAATCATAATGCTCCAAACACAATTTCACGATGGATCCCATCTTTTTCTTATCAATAACTTCGTTATAAAACGGTAACTTTTCCGGCAATAATTCATTAAACAAAATACGTCCAAGACAAGTCTCCACCACGTCTTCTTTTAACTTGGCTCTAATCTTTGGTTCGTCCGTCACCCTAATCCGAACCTTATCTCTAAGGGTGATTTTTCTCAAAGCATAAGCCAGCTTGGCTTCCTCAATATCAGTGAAATTCTTTACGTTTGATGTTTTTTCGTCCATGAGAGTCACATAATAGCTGCCCCAAACCATATCCATAGTCGGAGTGGTGATCGGATTTCCGGTCGCCGGTTTGAGCAAATTATGCGTGGCCAGCATCAAATTTTTGGCTTCACTCTTGGCTTCTTCCGTCAACGGTACATGAACCGCCATTTGGTCGCCGTCAAAGTC
>DOZJ01000004.1:127124-184605 GCA_003518055.1 Candidatus Falkowiibacteriota bacterium
TGGTCGCCGTCAAAGTCAGCGTTAAACGCCGAACAAACAAGCGGATGCAACTGGATCGCCTTGCCCTCAATCAAAATCGGGTTAAACGCCTGAATACCAAGTCGATGCAATGTCGGAGCCCGGTTCAGCATTACATGCGCGCCCGTGATAATATCTTCCAAAATATCCCACACTTCCGGTCTATCAGCTTCAATAAATCGATTGGCGCTTCTTATATTATGAACGAATTCTCCTTTGATCAATTTACTTATTACAAATGGCTTAAACAATTCCAAAGCCATCCGCTTTGGCAGACCGCATTGATTCAATTTTAACCGTGGCCCGACAACAATAACGCTTCGGCCGGAATAATCAATTCGCTTACCAAGTAAGTTTTGGCGAAACCGTCCTTGCTTTCCTTTCAAATAGTCTGCGATTGACTTCAAACTTCTTTTTTGGCCGGTTGAAGCCGTGGTGGTTTTGGTATGGCGCGCCGAATTATCAATCAACGCGTCTACTGCTTCCTGCAGCATCCGTTTTTCGTTGCGACAAATCACCTCCGGTGCGTTGAGTTCAAGCAAACGCTTCAATCGGTTATTGCGGCTGATCACTCTTCGATACAAATCATTCAAATCGCTGGTGGCAAATCGACCGCCATCGAGTGGAACCATTGGTCGCAAATCTGGCGGAATCACCGGTACCGCAGCCAAAATCATCCATTCCGGATCAATATGATTATTTTCCAAACTCTTGAGCAGTTTAACTCGATTGATCAATTTCTTTTTTCTCGCGGTCTTATCGGTTTTCAATTCCTGATTCAAAACTTCAATCGTCGCTTTAACATCAAAAGCCTTGAGCAGTTTTTGGACCGCCTCAGCGCCGATTCCGGCATCAAAAACATGGCCGTATTTGAGCGACATTTCATGAAACTGTTGTTCTGAGATAATCGACAATGGTTTCAATTCCCGCAAATCCTTTTCCGACTCATTAAAAATTTCAAGCAGCTCTGCTTCCTCGGCTGCGCGCCAATCATTAATTTCTTTCATTTGAGCCTTTTTGTCCTTGCCGTTTAATTCTGTATTTTTATCCAGCGATTCTAATTTTTGTTTATGTTGGGCTTCAATCGCTTTGTTTCGAGACGCGAATTCTTTGCGCAAATTTTCCATTTCCTGTTTTTTCGCTTCTTCATCAACTTCGGTCACGATAAAACTGGCAAAATAAATCACCTTCTCCAGCTTTTGCACCGACAAATCCAAAACCAACCCGATTTTGCTCGGCACGCCGCGCAAGAACCAAATGTGAGATACCGGAGACGATAAATTAATATGCCCCATGCGTTGGCGTCGAACCACCGATCTGGTTACCTCCACCCCGCACTTATCACACACGATCCCTTTGTATCGAATTTTTTTGTATTTCCCGCAATAGCACTCCCAATCTTTACTCGGACCAAAAATCTTTTCGCAAAACAGTCCGTCCTTTTCCGGTTTTTGCGTCCGATAATTAATTGTTTCCGGCCGCAACACTTCACCGTGTGACCATGACCGGATATCATCAGGAGAGGCTAATTTCAATTTAATTGAATTAAAGTCGCTTATTTTTAATGCTTCGCCCATATTATTATATATTTAGTGATTGATTATTTTATAAATGGCTTATTCCATGTTTTTCTCAACCCTAAATTCAGCTTTTCTCTCGCGATCTTCTTCCGGCTCATCCTTAAAATCAACCACCAGCCCATTTTTGAGCAATTGCACTTCAAGGCACAGACCTTTAAGTTCTCGAATCAACACGTTAAACGATTCCGGCACGTTAAGTCGGCGAATCGGTTCACCCTTGATAATTGATTCATAGGCCTTGGCGCGTCCGAGAACATCGTCGGACTTAATGGTCAAAATTTCTTGCAACGTATGCGCTGCCCCGTAAGCTTCAAGCGCCCAAACTTCCATTTCACCGAATCTCTGGCCGCCAAACTGCGCCTTACCACCGAGCGGCTGCTGCGTAATCAATGAGTAAGGACCGATTGAGCGTTGGTGAATCTTGTCATCAACCATATGATTCAACTTAATCATATAGTTATAACCAACCGTCACTTGATGATCAAACTGCTCCCCGGTTTTTCCATTATACAAAGTAATCTGGCCGCTCTCCGAGAATCCAGCTTTTTTCAGTTCCTCTTTAATCGTTGTTTCCGTTATTCCGTCAAATACTGGGGTCGCGACCTTATAACCTAATTTATGCGCCGCTAGGCCCAAATGAGTTTCCAAAATCTGGCCCAAGTTCATACGAGAAGCAATACCAAGAGGAGTCAAAATAATATCAATCGTTTTCCCGTCTTCCATAAACGGCATATCCTCAACTGCCACCACTCTCGAAATCACACCCTTGTTTCCATGGCGGCCAGCCAATTTATCACCGACCTGAATCTTTCGCAGCGTCGCGATTGATACTTGAATCGTTTTAATCACACCGGGAGACAATTTGTCGCCGTTCTCCGCGGAAAAGATCTTCACATCCACCACTTTACCCTGTTCGCCATGTTCCAATCTGAGTGAAGTATCGCGGACATCTCTTGCTTTCTCGCCGAAAATCGCTTTAAGCAGCTTTTCTTCAGCCGACAATTCAGTTTCACCCTTTGGAGTGATTTTACCGACCAAAATATCGCCGGACTGCACAAATGCCCCGACTCTAACTACACCTTCGGCATCAAGATTTTTTAACTTTTCTTCGGAAATATTCGGAATGTCAGACGTCACCATTTCCGATCCCAGTTTGGTTTCGCGGACATCGATCGTATAATTATCGATGTGAATTGAAGAAAACGCGTCACTCTGCACCATTCTCTCGGAAACGATAATCGCGTCTTCATAGTTGTACCCCTCATACGCCATATACGCCACCAACACATTTTGGCCGAGAGCCAATTCTCCCTGATCCACGCTCGGGCCATCGGCGATTACTTCACCTTTTTTCACCTTATCGCCAAGATCAACGATTGGTGTTTGCGTAATGCTGGTCGAAGAGTTTGAACACACGTATTTATTGAGCTTATAAACTTTTTTGCTTTTGTCTTTATGGGTCAATTCGATCAAATTACCTTGGACTTTTGTCACCTCGGAATCTTGATCGGCAATACACACATGACCGGAATCACGAGCCGCCACCGCTTCCATGCCGGTACCCACAATCGGAGACTGAGGATGCACGGTCGGGACAGCCTGACGTTGCATATTTGTTCCCATCAAAGCGCGGACCGCGTCATCATGTTCCAAAAACGGAATCAATGATGTCGCGACGCTGACAATCTGGTTACAGGCCACGTCCATATAATCAACTTTGTAGATATAATCAAAATCAGGCTTGGAAAACTTTCGAATCGGCAGTTTTTCCGCTGTCAAAACGCCTTTATCATCAACCGGAGCCGTAGCCGCGGTCGTAATTGATTTTTCTTCCAAAATCGCGTTCAAATAACTTATTTTGGTCGTCACTCTGGTTTCAATACATTCAGCGACTTCTTCGGCCGGCATCGACAGTCGATTAAGATCAACCCCTTTGACTAGGTCGCCTTTTTTGAAACTCTGACCGCTTTGTTTATCTTTAAAATCTTTAATTACTTTATGCTCCACTTCAAAATAAGGTGTTTCAATAAAACCAAACTCATTGACCCGAGCATAACTAGACAAATGGCCGACCAAACCAATATTTGGGCCTTCCGGCGTGGCGATTGGACAAATACGTCCATAATGAGTCGCGTGCACGTCACGGACATCAAAACCCGCTCGTTCGCGGCTTAGACCGCCCGGTCCCATGGCCGAGATACGACGTTTATGTTCCAATTCAGACAAAGGATTGGTTTGATCCATGAATTGCGACAGCTGTGAAGACATGAAAAATTCTTTGACCACGCCGATCACCGGTCTCGCGTTGATCAACTTTGATGGAGTCAGAGTTGTCGGATCCATAGTACTCATTCTATCTTTGACAATACGTTCCATACGCGCCAAACCGACACGGAAACGATTCTGCACCAACTCACCGACCGCGCGAATGCGTCGATTCCCGAGATGATCAATATCATCCGCGTCTTCTTGCGAGATATTCAACCGAATAATTTCTTTTAATACATTAACAATATCATCAACTTTGAGCACGCGGTCCGCTTCATCCAATTTATAATCCGTGCTGAATCGCTGGTTCATCTTGTAACGACCGACTTTGCCGAAATCATATCGAGCGAAATTGAAAAACATGGCAAAAATCAATGACTTTGCGTTGTCCGCCGTCGCCAAATCACCCGGTCTGATTCTCTTATAAACTTCAATCAAACCTTCTTCTTGATTACTGGCTACATCTTTGGCCAAAGTATTTTCGATAAAACTGATATCATCATGATTATCGACATCCCGAAACAGATCCTTGATTTCACTATCAGTATAACCGCTAAACGCCTTGATGAGCGATGTCGCCGCCACTTTTCGCTTACGATCGATTTTGACCCAAAGCACGCCATTGGCATCAGTTTCAAATTCCAGCCAAGCACCGCGATTTGGAATAATCTTGGCTCCGTAAAAACGTCGATTTTTTTCCCGCAAATAGTTTGAGGTAAAAAATACACCGGCCGATCTGATGATTTGAGACACGATCGCACGTTCAATACCGTTGATAATGAATGTGCCGCGATCCGTAATTAACGGAAAATCACCCAAAAATATTTCTTGGGTTTCTTTTTTCTTGGTCTTGATATTCTTCAACGTCGCCTTGATTCGAATCGGCGCCTCGTATGAAATATTTTTTTCCTTACTGACCACCTCATCAAACTTGGATTCATCAAGATAATAATCATCGAAATGAAGCTCAAGTCCTTTCTCCGACATATCCTTGATCGGAGAAATTTCCTCGAACAGTTCGCGGAGCCCTTCCTTAACGAACCAATTGTATGAGTTTTTCTGAATTTCAATCAGGTCTGGAGGATCAATTTTGTACGGTGAAGTGAAAAAAACGCGCTGTTGTTTTTTCTTAGACATAAAAATAGGCTCCTCCCCTCTTTCAGGAACGAGTTTTTTGCATGTTTCTATTGAGTTGTACCCACATGTACCCCTTGAAACATTGTGATTTCTTTTAAACCTGAGCCTCCGATTAACAATCAAAAGGTCAAGTTCCTAATTAGGGGAGATTTAATTAGTGAAACGTATGTCTATATACTATCAAAGACCAAGCATACTGTCAAGCGTTTTATCCTAATTTTAGACAAACAAGCCGCCTCACAGATTAATTTAGACTAATTTAAGAGAAAAAGTGACTATAATAGTACATTCTTTATAGTTTTTCAAGTAAAGATATCCACACGCCTTAATTTCAAACCAACTTCTTAACCACTCCCACCCAGCCTCTTATGCGTATATTTCAAGTTTTAATCAAAAATTAACGCCTTCAAATCTCCTATTCAAAACAAAAAACGGTTGATTGTCAACCGCTACGCTCACCTTTTCTCATTATTTCCTATTGTCTTGATCTCAGTTTAGCTCAACAACATCCGGCACTGTCTGATGTAATCAAGCTTTTCATAGGCATCTTCCAGCAGGTTCTCCGCCGAAATCGCGCCATAAACCTGCCAATACCACAAAAACGTAAACGTTACCGTCACTACCAGTGCCGCGACCGTCACCATCAAAGTCAACCGATCACTACATTCCTCCTCACAATGCCAAATCAAACCATAACTTGCCACCAGAATAAAGCTCCCCCCCACAAATCCGAGTACCAGCGGCCATTCAAACTCCTGACACAAACAAATCATAATCACAAACATCACATCGAGAATACCAAAAAGCAACGTCGCTGCAGCTGCATGTTCGACCAGATCATCTGAATCAGTCCAACGCCCCAAAGCAACGAGCAGAAGACTCAAAATTCCAAGCCCCAGAAGAATCATCGAGATCACGAACAGCGTCGTCATAGCTGCTCTCCTCCGTGTGGTTTTTGACGTAAATTAGGAAAAATTTTCACCTATTTCAACGAACAAGGTATTTTATCATAAAAACAGTTGGCTGTCAACTGTTTTTACAACTATTGACATTTATACAAAAATATGATATACTAATAGAGGTTGGTGTAGACCTTCAAAACCGGAGGAATTCATGATTCAAAGCTACAGGGAGCTGCGGGAAGAGGCAATCAAGGTTGTTGTTCGAGGGATCTTCACCCAGTGCGTGACCATGGTGGGATCCAAGGATGAGGTGAACTTGGCGGTAAGCCGGAAGATCGAGGAAGAACTCGGCTACTCGGGTGCCCACGTCATCTCCGCCGGCGAGTCGGGCTACCGGCTGTTCAGCGCCATGATGCGCAACGCCAATGGCGAGGTCATCACCATCGTCTGAACGCAGCCTGAATCCGGAAAAACCAAAAATCGTCATGTCCCCTACGCTCTACGCCTCGCGTGGAGCTTTTTTATTTCGAAAAACATAACCACTATGTATAAAAAAGCTTCCGGGCAATCAAAAATTTATACTGATCCCAAAAAACCTCAATAAAAACTTTGTGGGGGATAAAAAAGACCTCATATCCATATTTTGAAAAACTTCTTTTTCCCCATCATTGTTACTCTACCATCAATATTTCCCGCACCACCTCCCGATCATCCGCCAAAACATCTCGGCACATAACCAATTCATCATTTTGACAAAGTTGTAATCGGTCGGCTTTGAACAATATAAAACTTCCCCTTATCCATCGCCCACTCTATATCGCAAGGGAATTTATATTGTTTTTCTATTTGCCTACAAATCTTAGCGACATCTATTATTTGTTTTTCAGTGAGTTTTTGTTTTCCACCGACTTTTTCCGTTAATCTAACTTGTTTTGTGCCACTACCACTTTGAATAATTTTCATTTTCTGCCTTCCAATATTTTTATCAATTATAGTCATTCCTTTCTTATCAATAACATATGAATCCGGTGTGACCATCCCTCCCACAATCGCTTCTCCGAGCCCAAAAATAGCTTCAATGATCATTTGATTTCTATCTTCTGTCACCGGGTGAACCGTAAAGGTAATTCCCGCCACTTCACTTTTGACCATTTTCTGAACCACAACCGCCACTGACACATGTTTATATTTTAACCCTTGCCCCAAACGGTAATGAATAGCTCTGGCCGTAAATAATGACGCCCAGCATTTTTTTACCGCTTCAACAAAATTTTTCTTATTGACGAACAAAAAACTTTCCAATTCACCAGCCCATGACGCGGTTTCCGAATCTTCAGCCGTGGCGCTGCTCCTCACCGCCACATAATCCGTGTGTAATTTTGAAAAATATTCGTTTATTTCTTTGTTGATATTATCCGGAATCATCGCTTCGAGAATCAATCCATTAATTATCCGTGAAGCGTTGTCAATGCTGTTTACGTCATCAACATTAACTTTGTCCATTTGGGAGTCTATTTCCACATTGATATCTGTTTCCCGTAAAAATTTCTCAAACGTCGCGGCTAAAATCACAAAACCGTCCGGTACAGGGATTCCATTATTGATCATCTCGCCAAGAGATGCTCCCTTGCCGCCGGCAATCGCCACATCTTCTTTTTTTAGTTGCCTAAAAGTTTGGCACGACATAATTATCCTACTCTAATTCACGAATTAATTCGTCAAGCTCCGGCTTTCTGTTCCACCCCCTAGAACCTATCGAACCTATCACTTTTATAAAAAAAAGCGCTTCCTGTAATAATGATTTCCGTAAACTTAACACGGCCCTTCTTTCATTAATCCGCTCAGCTGCTTTTTGTAAATCACCCAAATATTTACTAGTATCTAACGGCGGGAATTGGCCACGGAACTCAAAAAAATCAAGCACTAACTCAGCCAGCTTTCTGGAAGCTTCTATTAAAACATCCTTGTCTTTTTTTAATTCAAGATCAATTGGCATTTCATTCTTCATATCACCCAAATTAATTATTATAATTATATTTCATCAATCTTCTTCGGTATAATACTTTTAATTTCCATGTGCAATTTGGCTAATTCTTTTATCGCCGCCACATCCAAATCAAATTTCTGATCATCGCCACCTTCCCGTTTTAAAATAAAAGACACCTTTTTACGACCGGCCTCATCATTCTCCACCGTCAGAGTCCAGCTGTCCAAAATTTTCAAACTGCCTCCAATTTCTGACAACTTATCAAAACCATGTTTTCCGTTTTTTTGAATAACAGCGTATTTTAAAAATGCTTCCGTCGATGTCTTGTGACCGGAACTCACCAAATCAATCGCTTTGCCTCCGGGCATAAAATCAGGCAGGTTGATTAAACGATTGACTTTGAACGCCACCCCGGCCGCATCATACTCACTTGCTCTGTGTCCGGTTTCATCAATCTCATCGCCTTCAGACAACAAATACTCGATCGAGTCCTCCTCGGCAAATTCCATAATTTCTTCCTGTTGATCTGGGGTTAACTCATCAAATTTCTGTTCCGAATAACGCACTGCCATATATTCAGCCTTCCGCCTGTTCATGATCTCCACGTATTTCTCACCAATTTTCGGATTGGCATCCGCCGAAATTTCCGGTATTGGCAAATCAAAGAAAGCCGCCATTCCGTCTTTTTTCCTCAAAATCAAACTACCCACACCAGCTCCGTCCAGGGCACATTGAAGAGTTTCTTTAGTTCTATCTATTTCAGTGGCATATGCTCGATTGATACTTCGACCGGATAAAACTTTCCGGCCAAATTCTTGTGCTCTTTGCCGGCCGCCCTCGGACAAACTGGACAAGGATATTCGCCCATTAATAAAAACATTACCAGATTTCTTTTGTGAGTGTCTGACGAAAGTAAAACAAACCTCTGTATTTTTACCGCGTTCTTTCTTTTCTCCGCTTGATGGGATTTCCATATCTTTATTATTTAATTATTCTCGCTGTGGCGTTATTCCCATCCAATTCAATAATATCGCCGTCCTTGAATATTTCCGTTGCCGTTTTTGTCCCAACGAGACCGGGGATTTTCAACTCACGGCAGATAATCGCAGCGTGGCAGGTAATCCCCCCCTCGTCTGTTATCACCGCGGACGCCTTTTTTAAAGCGGGTAAAAGATTTGGTCTTGTCATTTCAGTCACAATTATTTCCCCGCCTTTCATCTGTTTGATTTTTTTTGCATGATTTTCCGGTCGTGTATAGCTCAATAACAAGACCTTGCCTCTGACGTTCCCCGGGAAAACAAGCATGCCATTTATCTCCCGCCCACCCGTCTGCTTTTCCTTTATCAATGAATCACGTTTCTTTCGAGCTTCTTGCCCCCAAAATACCTGTGTCTTACCAGCCTCATATACAACAAAGTATCCATTCTTCCTTCGCTTCAATTCCTGAACTGTCAATTTGGGACTTTTTTGAAAAATTATCCTCTCAATTTCTTCACTAAAATAATAATAACCGTCCAAAGGAATCAAACCCAATCGGCCAAATACCATTATCATCAAAAAATCTAAATAAACAACCGCGGGCATATACGTCAACCTGAGCTTGTACCGCCAATATTTCACCAAGGCCAGCGTCTCCACCCCAGACAACACCCATCCTGTTAATTTCAACTGTTTAATCAGCCATTTTTTTTCAGCGATATCATTATTCTCTTCGTGGAATAAATTTTTTAAATCACTAAAATCAATTTTATCCGACAAATTATCAGCAACTTCCATTAAGGTTTGTTTAAAAATGTATGAATTTTCATTACTAATGATTTTTTTCTTATACTCAGTAAGTACGAGAAAAACCTTCTCAGGATCATCCGCCAGCTCCTTTAATTCACCCATAATCTTTTCTTCAAAATTTGAAAAGTTGTACTCATCAATAACTGTAAACAGCACGATTAGCTGGTTGAAAATTTCCTCAAATTTTTTAAACCAATGCCATAACTGCTCGTTGGATAAATCAGCTAACCGGATTTTTTCCGCTTTCCACAAAATTTTCGAATAATCATTTATTCCCCGGTTGATCATCCGCCCCAAGTTCGCGACATTTTTTTTGTTCGAGAAAAACTTCTCATAAAAATCTCTAGATCTCTTCAGCTCCTTGTCCGGTAAGTACAACGTGGCATGCCCCATTTCTTGAAATATGGCGCAATGATCATAACCAAATCCAAAAAATTTTTGACTTCTATCAGTCAAACTGTGGATTATATTATGAACCGCTCCAATGCCGACATCTTCCTCTACCCAGATTTTACGATAGTGATTATTGTTTCTCATAGTTTATTTTCTTAACAACTCTCTCACCACCTCCCGATCATCCCACTTAATATATATCCCACCGGCGACTGCCATCGCCCGCTCCGATCCTTTGCCGGTAATCAAAACCAAATCATTCTCCTGCGCTGATTCCAACGCTTTTTTAATGGCTTCTTTTCGGTCCAAAATCAAAAACAAATCTTTGCCCTCCTGCTTTCCTACCTCCTTCGCCCCTCTACTAACTTCCGTAATTATACTCATCGGATCCTCATCATACGGATCTTCATTGGTCACAAATACCAAATCAGCTTTCCGCCCCGCCATTTGGCCGAGAATCGGCCGCCGCGCTTTATCGCGCCCACCACCGCACGAACCTAAAACATGAATCAATTTTTTGTATGGAAAATCCGATCCTTTAATCTGATCCAAAGTTTCATATAGCTTTTTCATCGAACCCGGTTCCGGCGCGTAATCAACCATCACAAAAAAATTCTGTCCTTGCGATATCATCTCTGTTCGGCCCGGGATTACCATCACGCTTTCAAGGGCTGTTTTAATTTTTTCTATTTCAATCCCTTCATTTTGAGCGATCACAATAGCGGGCAACGCATTTTCAACATTAAACGCGCCAATCAATTTCAAATTTATCGCTATTTGATTGTAGTCAAACGACGTGCCTTTTACCGTCACTTTAATATTTGAAGCCATGAATTCAGCTTTTCTTTTCACACTAAACGTAACCTTCTTATCCGCCGCGAAACTCAAAAAATAATCCGCGTGCTCATCATCGGCATTGACTACTATTGTCTTCTTGACCTCTTTGTCCGCTGCAGACCCTGAAACAAGTTCAGGGTGACAAAGAGGAATATTATTTTTTTGTTTTCCTATTTTCTTATTCTCTAAATCTCTTAATCTCTTAGTTCTCTTTTTATTCAAATGCTCAAAAAACTTCCCTTTGGCTTCCTTATAATTATTAAACCCGCCATGCGCCTCAATATGCTCCGGCGTTAAATTAGTAAACACGGCGTAATCATAATTAATGGCGATATGCCGGTATTGTTCCACCCCCTGAGATGACGTTTCCACCACCGCGTATTTACAGCCGGCATCAACCATCCGCTTCAAATATTTCTGCAGCTGAAATCGGCCGAGCATGGTCATTTTTTTGTCATTTAATTCTTCTTCCCCCGCCACCTTGAACATTACCGTTGACAACGCTCCAACCTTATCGCCGCCGGCTTCGAGCGCCTTGGCGATCAAGCTGACCGTCGTTGATTTACCGTTCGTTCCGGTCACGCCGATTACAATCATCTTTTCCGACGGATTGCCGTAAATAAAAGCCCCAAGGTACGCCAGACCCTTGTGATACCATTGTAATAAAAATTTAGGTATTAATTTCTTAATCAAAGATTTCATATCTTATAATTTTGAATTTATAATGTCATTCATTGCTTAATCTACTAACAATCCTACCATTTCCTGTTGTTTTTTTCAATTTTTTAATCAAAAAACTACTTGTTAGTAGTTTATCTCAAATTTCATGCCTTAACCGGTTTCTCAAAAGCTTCCCGCAATGGCTTGAGAACAAAGACCACGGCCAAACAATCCTTGCCCGCCGCTGAGGTAGTCAGAAGTAGACTGTAAATACACCCCAAAAAAATTCCCACATCCAACCAACCTTGAAGTTCTCCGGTCGTAAGAAAAAAAAGCGTCCCGCACGACAACAATACAACCTGAGCCACCAGTAACCAAATTCTCAACCTCATAACATAGCTGTTTCCCGCTGCTGTCTTTAAGTTTTTATAATATGAATGCAGCTGTTTAACGCTCTCTGTTTGAAACTGAGGATATTGAACCATCTGATTTATTTCCGCCCGGACCCAAAAACGGAGATTCAAAATTGTCATCACCAAAATCATCATTGGTGCAATCAGACACAAAACTTCATCAACCACTGTCTTGACTGCGATTCCACTCGCATTAGCGTAGTGATCAGAAGCCGAAGCAATAAAATACCCTAGAATCAGCATCGCCCCGACAAAAAACTTCAAGTTTTTGTAATGCTTCGTAAAAAGTACATTCCAAGCCACACCATACTTCAACAATCCCAGTCCAATCGCGAACAAAACCACCCAAATCAGATAAAAAACATCAAACTTTTCCATGTTGTGCCCTCCATCACTTAGGGTTCAGAATAGTATATAACATTATTTATAAAATGTCAAACACACCCCGCTTTCCTTTGCTGCGAGGCGTACGTAGTAACGCCGTGGCAGCCTCCATCAGTAGTCAAGCTTGGCAGCCTGTTTGTAGTTTGCTTCGTCATCCTTCCTCGCAAAGATAATCTCTTTCTTTTGCTATGAGGCGTACGTAGTAACGCCGTGGCAGCCTCCACCCGGTTTCAAAACTTACCTCAAAGCAACCTGTTCGTAATTTGCTTCGTCGTCCCCCCTCGCAAAAATCTTTACATTCCCGCCGCCTTTGACAAATCTGCTATAATGAAATAAACTCTCTAATTCAGTATCAAGCAAGAAAGTTATAAGCCAGATAAGTATATTCATACTTAATCTCTTAATCACTCAATCTCTTATTTTACCGTTCACTCATCTCGCTTAACTCGCTTTCTAGCTTATTCATTATGGGCGATAGAATGCTCCAAGTGAACCCTATGGTTCACCAAAAATTGGCCGAAATAGTTTCCCGCGACTTGGAAGTCCCGGCTGAATTTTTTATTACCATAAGCCGCGTTCACGTCGACGCCGGTCTCAAAGTCGCCGACGTTTGGTTGAGTGTCATTCCGTTCGCCAAAAGCCAAGACGCCTTGGCCTTCATCATTCGCCAAAAAGGCCTGATTCAAAAAACCTTAGCCCGAAACATCAAATTGAAATATACACCAAAACTGTTTTTCAAAATTGACGACACCGCCGAAAAAGCCTCGGAAATTGACCAGCTTCTCGACAGCCTTAATTAATCATCAAATAGTTTTCATATTTCGTCCGCCATAGGACGCCTGCCTGCCGGTGGCAGGGACTCGTCCTCTGGCGAGTAAAATCTGTATTTTTAGTAAATCCATATCTACCCCGCGATGTTTTCGTAAAATCTGTATTATTAGTAAATTCGTAACCACTCATCGATATTTCCGTAAAGTTTTGTAAAATTTCGTAACATTATCAACCAGTTGCCATATTTTTGTAAAATTTCGTAACCTTTCGTAATTCCATAACATTTCGTAACCTGAATTAATTATCAACCAGTTGCATTATTTTCGTAAAATTTCGTAACATGTTGTCCGAAGAAAAAATTTTCTCCCAAATCGATCAGAGTAAAAACATTTTACTCATTTCCCATCGCCGGCCCGACGGCGATACCGTTGGCTCAGCCATGGCTTTTTTTGGATACATCAACGATTTGAAACATCAAGTTTCAGCCTTTTGTGTCGACCCGATTCCGGAAAATTTATTTTTCCTGCCGAACACCGGTCTATATTCTCATTCTTTAACCTTGGACGAACTAAAAAAATTTGACTTGATTATCGCGCTGGATTGCGGCGATCTCAATCAAACCGGCATCAAAGATGTCTTGACCGCTCGGGCCAAACACAACATTTTGATTAATATCGATCACCATTTTACCAACGATCATTACGGTGATATCAACCTTGTTCGACCCGAAGCTTCTTCAACCGGCGAGGTAGTTTATACCCTATTTCAAAAAATGAATAAACCGATCGGCAAAAACATGACCAACGCCCTCCTCACAGGGATTGTCACTGACACCACTTTTTTTTCCAATGCCGGCACCACAATCGACTCCATCAAACTGGCCTCTGATTTACTGCTTCGCGGCGCCAAGATCAAAGAAGTCACAAAAAATGTTTGGAAGAATAAAAATCTCACCGCCTTAAAACTCTGGGGTCATGTATTAAATCGTCTGATTTTTAATGAAAAACACGGCGCTGTTATCGGCATTATCACCGAAGAAGATTTGGCCGCCGGAAACGTTCCTTCAGACGCCCTCGAAGGCATCGCCAATTTTTTAACCGCGGTTTATAACGCTCGACTAATTCTCGTTCTAACCCAAGTGGAACCTAAACTGATCAAAGGCAGCCTGCGCACCACGCGCGATGATGTCGACGTCTCAGCTTTTGCCAAATACTTTGGCGGCGGCGGCCACAAAAAAGCCGCCGGATTCACGATCTCAAGCAGCCTGAAACAAACCGGCGACGTCTGGCAAATTAACCCTTAAAAAGAAGCTACCGCTTCTTTTTAGTTCGACCTAATGCCCGATTTTCACTCTAGCTTCATGTTTTCGATCTTTGACAATTTCCACCTTTGCTCGTTCTACACTCTCTCCTCCCTAGTTCCTAGTAACCAGTACCTAGTGACTAATTACTAACCACCAGTCACTGACCCCGCGCTCTCCCCTGCCGCATACCCCGTACTCCAACATACCTGCAAATTATACCCACCGGTTGGTCCATCAAGATTTAAGATCTCACCCGCCAAATACAAATTATCAATCACCTTTGATTTCATCGTTTTAGGCTCAACTTCTTTCAGGTCCACACCGCCGGCCGTGACTATCGCCCGCTCAAACCCTTCTGTTTTACTGATTTCCAACTCAAATTCTTTCAACAGCTTTATAATTCTTCCCCGCTCTTCCTTGGTCACGACATTCACTTGCTTCACCGGATCAATTTTTGATAATCGAATCACCACCGGAATCATTTTTTGCGGCAGCAAATCATCCAGCGCATTTTTAAATTGTTTATTTTGATATTTTTTAAAGTCCTCCTGAATTCTTTTATCAAGATTTTGACTTGTCAACGCCGGTTTAAAATCAATCCGCATCTTTACCGACCCATTATTTAACAATTCAGCGATCTTCTTACTCATATCAAGGATTATCGGCCCACTCAATCCATTACCGGTAAAAATCGCCTCGCCGAACCGTGAATCCTGCTTCTTTTTTTCCTGATAAACGCTGATTTCAACCTTTTTTAAACTTAACCCCTCCAAATCTCTAACTATATTTTCTTTGGTCACCACCGGCACCAGCGACGGTTCAGGTTTGAGTATCGTGTGCCCCAGCTTTTCCAGCCAACGATATCCGTCACCGGTCGAGCCGGTGGCCGGATATGACTTGCCGCCTGTCGCAATTATATATTTCCCAGCTTTTATTTCCTCGCCGCTTTGTAACTTTACTTTATCAATGTTGCCATTTTCCGCTACAATTTCTTTGACCTCCGCCTTCGTCTGAACCTTAACTTTGCCCTGTTTCAAATAATCAATCAAGGCATTTAACACATCCATCGATACGTCACTGACCGGAAAAACTCTTGACCCGCGCTCCACTTTTATCGCCACGCCTCGATCAGCAAAAAATCTAATGATGTCATCCACGCCAAAACTATTCAAAGCGGAAAACAAAAATCGTCCGTTCTTGCCGTATTTTTCCACCAAATTCCTGATATTAGAATCAGCGTTGGTTATATTGCACCGGCCTTTACCGGTAATCAACAGCTTCACGCCAAGCCGATTATTTTTTTCTAATAAAATAACCTTGGCCCCGTTTTCCGCCGCTCGCCCGGCCGCCATCATCCCTGCCGGTCCACCGCCAATAACCAAAACATCACATTTATATTGATTCATAATTTATCACCTATTCTAATCATTGATACTAGTATAACATCAAATATAAATCAATCTATAATTATAACCATAAATTCTTTTCTTTTGACAACGATCGTCAATCATTTATAATATTATCGCTATACAGCCAAGGAGGCCCCATGACAGCAACCGAACGCGTTCGTCTGGAGCTCGAAATCATTTTCAGACGACTCGAAATCGAAAATATTTTCATGTTACCAGATCGAAAATCATCTTTTCATGAATTGGCTGACATTTTGTCTTCCGGCTACCGAGAGCAACGAACCATTTGCCAACGGCTTGGGGTTCGTGATCTGTTTTCCGGCTTTGTCATTTTGATGCAAAGACACGGTGTCACAATCAAACAAGCACTGGCAGTCTTTACCCATTGTCATCTCTTTGGGCCCTGCCGGCAGCGCGCCTTTGAGCACTATACCGATCCCGAATTTTCCGGTATCAGAAATTTGATTCATTCTATTTCCTCACCCGAACTTTTCCGGTTACGTCTGTTCGACGAACTCAAGCGCGATCTCAACTCCCTACCGGCCGAATCGCCGGAGGTGGCCAAAATTATGGCCTTGCTCACTTAACCAAAAGAAGACGAAACCTCGTCTTCTTTTTTAGTTATCAGTATCAAACTATACTGTTTTTACTAATTCTCCAATCTCTTACTTCTCTTAATTCTCTTGTTTCTCTTAATTCTCTTAATTCTCTCAATTCTCTTATTTCTCTTAATTCTCTTAATTCTCTCAATTCTCTTATTTCTCCTCGTTCTTCTCCACCACCGTCACGCTGGCAATCTTGTCGCTTGGTTGTTTAAATCTCATAATTCTGACGCCCTGAGTATCGCGGCCAAGGACCGGCACGCTCTTGAGCGGCAATCTGATTACTTGTCCCTTTTCAGATATCACCAGCAAATCAAATCGATCGATTTCAGTCTTATTGACTTGAAACGCTTTGACCACCTTGCCGGTTTTGGTTGTGACCTTTTGCGTTCGGATACCGGAGCCGCCGCGATTTTGAATTTTGTAATATTGTAAGTCGGTTCGTTTACCGAAACCATTTTCGGTCACTACCGTTACATGTAAATCTTTGGCTTCTTTCGGATCAATCTTGACCATACCCTCAACCACGTCATCGCCTTTGAGTTTTATCCCTCTAACGCCCGAAGCTGCCCGGCCCATCGGTCTGACATCTTTTTCTTCAAACCGGATTGACTGGCCGCGGCTGGAAATAAGCTGCAGCTCGGTTTTACCGGTTGTCGGAGCCACCCAATGCAGAGAATCATCTTCTTTGAGTTTAATCGCGATCAAGCCGGAGCGTCTGACTTTGACAAAATCTTCTAGCGGCACTTTTTTGATCACCCCGCTTGTCGTCGCCATAAACAAAAACTTGTCTTCCACGTCCTTGCCTTGCGACAAAATAGCCGTTACCTTTTCATTCGGCGCGAGTGAAAGAAAATTAACAATTGAACTGCCCTTCGCCGTTCTTGCGCCTTCAGGTACATCATAGGCTTTGAGTTGAAACACTCGGCCTTTGGATGTAAAGAATAACAAATCATTATGCGTCTGCGTCGTCAATAATGTGTCAACAATATCCTCTTCCTTTGTCGTCAACCCAATGACTCCCTTGCCGCCCCGAGCCTGAGATTTAAATGTTTCCGGCGGCATCCTCTTGATATAACCGTCGCGGGTCAAAAATATAATTGTCGGTTCATCCGGCACCAAATCCTCGGCTTTAAATTCGCCGACATCACCCTTGATAATTTTAGTTCGGCGTTCATCGCCGTATTTATCTTTTAATTCCGTCACCTCGCTCTTTACCACGCCGAGAATTCTCTTGTCAGACGCGAGCATCTCTTTCAAGTCTTTGATCAACTGCCGTTTATCTTTTAATTCATTTTCAATTTTCAACCGTTCAAGGTTTGCCAAATTCTGCAGCCGCATTTCCAAAATAGCAATTGATTGTCTCTCCGACAATTTAAATTTCTTCATCAATCCGTTTTTTGCCTCTTCTCGGTCTTTTGACTGTTTAATCAGCTTGATCACCGCGTCAATATTATCAATAGCGATTTTCAACCCTTCTAAAATATGCGCCCTTTCTTCAGCTTTACGCAATTCAAATTCAGTTCGCCGTTTGACCACTATCTTGCGGTGTTTAACGTATTCTTCCAGCACTTCTTTCAACGTCAAAACTTTCGGCTGAATTCCATCAACCAAAGCCAGCATATTGACCGAAAAACTTGATTGCAGCGAAGTTAATTTGAACAGCCGATTCAAAACTTTTTGCGGGAAAGCTTCTTTTTTCAATTCAATCACCACCCGCACACCATCCTTGTCTGATTCATCCCGAATATCCCGGATGCCGTCAATCTTCTTTTCTTTCACCAAACCCGCAATTTTTTCGAGCAGCGTCGCTTTATTCAATTGATATGGCACTTCATTGATAATAATATTAAATCGGCCGGTCTTTTCCTCCACAATTTCAGTTTTCGCGCGCATGATTATGCGGCCTTTACCGGTGGCATACGCTTCTTTGATCGCGTTAACGTTATAAATTATACCGCCGGTCGGGAAATCCGGTCCGGGAATAAGTTTTACCAAATCATCAACTTCACAATCCGGTTTCTCTATCACCAAATTAATCGCGTTACAAAGCTCGGTCAAATTATGCGGCGGAATATTGGTCGCCATACCGACGGCAATTCCCGATACGCCATTCAACAGCAAATTCGGCAAACCCGCCGGCATGACCTTCGGTTCTTTTTGCGTCCCGTCATAATTTGGGACAAAATCAACCGTTTCTTTCTCAATATCACGCAAAATTTCCTCAGCGATCGCCCGCATTTTGGCCTCGGTATAACGCATCGCCGCCGCCCCATCACCATCCATTGAACCAAAATTTCCCTGACCGTGAATCAATTGATAGCGCATGGCAAAATCCTGAGCCATGCGAACCATTGCTTCATACACCGCCGAATCGCCGTGCGGATGATATTTACCCAACACCTCACCGACTACTGTCGCTGATTTTCTGAATTTCGCGCTGGACTTGAGGCCGATATTCCACATCGCGTACAAAATTCTCCGATGCACCGGTTTCAATCCGTCTCGGACGTCTGGCAGCGCGCGCTGCACAATCACGCTCATGGCGTAATCAAGGTAAGACGTCTCCATTTCCTGCACCAGCGGCTGATCAATCAGCTTATCAGCGGAAGCTTGAAACGCTTCCGACTTGACTGACAATTGTCTTTTTTGTTTACTATTTTTATTTGGAGTCGGATTCGGTTCCTTATTGTCATCTTTTGCCCCCGAATCATTTTTCTTTAGCGCCATATGGTATTACTATCAATATGTTATTTACAAAAATAATATAAATCCATCATTTCACCGCTTCTTCGGTCATTTTATCCGCCACGCTCTTTGCCACGGCTTCAATTGACGATTGACTTCCAGTCTCAGTCGTTTGTTCCCTATCTAAAGTTTGATCATTCTCACTAATCAGATCCGCCTGTTGCTGCGCCTTCAATCTCTCAGCCTCATCTGCTGCTTCAAACGCCGCGCCCAAATTCTGAACCGCCTGCTGCCACTCTGAAACCGCCTGCTCACTGTTTGTAGCACTATTTATTTGTAATTTTTCATCAATTTTAACTAGACTCATCCGAATGGAATATAACCAAACCACCACCACCGCCAGCAACCCAAAAAATATCATTGCCAAGACAAATGATTTTTTTGTCTGATCTTTTTGTGTTTGTATTTTTTCCATGAATTTAGATTTTTTTTATGACTTTTCCAAAACCACCACTCTCGTCATATCTTCGGGTAAATCTTTAAAGGCTATTTTCAATTTTGATTCAGAATCAAACCGGTCGCCCATTTCTTTTAAAAATTTCTTTTCATCACCGACTTCAATTTTCAACCCGGCAATTTTATAGTGCATTGGAATCACCATTCTCGGCTCAATTTGCCGCACCACCTCCGCCGCCGCAATGCCGTCAAGCGTATACTTGCCGCCAACTGGTACAAACAAAATATCCACGGTGCCAAGTTCATCCAGCTGTTTCTCATCCAACACCACCCCCAAATCACCCAAATGCACCAAAGTAATATCGCCAAAATTGATTCTAAATATCGTATTGTCTCCATTTTCCGCCCCGCCTTTTTTATCATGAAATGAAGCAATCCCTGTGATAAAAACCTGTTTCACTTCATACTCTCCCGGCCGATCAAAAATTACCGGCTGCTCATCCTGATTGCCGCTGATTTTCTCCGTATAATTGTGATCAAAATGATGGTGGCTGACCGTCACGATATCCGCTTCAAACTTTTGCGGAAACAAACCGCTTTCCTTGCTGTATGGATCGGTCACTAAGACAACTTCCTTGCCGTCGATTTTTTCGCTGATCCGAAAACAAGATTGCCCATGCCATGAAATATTCATAATTTTATTGAAATATAGATAATAAAGCTGTATTTAATTTAGCAAAAAAACCTCTGCTTGTAAATATAAGTTATACTCATCCCGCCTCCACGTCATTTCATTCGTGATTTCTTCGTGCCATACTTTTGTAAAAAGCAGAAACACCATTAGCCAAGCTTCTGTATTTACGGTTACAAAAAAAGACCCGCAGGAAAACCAAACGGGTCGTCGATAATTTTACCTTCTTTCGTCATGCCAAAACTTTATGAGAGTTCGGCTAGCAAAGTTGGTTCTGATTCTGTCCGGTTCTTCCATTGACGGGCAGAGTAAGTAATCGGCAACTATGAGTAGCTGCCAGATCCAAAACAAAACGCCGTTGCGCGGTCCATGAATCACTTCTTCTTTCATTTTCTCACCTCCTAAATCAAGAGTATCTGGTAATACTGGTGATGTCAAGAACGCGTTTAGCTGAATTTACTATATTCTTCCCATTTTCAAACTCGTTTTGTAAAAATCAAATCCCTCCGCCATGAAACTTCGACCGCGCCCTACACTTTTGTAAAAATATCCCCGAAATAACCCGCCAATTTCAAACTAATTTTGTAAAAGGCAGAAACACCATTAGCCAAACTTCCGCCGCGCCCCTGCCTACCGGCAGGCAGGCTGCACCCTCTGTGGTGCATGGGTAGTTAAAGTTACAAAAAAACAGCCGGTCATTGCCAACTGTATTTATTCTTTACCAAAACTCATTAAACTCCGGCCGCTCATCCGGATCAGGTGCAGCCCACGACTCTCCGTGACTCTCTCTCAAAGCAGCTTGATCCTGAGCCAGACTCTCCCAATTCCACGAATGCCCGGGGACTTCCCGCACCGACACAAACGGCACATTACGGCCGCCAGAAACGCCCATCTTCACCACCGTCACCGTTGCCTTGCCTCCGGTATAATCATCAACCCCATGACTCAGAGACATCCCGCCCCTAATATAAATCACATCTCCCACGCGCACAACCGGTGTATTCGTCTCATTACTCATCGTCATCCTCCTTCCGGGTTGAATTGCTGAAAATATTTCATCGAAACATTTTTATCACCACTGGTTTCTTCGGTCAGAGTCACTGATTTTACACCGACAAATTTCAATCTCTCCCCATTATACTCCGGCTGCTTGAACACCGACTCCAAAGAATCTTTAACCCGAATCAAACTGTCCGACGGCGGTAAATCGACAATCGCACCTACCTTATCGGAAAAATTATGATAACGAATCGGATCAAACCTCGTAGGATCAAATAACTGAATTCCACCCACAGCCATCTCATCAAAATATTTCTGTGGGTCTGCCAAAGTCCATGCCGTCATCACCTCAAAACCAAACCAGCTTCCGTCCATCAACGTTCGGCCACAAACAGAGATCTCATGGCTTGACCGCACAATCAATTCTCTCTCTTCAATCGTATCATCTTTCACGAAAAATCCCCTATCCTCAAACAAATGCACCATTCGGCCCTCAGTCACAGACCACAAACCCACTCTCGATTGAATCTCCAATTCATTTCCCTTCGACACATAACAGTAGAGTCTGAATCTGAACGCTGACGTAAACTGTTTAATAAAATCCGGCGCCCACGCCATAACCAGCCCAACCGTCGCCAGAACACCCAACCAGACCGAATGAAACACCCCTGCCAACCCAAGCATCACAACCGCCGCCATCAAAAAAACTACGCCAAACCGGCTAAAAAACTTATGCCATCCGCGCAGCCGTCTCACCTTATCCAAAATGACCAAAGCTTCATTCTGAGAAATCAGTTTCGTCCCTTCCATGACCGACCCTCCCTGTTGGTTATTGTCCTCCTTGTTGGAATCCGATATGGTAACATTTTGGTCTAAAATGTCAACCCCGCATCCAAAGCAACCGATTACCCCATTCAGCCTGTCGGCCATATCATAAATTTTGTATCTTTCATGATTAATTTAACCCTTATTTATAATATAAATTAGCAGTATAGCCCCTTAACCAGCTGACTACGATCTTCAAACTCGCCACTAGACTTTCGGCTATCCCTTGACACCCCACTCCTTATCCTTTATACTTAAATCACTTTATTATTATTCTGTTTCTTCACGGAAACAGACTTGCCCTAAACGGTATATACAGCCAGTTTTGCTAGTACAGCCAGTTCAGTTTATAAACTTTACTTGCTTATCTCGCTTTACTCGCTTTATTCACTGTTAAAAAGGCGGGTTAACTATTTATTTAGGATCCGCTGTCACGCGGAATTTTTTTTAGCCTTATCGTCTATCGTATTGAATTACTTGATACGTTATACACTAAAAGCTATTTCCTAATAACAATATGACAAAACCAATCACTCCTACCGACGCCATGCAAAAACTACTCGATACTGAAGACAGTAGTATTTACAAGTTGCCGGAAGAAAATCAACTGGTTACCGGAACCGTAATCGCCGCCTCCAAACGAGAAGTCCTCGTGGATATCGGCGGTATCACCACCGGTATTATTCGCGGCAAAGAAATGTATTTTGAAGACGATGAATTCTCCACGCTCAAACCCGGCGATGAAGTCGAGGCCACAGTTATCGATGTCGAAAACGACATGGGTATGCTCGAACTTTCATTCCGATTTGCCGGCCATCAAAAAGCCTGGGACACTTTGAGCAAACACAAAGAAGCCAACAAAATCATTTCCGTCAAAATCCTTGACGCCAACAAAGGCGGACTTCTGGTCACCGCGGGAAAAGTCAATGGATTTTTGCCCGTTTCCCAGCTTAATCCTGAACACTATCCTCGCGTCCCCGGCGGCGACAAGAACAAAATTTTGGACAAACTCAAGAGCTATATCGGCAATGCGTTTGATGTCAAAGTAATTGACGTCGATGCCGACCAAGACAAACTCATTGTATCAGAAAAAGCTGCTTGGGAAGAAACTCAAAAAGACATTCTCAACAAATACAAAACCGGCGATGTTATCACCGGCACCATTACCGCCATCACCGACTTCGGCGTCTTCGTCAAATTCGGTGAAAATCTTGAAGGTCTGGTCCACATTTCAGAACTTGCTTGGCAGCGCATCGACAACCCGAACGATCTGTTCAAAGTTGGTGAAACCATCAAAGCGGAAATCATCAACATCGAAGGGTCAAAAATCTTCTTATCGATCAAAAAATTACAGCATGATCCATGGCGCGATATTGAAAAGAAATATACGATCGGCCAAGAAGTCGAAGGTACGGTTTTGAAAGTTAACCCATTCGGTCTCTTTGTGGAGCTCGACCAAGACATTCATGGTTTGGCTCATATTTCCGAATTATCTGACCAGCCAATTACCGACATCAACTCAATCGCCAAAGAAGGTGATACGCTCAAATTCCACATCGTTTCAATCGAACCGGCTGAACATCGTCTCGGTTTGAGCCTCAAAACATCAGGCCGGTCAAAAACGAAAAAAGAAAAAACCGACTCGGCTGAACCGACCGAAGAACCAGCTCAATAAACTACTCTTACTGTCATTTAAAAACATTGGCCTCAAGCCAATGTTTTTTTAGGTCATTTATGCTGTTTATTCAAGTATCGACCTATGTTCATCTTGACAAAACAAATCCTATATGTTAACTTGAACCCTGTAATCAGACAAACACCGCCCGATACCTCGGGCTACTTGGAGGTCTGCATGTACTTGGACGAAGAGCACAACACCAATTTGGAAGAGCAGTTTTCCGCTGAATGCCCCAACTGTCACCAGCTGGTCAACGCCACCGCCTGCGGCTCCCCAGCCGACTTCACGCAAGCCAATCGCTGCCTCGTAGTGCACCAGAATCCGGTCAGCGGGGACGAATGCTCTGGCTCCGGCCGCGTCGTTTAATCTTTCCCATCGACAAACCTGTCGATGTTTTTTTACCCCCAAAAACCATCGTTGCCCCACCCTCCAAACTTCTGTAGTTATTGTTACAACAAAAAACAGCTGGCTATTACCAACTGTCTAACTATTATAACCTTTCGTTATTTTTCACCCGCCTGCCGTAATTTCAATATTTTGCCTGCCCGCCGTAGCCAATGCGTAGGCGGGTAATGTTTTGTAATATTTCGTAATTTTCGTATCACCTCAACCAAAAATCTCCTTGCTACGCATCAAGTGATCACAAAAATAACACCGGACAAATCCTTCATGCGCTCGAACAAACCTCGACGTCACATGTTCACAAAAGTGGGGGTGGGAAATACAGCCACCGACAACATTTCCCTGAACATCACGGATAATATTGCTGCAATTGCCAAGTCCCTCAATTACTCTTGGCTGACCCAAATCAAATTTATCCACCACTTGTTGATCAACAATATGATTAACCGTTGTTAGCTCGCCGTGAGTGACTACTCCACCAACAAAAGCCGCCACCGTCCGCAGCAATTTATCATCTGGTTCCCTCCCCGGCAGCATCAACATTCCCTTCATACAGTCAGGCATATTTTTTTTGGGCACAGTCGCCGCCCGATAACTCTCTCCAATTTCCCGCCGCAAATGTAGATACAACTCTACTTCCAATCCGGGAGGCAGATGATCAATTACAATTCCATTACTAATGGGCCGAAGCGTGTGTTTCCCGTCTGATTCTTCCTTGGCCACATGCTGGCGCTTGGTCCAGAAAGTGTCAGTCTCTTCCTTTGGCTCATACGCCTCGCCTTCAAAATCTTCACCCAAATATCCGGTAGACAGCGCCACAATCGGAATTCTGACATACAAACCATGCTCCGCCTCATCAAAATAATAAGCATTGGGCAAATCATCAACCTCTGGAGCGATTTCCGGCTCCCACCGAGGGAGAGGCAAAGGGTGCATAATGATCGCGCCGGGTTTCATCGATTTGGCCTTCGCCACATTCAACGTAAAATCTGATTTCAGAGACCGCAGCTCCGCCTGAACTTCCTGAGGCATCCGTTCCAATTGACTCCGATACATCAAGAGGACGTCTGCTTCGCGGCAAACATCTTTATCCAAAATGTATCGAATTTCATAAGTGCTACCGCAGGCCTCAATATAACGCAGATAAGTCTCAGGCATCTGCATTTGATTTGGCGCGACAAAAATAAAGTGGACTCCGTCCTTCGCGAAATTCATCACGTTGGAATGAGGCACTCGACCGTATTTCAGGTCATTGGCCATTACCAGCGTTAATCCGCGCAAAGAATATGCCTGAGGATGACTGGGATCCAATCTTCCGGTTGCCTTCAAAATCGTATAACGATCCAGTATCGTTTGAGTCGGATGCTGATGCTTGCCGTCTCCGGCATTGATCACCACCGTCAGCCTGCCGCCTCGGGCAAACGTTTTGTCCATTTGCATGGCGACAAATCTGGCCGCTCCATCCAAGTGGTGGCGCATCGCGACCGCGTCCGCCCCATACCGGTTGATCATTTGAATCGTATGATTTGTTGACTCGCCCTTGGTGGCGTATGAGGTACCTTTAGCCGAATCAAATCCCTCGACCACCCCGCCGCACTTTCTAATAGCGGATTCAAAACTGATTCTAGTTCGCGTACTATCCTCAAAAAACGCTTTGGCCACAACCACATCATCATCAGTAATAAAACGATAGCCTTTGCGGTCCTTGCGCTTCAATGCCTGCTCAACTTGAAATGCTTTTTCCATCAAATAACGCATCTCATCTTCGGTGAACTCGGCAATATCCACCAGATGTCTTCGTTTCCACGTCATGGATTCACCTCCGGTTTCCGTCCTGTGTTTATGAATGTCAAAGAACCTGTGATTATAATAAATTATCTTGAATAAAAGTCAATCATTTTCCGGTCATCTTATTGATAAATCATTTGTTGGATTTCATTATTCACAACCATATAAAAAAATTAGCTTACTCTTAATTCAATAAAATTTTCAGACAAATATTCTTCGATTTTATTCACCGACTACAACTTTTCCCCTATTTTACTCATACTTGTCAAAGTCTTTGCTCTATGATACCATAATCTCAGTTCTAATTAATTAAAACAGATAAGAGAGTTTTAGGCGTTTAATTATTTTTGACTAAAATTACTGCTATTACTGCTTCCAAGCTACCAAATATCATGTATACCAAATTTATTATCATCAATAAATCAATCAAAAATCTGCTAATAAACAGCGCGGATAGATTGTTTTTATTGCAATAAATTGGAGTCAAAACAACCTAAAATTTCTCTTGCCTATATAAGTAAGAGAAACGTATGTCACTACAAATATTAACCGGAACGGCCATTGCTCTTGCTTTCGGTTTTTTTATTGGTTATTTGGTGCGCAAAATGATCGTCAAAGGCAAAGCCAATTCGATTGAGGCTAAAACTCAACTCCTGATCGAAGAAGCCAAAAATAAAGAACGAGAAATTTTGCTCAAAGCCAAAGACAAGGCCCTCAGCCTGATCGAAGAAGCCAAAAAAGACGAGCAGACCCGCCGCCGAGAATTAAAAAACATTCAAACCCGATTGGAAAAACGCGAAGAACTTTTTGACCAAAAACTGCTTGAACTCGAGACCAAACAAACAAAGATTCAAGACAAAGCCAAAGAAATCGAGAACATCAAAGGCCAAATCCAAAAAATCAAAACCGATCAACTGGGAAAATTGGAAAAAATCGCCGGTATGAACAAAGAAAAGGCGATCCAAGTCTTGATGGACAATGTTGAAAAAGAAAATCAAGAATCATTGATGAGCCGAATTAAAAAATTATCCGAAGAATCAACAATCGCGCTCGAAGGCAAAGCCCGCACCATTCTCGCCAACGTAATCCAGCGCTGTTCAGTCAATCATTCTTCCGAGATGACCACCACCACTTTGGACATTCCAAGCGATGAAATGAAGGGCCGCATCATCGGCCGTGAAGGACGCAACATTCGCACCATTGAACAAATTACCGGTGTTGAAATCGTCATTGATGACACGCCAAACGCGATCACCATTTCCGGCTTTTCCCCGATTCGCCGACACGTAGCGAAAAAAGCGTTAGAAAAATTGATTCTGGATGGACGAATTCATCCGGCCAAAATTGAAGACGCCGTCGAAGAAGCGAAAAAAGAAATCGCACTCGAAATCAAAAAAGCCGGCGAAGAAGCCGCTTATGAAGTCGGTATTGCCAGCCTTGACCCCAAATTGGTCCAAATCATCGGCCGGTTGAAATATCGCACCAGCTATGGCCAAAATGTTTTACAACACACCATCGAAGTCACCCAGCTTTCAGCTCTTTTAGCTGAACATTTGGGAGCTGACGTCAACCTTGCCAAAAAAGCCGGTTTTGTCCACGATATCGGCAAGGCCGTTGACCATGAAGTCCAAGGCACTCACATTGAAATCGGCGCTGATATCTGCCGTAAATTCGGCATCAGCGAAGACGTAATCAAAGCCGCGATGCAGCACCACGATGATCATCCGGAAACTCTGGAAGGCGTGATTGTCAAAACCGCCGATTCCATTTCCGGCGGCCGTCCAGGCGCCCGCAAAGATACTTATGAACGTTACCTCCAACGCTTAACCGAATTGGAAAATGTCGCTACCCGTTATGAAGGTATCGACAAAGCCTACGCCATCCAAGCTGGCCGCGAAGTCCGCGTTTTTGTCCGACCGGATGTGTTGTCTGACCTCCAAGCGCAAAAAGTGGCTCAGGAAATCGCCAAAAATATCGAATCCGAACTCAAATATCCGGGCGAAATCAAAGTCACCGTCATCCGCGAAAACCGCATTGTCGAATACGCCCGCTAAAAATTGCATAAAAAAACAGGGATTCCATTCCCTGTTTTTTAATTTCAAAATGTTTATTGATTTCAATTTCCCCCACGGCTTTCTTGACTGCCGAAGCTTGAGCGCAGGCAGTAGCCCGGGAGCTCAACTCGGCTTCCCACCCTGTTTCTGAATCAAAAAATAGAACATTTTTGTTCTATTTACTTAATTGTTTAACCGAAAAACTCTTCTGAGCTTTACTCCTGATAAAATCACCCCATTCTACATCATAAACTTTGATGAATTCTACCCGCGTTACCTTCGCGCGTCCAGGCTCTAGTCCGATACATAGACGCTGTAGAAGCCTAATCGTTGCCAAATCATGACAATGAACCATGAAAACTTGCTGATTAATCGTCATTAAACCAATAAGGATATACGAACTTGTTTGACTAACACCAACAGGAAAGGCGCCTGAGACTACACCATAGCACTCATCATGACTTTCATTAACACACCTCATATGATGAAATCTATCATGCTCTGTTAGCGATTCGTTTGCTCCTCTCAAAAATCCGTTAATGAATTCCATATCCCGCTCCTTTCACCTGCACCTCCAGTTGTTTTGTTTACACCAGCTGTTTGACATGAAAAGTTCGAGTTGTCTTCTTGGTCTTCAATACAGCCTGCCAATCTTCAACATCGACCTTCAAAAAATGAAACAAATGTCCAACTATCAGCCCGCTCTCAATCTCTAGCACCATCTCACCATTTCGAACCATAGTCTCTTGTTTCATTTATACCAAGATAGAAAATTCAACTGACATTGACTCCACTTCACTTCCGATATTCGCTCTCTTGATTTCCACCTTAACGCTATCCGACCACTGTGTTTTTAACAGCTCAAAAGCGCCTGCCAACTGATCAAAACTGAAAAAACCCCAATCAGCAACATCTTTGCTCAAACACATATAAACGAACGGCCTTCCATTCACCCGATCAAACAACATACTGATAAAAGTAAAAAACTTCTTCCTGAATGGTGCCAGAACCAAGTCCCTATAACCATAAAGTTCAAAAGGAATGCTATCCCACAATCTCTGAAGCAGCTGACGGTAAACGCCCTCGATCTGCTCCTGCGCCTTGGTCGCAAACGCATTATAGGATCGCGCGGTCACCACAGTCGGCTGATCCATTTGTCCTCCATTTTCCCGTGGGGTTGACCGGATACCTTATCATAACCAACGGAATATGTCAACGCCCAAAACATCAATATCAATTTCGCATTTTCTATTTTTTTCGCCACATATTCTGAATTACATCTTTACCTGTAATAATTGAATACCGAGTTATCAAATTTATCCCCCTTTATTCATTTGAGATAATTTGTCCAGTTTTACAATATTTGCTATAATCAAATCAGCCTTAACTATTGAGTTTATTCTTCATGCCCAAATTTAATGTTTTAATCTTTGGCGACGTTGTCGGCAAACCGGGTCGAACCGCTCTAAAAAAAGTTCTGCCCGAACTCAAAGCCAAATACCAACCGGATCTAACCATGTTAAACGCCGAAAATATTGCCCATGGTTATGGTGTCACGGAAAAAGTCTTGGAAGAAATGATGAACTCAGGCGTGGATTTTTTTACCTCCGGCAATCATATTTTCAAAAACCAAACAGATTTAGATAAGAACTTCAAACAATTTCCCTTGATTCGTCCGGCCAATTATCCCGAAGGAACCCAAGGAGAAGGATACAAAATTATCGAAATCGGCATCACCAAAATAGCTGTTATCAATCTCATCGGTGAAACATTTTTCGATCACGAGGTCGCCAATCCATTTACTGCTTTTGATCAAATCTACCAAGAAGTTAAACCGCAAAAGCCAAAAATCATTATCGTTGATTTCCACGCCGAAGCCACGAGCGAGAAAAAAAGTTTCGGCGCCCATCTCGACGGTCGCGCCAGTTTGGTTTTCGGCACGCACACCCACATCCAAACCTCGGATGCTTATATCATGCCCGATGGCACCGGCTACATCACCGACATTGGAATGGTTGGCATCAAACACTCCAGTCTTGGAATGGACTTTGACAGCATCATCCAAAATTTCATCCACAAAACCAAAAACCGCAAAAGTATTCCCCAGCATGGGAATTGCGTAGTTAATGGAATTTTTGCTAAAATAAACTCAGGGACCGGCAAAACCGAGTCACTAGAAACTTTCGCGCACGAAACCGAAATTTAAAAATTAAAAATATTTTCACGCTAAATAATTTATCATGGAATGGAAATGTCAATTATTTATTGTTAATTAAATCACAAATAAAAATAATATTATTACCCTTGGATTTCGCGGCAAATTTAATTCGCTGCGGTCACAAGTCGTAATTTAACAACACTATGAATAAAGCAGGTCTCGCGTCAGCTATCGCTGACAAAGTGGGCGTAACCAAAAAACAAGCGGAAGAAATGCTTGACGCCATGGTCGATATTGTCATCCGCCAGTTGCAAAAAAATGATGAAGTCACCATCACCGGCTTTGGCAGTTTTTCCTCGTTTATTCGCAAAGGGCGCGAAGGAGTCAATCCGCAGAAACCGGCGGAAAAAATCGATATCTCCCCGACCAAAGTGGCTCGCTTCAAACCCGGCTCAACCCTGAAAAAAGCCATGAAAGAAGCTCAAACCGTTTCCGCTCCGGTCAGTGTCGCCAGCGACGAATCAATGTAAATTTTCCTCAAAAAATAACCGCCTTTCTGGGGGTTATTTTTTTTCAGCCACAATGCGCCCGACAATCAGTTGAACTTATGTTCCCCGACTATCTTCATATTCGTAATTTTCAGCCAATTCCAATAGATAAAATTTTGACTAGCTGGACAAAAAATCATATAATGAACCCATATACTTATCTTATGATGATCAAACGCTCACGCCAAACTGACGGCGATCAAATCCTGTGGCAAAAACATCTTGATTCAATCCAAGATGAAGATTCAGCTGAACAATTTTTCATTCGCCAAGCCAAAAGCAGTGAACCAAAAAGTTTTCTTGACCCCAAAAATGATTTTTTTGTTTCCCCTTTCAGTGAAGAAAACTTTCCGGACCATCAAAACCAGCTGACGCTGGATGTTTTTGAAACCGCGGACAGCCTCATTATTACCGCCCCAATCGCCGGCGTGGATCTCGACCGGCTGATCATCAATCTCGATGATGACGTTCTAACCATCGAGGGCGTTCGAACCAATGATCTCGAAACCCAAGCCCAAAATTATTATTATCAGGAATGTTTCTGGGGCAAATTTTCTCGTTCCGTTATTCTTCCGTCAAATATCTCTCACGACAATGTCACCGCCACCTACCGTCACGGCGTTCTAACCATTGCCATCCCCAAAAATTCCGCTACTGACTCAATTTCTATTCCGGTTCAAGATCTTGACGAATAAATGATCCCATGATAAACAATTGGGACTCCCCTGTTATATTTTTATCCATTATTCGTCATAATATATGATTGAGTTCAAAGGCCAAATTACTTTCATCGACGATCGTGAGATCACCATAAAATTATCCAAAGACAAATCAATCACTCTGCCATTTCACCCTGATTTGAACGACTTTAACATCGGGGACTCGATATCTGTTGGTCTGGATCGCGAGTTCATTTCGAACTCGAGTCCTGCCGCCAGCAATATTCTAAATGAACTAATTAATCCTAGTCACTAATTTCATGGACACGACCTTTCTCCAAAGCAAAAGCTTTAAAATTGCCGTTATCTCCATTGCGGCTGTATTTTCGCTTATTATCATCTTAACCGCCGGTTCTTTTGCGTATGCCGGACTCTATCATGATAAAATTTATCATGGCGTCAGCCTCGATGGCTTTAATCTTGGTGGTTTGACGATTGACCAAGCTGAAAAAATCATTTCCGGCCAATTTTCCGCTGTCTACGATCCCGGTTTCACTTTTAAATATCAAGAAACGGAAAAAAATATCCCGATGATTATCTCCGGTGCCCCGGTCATGTCGATTGACAGCGCCAAAGTCGCTCGAGCCGCTTTCGAATACAGCCATCCGAATAACCGGTTAACCGAATTTACTCGCCAAATTCAATCATTAATCCTCGGCAAAAAATTACACCCCGAAATCAACTTTGATCGTCATCTATTAAAGGAAGAAATGATGAAACAATTTGCCGCCTTTGACGAACCGGCTCAAAATTCCGAAATCATTGTCACCATTACCAACCCCAAAACAAAAATTTTTACCCTCGATTTCACCCCGGAAAAAACCGGCACCACCTTGAGCTATGATCACGCCATCAATACCCTGATTTCAGCCTCACAAGACTTCTCCAACCCGGCTGTCACGCTTTCCCTGTCGCCTGACGAACCCAAAGTCACCCAAACCCTAGCCAAAACCACTGAACCCCTAATCAGAAGTATTGTCGAACTGGACAAACTATTGCTGACTCACGAAGACGCAGTTTACGAAATTACTTGGAGCGATTATATCTATTGGTTTGAAATTACGGTTAATGATAATAATGAAGCCATTATTCAATTTAGCCGTGACCGCGCCATGGGACAGCTCGATTCAATCGCTCAAAACGTCAACCGCGAACCGCTCGACGCGAAATTCCAAATCAAGGACGGCCGTGTGGCCGAATTTCAAGCCAGCCAATCCGGTATCGAGTTGGACAAAGAAGCCACTTACACGCTCCTCAACCAAGAATTTCTACTCAACCGAAATAATAATTTAACCTTGGTTGTCAATGAAGATCTAGCCGCGATCACGACCGACAGCGTCAATGATCTCGGTATCAAGGACCTCTTAGGTGTCGGCCGCTCTGACTTTTCCGGCAGCCCGGCCAATCGCCGGCATAATATCGGCGTCGGCGCTGCCTCGCTCAACGGTCTGCTTATCGCTCCGGGCGAGGAATTCTCTTTGATCACCGCTCTCGGTGACATCGACGGCGCCAACGGTTATTTACCGGAATTGGTAATCAAAGAAAACCGCACCATTCCCGAATACGGCGGCGGCCTCTGCCAAGTCGGCACCACCACTTTCCGAATGGCTCTCGACAGCGGGGTTGAAATTACCGAAAGACGCAACCATTCTTACCGCGTGAGATATTATGAACCGGCCGGCACTGACGCGACCATCTATGACCCCAAACCTGATTTTCGTTTTGTCAACGACACCCCAAAACATATTTTAATCCAGACAAAAATGGTGGGTGACGAATTAATTTTCGAGCTCTGGGGCACCTCTGACGGCCGCCAAGTTGAACAAACCTATCCTCAAATATTCAATATCACCAGCCCGGGTCCGACAAAATATATCGACTCAACCGAACTCGCTCCGGGGAAAACCAAATGTATCGAAAGCGCCCATGCTGGCGCCGATGCTGTCTTCTATCGGACTATTACATATATTAACGGCGAAACCAAAGAAGAAACCTGGCGCAGTCACTATGTCCCGTGGCGTCAAGTCTGCCTTCGCGGCATTGACCCAAACCCCACCCCTGAAACACCGCCAGTTGAGAATCCCGCTGTCGCTCCGGCTGAACCTGAAACCCCAATCACAGAATAATTTATATCAAAAATAACGGTTTCACCGTTATTTTTTTTACTCACCCAAACCACCATCATCTCTTATTCCCAATTTCTTTTATAACAAAAAAGTTCTCCTCAAACAGGCAGACAAGAAATTTTTACGGAGGCGAAATCGAGCCGGAGCCTGATTTTACCCCGAAGTAAAAATCCCATGCTTGTCGTGTCTGCCAGTCCAAAGAGAACTTTAAACTCTCACATCAATCCGACTCTCCATATTATCATGGATCCCCCCCCTTGTCAATAGTTATATTTACGCTTATTTTAGCCAACGCCAACCGCTCTCTAATAGAAACCTCCCGGTTGCCCTAATTATATCATTTAAAAACCGGACTGCCAACGACCCATCAATTGCCTTATTTCACCCGATTAAATTTACTTTGCCATAAAAATATTCACAGTTTATCAACATAACAAAAATCAACTGCATTCAGTTGATTTATTCGTCGTAAAGATAACCATTTTCCGGATTGCCCTTCTTTACAGCAATATAATGCGGATTGAGTCCCAATACCATAGCGATCTTCACCAAATCATGAATAGAAGATCTAGTAGTTATACTGTCTGCCTTTGCCACAATACCTGGTTCAACCCGAGCCATCATAGCCACTTGAGACACAGTCAAATTCAAGAACTCTCTTCGTCTCCTTAGCGTTTCTGCTGGTTCAGTACGCTCACACACCAATATAACTGAGATCTGATCTTCATCAAAAATCTGAGCCAGCCTTTCACCGTAAAGATTCCAAGCTACCAGCGCAGGAATCAAAAGACCTGTTGCATTACTTTGAGTTTTAGGATCATGAATACACATTTCATCCTGACTCCTCACAAACATCCCACCAGCGTCAACAAATTTCTGCAGCCACTCAGGCACCGGCTTCATCTGGACCTCCTCCCTTTAGGGTTATTAACATCAACTTCAGACATATCACACATCACCAACTATGTCAATAATTAAATCTGTAAAAAGTTAACCCTCCAATCCATTAGTTATATTACAAAACCCCTCTTTCAAAGGGTTTTATTATTGATTTTCTCTGTCGATCTTTTTATTTCCCTGTACTCGCTTTTAATAAGTTATAAGTGAAATAAGCAAGACAAGCAAGATAAGTAAATACGCACTCAGGTTGTCCTTTGCCTTACTGTACTCGCTTTATTTACTTTACTCGCTTATCTCGCTTTCTTGCTTTCTCGCTTTACTTACCTTCTATAATCTTATCAATCAATCCGTACTTCTTTGCCTCATCCGCCGACATAAAATAATCCCGATCAGAATCTTTTTCAATCGTTTGAATATTTTTGCCTGTATGTTTAGCCAGTATTTCATTTAACCGGTCTTTGACTTTCAAAATATGCTCAGCCGCAATTTTCACATCAGACGCTTGACCTTGAGCCCCACCCATAACCTGATGAATCATGACTTCTGAATTTGGCAGAGAAAACCGCTTGCCTTTGGCTCCGGCTGCGAGCAAAACCGATCCCATACTGGCCGCGATCCCGATACAAATCGTCGACACATCCGGTTTGATGTATTGCATGGTATCATAAATCGCCAATCCGGCCGTCACCGATCCTCCGGGTGTATTTAGATACAACTTTATATCTTTTTTCGGATCTTCGCTTTCCAAAAATAACAATTGGGCGATTACCGAATTCGCCACCATATCATCAATAGAGGTGCCGAGAAAAATTATTCTGTCTTTCAGCAAGCGGGAATAAATATCATAAGCCCGTTCGCCGTAATGTGTTTTTTCAATCACTGTTGGGACTAAATTCATATTATTGGATACGAATTACCAATGATACAGATAATACAAATCCACCGTAAAATAAAATCCGTATTATCAATAACATCTGTAATCTATATTTATATATTCTTTATCCATCTTAGCATCTCGTTTGCCAAAAATCAACCTGGATTATTTCCCAAAATAAAAACAGACTTCTTTGTCTGCTTTGTCAGTTCACCAATTTAAGGTGCGCTTTCTTGGAGTGATCATCGATTATTTTTTCCGGTTGGTCACATTCAGCCGCTTCCTTATAAATCTTGATCTCAACCTGATGCAAATATACCTCTCCATCATAATCATGACCAAACTTTCGATAAATCATTTCCACCGCCGCGTCAATTCTAGCTTGAAAATTGTGCCCGTCTGTTTCCCGCAATTCACTCATAAAGGATTCAAAACTTGCCCGAAACTTATGGTCAAATATGCGGGGGAAATCAAATGACACATAATTATTTTCCACCTTAAATAACCGCTCCGCCAGAACCCGATTCAAAAGATCCCTCACGTCGACGAAATGGAAAACCAATCTA
This sequence comes from Candidatus Falkowiibacteriota bacterium, assembly GCA_003518055.1. Lineage (GTDB taxonomy): Bacteria > Patescibacteriota > Patescibacteriia > UBA11705 > UBA11705 > UBA11705. Next base: position 163,049 of record DOZJ01000004.1, read on the forward strand.
AATTCTACAATCATCTTTTGACCATCAATGTGTGGCCTAAACTTTATCCAAGGTTCATAGCGAGGTTCATCCAATTCAAACAGATAAAACCCGCCCGTCCAGCTCTCAGTCATAAGTAAAAGATTCCCGCTCCGACGCTCAACCACAAAATACAAAAACTTCGTTTGAGTTCCCTCCGCCGTGAGTTTATATCGACCGATCAAATATACTTTAAACCACAGAAACGTCACACCTGCTGCCGTAACCGCTAAAACTGCTGAAACCATCAAAATCACATCAACCACGCTTCCAACCCGCTCATCAACCTTTCCGATCAAACCTACAGACACTACCAGACCAATAACAACAAATAACGCGTATTTTTGATCTAAAATTCGACTGCCCCAATGCCAGAACCTAAAAACCGAAAACAACCACTTTTCGCCCCTTTTCATCACGTCCTCCTTTGGTGAATTAACATCATCCAACTTAACCCACAATAGTCCATCCGTCAACCCCATCATACAGTATGTCAACTATATTTAACAGAATTTTTAAGCTAATTCTAGGCAAATATAAGGGGTGGCCGTTACAACCTATTGACAAGATTGCCTAAGTATGATATAATGCTATATTAACCTGAATTCCTTACAATCAAATTCCCCTTCTTTAATCGGCATAATGATGTAGAGGAGAGAGACCATGTTCGGCCTTCTGGCCTGAGTTCAAGGACTCAAAGCCGGTGCCAATGAACACCAGACTTTAGGACAAGGTAAATATTCATATTTATTGACCTTATTCTCCTAAAAACATCCTCTGCCTCATTATGTCGGTTAAAACTCCCACCTTACCCGCAATGTGATGTGGAGGAGAGAGAATCATTCCAATGCTCTCAATTTGGTTCAAGGACCTAATTTGGACATTGGCCAACATCACCCGAGCGTACTTGGCATTAAACAAAATTATATTGGCCAACTATGCGCTTGGACATTCCTCTGCCTCACATTGCTGATAAGGACGGCTATCATTATGTAGAGGAGGGAGAACTATACTTACTCATTCTTTGGTAGCAATACCTGAATGGGTGGTAATAATGACTCAAATTGAAGACAAGGGCACATTATTATTATATTGGCCCGTCAACTTCGATTGTCATCCTCTACATAATCATCGCCATCATCTTTACAACCATCTTCACACTCATAAATGTGGAGGGGAGGACCCTGGGAAATATTCATTTTTATATACATCCCAGCCATGCTCCTCTTCATTTATGCGCGTGAATACCTGAACCTTCATTAGAGTGGGCAAGCTTCTCTCTCCGCTGCTCCAAAGACTTGATTTCTTTGAAGCAAACTTGTCTGCTCCAATGAGGGTTTTCCCCCTCTTTGCTAAAAGGGCCTGCTCCGTGTGAGCCGGACCCTTTTGCTTTTTAAAAAATCTCTAATTTCACCACTTGCGGTTTTCAACCAACCCCGAAGCCCATTCCAAACAAAACCACAATAAATCAATATTATTTCTCCCCCTATCCCTTTATCACTTAACTCAAATATGCTAAAATAAATACAGTTATCAACTAAACGCTATACGCTAAACGCTATACGCTTTTCTAAAAGCTACAAGCTACCAGCTATAAGCTATCTGTTTTATGGCTCGACGTGGACGTCCGCGAAAAAAACATATCGAAGTCGAAGAAGAATATTACTCCCTCAATCCTGAAACCAAAAAAGGGATCGCGATTGTCTTCTTGGCGGTCTTGGCCGTCATCAGTCTTTTGAGTTTTCTCAATCTAGCCGGAACCGCCGGTCTCTATATTAATAATATCCTTAGCCTCGGCTTCGGTGTTTCCAAATACATTTTTCCCGTTATCCTATTGGCGGTTATCTTTGCCTTAACCCCATCCAACAAAAATCGCACTTCATGGATCACCCACCTCGGCTTGTTGCTCTTCGTACTCAGCTTTAACGGCATCATCCACCTTTATATTACCAAAAACCTTACTTCTTTTGCGCTGGATGCCGCGCTCGAAGGCTTGGGCGGCGGTCTAGCCGGTCTGATTCTCAGCTACCCACTACAACTCTTTCTCGGCTACTGGGCCGGACTAGTTATTTTAATTTCATTAATTGTCATTTCCATCTTATTAATTTTTAATACCGGTTTACTCACCCTGCTTCAAATCACTCAGCTGAACAAACTTTTTGCTATTTTCAAAAACCCCTTTGCCACTACCAAATCAACGGAAACTGAAGAAGACTATCATGAGGAAGAAGATAACACAGATTATAATGAAGACGCCGATAACAATGATGAAACTCCATCAACCGCCGCTGTTCCAATCAAAAAGCTTGGCCTGTTTGGCTCCAAACCGACTCCGGCCACTGAATCGGTCACCCAAAAAATGGCCTCATCCAAATATAAAAAGATGAAAATTGACCTGCCATTAAATCTACTCAGCAACAAAGTCAGCAAACCACGCAGCGGCGACGTCAACGCGTCAATGGCTAAGATTGAATCTACTCTGAGTAATTTTGGCATTGATGTTGAAATGGGTGATGTCAGCGTTGGTCCGACAGTCACTCAATACACCTTCAAACCGGCCGAGGGTGTCAAATTATCAAAAATAACCACCCTTAGTAACGATTTAGCCCTGGCTCTGGCCGCCCATCCAATCCGAATTGAAGCCCCAATTCCCGGTAAGTCTCTCGTCGGGGTCGAAGTTCCAAATCACCAGCCGGCTATGGTCACGCTCCGAGGAATTCTTGAATCTCAAGAATTCAAACACGGCAAAACCTCTCTCATGATGGGCTTGGGTCAGGATGTAAGCGGCAAATCTTGGTCCGCTGATTTATCATCCATGCCTCACCTGCTGGTTGCCGGAGCCACCGGTTCGGGTAAAAGCGTCTGTCTGAATACCATTATTATCAGTCTTTTGTATCAAAATAATCCCGATAATCTCCGGCTGATACTGGTTGACCCAAAACGAGTCGAATTTCCCGTGTACAATGGCATTCCCCACCTTCTAGCTCCCGTCATTACCGATATCAGCAAAATTATCAACGCTTTACGCTGGGCTATTCACGAAATGGATCAACGTTTCGACATCTTATCTGAAGCCGGCAAACGAAATATTGCTTCATACAATGAAACAGCTGAAAACAAAATGCCCTATTTGGTCATTGTTATCGATGAATTAGCCGATATCATGGTCGCCGCCTCAGCAGAAGTTGAAGCCAGCATTATTCGCCTGACCCAAATGGCCCGAGCCGTCGGTATTCACCTAATTGTCGCGACCCAACGGCCATCCGTTGATGTTATCACCGGCTTGATCAAAGCCAATATTCCGGCTCGGATCGCCTTCAGCGTAGCGTCATCGATGGATTCACGAACCATCCTCGATACCACCGGCGCGGATAAATTGATCGGCAAAGGTGATATGCTTTTCCAAACCGCCGAATTATCAAGACCACGCCGCCTTCAAGGCGCTTATGTCAGCGACGAAGAGATAAAACGTATTGTCAGATATCTGAAACAAATCGGCGGTGAGCCAGAATATGATGCCGCCATTACGGAAAAACAAAGCAGCAAATCAAGCTTTGATTTCAACGGCGGTGATACGGACGATGACCTGTTTGATGACGCCAAACAAATAGTTATCCAAGCCGGCAAGGCATCCGCCTCGCTTCTGCAAAGACGTTTGCGCGTTGGTTATGCTCGAGCCGCTCGATTGATTGACTTACTCGAAGATAATGGGATTGTCGGTCCGGCCGACGGCGCCAAACCTCGCGACATCCTGGTTCGAGCTGACATGCTGGATCAAGGACCAACCACCCCAAGTGTTTTCCGTAAAACTCCATCCGTAATCGAACCGGCTGATGACTCCGATGAGACCTATGATGATATTGATAATAATGACGATCAAGATTCCCCTGAAGAAGAAGAGTCGGATGATGACTTGAATGGCGACATATCAACCTCGAACCATGAAAATGAGTTTGACGATTCAGGCCGTGGATAACATCAAATTGACATCCAAACCGATTAAGGTAAAATAAGGATACTAATTTGGCCTGACATGGTAAACTTCACCCAAAATAAAATTCAATCCATTGAAACCCTGGGAGAAAAGCTCAGCCGGCACCGCCAAGAAATGGGCTTAACCATCAACAAAGCAGCTGGCCTCATTAATGTCAATGCGCGTTATCTCAAATACTTGGAAAATGACGATTACGTCAACCTACCGGCGCCAATTTACACGCAAAACTTTCTCCGTCGTTATGCCGAGCTCCTTAATTTAAACACTGATACGGTTATTTTTCTTCACCAGAAAGAAAAAAGTTTTTTCGAAAAAACCCACCATTACAAAAAACTGACCACCTCTGCTAAAACCGCTTGGTGGCAGAAGTTCGGCCGCCTCATCCTCCGCCCCACATTTATAAAATATTCATCCATCAGCCTGATTTTTCTTCTTGTCTTATTCTATATCGGCTTCAGCATCAACAACATCTTTTCACCGCCGGAAATTATTATCAAATCACCGGCTGAAACCAGCTTAATCACAGACAATCATACCATCGACATCATCGGTATTACTGAAAAAGAAGTTGAGCTAATGATCAATTCCCGCCAAATTCTCTACGATCAAGATGGTCGTTTTTCTCTCCAAATTGAACTGCAAAAAGGCGTAAACATTATCAAAATCACCGCCAAGAAAAAACACAGCAAAACCAATACTGTTTACCGCCAAATTCTAGTTACTGACCCACCAACCTCATAAAAAATTATTCCCATTTATTTATCCTATGACCAAAAAACCTGCCTCGGGAGGGACAGAAAAAAATTTGGCCGCCGAAGAAGCGATTTCTCAAATCAGAGAAAAATTCGGCGACGGTTCAATTATGCGTTTGGGTGAAGCCAAAGCCATGCAAGTTGACTCAATTTCAACCGGCTGCTTGTCGTTGGACATCGCGCTCGGAGTCGGCGGCGTACCGCGCGGCCGCATTATTGAAATCTATGGCCCAGAGTCATCCGGCAAAACCACGCTGGCTCAACACATTGCCGCTGAAACTCAAAAAATGGGCGGTATCGCTGCCTTCGTTGACGCTGAACACGCATTGGATCCGGAATACGCGCAAAAAATCGGCATTAACATCAATGAGTTACTCATTTCTCAACCGGATACCGGCGAACAGGCACTAGAAATTGTCGAGACCTTGGTTCGATCAAACGCTGTTGACACGATTATCATCGATTCTGTCGCAGCCCTCGTACCCAAAGCGGAAATCGAAGGCGAAATGGGCGACCAACACATGGGACTTCAAGCCCGCCTCATGAGTCAAGCCCTGCGCAAACTAGCCGGAATCGTCGGAAAAACTAAAACCACCGTTATTTTTATCAATCAAATCCGCCACAAAATCGGCGTCTTCTTCGGTAATCCGGAAACCACACCCGGTGGCAACGCTCTCAAATTCTACTCCTCGGTTCGTATCGAAGTTCGCCGCGCCGCCCAAATCAAAAAAGGCGAACAAATCATTGGCAACCAAGTCAAAGCCAAAGTAGTCAAAAATAAAGTCGCGGCGCCATTCCAAACTACCACTTTTGACATTATGTACAATGAAGGTATTTCCGTTTCAGGCGACACCATCGATACCGGTCTGACTTACAAGGTTATCACCAAATCAGGCAATAGTTATTCTTATGGTGAAGAAAAATTGGGTGTCGGCCGCGAAACCGCCAAACAATATCTGCGCGACAATCCCAAACTTATCACCCGAATCCAAACTGATGTTTGGGAACAAATCAAATCCGGCCGGCAGGAAGAACCTCAAGATTAATCTATTCTTTCGCTTTTTTACCGACTAATATTTAAATGCCACTAATTATTAGTACAAAAAAATTCGTCTTTGACGAATTTTTTATTTCAACAACCCTTTCGCTTTGGCTATCATCCAAAAAACTTCAGGCAAAATCATCATTTCCGGTTTCAAATCATCAAGTTTTAGCCACACCACATCCACAATCGGATCATCGTGGGCATTGGCATCAAAATATGGCTGTCTGTATTTGCCGATCACTCGAGCCGTGAAATAAAGACCCAAATTATCCATTGCGTCATCATCAGACTCAGAATATAACAGTGATCGATGATACCCGACAAACTCCCCCACCTCCACCGACAAACCGGTTTCTTCCAGCAATTCTCTGCGTCCGGCCTCTTCAGGCTCTTCACCCGGTTCCTTCTCTCCCCCGGGAAAATAGTATTTTCCGCAAGGTATCTTTACTAACAAAATTTTGGTCGCTTCTTCATCAAAAACCATCAAATAAACTGCTACTCTATTTCTAAATTTCTTTGCTGGGACCAAATGTCTTTTTTGATTGATATCAAAACATGAAATCATTTTTACCATCCGTCCCTCCCTGTTTGATGATTACAATTATCAACATAATTATATTTATCAATTTTATCAAACAAAAAACCCTTTATTAGTTTATAAAGGGATTACTTCAGCAGATTATCAATAACATACTCGGTCATCACAAACTGCACACCACAATCGTTCATCCAAGCGATCGCTTTGGCCCCAAACTCATTGTCAAGCTGACCTTCAAAATTGACATTAACCGCTTCAATCGCGTCCTCAACCACGAAAATTTCCAGCTCCGGACAACCAGTGTCTCGAATCTTGATCATAGCCCGGACTGCTGCCAAGACACAATAATCAGTTGCAAACCCAACCACAACGATTCGACGCAAGCCATGCATGTACAGTTTACGTAAAATCGGCTCGAAATTCGGGTTGCTCTCCGATACATCATAAGTCTGCTTTTCAAAGATAATCTGCCGGCCAGAATTGATAATTCGATCCATTTCCGTAGCCGTATAGCGTCTAACACCCATAAGTGGCCCATCCTTAGCTCGCACATAAATATCTCTCTGCGGATTCAACCCGTGATGACGCAGCTGCCCCACGGTACCATTCATAGCATGGTCAATAAATGCTCCCTTATTCCTTTTCAGCTCAACATCTTCTTCAAAATGCAAATCCACCGACCCACCAATCAAAAGCTGCCGAGCCACTGCGAAATCATGAATCCGGACTACTTTTTGCATTGCCGCTTCTGCTCCAAAAGGTTCAAAGGTCAGAGGCTTATTGCCATAAACAAACAACTCATAATTGCGGTCAATAAAACAAATCTGGCAATCTGTTTGATAAACCATCACTCCATTTCTAACTACCCAGCGCCCCATGGCAACACTCCTTGGTGCTTGGTTGTTGCTAAGTTGTTAACGTACCACTCTAACACATTCTATCATTTTCGTCAATATCATCTACTTCGTTATTTTCCTGTAACTTTTCTTTGATTATTTTCATCATATAATCAAAATACTGATCTCTGCTTTTCTTTTCCTTTTCAGATGACATATCATCAAATAATTATTTCTTATTTGTAATTATAGTGTATATTTTACACAATGTCAAGAGCCATATAAAAACACGCTATTTTAGCGCATTTAAAACGTTTATTTTTACCAAGTCCCCTCAATCCGCTAAACAACATTCTCAAACACCAACATCTCATCCTCAAAAACCAACCGCTCTCCGATTTCCAGCCAATTAGCAAAGATCGCTCTGGCTCCGGTCTGATGCTTGAATTTACGAGCAAAGAATGCCCCATTAAACACACCATATTCTTCTTGTTTCAAATTCCTCCCCCGAACAACCATGAGCTCAAAGGCTTCACCTAAAGCGAACAACGTCACCACCGCCTTTGGCCTAAACCACATCGCCTCAATCCGATCAATCTGCATACCATCATCATCTTGAAACATCAACTGACCCGCCTCATTTTTAACCACCATGAATTCCTGAGTCATTAATCCTCCCTTCGCAGATCAATCATTGACGTCGATTGACGTCAGCCGCCAGCATATATTCAATTGCTTAATTTGTCAATATTAATCTGATCAATCTTCAAACCAAAAAAATATCAACAACCATACGCACCAATGGTATGAATTCCAAACATTTTCAATTTAAACAATCCGTGAAAATATCTGCAGCTCTTTATTTTTTGCTTTATACAGCTGAGCCGGTCTGCCAAGTTCTTTCTTTACTTCATCAAGCACCTCAACCAAATCCAGCGATAATATTTTTTTTCGAAAATTTCTTTTGTCTAATTTTTCAGCCAAAACCGCTTCGTATAACTTTTGTAATTCAGACAACGTAAATTGTTTCGGCAGCATTGTCATCGCCACATTAGTATACTCAAACTTCCACTTCAATCTTTGCCAGGCATAAAGCAGTATATCCTTGTGGGCTGAACCAAAAGCCAATACTGGCAACGAATTTATCGGGAACCAATCAACCGCCGCCGCGTCATCTGATGCTTTAATTTTGATTTTTTCCGGTTCAGACACCAAAACCATATACGCAGTCGCAACCACCCTAGCTCTCGGATCTCTCTTCAGTTCGCCAAAAGTATACAATTGCTCCAAATATCCTTCTTTTTGAAATCCGGTTTCTTCTTTCAACTCCCTTAATGCCGCCTGCTCCAAACTTTCATCGGCGCGAACAAAACCGCCGGGAATCGCCCAATCGCCCGCCCCGGGTTCAAACTTTCTTTTCACTAATAAAACATGCAGTTTACTTTTAATAACCCCAAAAACCACAATATCGGCCGCTAATAATAACCGCCAATCGTCAGTCAATTCTTCAAAATTACGAATATTTTTTTTAGGCATAAATTTATCAAATTTAAATTCCTGTCTATTTTGCTCCTATTATACCATCTTAGTGTCCCATAAACAATAAGCCTTAGAATTAACTTATTTTATGCTAATTTATGACAAATCAATTGACAATACTTTCCGTCCATGTTATAATCTATAATTACCGTTCTTTAACCCAACCTATTCAACCCCGGAGGTCCCATGCACTGGATGGCTGCCATCAATCACCGCATAAGAACCATTATTGATTCCGCCACTGATTCTGTCATGGGTCAAATTCAAGCTTTCAGCGACAAGCATCAGCGACAAACGAAGAGTCTAGCAGCTCAAATTAAAAAGCTACAAAAAACTCTCGATACCGGCACCAGCACTGGACAGCTCCAAGCGCAATCACTAAGCTGTATGATTTCTAACCGTACTCGTTGTAACGCTGGCTGCCTCGGCTGCATCTCACGCACCACTCCCGGATGTTCACAGCTATCAACCGATATTGTTGAACTCGATATCCACCGATTGAACGTCGGCTTGGACTTTGCCTCTCGCTGCGGCGCAACATCCGCAATTCTGACCGGCAAGGCTGACCCACTCCAAGAGCGCCCCACTTACCTAACCAAGCTGATCCGCACCTGCCGAGCCAAAATGCCTGAGGTCGACATCCATACCAACGGCTTCCTGCTCGGGAAAAGACATCAGCTCAAAAATCTGGTCAACGCCGGACTCACCATGATTACCTTTTCAATCGCTTCATTCAATCCTGATGAAAATACGGCTTTCATGGGTGAAAATGCCCGCCACATGGACTATCATCGACTGATCGCCGAAGCCAGAGCTCTTGGACTCAAAGTTCGCTGCTCACTCCTGCTCACCAAAATTTCCGTCAACGGCTTGAATGGTGTGATTGACTATATCCGCACCGCCAAAGAGTACGGCGCTCATCAGATTGTCATCCGCGAACTGTGGGTTTCCGATGTTGAAGCTGAACACCAGTCAGAAACTTGGTATTGGAATCAAGCTAACAAAATTTCACTCGATCCACTGATCAAGGAATTCTGGCGCTGCCACCGTCGGGGACATCAGCACGGAATCAAATACATCTGGCCGCTTCCGTGGGGTGCTCCGATTTTCGATGTTTTCGGCATGAATGTAACCTTCGCCCGGTGTGAAGAAAGTCTGAATGGTGCCACGCTCAAATCAATCGTGCACAAAATCGATGGCCATGGCTATCGCGATTGGGATCACGAAGGCTCAATCCTCTACTAACAACTGCCAACGAGCAGTTGTTTTTTAATATAAAAAATAACCATCAAAACAATTACGCTTAATTAAAAAAACTGACTATTTAGTCAGCTTCTTAAAATATTGTCGACTGCGCCGTCGATATTTTTTTTGAATTTTTATGTCGTCCTCATACAACCAACCGATAATTTCCGATTCCGTTTCATCGGTGAACAATTTCTTCACCTCTTTCAAGTTAAGTCCAAAAACATCTCTAGCGGAAAAACTAAACGGGATCTTGGTATACGCTTCTTCCCACCGAGGCACCCGATATTCATCATCACGAGAGACAGCCAACTCTTCAAAATCTTGCAGCCGATTCATCAGACAATAAGCCAAAATCCAGCGATTCCAAATGTCTTGCCCCACCTTTGTTCGGAGTAACTCAATCATTCTCTGGCCGGCCGCCGTCGAAAAAGAACCATTAATAATCTCATACAACGATCCCACCCAAAGCTCCCTTATCTTAACTCCGTTCAAAACCTTCGACAACTCTTCAGCCGACCAGTCATTCAACCCGCCAAGAATCAACGGCACATCATCATAATGAAAATCATTCAACACACCGACCAAATTATGACGCAAAAATTCTGACCAATGTCGAACATTCAAAATTCTACGCTGTCTTTGAATCAGCCCCCAATCAACCTTAATCAATCCCTGTTCAATCAGCAGATCAAAAACCTTACCGGTTTCCTCCGCCCTCAACGAAAAATACTCAAATGCTTCCTGCCTAATATCAGCTGCCAATTTACTGATGTTTGCTGCGAGCACATCACCTGGTAGATGAATATTATCAACCATTTCACGCCATTCTTTAATCGTGATTTGATCCCATTGAACCGCCTGTTGAATTGTCGTCAATCGTTTTGTTACCGCCGCGGCGGATTCTCTTACTTTCTCACCGGGAACCGTCGCCCCGAGAAAAACATTCTTAGCCATCTCATGATTTCGGACAATCGCATCGACCCAATTACCGGCATAAATAAATTCCGGCAATACCTGCAATTCACTCAGATTGCTCCAACGGCTTACAAAGCCGATTTGCCAAGAAACATGACCAGCCAACACTAGCTGATCCGAAACGCTCAAACTAAAATTCAGTCGTTTTTCAATCCGCTCTTTGGCCTGTTGAAGTACTGAATCAGCGTCATTTCGGATCACCGCCAAGGCGGTTTCATATTGTTCAATCGTACACACATCCAATCGCGCCTCCGCCTTTACCGCTACCAGCAAAATCTGCGTATTGATCCAGTGTTCTTCGACCGTCATCCGGTCAAGGCTGATGCGATCAATCTCGCACTTCGAAATATCAATCGTTAAATTTCTAAACATTAGATTCAATCTAACGCTTGTTAGCAATCGCCGCCATTCCGGCCAAAATTGCAGATGTTCACTATAAGAAAATTCCGCTAACACCGACGACCAACGTTTGGCAAAAATATTATCATCAACCTCAACTCTGATTCGGTCAAAATACCGATTTAGATATCCCCGTCCATCAATATCAACCAGAGCCAACCGGCCGGATCTATCCGTTTCAAACTCGTGCAATTCAGCCAACATCTCATCAAAACGATCAAGATATTTTCTGCTTACCTTAATCAGCTTCGACCAAAAAATCGCCGCCGGCATCTGCCAGATCAAGTAAGCATCGCCTTGAACTTCACCATCCACGCTTTTATTTCTCTTAATTTCATTCTTGGCCAAAGTATCTTGACCGGCAATCAACATTTTCCACGCCTGAGCCGACAATTTCATACCCGGCCGCAAACCCAAGTCAAGTGCTCGATGAACCGGTCTAACCACTTCCATTTCAAAATCATGAACCGCCCGATCAATTCTTGGACCATACATCAAAGTCAAACCAGAACTGATAATCCGCTCAACCAAACCTGACACTTCATCTATTTTCGCGGCTGTCGTCAACGTCGTTCCCATTTGACCGGCAATATTATTCATTACCAGATACACACCATCGGCCAACGCCTCCTCGACCGGAAATTCCATCCACGTGATTGCGCCATGAAGACCGGCTACCGCTGTGTCTACATATCTCCGTTCAAGCAGCGATACAAATTCATGAAAGGGAGATTTATATTCCATTACCGTCTCTTTGATAACCAGCTCCTGATTTTCTGCCATTGGTCACGCTCCACTTCGCTTCGGTTTGTCAACGAACATAATAACGAACACCAGTAAAACATCACCGTTGGTGATATTTTAATCCTATTCATTACTACAAAATAAAATCCCAGCTCAAGCCGATCGCTTATACGCTGGGATACTGCTTGAGTCTCATTATATTAAATGTCAAGCTCTTTGGCGTCATCAAGCGCTGCCTGCTGCCGCTCATCTTCGATCAGCCGCCGCCGGTCAGCAACTGCCTGCTGAAATTCCGCCAAATCCTCAGGATCAAACTTCGGCACCAAATCATTATCAAGCATTTCCTGTAGCCGATCACGACTTTCTTCCGGATCAAGATTCAATTCAGTAAACATATCATCTGTCACGTCTGCTTCATATTCATCACGAGCGCCACCAACCGCGAACGAATCCCAGTAACAGGCGATCAGCAAGTGATCTCGAAGTGTAAAGCCAAAAATCTCACGCTCAAGCAACGCTTCCCAATCTTCACGCTGACAAACCTTCTGCGCCCAGCCGCGAATATAGAACGAGAACAACCTCGGATCGCCAATCATATAATGATTCAAATCCACGAGCAAAGCGGAGAGCAAACCTTCCGCCGTTGCCACCATGTCGAGCACCGATGGCAAATCGCCGCGATGAGCGTGCATCTCCTCTACAAAATCAGGCATCGTGTTTTCAGCCAAAATTCTTCGAGCCTCACCAACGTCCGACACCTCACCGACCACAATTTCAAGTACCCGACTCTGATGGGCAACCGGCATCCCGTCTCGTCGGTGAACCTCCGACAACACCGCCAGGGCATTACCGGGATTTTCCCGCACTCTGATCAAAGCTTCCGCGTCACCATCAAGAATTGACTTCAAGTCACTCACTCTTACAAGAGCCGTATTCTGTTCATCCCTCATGGCGCTTCCTCCAGATCCTGGGTTTCATTTCCGGCTGCGTTCCCGCCCACACCAGAAGGCAAATGAATTTGCGTACGAATTTACAACCTTCATCCCCCACACAGTCATCGAGCTTCGCCATAAAATCACTCAATCCGTTCATCCGCTCATCCCAAATTACGGTGTAAACATCGTCCTCAAACCGCGTAGTTACACAACAGCTAAACTGCGCCGCCACATCATTAACCGCCATAAACTGAACCACCTGCTCCGGCTTCAACCTATCGCGTCTAAACTGTCCCAACATACTCCTGACGAACACCGGTCGATTGTCAACCATCCCATTGTCGTCAAACACTGTGACAAATGAATTATCAAACTCTCGAATCAGCTCCTCATTATCCGGATCGGCCACAAATGACGCGTACTCCTCCCTGGTTACCGCCTGCATCTTCGCCTCCGTTTGTTGGTTGCAGCACCGCCAAAAACAAATCCCCTACCGAGGAAATATTTTTCCCGCCAGAAGCCAAACCGCGAAGACGAGCAAACCACCATCGACGGTTCGATTTGACTGGCGGACAGCCCAAAGCTACTCCGTCATGCTCCGGCGTGACGCCACGTTCAATTACCGCAAATTTGTGACCACCCATTTTTCTGACATTTACCGGTGCCGGTGTAAACAAATCCAAAGTGCGGCTGCCGCTGTCTCGATTAAACAGATCTCTCAGCGTGACAATCTCGGAAAATCCATGATCGTATTTAACCCTTTTCTTGGGATCCGACAGGACGTCATACGCCTCGCATAAATCCTTGAATTTTTCTTCATCACCACCTGGTTTATCCGGATGATATTTGGCGGCGAGCCTTCGATAAACTCGTTTGATTTCCGCCGGCGTGGCCGTCATAGCCAGCCCCATGACTTCATAGTAGGTTTGTCTCATGATTTCCGCTCCTATAGCCTGTTAATGAACAACCGTTTATATTAGCACAAACCCAAATTTTGTCAAGCAAGACAGTCAGGAATCTCTGACTTAATGATTTAAAATGTAAAAACAATAGAATGAGACAAAAAAAACCCAAATAAACTTACGCCGTTTTTTCGTAATTTGACTCATTTTATACTAATATCACGCCTCATTACTTGGTGAAAATTCTATTTCTAAGTCAAATTATGGCCGTGATTTATGCTCCGCCTCTTTTGCTTTCCAAATAAGGCTGCGTCTGATAAAATAATATCACCTAACAACTACACCAACCCTATGGAAACAATATTGCTTATTATTCTTTTTTTTGTCATTGCCGGCTTTGGTCTCGTTATCTTTTTTGTCACTCGTAAACCGGCCGCCAAAGATGATTCTCAATCAATCATTCTTCTCCAAGACCAAGTATCCAAACTCCGTGAAACCGTCGATGCAAAATTATCCGAGTCATCACGGATGATGCAGGACCAATTCGGCCAAAGCACCAAAATAATCCAAGGAATTTCCGGCCAAAGCAATCGAATGATTTCTGAAATCACCGAAAAACTGACAAAATTGGATGATACCAATAAACAAGTTATTGGTTTTGCCGAGCAGCTCCAAAGTCTCGAGAATATTTTAAAAAACCCCAAACAACGCGGCATCCTCGGCGAATATTATCTCGAAACCCTGCTCAAAAACATTTTTGCACCGAGCCAATATGAAATGCAGTACAAATTTTCCGATGGTGAAATTGTTGATGCCGTCATTTTCCTCAAAGATCAAATCATCCCGATTGATTCCAAATTCTCACTTGAAAACTACAACAAAATCATTAATGAAAAAGATCCGGTCAGACACGAACAACTGGAAAAGCAATTCAAACAAGATCTCAAAAATCGTATTGACGAAACCTCAAAATATATCCGCCCACAGGAAAAAACCACCGAATTCGCGTTTATGTTTATTCCATCGGAAGGGATTTATTATGATTTGCTTGTCAATCAAGTCGGCAGTGTCAAAGTCAACACCAGAGACCTAATTGAATACGCTTTCAAAGAAAAAAAAGTCATCATTGTGTCCCCGACTTCATTCTACGCCTATTTACAAACAGTTATCCACGGCTTGAGAAAAATGCAAATTGAAGAGCAAACCAAAGAAATCATTAAAAATGTTGAACTTTTAAACAGACATTTGGTCGTTTATGAGGATTACCTGAAAAAGATGGGCAACAATCTCTCAACCACGGTAAACATGTACAACTCCGCCTACAAAGAATTTGAAAAAATCGACAAAGATGTCGTCAAAATTACCGGCAAAACCAAAACGGTTGACGCGACCCCGATCGATAAACCAAAATTAATTGATTAAAAAAAGAAACCAGTTGTTTAGCTGGTTTTTTATTTTTTTCAATCATAATCAAAATTTTGAACCGGAATTTCATCATTGATATAAGAATCAAAATTATGCCGCAAGAATTTCCACAACGCCATCCAATCTTCCAAGCCTCTTTCTAGATCCAAGCTTAGCGTTTGACCGGCATAGAGCAAATCCGCTCGATTCATATCGATAACATCAACTGCGAAATAAGGAAATCCGACCGTTGACGCCTCACCAAAACTCGCCAATGACTGCCCCAAATTTTGGCAATTCGGACAAATCGCTATATCCAATTCACTGTGATTGGCTTCAATATATTCGGCCTTTTTCACTACGGGTTCACCGCAAAATGAACAACAATAATGACCCCACCGATCTTTATCCCCCAGTACGGCATTACGTAAAAATGACCAAAAGTTCAGCCAATTATCAAACGCATCAGTTATCGTCAGATAAAATGACACACTGCGATAGATCAATACTACCCGATTATGATCATAAAAAGTCACCGCCACTTTTGGCAAATCATTTCTATGTCCTTGAATAATATCATCACAATGCATGACACAATTTGAGCAGATATACACACTCCGTCCCGCCGCGGTTTTTCTTTTTGATTTGATCAACAGCGTTTCTTGATTCTGCCCGCAGAACGAACAGATCGGCCGCTCATCCATGTGGCCTCCTTGTGGGAACAAATCACCACCTACTATATATATCACACCTCGATAATTAGTCAATTTGTTTTTTGACAAAAAAATCAGATTGGTTAAATCTGATTAAAACTCCGGTTCTCGACCGGTCAATTCTCTAATTATAATTTCTATGGCCTCAACATCCTTTTGTGTCTTAAAATGCTGCTCTCTTGCCGCTTCCAGCTTACGATTCAATTCAATCAAATCCAGCATTCTTTGATCAAATTCCTGAGTGAGATGACACACGCCGCGTAAAAACTGAATCAATTCATCCCACTTGCCGTCCTGATATGAAAGCGGACACTCAAACGCCATCACGTGCCCGTCTCGGCCAAGAGTTAAAATAAATTTATCCCCGACAAATTTTACTCTCATGGCTCCCGGCAAACCTTCTTCGACCAAAATATCATTCGACAAACCGACACATTCATCACAAATAGTCACATCCGGTCCGACAATCAGTATTTTGACCTCGCGCTGGCTTTTCCCGCAAAATGAACACAGCCGCAAATCTTCATTGGCCATCAAGTGCCTCCTCTGTTTGAGTGGTAAACTGACTTATAAAATTATCATTATTTGTTTTTCCTGTCAATCACCGACAAAACTGTCATGATTTTATCCTGTCCTTGACAAATCACGAATATTTTAATATGCTATTCACAGTTATCATTAATATAATTAATCATATTCAGAGATAATGCTATAAAGTAAAACGGCTTTAGATTTCTCTTTTAGCCCTTCTACCCCCTTTATCCCTTATATCATTTAATATTCTTATGCCCCAAACCAAACAAGCGGCCAAATCTCTGCGCCAGAACAAGAAAATTTCTGAACGCAATAAATCCAGCCGCAGCAACCTCAAAACCTTGATCAAAAAAACTCGCAAAGCTATCGATAAGGGTGAAAAAACTGAGATTTCAATCAAAGAAACCGTCAAAACAATCGACAAGGCCTTGCAAAAAGGTTTACTGAAAAAAAACACTGCTGCCCGCCGCAAATCACGTTTGATGAAAAGACTCAACAAATCAACCAAAAAATAATCATAAAAAAGCTGCCTGTTCGGGCAGTTTTTTAAATTAAATTTTCCACCACTTGAATCAAGGCTTCAACCGCTTCTCGGCGTTCTCCCACATCTTGAATAATTTCCAGCTGTACGACCGACACCGAACCGATTTTTTGTGCCACGTGCTGAACCATATTGCTTTCCGCCAAAGCCGCCCACTCCCGACCAACCTTGGTTCTCATACCACCCAGAGTCAACAACCGCTGCAAATGAGCCACCCGATTCTGATTGCAGGTAACTGTTCCATGACCGCGGTTTCTCCGAATTTTTTTTGCGCTGACATATCTATCTTCATCCGCTACACCTTCACCTGAGCTGAAATGAACGGCCAATGTTTCAGCCAAGCCACAGCCAATATCAATATCAAAATCACGCGACTGACCAGGACTGCGAACTGCCAGCCGCCCGTTTTGTTCACGTTCATACAAAAATCGTCTTTTGGTGTAAAATCTTGGCGTAAAATGAACAAAGAGCACCCACGGCCACTCTGTTTGATCGGATAATTCCCGCACCATCTCCAGCAAATCACCATAAAATCTCTTTACCGCCGGATCATCGCTTTTTTCTATTTCCTCACTATTATTCAAATCAACCAACTGTCTAGGAATTTTCGTATTGATCACCGCGAAACATCCGGTGGCGGTACACACTTTGGCGACAAGCTCATTGACAAATTGTTCGTGGTCTTCGGGACAATGAGGCGCGACAAACACAATGGGCCTGAACCCAATTATTTTTACCCCATAGGCCATGCTCAATCTTTCAAGCGGTTTGACCACTGCTTGTGCCTCCTTTATCCAAGTTTGCTTCACTTCATGGTTTGGCCTTCGAACCAGTCATCATCAATTAATCCTATAAACCAGCGATAAATCTGTCAAACAACAATCTGGCATCAACATTATCTGATTTTAAACTCGTATCGATCACCAATAGTGACCGGTACAATGATTCCAATTGTTCTCGGCTGAATTGTTTAGTTTGAACTAATACTTTTTGTGCCACAAATGGATGCACCTTCATCCTACGCGCCAATTCATTCTTATCTTTTATCCCATACGTAGTTACCAAATCATGCGCAATTATCAGCAGTCGAATTTGCCGCGTCAGCATTGCCAACAAATATATTTCATTTACTCCATTATCAAGCTGATCATGAAGCAATTCAAGCGCACGGCTTTTCTGTCCTGCTCCGATCTCGTCCATTAACGCGAAGATATTATCGTTAAATTTACCCTTGACCAAAAAATCAACGTCTTCCCGCCGCACAATCTCACCCTGACGATAGTGAATCAATTTTTCAATTTCCTGATTAATTTGCCACAAACCATTACCGACGGTCGCCATCAGCAGTTCAATGGCCGAATCATCAAACCGCGCCTTCTTTTTTTCAATTATTTGCCGGATCAATTGCTTGAATTCAAACCCTCTTGGCGATTTAAATTCCTTGATTTCCGCGCGACCGGTCGCGGCCAATTTCTTCAATTTTAAAAATAAAGCCCTTCGCCCATCCGGCTGGCCGATTTGAATAAAAACAATAAAAAAATCCCCAGAAAACTTATCCAATAATTCCACCAAGGCGTCAGCGGCTTCATCTCGCGGCTCTGCTTTTTCTTTCTTGTCTTTTGTTTTGCTTTCTTCATCGGTTTTTTTTTCTTTTTTTTCCGGCTGTAAAAAATTTCTTAAAATTATCAGCTTCTCGGATCCGAATAACGAATCCACCCGCATGGCATTTTTTAATGCTTGAACCAAATCAGTGACATTTGCTTCCTCTCGATCAAAACTAACCACGTTCAACGCCGAATATTTTTGCGCGAACATCTCGCGCCATTTTTTTACCTGCTCAAAAATGGCGAAATCATTGTCGCCATACCAGCAATAAATTTGGGTTGTTGCTTTTTCTGCCATATACCTCATTTTACCAAACGCTGACCAAAGAGCAACCGCCGATTAACCCTGACTTTGAACAGCCTTGACAAAAATAAGTATATTTGATATAAATATAAATCAAAACCACCAAGGAGGTCACATCATGGCAGCGGTCAAATCGTTGAATTCTCAGTCATTCTGGACCACTCTGGGCTTCTGGGGGCTCCACGACCGGACATGGAAGGATACCAAAGAATTTTTGGCTAATGAAGCCCATCGCGCGCAACTGGAAAATGAATTGACTTCCTGTCAACTTGTTTCCGGCCGATTCATGGCTTTAGGCTATATTCTAGCGGTACTGTTCCTTAATTTGATATTTTTTAGTTTCAATCTTATCCTCCTTTTTTACATCCCAACGCCTCATTTCATTTTTAACTACGTGATTGCTTTGCTTGCTGGGATCCTCATTTATTTTCTTGCGGAATCTACTATGGAAAATGTTAAAACTCCGCTCATCAACCTTGCCATTATCAGTCTTCCGTTATGGATCCCTCACCTTGTAATTTACTTCGTACTCATTCTCGGCCACGCCATCTACACCGCTTTCCGCTTCATTGGCCGGATCGTCAAAACGGTTTTCACCCGTTTGATTCTCCGCCCGCTCCATAGCCGCTTTGATCGCCCGATTCGATTTATTAAGTAAATCAAAAACCTCGCCGAACCAGCGAGATTTTTTTATTGACAAAAATTACATCCAATGATAATTTGAACCATTCCCGCGGACGCTGATGCGTCCACAGAAAGGAGAGGATCATGACGATATCCAAAGGCACTATTCTAAAAGTCCTTAATCGGTCATTCTCAAAACCTGTTAAACTATTCGTCATTGAAAATCACCTGACGACTGAACATGGAGCCGCAGAGATTGATTGCCCATTTATTGGCGACAAAGAACGAACCGATGGGGAAAAAATGATTGTATGTAAATATTGCGGTATAACCTATGAGTGCACGTGGAATCATTCAAGCTCACGCGAAGGAGATGAATACGAATACACTCACCAACCGGTCAAAGTCCCAGTTGACCTGCTCACCGTCAAGCTGGCTGTCCCGCGTGCTCGCAGTCCGAAAAAATAACAAAAACCTCGCCGAACCAGCGAGATTTTTTTATCATTGACATTTTCACCTTTTATTGCTATATTGAAATGTCCCTCGGACGCAAACGCGTCCAATCCGCCCCCTAATGGGGGTTAACTGCGGCCTCACACGAGGTCAAGGAAAGGGATCGGCCCATGCTTACATCGGCCCGAATGCGGATCATTGAAATTTTTCGGCCCCTGCTTACTCCGACTCAAAATATCAACACCAGACTAGAAGTCGAAAATTATGCAAAAAATCTTGAAGATATCTTCACCAATGCTGATCAGCCCAATGCGAGATTTGTTGTATCGAGCAGTCTTGATCCCCACATTCAGTGCAGCTTGTACGAAGCTTTTTTCCTCGCGGCTCAGCCGGAAGATCTGCGCGACCGTATCGACCTGTCTGATGAGAGTCTAACCTATGACACTACCGAAGGTAGTCGGTATGTCACCCGCGCCTGCCAGCTAGTCGGCATGTTGCGAGCGATCAACGCTCTACGCCAGCCGGCTGTCCGAGCCGCTGACATCAATGATTTGTTTCACCGCGCTCTCTTCCGGCTGGCTTCGCTGCACTATAAGCTCCCAGCCCCCACTGATCACATTCTGACAAAAAAACTTTCTCACCTGCTTGGCGACCAAATCAAAATCTTCGCCCGAGGCTCCGAATTATCTGACTGGAAACTGCGCCGCGCCTGGTTGCTCACGCTGATCAACGAGATCCGAGATATGCGCCTCCAGTCCCCGCCGCCGACCCCACGACCTTACTATGCTTATCACCTAGACGAACATTCTTGCTTAGGAGATCTGATTCTGAAGAATCTTTGCCTCACTGTTATTTCGATGAGTACCGTCGACGAACTGGCCAATGTCATTCTCGATCCGGAAACAACCAAGGAAATCTCGGCTAAATTGGAAGAACCACACAATCCGCATTTGCGGTAATAAAATCAAAAAACTCGCCGAATCAGCGAGATTTTTACTTTTAAACTAGGAACTAGGTACTAGATACTAGGAGAATCTATTTGTTAGCAGTATTTTCTACTCCTCTTATCAATCCATTTATTAACTTATTACTTTCAACCAATTTATTCATTAAATTAAAAAAAATATTTTCAGAAAGATAAACCAGATCCTTCGCTAATATCAAGTGATTTTGAGTTTCTGTATTTGAACCTCTTGCCATATAATAGAACCTGATTTTATCCTTAAAATGAAACCTCCCATATCCTTCAGCTAAATTTGCTGTAATCGATGAAGCGGATCGTCTAATTTGTGAGGTCAAACCAAATCTTTCATCATCCGGAAAGGTTTTTGTTATTTTATAAATTTCAATAACCAACTCATGACTTTTCTTCCAAGCCATAAGATCATAAAACTCTTTTATTTGCATTCCCCCCATACTTATTTTTATTCCTCAGTTC
This sequence comes from Candidatus Falkowiibacteriota bacterium, assembly GCA_003518055.1. Taxonomy (GTDB): domain Bacteria; phylum Patescibacteriota; class Patescibacteriia; order UBA11705; family UBA11705; genus UBA11705. The sequence goes on from DOZJ01000004.1 coordinate 184,589, forward strand.
CTAATTCCTAGTTCCCA
>DOZJ01000004.1:184750-198148 GCA_003518055.1 Candidatus Falkowiibacteriota bacterium
TAGTTCCCAGTTCCTAATTCCTACCTCCTAGTTCCCAGCTCCTCTCTACGCTACAACTTCCATCTCATCCCAATTATCCCCGATTTCCGTATCAACTTTAATCGGCACCGCCAGTTTGTGGATTTTTTCCATCTTTTCATCTATGACTTTGGCCACTTTTTTTACTTCATCTTTCGGTGTTTCAATCACCAATTCATCATGCACTTGGAGCAGCATTCTTGATTTGGGTGAAATTTGCTTCAATTCTTTGTAAACCTCAATCATGGCTATCTTCATTAGATCCGCTGCCGTACCCTGAATTGGCATATTAACGGCGATTCGCTCGGCCGCCGCTCTGAGCATTGGCATACTGGCCTTTATTTCCGGAATATGACGCACGCGGCCGAACAAAGTTTCCGCCTTCTGCGTCTTTTGCGCTTCCTCCACCATTTTTTCCGTATACTGTTTCACTTTCTCATAATTCTCAAAATACTTTCGGATGAATTCCTGCGCTTCGGCTCGAGTGATGCCGGTCCGCTGCGCCAACCCCGTCGATCCCAAACCATAAAGAACCCCGAAATTCACTTCTTTGGCTTTGCGCCGCATATCCTTGGTGACATCTTCTTCTTCCACCTCAAATATTTTCGCCGCCGTTGCCGCGTGAATATCTTTACCGGCTCGAAACACCCTCATCATTTGTTCATCATTGGCCAAACACGCAACCACCCGAAGTTCAATCTGCGAATAATCAGCCGCGATCAATTTATTACCCTGATCAGCCACAAAGGCTTTGCGAATCTCTCGTCCAAGTTCTGTCCGAATTGGAATATTCTGTAAATTAGGGTTAGACGACGATAATCGACCGGTCGCCGTGACCGTTTGATTATAACTGGTATGAATTCGACCGGTTCGTTTGTTGATCAGCTTTGGCAGCGCATCAATATATGTGGATTTCAATTTGGTTAATTCCCGATATTCGGAAATTAAATCAATAATTTCATGCTGTCCCTGCAGCTTATCCAGCTCGGACGCCGCCGTCGAGATTCCTGTTTTGGTTTTCTTGAGTCCCTGCGTCGGGATTTGCAGTTTTTCAAACAAAATTTCCTTGAGCTGTAATGGCGAACTGATGTTAAACTCCTGCCCAGCCAACTCAAAAATTTTCTTCACGCATTTATCAATCGCCGCTTTAACTTTTTTCCCCAGTTTTTTCACTGCTTCAACATTCAACTTAATTCCATTCACCTCCATCTCTATCAAAACCGGCACCAACGGCATTTCAATAGTCTCAAATAATTTATTCAAATTTTCTTTTTTTAATCTCGGTTCAAATATTTCATATAACCTCCAGGTAAAATCCGCATCCTCGCCGGAGTATTCCGCCACTCTTTCAATCTCTACCTCCGCCAATGATATTTGATCTTTACCCTTGCCAATCAATTCTTCAATCGGAATCATTTGATGTCTCAATTCCTGCAGCGCCAACGCGTCCAACCCATGCTGCCGCGACCCTGAATTCAGCAGATATGACGCAATCATGGTATCAAAATAATATCCCCGCATTTCAATGCCGTTCAACCTGAGCTGCGTGGCGTCAAACTTCATATTATGCGCCACTTTCTTGACTTTCTCATCCTCAAATATCTCTTTTAAATCTTCTAACCACTTCCTAGTTTTCGTAATATTAGTATTATTCGTATATCCGTAACTGACGTAATACGCTTCGCCCGCCTTCCAACAAAAACTCAACCCAATCAATTTGGTATTCATCACATCCAGTGAATCTGTTTCCGAGTCAAAACAAAATATTTTTTGCTGTTTTAATTCTTTCAAAAACTTCGCGAATTTTATCTCATCATCAATCAAAATGTATTTCCCCCGCCCGCCAGGCCTTTCAATTCCCTTGGCTGATAATCCCTGGCCGATTTTAATGCCCCCTGATGCCCCTTGATGCCCCCTGATTTCCCCTGACGCCCCTTGTCCAAACAACGCTCCCTGCTCCCGCTCAAGTCCCGGCAGTCGGCTCAACAAACTGTTAAACTGCAGATCACCAAACAATTCCAATATCTTCTCACGGTCATAATCCTTGACTTTATTTTCTTCCAAACTAAAATCCAGCTTCACATCTCTTCTTATAGTTGCGAGATCCTGACTCATAAACGCGTCTTTTTCATATTCCAAAAGCAAATTTCTGATTCTATCTTTAATGTGACTTATCTTGCTTTCTTGCTTTATTGCTTGATACAACTTTTCCAACGTACCAAACTCAGTTAGCAGCTCAATCGCTGTTTTTTCTCCAATCCCTTTTACGCCGGGAATATTATCTGATGGGTCGCCTCGCAATGCTTTATAATCCACCATCTGCTCCGGCTTTAATCCATTAAATTTTTCTTTTACCGCTTGCTCATCATAAATCACGGTATCACTCATCCCTTTTCTGAGAGTGAATACTTCCGTATTGTCATCGATCAATTGCAGTGTATCCATATCTCCGGTCACAATCACGCTTTTGACGTCATTTCGGTTTACTTGTTTTTTGTCACAGAGCGTGCCGATCACGTCATCGGCCTCAAACCCTTGTTTTTCGTAAATATTGATATTAAACGCTCTGACAATATCTTTCACGATTGGAAACTGTTCATACAACTCATCCGCTTGTTTTACTCTCGTCGCCTTGTAACCAGCGAATTTTTCATGCCTGAATGTCGGTCCTTTCAAATCAAATGTCACCGCGATATAATCCGGTTTCAATTCTTTTAACGCTTTCAGCAGGATCGAGGTAAAACCAAAAGCCGCATTGACCAATCGGCCGTCTTTGGTTATGAGTGGCGGCAAAGCATGAAACGCCCGATGGACGATTGCGTTGCCGTCAAAAATTAAAAATCTTTTCTTTTTTATCGTCATATTATTCTGCAAAAACCAAACCAAATTTTGCTGCGTTTTTTTTGATAAACTTAATCGCAAAATCATCCGCGTACGATTCATGAGGCAGCTGTCGGTATGATTTTTGCTGCTCCATCTTGAATTCTTTTATCGAATCAAAACCATAATTATCCAAAAATTCATCCACTTCGACTTCAGTCGCCGCCGCCAAAAATGCTTCAAACTTCGGCCGTGTCATATTGGGAACAGCCAGCATGTTCATGTTTGCTCGATATTCTTCCCGCCAAATTTCAACCACCTCTGATCGTGCCATACCTTGATAATCAAAATTATTGAGATAATTTTTTACAAAGTCCACCACATGGCCGGCCTCATGCGCAAAAATAAATACCCGTAAAAGCGCCCCTTCCAATTGTTCATCTTTCAAGCCGATTTTTTTCGCGTGTTGGCGAACCACGGCTCGTTCCTCCTCATCCATCAGATCCAACACATCATCATTGCTGAGCAAAAGTTGAATCTCCAGCGGGTCTTCTTCTTTTACCGGGAAAATATACGTCCCGCGGGTAAACCGAACATCTTTTATTTGTCTTTTCTTCAAAATTCTCAACTTTACATCTTTCAACTCAGGCATTTGGTCAACCAACAACTCCCAAGCCAAGCTAATCTGCTTTGTTTGTTCATTTTTCCCCAACTCATCAGCGCCAAGCTCAACAATCTCATTTTCATCCACACGCTTTTCCTGTTTCAATGGCGCTAGAACATTTCCCTTTATTTCATTATCCATATAAAACAATTAATTACTCTAATTCTTGAATAATTGCATTATATCATCCTCGGACGTAAAAAAAAAGCCGCGTATTTACGCTGCTTATTTATCTATTTCGACACAACCGAGGGAAACTCTTCTGCGTTATACATCCGAGCCAAAAGCCCGTCCGGACTGCCGCGGAATGACCGCCCATCATGAATACATCTAATCGCTGCCGCCCAAATTTTCGAACAATCAAGCAGTGTCAACTTCGGCATAGCGACTCGTTTTTCTGGCGATACGTAGATATGATCCATCATAACCATTTCAAGCATACCTTCCAAAGCCTGCATCTTCTCCAACGTCTCAATCTTGGTCAAAATCGGGTGTGTTACCATCGCCACCACCCCAATCGCTCCACTAGCCAAAAGAAATTTCGCATCCTCATAAATAGTCGAACCGCTGCAAACTTCATCATCACCAATCAAACAAATCTTCCCCGACACATTGCCGAGAACTCTCTTCGGAATCGCTTTTTCTTTATTTCCGTCTCGTTTTTTTTCAATTCCAATTTCGTCGATGCCCAACTTTTCTGTAATCACCCGAGACCGTGACTTTCCTGACCCGCCATCAGCCCCGACAGCCACACATTGACTCAAATCATAGCGACTCCTGATATAATTCAGAAACACCGGCATCGCAAACATCGTCTCGACTTTGGTTCCCTTCGGGAAAAAGCCCTTGATTTGTGGAAAATGCGGATCAAGCAAAATAACCCTTTCAGCCCCTCGTCTGGCAATTTCTTCCGCTTCATATTGAGCCAGCATCGCCACTCGCGGCTGATCTTCCTTGTCACTCCGAATACCGTGCATATATCCATACGCCAAGGTTACAACCCCATCCGAATTTTCGCTGAGCAATCGAAGCAAATTTTTCATGTTATGATTATAGATGATCGCGCCGGGCAGTTTTTTTGTGGCGAACAAAAAACAATCATAATCACGAACATCTTCATCCAATCGTGGAATAATCTCTTCATTGGAAAATGACAACCAAGCAACCAAACCTTCGTGGACTCCAAGCCTCTGACACAGCCGCGAAAAAAATTCAGGGTGCGATCCGTCATGAAATACTTTAAACGGTCTGCGTACCACCATTTTCCCTCCTTGTTGGGTTTGCGGCTCGTGTTGACGCCTTTCTTCATGAGATATTATCCTAAATGGATAAATTTCCTTTGACATATACTCCCATTTTACAAAGAACCGATAACAATGTAAAATACACCAACCTTTACAAAAAATCAAGGGCTTACTATAATAACCATAGTTTTCTTTTCCGATTTAGTCTTTATTTTTTTTCCTTCGGCCAGATAGCCAAGTGGTAAGGCAGCGGTTTGCAAAACCGCCATCGCGGGTTCGAATCCCACTCTGGCCTCCATCCCGCCATTCGCGAAAGGCGGGATCCATCCCGCTGCTCGTGAGCAGTATATGACAAGTTAAACCATCCGAACTCAAACTTCATATCCCATCCGGCTAATCACCGTTTTTTTATTCTAATTTATTCCAAATAAAAAACCCAGAGCGGCAACTCCTCTGGGAACGGTCCGTTGGACCTCGATGATCGCTTGGTGGCTGATATCCCGATTGACGCTTGTGGCGTCGGTGGGGCTGCTGAGTGTTCCCAGCGAAGCGCAGGTTCTAACTGACCCCGCTAGGTTTGTTGCCTCGAACAACATTCGCCAAACCAAGACACTCATCGTAATTTGATCTTATCAAACAAATGAATTGTGTCAAGAAATCTATACCATATAATTAACACCGCTTCTTGACCTTACAGCTTCCGCCGTTACAGTTACGCCCTCTTTACTCTTCCCTCTTTACTCTTCCCTCTTTACTCTTCCCTCTTTACTTCCGTAGTTACAGTTCTTCCCTCTTTACCCTTCGCTCTTTACTTCCGCAGTTACGCCCGCCTAACTTTCGTAGTTACAGTTACCCCGACTAATTTTTGTAAAAACTAACATCCGACTGTTAAACTTTCGTAGTTCCAGTTACCAAAAAACAGGCCTTTCGACCTGCTTCTTGGTTGGATAACTTTCGTAGTTATAGTTACTCCACGACTTGAATTTTGATATACCGATTACCATACTGAATAGCACGGTCGCGTGAAGTCATCCAGATATCGACTCGATAATAATATCGAGCATTCATTCGGTCATGGACTATGAAAATCCGATCACCGAATAATTCTGGGATTTTAATCTTCGTACCAAACGGCAAAAAGTTCGCCGCGACCACATTTTCCGCTCCGTTTTCACACACGTTGAAACCGTCAGCGGTAATACACGGGGTCGAATCGGTTTGAGCCACGTCAGATGAATAAGCAGTTGAAGTCACGTACATCTCTCGAATGGCTTTAGACGATTGCACCGCGAGCTTGTTATTCGTGATCGGCAGAGGCACGAGCTTCTGCTCAGCTTCTTTGAACCGCTGAGTCAGCAAGTCGTCAGCCTTAACCGCGCTGATATTAGTTGGTATATTAGCCAGTGAATCCAAAGTCTGAGCTTTGGCCATCTGGGGGTAAAAAGTGCTAAAAACGAAGATTACCAAAATTAGTGACATGATAATCCGTTCAAGCAATTCATTGGTCACAATCTTATTATAGTTTAATTTCATACAATTGTTTTCCTTGAGTGAAGCATATTTTAGCCAAAATCAACGAAACACCGTATTGCCGACATATTTTCGCTAATTTTAGGCTCAAAAGCTTCAACCCGTTTACTGACTTAATCTTCAATTGTAATACTGTATTATAGCACGAAATCAACAAAATGTCAACATCAGGAGATCTTCATAATTTGATTCGCGACAACGGTCAAAATCGTAGCATTTCGCCAAAATCACGTCAATCCTTGACTAAATGGAAAAAAAAATCTATTATATAGCTAACACGCTTTTGTACCGTCATTAATTCAAGTAATTATTAAATAACTAAACGCTACCGTGTCCGACATCGCCTGATGCAAAGTCGGAAACGCATACCTAGCTATAAAAATCACTATGGTTAAAATCATCTTTTCCCGCATCGGGAAAAAAAAACAACCTCATTATCGCATTATTGCTCTGGATAAGAAAAAAGATCCATGGGGCACATTTCTGGAAATCATCGGCCACTACAACCCCAGAACCAAAGAAACCATCCTCATGGAAGATCGCATCAAATATTGGCTTGATAATGGCGCTCAACCATCAGATACCGTCCACAATCTCCTTGTAACCAAAGGCTTGATCAAAGCCGACAAAGTTGGTGTTACCACCATCAGCAAAAAACGCCGAGCTAAACTGGACGCCAAAAACCAGGAAGCAAAAGCCAAAGCTGAAGCAGCAGCCCAAAAAGAAGCTGAAGCCAAAGCCGCTGAGCCGGTCGCTGAACCAGCCGCTCAAAAAGAAGCCGAAGCCAAACCGGTTGAACCAGTCGCCGAACCAGCCGCTCAAAAAGAAGCCGAAGCCAAACCAGTTGAACCGGTCGCCAAACCAGTCGCAGAAACTCCTCAACCAGAAGCCAAGCCGGCAGAAACCAAATAATCTTCATAAATTAGAGAATATTTTTATCAACATATTGACAAATCGATTATTGTTTGCTATAATGCTTACAGAGTTTGATGAGACAAATGGATGCCATATCCGTTTGCTCGTTGAAAATAAGTAGTAATTAATAAGTAAAGATCGTACTATGGCTACTGAAAAAGACCAAGCTTTCTTGGAAATCATCGTCAAGTCTATCGTCAACCACCCGGATGACGTCAGAGTTGAACGAAGCGTTGATGAAATGGGCGTTCTTTTGACCCTTCACATCCATCCAGAAGACATGGGCAATGTTATCGGCCGCCAAGGTCAAACAGCAAAGGCTATTCGCACTTTGCTAAAGATCATCGGTGCTCGAAACCAAGCTCGCGTCAATCTCAAGATCGTTGAACCAGAAGGATCAACTAGAGGCCGAAAACCAGAAACAGTAGAAGCAGTAGAAACTGATGTTGTAGATGATTTGAAGATCTAACATATCGACTACTATTCTTCATAAATAGAGAAAAAACAGAAAACCGGACTTCATATCCGGTTTTTCTGTTTATATAAAAAACCCAACGTGTTTCGCCGGGTTTATTACAAGCGAATGATCTTGCCAACCACTCTCTTGTCACATTTTTCTTCTGACACTAGGATCAACTTCTTGCGCGTATAACAAGTTAAAGTTTTCAGCCAAAATGGTGATATTCGAGCGTGTCGCCATATGAATGATGTCCCTCTCTTTTCTCTGCTCCGCCGTTAATTTTCGCGGCCCAATTGGGATTCTCCGCTTCCAGTATTCCAAATTCGCAATCGCATCAACTATTTCAGGTAAACCATCAATCATCTTTTTGAGCGCCTGAAACAATAAGCCGGAGTATGTATATCGCTCATTCAGAAACTCGTGTTTCCCACAAGAAACCTCAGTCAAAACGTCTGACAAAAATCCCCAGCTGCTGCTCTCCCAAATTTTTTCTCTGATCCAGAAAAGTTTCACCGCTTGTTTTTCCGCCATCGTCAACATGGCACCCCTCCAGTTTATGACATATTCCAGCTTGTCAAAAAAGCGATCTTTTGTCAATCAAAAAATCTAGTTAGTTAGCTAGATTTTCATTTTGATCTAATGGTCGCGCCTTTGAACGGCCAGCCCATACAAACAAATATCTCAACCTTTTTCCCAGCCGGATTTTGTGCCTTGGCTGTAAACTTAGCTGCGTCGCTGCTTTCACACCCTCGCCAACCAATAAAAAACCACACATGATCCAAAATTTCAACTTCCGAATAGCCCTGTGTTTCTAGCGCCTGCCGCGCCTCTTCTCTGCTAACACACGAGCCTCGGCTCATAATTCCGACCGTCAGCAAAATCACCAGGATTATAACAATCGTATAAATACCGCCTTCTGACATGTTATCCTGCTCCTTTCCTTGGTTGAAACAACTACATACAATAACATACATTATTATATCAACTAACCAATATAGTTGTTTACTAGATTTAATGAATCGGAACTCGTACCGTGCCCGCTTTGAATGGATACCCCATACAAACAATAATTTCAACCTTTACCCCCTTTACATTCACTGCTTTGATTTCAAACTTGGCAGCATCTTCAACATCACATCCTCGGAAACCGACCATAAACCAATCTCTATCCAAAACAATTACTTCACTGTATCCTTCCACTTCCGCCGTATAAACAGCATCCTCATTACGAGTACACGAACCCCTGACCGTAAGCAAAACCAAGATAACAATCCAAATCAAATTCAACATAACCCGCCCGAAGCCATCCATCGTCTGCGCCTCCTTTTTCTTTCCGTGGTTTAAAACAACCACATACTATAACATACATTATTTTCTTTGTCAAACCGTTAACCCTTGCCATCTTATTCCCCCACCTCTATAATAAACTTAATTGTTGGCTATTATAAAATAATACTGATTTAGATTTTTATCAAATATGAATTTTCACCTTTTAACAATCTTCCCCGACATTCTTCAATCCTACACTGACAAAGGCATGATTCGAATTGCCCAAGAAAAGAAACTGATTGAAATCAAATATCATGATTTACGCGACTTTGCCGTGGACAAGCACGGTACTGTTGACGACCGGCCTTTTGGTGGTGGTGTTGGTCAGGTGTTTATGGTTGAACCCATCGTTAAAACCTTGGATAAAATTATCAACCCTTCAATTCTCGCCAAGTTATCCCAAGCACTAAGCTCAACCACCTTATCACGGACTTTCTTGACCGCCGGAGCTTTAGCGAAGGCGGTAGTCCGGAATAGAGACAAGCATAACCGCAAAATAATCCTCCTCTCCGCCAAAGGCAAAAAGTGGACCCAATCACTCGCGCGAGAATACGCCACCCTCGATGAAGTGGTTTTTATTTGCCCTCGCTACGAAGGCGTTGATGAACGCGTCAAAGAGTTTATCGATGAAGAAATATCCCTCGGCGACTTTGTCCTAACCGGCGGCGAACTTGGGGCTGCGGTTATCATGGATTCGATTACCCGCCTGATTCCCGGCGTTCTCGGCAAAGAGGAATCATTTTTGGATGAATCCCACTCCACCGAAGGCTACCTGGAATACCCACAATACACCCGGCCTGAAGTTTTTACCTACGAAGGCAAAGAATATAAAGTTCCTGACGTATTACTCTCCGGCCACCACGCCCAGATCAAAGACTGGCGCGACCAGCATTCCACCAAATAATTTTCTCAGCCCCTTAACAACCAGCGGAGACAGCCATGACTAGACTGCGAAAAATTACGAATCAAACCGAGACGATCACTAAATGGTTTTCATTATCAATGTATCTCACAATCTGCTGCGGCCTTGGTCTCGATTACTTCATTCCCAACTTCTTTTCTATCATCTGCCAACCATTCGGCTTGGATGCTAACGAGACAACGAAAGTTTTTTGTTTGTCCGTTATGGCTATTTTTTTCTTGCTCTATTGTTTGTGGACCATTCTTGATCTTATCACCCACAACGACCAGTGAGGGAACAATGAATCAACCACAAACCGACCAAACGATCAGACGAATTTGTATTTTGGGAGCGCTTGCCATCACCATTGCTCTTTGCCTTTATATCGCTGTCACCATTTTTCTACCCAATTTTACTCTCGCGGCATTCACAACCGCCCTTCCAATTATTTTAGTTGAAGCCGCTGTGATTGTCTTTCTAGGATTGTGGTTATTCAAAATGGGAAAAACCTCTTACACTAAACGCCAATGGAAAATCCGCAGCATAATTATTCTATTGATCAATCTCATTTATTTTAGCCTTCCCTACTTGCTGTTCAAATTTTACCCGCCGTCAACAATCATAACGAACATGTCTTCACCGGAATGGTCAATGGTTGCTCTCATCATTGCGCTTTACGCTGGTATTTTCGTTCTTCTGCTCACTCTCGACCGGGCCTGGATTCTTCATCCGATAAAAGAAAACCTTAAACCACCTTCCGATCAACAACCAAACGAAACCAAACATAAAACAGCCTGAACCCAAGCTGTTTTTTATTTGATTTATTACGCCGCGTCCCTTAGTTCCAATCTGGCCAACCATTCCTTCCTCTCTTTCAAAGCCGCGATATATCGCTCATTCAGCTCAAATTCATCAATACTCATCCAATTGTGTGCTATTTCTATGTGCAGTTTTTCTTTGTAAGTAATCATACCGCGATCTTCCAGCTCTGCTTCCACCGCCTGAAGCTCCAACATTTTCTGCTGAGTCTCCTGATGCAGCGCCGCTGCGACCATGCACAACATCTCAATGATTTTATTCTGCTCACTCACGTCCATTGAGTCATATCCTTTGACAGTCAACTGCTTCTCAGCCACGAGCGCAATCATATTCGGGTCAACCCGATAATGTTTAGTCAAATCATAAAAATTCGCGCTTGATTCATTTACAAAATCAATTTGTTTGATCAGTTTACCCACATTTTGATGCATAACATCAAAAGGCTCCGCCTCAGTCCCCAGATCATCAATCGGGAAATTATTGCCTTTTAAAAAATCCGGGATAACTGCGCCCACAAGCATTTTCAAATCATGATAATGCAAAGTGGCCACCGCGCTTAGCTCCACCACTTGATAACCTTGGCCAATATCATATGTTTGATAAATCAGTCTCTCATTAATAATTTCCGGGCAGGCTTTGCGCATCGCTTCAAATAAACCCGAAATGTATAACAAAACCTTTTTAATTAACGACAGCCGTCCAATTTCAATTGCCTCATTTTGACCAAGAATTTTATTGATATTTGTTACTGCTTCCGCCACCAGACCATTAAAGTATTTAACCGTTTCCTCTGAATACTCAACCTTGGGTCTATTCTCCCCAGTTCCCAACAGCGCCCACTCGAGCGATTCACTGCTCGCGATTTTCAATTCATCCGTTTCAATTTTAATTCTTTTCAAACGCGACGCCGCCTCAGCCATTGTGTCTGAAACCATCAATTTGCTTGCCACTTTTTTGGGTTCAACCCCGGCCTCCCGCAGCCTGATTAACTCAAACCGTAATTCAAGCCACTCATCACTATATCGCCTTGCAGCCATCTGAAATTTACTAAATCTTTCATCACTAAAAATCGCACTCTCATCCAAGCGATACTCTCGATTATCCGTTAAATATGCCTGCAATTCATCAAGCACCCGCAAATCCTGCGCTTTTTTATCTGCCATATATCGGCCGTAAAACAAATGCTGCCACTCATGAAGTTCAACCATTTTATCCGCTGAGTTTCGCACTATCCCAATTCTGCCTCCAAAGCATCGTAAATCTTTCGGCAGTCGTTCATCTTCGATCAAAAAACCCTTCCGGCTTGCCAATCCAAGACTATTCTCTGCGTTTCGCGCGCCACCGATCGCGATATAATCTTCATCTTTTTTACACCGGACAATCACCATCGGCGGCCGATTAACAATAAATTCAAAATCATCAGAGTTAGTGCTTTTTGCCGGCAAAAACCGCAAAAACTCTTTTTGAATCACCGGATTAAATTCCAAAAGCATCCATGGTATGAGTTCAAAAATTTCCGCGTCTTTTTGCAAATTCTTTTTTTCCACCTCGGTGGCTGTTATCTCCCCAATGGTTCGTAAAAATTCAATTGCCTTGATCATATCCCCCACATCAATCGTCCAAAGCAGCACCTTTTCATATAGCCATCCTTTCTGTTTTTCACTCGGCACCGCGCCCTGAGCTTCCGCCCGCGCCAAAACCTCCTGCACAATTTCATCCGGCCCATATTTCTCAAACACTTTACCCCAAAGCACGTCCTCCGCGATCTCAATTATCACCTCCATGGCTTGAAGGTGATATTCCTTTCTTTCTTGTTTCCGGCGGTCAAACTCCTCAGCTGATATCTCGTCATTTTTCGGTTTATGCCGAACATCATCCGCTCGTTGTAATAATGGACGCAAATTTTCCATAAACAAAATTCTTCAGATACAAATTTCAAATTTATACAACTATTACAAAATTGACTGCCTTATTTGTATTATCCGTAACAGATTCGTAATTTGTATCTCTCTCATTATATCATATTTTAAGCTGTTTTGAAGCTGCCAGAAGTTATTTTCTCCTAAAATAAGATAAATTTTATGATGTGCATAAAATAAGCCCTTAAATTGGCTAGAATATTTGACATATTTTTATATTCCTGTATAATAGTGACCACGTGAACATTAACATCAGAATTGTGACAGGAACCATGTCAATTCAACAAAATTTTTAGGAGGTTTGATCCAACCTTTTTCCAAAAAAAATGGATCAGTTTATATTTTAGAGCTTTAAAACTCTACTACGAAAACTTGCTCATACTTCAGTATTTCAAGTTTTCTTTATTGAGAGTTTGATCCTGGCTCAGGATGAACGCTGGCGGCGTGGCTAAGGCATGCAAGTCGAACGGACTTTCAGAGCTTGCTTTGAAAGTTAGTGGCAAACGGGAGAGTAACACATTGGTAACCTACCCCAAAGACGAGAATAACCCAGGGAAACTTGGACTAATACTCGATGTGCTGTACTGACTCAAGTCAGTCCAGTAAAGCTCCGGTGCTTTGGGAGGGGCCTATGGCTTATCAGCTAGTTGGTGAGGTAAGAGCTCACCAAGGCAATGACGAGTAGCGGGATTGAGAGATCGACCCGCCTCACTGGGACTGAGACACTGCCCAGACTCCTACGGGAGGCTGCAGTCAAGAATATTCCCCAATGGCCGAAA
>DOZJ01000003.1 GCA_003518055.1 Candidatus Falkowiibacteriota bacterium
AAATAGAAATTAAAGAATTTCCCCGGGCTTCAGCCCTGGAAAGAGTCAGATGATTCCCGCACTGAAGTGCGGGGGATGGGAATGTAAAGTGGAGAGATAGAAATAAAATGAATTTCTCTGGGCTTCAGCCCGGGAAAGCGTTAGACAATTCACGTATCACAACCCGAGAGAAATAACGTAAAATCAGGAACTATAAACACAGTAGAAATTTAAAATTTTTGTCAATGAAGTATTTAGACGAATTAGAAAAGTTAAATTTACCGGTAGGGCAATATGCAATTTTTGGCAGCGGTCCATTGGCTGCCCGTGCAATCAGAGCCTCGGCTGATTTGGATGTTATTGTGAAAGCTGGTTTGTGGACCGATTTGACGAAAAAATATGTCGGTTTAATCCAAGGTGATCCGGAATGTTTAAAAATCGGTTTGATCGAAATATATAAAGATTGGCTGATGCTAACCAACAAAATTGACCAAATGGTTGATTCGGCTGAAGTGATTGATGGCTTTCCTTATGTCCGGCTGGAATACGTGATTGAATGGAAACAACAAATGGGTCGGGATAAAGATAAACATGATTTGAAATTAATAAAACAATATCAAAATAATATTAAAAGCCGGTAATTTATATTTATGAATTCAGGGTATGAACAACCGAGTGTTGGATCAAATGAAAATCCTTTGAATTTTGACCATCAAGTCTGGGAGCAACAGGTCAAGTTTGATCTGAGCGAATTGTATGATAATGCCACTGATCCAGCGGCAATTTTATTGCAAACGATGTCAACAGCCGAGTTTCGGGCAAAAGTAACAGATCAAATGGCTGAACCGGTGCGAGAATTTTTACGATCAGAGAAGTTCAAAGACTCGGATGATTTCGCTAATCGAGTATTTATGGTGGCTAAACCGATTTTAGCCATGATCAAAATTACACATTCGGATGAGGTAAAGGAGGCCGGTCGTGAATTGTTTACGTCTGAAGATGTAAACAGAGCCGCGGCGATTACTTTGGACACCGGAGCGAAAATCGTTTTTGTGGTTGGCAATGTCGGTTCGGGCAAAACCACGTTTTCCCGCGAATTGGCCGCCAAGTTGGGCTACAAAAACTTGGATGTTGATAAGTGGTTTCAAATTTATCGTCACGAGGAAAAAAAAGAAGCGGAAAATTTAGCCGAGTTATTGCGATTTATTCAAAGAAAGAAGGAGCCTCCATATGTTATCAATCACGCGGATTTATTGCGTCAAAATTTGATTGATCAGGCGGATATGATTGTTTACTTGAATCCCAAAATCAGCGAGCAGCTAAAAACGAGAGAGGTTCGATCAAAAACAGGCGCTGAGGGTGAGTGGCAGTCGGTATCAGTCGAAGATTACGAAAAAATTGCTGCTGAAAATCAAAATGAACTGGACGAGCTGAATGGTGAATTGAAATATTCTAATCCACAATCAGGCACCGCAATTTATGTGTTTTAATTAATTTTTACATGTTGGGAACACCGAAAAAAATAAAGTTGTCGTTGGCGGCGCTGATTATAATCGTGCTGATTTTTATTTTTCATTTGATTGGCATTATTCGGCCGATCGAAAACGTGGTTTTGGCCGCGATTAGACCGTTTCAACACGGAGTTTATGGTTTGTCACAATCAATACGCCGAACATATGATGAATGGCGCGTTGATTATGATTTAAAAACAAGGGTGCGTGAGCTCGAAGATCAAAATCTGAATAATTTGGCCAAAGTCAGCGAATTTGAATTATTGAAAGAAGAAGTTGATTTTTTACGCGGACAGTTGGATTTGGCTGGCAATAATGGTTGGGAGCTGCAGGTGGCGGCGGTGATCGGGGCCAGTCAGGATGATAACACTCAAACCGTGATTATTGACCGCGGCGCCAAAAGTCAAATTGAAAAAGATATGCCGGTTATAATTAATAACGGGGTTATCGTGGGGAAGGTGGTTGAGGTTTTTGACTATACTGCGATTGTTCGTCTGCTCAACGATCATGCGTCTCAGGTGGCGGCGACTGTCCGCAATCAGGATGGTACTGTCGGCGTGGTTCAGGGTGAATTTGGATTAGGGGTAAAAATGGATTTGATTCCGGAGAATGAGGAAGTGGCGATTGGAGATTTGGTTATAACATCTGGGTTGGAGGAAAAAGTGCCAAGAGGATTGGTCATCGGGTTGATTGAAAACGTGTTTGGGTCGGATGAAGATATTTTCAAAACTGCAACCGTTAAGTTGCCTATCGACTTTACCAAACTGAATATGATCAGCGTAATTATTAAACGTTGATATATGATGTGGAAGACCTTTAAATATTCGCTTTTGGTGCTGATGATAATCTTGTTCCAGGTTTCAGTTTTGCCCTTGATGGGGGATTGGATTCAATCGGTAAATATTGTTTTATTGGTTTTAATTTTGGTTTATTTGACCAAGGGGCTGCCGCTAACTTTGATGTTGGCGTTGATCCTCGGACCTATACTTGATTTATACCATATGATATTTTTCCCGGGAGTAACGATTTGTCTTATTTTGGCCCTATTGATTGTGGATGCTTTTTTTTCCAAATTTTTTACCAACAAATCATTTTATTCATTTTTGTCGATGATTTTACTGGCGGTATTCTGTTATGGCACTCTACTGAGGCTGCTGTTTGGTCTGCAAACAATTATTACCGCGGGGCAAAATTATCCGATCAATCAATATTTTACCGCCTTTGGTCAATTCGCAGTTGAAGTTTTGGCGGTGAATTTTATTTGCGGCACGATATTATTTATGCTTTTCTATTTTTTTAGCGATAATTTTAAGTCAGTCATCTTGCGCGATTAGTATGAAAGAACGCGAGTTACAAGAAGAAAGCCGGCCTCAGGAGGAATTGTTTTTCCTTGGGGATTCCGGTGTTAAGCATGGTCATTTGACCTCAAACCATGATGAATATTGGGTTGAAGAAGCTTATTTGCAGGGGCAGGGAGACAATGTCCATTATTTTGGAATTAATTTATCTAAACGCCGGTTGACCTTTTTTTTAATTATATTGTTTTTTGGCGTGTTTATTCTCTTTACGAGAAGCGCGTATCTTCAAGTGATTAAAGTCGATGAGTATCTGTCCATGGCTGAAAATAATCGAATCAGGGTTTATTATTTGCAGGCGCCGCGGGGCATTATTTATGATCGAAATCAAATTGCTTTGGTCCGAAATGTAGCTAATTTCTCATTATTCATCACCCCAGTTGATTTTCCTCATGATAAGGACAAGCAAGATGAGATGAAACAAATTTTAACTCAATATTTCAACAACCCAGTGGTGACTGAAGAATTCGATAAAATACTCAGTCTAACTCCGCAGCGAAAGGAATACTACCAGCCGCACGCGGTGATCAACTCAATCGATTATGATGACGCGATAAGATTGAGATTGGCGAGTGCGGATATGGCCGGAGTGTCGGTTGGGGTGACACATCAGCGTGAATATTTGATGGCGAGCGATAATGCGCAGGACTATTGGCATAACAGTTTGGCTCATGTTTTGGGTTATGTCGGCAAGGTAAGTCAGGATGAATATGATGAATTTGGCGATGATGGTTATCTCTTTAATGATATCATCGGCAAGAGCGGTTTGGAAAAATCCTATGAAACAATTCTGAGGGGGGTCTATGGCCGGAAACAAATCGAGGTTGATTCAATGGGAAAAGAAAAAAAGATTATCGCCCAAGACGAGATCGTCAAAGGCGAAAATTTGATTTTGTCAGTTGACTACAATATGCAGACCAAACTTGAAGAATTGATTCGGGCCACATTGATAAAGGAAAATTTAACCACCGGCGTCGGTGTGGTTCAAAATCCTCAAACCGGGGAAATTTTAGCTTTGGTCTCTTTGCCGAGTTTCAATAATAATGTTTTTGTGGCCGGGATTACGGCGGAAGAATATAATATTTTGCTTCAGGATGAAAATAAACCGTTGTTCAATCGAGCGATTAGCGGAGAATATCCGTCGGGGTCAACAATTAAACCGATGATAGCGGCTGCGGCGCTGCAAGAGGGAATAATTACCGTGGCTACGTCATTTCTCAGTACGGGCGGAATCAGGATTTATGAATGGTTTTTTCCGGATTGGCGCGCTGGAGGTCATGGAGTAACGGATGTAAAAAAAGCCTTGGCTGATTCGGTCAATACCTTTTTTTACATTATTGGCGGCGGTTACAATGATTTTGACGGTTTGGGTAATAAAAAAATGAAACAGTATGGCGAATTGTTCGGTTTCAATCAAAAAACCGGTATTGATTTGCCGGGAGAAAGATCGGGCTTTTTGCCGGATGAAGATTGGAAACAGCTGGTCAAAAATGAACCGTGGTACATCGGAGATACTTATCACATGGCGATCGGCCAGGGCGATGTTTTGGCCACGCCGCTGCAAATTGCCAATTACACTTCGGCTATTGCTAACGGGGGAACCCTGTACCGGCCGCGATTAATACATTCATTGATGAAAACCGAGACCGGCGATATTCAAGAAGTGCTGCCGCAAATAATCAGAACCGGTTTTATCGATCAGAAAAATTTGGACATTGTAAAACAAGGAATGCGGCAGTCGGTGATGATCGGCAGTTCGCGTTCTCTGAGCAATTTGCCCATTCCTGCCGCTGGAAAAACCGGCACAGCCCAATGGGGTGGGGAAGATGATGTGCCGCACGCCTGGTTTACCTCGTTCGCGCCATATGACAATCCGGAGTTAACAGTGACAATATTAATTGAAGAAGGAAAAGAAGGCAGCGAAA
Organism: Candidatus Falkowiibacteriota bacterium; assembly: GCA_003518055.1. Classification (GTDB taxonomy): domain Bacteria; phylum Patescibacteriota; class Patescibacteriia; order UBA11705; family UBA11705; genus UBA11705. Next base: position 4,771 of record DOZJ01000003.1, read on the forward strand.
CAGCCGCCCCAATCGCCAGAGACTTTTATTCATGGTATTATAGTGAATATATAAACCGTTAAATTTTGGTGAGATTTTTGAAAAATAATAATTAATAGTTATATGCAGTTTGATTTTTTTCAAATAATCAAGTATAATATATCTTGTTATAACCACCTGAAAAGATGTGTGTGAACAGGCGGTTTTTTAATTAACTACAAATTACGAATCGGCTACAAATTTACAAGTTTTAATTTGTTGATTGGTAGTGAATCAGATTGTCGTAGAAAATTGTGTATGAATGGAAAAATTTTGACACCGGAGGGTTTGGAAAAATTAAAAGCTGAACTCAAGGAATTGAAAGAAGTAAAATTGCCGGACATCATCGACAAAATTGAGAAGGCCAAAGAAATGGGCGATTTGTCCGAAAATGCCGAATACCACGATGCTAAGGACCAACAGGGTTTGATCAATGCCAGAATTGTTGAAATTGAGAATATCTTGAAGATGGCAGTGGTGGAGGAAGCCACCAGCGGAGACCGAATCGGTGTCGGGTCAAGATTTACGGCCGAAGATGACCGCGGTAAACGCCAGGATTTCACCATTGTCGGCTATAATGAAGCTGATCCGACTGCCGGCAAAATTTCCAATGAATCGCCAATGGGCGACGCGTTTATGGGGCGGCAGGCCGGAGACTCGGTTGAGGTTGATGCACCAAAGGGTACCATAACGTTTAAAATTATTGATGTAAAGTAAAGAATCGGCCTCACGGCCGGTTTTTTGTTTTTTTGATATTTTTGTAGTAGGATAATATTATTACCGCCAGATGGAGGTGGGGGATGAAGAACGAAAAAATATTGGATGTTTTGGACCATTATGAACGGTTTTTAACTGATAATGATGTTGAGACGCTCAAAGCATCCAAATTAGATTTCTCACAGTCCCGACAATCAACTTTGGGGCATTGTCTTGATCTGATTTTACGAATTCGTCAGCTATTAACGATAGATAGAGATGAAGCATTGATTAGGTTTGGTTTTTTGCAAGGAGTTTTTTGGATAATGGGCATAAAAACCATTTATCAGCTGCAAGTTGACAACGGTCAATTTGACTAGGCCGCGTTAAAAGCGGCTTTTTTGTTAGACTTAATTTATGAGTTGATATGGTTGAGTGATTTTTGACTTTTAGCTCAAAATTGAGTAGAATTTACTTATAATATTATAAAAATATGCACGCAGGGATAACGATGAATCAGGCAAGAGAGATAAAGAATGCGAATTGATTGGATTAACGCTTGATGAATTTATTGAGTTGTCATTGAAGTCTTTAACAGAAATTTCTAATGAGTTGGGGTTATAGTTTATGAAAATATTATTAATTCAGCCGCCCAATCAATACGAGGGACACAGCCGCGGCACCGCTTTCTTCCCAATAGGTCTCGGATATGTAGCCGGAGCGCTGCTCGAAGCTGGCCATGAAGTCCAGATTTTCGATATCAATGCGTATGATTATTCTAAAACGGAAGTGCTTAGTCGATTGAATGAATTCCAATTTGACGTGATTGGGATCAGTGCCATGAGCACACAGTACAATTATGTAAAATGGCTCGCAGCTGAAATAAAAAAGCAAAGGCCTGATATCAAGATAATTTTAGGCTGGGTTTTGGCCAGCTATAATTATCCGGAGGTTTTGAATCACACAGCAGTTGATATCTGCGTTATTGGCGAGGGTGAAAATACCATCAAAGAATTGATGTCCAATTTTGATAACTTGAATATTGTTGACGGTATTGCTTATAGAGAAGCCGGTAAAATCACAGTTAATAATAATCGGCGATATATAGAAAATTTAAGCCAAACACCGCGAGTGCCATATGAATTATTTCCTATGGAAATATACATTGGGATGATCAATGTGATCGGTGTCAAACAAAAAAAACGGACGATCAATATCAGCACCGGCCGTGGCTGTCCGTTCAACTGTCATTTCTGTTCCAAATCATTTTCCGGCGTAAGGCTGCGGAGTATTGATGAGGTAATGTCGGAAATTGCCGAATTAAAGCAACAGTATCAAATCGAAGGCGTGTTTTTTACTGATGAATGTTTGGTCTTTAGCCGGCCGAGAATTCTTGATTTATGCTCCAAAATTAAACCGCTTAATTTGGTTTGGAGTTGTCAGGGACGGGTAAATTTGGTTGACAAGGAATTGTTGACTGTAATGAAAGAGGCCGGCTGTCGAGCGGTCGGCTACGGTGTCGAGTCCGGCAGTCAGGAGATCTTGCGGGCCATGAATAAGAACACTTTGGTTAAACAGGCGGTCGAAGCGATAAAGATGACCGATGAGGTCGGGCTGGAGCCGATTATTCAAATGATGTTTGGCTACCCGGGTGAAAATGAAAAAACGTTGCAGGAGACGGTCGATTTCTTTACCGCGATTGACCATCCGGGGACTGAGCTTTGCCCCACGACCCCTTTGCCCGGCACATATCTGTGGCAATGGTGCAAGGAAAAGGGCTTGATTACCGATGAGAAAGAAGCATTGGAAAAATTAGAAAGTGGCTATATGCCGGACGCGGTAGATGGGTTTCAGATAAATTTTACGGATTTTCCGGCGGATAAATTACGAGAGGTAAGGTTAGCGGCTGAGGCGCAAATAAGACGCAATTATATCCGGCGGCACCCAATAAAAAGTACGATTATGTTTGTGGATAAGGTATTTCGATTTATCAAGCGATTCGGAATTAAGAAAACCATAAAAAAAATCAGTCAAAAGTTAAAGTTAACGCGAGCTGTCTAGGGTGAACGCAGGAAAAATATCTTTTGTTGCGAATATAAATTACAATTCATGAAAATATATGGCAGACCAAAACAATGATGAAACAATTCGAAGTGAAAAAATGAACCGTTTGATTGAGGCTGGAATTCATCCATATCCGGAAAAATTTGATAAACAAAATTTGCTCGCCGAGTGTTCAGCGTTAAAAGAAAGCTCCGGCGTGAAAACGGCCGGTCGCCTGATTATGTTCCGCGATATGGGCAAGATCACTTTTGGTCATTTGCAGGATGAAAGCGGAAAATTCCAAATAGTGCTCAAAAAGGACGAGGTTGGTGATGACCAATACAAACTGTTCACCAAAAATATTGATTTGGGTGATTTTGTCGGTGTTGAGGGGGAAATATTTACCACCAAAGCCGGAGAATTGTCGATCATGGTCAAAAAATGGACATTTTTGGGCAAGGCGCTGTTGCCGCTGCCGGAAAAATGGCACGGATTAAAAGACCGTGGGGTGGCTTATCGTCAGCGATATTTGGATTTGATCGCTAACCCGGAAACAATGGATCGATTTAAGTTTCGAAGTGATTTTATCAAAGCATTGCGGCAGTTTTATTGGTCCCGCGGCTTTAGAGAGGTCGAAACTCAGACATTGCTTCATAGCGCCACCGGCGCGCATGCCACACCATACAAAACGCATAATAACGCGCTTGATATTGATGTCTATTTACGTATTTCGCATGAATTGCCGCTCAAGGAATTAATTGTCGGCGGGTTTGATAAAGTGTTTGAACTCGGCAAGGCGTTTCGTAATGAGGGTCATGATCCGTCGCATTTACCGGAGCATACGCATTTGGAGCATTACGCGGCTTATTGGAATTTTGAAGATAATATGAAGTTTACGGAAGATATGATCGACTACCTGTTTGAAACATTGAAGTTGCCAAGGCAATTAACCATCAGAGACCGAGATGGCCGGGAGAAAAAGGTAGATTTCAGCACCCCATTTGAAAAAATTAATTACGTGGAATTGATCAAGAAAGATTCCGGTATTGATATTACCAAAGTTAGAGACCGTGACGAACTGATAAAGGCGATTAAAAAACAAAAGCTGGAGATTGAAGGTATGGATGAAATGGGATTCGCCAGTTTGGTTGATAATCTCTACAAGAAAATTTCTCGGCCCAAGATTGTTGGCCCGGCGTTTTTGTATTATTATCCGATTGAATTGCAGCCTTTGGCGCGGCGGAATGATGGCGATAATAATATTGTCGATCAGTTTCAATTGGTTATCAACGGCTGGGAAATTATCAAGGCATATTCAGAGTTGGTGGATCCGATTGATCAGGATAATCGGTTCAAAGAACAAGCTGAGCTCAAAGAATCGGGAGATGAGGAAACCATGGAAGGCGATCCGGACTATATCACGGCCATGAAACATGGGATGCCGCCGATTTCCGGTTGGGGGATGGGCGTTGACCGTATGCTGACGATTTTGACCGGACAGGAAAATCTTCGCGATGTGGTGTTGTTTCCATTGATGCGTCCAAAGGATAAAGAATAATCTAATTAACATTACTATAATATGAAAGAAATTTTTGAAACCCCAAAAACCGGCAGTGAAAAACCAGAACAAGAAAAGCCGGCTTTGATAGAAAGATCAAAGCAAGGGAAGGTGGAAAGAAACGCTGAAGATACCAAAAGGGGGCTCCAAGATATAGAACGGCTGCGAGAGGAGCTACTTCAGATAATTGGAACCGATAGCTTGAGACGTAAACAAAATGCAACAAGACATGAGGGACGTGATACGAAACGGGAAAGTAAACCGATTGGTTCATTCAAGATGTTGAGAAATTTATGGAAAGTGACGCCGCCGGAGGCCAAGACCATTTTGCTCGGCGAATTTTTGTTTAATCCGAATCGGTTGCGCGAGAGATATGAAGCGGAAAAGGATTTTCAGCAAAATATGGGCGCCCGGTGGAAAAAAGAATAAAACTGAAAATAAAGTGTCATACTACCCGCCTACGTTACACCCTCAGCATGACAAGAGGGTTATGCTTCCCGCCTACGTTAAAACTCCGGCGGGCAGGCGAGAGCCCTGCCTACCGGCAGGCAGGCTCAGCATGACAAGGAATTTGGGATTATGCTTCAAGAGCCTTAGTATGACAAGGAGTTTTGGGATTATATTTTCCGCCTACGTTAAAACTCCGGCGGGCCGGCAGCCTCGGTATGACAAAACGAGAAACTCCAGATAACAAAAATCGGAATGATTCAAAAAAAAGGAAAGTAAAAATAAACAAGGTCATTAAACAAAACAAATATCCCCCAAGAATGGTTGGCAACTTCAGACCCAGACAACCAACAAACAGCTGAAAGTCAATCTCCGGAAAAACAAAGAATTGAAGCTCAAAAGCGGGAAGTGATAACTCGTGTCGAGCAGTTTTTGGATAAATATTTAACCGGTGAGTGTTCAGAATTTATGGCCGATTCTGATGTTGATTCTATTTTTGATTGCATAGAAGTCGGGAGTTGGGGTGTCTCATCGAGGGAGTATTATCATTTTGAAAATGATGATGGTGAAGAACAGGAAACTCGGGAAGATGTGGCGCGGCAAAATTTAATCAAATTGGACAATCTAAGACGAATTGCCAAAAGATTAATCGACGCGGCTGATGATATTGAAATTACGAATGACGGTGTTAATTCTGTTGAATTTAAAATAACAATGCCATTCACTGTTTTTGCGTCAAAATATCGTTCTCGTTTGGTGGAGATAAAAGCAGCAACCATCTCGGCCGATAAATTGAAGATCCAGATCAACGGAGGAAGCGGCGGTAAACTTTATTATAACGATCGTCAAGCTGACAATTGGGATAAAACGGGAAAGGAATGGGTGATAATAGATGATTTGACGGACAAGGTGCGATCGGGGGAACTCGAGCCGGCGGCGGCTGAAGAATTAGAATCCAACCATTTGTTCATGGATTTGTCACGTTTTGATCGAGAAAAGGTTTACGCGCAGATTCTAACTAAATACGCTCAACTTTTGGAGGCGGAAACGAAGCTTACTGATGAATTGTCATCATTACGTAGATTGTATCAGGTGGCGCTTGATTATGGCGCGAAGTCTTTGGTTAAGGAAGTCTTGGTTCAAGCCACGCAGGGAGATGATGAGTTAATAAAAAATCGGCGGTGGATTCGCCGGTATCACGGCAACAAAACCTTGGCCCAGTTGAATGAATTTATTAAAGATAAACCAAAAAAATTGACGGAAATGGACGCGGAGCGCTGGCGGCTACACCGTTTCATCGAGCGGTTCGCGTTTTTATATCAATTTGGCCGGAATAAGATTGATGTGAAATATGATCTGGAAGCGCGATATAATCAGATTCATAATGAATCGATCAATATTGATGGCAAGATTTATTTGAATATTACAGACGACAGTTATACGATTTATTTTGGCGCCGGCGGATTTACTTCAGTTCGTTGGGATTCTCTAGTTCCAGCGCCGATTCCCGGTTATAACAGTTATATCGCGGAGGGAAATTCATTTGACGATGATAAGCAGATTGCTGATGAATGTAGTCAAAAATTACGAGGAAAATTTATTGATACTGATATAGTGAATCAGATCGGGGTCCACGGATCCACTCACGAAAAATGGGTGGATAGTGACATTAGAATTGCCAGAAAAGATATTATAAATTGGTGTAAAGAAAATGAGCTTGATGAACGTGAAGCGATTGACATGATTGCGGCCATATTCAAAAAGACGGTTGAACAAGCGCGGATCAAGGGGATAACAAAAAGCGTTGCAGCCAAACAAAATAACTTACAACCACCAATTGAAGAAAAATCGCAATTAGACGAATCGAGCGATGAACCACTGGAAGTTCCTCGATCAAATGAGCCGCGATTTGCTGCTAGTATTGGAGATTTGATTAAACAAAAAAAACCGCAAAAGTCCGGACAGCAAAAGAAATAAATGTTAATCAAACAAATTTTATCCTGAATATTAAATAAATTAAATGTATGTGTCCATTTGAGAGACCGGCGTAAAAACCTGAGAGTGCTGTGAGTGAAAAAGAAGTGTCTGCGCCAATTGCGGCGGAGATTTCATCTGAACAGAGTGTTGATCGATCAACTGACAAGGGAATAGAGGATATTGAAGCTCTGAGGGCGGATTTGCATCGTCTTTTCGCCAGTCGCCAAAAAAACGTGGCTAGAAAGCGACAACTTGCTGCTCAGACGGAATCGACCGCGCGCCGGAACATAAAGAACCGGGTTCATGGCAAATGATACGGTCGCTATGGAAGGTGGCTCCGCCTGACGCCAAGATGGCTCTGCTTGGTGAATTTTTGTTCAATCCTCGCGCGCTTCGCGAATGATATGAAAATGAACAGAATTTTCAGGAGAAAATGAAAAGACGGTGGACTGAATAAAATTCAAATGGGGATAACTGCTTGACGAAAATTTCAGATTTGATAAAGTTTATTAGTAATTATTACCAATAGAGATCCTATGAGAAACTTAACTTTGGCGTTTATAATTGCGATTGTTGTTGTAGTACTTGGTTTTGGCGTTTGGTTTTATTTCTCCGATAAATCCGAACTGACAAATATGGACAATGATTCAGATATTTCGGAAAATGTTGAAACCAAAGATAATGATTCAGCAAATGAGGCAGCAAAAACCGAACCGGATGATAGTGAGGTCACGATCAAAAATGATGACGGTAGTTTTAATATAACAGTTGGCGTCAATGGTAGCGAAGATGGTTTTGGAGACGTAAAAGAATTTAATTTGAAAGGAGTGAATTTTGCTTTTGATGTTAAAGAAATTAAAGTGAAAAAAGGGGATACGGTCACGATCAATTTTATGAGTGAAGCCGGTTTCCATGATTTTGTCCTTGATGATTTTAAAGTAAAAACAAAACAGCTTAAAGCCGGTGAGACTGATTCAGTCGAATTTGTGGCGGATAAAACTGGGACATATGAATATTACTGTTCAGTCGGGGAGCATAGGCAAATGGGTATGGTTGGCCGGTTGATTGTGGAATAATTACAATTTACAGAAATATAAAAAGAACGCGATTGGGCGTTCTTTTGATATTAACAGAGGGTCAATTCATCTCTTCGATAGACACCGGTTCCGTGATCATGAGCGACAAAATACCATTTTCGAACAAGTCCCGGAACGACAGCTGTTACTTTGCCGTTTTTGATGTTTGCGGTTCTGGTTTCCAAATAGGTTGGTTCAAAAAAATCAAACATTTTGACATCATTTACCTCTTTGGTTGAAAGCGGGCGAATTTCAGCTACGTCGACATGATCATCTTCTCGGATTCGGATTAAGCTCATATTTGTCTCCTTGGGGTAGTTGTGGCTTAATTTTGGTGAATTATAATCATGGAATACAGATTTGTCAAGTGTGAGCCCTTTACAAAACCGGAAATTTGTTCTATCATATATATCGGACCCATCAACGGAGGGGGCGAAGATGGAACCATTGACCTTTGATAAAAGGCTAGAGAATGTTCGCGCCAAGAGTGATGCAATGGCTTTGTTTCCTCGAACCATGCTGGTCTTGACGATTATGACGGCGACGGCCGCTTTTGGCAGTTATGTCAGTTTTGATCTGGTTTTTAGTAGTTGGACTCAGCCGGTTGGGTTGGTTATTGGGTTGTTCGTCATCCTCGCCTGGGCTAATTATCATAGCAAAAACGATCAGTTGTTTGCTGTGGTTCCGGGCATGTTGTTTGCGTTTGTGTTGGGCTTGATGATTGGACCAGCGTTGGCTATGTACTTTGAACGGCTTGGCGCGCAGGTGATGGCGGACGCTTTTTTGATGACCATTGGGCTGACGGCAGTTTTTGGCTTCATTGGCAGTTTCGTGTCATTGCCTTATCGCAAAATCGAAGGAATTTTGATGGCTGCGCTGTTCGGTTTGATTATTGTGGCCGTGGTGACAATCTTTACGGGAATGCCGTCGCATGAATTCAACACGATTTACAGTATTGTCGGTTTGGTTATTTTCATCGGGTTTTTTATGGTTGATTTCTGGCGATTGAAGCAAATGGCCAAGCATGGAATGAACGGCTGGGGTAATGCCACGATGATGGCGCTTGATATTTTCTTGGACATGGCTAACGTGTTTCTCTTCATCTTGGCGCTGGGTGATGATTGAAAGAACTTTATTAAAGTTCTTTTTTGATTAAAAAAGAACGCTTGTTTCGCGTTCTTGCCTTACTGTTAGTGGAAGGTGATCACTTCGCATCAGGTTGGAATTTCCGGTACTTAAAGTATTGGCCAAACAAGATGACGCAGAAGATAATACCAAGGCCGTCCGGAATGATCAAGAACCAGGCTTCGATCACGATTGAGTAGATGATGCGGCTGATATAGACCAAGGGTGGCAGGATTGTCATGAAGTAACTCAGACCGGCGCGTTTGTCGTGTTTGTTTTTCCTGATTTGGCTGGGTAGGCCAATAACAATCATAATGATGGCCAAAAGCATGGTTGAAGTTCCGAAGATTTCCTGCATGGTGTCCTCCTGATTGTGACACATAATTATATCATAATAATTAATATTTGTCAATGTTTTGTTTAGATTTAGCCTAATATTTAATAATTATCCGAGTTGACGATAAATTTTTTCTCCAGTAAATTATATTAGCGGAGAGTAACCATAACAATTGGAAAGTGAGAGGGGGATGAAAATCGGCCAGAAGAGAATTCCCGCGTCTGGTCTTAAATTCACGATCGAAGAAGCGGGCAAAGAGCTTGCTCGAGCGACGGTGTTTATCATGACGAATGATTTGCATGAAAGACCGTTTGCTTTACTCGAAGATGTCTTTGTTGAGCCTGATCATCGCGGCCGCGGCTTAGGCAATGAATTGCTCAGGAGAATCTTGGCTCGGGTGCGTGAATTAGATTGCTATAAAATCATCGCTACCAGCCGTTTTGAACGCGGTTCGGTGCATGAATGGTACAAAAGATTGAGTTTTGTTTGTCATGGTTATGAGTTTCGCCTCGATCTTAATTAAAAGGATTGTTTAGACTCGGAATCACGGGTCTTTTCTTGACAAAATGGGGGGGCAAATTATGATTAGAAGTCATCAGTTAACCACTCAAGAGGAGGTTGGATCATGACGCGTGAAGATGCTTTGACCGTTGTGAATCAATATCAGGCTATTGATCGGCGGATTGCCAGATGGGAATCCTTCCGGTTTCTTTCTTTGATAACTATTGTGCCTTGGGTCTTGATGACTTTTTTAGGCGCGTTTATGGCTGGCGTTTTTGAAATCGGTTTTTTCTTTCTGTTTGGATTTGTTGTGGGAATTATTCTGATTATCGTTGGAATGGAAATTCAGTCACGTGTTTTAAGAAAGCTCAAGTTCAAACTCTCATTGTTAACGGGTGAAAAATGTTTGGTTAAAATTTCGACCGAGCAGGGGAGTGAACAAGCGATTTATTTGGCGGATTATCAGACCGGAGAAATCTTGTGGTCTTTTGATCAGGCCGACATTCCATTGACAATGACCACACAGCAATCCATGGTAATCCGGGAGTCGGGCGAGGCGGTCATTGATGAAGAATTTCAAAATGAGAATGGAGATTATAGCAAGTTCTCTGTTACGGTAGCTTATACTTTGAATGAATCAAAAGATGAGCCGTTGATCTCAAGGTTATATCCGGTTGGCAGTTCGTTTTGGAAGAATTTGAATGAATTGTTTGTCGATAGGTTGTCCGAAATCGTTACGCCGTATTTTGAAGAATATAAAAAGCAAACAGAATTTGGCTTTCAGTTTGAATGGATGCGGAGGTTGGAAGCGGTTATCCGAGAAGTAATGAGTCGGTATGACTATGTGAGAGTGGTGGAAATTCGCTACTCGAGTGAATTGACGCAAAGGCAAGAAGTGAAGCTGTTCGGGGGATCGGTTGAATTGTAAATAATAAAAGATGTCAAAGACGTCTTTTTTTGATTAAAAAAAACCATCACGTTGGATGGTTAGACTCCGGACTGCGGTTTTGACTGTCTGACGGCCCATTTGACGAGCGGATAGAGGAACCCAAAGATGTGGACCTTGAATTTATCTTCTTCGTGCAGGTGGTCAAAAATCTCGGGGTGGTCCTTGATCAATTTATAGCCGCGATAGCCGAAGTACAGATTAATCACGATCAATAAAATGAGTCCAACCGTTGTTTCTGGTGTCATTTTTTCCTCCGGGCGTTGGTGGACTTGTTTTTTGACCTGATATTTCCTATAATGGGATTAATTGCAATTATACCTGAAAATATGATATCGTCAAGTTGTAAAATCTCCCCTTTGGGGGACTAAATAGATAGCTTTAAGGTTTAAGATTGATATTTTGATTTTAATATTTATTAATTGATGTATGTTGGATATAAAATTTATCAGAGAAAATTTGCCGGCGGTGATTGAAGCGGCAAAAAACAAAAATATTACAGTTGATTTTGACAAACTGCTTCATTTGGATGACCAAAGACGGGATTTAACGCAAAAGTCTGAGGAATTTAGAATGCGGAAGAATGACGCGTCGAAAAAAATTCCCACGTTGTCCGGCGCAGACAAACAAACACTGCTTGATGAGATGAAATCTTTGTCTGACGCACAAAACAAGATTGAAGATCAGCTAACCAAGGTTAAGCACGAATTCAATGACGTGATGCTTTTGGTGCCGATGGTGCCTAGTCAAGAAACTCCCATAGGTAAAGATGATCAAGGAAACGTGGAAATAAAAAGGTGGGGAGAACCGCGGCAGTTTGATTTTGAATTCACTGATCATATAAAATTGGGTCGTGATCTCGATATCGTCGACAATGAACGGGCAGCCAAAATCGCCGGCAGCCGGTCGTATATCATGAAGGGCGACGGCGCCAGATTGGAATACGCTCTGTTGAAGTACGCCATGGATTTTATTACAAGAAAAAATTATACCATGATGAGTGTTCCGGTCATGGTCAATCGTTTCGCGCTTGAAGGTACGGGTTTTTTCCCGGGAAATGAGGAAGAAATATATGAACTTGAGCGTGACAACAAATTTTTAGTTGGAACTTCTGAAGTGTCTCTCGGCGGCTACTATTATGATGAAATTTTGGAAGGTGAAAAATTGCCGGTAAAATTTTCCGGTATTTCGACCTGTTATCGCCGTGAGGCCGGCAGCTATGGCAAAGATACGCAGGGATTGTATCGAGTTCATCAGTTCAATAAAATCGAACAGTTTATTATTTGTCGCAATGACAATAATGAGAGTCAAAAAATGTTCGATGAACTGTTGTCTAATACGGAATTATTTTTGCAAAGTTTGGGCTTGGTTTATCGAGTTTTAAATGTCTGCACCGGCGATATGGGTAAGGGTAAATATTACATGAACGATGTTGAGTGCTGGATGCCAAGCCGCAACGGGTACGGTGAAACTCACTCTTGCTCCAATTTGCATGACTTTCAATCCAGACGGTTGAATTTACGTTACAAAGATCAGGATGGCAAAGTTCAGTTTTGTCACACGTTGAATAATACGTTGGTGGCGACGCCGCGAATTTTGATTCCAATCCTCGAAAATAATCAAAATCAGGACGGTTCAATCACGATTCCGGAGGTTTTACGGCCATATATGGATAATCAGGAGCGTATTGAGAGAAGATAATATACAGATTGTCACGGATATGGTGATGTTTTTGTCTGGCAGCCAACTTATAAAAGATGCGGTTTGAATTTTAAAATTACAAAAACAAATAAATTATGAAGAAACTTAAAGCAAACTTCGGCGATCGGTCGTATGAAGTTTTGTACCAAAAAGGTTTGATAAATAAAGTTGGGGCGTTGGTGAAAAGGATTAAAACTGATAATCTGGCTGTTATTGTTTCTGATTCTTTTTTAAAGAAAACCTATGGTCAAAAAATTGAGCGCAGTTTAAAGGCGGCTGGATTTAAATTTACTTGGTTTTTGGTATCGAGTGGCGGCGAAAAAAGTCTAAGTGAAGTGGAGAGATTGTATCATCATTTTGTTAAATATAAGTCATCACGACGGTCGGCGGTGATTTCGTTGGGTGGCGGTTTGGTTCAGGATTTGTCATGTTACGCATCCGCGACATACAAACGCGGGTTGAAATTGGTGCAGATTCCAACTACGTTATTGATTCAGGCGGATACGAATTTGGGTGGCTGCGCTGTGGATTTGCCTGAAGGGAAAAGTTTAGTGGGTGCATTTTATCAACCGAGCTTGGTGATTCAAGACGTAGAATTGCTGCAAAATTTGCCGGAGGTTATTTATCAGGATGGATTGGCGGAGATTATTAAATATGCCATAAACGCTGATTTTTTTGATCAATTGGAAAAAGATTTTGATAAATTGCTCAAGAAAAATTTATCAACGGTGGAAAAATATGTTTATTTATCCAACAAGATCAAATTAAATTTGACTGAAAGAGATGAACACGACTGCCGCGATATCCGAATTCAAATTGATTTGGGGCATACTTTTTCTCACGCGCTTGAGACAGTAACCGGCTACCGGTTATCACATGGACAGGCGTTGGCTATTGGTCTTCGTGCGGCGGTAATTATGTCTCAAAAACGCGGGTTGCTCAGCGTCTCAAAACGAGAAAGAATTGAAAAATTACTTTCTGCGACCAATCTGCCGATGTCTGTACCGAAAACAGTCAGATTTGCCAGTTTGATGTCTCATATCAAGACGGATAAAAAATGCTATGATAACAAGTTGGTATTTGTGTTAATCAAGGATTTCGGCCGGTTGATTGTGGTTGATAATGTTACCGTTAATGAGGTTAAAAATGTCTTAAATCAGCTGAAATAATCAGGCTTGACAGATGTCTTGTTATGTTATAATATAATTTACCCCATCACCACACAAGAGGAGGACTGAGCATGCCGGTATTTCGTTGAGGTTTTGTCACTTTACGGGCCAATAAACAGCTGACAGAACGGTTGATTCGAGTGATGGTTCATTTTGGGCAGGAACTTTTATTTGATCCAAATCGAGAATCGGGAGAGTCTGGACAGGTGGAAATTGATTTTCCTCGTGATGGCGAACTGGGTGACATTGCGGGGGTGGTCAAGACCAATGGACGCCATGTGAATTTGGGCGGGCTGTCAGGACTGCACCTGCAAGCTGAAATTGAATCAGACGAAGGTAATTTCAAGGTCAGTTATATGCTGAGTGGCCGTGAGGTATTTGGCGGCGCATCTTCGATGATTCATTGACCGGGTTGGTACAGTTAAGTATTTTTAGAGCCAAGGTTTTGGCTCTTTTATAATAAAAAAAACAGCTATATTATAGCTGAGGCGGTGTTTGGATCACCCAAATAAATTCATGATGCGAAAAATCATTGTTTCGCGTTTGCAGTTTGGCGGAAAACAGAATTGAGGAGTCTCGCGATGTCTAAATTTAGCCCGATTCCAGCATTTCAGTGAAATAGTCACACCAAAGGATACTGAGACGGTGACATTATTAACTTGTTTTACAACGGTAAAGTCACGTCCGGATTCATCTTCAGGTGAATTGTGGGGGTGGCGAGTGAAGTTGATAATTAACCCGTTATCAATAAGACCTTGCATCAAGTATTCGATTTCATCTTCAAGCTGTAATCCTCGAACAGCCATTCTGATTGATCGTCTTCCGTTTAATCCATTCAAATCATCTCGGCTTCGGTGTGGAAGCTGTTTTCGGCGAGCTTGCCGTTGGGGGAGGAGTTTTGGCATCGGCCCTCCTTTGCGCGGTAATATTTTCAACCTGCATTTTTTATAATAAACGATAGGTTAAATGTTGTCAACCCAATGAGAATACCATAGTTGTTGTGTAAAATTTCCAATATGTTAAAATTATTCCATGTTGAATATCAAACCAAAAACTTGGCTTGAGCTGAGCCCAGAAAATGCAAAGGCTAATGTGGAAAATTTCCGTCGAAGAGTGGGGGATAGGGTTTTGATCATCGGTGTGGTCAAATCAAATGCCTATGGCCACGGAGCGCATCAAGTAGTTGAAATGATCAGGGACAAAGTTGATTATTTGGCTGTGGATTCAATCGATGAAGCCATGGAAATTAGAAATGAGGCCGGTGATAAACCGATATTGATTTTGGGTTATACTTTGTTTGATAATTTGGAAGTGGTTGTTGAAAATGGATTTGAACAGGTTGTGGCCAATCTTGAGACTTTGACTCGGTTGTCAGCCATTTCAAACCGCTTGGGGAAACAAGTAAAAATTCATTTGAAAATTGAGACCGGCACCTCAAGGCAGGGGATATTTAGAACAGAGCTAGGCTCTTATCTAAAGTTAATTCAAGACAATAATAATCTTGTACTTCGAGGCGTATCGACTCATTTTGCCAACATTGAAGATACAACCGATTCAACATTTGCCATGAAACAATTGACCGAGTTTCGGCTGGCGGTTGAATTCATCGAGTCGCAGGGTTTCTCCGGTTTTATCAAACATACAGCCAGCAGCGCCGCAGCCATTTTATTTCCGGAAACTCATTTTGATGCGGTTCGTGTCGGTATCAGTTTGTATGGGTTGTGGTCGGCACCGCAAACAGTGGTGACTTCCGGACAAATTAACAACGGTTTTACTCTCCAGCCGGTGTTGACATGGAAAACCGTCGTGGCCCATATCAAAACCCTGCCGGCCGGAACGTATATCAGTTATGGCTGCACCGAAAAGGTGGAAAGACAAACGAAGGTCGCGGTTTTACCTATTGGTTATCGAGATGGATTTAACCGGAAATTATCTTCAATCGGTGAAGTATTGATTCACGGCAAGCGTTGTCGGGTTCTTGGCCGGGTCTGCATGAATATGATTGTGGTTAGTGTTGATCATTTGGATCATGTTACGTTGGAAGATGAGGTTGTGGTAATTGGTAAACAAGGATTAGAAAGAATTACAGCCGAAGAAATGGCAGCTAAAATCGGGACGATTAATTACGAGGTGGTAACGGGGATTAACTGGCAAATTGAGAAATTTATAGTGTGATCGTGTTGGTGGGGTAACAATAACTACCGAAGTTTGGCGGTCGGATGTTGGTTTTTTACAAAAATTAGACAGGGGTAACTGGAATGGCGGAAGTAAAGAGTAAAGAGCGAATAATAAAAATGGCGTAACTGTAACTACGGAATTAACTGTAACTACGGAAGTTTGGCAAGTCGGTTGGGTTTTTTACAAAAGTATGGCAGCAACAATAACTACCCACCTACGCTCTTACTGTGTAGAAAGCTACGGCGCCTGCCTGCCGGTAGGCAGGGGCGCGGCGGAAGTTTGGCGGATGGGGAGGCAAAAGTTTGGCTATAACAATGAAAGTTTGATGATTTTTTGTATATATGAGTCAATTTATCAAAAAAGATTATAAAAATTTGGAGCTGGCCAACCCGCGCAAGATTAAGGAGGCCGGCCAAAAGAAAAAACAGCTGCTCAAAGCGGTTGGCTGGGTTGGTGTCGCGGGGGTGATTTTGTTGGTGTATTGGTTGTTTTTTTCACCGCAATTCAAAATTCAGGAAATAAACATTGGCGGCATAAACAAGATTAGTCGAGATAAGTTTGACAAGATCGTGAACGATTACCGGTATAGCCTCAAATGGTTGATATTTTCTCGAAATAACACGCTGATTTTTTCCGAGGCCGGATTGAAGCAGCGGGTCGGTCAGAGTTATTTGCTCGAGAATATCGAGGTGGAAAAGGATTTTCCGGCTTATGTGGAAATCTGGGTCGAAGAAAAGGATTCAAATATTGTTTGGCTAACCGGTTCAATGTGTTTCAATCTCGATCAAGACGGGATGGCGATTGAAAATTGTGAAAGTGCGGTTAGAGCTAATATTATTCGAATCAAGGATGATGCGGATAACCCGGTGGCGGTGGGGAAGGGAACGGTTTCTCCAGCTACTTTGGCTCAAATGATAAAAATTCAGGAGCTGTTGGCTGGGATTGTTAAACCCGATATATTTTATTATCATGTTGATGGGCCATATTCGGTTCGAGTGACAACCGAGCAAAATTATGAAGTCTATTTTAATCTTGAAGAGGGGATAGAGCTTCAAGTTGAACGGTTGCGGCTGCTTTTGGCTCAGGAAGAAATACAACAAAAGTTGCCGCAAATAAAGTACTTTGATTTGCGTTTTGGTGAGAAAATTTATTATCAGTAATAATTGACAGGTGGTCGTATATTTGTTAAGCTCTTTTGTCCATCAACCAAGAGGAGGCGCGGGAATGAAAAGCTCTTTCAAGAAGAGACTGCATATTTTTTTGAGTGAACACACCGACGTTAGGTGCCGGGTTAGAAAAATTTGGATTATTCATTGCTGTGTTGGAATAATTTGTTTTATTGTCACGGCCGCCCTATTATTGAAACGTTTGGACGAGCCGACGTTTTCAAGCGATGATCCCAAGGAATTATTTTTGATGGTGATGATGGGTGTTTACGTGGTATACGCGCTTTTGACGTTTATCCTTGCTTTGGTGAGGCGTGAATACACGATTGATCATAATCTTGATTTTTCTTTGGTCGATAAGGATGATAATTTTGTTAGCATTAGAAATAATAAGGGACATGAATTGCACATTCCGCGGACGGCGGTGGTTCAAGAGAATAATTCTCGATTATCAGAATCATATCTACGGATTTGGTCAGGGGATATTTATGCCAATACTCCGAAGTTATTTATCAAAGACGAGTCGAGTCAAAGGTGATTCTCGATGTGTTTGTTTAAGGATTATGAACCGATGATTGGGTTTATGTAATCACGTTTAATGAGCGTGATTTTTTGTCCTCTATTTTACTCCACTATTATTTTACGACACATGATTATTTTAAAGTTAATTTTGAGTGGGAGATGAGTGAAGTTGTGATGAACTAATGAACTAATAATACAAAGAGGGGGAGAAGAGTATATTCGAAATAAATAAATTTATCTTTGTTAAATTTAAAATTTAGAATTTTTTTGTGGATAACTCATTTAGACTTTTTATCATTTATTTTGTTGTTGAATGTGGTTGTTCTGTACTGATATTAGATAAAATAAGGCTCAAAATCGCGCTATAACGCTTGATTCTCCGCGGTTGATGGTTTGTTACCATAAAATAATAATAAATATTGATGTATAGTTACGTAATAGCACGTATTTTATAGTTAATTTTGAACGCGACACCCCCCTGATATTTTGGCTAGAATTACAATAAAAATGACCCTCAAAATTGAGTTGTGTGAGGCGATTCATTTCTTTGTGACTAAGTACATGCGGATAGTATGGAATAAAGTGGAATATAACCATTTGATCGAAAATGAGGTGTAGTGTCGTAAAAGATATATTTGGCGACACTACATCCGATGTGATTTACTGGCAGCGCGGTGCTGGAATTAGTTGAGCCTCACCGAGTAAATTTGATGAGGTTGAATGCGGTGCATATGTTTCGTCCCCCATTCTTTCGATTTCAGCGGCGTCTAAAATTTACAGAATTGCAATAGATTATATTTATCAACAGTTCCCCGTGACGCTATTGGTTATAAGTGTTATAATATAGGTGAAAAAAAACAAAAATATGCCAAAAATAAATAGTTCAACTTTACGGAAAAGGAAAAAAATCGCAATAGCGTCACTTCTATTGTTTTTTGTAGTTTTTGCGAGCGCAGCTTGGATTTTTTTACCCAATGATCCGGCTGAGGCCGCGGCTACAGATATTTTAATCAGTGAAGTAAGAGTTTCACCAGCTCAAGTTAGCCCAAATTTACAGCCAAATCCATCATACGAAACATGGACATCATCCAGTCAGCTAGAGCCATGGTATGATATGAATGAAGATGAGGTCGCGGATGTTGATGAATATTGTGATTTTGACAGCAGTGGAACCAGAAATTCCTATGATAAGGAAATTTTTTCCGGAGGATCAATTACGTTAACCCCGCTCGACAAAGATTGTGGTTCCGTCACTGAGGAAACGACAGATGTTTATCACGGAACGTCTGCGGTAAAGATTGTTACCGGTGATAATGAGATTGCGACGGTTAAATTTGCTGACGGCTCAAGAACGGATATTGAAGCTGCCACACAATACACTGTGTCTTTTTATGCCAAAGGAAGTATTGGAAATGAAAGTATATATTTAAAACTTGATCATTTTGATGTCGGGTTTGTGGAACACACGTGGGATTTTGATCTGGAAACATTTGGTGTTAATGATACAATACCAGCATCCAGCTCTATGGTTCGCGAATCTATTTTGACCACATCCTGGACGAGATACTCTTATACATTCACCACTGGTGATGAAGCTGGTTTTTTAGATGTTCAAATTATATCAGGAGGAACAGGTATAATGTTTGACGGAAGCGCTGATCAATCAAATCAAACATTTTATATTGATGCTCTTCAGGTTGAGGCTGCAGCGTCGGCTACCAGTTTTATGTCGGCTGACGTGACAAGCGCGACTTTTTTTGAGCTATATAATCCAACAGCCGCGGCGATTGATCTGAATAATTACAATCTGGAATATAAATTTGATGCCAATGAATGGGCTGATTTGGCGGTGGTCTCGGAGGCAACCAGTTTGGCGGCCGGTAAACATTATTTGATTAAGGCGTCCGGTGGTGATAAAGTGATCGCAAATGAGGCGACATTTAATAGCGCGTATACCACCAACTCAATCACAATCAGCGGAATGGCGCTTCGTGTGTGTTCGAATTCAGCAGATTGCGCGTCGACCATCAAGGATACAGTTGGACTCGGTGATGCCACGGTTTACGAAGGTACGGCTATGAGCACCACCGGCTGGAATACAGCGAAAAGTTTTGAGCGTAAAGCCTACTCAACGTCAACGTCCGTGACCATGGCGTCTGGCGGTGCGGATGAGGTGGCCGGCAACGGCTATGATTCCGAGGTAAACAATAGCGATTTTGTGTTATTGACTACCCCTGTCCCCCAAGCGATGGCAGCGACGGCGGAAATTTATGTGGCGCCCGTAACAGGCGGCAGCGCGTCAAGCCAGCGAGCGGCGCAGGAAAATTATGATATTTTATTAGGATTAGACTTGGATGATTCAGGGGCTGAAGACACGGGAGAGGTCCCTCCTGATGATACTACTATTACTGAGGAAGAATTATTGATTGAAGAAGATAATGTTGAACCGGATGATCAGACGGATGGATCTGATACTGAGGTGATTGAGGAATCGCCGGAAGAATCATTGATACCCGAATCACCGGTAGAAAAAAATATTATCATGGAACTTGAGGCCTTGAAGGATTTTATCGCAATTAACGGCGTATTACCAAATGCGGATGATTGGGCCGTAATTCATTTTTTGAGCTATGATTCATCCGGATTTGAAGGTGTGTCTCTAAATGATCGAGTCGGGTTGATTGAAGACTATTATGATTTATACGGAAGAATGCCGAATGACGAGGCTGACTGGGAGGTTGTCTTGTCCATGTCAACCGGTGAGAAAACTGAAGTTAAGATTAATGAATTTGAAATCCGAGCGTTGAAAGAATTTATCAGCGTCTATGGCCGGTTGGTTGATTTTAGCGTGCCGCAGGAAGAGCGATTTGTCCACATGGTCGCCTATCATCTGAGGCCGATGGAAAGAAATTTGGTTTTGGAGAATGCCGCGTTGATAAAATTTGTAACGACATACAATCAGATACCGGATACGCCACTTTTATGGTCAGTACTGAGAGCAATTGCTTATGCCGGCGTTGAATAAAAATTTACAAAAATAAAAAGGGGCTCACTCCCCTTTTTTGATATGTTTATTCGCGTTATTGTCAATTAAACTATATGACAGCAAAGAATAATAATTAAACTCGGAAATATTGGCTGGAATATTGGTCTTTTTTTATTTTAGCGATGTTTTTATCCACTTGATGATAAAACGCCGGATAATGCTGCCTGACAATCATGCGGCCGCGGTATTTTTGATAATATGGCGGTTTTTGGATGTGGGCAATTTCATGAGCGAGGGTTCTGAGTAAAGAATTGATGCTTTTTGGTTTGTTAAATATAATTTTTTCGTTTTATTTATCCACACATTTAGACTGTGATCAATAAAAGTGCTATAATAAATGCATAAACTAATATGGTATATTTTCATAAAGCTGAACCAGTTAATTGTGACAAAAGATAACCAATCAAAGGGTGTGTGTCACTCTATGATTTTTGTTAAAGATAACAGTTTTTATATAAATAAATGATTCATATGAAAAAAACAAACAGGCGATCGCGTTCGAATCATAATTTGTTGATCGCGTTTTTAATGGTTTTTATTCTTGGCACAACAGGGTATCTAACTTTGATAAAACCTTTGGCGGTTAAAGCCGGGACATCGCCGCTTCTTATCAGTGAGGTGAAGTTTACGGGTGAAGTTGGCGGGAATTATGTTGAATTGTATAACCGCTCTGGCAGTGCCCTGTCAACGGAAGAAAATGTAGGCGTTCAATACAAGTTTCCCAGCGGCGAGTGGACTAATTTACACGTGGCATTCAGTAATGAATCAATCCCAGCCAGTGGATTTGTTTTGTTTGGAACAGCGGGCGGTGACTTAGCTTTTGCCGATGAGGCCGCGTTTAATACCGCTATGGCCGCGAATAATAATTCCATTAACGGACTTAGTTTACGTTTGTGCGCTATATTAAGCAGTTGTGTCGATGGTAATTTGCTTGATGTCGTGGGTTTTGGTTCAAGCTCCACCACTGAAGGAACCGCAATCAGCCTCACAGATTGGGACCCGAGCAAAAGTTTTGAACGTAAGGCGATTTTTGATTCGACGGTTGGCGCTATGATTGCCGGTGGCGAGGATGAAACGGCCGGAAATGGTTTTGATTCCGATGATAATAATTGGGATTTTGTGATGCAATCGACGGGCAATCCGCAAAATTTATCCAGCGCGGTTGAATCTTTGGATAACGCGGTATTTGAAGATGTTGTTCCCTTTATAGATCATGGACAGGTTTTCAGTTATCATGATAATGCGGATTTGTATTTGTTTGCCGCCATCTATGATGATAGTAATATTGCAACCACAGGAGCAAAAATATTTTATCGTGTCGGGACCAGCGGTGTTTTTACACAGGCTGACTCAACCAAAACCGTTGGGGCGTATGATCTGACAGGGTCTGCCTGGTATGCTTTTGTTATTCCCCAAGCAAGTTTGCAAAGCGCTGTTTCCGGGGGCGGAGTAGTCCAGTATTATCTTCAGGTGACCGATGGCGAAAATACAGCAACAATGCCGGATTACAATCCCAGCACCACGCCATTTAATATTGGCGTGACGGATGACTATGCCGGAGTTAAGTCATTTTCCGGGGTGATAACCGATAGTCAGTTGAATTTTGTAAGGGCTTTGGTGCTTATAGAGAATTCAGGGTTTTATGCTGTTTCAAGCGCTGAGAATGGGGCTTACAGTTTCAGCAGTTTGCCAACTTCATATGAACCTGATGGGGCTTATCGGGTGATAATGGTGGCGCCAAATTATAGCTCTGCAATGGTAAGCGGCATGAATGGATCTACGACTGTGAACGCGCAACTGCCGTTGTCATATGGGGATTTCGGTGGCGGAGACTTTGTTGGTCCTTATGTCAACTATACCGCTCCGAACGCGGAAATGTTTGGAGCCCCGGTGGCGATATGTAATTTAAATACATCCCCGGAATCTCTGCCTGCCGGAGTAAATTTTTGTTCACCTATAATGGTCGGTTTTTCTGAAGCAATGAATAGCGGTACGGTTAATACGACAAATGTGAAACTGTACAATTTTACGACCAGCGCTTATGTTGACAATTTAGGGATAACAGCTACAGCCCAAGATAATGAGTTTCAGGTTTTTTCCACCACTCCCCTGTCCGTCAATACGACATACGCTTTGATTTTAACCACGGATGTTCGAGATCAAGCGGGAAATGCTTTGGTGGGAAATCGAAGTGACGGTAGTTATGAAATTACTTTTACGACGGGAGGGGCGGCTTTTACCGGTGGTGGTGGTCAAACCTTCGGTTCCGGTCAGTTCCAGCCACCGTTTGTGCGAACGGTCAGTCCGAATTCAGGATCTTTTAATATCGCCATGAACGCCAATGTGTTGGTTGATTTTACGACGGCCGTAAACGTTGAAAGCGCCAACTTGGCTCGGGTTAATTTGGTCGATTTGGATTCGTCTGAGGTTGTGAGCTTGACTCGCACCTACAGCAACGATAAAACAAAAATTATTTTAAATCCGAATTCAACTTTATCAGCTAATCAAGACTATGAAATTCGAGTTGCGGGCTCTTTTGAAAGTAGTGTCGGAGTGACGTTGGGAGATCCGCAAAACAGTCAGAATACGGATGACTACGTTTTCTTCCGCTCGTCGTTTACCACCGGTTCAACTTTAGATTCAACCGGACCGAGAGTTTTGGGCACGCTTCCGGCATCAGCTCAGACTGATGTGGCTGTGGGTTTGGGTTCGATTGAGATTGGCGTAAGCGAATCTCTTGATGCGGCGACAGTTAATACGTCAAATGTCACCTTTAAACGAGGGAGCACGAATATTGCCGCCGATATCGAGTACGATGAAGCGTCTAAAACAATTCGATTGTTCCCTTCCAGCGCGTTGACGGCCAATGCCAGTCATACTGTAGCCGTCAAAACCGATGTGACTGATATCAATGGCAATGCTTTTAACAGTGATAATGACGGTACAAATGGTGAAGTTGATGATATTTATACTTTTCAATTCACGACTTCCAGTACAATTGAAACAACCGCTCCGACGGTAACGAATGTCCGGTGCGATGATTATCAGTGTGTCGTGACATACAGTGAAGCGATGAATCGAGTGACAGTGACAGATACAACCGATTGGGTTGATAGTGTGGGAAAATGGGAAACCAGCGTCTTGAATAGGCTTAATTATAGTATTTCCGTTGATAAAGGGGCTGGATTGGCTACCGTGGACATAACAGAAGCGACTTTTAAATATGATGGTAATACCAATAGCGTAATTATATCCAATTTAAGGTTATATGAAGATGTGGTTGATCTTAACAATCCGGTTCCATTAACTTTGTCGGTTTATAATGCGGCCGGCCCGGCTGATGGCGTGAGAGATATTGTCGGAAATGTCATTGCCGCTTCAATCAGTATTAGCGGTACAGTTGAATCTAGCGCTCAAACCCAAGGTTTCATCGGGCCGGGCGCGACCGGGTTTGGCACGTCAGGCGTGAGCGATTTTGGAATGCATAGCGCGGCTACCATGGGCGAGAAACCAATTGGAGTTTTTCCGATGAATTCACTGGCCGGTGTAACCTCTCGCTATTTTGTTGATTTGCCTGTGACCACGGTTATTCCGAACGGTGGAAAAATTGAATTAACATTCCCCAATGGATTTGATATTACAAATGCGGTGATTGATACCAACAGTCCGATGAATAATGATATATCTCGCGGTTCTTCCACCATGACTTTGTCTTGCGTGGGAACTCAAGCAACGAGAACCATTACCTGTACGACTACCGGTGCTTCTGATGCCAATGATTATTTATCTTTTGAATTAAAAACTATAATTAATAGTTCTATTCCCAAAGATTTCAACACTTCAGGTTATACGGTTGATGTTAAAACCAAGTCGGCTGATGGTTTGACTCTGTTGGAATCAATGACGACCATGCCGTTTTTCGTCACCGCGGCCGGATCCAATTCTATCACGGTCAAAGTTTATGCCGGCGGTCAGCTCGATGCCACCACCGGTACGGATGATATTGATGATGTAACCATGAATTTGTTTGTCGGTTCCCCCATGACCGGTCCCATGGATCAAACGATTACTTTTACTAACGGCTATGCGACAACAACGATCAGTAATTTACCCGCCGGCGAATACTTTGTCTTTACCGAGCCATCAATGACAATTGGCGCCAACGAATATGTCGGGGTGTCACCGGAGCAATTTTCACTAAATAACAACGTTACCAAGTCATTTTCGTTGAGTAAAATGGATAATTCAACGGCGGCGCCGCTGACAGTCAAGATTACCGGGGCCTTTGGCGAGACTGAAGATATTGATATTTTCGCCGGTAGTTCCAAGGGCTTTGTGGTCAAAACAATCAGTGATATCGGGACCGTAACAAATCAGTCTTATACATTATATTTGCCTTACAACAGCGATTGGAGTATCGGTCTCGGGCCGGCAATGCCGAAAGGCGCAATCAGCGGTCAAGTCGCCATGCCCGATTGGATGCCGCCGAAAAATAAAATGGTTCGAGTGACCGGCGTGGGCGAGACAGTCGCTTTGACCAATATGGAAACGCAGGCTGATGTTACCAGTGCTGGAGTCTCATTTACGGTGGCCTCTGCCGATTATCAAATTAACGGTTCGGTGGTTGACGGCAATGATCAAGGAATCGCTAACGCGGAGCTGTGGGCTTACCAACCAATGGGTTTTGGCGGCAGCGGTAATAACACTCGAGCGACAACCGGCGGCAACTTCTCATTGAAGGTAGCGGAGTATGGAACGTACAAAGTAGGCGCCTTTTTACCTGGTATTCCCCAATCACCGGAATTAACATTGGAGGTAAAAGTTAACACCGGCGCCATTGATGGTAACGCCTCAGCGGATGTTTATCTAAACGGGACATTGATAACCGCTGGTAGTCCGTTTAAAATAAAATTAAGGAAAGCTGATTACACCATATCGGGTAAAGTGACGGATTCCAGCAACAATCCAATGCAATACGCGCCGATTTGGGCCGAGGAATCCACCACGAAACAGACGGTTAACGCCATGACCGATTCCAGCGGAAATTATGTGCTTTATGTCGGTAATGGTACTTGGGTTGTCAGATCGGCGGTGCCTTTCGGTTCCAATATTTGCGGCAGTCTGACTAAAACGGTGACAATTTCCAGCGCATCCAAATCCGGTCAAAATTTGCAACCATCATCAAGCACTTGTTACACTTTGAGCGGAACCGTGACTATTGGCGGATCGGTTGTTACCGGCGCCCCGGTGTTTATCGATGAATGGTCAGGGACGCTGGCGAGCGGTAATCCAATCGGGGTTTTTAGAGACTCGCGAACAGATTCCGCAGGACAATATTCGACACGAATTTCGAACGGCACATATCGCGTTGGGACTTGGTCAGAGGATTATGGCGAGCGGGCTATTTTAGTCACGGTTAATGGCCAGGATTCAACGGCAAATCATATCACTGTAGAGGTGGCTGATTTAAAAACATTGACCGTTAATTTTACCGGTGGCGCCAGCGACATGACTGGTTTCATGGAGGTGCGGAACGCCACAAGCACTGAACGCCGCGGTCGTCCGATCAATGATTTATCGAATGCTGAAATTATTCAAGTTAGCGCCGGGACTTATAATGTATTTGTTCATATTGACGGTGTGGGTGACTTTAGCCAAAGCAGCGTTGATTTAACCGCTAACGCCGTTATTACATTCAATGTGTCATCAGTGACTCGATTTGGCATTACAGGCACGGTCGAGG
Organism: Candidatus Falkowiibacteriota bacterium; assembly: GCA_003518055.1. Taxonomy (GTDB): domain Bacteria; phylum Patescibacteriota; class Patescibacteriia; order UBA11705; family UBA11705; genus UBA11705. The sequence continues at coordinate 31,020 of DOZJ01000003.1, forward strand.
ATGTTGATGGCAATCCGATCGAAAGCGCTTGGGTTTGGGTTCATGATCCAAATAGCAATTATAGAACAGGAGCAGCGACCAACTCGTCTGGCGCTTATACTTTGAGTGTAAAGGAAGGTTCAGGGATGAAAATCGGTGTTGATAAACCGAATTATGTCTCCCCTGCCCCCAGAACATTAAACGTCACTGAAGCGGCTACGATAGATTTTACCGACGCTGAGAATGCCGCTTTGACCGCGACGAATTATGTGGTTTCTGGTACGGTGACGGGAACGAATTTGACTGAGGGTTTTGTGTGGGCGGAAACCGCTACGGGTGGTTGGTCAGGTAGTCCGATTGATTTGGACGGAACCTTTTCATTGCCGGTGACAAACGGAACGTGGACACTCAAAGGTATTGCTCCGCTTCACGCGCAAACGACCTATAGTGGTTCGATAACGATTAATAATGACAGTGTAACCGGTTTAAGCTTTCCTTTGACGGTTGATGTCACGAAGACAGTCAAAACGGCCATAAATTCGATTACTCCTTCTGTCGGTGGTGTCATTCAAGACGATACGGTAGGGGCAAAAGTCGTAGTACCACCGAATGCTTTAGGCAGCGGATCGACGTCAGGAAATATGACAATGCAAAAATCATATACGGCTCCGGCTACTGGCTTATACGCGCCGTTATCAGGTGAGTCAGTCAATATATCAGTTACCGATAACAATGGTCAGCAGATTACCAATTTAAACGATGACGTGGAGTTGACTCTAGATTATTTGACTACAAGTTTACCGAGCGGAATTTCCGAAGGCGATTTGATTCCGGCTTATTGGGATACTACAACAAATCAATGGATCCCGCTCAGCGGAGTGCAGAATTCGTCAGACAACTCATTTACAGCTCAAACCAATCACTTTACCATTTTTGGTGTGGTTTATTCCCCGCTGTCAGTAACGACAGCATCTGGCAGCAGTCGATCCAGCCAGGAGGCGTCACAAGAGCTTGTTGATTCGATAACCGGTGATGGCTCTGGTAGTTCGACATCGATTCCGGCGACTGAAGAAACGACAGAGCCGGAAACCGCAGAACCGGAGTTAATACCCGATGAGTCAGTAACGGAAACACCTGAGACGTCCGTGGAAGCTGAAGAAGAGATGGTGAAAACATATACCCCGGATTTACCGGCAGAGCGTGATTTGGATAATGAACGAGACGCCATAAGTCGATATATCAGTTTGGAGAAAGAATTACCAACTGGTGATGACTGGAAGGTTGTCCAATTCATCAGCTACGGAAGTACGTCTGTGACTGAAGTTTTGACGACTCGGGAGCGTTCTGGTTTAGTATCTGATTATAAGGATTTGTACGGCCATTTACCGGTGACCGAGACTGATTGGAAGGATATAGATTTGATTGCTCGCGGTGAACAACCGACCCGGATTTTGACGCTTGAGGCATCAGCTATCAAGGAATTCGTAATGATTTATGGTCGATTGGTCAATTTTCAGACAGCAGCAGATGAGGATTTTATTCATATGGTGGCTTATCGCTATCGAGTGGAACAACGCGATTTGGCCAGGGAAAATACGGCTTTGGGCATATTTTCTAAGGCTTATGGTCATCTGCCCAATTCAACCCACTTTTGGTCGGTATTGAGAGCTATATCCTATGCTAACGTGGAATAATTAGATAAGAAAAAAAGGGCTCTTGGCTCTCTTTTTTCTTTGTGGTATACTTTTTTTAGCTAAGTGAGTCGTGATAATCAGTTTATTAAATTTTGTGATGTAAGTATGTCAATTTTAGAAAAAATATTTTCGAGTAAAAAATTGTTTCAGTATTTTGTTTTGGTGGTGGTGACCTTGTTTTTGGTCAATTTGATTTTAACGGTAATATTATTGACAAAAGTTACAACGTTAAGAGGCGCCGTTGATACTTACCAATCAAAGGAATCGCAAATGTTAAATCAAATTTACGGCCGAACGTGGACGATTCAGGGGGCTTTGGAAACGAAGAACAACAATTAGATATTAACAGATCCGTCACGAGCGAAAATATTGGCTGAAGTACGGATCTTTTTTTATTTTGATGATGTTTTTATCGACTTGATGATAAAACGCCGGATAATGCTGTCTGACAATCATGCGGCCGCGGTATTTTTGATAATATGGCGGTTTTTGGATGTGGGCAATTTCATGAGCGAGGGTTCTGAGTAAAGTATTAATGCTTTTGGGTTTATTGGTCTTTGGTGTCAGGACATCAAGCGCGATAGTCTTTTTTTGGAAATTGATATACCCCAAAATTAATCTCTTGCCGGTTGCTGATTGACGGCGGCTGATGATTCGTAGTTTGTATTCATCATAGCCAAAAAGTTTTCTCACGATTTGGTGAAAAATCAACTCGACAAATTCAAGGTAGCGGTCATTTTTGTAGGCTGGCATAGATTAAACAGAAATTAGGGGGAAATTAAACCCCGCTCAAGTTGGATCTGGCGGGGTAACTCTAACTACAAAAGTTTGGCGGGTTGGGTTAGTTTTTACAAAAGTTTGGCGAGGTAAGGTTGTAAATTGGAATTATGGAAGATACAGCAGCGGATCGACTGGGATACCATTGAGACGGACTTCAAAGTGAAGGTGCGGTCCGGTGGTCAGGTTGCCGGCGCCGGGTGTCCCAGGGGCGCCGCCGCTTAGGCCAATAACTTCACCTTTGGATACATATTCATCCACAGAGACATAAAGGGCGCTGACGTGGCCGTAGACGGTCGAGAGGCCATTGGCATGGATTAGAGCAATATAGCTGTACCCCATTCCGGCATCTCGGGCTTTGAGTACATAACCATCGGCAGAGGCTCTGATCGGAGTGGATTGGGCTGCTCGGATATCGATGGCCGGATGTTCAAAAATATGACGAAAGGGATAAGATTTGTCGTGAAAATAGGCGGTTACCGTATTTTTTGTTACTGGCCAAATTAGAGTGCTGTCTGTCAGGGCCGGTTGTTCGGTGTCAGTGGCGGCGTCAATTTGTTCTCGTTTAAGTTTTTCGAGATTATAAATTTCGTTATTGGCCGCTTCTTGTTCTTGTTTGGCCTGCCAGAAAAGATCGTAAAATTTTTGTTCTGACTCTTTGGTGTCAAACAGCAGATCATCTTTATAATTGACTTCGCCCGCGAATTCCGCTTGCTGAATTTTTAATTCTTGTTTTAAATCGGTTAATTGCGTGTGTTTTTTGTCCATGTCGGATTTCTGGGTTTCAAGCTCCCCTTTTAGCCGTTTGATGCTATCAAGGGATTTTTGAAGGTTGTTGGATAATATTTTGGTGTTTTCAAGATGAATGAAAAAATCCGAGAGTGAATTGTTTAGAACAAAAATTTCTAGCGCGCCGGTGTCGTTTTGATAATGAAGGTGTTTCAGCGTTTCGCCTAACTCCCCTTTTTTCTTGTCGATTTCATTCTCATGAGTCAAAATCTGCAATTCTGTTTGCCGGATTTCCAACTCGTTTTTTTTGACTTCTTGCTCGGTGGTCTCAATTTCGAGCTTGGTTTGGGCGATTTTATTGGTCAGAACGTCAATTTGATTTTGCAGGGATACGGCTTCTTCTTGTTTCTGCTGGATGTTTTTTTTGTAGATAGCTTGTTGCTTTTCCAATTCTTGAATTTTTTCTTGCGTAGATTTGATTTGGCTGTCGAGGTCATCAACGGTTTGAGCTATGATTGGGAGTCTCGGCAAAAGAAAAAATATACTTATAACCGATAAGCCGCCAATCCATTTGATAGATTGTTTGAAATAGGATTTCATCACAATTATTATAACAGATTTTGTTTAAAATGTGAATTCGGCTGTTGAAATAAAAAAACAGCCCCATGAGGGGCTATTGTTGACTAAGGTTTAATAGAGCGTGTTTTAACCGGTTAAGGCATTTGGTTTTGCCCAGAACTCCGGCGATTTCGAATGGTCCGGGTGATTTTTCCCGGCCGGACAGGGCAACCCGAAGCGGCCAAAGCACATCACCATTTTGAAGGTTGTTGTGATCAATCATGTTTCTGATTTCTTTTTCGAGTTGGTCGGCGGTAAAGTGATCTTCCGGTGTTTTGATGAGTATTTCAAGGAGATATTGCAGGGCTTGGATGGTGGTGTCTTTGTCCGATTTTTTAAAAATTAACATTGTCGGATCAAGGTCCAGTTTGGCTGGGAAGACAAATTTGATCGCGTCGGAAATTTCGTTCAGGCGGCGGATGCGATTTTTTTCCAGCGAACAATAACGTTTAATGTCATTAAAGGTAATTTTTTCTTTGGTTAGCCGGTTGGTGTATTTGTTGTCGCTTTCATCGGTAACTAATTCAGCTGAGATTAAATAAGGTATACATTCGGTTGTGAATTGATCGTCGGATAAGCCTCGGAGATATACGCCATTGATCCAATCCAATTTTTCCAGATCAAAAACCGCGCCTTTTTTGTGGACATTATCAAGAGAAAATTGTTTGATCATCTCGTCGCGCGTATAAACTTCTTGTTCAGTCCCCGCGTTCCAGCCGAGCAAAGCAATGAAATTTATTAAAGCGTCTTTCAAAAAGCCGGCTTGGATAAAGTCTTTGACGGAGACGTCGCCGTCGCGCTTACTCATTTTCTTTTTATTATTGTTGAGAATTTGGGGTAGGTGCGCGAAAACCGGAGCCTGCCAACCGAAAGATTCATATAACAAAACATGTTTTGGCGTGCTGGCAATCCATTCATCGCCGCGCATGATGTGCGTGATTTTCATCAAGTGGTCGTCAATGATGTTGGCAAAGTGATAGGTCGGGAAACCGTCTGTTTTTACTAAGACAAAATCATCCAGATCTTTGGTGTTGACTTTGATGGCGCCGCGGATCGTGTCTTCAAATACAACCTCTTTTTCCTCAGGCATTTTGAATCGGATGACAAATGGGGCTTTTTGTTTTAACTTTTGTGTCACTTCGTCTTTTGATAAATGGCGGCACAAACCATCGTATTTGGGCGGCAGATTATCTTTTTTTTGCTGTTCGCGGAGATCGTCCAAGCGTTCTTTGGAACAGAAACAATAGTAGGCTTTATTTTTGGCCAGTAAAGTTTTTATGTGTTTTTGGTAAATGTCCAGACGTTCAGATTGAACATAGGGTCCATAGTCCCCTTTTTGATTGATTTTACCGTTGTCCAGATATGGTCCTTCATCATAGTCTAAACCAGCCCACTCCAAGGTCTGAAGCAGGTCTTCGAGGGCGCCCGGCACAAACCGCGTGCGGTCGGTGTCTTCGATGCGAACAATAAAGGTGCCGTCTTGATGACGAGCGAAAAGATAGTTGTATAAGATAGTGCGCAGATTGCCGATGTGGACATAGCCGGTCGGGCTAGGGGCAATACGGACGCGGATGTTGGTGTTGGTGGGCATAAACTACGAAAGTTAGATTGTCAGATGTGAATTAGGGTGTAACTATAACTACGGAAGTTTGGCGGGGTAACTGTAACGGCGGAAGTTTGGCGGGGTAACTGTAACTACGGAAGTTAGGCGGGTGTAACTGTAACTACGGAAGTAACTATAACTACGGAAGTTAGGCGGGGGTAACTGTAACTACGGAAGTAACTGTAACTACGGAAGTTAGGCGGGGTAAGTTAAGGTTTATTTAAGTTTGGATTTATTATACGATAAATGTTAACATTTTTTTGATTAAAGTGAACTAATAAACCAAGTTTTATTCCCGACAATTTTAAATATTCTTTGACTTGATAAAAATGCTTTTGGGAAATTAGGGATGAGGCTTTAATTTCTATAATAATACAATCTTCAATCAGAAAGTCAATCTTACGATAAGTAATCTCACGACCGTATAATTGAAGTGGAATTTTGGATTCTTTTACGTAATTTATTGTTTTTTGTTTGAGTAGTGATTCAAGTAGTTGACAATATGATGCTTCCCTGAGACCGTAACCGAGTTGTTTGTATATTTGATAAAATAGTCCGTTCAAGACATATGAAAGATCCTCAAAATAAAAATGAGTCTGCATATGGTTTATTATACCATATGGTGATAAGTATGGTAAGATAACGGCTGATAAAATAATTATTGTTTGTGTGCGTTAACAGTTAAAAAATACTTATTTTAGCTAAACTTCCGTAGTTATCGTTATACCCTATTGACAAATTATAATAAGTATGATATAATGGCTAATCAAGCTGAGAAATTCATTGGCACATTGGCATTCATATATAAGACATTTGGATCTTTTTGTTGAGGGGTAACTGTAACTACGGAAGTATTACTACTAACGTTTTTACATTCATATAGTATATCGCTTGTCGTGATATTATATATAAAGACACCTCTTGACAAAATGATTTAGATGTGATATAATGTTAAGCATGAACTTTGATATAACCATAACTACCAGACTACGCTGAAGCTACGTCTGGCACAGCGAAAGTTTAGCAGCAGCAAGAAGGCAGCAACTATTATTGAATTTGAGTTTGTGTCAACCTGAACTTGTTTCAGGTTCTACAAAATCAGATTCAATGATGGTTGTGAGATGTCTCCAACCTGTCCGGTGTAAATGGTCAAGACCAAAGAACTTCTTAAGCTTCACTCTGGTCCCCACATATCAAAACCGGGACCTATGAGCCGATTAGCGGCTGACAAAAGTGAAGTCGAAGATCAGCGGTCAAGACCAACCAAATCGTTTTTGGGGCACAGCCCCGCTTCATGGAGGAATCCAGATGACCGAGCAGAGCACCCGCATCTCCACCCTCGTCGACTACGTCAACAACCACGGCACGTCGATCCGGCCCAACGTCATGGTCGAGTCCGATCTCGTCACCGGGCGCCCCTTCCCCGCGCGTTTCGCGCGGGTGCTGGTGGCGACCCAGCAGCTGTTCAACAACATCGACGTGAAGATGCTGCAGGAGCAGATTTTCAGGCTCAACGGCGAGCAGCGCGACGCCGGCAAGCCGATGCTCGACGGCAGCCACATCACGCTCAGCGAGGCGCTCGCGAACGCCGCGGCGGTCATCAAGTACCGCGACGCCATCGACCCGCTCCTGATCAACCGCGACGCGCGACTCACCGGCTTCCAGGTGTCCGAGCTGTCGCTCGACCCGACGGAGCTGGAGAAGCACCTCGCGGCAGGCGCCGGCACGATCGACATGACCCGTGTCGCGGCCTGGTCCAAGAAGCAGAGCCTCTACGAGGCCGCGCTCGCGGCCCGCGCGGCGATCTTCGACGACCTGCGCAGCCGCGACGTCACCCCCGAGGAGCCCAACGGCTGGAGCCTGGCCCAGTGCCAGACGTCCGACTTCTGGGCGGCCTACGAGGAGGCGATCAAGGCCTTCGCGGTCGAGGTCGGCTTCGAGTGGGACGGCACGCCGACCACGCCGACTCCGCCGGTCTACCCCGTCACGGTCGTCCGCGTGTTCCACCGGGACGACATGTCGACCGGCTTCCGGTACATCCCCATGGTGGCGGACGGTCGGCACAAGGCGGCCGTGCAGATCCTCTGGGAGCAGCACGTCGAGTGGTCCCAGGAGCGCCAGAAGCCGCCGACGTTCTACCGCCGGTTCGTGTCGGAGGTCTGCGTCCCCCTGAACCTGCTGCAGGACATGCTCCGCAGCGAGGGCGTCAAGGACGACCGGCCGACGGTCGAGGCGAAGGTCTCGAGCCTCGCCGCGTCCCTGTCCGCCATTAGGGACAACCGGAACGCCGAGTACGAGGGCGGCCGGCGCAACCGCGACGAGGACAACGACCGCCGCGGCAGCCGGGGCAAGCGCGGCAACACCCGCCAGAACCACCCCTACTCCCGCGGCTGACCGCAACCAACCCACCTCCCGATCTTTCCGTCTCGAATCTGAGGCATCACAAGCGAAAAACTCTACGAACATAAAGACCTAGCATTGCCTGGGTCTTTTTCGTTTTAAAAGTGTGGGCTGTTTAGTTATCAATTCACATCTGTCAGTAGACAATGATATGTTTGCTATTTTTGTAAAGCCGTTAGTTTCTAGTTGTCAGAAATAGTAGGTTGCTTCGTCGTTACTACGTACTCCTCGCAACATAAAAAGGATCAAAAAAATAAAAAAAGATGTTGGTTGATTCTTGACTTAACAATCTGTTTGCAGTATGATAAATTTAATACAGTTAATAAAAGGAGGCATCTATCCCCTGCTCGAGGAGGCGCAGGGAGCCAAGGAGGTGACCTAATGTCAAATAAAGACACGGCTGGTGGTTTTTTCCGGGTCACCGATGACTTTTGGGCCAATTTGCTCCTTAGGGAGATGAAGTTTCACGCCGGAGACAACGGTTTTGATGTGGCGGAAATATTCATCGACAGAGATCGCCGGCTGGTGCTAATGGTGCCGAGATTGCCGTCAGATATCACCAAGTTGAATTTGATGGAGGTTGAGCGACTGATCGCCGAGCCTGATGATTTTGAGGAAATGGATGACATGCCGTTTTCTCTTTCCGTTATCCGGTCTGCGGGATTGGTGTATTTCATCAAGTTTAATGTGGGTGAAATAAATGTCTCCGTATTGATGCCGGTTCCATATTCTTTGTACAGTCAGGATTTTGACGGCTATGTCGGTTTCGTCAAGGTAAATAATGTAACATGGACTGACGCCAAAAACCTGGACCTAGATTCTTCGAAGTTTTCGGTTGTTTATCGAGATTATGTTTCGGGCTTCATGGAAATTTGCCTCGCGGTTGGCCGCGATGAACAAAATAAACCGATTCCGGTACTGCCATCGGTCACGATGAGCACTGACGGACGGAAATTTATAAGAGTATAAAAACAGACTTTAACGAAGTCTGCTTTTGTTTATATACTGTAACTGCGAAAGTATGGCCGTGGGGGCTACTTATACAAAATGAGTATAGTTAAAGTAAAAAGTGGAGGGAAAAGTTTTTACAAAAGTTTGGCGGGTGTAGCTGTAATAAATTATTCAATGTATTTCAAAATTATCTCTAGCGACCCATGACGCTGGGTATGGATGTATTTTTTTAGTTCGTCTTTGGTGACCCATTTGAAATCATCGGCTTCGAGTTCGTCGCTTTGATCAAGATGAAAGTCATTGTCAGTGCCGGAAAAGGTTAAAATAAAAATTGTTTGCTCTTGGCCAATGTAGCCTTCCGCCTCATAGTATTTAAGCTTCAAAATTTTTTTTGGCCAGTCATAACGATATTGCTCGGGCAGTTTTTCTTTGACAGTTAAAAATTGTGGCTCAACGCCCAATTCTTCCGAGGCTTCACGCACCACTGCTTGTTCCGGCGTTTCTCCTTGGTCCACTCCCCCTTGAGGAAATTGCCAATGATTAAAACGCGGGTTGTGTTGGATTAAAAATTTGTCATTTTGGGTAATAACGGCGATAACATTGGGGCGATATTTGTTTGGCATAGAGTTTTTACAAAGTGGTTATAGTTTTTTACAAAAGTATAACAGCAACTACGAAAGCTTGACGGTTAGTGGCAGGGTTTTACAAAAGGTTGGCGGGGCGGTTAGGAAGGTTTGCGGTCTTTGTGGGCCAATGAATGTTTCAGGCAGATTAGGGGAAAAACAATTACAGCTTTGAAAATTCTGTTGATTCGTTTGGGTTGTTTATATAGACGAAAAAGCCACTCTAATCCGAGTCGGCGCATGATTTCGGGGGCTCTGGTTTGGCGGCCGGTGATAAAGTCAAAGCTGCCGCCGACCCCCAGACCGAGCTTGGCGGTGATGTTGAGGTCGCGAAGCTGATGGAGCAATGATTCTTGAATTGGCGCGCCATGGGTGGTAAAAATAATATCAGGTTTAGTGTTATTGATATGATCCAATAAATCGTTGGTAATGTCAGCGCTTTTGTACCCATGAAGTTTGAGATTCGGATAATCGTTTAGCACGGATTTTTTTATTTCGATCAGTGAAGACAAAGAGTCGGGGTGATTGATGATAAATATGGTTAGCCTCCGGTCGTGTGCCAGCTGCAAAAGATATTTGGTCAAATCCGAACCGGTGTGACGATGCTGGATTTGTTGGCCGGAAAGAAAGGCGCCGATTTTTAACCCAAAGCCGTCAGGAATGTTCATGTCGCCTTGGTTAAGAACATCTTGGAACTTTTTATTTTGGCGCGCGTGAAGACATATTTCCGGATTGGGCGTAAATAAAAGTTTTAATTTTGTTTGACGCAAAAAACCGTCAATCTCTTGATAGAGATCGGATTCCGAGCAATCATGAATAACGGTATCGAGGATGGTAATTTTTTGAGTCATAAGAAAAACAGCAAATTAGCTGTTTTCAGTATATATAAAGTGATTGATTTTTACAATTCCGGAAACGGCTCCAACGAATAAATTTTTTGTCTGTCGGATTCCGAGATTAAATTTTTATCGGATAAAATTTTGACCAAAGTCTTAAATTTTGAGTCTTCTTTGCGAATTAAAACCACCAAATCTCCGCGCAGATCAGCCAGTTTTTCATCCAAGTAATCCTTGGTGACCATGGTGGCTTCGATACGGTTAATTCTGGATTCAATAACGTCAAAGCGCTGATCAATGGCATTAAAGCGCTGATCAATGGCATCAAAACGTCGATCAATTGATTCGAATTTTTGATCAACAACAGTTGAGAATTGGTTGATCGCGGCCAAAATTTCTTGTTTATCCGTATGGTCCATATTTTTCATTGAATGGATTTATTATATCATGATGACAAATCAACGCAATGTTTCGGATTGTGACCAAATTTGGTATAATTAAATTAGAAATCTGGCAGTGGTTTCGGATAACCTGAGCCGGAAAGGGGTTTGTCATGCTCAGGGGTGAATATCTGCCGTGCCTCGGGTGCGCCTATTACAAAAATTGCCCATGGGCGCGAAACCAGAAACTCTGTCCTGGATTCCGGAGTGCGATTTCACCGGAATGCCTTGAGGAGAACCGTCGTGAAGCGGAAAGACGCTTGCGGCGCGATCCCCGGTCGGCCTTGTCATTGGCCCAGTGGCTGCATTTGGGTCAAGACGCGGCTTAACCAACCCAAAAGAGCTGGCTCACTGAGCGAGCTCTTTGACTTTGTGATGCAAAACTTGACATAGTAAAATGTTAGGTTATAATAAATTAGCACTCGTTATTATTGACTGCCAACGGGGCTTTACTGGATGATTTTAAATAATCTATTCTATAATAATTTTAGTAATGAGTGATTGGTGTTCAGAATTTACGATTTAGAATTTTAAAATTTAATTTTATGGATATCAATAAATTTACCACAAAAGCTCAAGAGGCGCTCCAAGCGGCTCAAGCTTTGATGTTTGAACGAAAGCACGCGCAAGTTGATGTGTCTCATTTGTTGTACGCACTATTGGAACAGGAACAAAGCATTGTCACCACGATTTTGCGTAACAGTGAAGTCGATATGTCCGCGTTGATCACGGAGGTTGAATCTTTGATGCGTCAGATGCCGGAATCATTTACGGAAAATGTGGCGGACGGACAAGTGATGGTGACTCCGGCGATGAATTTTGTAATAGTCAACTCAGAGAAAATCGCGCGAAAAATGGGTGATGATTATGTCAGCACCGAGCATTTGTTTCTGGCGCTGTTAACGGTCAACTCCCCCATCAAACGGGTCTTGGAATATTATCAAATAAACGAGAAAGTGGTTCTCGAGCAGTTGAAAAATCTTCGCGGCGCGCAGAAGGTTGATTCTCGTGAACCGGAAGCCAAATATCAGGCGTTGGAAAAATACGCGGTTAATTTGACTGAGATGGCGCGGCAGGAAAAATTGGATCCGATAATCGGTCGAGATGAAGAAATTAGACGAATTTTGCAGGTATTATCACGCCGAACCAAAAATAACCCAGTCTTGATCGGTGAGCCGGGTACGGGTAAGACCGCGGTGGTGGAAGGTTTGGCTCAAAGAATCGTATCCGGAGATGTGCCGGAAAATTTGAAAAATAAAGAAGTCCTATCGATCGATATCAGTTCTTTGATTGCCGGTGCCAAATTTCGGGGCGAATTTGAAGATCGATTAAAGGCAGTGCTGAAAGAAATTAAACAATCAGGAGATAAATATATTATTTTTATCGATGAACTTCATACCATCGTCGGTGCCGGAGCGACTGAAGGGTCAATTGACGCCTCCAATATGCTCAAACCGGCGTTGGCGCGCGGTGAATTGCGTTGTGTTGGCGCGACCACGACCAAAGAGTATCAAAAATATATTGAAAAGGACGCGGCTTTGGAGCGCCGATTCCAACCGGTTCGAATTGATCAACCGAGCGTGGATGATACGATCGCGATATTGCGTGGTATCAAGGAAAAATATGAGATTCATCACGGTGTGCGAATAACCGATGATGCTATTGTGGCGGCGGCGAAATTGTCAAACCGATATATCACGGAACGGTTTTTACCTGATAAAGCCATTGACTTGATTGATGAGGCCACTTCAGCGCTGAGAATCGAATTGAACAGTATGCCGATTGAACTGGATCAGGCCAAGCGCCGATTAATGAAATTGGAAATTGAAAAGAGCGCTTTGGAAAAAGAAAAGAGTGCTAAAACCAAAGATCGGCTGATGGAAATTAAGAAAGAAATGGCTGAAATCAAAGAAAAGACCAAGGAGCTGGAGCTGCATTGGACCAAAGAAAAAGAAATTATTTCGGCGATGCAAGACGCGCAAAAGCAGATTGATAAATTGAAACAAGAGGCGGAAATATTGGAACGCCAATCAGAATTCGACAAGGTGGCGGAGATTCGTTACGGCCGGATTCCTGATCTGGAAAAGAAAATGAACTCCAGCCGGGAAAAACTGCGCAAGTTGCAGAGTGGTCCGGGCGGCAAACAAATTTTAAAGGAAGAAGTGACGGAAGAAGATATTGCCGATGTTTTGTCCAAATGGACCGGCATTCCGGTGATCAAAATGCTGCAAACCGAGGCGGAGAGATTGGTTAGGGCTGAGGAAGTTTTGGCTGAACGGGTGGTCGGACAAAAGATGGCGATCAAATCCGTCGCCAACGCGTTGAGGCGGTCACGGGCCGGATTGGCCGAGGAGAACAAACCGATCGGGTCATTTCTCTTCATGGGGCCGACAGGTGTGGGTAAAACCGAATTGGCCAAAGCGTTGGCTGAATTTATGTTTGATGATGAAGAAGCGATAATCCGGGTTGATATGAGTGAATATATGGAAAAGCACGCGGTGTCAAAGTTTATCGGTTCACCTCCCGGATATATTGGTTATGAAGAAGGCGGACAGTTGACAGAGCAAGTGCGGCGAAAACCATATTCAGTTATATTGTTTGACGAGATTGAAAAAGCGCACCCTGAAGTGTTCAATTCTTTGTTACAAATGCTTGACGACGGACAAATGACTGACGCCAAGGGACGGAAAGTTAATTTCAAGAATACAATTATAATCATGACCAGCAATATCGGCAGTGATTTGATTTTGAGTTCGTCAACCAAAACTTCACTTGGTTTTGGCGAGGCGGAAACAGAAAGCCAGAAAGCAGATGATTTGCGTGATCGGATCATGAAGCTGCTCCGTGAGCAATTTAAACCGGAATTCCTCAATCGAATTGATGAAATTATCATGTTTGAAGCTTTGAGCCGCGACGATATCAGGCAGGTGGTTGACTTGCAGCTGGAGCGGGTTGCCAAACGATTGGTGGAAAAAGATTTGGAGTTAGTTTTCACCAGTAATTTGAAAGATATGCTGGCCAAAGAAGGTTATGATCCGGCTTTTGGCGCGAGGCCGCTCAAACGGTTGATCCAAAATAAGATTCTCGATCCCCTAGCCCTTCAAATTATCGAAGGTAAAACTAAAAAGAAGATTAAAGTGGATTTTGTCGCCGAGCAGGTGAAGTTCGGGCGGTAAAGATATTTTAGAATTAATGTCATAAGGACGTAAAATACAAAAGTTGCCGGTTGTGATAACAGTTGGCAATTTTTGTTTAGTTTTGGTTTTTTTGTGGGATTTTACGGTTTATTGTTTGTGCTGGTTCGTTAATTACGCTGATCGGATAAATTCAACTACAAATAGTCGCCGAGTTGTGTTATAATGGGATTAAAGAAAAAAAATATGCGGAGAAAAATATTTTACACCATCATGGTTTTGATCATAGGTTTGGGGTCTTTTTCGCCGTTCGCGGCGACAGAAGCGATTGAATTTAATCGGCATCTAGTCATAAGCGATGATCAGATGTTCAATCCGAGTGCTATGACACTGGCTGAAATCCAAAAGTTTTTGGAATTGAAAAATTCGTATTTAGCGACTTTGACTGTGCCTGACATTGACGGCGCGCAAAAAACAGCGGCGGCCATAATCGACGGCGCGGCTAAACGTCATGGTGTTAATCCAAAATTGATTCTGGTAATGCTGCAAAAAGAGCAAAGTTTGGTCGAGGATCCTAATCCCAGTTACAAACAAATCGATTGGGCTATGGGTTATGGCGTGTGTGACAGCTGCAGTCTCAATGATCCGTTATTGTTGATTTATAAAGGTTTTGCCAATCAAGTGGATAAGGCAATCGCCCGATTGAGATGGTATAGTGACAATCCAACCGTATTTAAAACAGTCGGCCAAACATATATTATTGATGGACAAGACGTAACGCCGATGACTCAAGCGACGGCAAATTTATACAGCTACACGCCGCATATTCACGGTAATTATTTGTTTTGGAAAATATGGCAGCGGTGGTTCAAACAATATTATCCCGATGGATCGCTGTTAAAAACTTATGACGCTCCCACTGTCTGGTTAATTCAATTCGGAGAAAAAAGAGCCTTTGTCAACATGTCTTCTCTTATATCCCGATATGATCCAAAGCGGATTTTGACCGTCACCACCGAAGAACTTGATAAATATGAAGTCGGCGCCCCGATCAAATATCCGAATTATTCGCTCTTGAAAGAACCGACTGGATCAATTTATTTACTCGTAGGCGACACATTGAAACATATTGATACTATGGACACGTTCAGGTTATTAGGATTTAATCCGCTAGAAATTATCGAGGTGGAGACCGGTGATCTTGACGGCTATAATATTGGTGAGGAAATTACCATGAAAAGTTCATATCCGCTTGGAGCTTTGCTGCAAAACAAAGACACCGGTGGAGTTTATTACGTTCAGAACGGAGTCAAACATCCATTGATCGCGATTGAGATTATGAGGATAAATTATCCCGGTTATCGCTTGATTCCGGTAGACGCGGTCGAGCTTGAAAATTTTGATGATGGTGATATGATTGGATATCGTGAAGGAGCGCTGCTCAAGGGTTCGGATAAACCAACCGTTTATGTCGTGTCAGGCGCTACCCGACGGCCGATCGTGTCAGGCGAGGTCTTTGAACGGCTTGGTTACAAGTGGACTGATGTTTATACCGTATCCGAAGGATCTTTGGTGGTGCTGCCGCTCGGTCAAAGCGTGGATTTGTCATTTAAAGAATAAAGTTTGATTGAACGACATTATGATTGTATTTGCGGCGGTGGTCCCCCACCCGCCATTAATCATTCCCAGCTTGGGAAAAGATAATACAAAAAAATTGACTAAAACTCAAGAAGCTTTTGAAATTTTAAAAAAAGAATTTGAGGCGGCTAAACCTGATACGGTTGTAATATTTTCACCGCATGGAGATATATATCCGGATGCGTTTACCATCAATACTTTGCCTGAATATGAGTTGAATTTTGAAGATTTCGGCGACTTTGAAACTCGGATGAATTTTGTCGGTGACCTAGGATTGATCAATCGATTCCGGGAACAAGTGGAAACTACCCTACCGGTGGTGTTAAAATCAGAGTCGGTGCTTGATTATGGCGTGGGCATTCCATTGTATTCTCTCGCTCAGGCATATAAAAATTTCAAAATAATGCCGATAAATTCTTCCTTACTTGACCTCGAACAGCATTTGAATTTTGGCGAGGAATTGAAAGAAGCGATATTTTCAAGTGAAAAAAAGGTGGCGATAATCGCCTCAGCTGATTTGAGTCATCGGCTGTCAAAAAATGCTCCAGCCGGGTTTTCACCGAAAGCCAAGGATTTTGATAAAAAAATTATTCAGTATTTGAAACAAAAAAAAGTAGATCAGATGATCCAATTCGATTCCCAGCTGCTCAAGGAGGCCGAAGAGTGCGGGTTGAGACCGATTATGATGTTGATGGGAGTGATTAGGAATATGAATTATGATTTTCAGGTTTTGAGTTATGAGTCGCCTTTTGGGGTGGGATATTTGGTGGGAGAGTGTTTGTTGAAGTAACTGTAACTACGAAAGTTTGGCAGCAAGTAGATAGTTTTACGAAAATTAGGCGGGCGTAACTGTAACTACGGAATTAACTGTAACTACCCGCCTACGCTCTTACTTCCACCTACGCATAACGCTTATGCCTTCGCTAAAGCTATGGCATACAGGTCGGTGGACAGGGTGTAGAGCTACGGCGGGCGCGGCGGAAGTTTGGCAAGTCGGTTGGGTTTTTTACAAAAGTATGGCAGCAACAATAACTACCCACCTACGCTCTTACTGTGTGAGCTACGGCGCCTGCCTGCCGGTAGGCAGGGGCGCAGCGGAGGTTTGGCGGGGATTGGTTGCGTAGGGTTAATTCAGGGAAAAGAAAGGCGGATTATGTTCGCTTTTTTTAGTCTGTTAAGGTAAAATAAAGGTGAAACTATGACTAAAATCGCTCACGTGACGCCATTAAGAAAACTGCCAAGAGAGATGGATTACTTTGATTATATTATTCCCGATAAGCTCGCGGCGGTGGTTAAGGTTGGTTCACTGGTTGAAATTCCGTTCAAGCAAAGTATGGTTCAAGGGTTGGTCGTGGGGATAGATAAGGAAAGTAAATTCAAAAAATTGAAAATGATTGATGATATAATCGACTCTGAGCTGGTCCTGCCGGAATGGCAGATAAATTTTATCAAATGGTTTGCTGATTATTATTTTTATTCATTGTCATCAACTGTTCGGATGTTCGTGCCGGAAAAACCTAAACTTAAAAGAAAGGCAAAGGAGCCCGCGATTGGTCAAATTAGCGCAACGGTTAAACATAACAAAGAAATTGATAAATTGGGGCAGCTGTTGATGAAAAAAAGCCAACGTGAGAATTTAATTATTAATCATGATCAGGAAAAGAATAATCAATTGATAATAAATTTGATTGAACAAACGGTTACTGCCGGCCGGCAAATCATAATCATGGTGCCGCACGTGGAAAAAATTAAAGACGTGTTGCAAATAATTCCCGAGAAATTTTCGGCCTTGATCGCCGTCGTTGACAGCGGTCTTTTTCGCCAAAAAAACGCTTGGCATGAGGCTTGGCGGAATATTCGCTTGAATCAAAAACAGATTATTGTCGGTACGCGATCGGCTCTTTTGACGCCGGTTGATGATTTGGCTTATGTCTACATAAATGAAGCGGAATCGATTGATTACAAGAATTGGGACCAAAATCCGCGATATCATGGAACCACATTAGCGCGGAAAATGGCTGAACTGACCGGCGCGAAAGTAATTCTCAGTTCCCCGGCGCCGAATATTGAAGATTATTTTGTGATTAAGAAAAACAATCAGCCGATTATAACCTTGGGAGCTAACATTAAAACAGATGAATTACAGATCATTGATTTGAATAGTGTCAGGCGAAAAGAATTTACCTATTATAGTCCGCAGTTGCTTGATAATATCAGGCGGACATTGGCGACAGGAAAGAGGGTTGTTTTGTTTTTGAATAAACGAGGATTCTCCAGTCAAACGAGATGTAATGCCTGCGATTTTATTGCCAAGTGTCCTAGTTGTGATTTGCCGCTCGTGTCAACGGAAACAGAGTTGGTGTGTTATTCGTGTCAACATCGTGAGCCGGCTTTGACCGTATGCCCCAAATGTCATCGTGGTCAATTAAAGGATTTGGGGCTGGGAATTGATCAAGCGGCCGCGGATTTGAAGGGTGAATTTGCCGGCGTAAGTATTGCCGATCCGAAAGCGCGGATTTATTTGACGACAACATTACCCACTGATAAAACCGTATTTAATGATGTTGCTTTTATCGGGGTTATCTCTTGGGACAGTATGTTGTATTTGACTGATTTTCGGCTGATGACGCGATTTTTTCAGCAGATATGGACATTGACCGTGCTCAAGAGAATGTGGGCGCCAGAAGCCAAAATTTTGCTTCAAACGGCATTGCCGGACACTTTGGCGATAAAATATATATATCAGGATTATAAGCGGTATTTTGATTCAGAATTAGCAAAAAGAGAGATGTTTCATTATCCGCCCCAAAGCCGACTGATCAGTATTTTTACCCAGAATAAGGATAAAAAGACCGGTCAAGCTGAAGCTAAACAGCTGTACGAACAGCTATATAGGCAGTTTTATGCTGACAAAAATTTGCAGATATCTGTCCCCTATCAGCCGCATAGGCAGATGACTCGGGGGCAGTATCGATATTATATTTTGATAAAAATTCTTAATGATGACACGGCGATTCGAAGCTGGATTAAAGAGTTTTTGCCGGATTACTGGACCATTGACATTGACCCGATGAATGTAGTATAATATGAGCGTTTTGTATCAGGGCAATTTGTTAATTAGATAATGCAAATCAATAAATCTAACGGCATATATATGATTTTACCAATAATTAAATATCCTAATAAAAATCTTCGAAAAAAATCTCAGGATTTATCCAAAGAACAGATTCTGTCTCCCGAGACTCAAGGATTTATCGTCAATTTGATTGAGACCATGTTTAAGGAAGACGGTTTGGGGTTGGCGGCGGTACAGGTTGATAAGCATTGGAACATGTTTGCCGTGGCCACCGAGGACGGCCCGATGGTTTTTATCAATCCGAAAATTGTTTATAAATCGTGGCTCAAAGAAACAGACGAAGAAGGTTGTTTGTCGGTTCCGGGTGTATATGGTTTGGTCAAACGGCCAAAAACCGTCATTATTAAGGCACTGGACCGCAATGGAAATAAATTGTCGATGAAAGCCAAAGGGCTTTTTGCCCGAGTGCTGCAGCATGAAGCTGATCACACGCAAGGTGTTTTATTTATTGACAAGACAAATAAAATTACCCGAGGTGATGATGTTTTGCGAGAATTAAACACTAAATAATTTTGAATTTTTTTTGAATTAAAGTGGTTGACGGCCAATCAGTTACAAGATAAAAATATGGGTGAGAAAAAAAGAAAAATAGTTTTCATGGGTACTTCAGAATTTGCCGTGCCAATATTAACACGGTTAAATCAGTGTCATGAAGTGGTTCTGGTGGTTGCGTCGCCGGATAAGCCGGCCGGCCGGAAACAGATTCTAACGCCGCCGCCGGTAAAGGTTTTGGCCCAAGAGTTGGGCTTGCCGGTGGAACAGCCGGTAAAATTGAGGGGAAATGAAAATTTTTTAAATCGATTAAATGAGATCAGTCCGGAATTAATTGTGGTGGTGGCGTATGGAAAAATTTTACCGGCTGAAATAATTAATCTGCCTGAGCATGGGTGTGTAAACGTGCACGGTTCCATTCTGCCGAAATATCGAGGTCCGTCGCCGATTCAAACCGCGATCTTGAATGGTGATAAGGAAACGGGCGTGTCGTTCATCTTGATGGATCTGGGTATGGACACGGGTGATATTATTGAGTCTCATTCACTTGAAATAACCGCTGATGATAATTTTAATACTTTAAGTGGTAAATTATCCACGCTAGCTGCGGACAAAATATGTCCAATTGTAGACGGATATATAAAAGGAGAACTAAATCTTGAAGTTCAAGAAGATGATGATGCGACGTATTGCTACAAGATGACTGAGGAGTTGGGAAAAATTCAATGGTCATTGTCGGCTCGAGCGATTGCCAATCGAGTCAGAGCCATCAGCGAGAAGGTCGGGGTTTATGGATTTTATGATAAAAAACGTTTGAGCATCATTGAAGCTGATTTTATTGATAGTGCCTGTCCTGAAGACAAGGCGGAATTACCTGTTGGGACGGTTTTAATGGGAATAGAGACTGAAACCAACCAGAAAATCATTTGCGTAAAATGCGGCAAAGGCCGACTGATTTTGAAGAAAGTCCAACTTGAGGGCCGGCAACCAATGGAAATAAAGGATTTTATCAACGGACAGCAAAAGTTCGTGGGATCAGTGCTAACATAATACAAAAGGAGCCATTGGGGCTCTTTTTTGTCGGAGTTCATTGAATATGCGATAATTCAAGTGTAAAAATCAAAGAATATGATAATAAAACTTTCAGGTTGCGCCATTGTTAACGAACGGGGGGAAATGCTTCTGTTGTGGAAAATAAACCAAGGTCATTATGAGTTTCCCGGCGGCAAGGTTGAGTCCGGAGAGACGCTGGAACAAGCGGCAATTCGTGAATGTCGGGAGGAATTGGGAGTTGATGTGACGTTGGGTGACTATATTGGAGCGGAAGAATTTGAAACCAAGGGAGGTAAATTTCGGAGTCATAAATTTTTTGGGATGATAAAAAAAGGACAAACACCCAAAGTTAATGAACCGGAAAAATTTGAAAAATTATTTTGGCTGCCCATGGATCGTTATACTGAATTTTCCTGCGCTCCAAATGTAAAAAAAGTCTGTCAAAGATACATTGATGGTGAACTCAAATTACCATTTGAAATTAAAATGAAAATAAGATAAAACGATAAAAAATATTTTATGTCAGATTACTACTCTATCCCCAGGGCGGCAAATTGGAATTTTGATCCGAAAAAGAAAAATAATTTCAAGCTTAGCCGATCAAAGCTAGATTTATACATGGAATGTCCACGGTGTTTTTATTTGGATAATCGTTTGGGGTTGAAACGTCCGTCTGGATTCCCTTTTAACTTGAACAGCGCGGTCGATACGCTGCTGAAAAAAGAATTTGATATTCATCGAGCTAAAAGACAGGCTCATCCGTTAATGAAAAAATACAAAATTGAAGCTGTGCCAGCTGATCACGAGCAGCTGAATGTGTGGCGGGAAAATTTTCAGGGAATTACCTATGATCACAAAGAAACCGGTTTGAAGATCACCGGCGCTATTGATGATTTGTGGATTGATAAACAAGGCAAGTATATCGTGGTCGATTACAAGGCAACCAGCAAAGATGAAGTCATTAAGGATATCAACAAACCGTGGCAGATCGGTTATAAACGACAAATGGAGGTGTATCAGTGGCTTTTGCGTCAAAATGGCTACAAAGTAGCCGACACCGGATACTTTGTCTATTGCAATGGTCGGACCGATCTTGAAGCCTTTGATGCCAAACTGGAATTTGACATCAGTATTATCCCCTACCTTGGTAATGATTCGTGGGTGGAGCCGGCAATTATAAAGGCTTATAAATGTTTGAAAAGCAATACGCTGCCTAAATCAAGCAAAAATTGTGATTATTGCCGGTATCGAAGTGTCGTTAGTAAGGTTGAAGGTCATGGTAGCGTTTAAATACGGTAAATTGTGTTGCAATTTAATCAGAAAGGGTTAAGAAAAATTTTATGAAAAAATTAAACTGTTCATTGCGGCTCCCCTCTTGGGTTTACGGTGGTGTGATTAGTCTGGCAGTATTTTTAATGTTGTATTATTTTAATAACATAATTCAAGATTGGAATTTGGCTGGACCGGTGGAGAGTTTTTTGGCCGTAATTGTCAGAGGCGGGCTTTTGGTTGTCATGATTCCATTGTATATTTTGTTTAGTTATATTGGGTTTATTCTGGACGCGATTTTCCACACCGGAGTTGGATATGAATCTTTGGGTGTGTTTCCGGCCGGCGTTATGTTTATGAAAGCGGTAGGGCTGGTTTATTTTTTTACAGTCGGCGCGGTGGCGGTGGTTATTTATCGTAAGGTTTGGCCATCAATTCCCAAGAAATTAAATTAACTTTTTTGTTGTTTGCGTTGATAGAGTGATAATCTAAAAAGGGATGACAAGCTCTGTGGCTTAATGATGTAATCCAGCGGTTTTCAGGCTGGTGTTTTATATATAAACAATGGCGGTTATTGACGTTATGAGTCGCCTATGTTAAGGTGATTTGTTGTAACTTGACAAAATAACGGAGGAAGCATGAGCAACGAACACAAATATTTTTGGGAAGAAGCAGTGGCCATTTTACGACGATTGCGGATTCGCACCAAACAAAAATATTTTGAACTTTGCAACATTGATAATCGATTTTCTCGAACCCCGGGATCTTTTTATCGTGACTGCTGGGTGGAAAAGGGTAAATGGCCCGGTTTCTTGGGATTCAAACCGTTTCGGACTGAGAAAACCAGTTACGTCACGTGGGAAGAAGCAGCTGTCGCGGCCAGAAAATTGGGGTTTGCTACTGCGGATGATTATAAATTAGACTATGAAACAGATCCCAAATTGCACTCAAGCCCGCAAAAACTTTATAGATATGTATGGAAGAAAAATGGTGGCTGGCCCGGCTTTTTGGGTACAATCGGCAAAAAGAAACGAAAAAAATTTTACGCTACTTGGGCTGAAGCGTCAGCCGCTGCTCGGCGGTTAAAATTCAAAACCATTCGAGAGTATGTTAACGGTCGGAAACAAGATCCACGACTTCACTCTAAACCAAACAAACTATATGCGGCTGAGTGGAAATCGAATGGCGGTTGGAAAGGATTTCTTGGAAATTCAGGCATAAGAAAACGACAGGATATTTATCCTACGTGGAATCTCGCTTCAGCTGCAGCCAAAAAACTGGGAATTAAACGAAGTGAAGATTATAGTAAAGTGTATAAAAAAGACCCCAAGCTGCCGGGCAACCCCAATCTCGCTTATGAGGATGTTTGGCAGAAGAATGGACGCTGGGCCGGATTCTTGGGGACAAGGACAAAACCTAATCCGGATGAAAAATACGCGACTTGGGAAGAAGCATCGGCCGCTGCCAAAAAAATTGGGTTTATTTCGACTGATGATTATAACCAGCGATTTGCTGAAACTGATCCGAAATTGCCGGGAAAACCAAGTGACAAGTATCGGAGTGTTTGGAAAAAAAACGGCCGTTGGATCGGTTACCTTGGTTTAAAAATGGTTTCACCCATCCGCGGTCATAAATATGTTACTTGGCATGAAGCATCTAAGGCCGCTCAAAGATTAGGCATCAAAAATGGAATAGAATACAAACGTCGATACAAAAGTGATCCAAAGCTGCCGCTGAAGCCGGCCCAATTGTATAAGATTGAATGGAAGAAGCGCGGCAGCATGGCTGGTTTTCTGGCACGAATATTTTCATATGTCAGATGGGAAGAAGCATCGGCCGCCGCTCGAAAATTGAATATTCGGACCATCAAAGAATATCAGAAAAAACATTGTTTGGATCCACGATTGCCAAGCAATCCGGCCCATACTTACAAATCTGTCTGGGTGAAAAAAGGTCTTTGGCTGGGATTCCTCGGCAAAACTAAGGTGGAAAAATACGCTACTTGGGATGAGGCGGTGAAGGCGGTTAGACGATTAAGAATTACGTCATGCCGCGATTATCAAAATCGATACCGTTGTGACCCGAAGTTGCCGGTCAGACCATATATAAATTACAGAAACGTTTGGGTTTTGCTCGGTAAGTGGAGTGGTTTTATCGGTCGGAAATCTCATTTTTATTCGACTTGGCAGGAAGCGTCAAAGGCCGCGATTGCTTTGGGCATCAAGACTCAAAAAGAGTACAAACAGAATTATTGGGATGATCCAAAATTACCAAGCACTCCAGATGTGGTTTATCAATCGTTGTGGAAAGTTAATGGCGGTTATTGGGGGTTTTTGGGTAAAACAAAGAAATATCAATCTTGGTCAGAAGCGGCAAAAGCGGCGCGCAGTCTAAAAATCAGGAATAATCAAGAGTACAAAATAAAATACAAGTTGAATCCGAAATTACCGGCCTGTCCGGATCATTATTATAAAAATGATTGGAAAAGAAATGGCTGCTGGAACGGATTCCTCGGATTGACGCCAAAAAAATATTATGACACATGGATTGAAGCGTCGACTGCGACGATAACATTGGGAATTAAATATCAGCAAGAATATCGTCAACGATACAAACAAGATCCCCGGCTTCCGCCTAGCCCGGATTTAGTTTACAAGGATGTCTGGGTTGATAACGGGCGCTGGCTGGGATTTCTCGGCCGGACAAATAGAATATTGAAAGCTCGCAAATAAATCTTGCGGGTTTTTTAATCAAAAAACCGGCGCTAAGCCGGTTGTCTGGGTTATCTGGCAATCAGAAATTTACGTTTATTATCGCTCAGATTCATGAAGTCATCGGCGGCCTCAATTAACTTGGCACTGGTTGATTCTTTGAAGGCGACCACTTCTACGCGGCAGCCGGTGGTGTTCTGAAGATATTCAATCAATGGGACATAATCACCGTCACCCGAAACCAAAATGATCACATCCAAGCTTTTGGCCAGTTTAATGGCGTCGACGGCAATACCGACGTCCCAATCGGCTTTTTTGCTCCCATCGGGAAATATTTGCAGGTCTTTGGTTTTGACTTCATAGCCTGATTTGGCCAGAGCGTCAAAAAATTTCCCCTCGGCGCCCTCAAGTGTGGCTATGCCATAAGCAATGGCTCGGATCAGTTTTCGATTGCCGACCGATTCGGTTAGAATATTACCAAAGCTGACTTTTTTCTTGTATAAGGCTTTGGCGCTGTAATAAAGATTTTGAATGTCGACGAGCACGCCGACGCGTTGGTCTTGATACATAGATTTTGATAAACGGTAAGAGTTAAGTTGTGATTATATTTTTAGTAATAGAAATAAAAGTAAAACCGGTACGCATAAAGCGTCATTAAGATGATTTTTGGTGTGTCTTTTCGGTTGGAGATTGACTAAATAATTGTAGCACAGCTGTTAGAAATATGATATATCCGATTCCGAGCGGATGGTTCAGATATGGACTGAATGCGTGGACGGTTGAAAGAAAAATTAAACCAAGCAAAAAACCGTACAATAACCAAGCATTGTCTTGGGTTGATGTCCGGATCAATGACCAGGTTTTTTTGCCGATTGATATCAATAAACCAAGATAAATGAATAATCCAAAGAGGCCGATTTTCAAGATAATATCAAGATAGCCCCACTCAAAAGCATAAGTAGTGTATTCGCCGGTGGGATTTTTTTCAAGCACCCGGGGATCAAGACTGGTATAGGTGACGGTTGAGCCAAAACCGGAGCCGATAACCGGATGGGTGGTCAAACTTTTAGCTAGGTTCGGTAATTGACTCCACCGGCTGGAAACGGCTGATTCGTTGAGGTTGATTCTATCTTTGAGCATTTCACTCGGGTTAATTGCCGGTAGATTGGGCCAAGGAAAATAGATGACGGCCAGAAGCGCGGCCACGCTGACGATCAAGATACCCATAAGGTTTATGATCAGACCCGCTCCCCGTTTAATTTTATGTTTATTGAGGTATAAAAAGATAATGAGAAAAATAAACCCGGTTAAAAGTAGTCCAACCCAATTGCTGCGGGAGAGATTTAAGATTGAAACCGCTGTAAGCGCGATGATGGCGATATATGGTAACAGGTTGGATTTTGTTGGCCGCAGTTGGCTGTTAATTAAAAACAAGAGCGATAAAATTATAAAAAAACCAATACCGGTGTAAATGTGGCTTTGAAAAAAAATGCGGTAAAAACTGCCTGACAACAAGGTAATCTCCCCTATTCCTGTGTCCCTAACCCAGCGATAGACCGGTTTAATGGCGCTGAAATTATGAGAAAAATAATAAAGCAAGCCCATACTTTTGAGCACGGTCCAGGCAATACCGGCTGAAATAACGGAAATCAGCGGTTTTAACGTATCTTTTGATGTCAAACCATCGACGGCAGGCCCAAGATAAAGGAAAAACAACCAAGCATTGAAATCAGAATAAATGTTGATTAAACCATTATGTCTGATTAAACCAAAAATCAAGCTCCACAGAACGACAAAGCCTAGAATCAGGAACCACTTGAAATTAAAAACAGAAAAAATATTAGTTCGACGGAAACGAACTAGGCCGACACACCAAGCAAGGATTATCGCACAAAAGATTCCAAGGCGAATGCCAATTTCCTGATTGGCAACGATTAAATTGAACAAATGGCCTTGAGAACCGATGGTCAGTTCAGAAAACGCGATCATTAACCCGAGTGGTAGCCGGTATAATGATAAACCAAAGGTGATGAGAACAATTAGAATGAACAGGGTGTTTCCCAATATGTTGTTGTCATTGGCAATAAAAGAAAACACTTCAAAGATAAAAAAAAGCGGCAGGCACCATAAAAACCATTTTGACGAGAAAAAAATATTTTTCATACTATTTCCGGTAGATAGAGTTTGTACAAGCGGTGATCCAGATCGTCGGACATGAAGTATGTGAATGGTTCGAGGTCGGCTTGCAGGCTTTTGTCTATGACCGGGTGGTCTTTGACATTCCCCAAAGCGATGTCGATAATTAATTGGTTGTCTTGAAGCCAAAGATGATCAATGTCATGATGATAAAAATATCCGGACTGGATGTACAGCCGATGATTAGAGCCTCTGTTTATGTATCGGCGCAAATCATCAAGCAAGCTTTCAAGATTAACAGATATAACCAAAGATTCGATCACTCGCCCCCGATGAAATCCCGCGCCGGATTGCTCCAGAAGGAATTCCTCCACCAGATTTTTTAGCCGCATAAAATCAATGGCCGGCGAAATTACCTTTATTATTGGAGTGATTTTTTTGTGAAGTAATATCATATTGGTTACAGTTTTGATTGAGTGCGCGGTTTTATTTTTAATAGTTGAACGATATAGGCGAGAAAAAGGCTGATCGGCGACAGTATGAGCAGCAGCAGGTATTGCGGCCATGGGCGGTATTTTTTGAAAAAGATAAGCATGCCGGTGATAAATCGTCGTTGTTTCGGCAGAGATGATTTTTGTTCGAAACTTTTGCCTTCAAAGTGAAAGACTTCGGAAAGCGGAACGTAACGAATCTTTTGCCCCTTTATGGTCAAATTGTAACACAGATCAACATCTTCCCACCAGATGGGATACTCTTCATTCCAACCGTCAAGCAGACGAATAACTTCAGCGCGAATAAAAACAAAGGCGCCCATAATTTGGTCCACCTCAGATTCTTGCGTATAGTCAAAATCTTTTCTGAGATATTTTTTTAGGCATTTGGGTTGGAATAAATGATGTAGTTTGAGTAGGATCAAAACTTGATCGCAAATAGTCGGGTTGGTTTTGATATTGGGCTGGGTGGTCCGGTCGCCATAAAGCAGTTTGGTGGTGCAGGCGGCGATGTCGCGATGGGAATCCATATACTGTTTCAATTTGAAGACGGTATTTTCGGTGAATTCCATGTCGGGATTCATAAATAAAGTATATTCCCCCTTTGCTTCTTTCAAACCCTGATTATTGGCCTTGGCAAATCCCAGATTTTGGCGATTCTCAATGATAAGCAGTTGGCCGGTTTGAATCTGGGGCTGAAATTGGCGGCGTAAATATTCGGTTGAACCGTCGTTTGATGCATTATCCACAATAATCACTTCAAAAGTAATATTTTCCGTAAATTTAAAAATCGTTTCCAAACACTTTAGTAGAAATTCCCGAACATTCCAATTTACGATGATAATCGAGACATCCATAGAATTTGAAACCAGTATCGACTGCCGACAGTGGTGTTTTTATGATTTTTCGTTTAAATATGAATCAACCAGACTCATCATTTTATCAACGCGTGCCTGCCAGGTGTGAGACTTGATTAGATTTTGACGGTTTAAGACTTGTTGAGGTGAGTTGTCCTTGAGCGCCCGGTTGATAAGATCACTAAAGGCGTTAGCATCGGAAGCGGTTTTTATATCATTCGGAAAAAGCTCGGTGCCGGCCACTGGCGTGCTGACAATCGGTTTGCCGGCAGCCAAATATTCATACAGCTTCATCGGGTTCATAGATTCGACAAACGCTGATTGACGATGCGGCATGATGGCGACATCAAACCGGTGAAGATAAGCCGGCAGCAAGCGGTAATCAACGCGGCCGGTCAAAATGACATTGGGTAGGTCGGCAATCTTTTTATCCCAAGCTTTTTTGACTGCAGCCCAAATCGGACCGCAGACAATGAAAGTTTTTTCCGGATTTAATTTTACAACGGCGGCGAATAGGTCGAGGTCAAAGCGGCCTTCAATGGTACCAACATAACCGATAAAGGGTCCTTTTTTATTATCGATAATCGTTGGCTGCGATATTAATTTCGGATCAATAAAATGGTCAAAATCAACGCCGTTAGGGACCCAATAAACATGGTCTGACCGGTCGTTTTGATGGAAAAAATCCTTCATGGCGGATGAAACCGTGAAGATTAAGTCAGCTTTGGCGGCGATGGTTTGATATTTGTCGGTTAACTTTTTGCGGCTCATCAGCTTTGAATAGGCGGTGTGCTCCAACCAATTGTCAACCGTATCGAAAACAAAAAGTTTTTCATCCAATCGGCCAATAAATTCGGTGAACATCGGATTATATGACCAAAAAATAATATTATTTAAATTGAGAGATTTTTTGACCCGATTCAATTCTCTAGCGACAATTTTCCAGGAGAAATTATTATCAATCGTTGAGTAAACGTAAAGATCAGGTGCTTGGCGGAAGCAGGCGCTGGTCAAGTCGCCGTAGATCATTTCGCCGTTTTTAACACCGGTAAGAATGTTTTGAATATAATGTTTAACGGTTTTTTTGAGGCCGATGGGGAAAAAATCAACGCTGACAATTCTCTCGACGTTTGGGTGCCGGAGCAAAGCATTTAAAATAAAATAATTGCGATTGACAATCCCCCGGTGCCAATCTGACATCGTGGACATGTTAAACATGACTATATCGAATTTACTTTGATCGGATTTTAACATGGGATATGGATATTGGAGAACAGCTTTATAATAAAATACGACCGCGGTTAATTATCCGGACCGTCTTGATCAGTCTCAGGGCCGGCCACGTCATCGATTTTTTTGCTTAAATCCTTGACCCGCTGCATGACCTGAAGAAATTCTTCTTCTTCATCATCAGATAGATTGTCGGGCATGACATGGTAAGCGGATTTGAGCGACGAGAGAGTATTTTGCATTTTTCCCGTAATGGCCTGCATCATCACTTCTCGTGACGGCATCCGATCCTTGTGCATGACTCTCGGCCCCTTGTAGTAGCCAAGAGACTGCATGGTTTCATCGTCTTCATCCGGCCATGGTTCTTGGGTGCTTTGGCTGTTGAGCAAGACGAATCGATCGTCACGATTAAGCAATTCAATCAAATGATCCGGTTCAAATTTTAAGTTATTTTTTTCTTCATCCATTAGATCGTATAGCTTTAGAATCGGAATCAAAAATTCGTCTTCTTCGAGTAGAATGGTTTCGGCGAGTTGCTTGATTTCATCGTCAGTCATATGAATTCATGATAATAATTTTTGAGAATGAAAGTCTTGAACGAGAGAGGTTAAAATAAGGTTTGTTTTGTCCCCTCGGTGTCAGCACCATCGTTTGACGGTGTCAGATTCGGCGCGTATAGACGATTGCCGAGTGCGAATAGGCGGTCGGAAATGTTTTCACCGCGGGTTTGCAACTCTTCGGTTAGCATATAAGCTAGGTTGGTTTTTGAAGACAACTGATCAAGGTGGTGGAGGGCGAGAGCCTCGGTGGTCATGGGTTTGATCGGACTGCCGAATTCCAACTCGCCATGGTGGCTGAGAATAACATGCTGGACCTGCAAAGCGGTTTCAGCTGGGAAATCTTTGATGGCGGCAATCAGAGCGGAAATTTTGTTGCTGATGATTGTAATGTGGCCGAGAAGGTGGCCGGCGGTGGTCCGGGTGGTGGCGGTTTCCGTGTTCAATTCATAAACTTTGCCGGCGTCATGAAGGATAATCCCGGCGGTCAGAATATCCATGTTTAATTTGGGATAAATATCTTTGAGCGGCCGGCTGAGGAGCAGCATGTCGGTTATATGCTCCATTAAACCATGCAAATATGCGTGGTGAATGTATTCGGCGGCGGGGCAAAGCTTGAATTTTTCAATAAAGTTCTTATCTTTGAAAATTTCTTTCAATAATTTTTGGATAAACGGATCAGCCACTTCGTTGATAGCGTTTTTGATTTGAAGATATAGTTTTTCCGGATCGTGAATAGATGATTTGATATAATCAGATGAATTGACGCTTTGGCGATCAATGACCATGAGATGTTTGATGGTTAACTGTTTTTGATTTTTAAATTCAGAAACCGTCCCATCGACGCTGACAATGTCACCCGGATTGGCCGGTTCGCAATCGGCGAGAGCATCCGACCAGATTTTAGCCGGTATGTCGCCGGTTTTATCCTGAAGAATTAAATCCTTGTAGGTCTTCCCAGCGGCGGTGGTTTTGGTATTTTGATTTTTGAGGGCGAAACTGACACCCTGAATGTCATCATTGGGTTTCAAATCAGCGATATACAGCTGCTTCATAGCGGGAGTCATTTTAGATAATTATAGACTAATTATAGCAGGATTTTTCAGGAGAATAAACATTATTGACACGGTTTGGTATTTGTGGTAATATATCCAATTCGTTAACAACCATGGAGGAGGGCGCGATGGATTGGTGGATGCATCTGTTGCTGTGGATCTTGGGTCCGGTGCTGATTGCGCCTTTAGCTTATGTTAAATGTCGCGTTGTGGATAAAGTTGATCATAAATTGGCTTTGGTAGGGGGGGCGATTTATACCGGAGCTTATTATTTAGTCGGACTGGTAATATATTTTTGTTCTATGTAGCAATAAAAAAACTCAAGTATTACTTGAGATTTTTGTTTATATTTGCCGTTCGGCAACTAAATTTTGCAGATCAGTCATTAGAGATAGGCCGTGAGGTTTAACTCTGATCATGTCAGCTCTAGGATGAGTCGCTTGATCTCGGGCCGTGTGAAGAGCACAAACCAGATTTGGGTGATTGGCTTTGATGTGATCCAACAGCTCCAAGCCATTCATTTTCGGCATATCCAAATCAATAATAGCGGCCTGAATCTTGTGACCCTTACGATGAAGAATGTCGATGGCTTCGGCTCCGTCAGCGGCTTCGTAACTTTTCATGCGGTTACGAGTAGCCATGTGACGGAGCATGTCTCGAATATCTTCATCATCATCCACGATTAGGACTTTCATCCCTTTAACGCCTCCATGTGGTCGAACGTAAAAGGAATACTATCAAATACACGTGATTTTGTCAATTGGGTCGGTGGATAGTTTAATTTGGCTAAAATAGGTGTCTTATTGACGAGGTTTGGAGATTGTGTTATAATTCGATGTTGCAACCCATAACAAGGAGGATGAGATGGATCGGAAGCCGCTATTTATCACTACTTTTCGTGAGTGGGATTTTCATGATATTCGTACTGGTCAGACAGTGATGGTTCCGGCGGGACGTTATCAAGTCGCACGAATTGACTGTCCCCGATTTCATTGTGACAAGCTGGTTTTGATGAATTATTCACCTGACGCTTGTATCGGGATGGCTGAAGGCGCGGTTCGGCAATGGCACGATGGCCAGATCAGTCCCAAGACGCTGGTTCCAATTTCTTGGGGAGATTTTCAAATCAGATTTGAAAATGACGATGCCCCAGAAAGAAATATTGGTTATGATGAAATAAATCCGAGAGCTGATTTTGGTTTTGGTCATGATGGTAATATGATTATCCATGAAATCTTTGTGGCGACTCATAACAGTCAGCATATCGATCGTTCAATCAATGCTGTGAATTTTGAACTGGCAGCGGTTCTGGTCGCTTATTTCCGCGGGTTTGGGTTCGTGGTAGACTGCGATCAGCAGCTAGAAACTATCCGTGTTCGTCATCCCCAGTTGGTGTAAAAAAATAAGCTTACATTCAGTCGTAACTGATGTAAAAATTATTTTCAACCAAAACCAAAGAATCGGAGGGCTGGCATGAGACAGATTAGAATTGATGATTGTAATTTTCTCGTTCAAGAAGGTGCGATTGAAACTCAAGCTCTACTTCGCGGCCAGCGGGCTGAAGTTTTCCGGCCGATTATTCGTTTTGAACGTATTCGGGTGATTCCGTTGTATCTGTTTGAAGCCGGCAGCCATACGATTATCGGATCTGAGGTTTTGGTCGTGGTTGACGACGTAATGTATTATTTTTACGATGAACGTCTTGAAATTGATGAATATCTGCTGATTTGTGACGGAAGGTTGTATCGTCCCACGGAAGAACCGGTAGAGGTAAACTTGCATTTTTCTCTGCGTCAAGTCAAGATTGAACCGGCTGTGACGACGCAGCTCGAAAAGATTTAAAAAACTCCAGAAAGTGGAGATTTTTTTATTTACAAGAAAAACCAACGACGAATAGCTGATGTATGCTTTTAAAAGCGTGCCGGTGACAGCAGTGGTCATCCTTCGATCCTGCCGATCGAGAACCTTCCGCCTTCACTATCGTTTCGGCGGACAAGCAGGGTGACAAAATGTTTTATGCACGCTTCGACCATTCGACTAGGCTCGGGGCAAGCTTGGCGTCCCGGATAAACCAACGGGGCAGGTATGGTGACATACGTTCCCCGTGTTATGCTGGTGGTTTTCATTCGGATTAAAATGTCATGTGAAAAATTTCAAATAGTAAGCGGCGATGCTGAAAGCGATCGAGACATTGAGGCTTTCCTTTGTTCCGGTCATTGGGAGGTGTAGAACGTGGTCACAGCGGTTCAAAAGTTGTGGTGATAACCCTTTGACTTCATTGCCGACCATTAGCGCTAGCTTAGATTTTGGTTTGAATCGGCGAATGTCGAGGCTCTCCCCTGTCATCTCTAGGGCAATGATGATATAACCGTTTTGTTTTAATTTTTCAATCACGCGCCAAGTATGGAATTCGTATTTCCACGGTACGGTATGATGGGCACCAAGAGCGGTTTTGGCGATTTTTTGTTCATTTTTGTCCGGCCGGCCGGAATAGCCGGTCAGATAGATTTTTTCAATTCCAACCGCGTCAGCCGTGCGAAAAATCGAGCCGACATTGTATAGACTGCGAATATTGGGTAAAATTACGGTTATTTTCGGGTCTTTAATTGACATAATTACTGATAGGTGATATCATAATGAGTTCACCTTACCACAAGGAGGCTGGGAATGAAAAACGAGATTGATAACGAGATCGGTACCCCATACATGTTCATATCAATCATTTTATTTCTGTTCGGTGTCCTATCCTTTGTGGCTATCTTTTTGCGAGTGTTGATTGTAAACAATGTTATCAGATCCAACACGGTTGAAGGACAGCAATATTTATTGCAGAATATGCCGTCATACTTGTTTCTCGTGATGGTAGGCGTTCTGAGCTTTGGTCTTGAAATAATCATGATGAAGCTGTTGCAAATCCAGAATAATCAACAGGTGCTCATGGACGAATTAAGGGAAATCGCTGGTAAGTAATGAGAATCTACGGATGCTTACATTGAAATTGTGAGATAGTTATAACCGAGAATAATTCTCGGTTTTTTCATTGTAGAAACATCGCGTCGCCAAAACTATAAAAGCGGTATTTTTTTTTGATGGCCAAATTATACAGTTCCAATGTTTTTTCGCGGCCGATAAAGGCTGAAACCAGCATCAAGAGAGATGATTGAGGCAGATGGAAGTTGGTGATCATGGCGTCAATGACTTTGAACTTGTAGCCGGGGTAAATAAAAATATTAATTTCTCTCTTTATTGTTCTGGCTGGTTTGGTGGAGATAATATCCGGGGCTAAGGCTTCGAGCGTTCTTACCGACGTGGTACCGACAGCAATCACCCGCCCGCCGGTTTTTTTTACCGCGCGGATTTTTTTTATTAAGGCCGATTTAATTTCAATAGCTTCGGCGTGTAGTTGGTGTTTTTCCACGTCATCAACCGTAACCGGAGAAAAAGTCCCTAGACCGACGTGCAAAGTAAGAAATCCAACCCCAATCCCCTGCTTTTTTATTTTGGTCAACAATCGGCTGGTGAAATGTAGGCCGGCGGTCGGCGCGGCGGCGGAGCCTGATTGACGAGCGTATATTGTTTGATAAAAAGATTTAAGTTTAGCGTCCGTGGTTTTGAGTGAAGGATGAATGTAAGGTGGAATTGGGGTTTCACCGAAACGATTTAAAATCGCTTCGAATTTTTTTTCGGACACATTAAATTTGACGCGCCAGCTCTTGTCGTCAATTTTTGTGATTAAAACGGCTGATAATAAACTTGGAAAATTGACGCGGCTGCCCGGTTTCAAGTGGTGGCCGCGGATCATTGTTTCCCACTCTCCATAGCCTAGATTTTTCAACAGTAAAAATTCAATTTTCCCGCCGGTTTCAGCTTTGAAGCCGTGAAGCCGGGCCGGTCTGACTTTGGTATCATTTAAAATCAATAAATCGCCCGGCCGCAGATAATCAGGCAGATGATTAAATGTTTGATGCGTGACTTTTTGCTCTTTTGAATCGTAAATGAGAAGTTTGCAGCTATCCCTTGGTGTTGCCGGGTGGCTGGCAATGAGAGTTGGCGGCAAATGATAATTAAAATCAGAGACTTTCATGTATTTTTTGTTTTAGCATATCAATACTCAGACGGTCATCATATTCTTCACCCACGTAGCTGAATAATACGTCGTGTTCTGATGATATTAAGTAAACAGCAGGCTTGGATGTCTTGTGGGTTTTGTAAACAGTGGTTAAACCAAGATCAGTGATGAGTTTTGTGTCCGGATCGGATAGAATCGGAAAGGGCAGCTTTAGAAACGTTTTCAATAGGCTGGATTTGAGCTGACTGTCATTGGAAATGGCGACGATCTTGATATTTTTTTGATTGAAGAAGTCTATGTTTTTGGCTAATTCAATTAATTGTTTTTTGCAATAACCGCACCAGGCGCCGCGAAAAAATATTAAAAGCACCGGATTGTTTTGGCCGTATTCATAAAGATTGAAATTGGAATTGTCAGGTGCCGTCAAGGTAAAATCGTTGAATCGCATATAAATTAACAACAATCGTCGAGATGAAGGTTTTGGCTGATATTTTCGGCTTCAGCTTCATATTTTTTTAGGCAGTCTTCAGAGCAGAATTTCACTCCGTATTTTTTTATTTCATCAGTGGGAATAATTTGACCGCAATAAATACAAGTAGAGGTTTTTTTTGCCATAATTATAAGATAATATCAAATTTACCTCTATTATAGCAAAGGTAACTATTTTGGCAACGGATGGGAAATGAAAACCACCAGCTATA
>DOZJ01000001.1:0-43221 GCA_003518055.1 Candidatus Falkowiibacteriota bacterium
AACCTGGCGTCCTAACCGTTAGACGATGGCGGCAGAATCAAATTCCAAATCATATGTCCAAGATCCGAAAAGCCAAGCAAAAGATGTGAAAAGTATAGCAATCATTTCAATAATCGTCAAGCATACAAATGGCCCAAAAGTCCGGCCAGATAAAAAAATCATGCGGTTGCATGATTTGATTACCCAGAAACTCCCTAACGAATCCGAAGTAAAAAATGTTTCAGATCGGTGATCGCCGAAAT
This sequence comes from Candidatus Falkowiibacteriota bacterium, assembly GCA_003518055.1. Lineage (GTDB taxonomy): Bacteria > Patescibacteriota > Patescibacteriia > UBA11705 > UBA11705 > UBA11705. The sequence continues at coordinate 243 of DOZJ01000001.1, forward strand.
CAGACTATGAAGAATCTCGCCAAAAGAACGCTCGTGTTCAACCAGCTTGTCATATGAATCATGAATCACATCAGGACTAATCAGCGCTCGAAGCCGAGCTTTGTGGTCTTCAACCCGCAAATAGACTAGGCGCAGACGCTCCTTGAGCCGCGACCATTCTGGATAATGCGTCGGATTGACTCCATGAGCCAAAGCTTGATCAAAAAAGCGTTCAAAATCTTTGATCCAAGCCATCATAACTCGCTGAAAACGCTCGTATTGGGGTGAACTCATGCCGAACGCTCCTCTCGTCGATCATTTTCGCCGACCAACTCCGCCAGCGGCTTGACACTGATAGCAATCGGTTGAAACTGCGGGAGATAAATGGTGACATCAGCGGCTTCGGGATGCGAAGCCAGGGAATGGCTGACAATAAACCCAGCGGCCTTTTGAAGGCTTGAAGCGAACAGATCCCCGGGGAACCACAGCCGATTAAATTTCTTTGGCTGAGACACAGGCTCAACCGAAATCACGAGACAACCATCCGGCTCAAGCTGAAGACTGATAGCTGAAAACGCGAGCTGGTCTCCGGGCACATCGACACGGCAGAAGGATTCCTCATGATACTTAAAATTAACCTTCAAAGAAGAATCAATCTGAACGGCTCTAACCGATGAAAACTCCCGCCGATGGACAAGCATGCTGTCCTCCTTGGTGATTGGACCATATAATATAGCACTTGACGTAATAAATGTCAATATGTATTTAATCTGCTTGAAACTTGAAATTTTTTTTAGTTTAGGCTATGATAGGCCTAGTCATTATTTAAATCTGAATAACAAATTAACTACAAATCAGCAATCCTGATTATGAGTTTATCGATGAAACAGGTTAACCCAAACAGCTAAGCATCGGTAAAACAGCAACCAGTGTTGTACTTGCAGGCGTAGTATCGTAAATATGTCAGTACCAAAACGAAGAAAAACCGCTTCAAAAACCAGAATGGGCCGATCCCATCAAGCGCTGGAAAAAGGCAGCTTGGCCAAATGTCAAAATTGCGGAGCCGTATCAAAAACACACCAAGCATGCTCGGCCTGTGGATTTTATGGCGGACGCAGCGTAATGAAAACCAGAACAGATAAAAAAGAAGCTCAACGGGCGAAAAAAGACGCAAAAGAAAAAGCCAAGGCAAAAGCCAAAGCGTAATTGAATCATTTAGGTCTTGTGTGATAAAAAGCAGAGTTTAAATTAACCAAAATACTATGTCTGTAATTTCCATCCTCGCGCTGGCCAGCTCGGGACTGGCCATTTTGTATGGTCTGTATCTCAGCAAGCAAGTGCTAAAAATGCCGGCCGGATCTGATCGAATGAAGGAAATCGCCAAGGCGATTCAAGACGGAGCCAAAGCTTATTTGAACCGTCAATACAAAACTATCGGCGTAATCGGAATTGTAATCGCGATAATCTTATACTTTGCGATCGACTGGCAAACGGCGGTCGGATTTGTCATCGGCGCGGTGTTTTCCGCTCTAGCGGGATATATTGGAATGAACGTGTCTGTTCGCGCCAATGTCAGAACCACGGAAGCGGCAAAACAAGGAATGAAAAAAGCTCTTGATGTCGCGGTAAAAGGCGGAACAGTCACCGGACTGCTCGTGGTCGGACTGGGTTTGCTAGGGGTGGCAGGGTATTATTCTTTGACTCACGATCTTCACGCTCTCATTGGTTTGGGTTTCGGTGGATCTTTGATTTCAATTTTTGCCCGCTTGGGTGGTGGAATCTATACTAAGGCGGCCGATGTCGGAGCTGATTTGGTGGGAAAAGTTGAAGCGAATATTCCTGAAGATGACCCAAGAAACCCGGCTGTAATCGCCGACAATGTTGGAGATAATGTGGGTGACTGCGCGGGCATGGCCGCTGATTTGTTTGAAACCTACGCTGTAACAGCGGTCGCGGCGATGATTCTCGGCGGTTTGGTTTTTGATAATTTGGAAAATGCGGTTTTGTATCCGCTGCTTCTCGGCGCGGTTTCAATCATTGCGTCTATCATCGGTTCATTCTTCATGAAGCTCGGAGCCAAGAAAAAAATCATGGGCGCGCTGTATCGGGGTTTAATCGTGGCCGGAGTAGTGGCGGCCGTGGGATTTTATTTCGCCACCAACTGGGCCATGACCGGTAATGGATTATTTTCAACCACCAACTTATTTTTGGCCTCTCTGGTTGGGTTAGTGGTAACCGGAGCGTTGGTCGTGATTACGGAATATTACACTTCAACAAAATATAGCCCAGTCAAATCAATTGCGGACGCGTCTCGAACCGGGCATGGAACAAATATTATTCAAGGACTCGCGGTTTCAATGAAATCGACAGTTTTGCCGATTCTGGTAATCGCAGCTGGGATTCTCGCTTCATACTATTTCGCTGATTTATACGGAGTGGCCGTGGCGGCGATGGCAATGTTGTCGATGACCGGAATCATTGTCGCGATCGACTCATATGGGCCGATTACAGACAATGCAGGCGGAATTGCAGAAATGTGTAATTTGCCGGAAGAAGTGCGAAATGTAACCGACCCGCTCGATGCCGTGGGGAACACAACGAAAGCGGTCACCAAAGGCTACGCCATCGGCTCAGCCGGTTTAGCGGCGATCGTCTTGTTTGCCGACTATACTCACGCGCTTGAAAGCAGCGGCGGAAATTTTCAATTTTTACTGAGCGACCCTCGCGTTTTGGTTGGTTTGTTTATCGGCGGTCTTTTACCCTATATTTTTGGCGCGTTATCAATGGAGGCGGTAGGAAAAACAGCCGGTAAAGTCGTGGAAGAAGTTAGACGCCAATTCCGAGAAATAAAAGGGATTATGGAAGGAACGGCCAAGCCGGATTACAGCCGAGCGGTGGATATTGTCACCAAGGCCGCGATCAAACAAATGATTGCGCCGGCTCTGATCCCGGTTTTGGTCCCAATCGCAGTTGGATTATTGCTCGGACCGGTTGCCCTAGGCGGGCTTCTGGTTGGAAGCATCGTTACAGGACTCTTTGTGGCCATTTCCATGACCACCGGCGGCGGCGCATGGGATAATGCTAAAAAGTACATTGAAACCGGCCACCATGGCGGAAAAGGTTCAGACGCCCACAAAGCGGCGGTTACCGGGGATACAGTTGGAGATCCGTATAAAGATACTGCCGGCCCGGCCATTAACCCAATGATCAAGATTGTCAATATTGTAGCGCTCCTGATTGTCACCTTGATTCTGAAACTTTGGATGTAATTAGACTAAAATTAAAGATATATTAAAACAGCTGTCTTCCAACAGCTGTTTTTTGTGGCAATTACTCAGACCGGTCGTTTTCTGTACAATACTGACGGGGTGTTTACATTTTTTAACAGCTTAGGTCCGCTTCGCTAGGACTTACTTTTTGTAACCAAAAAGTAAGCAAAACGTTTTGGGGTATTTTAATTGCGGGTGTTCGTCACCATTTTCGGGTTGATCACGGCAATAAAATACCCCAAACCCCGATGCTTGGCTAGTCCGTAGCGCTGTCCTTGAATAGCAGCCAGATGTAAACAACGCGCTGAGAATGGACACGTATTCTTGACAACTTGAGGGAAAACTTATAAGATGCGACATTGATTTGCTCATTAACAAAACACCAGACAAGGAGAGGCTGATGGGAAGAACAGCGGACTTCACCTATAATCAATTTTTACGTGAATATTTGATTGAAACAGGTGTTGATCTTGAGGATGCGGAACAACTGAGAACCTTTGCTCAAAAAGTGACGGTCAGGGTTGACTTGATCAAACTGGCGCTTGATATGAAACAAGGGGTGGCTGAACGATTTTTGGCCCGGCTATATCTAGCGACTGGGGACAGGCGTTTTGCCCCGACAACAAAGGTGCAGCTTAATTGCGTCAAAAAATTCGCCGCTGAATTCAGGAGAAATCCCGGCGAGTTTAGTGTTGATGATAAAGCGCGGCAGATGCTGCTGCAATCCAACCCTAGGTTTGAAGCTAATCGAACGCTGATTACGCTGTTGAAAAAATATGGTTATAAACGACATCAGGGACCAAGGACCAAAGAATCTCTAGCCAAACATCTTGATTTCTCTCCGAGTATTATCGGCGGGATCATCAACTTTAAAACTCGAGTCGTGGGATCAACAAAGGCTAAACTGTTTTTGGCCTTTGGCCATCCGGTTTTCGCGCCAATCAATGAGGACGAGACTCGTTTTGTCGAAGAGTTTAAAGAAAAAATCGCCAAGTTGCCTTTTGTTGATGACAATGAAGATCCACTGACGGATTTGTCACAGGCGTCGTCGAACAAAACGAATGACGAGAAACCCAGTATCACGCCACAGCTGATTGATGTTAATGAGGTAATTTCAAGCCTATTAAATTCGCCGGAATTTTGGACAAAACTAACGGAAAAGATGACGGAAGTCAAACCGACTACGGAACAGACCGAACCAGCATTTGAAGACACGGAAATCGCGTCCGCTGAATTTCTAGAAAAAACAGCTGCGCTTATCAAGGAGACCATTTCCAGAATTCAGGCCTTGGCCCAAATGGTTAATCGCCGAGAAACAACTCGTGACGCCCAATCCGCCCTGAAACAACTCGAAAAACAATTGTCCGAACTATTCCTCAATGTCAGAGCCTTTGGCAAAACAAGCACGGGGAAGGCGTTCCAGGAAATGCTGAAACAAGAAGGAACATTCTTGAATCGATGGAAACCCGGGGAGGAACAAAATGACTAACACCATCGAAGTTGTCGGCGGAATCAATCAAAGCGCTTTAACTCAGGAAGTATCTCGAATCAGCCCGCACGGTGCAATCGCCGAGCTGCTTGATAACGCGTTTGACGCCGGGACACTATACTGCAAGGTGGTAACTGATCGACCGCGTAACCCGACTGTGGTATCAGTGATCGATGCCGGATCCGGTATGAACTTTGATTCACTTCGAGCCTTTTTCCAGTACGGAAGATCTTACTGGACCAGCAAGAGACATAAAGGGACAAACGGCAGAGGCAGCAAGTATATCTTGGGCCACTCGGACAAAGTCACTGTGCGGACAAAAACGGCGGATGATCCCATTGTCAAGGAATTTGACATCACGCTCGACAGCTGGCTCAAGATTGTTCTAAATCAGCAGAAGTTTTCCATTCAGAATGATTCCAAGGCCGGAAGCAATAGACTTGATCCGGATAATCCGTCGTTTACGATCGTTCAATTCAGGCCAAATGATCTGAGCCGAGACAGCTTTGATGAAGAAGCCCTGCTAGAAAAGCTCCCTGAGTTGTTGTCACCGCAATTTGCCGATCGGGTATTTGTGAATGACAAGCAGCTCAAACCGAGAGAAACGCTGAGTGTATTTGAGGACCAGCTGCAGGATCCGCTTCTCGGCGAAATCAGAGTATTCATTTATCGACCCAAAAGCGTCAAAACGAGAGAGGGACATCCAATCGACGAGCTGAGAATCGGCACGATCGGGCCGGTCATTGACTTCAGAAATTTCTTTCGGTCACTGCCGGGAAAACTTCACGTTGATGTACCGTCAATTTTCTTTAATGAGGATGTTTGCGGCTTGATCGAAGTTGAAGCGTTTAATCCCTATCGCGAAGGCGCGTCAAAGGAATTCCGCAATGGTCTGTATTCATCGCCTGAGGTAAAGCGCTTCGTGAAATACTTGGGTTTGCTCGGCAAGCGGCTGGCCGATGAATTCGGAATTTCTCCGACGAATATGGACGACAAAGCCATGAAAAATCTGTCGCTCTTGCAGAAGCAGTCGACAGAGGTCTATGGTTCACTCGATGATTTTCAAGCCGAAACCGCAACCGCCAGAAGAAAATCTTCACCGCAAACGGCTTTTCATGTTTCGCCGAGATCAATTGAAATCATGCCCGGAGAGACAATTGTCCTTACAGCTCGAGGCAATAAGGGTGATGTGTTTGAATGGAACGCGGATGATGTGCCGGGATCGACTTTGTCGGCCAAGACCGGCGAGGAAATCGAACTGACAGTAGCCAAAGATGTGAAGTTTTCGGTGTCAGATCAATACAAGGTCGTGGTCAGAAACAGCAAGAATACAACGCGGACCATTTACGTCAAAATCTCCGCCGTGCATGATTTGGCGCTCACCCCAAGAGAAAGCCAAAAATTTGTGGGTGAAGTCCTGAAATTGACGCCAATCAACATTCCGGTTACAACGAAAACTTTGGACTGGGAAGTGGAAACGCCGGAAATCGGCGAAATGATGAAAAAAAGAGGAACAGAACCCGGATACTTGGTGCTCAAAAATCCGGGCCGATGTGTTGTCACGGTCTTTGACCCGCACAATCGTCAAATCTCCGCTTCGGCCGTCGCCTACGTGAAGAAAGAACCGACTGAAGATGTCCGCCAAGATGAATCCCCAAAGATCAGGGTTGAAAACACGCTAATCTATATCGCGACCTTTTCCAGCGGTGATCAGACCCAGATGTGTTTTGTCGAGGATCTATCGACCGATAGCCAGCGAATTCATCGCGTCCACATCAACAGCGATCACCCGAGGTATCAGGTGACGCTAAGACTTTCAGGCAGTGCTTGGCGAGAGTATATTTTGAATATGATCATTAGAACCTACGTGAATGATTTCTATAAAGACTGCGATACGGAACAAAAGCTCGGAGAAATCCTGGCAAGGTTTGCCCGCAGCAATATGCAACAATAAAAAGAACCGAGAAAATTTCTCGGTTTTATTTTTTTTGCGCCTGCTGGTAGCTCTCTTTGGTTTCTTCATCGATCATAATCGAGAGCGCCATGACGGCACGGTAATAGCGGCTCAATGAACTTTCGTGATCACTTAATTCGGCCTTGACCAGAGGCAAGCACTCCCCCGCCATATCCAACTGACTAATCAACGCCGCGACTGAACGACCACCGGTGGTCATACGAGCCGATTTGAGATTGAAAATGCGACCAGAAGTGCTGTCTACTCGTTTGGTTGTCCTAATGTCGATCATTCCAGACTCTGACAATCTTCTTGTCACGCCGGAAACAATCACCGGTATTTCTGCCTCAGTAATCGCCCCGGCTTGATGCAAAACTCGAGCAATAAGTTTTGGCGCCTTACCCCAATCCCCACCACGGCCTACGGGTTTCATTTTGTCTTGAGCTCGTTTGATGTTGCGCTGAATAAACGCCCAGAGGAAACACAAATACAATTCTGACAATTGATCAAAGCGATCACCAACAAACGGATTGGGTGGTAAATCGTTCTCGGGAATGATGACCGGCAGGGCTGACGGCCGAGGGGCCCGATCAGCAACCGGTGCGGCTGCATCAGAAGAAACCTTCTTTTCGGTTTCAGTAAGGACCAACTCAATCACCTTTTTGACGCGGTCAAAGTCAGTGACAATCTGAGTCAATTCTTCCTGAACCTTGACTAAATCCAGACCACTACCTTGAGGAAGCTCCACCCGATACAGCTGCAAATCAACCGGCTTGTATTGATAAGCATCCTGCAATCCATAGGTCAGGCCCCAAAAATATGGTTCATGCCCACCGGCGACAAAGGTGTTTTTGATTTGGGCAATCTGATCCTGCATCAATTTAATTTTGGAGCGAAGTTCAGAGGCGCGCCCGATGTTCAGACTGATAATCTGAGCCTGATGCGTCTGGATCGAAGACAATATTTCGCTAATGTTCTCAACATTCACTCTGAAGTGATCAACTTGGACGCCAATATCCGCCAAACGGCTGGCCAAAGATTGTTTTTGGTCTGATGTTAGTGCTTGACGCGGACCGGGCAGGCTTTTTTCAAAAGCCATGATCAAACCTTGCACGTGAAAAATTTGATTATCAATGTCCTCGGAACTCAAATCATGAATAACCCCTTCGATTTTTTCCTGCAGCTCAGACATTTTTTGTTCAAAATGATCGGTATGTGATTCATACTCTTTGGTCAGGGTTTGACATTCCATGACACAAAAAGTCAAATACTCGCAAATATCTTTGATAAATCTGTCGGCATTACCTCTGGCGATGCGAGCGGATTCTGTTTGAACCGACTTGGCAGCCAAATTATCGGCTTGACGGTTGAGCTCGGCTAGCTGCTCAGTCAACCGCGTAATCTCCCGACCAAGATCAATAACATAGGATACAACGTTTGAAAGCAGACGCTCCAAATGATCGCTTTTTGTCCGGCCAAAAGCCGCGAGCATCTCCCGTAAAATTGAGACAAAGCCTTGGACTCGAGGGATATCTTCAAACCGATCGGAACCGGAAAACTGCTCGTCGATAAATTCAACCACTCGACCGGCGGCATGATGGGTGTCAAGATAACCTTTATGATCCGGACTGGTGGCAGTATATAGCGGCGGGGCACGATGTTTCCGACTCATGGCCTAACCTCCTGGTTTTTAAGGAACTGATTCAATCACATATATTATGACAAATATTTAGCTGTGTCAAGGTCTGGCGAACAAAATGATAAAACCACAACTACTTATCAGCAAACGTACAAATGCCAGAGGGTAAGGTCTCAAACTGCTTGATAATTATCCAATATCGTGATAGAGTAAACAGGAATTTAATTTATCAAAATAATCTACCTCTTATGAAAATTACGAGACAGGATCTGCCAAAATCTCAAGTTGAATTGATAATTGAAATCTCACTCGATGAGCTTTCCCCATACATTGAACAGGCGGTGAATGAAATTTCCACCCAAAAACCGATTGCCGGCTTTCGGCCGGGCAAGGTGCCGGTAGAAATTGCCAAGCAGCATATTGGAGAAATGACCATTCTGCAACACGCAAGTAATCAGATCATCGCTGACACATATTACAAGGCGCTGGAACAAGAAAAAATTGAAACGGTTGATCAGCCGCGGATTGATGTGATTAAATTGGCGCCAAATAATCCGTTTATTTACAAAGCGACCGCTTCGCTCTCGCCAAAAGTGACCTTGGCCGATATTAAAACATTAAAAGTAAAAAATTTGGATAAAATAGAGGTGAAGGATGATGAAGTCCAAAAAGTCCTCGAAGATTTACGCAATATGAGAGCCACGGAAGCGGCGGTTGACCGGCCGGCCAAGGAATCAGATAAAGTAGAAGTTGATTTTGAAACCTTTGTTGATAAAATCGCGATTCCGGGCGGAAAGGCGGAGAAATACCCATTGATAATCGGCAGTGAAAAAATGATTCCGGGGTTTGAAGCCCAAGTGATCGGGTTGAAGAAAGGCGAAGAAAAAGAATTTGAATTAACTTTTCCCAAAAAATATCATAATGAAAATATTGCCGGGAAAAAAGCTCATTTCAAGGTTAAGGTGAATGAGGTTTATGAACGCAGCATACCGGAAATCAATGATGATTTGGCCAAGTCACTCGGATTGAAGTCGGCTGACGATTTGAAGTTATCAATCAAACATAATTTGGAGCATGAACAGGAACATCAAGCCAGGCACAAAAAAGACGTGGAAATGGTGAATTTACTCCTTGATAAAACCGGCTTTGGCGATATCCCAGACACTTTGATTTCAGATGAAACCTATAAAATGGTTGAGGAACTGAAAGATAACATCGCCCAGCAAGGTCTGCGGTTTGAAGATTATCTCGAACATTTGAAGAAGCAGGAAAGCGATCTCAGACTGGATTTTGCCGCCGACGCCCTCAAACGCGTAAAAACAGCGCTCGCCATTCGAACAATCGCCAAACAAGAACACATTGAAGCCACTGACAAGGAAATCGATCAGGAACGGGATTTGACATTGAACTCATATAAATTGAACCCGGCCTTTGCCACCCAAATGGATCATTTGGAAAAGAATATTAACTCAGAAGGGGCACGCCGCTACTTTGCCAATGTGATTGTTAACAGAAAAGTGATGGATTTACTTCGAAAAACCATGATCGACGGATATGAGGACCACAGCTGTGACCATGAGCATGATGAAGATCATGATGAGCCTGAAACAAAATAATTTTAAGCAAAAACGACGCAAAAGCGCTGTTTTTGTTTTGTGTGAATAGAACAGTTTAACTTTTAGTGATAAATTTGCTAAAATATTAACATCTTATAATAACTTAAACCGTATGAAAAAATTTGAAACAGTGATTACCCCGGACCAGAGAGAAAAGCTGAACCGAGAAACTGACCCTGAAACCGGATTCAGAGTACAGGTCGTTGCCTCAGAGGAAAAAGCAGCAGAGCAAGAAAAAATTTTTTCCGGCGATGACTTCCCCACGTTTGAGACATTGGGATCAATGATAAAAACAAATAAGCGTATCGCCTTTGCCGCGGAAGATATTTTAGAACCAGTTCAAAGTATAATTAAAGTGATACGAGCCAGAGCCAACGGATTTTTACCTTGTTATTTTGAGGTAAGACATTTGCGTGACTGCCGATTTTTTTATATCGACACCAAAGGCAATATGGTGGAAGCTAAATGCCTAACTGAACAGCTGAGCGGATTCATGGAACAAAACAAACTAAATTCCGGGGCCGTGCCGCTTTATGAATACGTTAGAAATGAGATAGCAAATCACCATCTACCATTCAGCATGCAGCCTGATCTTGACGAATTATTTGACCGGCAAGAACGAATCCACGCCACCAAGGTCTTAAAACAGATCTACGATGAACAAGATTTGACGGAGTTTGACGCTTGAACTAAAAAATAGGGCGGCAAAGATTTGTTTGATATACTAGATAAGCAATGAGTGTTATCAAAATTATATAAGTTTATTAAGTATCAATATATGAAGCTCGGGGCACACGTATCAATCGCCGGCGGACTGCCAAACGCGCCGACCAACGCAAAGAAACTGGGCTGCGAAGTATTCCAAATATTTTCGCGCTCACCGAGAGGCGGTACACCGCCCGAAATCACTGCGGAGGTGAAAACTGATTTTAAGGCGGCCATGAAAGAAAACCAGCAGGAGCGTTTTTATATTCACGCGCCATATTTTACCAACTTGGGGTCAAGCAATAAACGAATTTATCACGGCACGATCGAAATATTGAAACAAGAGCTGCACCGGGGAGATCAGTTGGGCGCGGTTGGCGTGATGTTTCACCTCGGAAGCGGTAAGGATTTGAGCGAGGAGGATACAAAAAAACAGGTTTTGGATGGATTAAAGGAAATCCTGAAAGATTACAAAGGAAAAACTAAATTATTACTCGAAAACTCAGCCGGAGCAGGAAAAATTATTGGCAGCACATTTGAAGAGCTGGCCTATTACTTGAAAAAAACCGCAGCGCTAAAGCTAGGGATTTGTCTTGATACCTGCCACCTGTTTGCATCCGGATACGACATGCGGTCACAGGCGGCGATTGATGACACCATCAAGCAGTTTGATCAGACCGTAGGATTGAAACATTTGGCGGTAATCCACGCCAATGATTCAAAAACCGAACTGAATTCGCATATTGACCGCCACGAAATTATTGGAGAAGGGAAAATCGGGATAAAAGGCTTTGAATCTTTGGTCAATCATTCAAAATTAAAAAATGTTGACCTGATTGTCGAAACACCGGATCTAAAAGATGGGGACGCTATCAGCTTGAATCTATTAAAAAAATTAAGGAAATAATATTTTGATCCTATGCCAAAGAAAAAAACTGTAGTGCACAATTCAACTCATCCGATGGAGAGAAAAATCAGTTTGAAACACATGTCTGATATTACTTGGAGAATTTTCCGAATTATGTCTGAGTTTGTCGAAGGGTTTCAATTTTTATCGGATTTTAGCAAGGAAGTTACAATTTTTGGTTCAGCCAGGATAAAACCGGGCACGCATTGGTATAATGAAGCGGAAAAATTGGGCGGACTGTTGGTCAAGAACGGTTACAGTGTCATTACCGGCGGCGGGCCGGGGATTATGGAGGCAGCCAATAAAGGCGCGTATAAAATTAACCCCGAAAAATCGATTGGATTGAATATTCAACTGCCAAGCGAACAGCGGATCAATCCATTCGTTGGCCGAGCCAAGGGGTTTTACTATTTTTTCACGCGCAAAGTGATGCTGGCGGCGTCGGCTCAAGCGTATATTTATTTTCCCGGCGGATTTGGTACGTTGGATGAAATGTCAGAAATAATTACTCTCGTACAAACAAAAAAAATGGCGAAAACGCCGATTGTAATTGTCGGCCGGAAATATTATGAACCGTTTGTCGCATGGATAAAAACAACCATGGCCGATGAACATAAAACCATAAATCCAAAAGACTTGGAGCTGTTTCATCTGGTAGACACGGCTGAAGAAGTAATGAAATATGTGAAGCAATCTCGAGAAAGAACCATATTTTAACTTCCGCGTAAATTTATTCAACAAAAAAAGTCCGTAGGTTTACGGGCTTTTATGATTCAGAACGTTTAAGCAAAAAGAAGAATTTAATCAAATTATTATCACCGACAGCGTCAAAGCCGGCGGACAGAAAGACCACCAGCGGAATCAAGCTAAAAAACGATCCCGTATCAGTAAACAAATTCATGACGATAAAAACAATTAAACCACTTCCGGTCATAATCAATAATTCCATTAAAAATCCCCGTAAGCAATTCAATCGTTCTTTATTCAGTTTATCCGACGATAGCCGCTTCTTAAAGAGCTTCGGTCCCAGTCCGCCGGCTCTAATTCGTCCTGCCTCCAAAATGTCCCAAATAAAAACGCCAACACTCAGCAACATCATAAACGTATAATCCAGCCACGAATCAAATGTCATATGATTTTCCGGCGGAGTGTACGGAAGGCCGCGGTCAATAATTTCGTAAGCGGCAGAAAGGACTGTCAAAATGAGCAGCCAAAAAAACAACCAATGGACTCTCAGCAAAAGCTCGCCGCGGTTATACCTCCGCCAATCTTTGACGCCGAAATACAACAGGAGGAAGAAAACCACAATAATAAAAATAAAGGCTCCCCAAGTCATGTGTCGCCTCCGTCTGAGGTTGTGGTGCCGGTTGTGGATTTCAAATAACGATTTGACACAAAATAATATCATATTATCCACGCCGCGTCAAGACAAGGCCACACAAACTAAACAGACCAACTTATGGTTGCGTAAATTATCAAAGAATTATATGATAACTGATGAATTAAATTTCATAATGACTACCTATGTCAATTATCGCCATCTGTTCTGATTCGCATGATAATATCCCAAATATCAATAAATTCCTCAATCAATGTGCATTAAAGACAGTCGACCTTGTCATTCATTGCGGCGACATAACTACCAAAGAGACGCGGCAATATTTTCAGGATAACTTCAAGGGGAAAATATCTTTCGTGAAAGGCAATGCCGATATTGAGTCTGAAGATGATGATAATCAAAGATGGCGGCGAGGAAAAAAAACCAATCGCTTTCTGGTTATCAAACGGCAGCCAATCCCCTTTATCGAAGGCGTAATTGATGGGATCCGGTTTGCCGCCTGCCATGAAAAAGAAAAAGCCAAGCGACTGGCGGAAAAAAATTTGTACCACTTTGTTTTTTACGGCCACTCTCACAAACCGTGGCAAGAGAAGATCAACCAAACATATTTGATCAATCCGGGAACGTTGGCGGGAATGTTCACCCCACCGACGTTCGCGATTTACGACACAAAGACAAGAATACTCGATTTGATTCAACTTAACCAAATTTAATATGCTGATTGAAATGAATAAACACGCAATCAATTATCAATACATCAAGCAAGCCGTTGATATCATGAAGCAAGGCGGGGTGATTGTGTATCCGACCGATACAATTTATGGCTTGGGAGCTGATATTACCAGCAAGAAAGCGATTGATAGAATTTATACGATAAAAAATAAGCAGGCAACCGGATTCAGTTTTATTATTTATGATTTAAAACATGTGGCGGAATACGCGCACGTGTCTGATTATGCTTATAAACTAATGAAGCGGCTGCTGCCGGGGCCATATACGTTTATTTTGAAGGCCACAAAAAACGTGCCGAAAAAATTGATCCCAAAAAAGAAAACCGTGGCGATAAGAATTCCTGACAATGAAATTTGTTTGGCCATGGTCAAGGAATTGGGCCAGCCGATTATCTCAACCAGCGTTAACATTACCGGTGAACCTTATTTCACGGATCCGATTGAAATTGAAAAACAATTCGGTGACAAGATTGACATGATTATCGACAGCGGTCCCCTGCCAAATGATCCATCAACGGTAATTGATTTAACGGGCGACGAGCCGATCATTATCAGACAAGGAAAAGGCGACGTTTCACAAATTTAACGCCACACGATTAAACTGAAACCTTGTGATCTTGATTAAAATTGCTACAATTAGATTGTAGTAATTTTTTATGAAAATAAAGATCAAAGTAATCACTAACGCCAAGAGCAGTAAGCTGGAAAAAATCTCGCAGGGTGAGTATAAAGCGTGGTTAACTGCGCAGCCAATAGAGGGCAAAGCGAACAAAATGCTTATTCACCTGCTCGCAAAGCATTTTGGCGTAGCGAAAAGTAAAATCGTTATAGTTCAGGGAATAACCAATAAACAAAAAATCATTGAAATTGATGTATAACACCAATAATAAGCCTTGATTCTATAAGAAAATCCCGCCAAATGACAAAACATCACAGAAGCCGTCATTATGACGGTTTTTTAATTTATCATAGAATATGCGATAAAAACATATTAAGTGTCGTAAAATATGTATTTAAAGTTTCACGTGAAACATTTTTTTGCTTAATTTAAACAAATTTAAAATCTGAACACAATTGAATGCTTTATTATTCAATGAATCAAGAATTATGGAATGCTCCAAACCAATTATTTAAGCTACTACACTCCCGAACAATAACCCAGTTGGAAAGAAACCGGGTTATCAATATAATGTACATTTTGTTGCAATCAAGCCGATTCAAACCTATATAATCGTTGATAGGTACAAAATGCCTAAAAAATCGTCACTTTTCAAATTTAAAGTAATTTTAAACAAAAAACAGCCCTTTTGTATAGACTATTGTGTACAAACACCTATATTTTATCGACTTATCCCTACTTTATCCACAGGAAAACACCGTTAATATATCAATTTTGTCTCCAAAACATCAATACGTGAAGAATTCTAATTGATCCATCACTGCCGATTGGATTTCGCCCACAAAGATGACTGGCGACAAAATATATCGACTTTCAACCAGCAAAAACAATTATGGTGACCCCACCAGGACTCGAACCTGGATCAAAGGCTTAGGACGCCCTTATTCTATCCAATTGAACTATGGGATCAGAACAACATCAGAGATACAAAATTACGAAAGGATACTAAACATTACAAAATATTATCCACCTTCGTAAAGACTTCCTCCTACGCTGATGCTCCGGCAGGATAGGTCGGTAGACAGGCGAAATGTTAGGAAAGTATAAAAATGGGCTTCACATCTACACGCCACATCACTGATTCAATTATCTATATAAATCTATAATGAATCGCTCGCATGAACTTAATAAACAGGATTAAAATCAAACAATTTTGAATTGAAATGAATAAAATATTTTAGACCCATTTCCATTTCAACAGCAATAATTGTTTAAAGTTTCACGTGAAACAATTTTGACAGGAAAACAATAATATAACTAATAAACTGCTAGAAATAAACTTAATAAAGTGTCGCAAAACGTATTCGAAATGCTTTATTTGTTTAAAAATCTGCATCAAAGGTGCAGAAGTGGATAGCTTCGGGCAGACACAAACTTTGAAAATGCAGGTTGAAAATTTTCTGGTGTCAGATCAAATGTCAGGAGAAAGATAATAACGTCTTGGTAAAACTGGCGTCCGAGGCAGGACTTGAACCTACGACCCACAGCTTAGAAGGCTGTTGCTCTATCCAGCTGAGCTACTCGGACAAAATTATACTAATAGATAAACCTTTTATTCAGAATCATAAATAAACTGCGTATATTATATCCAGCCGGCGTATGAATGTCAATAAAAAAACTGCTTGTGAAGCAGTGTCAGACAGGACAAAAAGATAAGTCCGGATCGACGCGCGCAACCTCAGCTAGAGCGGAAACTTGTTTGGCCATTGCTGTATCCATACTACAAATCAAAATCCTCTTGACTTGAAACGCCTTGGTGACTTCAACGTCCATACCCGATAAGGCGGTTTTGAGCGAATCGAGTTTATCCGGATGATAGGTAACAAAGAAGGTTTTCTTCATTAGCCCTCCTGATTATTGGTGGTCAGCAAAGTCAAAATATCAAATTATAATTAATTTGTAAATATGCATCGCTAATAATAACAGTGCCGGGGTTGAATCCGGTGGAGTTGGCTTTATCTAAACAAAACTTTGAATGATAAATTAATAATGAACTTTTTATTTTGATCTTCGGCGACGATTGCCATGAAAAGCCGTGTGAACATCACGCAGCTGGCGATCTGTAATATGAGTATAGATTTGAGTAGTATTAATGGAGGAGTGGCCAAGCATGGATTGAACCGATCGGATATCGGCACCATTCATTAATAAATCCGTGGCGAAGCTGTGTCTCAGGGTGTGAGGGGTAACTTTTTTGTTTATACCGATAATTTTGGCGTATTTTTGAACGGTGCGTTCGATGCTACGTGAAGTCAGACCAATATAATCTTTGGCGTCAACAACCGAATGATCGCGTGATTCCGCGGCTTTATCATGTCCTTTGAATAGAAAAGGATTTTTGTCTCGACGCAGTTTCAGATACTCACCGATCCAGTATCGCGCCTGTTTTGATAAAAAAATCACCCGAATTTTGCCCCCTTTGCCGCGAATGGATAGCTCTTCTTTTTTTAGATTCACGCCGCGGGTAAGGCCGGCCAACTCTGATACTCTCATGCCGGTGGAAAAGAATAATTCCAACATCGCTTTATCACGCAAACGGATAAGCGGCGAAACATTGCTTTTTAATGGAGCTTCTAAAATATTGTCCAAGTCGCTGCCTTCCAAGAAGTCAACCTGACGCTCAGGTAGGCGAGACAACTCAACCTTTTCAGGCGCGAGAGATGCAATATCTTGCTTGGCCAAGTATTTCAGAAAAGACCGAATGGCAATCAAATGATAATTTTGAGTACTTTTTTCCAGATTATCCTTTTTGCTGTCTTTGAGACGATTTAGCCACAAACGAAATTGGCGGATTGTTTCTAGCGTGATCTTTTCAGGGCTATGAATCTTTTGTTCATGCAGCCAACCGGAAAAGCGGCGTAAATAAAAATCGTAATTGCGAACGGTCCGCGTTGTTCGGCCTTTGGCCAGCTCAAGGTCTTCGAGAAAATTCGTAATTTGGGTTTCAAGTTTAGTTCGGGGCATATTTGATAAATTGAAGTGCTTGAAGAATCAATAATTGAATCGTATCAATAACATTTTACGACGCATTGAGCAATCAAACAAGCGCTGGCTGGGGACAAGATGGTAGGCGGGTTGGGAATTGAAATTAAGGAGAATTTATTGGGCCAAACTCAAAAAAACGCTTCCGCTTTAAAATTGAGCTAATTCTAGCCGCCTATTGTCAAAAATAATAGATTGTGCTAGAATACACTCAGATTATTAATAACTTCTCTGTGGAACACGCCTCGAATGTTCATAGAATAAGAAGCGGTTCTGTGGAGATAGGCGATTACGGATTTACAGAAATTACGAAAATTACGAACACATAGTTATTATGTTTTAGTAATATTCGCAACTATTCGTGAATTTGTAATATTAAAGTATGTTAGATCCAAAGAAGAAGCAGCGGATTATCGCTAAGTTCAAAACACACGAAAACGACACCGGTTCAACCGAGGTCCAGATCGCGATTTTGACCGAAGAAATCAAGGAGCTGACCAAGCACTTGCAAATGCACAAGCAAGACCACTCATCTCGACGCGGTTTGCTCAAGAAATTGGGTGAAAGAAAACGCTTACTGCGATACTTGTATTCGGAAAATCCAGACAGTTATAATAAACTGGTAACTGAATTGAAACTCAAGATTTCCAAGAAAATTCAGGAACGGGAAGCGGAAATCAAAAAATTACTAAATGAAGAGGAAGAAGCTGAAGCTGACGACGCCGACATTGTTGAAGAGGAACAAGAGGGTGAGAATAAAGAAGAATAATATTTTATCACAACGGCCTCTTCGGAGGCCGTTGTTTGTGAATAAATCAATAGGTAACATTAAATCAAATTAAATTAAGTCCAAATTTGGTCATCAAACAAATAGGCTGTATTACTAAAGTTGTTTTTAGCTGTGAGCTATCAGCTGTTAGAAAAAGGTTAAAAATAACTTGAATACTAGTCTGGAGTTTGGTGATCAACGGACAAAAAAGTTATGAAAGATAGTAAATACTCGCTCGAATGGGGAGGCAAAATGCTGACCATCGAACCAAACATCGTAGCTCATCAGGCCAACGCCAGTTGCGTGGTGACTTACGGTGAAACCATCATTCTAGCCACCGCAGTTCTGAGCAAGGACATCAGAGAGGGAAATGATTTTTTCCCGCTCATGGTGGACTATGAAGAAAAAATGTACGCCGCCGGCCGAATCAAAGGATCGCGGTTCATCAAACGTGAAACCCGACCAACCGATGAAGCCATCTTGACCGCGAGATTGATTGACCGCGGACTCAGACCGCTGTTCGATGAAAGAATTCGAAACGACGTCCAAGTGATTATCACCGTACTGCAACATGACGGTGAAAATGATCCGGATATACCATCAATAATCGGCGCCTCAGCGGTGCTGCATATTTCAGATATCCCATGGAACGGACCGATCGTCGGTATCAGAGTCAGTCAAATCAACGGCGAGTGGGTGATCAACCCAAGCTATGAAGCCCGAGACAAATCAGATTTTGAACTCGCGGTTTGTTTTCATGATGATAAAGTCATCAACATAGAGGCCGGGGCGAACCAAACTGATGAAAAAACCATGCTTGAAGCGTTCAAATTCGCTCAAAAACACATCAAAAAAATCGCGAAACTGCTTGAAGATGTAAAGAAAGACACCGGTAAAGAAAAAATGGTTATCAGTTTTGAGGGTGAAGACGAGGGTTTGGATGAAAATAAAAAATCCAGCAAACAAGAAATTGAGCGGTTAACCGCTGAAGCCAAAGAATACGCCAGAAAAGAAATTGACAAATACTTGTTTGACGTACCGGTTGGAACCAAACGAGACAGAAAAGAAAAGGTGTATGCGCTAAAAGATGATCTGGTTGAACGATTACAAAAAAATAATGTCGGCAAGGATAAAATCAAAAAAGTCATGTCCTTCTTTGATGGCTTTATTGAAGAGAGGGTCAGTGAAGCGATTATCAAAGAAAAGCGACGCGTTGATGGTCGAGGCATGGAAGATATTCGAGCGCTGAAATCGCAAGTAGGGATTTTGTCGCGGGTTCACGGCAGCGCGCTTTTTAACCGCGGTGAAACTGAGGTGATGTCAATCGTGACACTCGGAGCACCCGGCGATGAGCAAGTGCTCGACGGAATGGAACTCACTGGAAAAAAACGATTTATGCACCACTATAATTTCCCTCCATTTTCGGTGGGGGAAGCAAAGCCGATGCGTGGAGCGAGCCGACGTGACATCGGTCATGGCGCGCTGGCGGAAAAAGCGATTTTGCCGGTTTTGCCAGCCAAAGAAGATTTCCCATATACGATTCGTGTCGTGTCTGAAGTATTGGGATCAAACGGTTCGAGCTCAATGGCTTCAACCTGCGGCTGCTCACTCAGTTTGATGGATGCCGGCGTGCCGATTAAAAAAGCGGTGGCTGGGGTAGCGATTGGTTTGGCCAGCAATGACAAGGGACAGTACCAAATTATTACTGACCTGCAGGATCTCGAAGACGGAAACGGCGGCATGGACTTTAAAGTCACCGGAACCGATGAGGGGATCACGGCGATTCAAATGGACACTAAAACGGAAGGAATAACAATCGAAATGGTGGAAGAAGCACTTCGCCATGGACGTGAAGGTCGAATGAAAATTCTGGCTGTCATGAATGAGTCGATTGCCAAACCGCGGCCGGATTTGTCACCATACGCGCCGAGAATCATTACCATCAAAATCAATCCGGATAAGATCAGAGATGTTATCGGTCCGGGAGGCAAGATGATCAATGAAATTATTGATAAAACCGGAGTTTCAATTGATATTGAAGATGACGGTACGGTATTCGTCACATCAGTATCTGAAGCCGGCATGAAGGAAGCCATTGAATGGATCCAGAATCTGACCCAAATGCCGGAAGTCGGAAAGACTTATGTCGGCAAAGTGGTTAAATTGATGGACTTTGGCGCGTTCGTGGAAATTTTCCCCGGCCAAGACGGAATGGTCCACGTATCAGAAATAAGCAAGACCGAACGGGTCAATGATATCAGTAAATATTTGAAAGTCGGGCAGGAAGTCAAGGTCAAGGTCATGAAAATTGACGACCAAGGCCGAGTAAACCTCTCGATAAAACAAGCTTAATCTCAGATCTGTACAACAAAAAACCCGCAAAAGCGGGTTTTTTGTTAATACAAAACCTTTGATAAGAATCATTCCCTGATGTAATCTTTGATATCTCCCCAAAAAGAAGGAGTCCCCATGAACGATATCGTCAGCGTACCCGTATTTGAGTTTGAGCCTGATACGTACTTGATAAACTGGGATGACTCAAATCCTGATTTCGCGTTTATTGAAGTCGGCGGAGAATTTATGAATGGAACAGAAAATAGCCTGCTGATTAAACTTAAAGAATACTTTGTGCAACACAAGGTAAAAATCGTATTCATGACACCTATCAGATTCAGGATGAACGGCATCGAATTGCTGCCGCACAAATGGTTGGTACAGTTGAACAGATTCAGCTAAAGAAAAACACATATCAATATATGTGTTATTTTAATCATCAAATAAATCAAGATCCGCCACCCAATCAGCGGCCTCAATGAAAGCGCCGCCGCCGCTTTTAAAATTTATCACCATAGCGATGAGCCACAAGACAAGACAAATTAAACCCAACCACCAACCATATTGAGCGAACATCAGGGAAAATCCGATTGAATCAAGAGACTCGAACCGACTTCGGGCGATGATAAATTGACCATGATCAGCAAGATCCTTCATATTAAGCGCCGGCAAATCGTCCGCGCCTTTGACTGCGGCCAGAGCCGCGAAGGTGTAGCTGGCGTCGTACGACTCAAGATTATAATCAATAATATTCCGCCTGAGTGCGTGGGCTTGGGCTTGCAAATCATTAACAGAATCACACTTGACTATTTCACTGACAATGTCGTCAAAGCGGCTGGAAAACGTGGCTGATTTGATAAAACAGACCACACAACAAATAATCGTGGCCACAAAAGCAATCACAAAGAGCCAGTGATGATTGCGATTGGACATGTGCCCCCCCCGGTAATGGTTTGGAATCAGTAAAAAATAATAACAAATAAACAATGCCTTGTCAATCAATTATATGAATGAAAGTAAATTTGCATCAACTACATATAGAAATCAGATTCCGGCTATTTAATTTACAATTGGAGTAAAATCGGCTAAAATATACCTATAAATTATGAAATTCTGATTATTTTATTATGAGATTGAAATTAACCTTGATTATTTTGGGTCTGGCAGCGAGCGCGGCCGCTATTTTATTTTTAATCTTTGACCACAAGGATACCCTGATCAATGAAGCGCCGGCGGATACTGTAATTTATCTGCATGCAAGCAATAAAAACTGGCAGGAGTTGAAAAAACAAAAGCCGGAGGTGATAAATTATTTAATCAAGTCAACAGGCTTGAGTGAAAATGAAGCGGATTATATTTTCAAAAATAAAACAAATGAGACAGCCTTGATTCAAAGAAGCGATAACAACTGGTATTGGCTCACGGCTAATACCCCTGAAATCCTCGGGCTGGTTACTGACGATAACATTCAGGCGGCGACCAGCAGTAAGAGTCAACTGTTTCCTCTAAGACACACTGAAATTAGACCAAACTTGGGTAAATTGACTGAAAATTTGAAGCTTAAGCCGAGAATTTTTGATTTTTCTGAAATTAAAATTTATTTTTCAGGCGAGCCAATAGTTTTTTTGCCTTCAGAAGTGCTTGGGGGGGCGACCGGAGTGGCGTTTTGGGCCGGGGTGACGCTAAAGAGCGAGGTTATAACCATCAAAACAACGCTAGCCGGCCCCGAGCTAACCCGGAGAGGAACTTTACCGCATTCGGAGGGTTCACGGTTAATTTTAAATAATTTCAATCCGGCAAAATTCATGAGTCAAAATGTAGGTTTAATACCGGAAAATCTGGCTTATTTATTACTAAAAAACCTAGACGAAACCGTGCAAGTGGACATAATCAACACTGAGAAGCCGGAATTAATAATTTATATTCGCAAACCGGAAAAATCGCTACAGGAAATAACGAGCCTGATAATAGAGCTGGCCGCCCAAATTTATCCGGTCAGAAAGACAGTCGAACTACCGGATGGTTCACAGGCCATTCACCTGATCGCGGACACAAATGCGTTCAATTTTACGGCCGGTGAAATTAACCTTGGTAGACGGACTCACGATCTCGTATTGCCTACAGCCACCATCAGCATTATGGAAGTCCCACATCAAGATACACCAACCGAGCTGGTGGTAGTTTTGGCTCAAGACACAAAAGCGGCAATAAACAGAAATACGGTGTTTAAATCACAACCCAAACAATGTGGCTTTTTCAACCATGAATTTCTGTGGTTGAAAGCTATGCCCGGCGTAAATGTATATCTGTCCAAATCAATCTGGGGTAATGTGGACATTTGTATAGACTAGTGTAGACAAATATGGGGATAAACCTGTGGACAGCAACAGGTTATCCACAGGTTTTTCTTAATGGAAAAATTCTATGACACCAGACAAAAAGGCGATTTTTATTATATTTTAGATAATATCGTCACTCTTATCAAGCCACACCGTTGAAGATAAGGCAAAAATGTGATATAATTATGTCAGTAGGATGGCTAACACGCCAAATATCCTACGAACACATTATTTGTTCTTTGGGTGCGACTGTTCTTTGCATGTACAATCCACATTTCCCCACAAATATCGAAGTGATTCTGCTTCTCTCAAAATTTCGACCAAAATAAAAACAAAATTCATGTATGGCTCTCGTCCGTGCGACTTGAGGGCCAGGAAGCGGGCACAATCGATAAAAAATAGTGGACTCAATGACGTTCGCACTATCACGATCCATTCGTGGATCACAGATGGACGAACATCAACGTTCACTCGAAGGGCGCTACAGCCACATACTAACTGTGTAATAACACATAGGGCAGAGAGCGTCCTTTTGCTTTTAAATAAATTATTGGGATAAATTGAACGTACTGGTTGAGAATCGCCATAATTCGTTTATAAATCAATATAAATTATGACGCAATAACCGTTTAACTCAACGGTTTTTTGTTTTATCTTAATTTAAAATCCCCAAATCCATCTATTTACAAAATATAGGTTTTCCAGTATACTGGTCATATATTAAATATGAAACGACACTAATATGACAAAAAATCAAGCTATCAATAAAAAAGATTTGGATGAAATAACTCAGAGTCTAATTGATGAGAAAAGCCACCTGGAAAAAGAGCTGGAAAAAATCGCGGTCAAAAATTTGGACTCAAATGACGACTATAACGCAAAATTCGTGGACGTAGGAAATGATGAGAGCGACAGCGTGTCTGAAGTAGCTCAATTTTCACTGGACAAATCGCTCGAGGAAACGCTGGAAAAAGCCCTGAGAGACGTCAACAAATCACTCGAAAACATTAAAAGCAACAAATACGGCTTTTGCAAATACTGCAAACAGGCCATTGATGTGGCCAGATTAAAAGCCCGGCCGACATCAAGCTCATGCGTTACCTGCAAAACAAAATTAAAATCATTGTAAATGGTAAATACTTTGAAATTCTTTCAGCACTTTCGAAATAATCCGGCTTTGGGCAAATATTTCTGGTTATCAATTACGCTCCTAGTAATTGACAGGCTGAGCAAAAGCATCGCGATTGAAGAGCTCCAGGATAAACCCGGAGTTTTTTTTGATTTAATGCGGCCGGTAATTTTTGGTTTCAGGCTGTCATTTAACGAAAACCTAGCCTTGTCAATTCCCCTGTCACAGCAAGTCAGCATTGTTCTATCAGCCATCATTATTTTTAGCCTGATTATCATTGCGGCCAAATCACTCGAAAAAGGCCGGTTTAAGCAAGCCGGCTGGTGGTGGTTGCTGCTGCTGTTCGCGGCCAGCAATCTTTATGATAGAATTATATATACAGGCGTAATTGACTTTATCTATTTCGAGCTGCCGCCATTCAAGGCGACGATTTTTAACCTGGCAGATATCGGAATTCTGATCGCCCTATTTCAAATTACAATAAAGCATTTATTTAACAATATAAGAGAATAAAATATGGCGCATAAATTCAAGTACGGATTATTGTTTTTACTTACTTTGTTATTACTGGCCGCGGCGCCAATGATCCAGGCAGCACCGACCAATGAAATTGAGGTCGTAATGTTCACGGGCGAGGGATGCCCACACTGCGCGAAAATGAAAGAAGCATTCAGCTCATGGCAAAAATCCGACTTCCCACAAGCCAAACTGGTCGAATACGAAGTGTATCGAGATTATGATAATCAAAAACTATTCGCTCAATACGGAATAGCTTTCGGGCTCGAGACAGATGGTGTGCCGGTTACGCTTGTCGGCAAAGAAGTAATATACGGAGAAAATTTGGGTCGGTTCAGAACTGAAATCGAAAAATGCACTCAAATGTCCTGCCCAGCACCGACGCAGCTATTTGAACAAAAAAAACTGACCATGGGTTTGGATACGGACGACAGCGCCCAAACGGACCAAACAAACTATACCGTCGTTGGCTGGGTAATAATCATCATGATAATTTTAGTGGTCGGAGTCATTATATTCACTCAAAGGCCGCAGAAAAAAAATCAATAATATGATCACATCCATCTCATTGCCGGCGATTGTCGGCGCGGCCGTAATTGATTCAATCAATCCATGCGCTTTTGCTGTGTTGATTTTTCTCATGACATATTTATTGGCGCTTAAACTAAAAAATAAAGTTTTGATTGTCGGATTGGTATACATTGTTACTGTCTATATTGTATATTTTCTAGCCGGACTGGGGCTACTGTCCGTTTTAGCGTCAACCAAAATTACGGTTACGATTTATTATTTGGCTGGCGGGCTGGTGATGCTCCTTGGATTTATCAATTTAAAAGATGTGCTCCTGAAAAAAGAAGCAACATTGAAAATCCCTGAAAGCAAAAAGGCTGTGATTGAAAAATGGGTCAAAAAAACCTCTATCCCGGCGGCGATTGTCCTCGGTTTCTTGGTCTCAGCGTTTGAACTGCCATGCACCGGGGGCATTTATCTGGCAATTTTGTCGATTCTCGGCCGAGATGGAATGACAGCTAAACCGATTATTTATTTATTGATTTATAACTTATTCTTTATCCTGCCCCTAGTGATCATTTGGCTCATCATCTACTTTGGAAACACCTCGGAACAAATCACCGCTTGGTATAAAAGAAACAAAAACAGCCTGCGCTTGATTATGGGGGTGGGAATGATTATCCTTGGCGGATTGATGATCGGCGGGGTGATTTAACACACGATAAGTTTAACTGAACCATTAATAATTCGCATATGTCACTGGCCTACAAAATATCAGGGTATAATCGAAAGCGGAAATGGAATTTGTTTAGCGACTTGATTAAACCAAATCAACAAACAACAATCCTAGATGTGGGCTTTTCGGAGCGGGAATATTCAGAGACGGATAACTTTCTGGAAAAAAACTATGCGCACCAAAAAAATATTACGGCGCTTGGAATAGATCAGCCGACAGAATTCAGCAAAAGATACCCAAAGGTTAAAGCG
Source organism: Candidatus Falkowiibacteriota bacterium (assembly GCA_003518055.1). Taxonomy (GTDB): domain Bacteria; phylum Patescibacteriota; class Patescibacteriia; order UBA11705; family UBA11705; genus UBA11705. The sequence continues at coordinate 26,116 of DOZJ01000001.1, forward strand.
ATTCAATATGATGGCCGAAAATTTCCCTTTTCCGATCAAGCGTTTGATCTGTGCTGGTCAAATGCCGTGCTTGAACACGTAGGAAGCCGCGAGCGGCAGCGACTTTTTTTGGCGGAAATTAAACGTGCAGCAAAAAGAGCGTTTATTACCACACCGAATAAACTATTTCCGATAGAGGTCCACACCAGAACACCATTGCTGCACTGGCTGCCAAAAAAATGGTTTGATAAATATCTCAGGTTGGTTCGAAAAGATTGGGCGACCGGTGACTATATGAATCTGTTGACATTAAATGATCTTAAAACACTACTCCGTGACGCCGGAATCAATGATTACAAAATCATAAAAAACAAATTCTTGTTTTTCACGCTTGATTTTGTCGTGATGTGGTAAAAAAGTATTTTAACTATTGAAACAAAAAAACAGCGCTGATTCGGCGTTGTTTTATATTAATCCTTATAGGGTATCTCAATTTCATAGGAAACCATAATCGCAACCACATAACCAGTCGCAACTTGAGTTACCTGCATGGTGATTTCCGGATTCTTGGGAGTATGATTGTGAAGCCAGGAATTCACTTTCTGTTCCAACGGGTTGTAAACATCTTCTGAGTCCTCTGACCGATTCAATTGGAAAGCAACAAAAAGTTTGATCTTACGGGTCTTGGCCATCAGAATCTCCTTGCCGCCGAGATGACCGGCGCAGGTGGGGTGTAACACGACCGATCAGAAGATTGACCAGCTCAGGCTGCATATAAGTGTATTCGTCAGGAATGCTCAAGCAAACAATCTGGTCGTCGGACAGGACCCCACGGAAGCGGTGGCGGATTTTTTGGCGGTGGGACGTTTCCATCACGAAAATCATGTCAGCCCAAGAGATCAGATCAGCTGACAAGACAACCGTGGCTTTGGGATTGAGTCCGGCGGAACGAACGGCCAAATCATCACGACCTGAAAATACTTGCTCAGCGGTCCGACTGCGCAGACGGTTCATGGCGCAGACAAACAAAATTCGCAGCTTGTCCATGAGGCCCCCATGGTGTGACGTTGACTTAATATAATATCATTTCATTTTCGTTTTGTCAAGCATGAAGATCGTTATGGGATTTGGGCCAAAATATTAATTTTGACAAAAATGATTCAGTTTGAAAACGGTTCAAAAACATATTTATCTTGATATACATCAGGACACAGCAAAAATTTTGAGAATAAAAAAATAGCGCTAGTTCAGCGATATTTATTAATTTTAGGAAGAGGCCGAAATTTGAAGTCGGGCGTCAATGAGCTGTTTGAGAAGAATGACCAGTGTTCGGGCTTCATGTTGACCCAGACCAAAAAAGTGAACGGAATGAACACGGTCGGGGTGGCGAGCGGCGAAACGCTCTGCTTCAGAACTACCCACGACGCTGAGATAGGCGTACACAATGACTGCGTTGGTGGTTGACTTGATCATCTGCTCAGCCTTGGCCAATGAATCAGTAACCACAATATTAACTTCAACGCCGTCTGAAGATCGAATTTTGTCGACCGGACAAGCGCCAAAGGCCGAGGCCACTTGAATAATGGCGGCTGAAAGCGGACTAACCGGCTTGGCAAATCCCAGATCAACGTAAATGGTTGGCTGGCTCATGCGGTCTCCTTTCCGGATTGGTTCAAATTAATTTATCATTACATTGATTTCTTGTCAAAAAACAGCGCTAGTTGGCGTTGTTTTGTCTTATCGAAAAAATTTACCCGAAACTAACCTGATATGAAACCATAACCGTAATCATGATATTACCACCGGCCGGATCGGTAAAAAGCGGAGTGACCTGGAAGGTAATTTCCGGCTTGATGTTAGGCAATTCTTTGGCGATCCAATTGTTAACGTCGAGCCTCAATTCAGATAGCATCGTTTCAGCATCGGTGGCCGAACCGCACTGAGAAAAAAATTTAACCTCTCTGACAAAGCTCATGGTAACCTCCGCCGGTGAAGCGCCGCAGGTGTTGGGGGATTGATGCCCGAAGCCAGCTAACCAATCTGAGCTGTATGTATTTATTATCGTCAGGAAAATTTAGACGCAAAAGACATTCAGCGGTTTCATGGCACCTCCCATAAGTGTGGCTTCTCAATAGAATATAATATCATTATTTTGTTTTTTTGTCAATGGTAAACAAAATTGGCGGCAGTGTGATAAAATAAGAACATATGATTCATAAAATATTCTCAGTCGCGCATCAAGGATTGGAAGGACGTCTAGTGGAAATCGAGGCCGGCATGTCATACGAAATGCCGGGGTTTGTAATCGTCGGACTGCCGGACGCCGCGGTGCAGGAAGCCAAGGAAAGAGTCAAACACGCGATTCTAAATAGTGGCTTTGAATTCCCCAAAAGAAAATTAACCGTTAATTTGGCGCCGGCAGATATTCGCAAAGAAGGTCCGGCATTTGATCTGGCGCTGGCGCTGGCGATATTACTGTGCAACAAACAAATCAACGTCAGCGTGGACAAAGCTTTATTTATCGGGGAATTGGCTTTGGATGGATCACTAAGAGCGACGAGGGGAGTGCTGCCGGCGGCGATTTTCGCCAAAAAACAGCAATTTAAAACCATCTTTGTACCGCCGGCCAATCAACATGAAGCAGCGCTGGTAAGCGGCCTCGAGGTGATTCCGGTGTCAAACCTAGCGGAAACAATTGATCACCTCGAAGGACGCAAAATAATCCCGGCGGCGGCCAAGACCGAGTATGACTGGCAAAATCAGCCATATGAATCTGACATGAAATATGTCAAAGGCCAAGAGCAAGCGAAACGAGCCCTCGAAATCGCCGCAGCCGGCGCTCACAACATTATTATGAGCGGACCGCCGGGATCGGGAAAAACGCTTTTGGCTCGGACATTGCCAACAATTTTACCGGAACTGACAGAGGAAGAAATTTTGGAGGTGACAAAAATATATTCCATCGCAGGGCTGTTGTCACGAGACCAACCGGTAATTAAAACCCGGCCATTTCGGTCACCGCACCACAGCAGCTCCGGAGTGGCACTGGTCGGGGGCGGAGCCAATCCAAAACCCGGAGAAATTTCATTAGCGCATCGAGGTCTTTTGTTTCTCGACGAACTGCCGGAATTTCCGAGAATGGTACTGGAACATCTGCGCCAGCCGCTTGAGGATGGAGTTATTTCAATTTCCCGGGCGCAAGGGACATATCAATACCCGGCTCGATTCATCCTCGTGGCCAGTCAAAATCCATGCCCGTGCGGCTATGCTTCGGATCCGGAGCGAGAATGCACCTGTACCATGAATCAAAAAATTCAATACCAAAAAAAGATTTCAGGGCCGCTGCTTGACCGCATCGATCTGCATCTCGAAGTGCCGCGTGTGCCAATCGATAAAATACAGAATGATGAGGAAGCGGAATCATCAAGCGATATTCGCAAACGAGTCGCAGCCGCTCATGAGATTCAAAATAAACGGTTCGCGAAGTTATCAATCCGTTATAACAGCGAAATGAGGCCGCAGGATTTGAATGAATTTTGTCGGCTAAACATTGACGCCAGAAACCTACTGAAACAAGCGGCGGAAAAATTACGTTTAACCACCAGATCATATTATCGAATCATAAAGCTGGCGCGGACAATCGCGGATTTGGAACAAAATAGTGAGATTGAAACTAAGCACATTGCTGAGGCGCTGCAGTATCGGCCGAGTTAGGGGAGCGTGTAGCGTTTAGCGTTCAGTGTGTAGGGTTTAGGGAAAGACGAGTTAAGTTTATATCCAAAATGATTGACTCCGAAAAAAAACAGCGCTCGAAAGAACGCTGCTTTTATTTTTCAATTATATTTACTGAATATAGCTTAATGGATTTTTCTTGACGCCATTGACCCGGACTTCAAAGTGGAGGTGAGTGCCGGTTGACCAGCCGGTAGAACCCATCATGCCGAGAGACTGGCCGCGTTCCACGGCCTCACCATTGGAGACGTGAAACTTGCTAAGGTGGGCGTAGAGGGTAACAATGCCGTTTCCATGATCAACGGTGACCATGTTTCCATAGCCGCTGCCCCAGCCAACGCGGGTAACCACACCAGCATCAGCCGCCAGTATCGGCGAGCTATAATCACCATCAATGTCCAACCCCGTATGCCGCCAGCTGAAATACTGAGTAATAACGCGCCAACTTGTAGGCCAAACCATTTTGCCGGTGCCGATTGCTGAGCCGCGAGGGGATGTTTCCGGAGTGGTCGGTTCGAAAATTTTCTTGATACTGATATCCGGAATCGCAGCGTATTGCGAATTGCGAGAGACAATGGTAGTTGCCGGTTTTTCGCCGCCGGGAATAATTAATTTTTGACCAATAACGATCTGACCATCACCGGACAAACTATTGTACGAGACGATTTTGTCAGATTCAACATCGTACTTTTTGGCTAAACTCTGAACTGTGTCGCCGCGCGAGACCAGATGCTGGACACCGGACACAGGGAGAATTTCCAGAGACATGCCCGGTTTGATCACGCTCGTCGCGCTCAGATTGTTGGCCCAAAGAATCGTATTGATACTGACATTATATCGGGCAGCGATGGTGGAAATGGTTTCACCTGAAGCGACGGTGTGGGTAACGATATCGTTGCGATCAGCGATGGAAATTTCCGTTTCAGTGATGTTCGGTTTTACAATCGCTGAGCCGCCAGAGGTAATGGAAGATAGGCCCTCAGCCAGCTGCTCCTCAGTAACCGAACCATCACCTAAAATCTGGCTGCGGTTGTCGATCTGGCTGCTTGAATCCAGGTAGCCCAAAACTTTGTCTTGCGGGTTAACCATGGCTCGCTCTTCCACTAACTGAAACCGAGCCTCATCATTAAACAAAGAATAAATAACCGTTTGCTCGCCAAAGTTCTCAGCCCGAGTTTCCTTGGCGCCGATATTACCAAAAAAGACAAATAGGGACATGGAAACAATCAATATATGAACCACGTATTTTTTGGTCAACAAGCTCAGTAGACGATTTCTGGCCGGATCAAAGATGCCGAGAAGGTGGCGCTTGAAAAAATAATAAAGGCGATATAGCGGCAGAGCTGAAAGGCGGAAAATCTTGGATAAAACAAACAAAAAAGGCCGAAAAAACAAGCGCAGGCCTCCCTGACCTATTTTTAGCGTTTTTTTTATGCCACCGACAGTAAAAATGACTAATTTTAGGATATTCTTATTAATCCGATTCATATAAATGTGTCTGAAACAACGAAGTTTCAAGATCAATATTAACATGTTTTTGAGATGTGGTCAATCAAATAATCTAGGGTTGAAAATGGAACAAATCTTGAATAAATACACGAGTACAAGTAATGATCGGCGGTTTGGGGTAAAAACATTATACAACGAAAAATATATTTTTTGCTTCACCTTGCATTATTTAACAATAACGATTATAATAATATTGACTTGGGGTCAAAATAATAATTTTTTGATTATAAAATAGTTCATTATGTCAAATAGGCACTTGGCGCGCACGATTGCCATGCAAACTCTGTTTGAATGGGATTTCAAGGGTCAACCAAAAGATACCTTGCCTGATTTTATTGATTATAACTACAAAGAATTCGCACCTGAGGTGGCGGATCATAGTTTTACCCGAAAAATTGTTACCGGAGTACTAAAGAATCACAAAAAAATTGACCAGATGATTCAAAAGTACGCTCCAGAATGGCCGCTTGATCAAATCACCAATGTTGATCGTAATATTTTACGGATTGGAATTTATGAATTGGCCTTTGACCAAGATATCCCATCAAAAGTGGCGATCAATGAAGCAATTGAAATCGCTAAAACTTTTGGCGGGGAATCATCAGGTAAGTTTGTTAATGGCGTGCTAGGGACCATTTACAAAGAGCTTGGGCGGGTGGAGAAGAGCGAAGACAAGGAAGGCGAATCAAAAACGGAAGAAAAAGGGACGACTGAAAGCAAAAAAGAAAAGAAGGCAATCAAAAAAACGCCCAAGGCCAAAGACGCAAGCAAAGAACAATAATTACACCGGACAAAAATCTATTTGAATTTTGAGGTTTATTGTTTTTCGCTTGCCACGTAAAACTCGCTTTGCGTGGTTCGATGTTTGTTTAGGCTCGCATCAAAACCAAAAAGGGGGTGTGGGTTTTTTTGTCTTGGGAATAATATTTTTTGATAAATAAAACATACGGCCACAATGATTTTGAAGGAACAAGTCGTTCAAAATGTTTGCGACAGTATGAATTAATATGGAAAAGGATTTCGATAAATTTCAAAAATCAGTCAAACTTAATTTCAACAATCCGAAACTGCTCGAGCAAGCTTTTGTTCACCGATCGTATTTAAATGAACACAGAGATTTTGAATTAGAGCATAATGAGCGGTTGGAGTTTTTGGGTGACGCAGTGCTGGAACTGGTGGTAACGGAAAACCTATACAACAACAATCCAAATCCGGAAGGCGAGCTCACCAATTGGCGCGCCAGCCTGGTCAATAGTAAAATGCTGGCCAAAATCGCCAAGAAACTCAACATGGAGGAATATTTGTATCTCAGTAAAGGAGAGCAGCGTGATAGCGGTAAAGCGCGGGATTATATTTTGGCCAATGCCATGGAGGCTTTAATCGGAGCGGTATACCTTGATAAGGGTTGGGATGAAGCCAAGCAATTTATATTAGATAATGTACTGAGCGAACTGCCGGAAATATTAGAAAAAAAATTATTTATCGATCCAAAAACTAAGTTCCAGGAGGCGGCTCAAGAACAAGCGGGGATCACGCCGGCTTATAAAGTAATTAAAGAAGAGGGGCCGGATCACAATAAACTGTTTGAGGTTGGAGTATACTTGAACAAGGAACTGGTCGCCACCGGCACGGGTTCAAGCAAGCAAGAAGCGCAAGAAAACGCAGCTGAAGCCGCTATTGAAATAAAAGAGTGGGCGTGATAGAGTGTTGGCGAGACATTATTGAGTGAAATTTGTGGAAATTGGGAAATTTATTGGTGAACCAATTAAGTATCCTTATTTAAAATTTTGATATTTAAATTTTAGAATTTTTATCTTGTGCGGCCATAGCTCAATGGATAGAGCATTTGGCTTCGGACCAAAGGGTTGGGGGTTCGAGTCCCTCTGGCCGCACCACGAAGTAGATATTACTTCGTATATCACTTCGTGGCACGGCCAGTACTAATGCTACGGCTGGCACGGCCACTAATTAAGGCTTGGGAGAGATAATAACAATCAGCCCGACGTTTAGCTATTAGATATTTATAAACTGACTGAGTTTCTGGTCGGTTTTTTTGTATCTTGATTTATTCTCGGTCTCAATTTATAATGCAACTGTTAATTTGATTTTCGCCCTCGTAGTTCAAGGGATAGAATGTAGGTTTCCGGAACCTAATATCCAGGTTCGAGTCCTGGCGGGGGCACCAACCTACGCTCTTACTGCGTAGAGCTTCCGCCTGCGTTAAAACTCCGGCGGACATGTCGGCTGGCGCAGCCAGTACTGTGGCTTTTTCATCGGACAGGTCGCCTGCCTGCCGGTAGGCAGGGCTGGTGCGGCTAGTACCGGGTGATACGGGCAAGCAGCAGATCAGGAATCATTCGAGTGAATGACATAATATTATTTAGAACAAGACTCATATATGCTCATGGTTAAAACCACAATCGGTCCGAGTAATATTGATGGAATCGGATTATTTGCCGATCAGCTTATTACAAAGGGGACGCCGGTGTGGAAATTTGCTCGTGGCTTTGATCTTCAGGTTGGAAAACTGGAAATTGAAAAATTAGCGGCGCCGGCACAAGAACAGTTCAAGAAATATTCATATTTAAATCCTGCAACAGCCAAATATATCTTGTGTTTTGACGATGCCCGGTTCTTCAACCACTCTGAGACTCCAAACTGCGACGATGTCGTGTCCTCGGCCGAAAGCGAAGGTTTGACCGTGGCCAATAAAGATATTCAACCGGGAGAAGAGCTGACGTGCAACTATAGAATTTTTGACGCGGATTTTGATCATAAAAATATATAATAAAACACGAGCAATCGTGTTTTGACGTTCTACTATTTCATTGTTCCACGTCATGAACAATAAAAAAATTTGACCTTGACAAATCATTAATAACGCGGTAGATTACTGGATTACCATAATCCATAACAGGGAGGGGGTGAGATGGACATTGTTATTCTCCTGCGAAATTTGGGCGTGACCCCGCATGAAAAATTAGTTGAGGCCACAAGAAGATTCGATTTTGATAATATGGATTGTGCTGATGGAGATCCGAGTGAAGATCAGCTTGAGACAGGGGCATTCAATGAGTTTCTGACGAAGGTTAAAAAAAGTCTCCCTGAGTTGTCGGCAATTGAAAAAGCAGATGTATATATCGGCTGGTGGGGCGACCAAGGGACAATTGATATCCCTGTGGAATTCATCGCGCTTCTAGCCCAAAACAAATGGCCGCTGACATTTGACATCAATGATTAAAAGTTGAGCTGCCGATTTACCAAAAACCATCCAAAAAATTTTGGATTTTTTGTTAGCCATAAATAGTGTTGACGTTTTGTGTAAAACATGATATAATTAAATGTATTTTAGGGTGATAAATTACCATTCAAAATATAATGTCTTTTTGACAAGATTGGGGATAGAGTGGAAGATCTTTCTTGTTTAATGTGTGAATAGCGCATTGGATATCAACTCTGGGTATCTAATGCTGTGTTCATGTACAATAAACGAGGTCGAGCAAAACCAAAAGGAGGGTCGAGCCATGCGGATTCTAGTCATCGAGGACAACGAAGCACATCGCCAGTCGGCTGAGGAAACGCTTCGGGGGCACGAGGTCACCATCGTCGAGTCATTCGACGAGGCGATGGAACTCATGGATCGGAAGATCGACGAACGGAATGTTCAGCGTCTTCTCTCCGAGGCGGGAGTCGCGACAGCCCCCAAGTACACGGATAGGGAGAGCTGGACTGCCTACAGAAAGGTTCTTGATGATGCAAATAGCCGGTCTGTGATTCCTTTCCCATTCGAGGTGGTCCTGACCGACATGATGATGCCGATGAGCAGCCAGACGCTTGCCCCCGAGGTATTCAACCACAGAGAGCGGGTGCCATACGGCTTTGTCATCGCTCTCAGGGCGGCTTTGCGCGGGGCCAGGTTCGTGGCCATGGTTACAGACACCAATCATCACCAAGGAGCCATGAGCGCTGCCATCGATCACCTCGGCGACACGTACTACCGTGACGGGTTCAAGCCCAACTTCACGGTCAACGGCGCCCGCGTTATGTTCGTGCATACTCCCTTCTACCGGGAAGTTCTCGGGAAAAAGACGTGCAGTTCGTGCGGTGGTTCGGGTGCCTGCAAACACTGCAAAGGGACGGGACAACGCAACGATCAGTACGTTCAAGGTGAATGCAACGCCTGTCCCGACGATGTCGGAAAGTGTAGCGAGTGCAAAGGCAGCGGACATGTCGACGACGTGCGTCAAACCCGCAAAGACTGGGGCAGGGTCCTCGCCGACCTCACCGCCTGATCTGGTTTGAATCTTTTTTCCTAAACTTAGCGCGCCATGTCTAATGACCTCTGGCGCGTTTTTCTTTTATTAAGACTTGGTAATCAGTTTCATTTAAATATAATTTGTCTATTTAAACAAAAAAACACGAATTAATCGTGTTTTTTTGGTGGTGTTATTATAGCATTTGCGCGAACTTATTTCCAAAAATAATCCAAAGACTAAACGCCCCGCCACCACCTCGGATTACCTCGGCGGACACCAGAAATAAAAAATTTATTTGCATTTTCCGATTTGGCGCGTGGAAGAATTTCTCTTAAATGGAATGGAAAAGAAAATTTTTGTTTCTGGTGTTCTGCCCTCAACGATTCGGTCCGTGACATCGGGGAGCAATCCTTCCTCGCAAAGTCTTACCAGCACCGCCAGAGATCCGATCAGGAGTTTCCCTGTTACACTTTGACCCGAACCCAGAGCCTGGTAAAAGTTATCTCTGTGACTGTCCTTCGCGATGCGAGTCGGATCACGATAAATGTTACGGATTGTCACCGGAAGTGTCGAATTTCGAGGAGAGGCAAAGAAGTGATACGCCTCATTTTTACTTAAGCCATTTCTACCGTGCCAATCCCATTGGAGCATGTTCCAAAAGCTCCTAACCGTGAATCTGTTCTCACGCTTTGACGCTTTCGGGTTTAGAAAGTTAAGATGCGGACCAAAGAACGTCACCATACCGGCTCGCTCAGAGATTGTCACCACGAGAGCCGAAAGTTCGCTCGAGCCACAGATAATTTTCGGATAACTGGCCAAAACAGTATAATCAATCAGCGAAAGAATATCGTAGATTCGCGCGCCACCGCAGAGAGGCAGTATTGCTTTCACTTGCGGGTCGGTAAATGCTGCCTGCAATGTTTCGCTCCGCCTTTGAACATCCTCCCAGCCGCTTTCGATTACCATGTCTTTAACCAAAAATCCAAGTTCCTCAAGATGTGCTTTGACATATCCGTGCTGGTTCTTGAACCGTTCTGGAAGCACGCCAGCCGGATTGACAAAAGCCACCCCATCTCCAGATTGGAGGGGTCGCGGAATTTTCGAGATCATTCGCCACCTCCTTTTTGGTTTAACGAGATTTGTGAAAATACAAAGTTACCTGTTTCTTTTTAACATGAGGATGGCGCATTGTAAAGGCCTTTTCTCTAGTTACTGGAATAGAACCTTTTAGATGCTCGTTAATGTATATCACGGCACACTTGTCTTCGATGGCAGTAACGATGGTTTTAGTTTTGCGAATCTCAAGAGGAAATGGATTCTCGGTTTTATAGTGAGGAATTGCAATGCCCTTCAGCATACCGAGTCCTTTTTTCAGGTGAATTTTTTTATTCTCGTCGCTGTCTATGAGATATTCATACCAAACAGCACATCCCGCGCTTAACCCAGAGAGAATAGTTCCTCGTCGATATGCCGACTGTATAAAAGGAATAATTTTGTGTTTCTTCCACATCGAGAGCAGAATGTCGTAATCACCACCACCGACATAAATAATGTCGGCACTTGTGATGAGTTTCTCTACTGTTGTTTGAGAAAATTTTGTTTTATTAAATAAACGCAAGATTTTTACTTGGCACCCTAATTTTTTATACACACGTCGAAAGGCAACGGAGTACGCTGGTAAATCTTTGCTTGCGGTGGGTATAAATAAAACTTTCGGATTTTTTCTGCCGCTTTCTTTGACAATAAATTTGTCTATAGCAATTGTCTCACCCAAACGCAACAAACCACCCCCAATAGGGATAATTTTACGTTCCATATTTGATTTTACATTTTTAGTAGACTCCATCGTGATGTTATAATATCATTATTGAGAGTTGTCGTAAATCATTCCGTCAATCCATCTCAGTTTTTTTCATTACCCAATTATAACCCGAATTTCCTCCAAGGATCACACCCTAAGCAAGCCTTTGTTTTTTGGTCATATCCGACCACGTCAGGTTCACCGCCGGTTTTTTCCATTTCGTTCAATGACCACAATTTTGCCGTATTTTTTTTGAGTTTAGTTTGCAATTTAGCCCAGTCAATGCCTTGATGGCGTGACATGTTTTTCTCAAACCGATTTTTCAAAAGACTAATCAGCGAGTCTATTTGCTGTGGTGATAAGACTTTTTGGATATGGGATTTTGACATAGTTTTGAGGTTAAGAATAAAGCGGATTATATTTTTATTGTAACAAAAAAGCGTGATTTTATCACGCTTTTTTGGTGGACCTTAAGGGACTCGAACCCTTGGCCTCTTCCATGCCATGGAAGCGCTCTAGCCAACTGAGCTAAAGGCCCAAAAAAGAATTAAATTCTAAATAGTCGTTTTTAGAATTTATGATTTAGAATTTAAACCAATGGTGGGCCATGTACCAGTCGTTTCTCCGGTACATGGTGGGCACAGAAGGACTCCCTTCGACTAAGCTCAGAGTAAACTTCTCGTCCTTCTGATCTTTTACGCTGAACAATGCTTTTATTGGTGGGCCATGTACCAGTCGTTTCTCCGGTACATGGTGGGCACAGAAGGACTCGAACCTTCAACCAATAGCTTAAGAGGCTACTGCTCTACCATTGAGCTATGTGCCCGAAACCAATTATCGTGAGGCTGCTCAGCGGCGAAGTGCATCTTCGTTGACAAGCAAACTCATCGATTCCGATTCAAACAGATACAAAGATATACTAGCGATTTTGATATTTTTTGTCAATATGGAAAGATTATTAACATTGATATTTTGAGCTTCATCCTCTAAGATATTATTAATATGACACACTTTATAACAATCTCCGGCAATATCGGTGCGGGCAAAACTACCTTGTCAAAAATTTTGGCCCAAAAACTCGGGTGGGAGCTGGCAGCTGAGCCGGTAGATGAGAATCCATATTTGGAAGATTTTTATAAAGATATGAAGCGCTGGGCTTTCCACTCGCAAATTTTTTATCTGAGCAAAATGGCTAAACATCACTTTGACTTGGCCAAAAAGACCACCTCGGCCATACAAGACCGCAGTTTTTATGAAAACGCTGAGATCTTCGCGGCTAATTTGTACAAACAAAAATTAATTTCGGAAAAAGAGTGGTCAACATATGCCCACCTATACCGATCTTTGCTGGATATAATGACGCCGCCTGATCTGATTGTATACCTGCAAGCAGCACCGGAGGTGTTGTGGCAAAGAATTCAACACCGCAGCCGAGAGGCGGAAAAATATATGACCCTGGATTATATCATCGGCCTCAATGAAATGTATGAACTTTGGGCCAAATCATTTAACCGATGTCCGGTCCTGATATATAACATTGATAAGGCTGATTTAAAATACGCAGAACCTGAACAAGAAGATTTAATGGCAAAAATTAAACAAGTTTTACTCTTAAACACGGATAATAAACATAGCTGCCAATGGCAAGCCAAATCGAGCATCAATTAACACCGACGGCTTTTTGTGATAAAATTATAATGAAAAGATTGATTCAAGAAATAAAATAACGATTTAAATTATGAAAAAAATACAAATTGAATATTTAAAGGGTCTAAAGGAACAGACAGAAAATACCATCAGAGAAAAAAGCCGTGAAACCAATCTGTTGGTAAATGTGCTTGTGGTTCTGGTGGTGGTTATTCTGGTGGCCAGCGGCCTAAGAATCACTCACGATATGATTTACTACAAAAAGAATCTTCGTGATATTTTTGGCATCAACGCGGCGGCAGCGGCGGCGAGCCAAGCGGAATTAACCTATCAATCGCATACAAACGTAAACATCCGGCCGGATACAGGTTTTACATTTACATTAAAATACAAAAATACAGGCACCACGACTTGGACCAAGCAAAATGTTTATCTAAAATCATCAACCACCGCGCTGAAATTCAGACACAATTTTTGGCCGGATCCATATCTACCGGCGCAATTAAAGGAAGATCAGGTGGCACCAAATGAAATTGGAACATTTATATTCGCTTTGGAATCTCCACCAAGTATGAATTTGGATTACAGCGGCGATTTTATTCTGGTTGACGATAATGTTTTGATCCAGGGCGGGGCAGCAAAAGTAGTAATGAATGTCGTGGCTGACCCGGAAAGTTTTGCCTCGAACAACACACCGACCGATGACCAAACAACAACCGATGACTCCACCACGACAGCTATGTGCTCGCTCAACTTTAGGATTGCCAGTCTGATTGATGGTTTGGAGGCGGGAATTGACAACACCACCTGCGTGCAAGAATTCAGTCTGCCGGTGGCGGGCCCAATAATGAGAGTGGGGTTATTCAATACGGACAAAATTATCACCATCAGAAACACCAAAGCGTGGCAGGTTTTGAATGAAAACGGAAACCTTCTGGCTTCGGTGCCGGCAGAAATTGAAATCCCGTTTTTCTATAATACCACCACCAAAGAATACTCGTTCGACTTTGTTGACAGCACGATCAAAACCACGTCATATTTGTCGCTCAAGAACGTAAACAGCGGCATGTATACCATCACCAGCTACCACAACATTCCGAGCTACAACCAAAATATCGATTATAATGATTTTATCGGTGACTTGGAAATCAGACACAATGACTCAAAAGACAGAACGTGGGTCATTGAAATTTTACCGGCCGAAACCTACCTCAAAGGCATTCAGGAAACCACCAATTACGATCCGATCGAATACCTCAAAACCATGTCGGTGGCCGCCCGCACCTACGCCCTGTATCATTATGACCGCTATACAAAACATGCCGATGAATTTTTCCACGTTGACTCAGTTTATGATCAAGTGTACAAGGGATATGTATCAATGTTGATCTTCCCCCGAGTGGGTGAAGCGGTGGATGCAACAACAGGGGTGATTGGAACGTATAATGACAAGGTAATTGTGGCGCCATATTTCTCCAGAAGCGATGGCCGAACCAGAAGCTTTGAAGAGGTGTGGGGATCGGAAGTGCCGTACTTAATCTCAGTCCCAACACCATACACTGACGGAAAAACCTTGTTTGGTCATGGGGTGGGGATTGACGCGACCGACGCGTTGAACCGAGCGGAACATGATGGCTGGACTTATGATCAACTGCTGAAATATTATTACACCGGAATCAATTTGGAAAAAATATATTAGCAAGTCGGGGCAAAGTGGGGGATAAAGAGAAACAAGTAAAAGAATGAAAATTGAAACCTTGAAATAAAAAAACTTACGGTTCAACCGTAAGTTTTTTTATTTGATAATGATTATGCCACGTCTTCTTCGGAACCGCTTTCGGGGTGCGCCTTGCGATATTCTGCCGCCAAATCGCTGATCTGACGAGTGACTTCATCGGCCTCGGGGATTTGTTTGAAAATGAAGCGTTGTTCTTCGCCCGCTGTTTGGATATGAACGTCGCCGAAATGAAAAACCGTAGCCCAGAACCCTTTGATTTCAGAAGTAATGTCCTGCATTCGGCCCAGTTCTTTTTCCGACATTTCGCGGGCGAACAAACCCTTTTGTTCAATATTAATAACCCGCATATCGGTCACAATCCAAACATCCAAATAATAATCAATGAAGTTTGAAAAGGTAAATAAAATGACAAACAGAGCGTAAGCGCTATTAAATAAAACGTAAACACTCCGATATAAATCTTGACTCAAAAATTCATATTGGCGAGCGAAAAAAAGATAAAAAGCGATTGGCAGCACTGAAATCAAAATAGAAAGAATTATAATTTTGGCCACAACGATCCAGTGGCGGCGAATAAACATCAAAATCTTTTCATTGGGTTTTTGGTTGGGAAAATGGTGCTTGGTGTACATAAAAATTTATAGGGACAAAATAAGAATATATTGAAATGGTTTTTGCGAGGAGAGACAACGAAACAAACTACCAATAGGCTGCTTCATCGCAAGGAGAACAAAAATTAAATAGTTGGCGAGTATGCTTGGAACAACTCAAAACTGGTGCTCCAATCGATTTCGGCAATATACAAATACGAGACAAAGAGGGCGACAACGGTGGCTCCGATATAGGCAAAGGTTATTAGGTACGCCCAAAGGCTGACAAAACCAAACTTGAGGATGTGATAGAGATTGAAGAAAGTATAAAATAAAAAAACTGCGATAAAAATCAGATAAACAAATAGAAAAAAAGAGAGTTGAATTTGCATATTAAACTTTATTTACAAAAAACAACCAATAGTGATAGATAATAATCCGAGATTATGTTTTGAGATGGAATAAAGATCGAAGCAGAATGAAAAGACCAAAACAAACTAATCGCGTTGAGAAAGCAAATGTTTTTTCCCAGCTTCCGTAATTATTCTACCACGCGGCGTGCGATTGATAAAGCCGAGCTGGAGCAAGAAAGGTTCAATCACGTCTTCGATTGTATCCATTTCCTCGCCGGTAGCCGCGGCCACAGTATTCAACCCAACCGGACCACCGGAGAACTTGTCCAAAATGGTGGCCAATACGCGGCGATCAATATCATCCAGACCCAAGAGGTCAACATCAAGCAGTTTGAGAGCCGCGTCTACCACACGCTGATCGATTTCGCCGCTGTTTCTAACTTCGGCGTAATCACGAACTCGTTTGAGCAAGCGATTGGCGATCCGAGGCGTGCGGCGAGCGCGCGTGGCAATGCTGGTTGAACTCTCATCAACAAAATCAACCTTTAAAATTTCAGATGAGCGTCGAATGATTTGGCGAATATCATCATGATCATAAAAATCGAGGCGGAAGATGTGACCAAAGCGATCACGAAGCGGGGAGGAGAGTTTGCTGAGTTTGGTGGTGGCGCCAATGATAGTAAACGGAGCCAAATCAAGGCGCAGGGTTTTGGCTGACGGCCCCTTGCCGATGACGATATCTAAAACAAAATCCTCCATGGCCGAATATAAAATTTCTTCGACAATGCGGCTGAGCCGATGAATTTCATCGATAAACAAAACCGACCCCGGCTCCAGGTTGGTTAATATGGCGGCCAAGTCGCCGGACTTTTCTATTGCCGGACCGGTGGTGATTTTGATCGGAGCATTCATCTCTGTGGCGATGATGTGGGCCAACGTGGTTTTTCCCAAGCCCGGGGGGCCATACAACAAAACATGCTCGATCGGCTCCCCGCGCTGGTGCGCGGCCGCGATTGAGATACCCAAATTGTCCTTGATTTTTTGCTGGCCGATAAATTCAGACAGATGTTTGGGCCGCAAACTGCAATCGAGCGCTTGGTCTTCCGGGTTGGCGCCGGCAGCGGTGACTCGGTGGTTGTGATTATCGATATTCATGGGAATATTTTAACATATGATTGGGAGAAGGGGAATAAAGAACGATTCCATTAACAATGAAACTGAATCTGTTGGTGAATGTCTGGCTGAGGTGGTGCAATTGTGGAATTAATTGAGATGAAGCATGAATTCGCTCTTTTTATTACAAATATGAATAAAAACAATGATAGCCATTGACAAGTTTTGTGTATTTTGCTATAATAGCATATTGATCCTTTTCAACGCCGGGGTGGCGAAATCGGCAGACGCTGGGGACTTAAAATCCTCCGGTCATAAACCAACCGTCCGGGTTCGAGTCCCGGTCCCGGCACGAACGCGAGAGTGGCGGAATTGGCAGACGCACTGG
>DOZJ01000001.1:43321-136911 GCA_003518055.1 Candidatus Falkowiibacteriota bacterium
GATTTAGGTTCCAGCGGGCAACCGTGAGGGTTCGAGTCCCTTCTCTCGCACTTTCCCATTGTTCACAATGGGGAACCGGGGGCAGACATTAGGCCTGAAAACCGAAGTCAAAAAGCTGAAAGTTCCCAAATGCCAACGTGGCGAAATCGGCAGACTTGCCTACCGGCAGGCAGGCGCGCGGGACTCAAAATCCCGTGACCGCAAGGTCATGAGGGTTCGATCCCCTCCGTTGGCACAATCATCGAAATCGAACCGGAAGGAAACGATGAAGACAAACCATCAAAGGGGATTCGTGGATCAGGGATCATTTCGAGACAGATCATGCCAAGAGATTGCTGTTTCAAGGCTTTCTGGAAGGTCAACCCGCATCGGCAATGACTTCAACAAGGGACATCGCGGACATGCCCGAGCGGTACATGGAGCAAAGCAAGCGATTCGTACCAGCGACCGGAGGTTTAATCGCGATTTAGCGCGCAAGGTTCTGATCGATCGAGCTGAATTTGACTGATCTTTCTAATTTTGAAAAATAAAATCCGCACCTCACTAGGAGCGGTAATGGCCGATGTGGCGAAACTGGCAGACGCGCGGGACTCAAAATCCCGTGGCCGCAAGGTCGTGTGGGTTCGACCCCCACCATCGGCACCCGTCAATTTCAAGGCAAGCAAAAACGCCCCCTGACAAAGAGCTTCGTATCAACGATGCTCTTTTCTTTTTAAATATAAAACACCTTATCGATGTATCGTTAACAAAAAAGAGACCGGTTTAGTCTCTATTTTTTACTTGTTTTGACATTTTTTTCGAGTGCCGCGGCTTTCTTTGGCTTTTTAGCCTCGGACCACCAAGTCCAAAATCTTCCTTCGACGCAAAAGTCGCATACGGGGCTTCTCGGGGAGGGTCTAGCCGCTCCCATTCTTCCATGGTTTTCGCACTCGCTCTCATGATTTCCATCGTTGTCCGCATTTATCAACTCCTTTCGCTCTGAGGGAAATGCTTTGGTAAAATAATCATAGATTAATCTAGCCTAAATTGCAATATCTTTTTTGATTTTAATAATTCCTAATTATTATGCGTTGGTTTTTTATTCTTGAAAAAATCATCAAATATCGTGTTAATGGTTTTTATTTTATAACGGAAAGAATATTGCTCGACTGATCGGTCCATAATTTGTCCGCGTTGCCCGCTGAGACTGGTGTAACCGCGCGGCTGATGGCCGGAATTGAAAACAGCGACTCATTTCGACTCAATAAATACCAAGTTGAAGAATAGATTAACTTTGAGCTATCTGCTTCGGTCTCAATCAAGGCGCTGTGGTACCCAGAATGCGCCGCAAGGGCGGAAACGACCGGACGCAAGTCCACATATTGATTTGACAAATGAAACAGCACAGCGCCATTTGGAGCCAAGTGGCGGAGATAAATATCAAACGCTTCGGCGGTGAGTAGGTGAGTGGGGATGGCGTCACTGGAAAAGGCGTCGATAATTAAAATATCAAAATTATTATTCGGTTCACGATCAAGTGTTACGCGGCCATCACCCAAAACAAGATCATACTCGCAGGCAGCGGTATCCAAATAGGAGAATTGGGTTCTCGCGACGGTCATAATATCAGGATTAATATCATAAAACCGGTAATAATCACCGGGACGGCAATATGAAACCAAAGAACCGGTGCCCAAACCAATAACCCCAACCCGCTTTGAGGCTTGAGAAAAATTGTCCAGAACCAAGCCCACACCGGATGACTTGGAGTAATAGGTGGTTTGACGAAAATCTACGCCCGAATCCAACACCTCCAAACCATGGACAATCGGTCCGTTAATTAGAACCCGGTAATCCAAACCGGATTTTTTGTCATGGCGATCGCCGACGTAAATCGTGCCATAAAAATTTCGGCTCAAATATTCGGCGCCGGCGATTTGATAGCGGACCGACTCAATCAAATAAAAAATAAAAATTGTCGGGATAATTAAAAATATCAGCCAGATTGGATTGTGTTTGGTACGATTGAAATAAAAATTCCGGTCAAAATAATAAACGGCGATAGTAGTTAGAACAAATAAAATAATCACCAAGTGCAGTTCATAATACACAGGGAATAAAACCGGCAGAAGTAAAGAGCCAACAATCCCACCCAAAGCTCCGCCGGCCGAAAGATATAAATAATATGTGGTCAACGAAGCCGGCTGAGGGCGGGACAAATATACTTCCGCGTGTCCGATATAGCAAAGGAAGCCAAAACTCAGGACCATGAGAATCACCTGCCACAGAAATGACAAGCCCACTTGAGGCTGGACCAATGAAATGATCATGCTGGCCGAGACAAACATTAAAATCAGAAAAAGGGGGCGGCGGCGATACAGTTGCAGCCGACTAAAACTTAAAATATAACTTAATAAATAAATAGACAGCGGCACAATCCATAACAGAGGAACGGGAGCGATGTTTTGAGATAAATGACTCGATACCGCCACCAACATCAATGTTGTTAAGGCGGGGAAAATCACCCAAGGCGCTTTGAGCCGCCAGTTAATTCTATCGATTGGGGTAACTTCTTGAGCCGTGGGTTGTTTTTTATTACCGGAATAAATCAAAAACAAAAAAAGGGCGGAGAAAACGACAAATAATCCAGACCAAATTTTGGCTTGATTGATCGCCGACAATTGAACCTCAAACAAGGCGGGGTAAATCAACAAGCCAAGTAACGAGCCGGCGTTTGACACTGCGTAGAGAAAATATGGTGGCCGGTCGGGAAAACGTCGAGAAAAAAGTGACTGAATTGCTGGGTTGGCTGAAGCCAACAAAAGAAACGGCAAGCCAATTGTTAATGACAGTAGTGTTAATAAACTGCTGGTGGGGTGGGTGGCGGCAAAATCGCTAAAATAATCAGTGGGAATAATGGGTAGGGTCAAAACGCAAACAACAATGATCAGGATGGTGAGTTTTTTTTGGGCGGACGCGTTCAGTTTGTTGACAATAACGTGGGTATACAAATACCCCAGAAAAAGAATAACCTGAAAAAACACGAGGGATACCACCCAAACCGAAGCAGAACCACCAAACCACGGCAAGAGAGCTTTGCCAATAAGCGGCTGGACCAGAAAAACTAAAAAAGCGCTGTGAAAAATTGTGACAAATGATAAAAACATATAAAAGATTATAACATTTACGGCGGAATAAATATATTTGGAATAAAAAAGAAGCTGGGTTCAGCTTCGGGTTTGATTGGCTAGTGTTTATCGTCCAGAGAATCATGATGAGTCAAGAGTTCAAATCTGGCTCGGCGCTCTTCATCAGTAATCGATTTAATCCGCGGAGCGTCCAAGCCATAATCATTGTTGAGATCAAAAACAGTATATGGCGCTTCATCACAACCCAAAAGCGCCTCCCACTCAGCCACAGTCTTGGCTTCTCGCCGCATTCGCTCCAGATCGCGCTGACGTTTTTCCTCTTCGGACAAATTGAACCAAGCCATGGCGTGAGCCATCAAGAGTTTAAAGTTGGCCCGGCGCTCTTCATCCGTTATAGCTACAATGGGTTTGGTCATGCTAAAACTCCTTTCCTGTGGGTACATTAATATCATAGATAATGGGTGGATAATAAGCAAGCACCCGGAAATGCTTCAAAGATTGACAATCGGATATATTTTGCTATAATAGGTTCGTGAGTTTACAATCGGGCGGTAGTAGTTCAGTTGGTAGAACGTCTCCTTGCCAAGGAGAAGGTCGACGGTTCGAGTCCGTTCTGCCGCTCCAAAATTTAAATTCTAAATTATAAATACTAAATTCTAAATCGGCAGCCATCATTTTTTAGAATTTATTATTTTAGATTTAGAATTTTGTTATATTGGGCGAGTGGTCCGCCTACGCTTAAGCTTCGGCGGACACAGCGGAACCTACCTCCCTTCCTTTTTTGTGGAACTACAGCAGGCAGGTTAAGGTCTGATTACTCGCCATGACCGTTTAAAATTTTGGGCGAGTGGCGGAACTGGTAGACGCGCTGGACTTAAAATCCAGTGACCTTATACGTCGTGCGGGTTCGATTCCCGCCTTGCCCACCAGCCTACGCTCTTACTGCGTAGAGCTTCGGCTGGCGCGGCCATCAAACAAAGAGGCTGAATATATTTTCAGTTTTTTGTTTTTTTTCACCTGCAAATATAACCAGCTGTAAGCTGGAGTCAATTGACTCATTATCATATAGTGAAGGTTATGTGCATTGACAAAAATATCAAATGGCGTATAATATAATATTGCTATCCCCACAGGAGGAAGGAAAAACATGGATCAGCCCGAAATCAAGAGCACGGAAGTTACCAAGCTGCCACTTTGGGCAAAAATCCTATTTTTTGTTTTAGACAATGCTGTCCTGATGATAATTATCATGTGTCTGCTGTTGGTGTTTCTAACCTCGGTGTTTATTGTGTTGGCGTCAGTCATCACTATCCCCATCTGTTTCCACTATCTCCTCAGAGCCTTTGGACGAAATGGAATTGGAACATACGAAGAAAGTGTCAACAACAACCCAGATGGGACTCAAACGGTCAAAAGATCGCTTGGGATTTTTAATGTTACGGGCATGCTGGCACCAAGAGAAAGATAGACGCTGATTACCTCATCAACGTTTTAATGATCAAAAAACCGACACACAGATGTCGGCTTTTTTTATAAATAAATTTTGTTTGATCAATGGTTTTGGTTACCTATTGACAAATGAACATTTTTTTGTTATTCTATATTGTCGTAAAACCCCAAAAGGAGGAGGTCGCTATGGGTGACACCGGAACAAGAACACAAACAGACCGTGAAAAGCTTGAAGCGTCTGATTTGGATGCAAACCAAAGACAGTTTGTTTTGGGTGTTTGGGATCGCGAAGCTGAAAAGAGCGCGTCAGAAAAAAGACAGGGGAGACGAACTTCCATTATCCGCTTCAGCATCGGATCGTTCATTGTTGTTGGTTTGTTTATTTTGATGCTTATCGGTATGGACAACATTGTTGGCAAAATTCTTTCCGGGGTAATTTCATTTCAACTGATTGTCATTTCCATCGCTTTCATGACTGTTTGTTTTTGGCTTTACTGGATGTGGCGAAAAATGAGGGCTGAACCTGAGTACTACGCGCCGAGATTGGTTAAAATTATGGTTGCGAAGGGTATGTTTATGGATTATTATATCAACAAGGAACAACTGACAATCAAGTTTCTTTTGTTGGTGCTCGTTTGGGTAGCGTTGTTGGTCAACGGAATGAACTTCACGCTTGGGTGTTACACCCCCGCTCTATTGATGTACACGCTCTACATTTTGACATACCGACGACTTATTAAATTCATCATGAATCGCGTCTCGACTTCAAGTGTAGATCAACGTGGGCGTAATATTAATCTCTGGCTACACTAGGGTGGAAAGAGAAAACTGAGCAACAGCTCTGAGTTTATAAAAAAACACTGAAAGTATCAGTGTTTTATTTTAATCAAACAAAGTAAACCCAGTTATATTTATTGTTTAATCGGCATGATGATGTAAAGGTAAGAGTCATCGCCGGCAGGTTTAATAACGCATGGAACCGCGTTGTCAATAACATCAAAGGTTATTTCGGTTGAATTCACGGCGCTCAAAACATCGAGAATAAATCGGAAGTTGAGGGTGGTGGCGTTTTTGTCGCCTTCGAATTGAACCTCAACCTCTGAGACGCTATCACCAACCTGAATGTTGTTTGAGGAAATAACAACGCTTTTGTTTTCCGGCAGAAATTCGAAATTAATATCGAAAATGCCGGTTTTTGAAAATAAGGCGGTGGTTTTAATTATTTTTGTTAGTTCTTGAGTATCAATTTTCGTCTTGGTTTTAGCCTCATTAGGAATAATTTGTTTATAATCAGGATACTGCCCTTCAACCAAACGAGAAATGATCTCAACCCCATTAACAACAAACAAAATTTGGTTGTCGGAAACATAAATATCCAATTTTTCAGGGGCTTCAGCATCATCTTTGATAGAGCCTAAAATTCGAAGAACTTCTTGCAGGGTTTTGACCGGAACAATCATATTTCGAGCGTCGGTGCAGCCTGATACGGCAACTTTTTTTTCGGCCAGACGATAACTGTCCGTACCAACCATCGTCAGGCGCCCCGGTTCGTTATTAAAAGAAATATAAACACCGCTGATTTCCGGTCTGGTTTCCGAGTTGGCAACGGCAAAAATGACTTGGGCAATGGCCTGTTTGAAATTAGCAACGGATACGTGGTATGGGTTGTTTTTTTCAATTTCAGGAATAACGGGGAAGTCGTCGGCCGGAATGCCTTTGATTTTGGTGTTATTGTTTTTGCATTTAATGTTCAGATAGTCGTTTTTAACTAAAGCTACTTCAACCGGTTCAACCGGCAGTAAACCAACATAGTCGGATAAAAGCTTTGAGTCTACGGTATACACACCTTCAGTTTCAACTTTACCGCGAACAACGCAGCTTATTCCAATTTCCAGATTGGTGGTTGAAAATTTAATCGAATCGTTTTTCGCTTCGATTAAAACATTATTTAATATTGGAAGGTTTACGTTTTTATTGGCTAGATGTCCGGTAATTGATAATCCATACGAGAGGTTTTCTTGAGTGCAGATGATTTTCATATGTGTTTTATATTTTAAATATAAATATATATATATAAACAATAATAATACATAATAAGGCTGTGGATTGAAGGGATAAGTCCCAACTGGAGCTTATTTAAGAAAAAATTTAAGTAACAGGGGGTGTATATAAGTATATGGACAACCGGTGGACGACGGTTGGGGATAAGATTTAAACTTATTTTAAAGGATTTTTACCCCCATTTTGGTGGGGTTTAATCACAGAATTATAAACCGATTAAATGTAGTTGTGCACAGATTGTCAACAGTGGAATAAATGAGTAAAAATCAGCACAAAACAGAGGTTAATTGTATAATTTTTGCTTAATTAAGTTTATTTCCTGGCGCAGCTTTTCATTATTTTCCAAATTGTTGGAAATTTTAGAATAAGCATGCATGGCGGTGGTGTGATCTCGATTGCCGATTTCTGCGCCAATGGTCGGATAAGAGTAGTTTAATTCTTCGCGAAGTAAAAACATGATGATTTGGCGGGGAAAAGCAAAGCGTTTTTCTCTACTTTTACCTAAAAGATCATCTTCGCTGATTTCATAAAATTCGCTGATGGTTTGAAGCAGTTTTTTGATTGATAAAGAATCGTTTTTGCGGCCGGCAGAAGAGATGGAAAAAAGGATATTCTTGACGTTTTCCAAGGTTGGCTCCACCCGGTTGAGTTGGTAATAAGCGATAATTTTGTTTAGGGCGCCTTCAAGTTCACGGATATTGTTTTGGATATTCATGGTGATATACTGGACAATTTCATGTTCCAGCGCAAACTCTTTTTCGACGCATTTTTGCTTTAAAATGGCGATTCTCGTTTCTAAATCCGGCTGAGAAATATCAGCAATCATGCCCCACTCAAAACGGGAAAGAAGGCGGTCCTCCAACGTGGCAATGGCTTTTGGCGGGCGGTCAGAGGTGATAACAAGCTGTTTATTCTTTTGGTGTAGATCGTTGAAGGTGTGGAAAAAGGCTTCTTGGGTACCTTCTTTGCCGGTAAGAAACTGAATATCGTCGATTAAAAGCACGTCGGCGGTTCGGTAGGTCGCGGTAAAACGCTCTGGTTTGCCTCGTTGAATTGAAGAAATAAAGTCATTGGTAAATTGTTCACAGGTAACATAAACAATTTTTTTGTTTGGGTCTTTTTGCAAGATGTGGTTGCCAATCGATTGAGATAGGTGGGTTTTGCCCAGACCGACACCGCCATAAATAAATAGTGGGTTGTAGGAAAATCCGGGTTTATCAGCCACGGCTTTAGCCGCGGCGTGAGCCAACTCGTTATTTTTGCCGATGATGTAACTGTCAAAAGTATATTTGGGATTCAAACCATATTCGGGGGTGAAGCCGGAAGAAACAGATCGAAGGTTTTGAGAAATGGTGTTTTCCTGCTTGCTGAAGGTTGGTGCTGGAGCGGGTTGATTTTTGGCTTGTTCCAACTGCTCTTTGAAATTTTTGAGACTTTGAACTTTGTAATCAATGCTTTTGATCCGAATTTCAGATTTGTTTTGAATGATTTTGTAAATGGATTGGTGGTATTTTTGTTTGAGCCAAGCCTGAGAGAAGGTGTTTGGGACGCCAATAATAATTCGACCATCATGATTACTAACAACAAAGGTATTTTTGAGCCAGGTAGTAAAACTGGCTTTGCTTAGCTGTAACTCCAAATCAGCCAAGACCGCCTCCCAAAGTTTTTTGTTTTGTTCTTCCATAAGATATTTGTGGGAATAAATTTTTATTTTCGACGAAGGAATGTCGGATTCAGCGAGGTTATTTTAGCACGGAGTTGGTTGGGGATAAAATGGCGGTTAGAACAGTTTTTGTGATTAATCTGTGGATAAGTTTGTGGTTGATGGTTTTATCTTAGGCGATGAATAATAATTTGGCAAGAAATATGCGCCGTCGAGAGTGGCCGCGGGATAACAGATGGCGCGCTTTTGGTTTGGAGAAATAAAAAACCAGTGATGTTTCACTGGATGGGTTGAAAATTGGATGACTAGGCGGCCGGCTGCGAGTGGCCGACAAACTTTCCGTTGACCAAACCCCACCAAGCAGCGCGCTCCAAACGGCCAACGGCTGAGAGGTGGGCCAGATCGTTGGCATGAAGGCTTAGTTTGAGGTGAGGATTTTTTATCAGCAGAGACCGGCTCATATCATCGAGACGAGACAAATCTTGTGTGAGTGTAATATGAGGTTCAAGCTTGGACATCAGCGTGAGAAGATAAACGGTGTTTTCAAGGTCGTCTCGGCGATGAATGAAATAAATGAACGAGGTTTTACGATCAACCAAATCTTTGGCATCATCCTTTAGGTCGCAAAGAGCATAGTAGCGCTCGAAAAGAATGGGCAATTCGTTGGCGAGTCGTCGACACACCGTGTCCCAAAAAGAATCGGGGAGAGGCCGCAGGGCGTCGGTGATTTTTTCAGATAGATCGACAGTCGTGTCCGAAGGTGTTCCGTCAGATTGAGTGGTTCTCGAGCGGTAAAAGCGACCAAGGAGACCTAAAACAGCCAGACTGCCGCTAAAGTTGAGGGGGTGGCTGAAGTTCAAGATCGACTCAAATAACCAAGGTTCACAGTCAGATGTTTGAATCAGGCTCCACGGTGACGGTAACGTTTGGCATAGGCGGTTGAAATTGGCGGCCTTGTTTTTTAGTCTGGCAGAGATTTCGGTCACGTCAGTCATGTGATTCTCCTGTGGTGTCGTTTGGGTCAAAAGCGTCCGATCCGATCAGTTGATCATTAATCAAACCCCACCAGGATTCTGGTTCGCACCATGAAACGGCATTTAGGTGATCGGAGACTGATTTGGAAAAATTAAGGCTGTGAAAGTTATCAGTCAGCGGTTTGAATTGGTTATCCAATGGCTCCAGACTTTCTATTAAGGTGGTAATCGGTTTTTGAGCAAGACGTAAAGCAGTGATCATGCTTTGAATTTCATCGCGGCGGCGAATGGCAGCAAGTAAAAGAGACTCAACCACAGTGGGGTTTTCGCTTCCAAGGCAATGGCAAAGGTTATGATATTGATCGGCCAACAAAGCGATTTCATTGTCGGCGTGAGCAATAACGGTTTCCCAGGCCGGAGTTGGAATTAGAGCTAAATTTTCTTTTAAAGTCAAAACAAGAGAATGTTCGGATGAAACATGAAGCATAAGGCAGCGTTCATGTCGCGAGGTTGGAGACCAGAGGCGCTGAAGCATTCCAAGAGCAGCAATGCGTCGCGCCAGTAGCGGTGAGGCGGCCAGAGCGTTGCAGGCGGTTAAAAGCCACAGCTCACAGCCTAGAGTCTCCAGAATGTCGGCCGGGCCGGGAACGGGTGTGTTTTGAAGTTGGTGAAATCGCCTCTTGGTGATTTCAAGAAAATCAGTCATGCTCATTGCGTGATCCTTTGGTTTTGGGTGGTGAAAAGAACGTGATTAAATAATACCTTATGATTATAATCGGTTTTTGTCAAGAGACGATCGTGGAGAAAGCTTGACACAGAGCGGATATTTGTGTATGATAGTGATGACCAAATTATTATTAATATCATCATCATCATGCGAATCTATAACAGCGAGAGGAGCTGAAGTAGGTTGCAGCCGATTGAATGGTGATAATATTACATATGCCAAAACGAACATATCAGCCAAATAAACGAAAAAAATTGAAGAAGCATGGTTTTCGCAACCGGATGCAAACCAAAAACGGACGAAAGGTTTTGAAACGCCGTCGCGATAAGGGCCGTGCCAGCATGACATCGTCTGATCGATAAATTTGAAACTAGGAAAAACGGGCAATAAAGCCGTTTTTTTATCATACGTGAGAATAATTATTGTGAGTTGATGGAGGGGTATTTAAGATAACGTTGTTTAACGAATAAAGTGTGATATAATTTCGATATATGCTACCAAAAGAAAATAGAATAACGAAGAAAAAGGAGTTTGATGGTTTTTTTGGCCGGGATTTCAAAGTAAACGGTGGTTATTCGGTGTCATCAAATAATTTTGTGATTAAAACCAAACTGGTTAAATCAGGTTCAAATCGGATTGGTTTTATTATAAATACCAAGGTTGATAAACGGGCTACGGTCAGAAACAGAGTTAAACGCCAGGTTAGAGAAATATTTTTTAATAATTTAAAACAATTCAACCGCAAAGTAGATGTTTTGGTGGTGATACAGCCGGCGGCGAAAAATTTGACCTTTAAACAAATCGAGGATGATGTGGTTGGGATGTTGAGAAAAATTAGGTTGATTTAGAGTGCGGGAGAAGTAAAGAGGGAAGAGTAAAGAGCAAAGAGTAAAGAGGAACTAGGAACTATGAACGGGTGAAGAGGGAGGAGCAGAGCGTAGGGTTGGAGTCAAATAAAGTTTGTAACAAAAATGTATTTTTTATGAACAAATTGCGGCCGAGGTTGCTGGTGGTGAAGATGATTGAGATATATCAAAAAACACTGTCTCCCGATCACGGACATTTTAAATATTTATATCCTGATGGTTTTTGCCGGTATCACCCAACGTGTTCGGTGTATGGGTATCAGGCGATTGAAAAATATGGGGTATTACGGGGCGGGTTTAAAGCGGTTTGGCGGATTGTAAGGTGTAATCCATGGTCAAAGGGAGGAAATGATCCGGTCAAATAAATTTAGGTAGTATCAGCGGTGTTTGAATTATCGAATAAAAAAGCATTGAAAGAATGATTTTATATGAATTCACAACAGGGACAAAATTTCGAAAAAAAAGATGAAAAACCGGAATTAACAATTGTCAGATCTCCGGATGCAGAGGCGGAAAGATTGGGCTTCGCGTCGTTGGAATCAGCGGCTGAGGAGGCCAGAGATTTGGTCAATCAGATGGTGAAAACCGGACGGGTGCCCGAGGCTGTTTTGAACCGTCAGGGAGTCTTGCAGCAAATGGAAACGTTGGCAAACTTTTTGATGTCGACGGAGAAGTATAGAGCGTTGGGAAAAGCTTTCCAAATGAAGGTGTTGCCGAAGGTTTATGAGGCGGCTAAACAATATTGGGAAGATGAAAGGCAAATGGCAGTGAAAGAAGATGACGCAGCTTTGATTAGAAAGCGCGAAGAGCTGGCCGGCTTGGGTGTCGATGAGATGAAGCCTGTGTCCGGTGGCGATGATTCGTGGATTGACCGGGGACGACACTCCGCCGACGTGGCTCGGGATACTACCAGATACGCTCGCGAAATGCCGGCGGTGCAGCCGGTTAAACCGTTAAAACAAAAATGGTATCAGAGGCTTGGAATTAGACGAGGAAAATAAAATTATATTATGACAACAATGGAGCGGCCGGTTCAGCCGGAAGAGAGAACACAAACGTTATTTCTGTCAAAAATTGAACAGGGAATTCGAACAGGAAAAGAAGAACGAGCGCTGAAAGCGCTAAAAAAAGAGGATATAAGAATAAAAATGGAAAGATTTATAACAGCGGAACAACTGCAAGCGCTTTTGGTTTTGGTTGACGGGATCGCGGGTCAGCGGGTGACCGAGGCTGGGTTGAAGGTGTTTGTTCATAATGAATTGAAGGCAATGTTGGAGAGAAAAGCGAATAGACCAAAAATATCGGCGGCGGCTTTGAAGGCGGTGGCGGAGCAACAGGCGGCAAGAGTGGAAGCGGATGAAAAAAGAAAAAGGGAACTCAGGGCGGGCTTGGCCGGACTTGGTGCCGATGTAAAATCAGCAGAATCGTCTGACGTAGCCGAGCGGTATAAAGGTCCGGAACGGCGAAGGCGGGAACTGGCAAGCGGGTGGAGTTTTGAAACATTTGAGGCGTTGGTTGGAT
The DNA here is from genome assembly GCA_003518055.1 of Candidatus Falkowiibacteriota bacterium. Classification (GTDB taxonomy): domain Bacteria; phylum Patescibacteriota; class Patescibacteriia; order UBA11705; family UBA11705; genus UBA11705. Next base: position 55,711 of record DOZJ01000001.1, read on the forward strand.
ATTATAAAGACTTGGCAGGGAAAGTCAGAGAGGCTAGAGAGTTGAATTTATCCGTTATTGAAGCTGAACAACTGCTGCCGTTGCTTGATCGGTCAGATAAAGATCAAAATATGGGACGTTTGCTAGGATATTTAAATGTTTTGATTGATCCGGAAGAGAGTAGTCCGATCCGGCGGGTTCCGGGATTATCGAGGCCGGTGACAGTGTCGGGGCCGGTGATAATTCAACCGGGGACATCGCCTGAGAGTCGGGTGGCGCGGGAGGCGGCAATTAAGGCTCGGGAAATGCGGGTGGTTTCGCCTCTTACGAATTGGGGCGATTGGGATCCACAGGAGCAACCGACAAGGGCGATAAACATAGAGGAATTGACTCAAGTGCCAGCGGAAGCACTACCGTATGATATTTATAAAAAAATAGAGGATATTGAAACCGCGAAGAAAAAAATGATGGAACGAGTGATGACTTTAAAGCAAGTTAAACGGTCATCAGGACTAACAGATTTGCGTCCCCAAATTAGTGAAGTTGATCGGGAGCGGTTGCAGGCGTTAATTGACCGTGCGTGGGAGAGCGCGGATGAAATTGTTAATTTGGTTAAAGGCGAAAAATTGGATCAACGAGCTGAGGTTTTGGATCGATACGTAAAGGGCGAGACAAAAATATTGCCACGAGATCAAAAAATCAGAGAAGAAGCTCAACGAATTTTGAAAAGCATGATCATCTTTAAATTGAGGCAATTGAAAATGAAAAAATAATTAAAAAAATCCCGTGAGAGCGGGGTTTTTTGAAAAATGAAAACGGGGGGCGAAAGAGGGCGTGATGGGGGGCGTGGATGGTTTGGGGGGCGGTGGGTTGAAAACAAAAACAGAATCGTTGATTCTGTTAGTTGATTAGAGCTGATCCTTCGGTTCGGTTGGTTTGGTTGGCTCGGCCTCGGTGGCTTGATCGGCGGGCTGCCAACGCTTTTTGAATTCATCAACCAGGTGGGAGAACTGCTCAAAGTTCTTGTCGATCATGGCTTCGACTGTATCGAACCACTTGGGCAGGGATTCGCTGTAGCTAGTTACTTGCTGGTCAATCCAAGCGTCGGCACGTTCGATTCCGACTTCAACTGCAGCAGTAGTAGCCGCGAGCGGCTTTACAAATTCACGGTCCTTGATTTCCTTGAGCAAAACCTTCCAGTCTTCCTGAGTACGACACTTGACTAGGCGGGTGCCATAACGAGCGCCAATCCAGACGAGAGTAAAGAAAAGAAATGGATTCATCGGCTCCTCCTTCCGGCGGCTCAAGGCCAGCGGGGTGAGTGCTGCAATGAGCAGCGGTGATGGTTAGTTTTTTGGGGCAAAGAACAATCGGTAAACAAAGATGACGGAAAGCACCAGCAAAATGGCCGGCAGCAGCCAAGCGATAAGAGCAAACAGCAACTTGAACAAGAAGTAGGTGGCAATTGAAATGACCACGGTTGCCAGTAGACGTAACGGCAGGGATTCAATATGATCTTTGATCAAAGTATAGCTTCCATAACCGATCAGGCCGGCGAGAACAATGAAGAGAGCGACTTTGGCTAAAAGCAGGAGTGGATAGGCAACGCCAGCGGCGACAATAATGCAGAGAAGAGTGTTCTTAATTTTGTCTCGCAAGAAGGTGAGTGCCCCAAGCGTGATTGCGATGTACAATAAAACGCTGAGAGTGGTTGACAAAGTTTCTGAGCTCATTCGCACCTCCTTGTTGGAGTTCATGAAATATTACAGCGAAATAGGGCAAATGTCAAGATGGTTTTCTCGAGCCGGTGAATATGATAGAATGATTGGAGAAAGAAGATGTTTATGAGTGTAAATAAAAACATTACCAGAAATTCATTGATTCAAATCAGCGGCAAGCTGGTTAGTTTGATTTTGGGCCTCGTGACGGTCGCAATAATGACGCGGTATCTCGGGCAGGAGGGTTTTGGTTTTTATATAACAATCGTGGCGTTCATGCAATTTTTTGGAATATTGGTGGAGTTCGGTTTTAGTCTAACGGCGGTTCAAATGCTGGCTGATGGCCGGCGGGATTCAAGCAAGGTGATGAGTAATATCATGACGATCAGAGTGATCACATCATTTATTTTTATTGGGCTGGCGCCGCTCATCATTTGGTTTTTCCCGTATTCAATCGTGGTGAAGTTGGGGGTTTTAATCACAGCCGGATCGTTTTTCTTTATTACGTTGATTCAAACGCTGACCGGAGTGTTTCAAAAAGAATTAAAAATGACAGAGGTGACGCTAGCGGAAATGGCGGGCAGGATATTTTTGGTTGGTGCCACGGCGATGGTCGCTTGGTTTTCAGGAAGTATTTATATGATTTTGGCGGCGATTTCAATTGGCAGTTTGATAAATTGCATTTTGGTTTATTGGTGCGCCAGAAAATATATTACCTTGTCATGGGCGTTTGATTTTGATGTTTGGCGCGAGATCATGAGCCGCAGCTGGCCGATCGCGCTATCGATCACGTTTAATTTGGTGTATTTGAGAATGGATACGATTATTTTGTCTTTGACCAGAGGACCTGAAGAAGTGGGATTGTATGGAGCGACATATAGAATTGTTGATATATTAACGAATCTGCCGGCGGTATATATGGGAATTGTTTTGCCGCATTTGACCATGCATTTTTTGGAAAACCGTTGGGGTGAATTAAAAAGTTTGATGCAGCAGGCATTTGATTCGTTGATGATTTTTGCGGTGCCGGTGGTTGTTGGGGGCGTGATATTATCAGATCAAATTATGGTGTTTGTGGCCGGGGAGCAGTTTTTGGCGTCAGGCAAGATTTTGCGGGTGCTCATCTGGGCCTCGGCCGCGATTTTTGTCACCAGTCTTTTTGGTTATTCTGTGATCGCGGTGCAAAAACAAAAAACCATGATGTGGGGTTATTTGACGACGGCGGTTTTAACTTTGATTGGGTATTTGATTTTTATCCCGAGATTTGGAATTTGGGGCGCGGCGTGGATGACGGTGTTTTCGGAAATATTGGTGACAATTTGGACGTTTGTGGTGGTTTATAAGGTGATAAAATTTACACCGAAGCTGATGATTTTGATAAAAAGTTTAATATCCAGTCTAATTATGGCAGGAGGAATATATTTGCTCAAAGATCAAAATGTTTTAATCGTGTTGTTGGCGGCGATACTGATTTATTTTGGGATGATGGTTTTGATCAGAGGGATAAGACGAGAATTGGTGGGAGAGATGTTAAAAGCAGAGAGATAAAGAGTTAATACATAGTCATATATTGTTATATATAGTTAATAAATTTGGAAATCTAGTTGATTAATTCTAATAATGGGTTAATAAAATAGTTAATAAGGCGGTTTATATAATAATCAAATCTTTTTATTGTCACCCTTCGACAAGCTTATGGCAGGCTAAGCTTAGCATGATAAAGGGGAGTGTGCGGTTATATGTGGTTGTGAGCGTGATAAAATATACCTCGGGTATTATTTATAAAAAAAGACTCGCAGTTTGGCGAGTTTTTTAATTAGGGCGCAGTCGGCTCAGGTGTGTCGAAGTCGGTTTCGGGAATCGGCGTGGCGACGGTGGTTGGATTGAGAATTTCCTGAACTTTTCGTTGTGCCTGGAGCAGCATCTCAGGGTTTGGGGTGGAACGAATATCGTCAGGGAAATGATCGAGGAGAAACCGTTCCAGAACAATACGTGAAAGTTCTGTTGATTTGGCTCCTCTGGGTTTCCGAGTCGAATACATGAAGTCAACGAGGGCCTGCAGATCCGCGTAGAGGCGGCGCAGATGTTCATCATGTTCGGTTTTACAGGTGACGATCCGGTCTTTGGCGGCGGCGATATGTATATTCCAGTTTGGATTAAATACAATCGGATCAGTTAAAATATTGAAAATATGTTCTTGTAGCGGAAAGCGCATCATCACACTAAGGGTGTCAGGCAAATCTAGAAAGAGCTGCCTAGGGGTAATTCGATCGTCGATACGCACCATGAAGTGCGGAGAATGGCTGATAACTGAGGAGATTTTCAGATCCCAACCCGCATAGGTTTGGTTGGTATGCGGCGATTTGGTCTCAGGGTTGAGGATGATGGTTCTGACTGAATTGCCAGAGACGGTGATCATAATTGTCGGGCTGAGAATAGAGAGATTTGTCGGCTGTTTGTGGGTCAAACAAATATCAAGTTTTGGATGCCATGACCAATCAATGGTCTCGGTGTTAAAGTAACCGGTTTTCGTTGGTGGATCGCGGTGAAGGTGATCGTGGTTATCGGCGTCAAAGAAGGTGTAATAAGTACGATTTTTAAAGTAGAGTTTAAGATAAACAAGACCGACAACAGCTGAGAATAACGCGCAAACAGAGAATATGATTAGTACAACCTTTTGGTTGGTTTCCCATTCAGAAATGGGGGAAGAATTTTTAATGCTATAAAGAAGCACAAAGAAGGTTACACTACTAAAAATGAGCGGGAAAAGAAATGAGCCTCGTGAAGGTTTCTCAACAGTCTTCAGACAATCTAGACAGCCTTGGCGCATACGAAACAGCCTTTCCAGCCATCACCAATGGATGACCTGGACAAGTCCGGGTCAGGCCTGATCTCTCAGCCCAGTTGCCGAGCAAATCTCCTGACGCGGGGTGAAACCATAACGCTATAAGTGAGTTTAGTTGTAATGAACTAATTGGATAATATAGCAAATTTAAACGAGTTTGTCAACAATGAAAGTCTACCCACTAAAGTGGGAAATAAAAAGAGTTGGGTGAAGGAGATCCACTAAAGTGGGGAATAAAGAAGTTTAGTTGAAAAAATAGAAGATAATTGATATAAATTGGGTATATGGAGATGGTTTTACTAATTATTTTTGTGGCAATTTTTACGGTTTTAAGCTGGCGGCGGATGAATTTGGCGGTGGGTTTTTTGATTATGGCTTTGCCGACTTATTTGATTAGATTTGATGTAGCTGGAATACCAATGACGGTGTTGGAAGTAATGATTTTGGTTGTAATAATGGTTTTTTTTATAAAAAGAAGGCAAATGTTTTTTACAAAAAAGCTGAGATTTATTTATTTTTACAAAAATCTGGTCGAGGGGTTGTGTTTTTCGAATTATAAGTGGTTGATGCTAGCAATATTGGTCGTGGCAACGTTGGCGGTGTGGTTTTCACCGGCTAGATTGGCGGCGCTTGGAGTATGGAAGGCATATTTTGTGGAGCCGATGTTGTTGTTTGTAGTGATTATTAACACGATAAAAACAAAAGAGGATTTTTGGCAGCTGATAAATTTTTGGGGTGTGGGGGCGGTGATTGTAAGCGCGGCGGCGATTTACCAAAAAATAACCGGACAATTTATTCCCAATGAACTCTGGGCGGCGGAGGAAACGCGGCGGGTGACAAGTTTTTTCGGGTATCCAAACGCGGTTGGATTGTATCTGGCGCCGGTGGTGGTGATGTTTGCGGGGAGGTTGATAACGCGCAAGGCAGGGTTTGCTAGAATGATGGAGTGGACCGGACTAAAGTCCGTGATAATAGATTTTTGGGTGATAATTTGTGGCGCGGCGGCGATTTGGTTTGCGAAAAGCGAGGGGGCGATGGTGGCGGTGCTGGTTGGAGGGTTGATTTTGGGTTTGTTGATTAAGAAACTAAGAGTTTTAACGTTGATGACGGTGGCGGCTGGACTGCTGGTACTTCTATTGGTGCCGGAAATACAAACATTGGTAATGGCCAAAGCGACGCTGAGTGATTTTTCCGGCAATATCAGGTTGATAATTTGGCGGGAAACGATTCAGATGCTTGGCGATAGTCCAATCTGGGGCGGCGGACTGGCAGGGTTTCAAACGGCGATTGCCGGCTATCACCACGCGGCGCGTGTATTTGAGATTTATCTATATCCTCATAATATAATTTTGAATTTTTGGAGTGAACTCGGTATTTTGGGTGTGATATTTTTCAGTTTTTTGCTGATTAAATTTTTTTATAATTATTTCAAGGCTTATCGAGAGAATCAGGCGATCTATTTGATTTTAATCGCGGTAATGACGACGATTTTGGTTCATGGAATTGTGGATGTGCCGTATTTTAAAAATGATTTGAGTGTGGGGTGGTGGTTTCTGTTTGCTTTGAGCGTAGTTTTGATCAAAAGAAAAAATATCGGGGACGAAAAAACAGCCGGTTAAGACTGTTTGGATGTTGATTGGAGGTTTACAAAGATTTCCAGTGTTTCGGATCATTGAAGGTAAAAGTCATCGATAGCTTTGTGATTAATGTACGTAATAAATCTTCTTTGTCAAACTGCATACCGAGCCATAAGCCCCTTTCGGCTAGGACATCTTTAATTTCTCTTAATGACATTCGACCAAAGTTTTTTGTTCGCAGCAACTCAGCTTCGGAATGTTGGACAAGCTCGCCAATGAATTGGATACCGTGGATTCCGTTGTTATTTAGGCAGTTGGTGCTGCGGCAGCTAAGCTCAAGAGTGGCGACGGATAAAAATAGATTGTCGGTGATGGACTGCTTTGGGCCGGATGACTCAGGCTCGGTGGGACGAGGTGATTTCTTTTGAACCGGGAGCGGCGGCAAAGTAACGCCCAGTTGCTCCGGTAAAGACTGCTGAAATTCATGAAGTTTGAGGCAGGATTGCTTGAAAGCGGCTTCACATTCGGTTAAATTTAGCCGCAGTTCCGCGATTAAGGCCCTTTTGGTTTCAATATCTTGAACTAAAGTTTCAAATCGATGAATGAGATCTTTTGCGGCAGTGAAGAGTTCGGCCATGTTTCCCCTCCGTGGTGGTGACAGGAAATATTATAACAATAAAATTGTTTTGTCAATAAACAAATATGCAAAGAAATATTTGGGAAGAAGAGTACAAGCAAGGGAAATTGCTGTCAAAAAGTCTGAAGCCGCAGAAAGATTTTTTTCGATTGATGAAAATCATCAAGAAACGCGGTTTTGACATAGAGGATAAAAAGGTTTTGGATCTTGGCGCCGGTACCGGAAGAAACGGAATTTATCTGGCGGAGCTGGGAGCGGCAGTGACGGCGATGGAGATTTCAGAAGTCGCGATAAAAATGGGAAAAGATGAAGCAAATAAAGTCGGGGTGCAAGTGGATTTTATTAATGAGAGCATCGGGGGCGTTTTCCCCATGGCTGACAACGAGTTTGATCTGGTTTTGGATTTGACCGCGTCTAATTCTTTGGATGAAAAAGAACGTGAAATTTATATCAAAGAAGTCTCCAGAGTGTTGAAGTCGGATGGATATTTTTTGGTTAGAACCTTAACCAAAGAAGGCGACAAAAATGCCAAACAATTGTTAAAGCTGTTTCCGGCGGAAGAGACGGATACCTACATTTTACCGGAAATAAATTTGAAAGAGCATGTGTGGAGTCGGGATGATTTTAAAAATTTTTACAGTAAGGGTTTTGAGATAATCGAGATGTGGAGCAAGGAGGGATATTATCGAATGAATAATCGAGCGTATAAGCGGAAATACATTTTGGCCGTGATGAGTAAAAAGTGAAATTAATTGAAATATGGAGAAATAAGTTGAAATGATATAAGTGAAGATTGGTTATAGTGGTTATAATTTTAGCTAATGGCGGTTAACCGTGTAGAATAGTTAAAAAAATGAGGAAAATTAGCTGACTCTTGACAAAATAATCATGTCGCGGTATAATTAGTTGTTCGCAAACACCACAGGAGGGAGACGATGACCAAGGATGAAGCTCTAAAGATTATGAGAAAAGGTGTGGCGCTTCATCGTAAATTTCAGGCGCGGCAGTCGGTGAAGTTTCTTTTTCTAAATTGGATTCCAGCGGCAATTGCTTTGATTGTGGTGATTATATTAAACGTGATGGATGTAGATGTTTGGCGGGTTGTATTTGGGGCGGCTTTTGTGGGATTATTTATTGGAGCGTTGCTTGTTGCTTTTAGAGCCCGCGACAAGGCAGACCGTCTTTATTCCACATGGAGAAGCCAGTATAGCGTATCCCAATACCGGATTTGGTTGAAGGATAAGATTGAATCGAGTTTTTTGGCGTTAGGAGAACATTCTCCTGGGGTAGAATCAAGAATTCTTCATGTGTTTGAGGTTGATGATCAGGATGTGTCTTTTTTCTCGAAGTGCCAAATGAGAACTGAACACGAGGTTTATCTTGATGGTAATGCTTTGGGCGAGAAGACATTCGCGTCAATCATGGGTGGACAGAGAAATATCAATATTAGGGTTAGTTTTGTTTTCGATGGCAGTATCGATACGGTGGCTGATTGGTATCGGAGCGGTGACGATTTGACTTGTCATCCGCACAGAAGGCGAGAGTTTGAGCAGCGGATCAAGGAAGTCGTAGCTGCGTATTTGGATCGATACCAGACGCAAATTGGTTTTGAGGTTCAGGACGTGTGGGCAAATGATTTGTCTCGAGCGCTGACTGCGATTAGTGAGCCCAACGGATTTCGGGTGAAGGAGTGTTCAGTCTCGGTCACGTGGAAGCAGGAGAGTGAGCAGACGGTTTTTTTGCCGCTTTGAAATGTTGCTGTCGAACAGTAAACTAAATCGAAGGGAGGTGTTCGTGGCACAGGAGCTGACGCGGGGAGAATTTCTTGCGGTGGTCAATATCGGTCGCTGGATGGTGGGAAGAATCCACCACAGCGTCCGGACCAACGGATTCGTTCAGGGGGTGACGGTCAAGCAGGTCAGAGTTAATGAAGATAATGAAATCAGATTCGATCAGCAAAGCAGTGGCTTTGGTCTGGCCGATGATACGGTGGTTCGGATCGAGCAGGATGGAACACTGGTTCGGCTTTTCGGAGTCGTGATGCTGAAGCAGAAGCTCAGCAAGAAGGATCGACGGAAGGCTGAGAGCGATTACTGTGAGGTGCCAAGAGAGGTGGTGCTGGTCGACATGATCAGGACCAGAGAGGAGTAAGATCGTTAAATAACGGTCTTTTTTGTTATTAAAGATTGATAGTTTTTGTTGGAACTTATTATTTGGTGATTTTAAAATTTGGGGGTAAAATAGGCGTAAGGAATTAGGGACTAGGAACTGGGTACTAGGAATTAGGTGCTGGGAATAAGGTACGACGAAGAAAATCACAAATGGGCTGTTGGTGGAGGCTGCCGCGCCTGCCTACCGGCAGGCAGGTCGTTACAGGGTACTCCTCGCAGCAAAAGAAAGAGATTATTTTTGCGAGGAGGTACGACGAAGCAAACTACAAATAGGCTGCAAATAGAGGCGGTTGCGCCTGTTTGATACAACGGTTTAGAATTTTGAATTTAGGTTTTTTATAATTTTATTAAATATGATTCCATTAGCGGAACGAATGCGGCCGGAGAGTTTGGAGCAGTTTTTCGGGCAGGAGGAAGTGGTGGGGGAAAAGTCGTTTTTACGTAAAGCGATTGAAGATGACAATATCCCATCTATGATCCTTTGGGGGCCGCCCGGAACAGGGAAAACCACGCTAGCCCGCATTATCGCGCGGACAACCAATTCGGATTTTCAACAAATGAGCGCGACGTCAAGCGGGGTGAAAGATTTGCGGATTTTGATTGAGAAAGCCAAAGAAAATTTGAGGTTGAATATCAAGACGATTCTTTTTGTTGATGAAATTCATCGTTGGAGCAAATCACAACAGGATTCTCTCTTGCCGCATGTGGAGAGCGGGACGATTGTTTTGATTGGCGCCACCACTGAGAATCCGAGTTTTGAAGTGAATTCGGCGGTGATTTCCCGCAGTCGAGTGGTGGTGCTGAAAAAGCTTGAAGAAGAGGCGCTGGTAAAAATAGTGCAAAGAGCGATTAGCGAAGAGCAATTAGGGAAAAAAATTGAAATAAAGAAAGATGAAGTATTGTTTTTGGCGCGGATGGCCAATGGTGACGCTCGAATCGCTTTGAATACTTTGGAACTGGCGGCGGCGCAGCAAAAAAAGATCACGATTGATTTGATCAAGCAGGTGCTGCAAAAATCAAATTTGCTTTATGATAAAAATGGGGAAGAACATTTTAATATTATTTCCGCTCTGCACAAATCAATGCGTGGCGGCGACGCCAACGCGGCGGTTTATTGGTTAGCCAGAATGCTCGAAGGTGGAGAAGATCCGATTTATATTGCTCGGAGATTGGTGCGCTTCGCGGCGGAGGATATTGGTTTGGCTAATAATACGGCTTTGCTTTTGGCCAACGCGGTTTTTGACGCCTGTCATAAATTGGGGATGCCGGAATGCAATGTGCATTTGACGCAATGCGTGATTTATCTCGCCAAAAGTAAAAAGGATGTAACCACTTATATGGCTTATGGAAGGGCTAGAAAAGATGTGGAGGAGTTTGGTAATCTGCCGGTGCCGCTGCATCTGCGTAACGCGCCGACAAAGCTGATGAAAGATTTGAATTATGGGAAGGATTATAAATATACACCGCTTGAGGATTCGACTGAGCAGGAGTATTTACCGGAGAAGTTGAAAAAAAGAAAATATCTTTAGGCAGCGCACACTTCGAGAGCCCTGCCTACCGGCAGGCAGGCTCAGTGTGACAAAGAGGGGGGGGGTTGACGTAGGGGAGTTTTTTTGATAAGGTGGGGAGATATTTTTGGATGTTTACGGCAGTTGAGGGAAATCCCCCTCGGCCCCCCCTATGAATAAGGGGGAGGAAAATAGTTGGGAGGCTCAATGGCGGAGATGACTACTTTGGAATTTGAACGATTTGTGCAACATCAGATTGGTCGGACCGTGGAATTTGTTCAGACGGAAAATGTTCATCGAAGAGTTTGGGTCAGGGGTACGATCAGAGGGGTCGAGCATCTTCCTGACGGATCTGTTGTGCTGCGTGGTTTGATTACGAAGTCAACTCTTGGTCACGCAGATTGGGCGGAGCTTGTTTTGCCCTTGGTGCTTAGTGTTTCTCTTGAAAGAGAGAGTCTTAGATTCCAGAACATCCCTGATGGGTTGAGGTTTTGGAGCGGCGATAGTCGAGAATATTTTATTGTGAATTGAACTTCAATTAAGATTGAAGTTTTTTGATAATAAAAAAACTTGAATCAATGATTCAAGCTCAAGCTCGCCTTAGCGGTCGTTGGTCGAGGTAGACCCAGAGATGGATAATGATTGTGAGCAGAAGCAGACCTGAACCGATGAATTTCTCGAATGGGGCGAACGGTTCCGGCCTGGTAGCTTGGAGCCAAGGGAGAGACGACTGGAAGATCGAGGCGGCGCAATAGCTTACAACGGTGGCATACCAAATAATAGGGCCGAACCAACGCCAAGAGCGGACATCAATATAGACCAAGGAAAAGAACATGAGTACCGCTCCGATCACCAAACCAGTAATGAAGATGATGTCGATAATGTCCATTGCGGTCTCCGTGTGTGGTTGCTGAGTCTTATGTAAGAAGCATTATACATTATATAACATATTTGATTATTTGTCAATGGGTGTGCCTGTAAAGTTTGACATATAATGGCAGCAACTAATTAAACTGATGAACACGTTTGTGAGCGCGAAGATCAAAAATGGTTTTGATAATAACCAGAGCTACCAGCGCGGTAAGCGGTTCGGCAAGAAAGAAGGAAACGGTGCCGCCAAAGACAACCACAAAGGTAGTCGCGAGGACTCGAGAATATGGAGCTTTCATTTGTTTTTGGATTGAGCCGCGGAGATATTCTCGATTTTTGATAAAGTTGTTGAAGTATGACAGTCCGTGGCTCACAATCAAGGCAGCGACTGGAAAAAAGATATTGGCGAATTCAATCTTAGTCCGGGCAAATTCCATGATAAGGGAAATGAAGTAATAATGGCTAAGGCAAAAAAGCCCATAGTGAAGAATGAAGAAAACGATTATAAATGTTTTTACGGTAGAGTCTGATACGTATTTGTCCCGGGATTTTCCGAGCGGCTTTTTGATCATTCTCGGAATGTTGAATAGACCAATGATGATATTTTCAATCCAGTATAAAAGTAAAATACTGCCAACATTCCAATCCCAAAATAATACACCGGCCAATGGAAGCAGGTTTGAGAGGAGAAGAAAGTAAATCGATTGATGAATTTTTGGTGAAGGTGATTGAGTGGTTGGCATATAGATTATTTTAGCAGATGCAAATCGAATTTAGTAGATGCGACAGGGTAATGAAACAAATAAAAAAATATTTATGGTCGTTGAAAAAAAACAAAAAATATAATTACAAATAAAAAACTTGAATCAATGATTCAAGTTGGGTCTAGGCGGGGATCGAGAAAATACGGCCAACCGGCCGGCGTTCACAATCGATTTCTTGAAGTTCGATACGCGTATCAACCAACCTAAGAACGATTAGATACCAGAAATTTGTAAGTGATTGTGATAATCGCCGCGGATTCACGCCTTTGGATAGGACGAATTGATGGAGCAGTTCGGGGTTGATGAAAATCTCATCACGACAACCTGTAAGCTGAAGGCAAAAACCCTGGGGTTCGAGCGCGGTATAATCCCACATTTCAATTTCACCTTCGATTTCCATTGTCTTGAGCCGATCAAAAAGGGCGCGGTCGATGTTGACAATGGGAGTACTTGAATCAACTTGGACCGACATGGAGACCTCCGCGTGGTGGCTGGTTGAGAGGTGGAATGAATTGGATAAAATATTATAGGGATAATTATTTGTCAATGGAAATCATAAATAATGAAACACGAAAATAAAAAAATTGAGTTGGTTAACTCAAAATTTATAATTTAGTTGGGGGAGTTTCTGGTGGTTAACTTGTATTTCAGGAAACCAATGCCATTGATCAGTTGAATGGTTGGCAAAATGGCCATGAAAACGGCGAGGGCGCTGATGGTGATGGCGACCGCAAGATCAATTGAGAAAAACTGATAACTGCTATAACCGAGACAAACCGTTGTCAAGGCTAAAATCACGGTGTTGATGTTAACTGAATTTTTACTGAATTCATGGATAAACATGCTGGTAATCACGCCAATTCCACTGATAATCAAGCAAGCGTATGTAATAACATCAATCTTCATGAGTACTTCCTTCCTCCCTCAGTTGGCGTGAATGGCTGAATTGTTAGATCGGCGCCGCAGAAGGGGCAGAATTTAATCGAGTAAAAAATGTCGGTGTTGATGTAGAGGATACAGGTTGTGGTATCGGCGTTCCAGAGAGCTTTCCAGTTGCGGGGTAGGTGGTTGCAGCGATGCTGGAAATCGTTGAGCTTTTTACGAAATTGCCAAACAGACTTCAATTCTTCCCAATCATTCTGGAGTAGATCAATCACGACAAAATGATCAAAGCCCATATCATCCGGATGAATATTCATCAGGGGCAAATTCTCAACGGCGGCGGCATCATCGCTGGCTTGCAAGACCTTTAAGATGGCCTGATGTTCCGGATAGCTCGAATCGAGGTAGGCAATCAGGGGGAAGGAGATTCGTCTGATGTCAGACCGAGGATCACGATCAGGCCGATCGAGAACATGGAAAACGCGCCAGCTGTAAGGATTAAAAATAAAGTTAGCTTCTTCTCTGGCTTCGCGACTGGTGACGTGGCCAAGGGAAGCGTCTCCGCCTTCAAATGACATGGTTTTGGGATTGAATGTCCCCGGTTCAAAGTGACCGCCGGGAAAAACCAGCTTGCCTTTGTATGGTTCATACTTTCGGCGGACCAGGGTAATTAGCGGCTGATTCGACAGAAAGTCAGTAATGATAATAGCGTCAGAAGTCAGAGCGACTCGGTCATTTTGGTGGTTATGGGGTTCCATTTTTCTCCTCCTCGTGGGTGACTGTAAATAATAGCAGAAAGGCACATTTTGTCAATTGAATCAGTTGGCTTTCCTGCTGACAGCTCGGCTGTCAGCAGGAAAACATCGATAGATTATGATGAGTGAAAAAAAGAGCTGGGTTCAGCTCTTTTTAATAATTTCCAAGTTCCTGCTGAGTTTTGTAGGGCAACTTGCGAGTGATCGATGAAGGAACACGATCGAGGTCGGTCTGAACGCCGCAATCAGGGCAAGTGAATGTTACATAATAATCTGTACTACCGTCGTAGTGATGGCTGCGGGTTTGAAACAGATCAGCTTCTTCTACCAACAGACGAGCGCCGCAGCCGCCATTACCGTTACCGGCGCCGGAGCAGGTGGCTTCGATACTCCAGCCGCGCTGAGGACGACCTTTCATTAGGACTTTCATTGGACCTCTTTTGAGGCAGGGTTAACGTTCTTCTGCGAGGCCGCCAAATGATTCATGCTTGATCAAAGTCATCAGGCGCCAAAGTTTTTCGGGTGTTTTATGATTGACAACAACGAATTGATTACAAGCAGGACATTTGACCGCCGCATAATATCCCCGGCCGCAAAACATGCCGTGATAATACAATAAATTTAAATCTTCAAGCGTGATTTCAAGTTTGGCGCCACAGCCTGATCCATGCATATCTTTGTTGTGTGTGACTGTTGTTTTCCAGCCGGCAAATTGTCGGAGAAGCATTTTCATTTCATTGGATTTCGCGTCTTCCGGCGCGGGTGGATGTTTGACAACTTTCATGCGCGACTTCCTTTAGTGTTGGTGGAGATGAATATTTTTGCGCTATGGAATTATAACCAGTTGATACTGTTTTTGTCCGGGTGGTTCATGGTCAATTCATTTAGATCGTAAACCGGCGGCTTCTTGGGGACGCGGTCGCGTTCAAACGGCGTCAGGCGAGAATCGATTATGTCTTTATCGAGATGATTGTGTTTGCGGCAGCAGGGGCAGAGATAGTGGTAGTTGTAACAGTTATTGTAGTTTTCGGAACGGAAAACATCGCTTTGGTTTATTTCCAGTCGAGCTTGGCAATGAGGGCAAACCACACACAGGGTGAAGACACTTTGACGCGGCGGGTTGATGATTTTCATGTGTTTTCTCCTCCCAGGCTACTGCCTTCGTTGAAACTACGGCAGTCAAGAAAGCCCGGGGTAAAAGATACGTCTTGTGGGTGGTGAATTGTAAGGAACAGAGTACATTATGAGTATATCTAGAAGTTGGGAAATGGTGTATATAAAAGCGTAGTGATGTTGACGTTATAAGATTAACTGTGCTAAAATATAATCAAAATTAGATGTTTTAAACTACGAAAAAAATAGTAAATATGAATAAAATTAATTTGACGACTTTGGAGCAACAAGAATTGCATGAGGTGTTTGAGCAGCTGGGGCTGAATCAAAATGAAATAATGGTTTATTGGCAATTGGTCAGTCTCGGGCGGGCGACTCTGACGCCGATTTCTTTGGCGGCGGATTTACCGTTAACCACGGTTCAGACGATTGTGAAACGGCTGGTGGCTCGAGGCTGGATTAAAGTGGGTAAAAATAAATCACGGCAAGTTTATGAGGCCTTGGATTCGGTCATAATTCAGAAAATTCTTGAACGGCAAACGCAGGAGGTGAAGCAAATTCTGCCGTTATTAAAAAAAATAAAAGCAGATAGGGTAGTAAAAAATAAAATTGAGATTTATCGGGGGAAAAACATTGTTGATTTGCTGCATAAAGCACTTGAAGGCAAAGAAAAAATAATATATGAAATTGTGGCGGCAAGGAATTTTCAGATAACCATTGGTGAAAAGTTGCATTTTACAAAAAATAGGGTGGAACGAGGGATTGAACTTAAAAGTTTGCGAGTTGAAGTTGAGGAAATAAAAAAATATAACGAGAAAATTCATCGCCGGGAATTGAGAGAGGCAAAATTTTTGCCGCGGGAGTTGAATTTTGATGCTTCGATGATGATGTGGGATCAGTCGGTGGCGTGGTTTTCAAATGCTGATGAAAAAACGGCGGTGTTGATTGAGAGCGGTTCAATGGTTCAAATGCAGAAACAAATTTTTGAGTTGTTGTGGAGTGTCAGTCGGAAAATGGAAACTTTGGTGGAGGGTGTGGTATAATTGAAAAAGAAAAGAGTAAAGCGAGTAAAGCAAGAAAGCGATCCGTCTACGTTAAAGCTTCGACGGACAGGGATAAGCGAGTAAAGCGAGTACAGTGAGTAAAGAGTAATTAGTAAAGAGGGAAGAGGGCGTACTGTAACTACCCACCTACGCTCTTACTATGTGAGCTACGGCGGGCGCGGCGGAAGCTTGGCAGGGTAACAAGAACTACCAGACTACGCTGAAGCTACGTCTGGCGCGGCGGAAGTTTGGCAGTTTGGGTTAGTTTTTACAAAAATTAGGCGGGTAAATTGTTATCATTAAATAATGGGGCAAATAAAAATAAAAAAATATGAAAATCAGTGACATTTATCATTTTGTAAGAAGATTTTTGTTTGAGGTAATGTTGTTTTTGTTTTTGCAGTCGTTGCTGCTTTTTGTTTTGGCTATATTGGTAGTGATGTTCCCATACGTGTTGAATATTTTGGTGGCAATCGGATTTTTCGTGGTGGCTCTGGTGAGTATTTATATTATGATTCGCGTTGGGGTGATTTTTCATGAATTGAAACGATTGAAAAAATTATTGGATTGATGAATTTATGTCATTGGGGTCAAAGATTGGCTCGAATATTAAAACAAGTTTAGCGTCATTAATAAGGCGGTGATTGGATCGAAAAAGATAAGACTAATAAAATGGTCTTTTTTTATTATCTATTTAGATATCAGTGAATAGATGGCAGTTCAAATTAAGCCATCAAAGGATAGATCTTTTAGTGGTTTTGATGTTGATTGCTTGTTTGGCAACTCAAGCGGTAGGGTTGTGAATTAATATTGGGTTACTTTGAGGTTTTGTGATATAATTTCGGATGAAAATAGGTTGTTTGTAATGATCTCCTCAAGCATCATTAAATTTTGATTATGATGAAAGTTAAAAAAGCGGTAATCCCGGTGGCCGGATACGGTACACGGTTTTTGCCGGCAACAAAAGCGCAACCAAAAGAAATGCTGCCGGTCGTGGATAAACCCATTATCCAATATGTGGTGGAAGAAGCGGTGGCAGCCGGAATCACTGATATAATTTTGGTGACAGGCAGCGGCAAACGAGCGGTTGAAGATCATTTTAGTTATAATTTTGAAATCCAGCATTATTTAAAATCGGTTGGCAAAGAAAAAGAACGCGATGAGATAAAAAAAATCGCTGATATGGCCAACTTTATTTATATTAGACAAAAAGGCCCATACGGCAATGGAACGCCGGTACTTTGCGCCAAGGATGTGGTCGGAGACGAGCCGTTTGTGGTCATTTGGGGTGATGAATTTTGGGATTGCCCCAAAAAACCGCGAGTCAAGCAGCTGATTGAAACGTATGAGAAGTATGGCGATCCGGTAATCGTGGCCAAAGACATAACTAAAGAGGAAACAAATAAATACGGGGTGATTGACGGATCTGAAGTTAGTAAAAATGTGTACGAAATAAAAAAATTGGTTGAGAAGCCCGGGCCGCAAAAGGCACCGTCGCTATTGGGTTCAATGGGCGGTTATTTGCTAACGCCGGATATTTTTGAAGCGTTGGAAAAAACAAAGCTGGGAAAAGGCGGAGAGCTTTGGTTGGTTGACGCGATTATACGCGTAATGCAGCATCGGCCGGTTTATGCCAGGCGAATTGAAGGAACTTATTATGATACCGGTTCAGTGGTTGGTTATCTCCGAGCGAATGTGGAGTTGGCGCTAAAGCGTCCCGACATCAGGAAAGATTTTAGAAAATATTTGAAGGGGTTAGATATTTAGATGCAAAGACTGAAATATTTTCAATCATGAAAAACTAATTATTCGAATATATAAGATAGGTAAAGCAAGGATGCAGTTCAATTTATTATGTCGAGGAGCAATAATATGAAAAAAAAGTGGTTTTCGCTGACGAGTATATTTATGATCGCGGTTTTTTTGGTTAGCAGCGGACTCAGCTGCGCCAAGGGAGGTTCGCTGGAAGCGCAGCGAGCGATGCAGCCGACAACATTACGTTTTTGGACGGTGTTTGATGAACGTGATGCTTATACTGACATAATAAACGCTTATAAACAGCTTCATCCTAACGTGACCATTGAATTCCGGATGCTCCGATATGAGGAATATGAAAAAGAACTGCTGGAGGCTTTTGCTCTCGATGAGGGGCCGGATGTATTTTCTATTCATAATACATGGGTGAGCAAATATCAAAATTTACTTGATCCGATGCCTAGAACCATTACCGTCCCATATCGAAAAACGGTTGGAACCGTAAAAAAAGAGGAAGTAACCGAGTTGGTAACGCAAAATATGTACACGCCGAATCAGATGTCGCAGTTGTTTGGCGACACGGTGGCGCAGGATACACTTAGATTACACAACGTTGGTACAGAAGATGATCCGGAAATGGTCAATGGAATTTACGGGCTGCCGCTAAGTCTTGATACTCTGGCTTTGTATTATAATAAAGATATTCTGAATAATGCCGGAATCGCGGTACCGGCCGCATATTGGACGGATATCCAAGAACAAGTGGAAAAGGTTAGGCGAACTGATGCGGATAACAATGTTTTGGTCGCGGCGGTTCCGATTGGAACGGCCAAAAATGTAGAACGAAGTTTCGACATCATGTCGCTACTGATGATGCAGCTAAAAACACAGATGATAAATGATAAAGGACAGGTGAGTTTTCATCTTATGCCGAAGGAGCTTCAGGGGAATGAGGGCATTACGCAGCCGCCGGCTTTTAACGCGGTGGAGTTTTACGCCTCTTTTGCTGATCCTCTGTTAAATTCATATACTTGGAATGATACGATGGATAATTCGCTGCAGGTTTTCATGCGTGGACAAAGTGCTTATTTTCTCGGCTATGCGTACCATCGACCGATTATCGAGGCTCAAGCGCCGAGGTTGAACTATGATATTGCTCCTATGCTTCAGGTCCAAGGGTATGAAAACGTTAATTTTGCTAATTATTGGATGCAGAGCGTAGCCGGTAAATCTGAAAACAAAAGTTTTGCTTGGGATTTTATCAAGTTTATGGCCAGTCAAGAACAGGTTAAATCTTATTTGGATAAAACTGAACGGCCGGCAGCCTTAAGGGCACTCTATGATTCTCAACTGGAAAATGAAAATATCGCGGTCTTTACCGAGCAAACATTGACAGCTCAAACATGGTATCGAGGTAAGGATGCGGCGGCGGCGGAGAGAATTTTCGCTGAAATGATTGAAAGTGTTAATAGTTTTGCTGCAACGGCTAAAGAAGCGGTAACATTAGCGGCGGATAAGATGAGTCAGACGTATAGGTGAGGGGTAACTATAACTACGGAAGTAACAAGAACTACGGAAGTAACGAGGGAAGAGTAAAGAGGGAAGATGGAAGATCAAAGAGCGAAGAGGGAAGAGCAAAGAGCGAAGAGGGAAGAGTAAAGAGTAATCAGTAAAGAGCAATTAGGAACTAGGAATTAGGGAAGCGTAACTAGGAACTGGGAACTAGGGAGGGGGAAATTCAGATAGTGAAATTTGTGGAAATTTGGGGTTGGAGTGTTTAATATGATTGAAATAAGGTGAAAGCAGGCAAAAAACAGAAAAAATGATATCAAAATGAGAAAAATAATTGGCGTAACAATTTTGGTGTGGCTGGCAAATACCGGGCGGGCGATGGCGCAGATTGTGCCTGATAGTTGCCGTGGGGCAGCTGATTTGTCGGAATGTAATTTGAGCGCGGTTGAGGATATGATTGTGACCGTGGCTGAATTTATTTTGGGGCTGGCCGGCAGTCTGGCGCTGGCGATGTTTGTGTATGGCGGGGTTTTGTATATTTTGGCCGGAGCGAGTCAGGGAATGCTGACTAAGGCCAAGAACGCGATTAAATATGCCGTGATTGGGTTGGTGATAATTTTAAGCGCCGGATTGATTATGAAGTTGGTGGTTCAGGCTTTGACGAGTTGAGGGGGATAACTGTAACTACGGAAGTAACAATAACTACGGAAGTTTGGCGGGGTAACTGCGGGAGTAAAGAGGAAAGAGCGAAGAGGGAAGAGTAAATCACAGCACAATAATTTTGGTTGGTGATGATTATAGGAACTTTTTATAAAAACTAGATAATGTTTAAACAAATTACAATTTGGGGACTGATAATGCTTGGTTTAATGTTGGTCGGAGGAAGCACGGCGCAGGCGCAGGATATCGCTCAGGTAAAAGCGGTGTGTGTGTCGATTGCCGGAACATCTGGTTTTTTGGATACATGTGATGAAATTGATACCGCGGCAACAATTGAACAAGCCCAAAATATATGTCAGGAGGTGGCAACAGCTGTATTGGATGATGTTATGGTTGAAGATGGCATGAATCGGTGCGAGGACGCAGCCATTGGAACGGCAGAGCCCAGTCCGGCCTCGGGAGATGGTGAGGTGTCAGAAGAAGAAGCGCTGCAAAATGTATATTCCGGCATCAGCCGATTTGGAGGCAAAGGATTTATTGGCACGGAATTGAGTGTCCCAGAAGTAATTGGTGGAATTTTGAAGGTGATTCTCGGAATTGTGGGGGCGCTGGCTTTGGTTATGTTTATATACGGCGGTTTGATGTTTATGTTGTCTGAGGGTGAAACAGGAAAAATTAAAACCGCAAAGGACATTATAATTTGGGCGTCTCTTGGACTGTTAACAATATTCGGGAGCTTCGCGGTGTTGAATTTTGTGATTTCCAATTTGTAAGGGTGAGAGGTTACAAAATTACGAAAATTTACAAAACGTTACAAAAGGCCGAGGGGATACAGAAGTTGTTCGTTTACTAAAATTGTATTCGGATTTAGAAAAAATCAGAAAAAATATTATTATAGTTTATAATATTATAAAGGTCGATTTATAAAAAATGTAAATAAAACATAGCTATGACAAAGAAAATTTCCATTTTTTTAATGATGGCCGTAATGGCGGTGGTGTTGGTACTCCCCGTGGTGGTAGCAGCGCAGTCCGGAGATGTGTTTGGTGTGAACGCCGTGGGTAGTGAATTGGCGCTTGGATCAAAAGATATCCGCGAAACCGTCGGTTCGATCATTAATGTGGCTTTGGGTTTCCTCGGAGTAGTCGCGATAGTCATCGTGCTTATCGGCGGCTTTAAATATATGACTGCCGGCGGAGATGAAACCAAGGTTGGTACAGCCAGAAAATACATTATTTCAGGTATTATTGGTTTGGCGATCATTCTCAGCGCGTACGCAATTACAACGTTTGTGATCAGTCGGTTGATGACGGCCACAGAAAGCGGAACATAATCAAGCGGACAGAGTTTATCAGCTGAAAACTCTGTCGCTTTCACGAGGGGGTAACCACAACTACAAAAGTTTCAAGTTTGGAATCGTAAACGGTTGAAGTGCGGGGGTAATTATGATGACAAAAGATTGGTTCCAATGTGGTTTTGAGTTGGGGGTTGTCTCTTGGTGAAAGTATGAAATCAATATTTATCATTTTTTTCGCAGTTTTCGTTTTGGTGATCCCAAACGCGATTTTGGCGTCGGCCTTGGATGACGGATTGAGTGAAACGGCGATTGAGGCGACGCTAGCAACAGAGGATGAGCGGGATGCGGATGCTGAACGTTTGGTGGCGGCAAAAATCGGATCAATTATTCAAACGGTGTTGTCTGTGATTGGTTTGGTATTCATGATAATTGTAATGTACGGTGGGTTATTGTGGATGATTGGCGGTTCCACTAATGTTGGGAAAGCGAAAAATATAATCATTTATTCTGCTTTGGGGTTGATAATAATTGCCATGAGTTACGCGGCGGTTAATTTTGTGGTTGAGACGATTGGGCAGGAGTTTTAATTTTAAGGATCGGAATTTTGTGGTGAGAAACGACGGAGCAAACCAGAGCAGAGATGATTTTTGCGAGGAGGAACGGCGAAGCAAACTACAAATCGGCTGCTAGTGGAGGCTGCCGAGTTTGACGGCTGATGGAGGCTGCCACGTCGTTATTGCATACTCCTCGCAGCAAAGAATGGGATGATTTTTACCAATTCGGGGTTTTTGATAAAATGTGATAAAATATTATCGGTATGAAATTGTTTGGATTGATATTAATTTTGGGCGTTATCCTGTTGGGTTCGGTCGGAATGGCGGAGCCGGTTTTAGCGTTTAGCGCCAATAGCACAGGCTTGACCGGAGCGGCTAATTCGGCGGGGTTCAATACTCAGAATACTGATTTGGCCGTAATTGTCGGTCGAGTGATTCAGGCACTTTTGGGATTGCTTGGTTTGGTGTTGATGATTATTGTGATTTACGGTGGCATACTGTATATGTTGTCAGCCGGCGATTCGGGAAAGGCAAACAAGGCAAAGGATATGATAATTCAAGGTATTATCGGAATGGTTATTATTGGTTTGGCTTATGCTATCTCGACCTATGTCATTGATCTATTAATAACCAGTACAACTTAATATGAAAAAAATATTGGCAACAATATTGATGCTCGGAGCGCTGGCCCTGCCATATTTCAGCGTTACGGCCAGCGGATTTGAAGCGGCAAAAAACAGTTTGCAGTCAGCCGGAAATGAAGCTTATGGCGACACAGCGGAATCAAGTCTTCCAACCGTGGTCGGAACGGTGGTAAATTCATTTTTAGCAGTTATGGGGATTGTTTTGACTATCATTATCATCCGCGGCGGATTTATGTATATGACGGCCGGCGGAGAGTCCGGGCAAACGGAAAAAGCTAAAAAATGGATTATAAATGGGATTGTCGGGTTGATTATCGTCTTGCTAGCATATGCTTTGTCGACATTTGTCATTGATCGGCTGATTGAAGCGACGACCAATTCGGTGCCAAAGGCTGCAAAATAACGATGATAAGCGGAGATTAATTTGGGATAAATATATGAAAAAAATAAGTATATTATTAGTTGCTCTGGCGATATTAGGGGTTTTTAACTTTGCCGTGCAACCAATTGGCGCGCAAGGACTGGATAATATCAGAGCGGATTTGGGTGAATTCGGGACCACAAGTTATGGAACGGATACTCCGGAGCCGCTGCCTGAGACAATTGGACGGATTATCGGGATTGTTTTGGGGCTGCTTGGGGTAGTGTTGGTTTTGCTGATTATTTACGGCGGGTTTTTGTACATGACCAGCGGCGGCAAGGAAGATGGGGCCAAGAAGGGAAAAGCATTTATCATAAATGGGATAATCGGGGTGTTGATTTGTTTGATGGCGTGGGCTATAAGCTCATATGTGGTTAGCCGGCTGGTGGAGACGGTGATTGAGCAGTAACTACGTAAGTAAAGAGCAAAGAGTAAAGAGGGGGGGCTGTAACTACCCGCCTACGCTCTTACTGTGTAGAGCTACGGCGCCTGCCTGCCGGTAGGCAGGGGCGCAGCGGAATCTTGGCGGGTGGTTTTTACAAAAGTATGGCTGAATAATGAAAGCGTAGCGATGGGTGGAGTTTTACAAAAGTATGGCGGGGTAACTGGAACTACGAAAGTGTGGCAGTGGGTAGTTTTTACAAAAGTTTGGCGGGTAACATAAGTTTAAATATAAATAATTAAATAAATAAGGTATGAAGACAAAAGCGCTTGCGATCGGACTGAGTTTATTCTTGTGTCTCTTCATGGTGGCGCCGGTGGCGTTCGCCCAGCTTGATATCACCGGCAATTTGGCCAATACGGGTGAGGGAATCTATGGCCCGGGAGGTGCGCCAGCCAATGATTTGCCGGTAATTATCGGTAATATCATCAACGTGGTGTTGGGATTTCTCGGAGTAGTGTTGGTTCTGATTGTGATTTATGGTGGTTTCAAGTATATGACGAGTGGTGGGGAGGATAAAGGAGCGAAAGAAGGAAAACAATGGATTATTAACGGCATTATCGGTTTGGTGATTGTCTTGTCAGCCTACGCCATCACAACATTCGTGGTTTCACGTCTGGCCACAGCAACAGGCACTACAGTTCAATAAATAGACAGATGAAAATTCCTCGGGTGACCGGGGAGTTTTTTATATTACGAAAATAAGGCAACTGGGTGATAATGTTACGAAAATACGAATTGTCGAATGTACGAATGATTGGCGGGGTAACTGTAACTGCGAAAGTTTGGCGGGTTGGTAGGTTTTTACAAAAATAAGATAACTAGGTGATAATGTTACGAAAATACGAATTGTCGAATGTACGAATGATTGGCGGGGTAACTATAACTACGGAAGTTTGGCGGGTTGGGTTAGTTTTTACAAAAGTTTGGCGGGGCGGGGGAGAATGGCGAAAGGCGGGGATATAAAGTATAATGAGGATATGAAAAATTGGAATAAACAAGATAGATTTGTGATCGGGGCGATTGGGATTTATATCGCGGTTATGGTTTTGATTGTTTATACCAAATATATAAATTTCAATTATAATGCTTTGGATTTGGCGATCTATACTGACGCCATGAGCCATTCTTTGGATGGAAAATTGATGTTTTCAAGCATTCAGGGGCATAATTATTTCGGAGATCACTTTGAGCCAATAATATTATTGCTGCTGCCGGTGTTTGCCGCATTCAAAAGTGGGTTGGCGCTGCTTGTGATCCAAACGATGGCGATCGGCGCGAGCGCGTGGCCGTTGTATTTGATCGCGAAGGAAATATTGTCGTCCGGGAATAAAAATTTGTACAACGATAAAAGTGAAAAATGGGGGAAGTTGATAGTATTGTTATATTTACTTAATCCGTCAATTTGGATGATGAATTTATTTGAGTTTCACGCGTTGACTTTGGCACTGCCGATAATATTTGGGTGGTATTGGGTGGAGGTGAGAGCAAAGAGGGAAGAGGAACGAGGGAGCAGAAAGATTTATTTTATTTGGTTTGTGGGCCTGTTGATATTGGCGTTGATGGTGAGAGAGGATGTAGCATTGCTGTTGATTCCGTTCGGAGTAATGTTTTGGCGGCAGAAACAAAAGAAATATGCATTGATAACAATCGTTTTAAGTTTAATTTGGCTGGTTGGTTCATTGGTTGCGATCAGCCTGTTTGATCAGCAGCCGGCTAAATTTGTTGGGTATTTCAGTCTGGAAAAATTGGTTAATTTGGGACAGGTTGAATTGCTGCTTGGGCTGCTGCTGCCGCTGGCGTTTTTGCCGCTGATAAAGTGGCGATATTTACTCCTCGGAGGTTTGGTTTACCTTGAATACGCTATGCTTGGCGGTTTGGGGTCAATTGTGATTCGGGGGCATTACGCGACGTTGTTTTTGATCCCAATTTTTGTTGCTTTGATTTATGGTTTAAAAGATTTTGTGGAGAAAAAAAATAAAGTGTTGAATTGGCTCGGCTGGGGGGTGCCGATTATTTTGGTGTTGGCGACGGTGTACAGCCTATATTATTTAGGGCCGATTCAGGTCTTGAATAAAATAAATCGACCAAGCGAAGAAAGGCAGGAAATCCAAACATTTTTGGAAAAAGTCGGGTGGAATAAAACGGTTTTGGCGTCTTATATCTTTATGCCATATTTGGCTGGTGGGAATAATGTTTATTCCCTGCATTATTTTATGCTGAATCGACAGCAATATTCAAACAAAAGATATATAACGCCTATTGAGTGGGGTTATGTTTTGCTGACTGAAGCTGATTTGCGCGAATTAGCGCTGCAGTATCAGGATCACAGCTTTTATGGACAATTTTATAACCAAGGATTCGAGCGTTTAAACTATTTGTTGCTTGATTATAATGTGGTTGAATCGGGAGAAGGGATGTATTTGCTAACAAAAGGTGATGGAAAAAAAATAACGGTGCAAAACGCACCATTTGAAGGTTATATTGAACTTAACAGAGTGGGAATGACGGAATCGGTGATTTATGGCGAGGCGGGAATTATTATTGTGCAGGAGTAAATTCGTAAATAACCACTGTAGAGTTTTGAATTATCGGGTGAAGGAATTGATATTGATCGGGATTAAAATTGGGATAGATCTTTTTTTCAAATTGATCCCACCAGATATAATCAACGGATAAAAATTTTAATTCAGATTGCAGCCGGTCAGAGGGTAGTTGGCCGGAAAAGATTTCAGCTTGAAGTCTTTTTTTGTTGGCGCTGTCGATTGATTCATGGTCGTGGCCCCAAAAAACATTTTTATCGCTGTGGCCGACAATAAAGTTTGAGTTGACATCGCTGGCCATAATGTTTTTCCCATGTAGGTTGTTCAGCTGAGATAGTGCTTGGTCCTTGGCGCTGGAATAATAAAACAACGGATGATTATTCAAATAAAGTTTTATGTCGCGGGAAAGATTGAAGAAGGAGGTTGGGGCTAAAACAGTGATAAAAAACATGACGATGGCCATGGGGTGTCGATTGATAATGGATTTGAGATCAACATGATATCGGGCGCAAATGCTTTGAAACCAAGTGATCGACAGAATGACGGCGGGGATTGATATGCTGTGAAGTGAGCGGCGGCCAAACTGCCAATCAGGAACAAATGATAATAACAGACCCACCGTGAACCAGATAAACAGAAAAACGTGGGATGGAGAGGTGTTTGATTTGAATTCGGAATAGGAACCGAGCCAGAAGCCAAAAAATGGCAGGCCTAGGCCGATAACGGTAAAAATCAGAGGTGAGTTCATGGTGAAGTTTTGAGCGGCGCGGGCGGCGATTATCGGGTCGGAGAGGGTGTATAGATGATAAATGACGGCTGGAACAGAGAGGAAAAATAAAAGGGCGAAATGAGAAAGGAGCGCTAAAAAGGTGGCGCGTTTTTCCAGCAATAAATAAAATGAATACGCAAGAGCGGCGCAATAAATCAACGGGAAGTGATAGGGATGGAAATTAAATAAAATCAAAGCAAGCAAACCGGCGGTCAGGCTGGAGCGAAAGCGATTTTGAGCGGTCGCACGCAAGAAGAAATAAAAAATCGCAACAATCAAGATGGTGGCGGCGATGAAATGAGGTGTATGAAAGAGAGTGTTAAAAACCGTAATTTCAGGCATCCAGAGATCAAGCGGTCGGTAATAGATATTGTTGCGGTCATCATGTAAAAAGTTTAGGTATATCCCAAGTCCGCTGCTAAAAGTAATAGCAATGGCGGTGAGGCGAGACCAAAAATTATCTTTGATAATGGTTAATGACAGCCGATACAAACAATAAACAAGAATTGGAATTAGAACAATACGTGATAAATGAAAAGCAACCAGAGCGGATAGGTGAAAGAGGCGAGCGAATAAGCCAATCATTAACCAAAACAAATTGAACAGGCCGAATGGCTGCGGCGTGAAGTTGAATTGATTGGTTAAGAAGAAAGAGCTGTTTTTGATTCGGTTGATATAGGCGAAATAAACGTTGGTATCAGCCGGGGTCAGGCTATGAAGGCCGGATACAACTTGATCGGTTCGGGCGGCAAAAAAATAACCAATGATTATTGGAATGGTGGTGATAACAATCGCCACGAGAGATAAGATAAAGACAAATTGGCGATCGGATGAATTTAGTCTATTGGTTAATGACATAAATGAGGCTGTGGTCATCTTCAAAAATAAGCGAGACTCGGGGGTCGGAGTTTAATTGAGCGATAAATCGGTCGTAACCCTTGTTGGCGACAATGTATTTTGCGTTGAAGTCGGTGGGAATTGTCCGGATTGGGTCAGTGTCGTAGCCGGCAGCCAAAGTCTGCCATAAAAGATGTTTGGCGGGGTTGAAAAGATAGGAAAAGGTTGGATCAAGACCGCTGATAAAGGTATGGTTGTCGGTGTAATAAAACAGCGGCGACCATTCATCCCAGGCGGTGTGGAAAATCGGGGATTGGCGGGGGAGTTCACGGTTAATAAATATTGAAGCGGATTGATAAAAATTGTAGGGAAAATCATTCAAATTGATCCATAGAGAGGCGGTGGTGAATATGATGTTAACCAGAACGAGCGAGCTGATAACGATACCGGCAAAAATATAGGGAAGCCGCGAGAAATAGGTTTTAATTTGAGTCCAAAATTCAAGCAGCAGAGGTAAGTTTTGGCTGAATGATTGGCCGATGAATAGAACCACAAATGGCGCTAGATATTCCACATAACGACGGGATTTGATGGTAAAAATGGTAAAAATTAAAGTAAGTAAAAAGAAAAAAACAGTCGGGTGGGTGGTTTTTTTCCAGTTGAGGACATTTAGAATAAAGGCAATGAGGAAAAAAATAATAATAAAACGGAGCGAGGCGATAAAATCGGAAAGTGAAGTGCGATACCACTCGGTGCCGACGTTAATTTGGTTTTGGAGATTGATAAAACCGATGTCAAAAATTTGCTGTTTGAAAAAAAACAGGTTTTGAGGAAAATATGGATGAAGCAGAAGGCCGAGACCGAGGCCGAGGATGAGCGAAAACAGCAGAGATAAAAGAGTCTTTGTCGGTCGTTGTTTTGACCACAAATGAACAAAGCTGAAGATGAAGAAAATGGGTAAGATTAAAATCCAGCCGCCGTAGGAAAGAACGTATAGGCAGGCAAGCAAGAAAGCAAGAAAGCAAGTAAGCAAGAAATACCTTGGTTTTAGAGCATAGAAAAAGAGTGAAATAAAAAGAATAAGGAAAATCAAAGATAAAGAGTTGGCTTTGATTAAAGAAAGCCGAAAAATAAATGGCGGGCAGAGGAAAAGCAGCGTGATCAACAGCCAGCGAAGCGGGATTTTTTGTTTGATCAGAAACCAATAAAAAATTAGAAAAAAGGCAGTAGTCAAAATAATGTTTCCGACCTTGACGGTCATGAGCGGATTGAAAATGTCAGATAGAGGCAGGTGCAGTAAATGAAAAATGAAATGATGATCGGTGTAAATATCTTTTAAGGTGGAAAACTGCATGGATGAAAAGTCGGAGACAATTAAATTTTGCTGCATCAGCTTGATTATTTTGGCGTGATAAAAAGCATCCGGATCACCAAGGTTGGTGGAAAATTGAAGAAACGAAAAAAACAACAAACAGATTGTGGCGAGACCAAGATATTTGGCTGTGCTGGTAAGTTGGAATGGCATACGATTTAATTATAACAGAGGCGGAGAGTAAAAATGAAATGAGGCAGCGAATTTTGAAACAGGGTGGAGGCTGCTTCCCGCCAATGGCGGGCAGGCGTTGTTACTATGTTGAGGTGAAAAAAACTCCTCGCCAAGCATGGTCGCGAAGAGTTTTTGCAAAACGGTGAAAAATTCACCAAATTTTGTTTTAACGAAAATAAAAGACCGCAAAACTATGCAGTCGGCAGGCGATAAAGTCCGGAAGCTGGACGATCAGCTCGGTTAGCGACAAAGACACATTGTGGCTGTCTGAATGTTGGCGCGGACATATTGGTAATTATTTTCGGACTTAACTACACATTATCAAATGAATGATTGTTTGGCAATCGGGTTTATGCACATTTGAATATTTGAAGGCGGTTGGCGGAGATGATCTGTTGGGACGTCAATTGAAACTAGTAAATTGATACAACCGAGCAGTAAACGGTAAGGTAAAAATGAAGATGCAGATTGGAAGAAGGCAAAATAATGAAAAACGTTGATGGCGATTATATGGATTTGGGTTTACCTCTTTTGTTGGGAAATTCGATTTGCCGCTGAATGTTGATCCGGAGATGTTGCCGGCTGAAGACAGTCAAAAGTGAAGCAGTTATAACAATGACTGTTTTTGATTTTTGATAAAAAAACACGCAGTTTGCGTGTAGGTTAAAAAGTCAATTCGGTTTTGAGGATCGGGGCGGGAATGGGCGAAAGTTCGACCCGAACCTTTTCAAGTTTAATTTGGGGCGTCTCCAGTCGAGGTCTGGCGGCCTTGAAGCAATCTTTGAAGTATTTTTCGGCAGAAGCCAGATTAGGAAAATTCACTTGAAGTAGAATTTGACCGACAAGAGGTTCAGTCAAATGGGTCATGAGAGTTTTTTTGTACTCATCCATATCGTAATTGAAGCGGCCGGAAATAAAAATAGCTTCAAGTTCTGTTTCTCCCCCGGTCAGACAGAATTGCAGGTTTAGTTCTGCTTGATAATTGCGATATGACGCTGAGCCGATGGTGATGGGGAATGTCCAGTTATGGCAACATGTTGGGTGAATAAAAGTAACGCCATTGGCGGTGACGAGTGGCCAATTTTTTAAATGTGGGGTCGGAATTACAGTGTCAATTCGATGGTGTTTTCGCGTAAAACGAACATAATCGAATAAATGCGGGAAGCGATAAAGCCTGATTTCGGTTAAGTCGAAGTATCGTTCGGCCAGGTTTTTTTGACCGCGAGAAGCGAGGTAGGCGGAAATGACGCAACCGGTGACGGTAAGACCGGCAATGATCATCGCCGAGGCGTCCGACACCGTCATCGCCACAAGAAAAAGCAAGACGAAGATGACGATGATAATACTTGAAATAATTTTGGCTAAATTTAATCGTTGATAAAATTTGAGGCCGCGGTCATATCCATCGACAAAATTTTGAGCTGTTGTGACATCCATTGACTGTCTCCTTCATCGGTGGGGCTGGTTTAAAAAGGGCAATGTTAACAAATAGAGCTTATATCAAATTATTGATGGAGGCAAGTATGAGCCTTGATTTTTGGACTGTGAATTGGTATGATGAATTTGCGGAAATCGGTATATATTCCGAAGTGTTTTATTATAAGATTTTGTGGTAAGAGGAGGGATTTTAGAATTATAATTATAATTTTATGTCCGGACATTCAAAGTGGGCGAATATTCAAACCAGAAAGGGTGCTCAAGATAAAAAAAGAGCCAATTTGTTTTCAAAATTAACGAAAAACATTATCATTGCTGCTCGAGGTGGAGCTGATTTGGAGACAAATTTCAAATTACGGCTGGCGGTTGACAAAGCCAAGGAGTCAAACGTGCCAAAAGATAATATTGAACGAGCGATTGCCAAGGGCTCGGGAGCGGCCGGCGGAGACCAAATTGAAGAGGTGATATATGAAGGATATGGACCGTCAGGGGCAGCAATTTTAATCACAGCCGCGACTGATAATCGGAATCGGACATCATCGGAAATTAAGCACATTCTAACTAAATTCGGTGGGTCGCTCGGCGGACCTAATTCAGTCCAATGGATGTTTGAGCACAAAGGGGTGATTAGAATCAATCAAAGTCAGGTTAAGGATAAGGATGAATTTCAATTGGAGTTGATAGATATGGGGGCGGATGATGTGAGGGAAGAAGACGGCGGGTTAACGGTAACGATGGAAGCGGGACAATTTGGTAAACTGAAAAAAGCGCTTGAGGACAAGGGAGTTGAAACCGAATACGCTGAGGTTGAGTGGGTGGCCAAAGATGAAGTAGAAACGACCGAGGATACCAAGAAAAAAATTGAGTCACTGTTTGACGCGTTGGAGGACAATGACGATGTGAGCAATTATTATAGCAACTCGGGGTTGTAGGGGGGGGAGAATGGAGAGATTAAGAGAATTGAGAGATTAGAGAGAATTAAGAGATTAAGTAGAAATTGGGGAAACACTATGACGGTCAAGGCGAGAATTATAATGGGCATAGATCCGGGATTTGCCCGCACCGGTTTTGGGGTGATTAAAGTGTCGAGCAATAAAATGGAGGCGGTGGATTATGGCGTGATTGAAACCATGGCGGGTGAAAATTTCGTGGATCGGCTTGAATATTTATATCGCGAGTTAACTAAAATTATAAAAAAACATAAACCAGAAATGGTTGGAGTGGAAGAATTATTTTTTAATACAAATGTCAGTACAGCCTTGAAAGTCGGCCAAGCGAGGGGCGTGGCGCTTTTAACCATCAGACAAGCGAAATTGCCGGTGTTTGAGTATACACCATCGCAAGTGAAACAAGCGATTTCGTGTTACGGCAAAGCGGACAAGAAACAAGTGCAACAGATGATCAAATTATTACTTCAGCTGCGGGAAATTCCCAAACCGGATGACGCGGCTGATGCTCTGGCCGTAGCTATATGCACGGTAAACTCTTATAAATTAAGTCAGCATTATGCTTAGAAAATCAATCGTGGCAGTAATTTGCATGATTTTTTTGATTGGTTTGCCGGTTGGCGGCCAAGCCCAGAACACGAGCGCGGATACCGGTTTGACGGTGGATGGTCCCGGTCAACTCCAAGCAGTGGCCGGTGATGATCGCAATGTGGTGGTCGGCCGGCAGGTATTGTTCAGCGGCAACGCATCGCTGGCGCCTGACGTTAGCGGCGTAGAATATTTTTGGGATTTTGGTGATGGGACTACAGCTCGAGGATCTGAAGTAGTTCATATTTATAATAAACCGGGAGTTTATCGAGCGACTTTGACGTTGTTCCTCGGGCAGGCGGAATCAGTTGATGAAATAATCGTTTCGGTTGACAGAGATATCGCCATTTTGATCACTGACTCGGACGTCACGGAAGATGGCTGGAAGCTATTGCAAGAGAAAGCATCGACGCAGGAAACATTGTTGGTTAATATAAAAGCGGATGAAAGCAGTGTTGAATACGTTAAAATTTCCGGTCTGACGCAAAAAATTATTGACGCCAAGGATGAGATTCGACAGGCTCGATCAATTATAATTTTAACCGGCAATAACATCGGATTGAACGCGCTACTTAATGCCAGCCAAGAATTTGCCAAAGGAACAGATTTGGAATCACTTGGATTCAAAAATAAATCAATCGTGGTATTGACCAGCGAGAATTTGTCCGTGACTTCCAGATTGGCACAGAATATTTTTCGGCTGTTGTCGCCAAGAAGACTGTTGGTGTCAAAAACTGAGGCCAAAGAGATGGTAGCCGGTAATTTTGATATCACGAGTTTAACTCAGGAATTACAAAGCGCAGGCGTTGATTATCAGCTAATCGGAGTTCATACGCAGCGGCCGCTGATGAATCTCCGGCCGTGGAATTTTTTGTCATATATGGTGAGCTCCATGGTAAATAAAGGAGTGGCGCTCAATACGATTTATTTGATTTTGATTTTGCCGGTTTTGTCGATGGTGATCGCTTTTGCGCGGCAGTTGATCGGGATCAAGGCGTTTGGAATTTATGCGCCGTCACTGGTGGCGGTTTCGTTTCTTGCCACTGGAATAAAATATGGATTGGCAATATTTGTCATCGTCTTGATAATCGGGACTTTGGCTCGGTTGGTGGCCAGAAAAATCAAGATTATGTATCTGCCCCGGATGTCGATTGTATTGTCGATTGTCAGTTTGTCAATTTTATTTTTATTCTATCTCGGAGCATGGTCAAATCAGTCAGCCTTGATATCGATTTCGGTATTTCCAATATTGATTATGGTGATTATAACGGAAAAATTCATTTCCGCGCAGATTGAGTTTGGCAACAAGGCGGCGTGGCAACTGTTCGTGGAAACGTTGATTCTATCCATGGCCTGCTATTATTTGGCTAACTGGGAGGCGCTCAGGGCGTTGATTCTCGGTTATCCGGAATTAATATTTGTGACCTTCCTGCTTAATTATTTGCTCGGCC
Source organism: Candidatus Falkowiibacteriota bacterium (assembly GCA_003518055.1). GTDB lineage: Bacteria > Patescibacteriota > Patescibacteriia > UBA11705 > UBA11705 > UBA11705. Next base: position 88,976 of record DOZJ01000001.1, read on the forward strand.
GCTGGACCGGGCTCCGATTGTTGGAGTTGTATCGATTCCGTAACGTAATAAAAAATGTTGAGCTTCCTGAAAAAAAGTAAAGGAGTTTTGGGCATGAACGCCCGAAATCTCGATTTTATCAGACTGGGCGGCTCAAAACGAGCCAGAAAATTGGTTGATGATAAATTACGGACCAAACAGCTGCTAAAAAAAGCGGGGCTGCCGGTCGCCAAAAAAATTGCCGTGATCCGCGATCGCAATCAGTTTTATAATTTTGACTGGAACAGTTTGACTCCAAGTTTCGCGCTCAAGCCTAATCGCGGTCTTGGCGGAGAAGGTATCATGGTGACTTTTGGCCGCAAGAAAAACGGCAAGTGGGTTTTGCCACTTGATCGAGAAGCGGATATTGAGGATATTAAACTTCGGGTTAGCAATATATTGGACGGTGACTATTCTATAACAACTAGTCCGGATGCGGCGTTTTTTGAAGAGAGAATCAAAATCCATCCGGCGTTTAAATTGTATTCATATAAGGGTGTGCCGGATATTCGGATAATTGTGTATAATAAAGTACCGATAATGGCGATGCTTAGGCTGCCAACCAAGGAATCAAACGGCAAAGCCAATCTTCACGCCGGCGGCATTGGAGTCGGAATTGATATTAAAACTGGGATTACGACCAACGCGACTTATAAACACAGAATGATTGAGGTGATTCCGGAGAAAAAATTTCCCATCAGAGGTATTAAAATTCCATACTGGGATCAGATGCTTGAAATCGCCATTGAATCGCAAATCGCCTGCGGGTTGAATTATGTTGGTGTGGATATAGCGCTAGATCGGGAACGTGGGCCGATTATTTTGGAGTTGAACGCACGGCCGGGCTTGGAAATTCAAGTGGCGAATTTGGCGCCGCTCAAAGATCGACTGCTTCGGGTCAAAGGCTTGAAAATCAACACAACGAAAAGGGGCATTAACGTGTCCAAGGAGCTTTTTGGTGGTGAAATCGAACAGGAAATTGAGGAAATTTCAGGCAAACAAGTGGTGGGTATTATTGAAGATGTCAGGCTGATCGCCAAAGACAAGAAAATCATTGAACTTAAAGCCAAAATTGACACCGGGGCCGGGGTGACGTCGATTGATGAGGATTTGGCGGCGGCTCTTGGTCTTGAAAGCGCGGTTAATTATTACGCCTCATTTAATTTGCCTGAAACGATGTCGGTGGCGGAAATGGATGAACTCAGCAAACAAAAATTATGGAAACAGTTAGAAAAACATCCGGACATTACATCAGTCATTAAAACGGTCAGCAGCCATGGCGCCTCATACCGGATGGGGGTGCCGATAAAATTTGTTTTGTCTGGAGTCGAAATTAATTCGACGGCGTCGGTAATCAAACGGCAAGACATGAAATATCCGATTATTATCGGGCGACGGGATCTTAAACGATTTTTGGTGGATCCGAGTAAGTAGGTGTAAACTAGGAACTGGGAACTAGGAACTAGTAAAGCAAGAAAGCGATCCGTCTACGCTAAAGCTTCGACGGACAGGGATAAGCGAGTAAAGCAAGTACGGTGAGTAAAGAGCAATTAGTAAAGAGGGAGGGGTAAAGAGTAAAGAGTAACTGGGAACTAGGGAGTAGGTGGGGGAAATTAGGAATAAGTAATTATTATTATGAAAATATTGTTAATCGGGCCGGCGTCGACGGAAAATACATTGTTGGCTGAGGCGGCGAAAAAGAGAAAGCATGAGTTTACGCAAATTTCGATTCAGAAAATCACTTATTTACTCAAAAATAATGAATTTGAGATTTATAACGGTAAAAATTCACTCGCTAATTTTGATGTTTGTTTGATCCGCGGCGTCAATCCGTATTTTGCTCGAGCAAAAACATTAGCCAAAGCGCTTTATCGAAAAGGCGTAAAGGTGGTTGACCGAGAGCTGTATCAAAAAGTATATATATTTGATAAGTTGTTTATGTATTCGGCGCTTAGTTATCATGGGTTGCCGTGTCTCGACACTTATTATTATCCAACGGTTTTGGCTTTTAAGCGTTTTGGGAAAGATTTAAATTATCCCGTACTGCTCAAAGATATAAATGGAATGCACGGTCGGAATATTTTTTATAAAAAAACCCAAATAGAGCTGGAAGAATTTTTCGGCTGGCGGAAAATAAATAATTATTTTATTCAAAAATTTATTCCGACTGATTATTATTACCGCGTGTTGGTGGTTGGGAACAAAGTTTTGGGCGCGATGAAAAGAAATACGCTGATGTCAATCAGAAAAAAAAGAATTCCCCTTGAAAAAAGATCGCATAAAACAGAATTAACGCCGGAACTAAAAAAATTGGCGCTCAAAGCGGCCAAAGCGACAAATACTGATATTGCCGGAGTGGATATTATTTATGATAATGATAAACCGTATATTTTGGAGGTAAATAGATCTCCGCAGTTTAAGCGATTCACGCAAGTGATGGGAATAGATGTGGCGGCGGAAATAATTACATATTTAGAGCAGGTTTAATTTAGTATCGGAAACAAATTTGAGGTGAAAGGCACTCAGGTACAAACAAGATATGAAAAATAAGAATGTTGTGGTGATATATCATGGCGATGACTGGAAGAGGGATTTGCCTATGCGAAAAGCCGAATCAACTCGGAAATCATTTGAGTATTGGCATGAAAAAGGACTGGAAAAAAATATTAATTTTTATCGGGCCAGCATTCAGTGGTACGACGATGAAAAGGCGATTTTTAATAAAGTATGGGCTTTTCGCGATGGGAAGTGGATCAAAATCAGGAGCGCGATTAAACCGGATTTGATATTTGATAAGATTACCAGCAAAAGAAATTATCAGTTGTTCGAACGAAAGGTTGGTATGGCGGCCAAGGTTAAATTATTCAACAATCCGTTGTTTCGGCTGATGTTTGATAATAAATTCACGCAATTTTTGATGTTTAATGAGTTTATGCCTCAGTCGATGCTGGTTAATAACCGAGCGGAATATCTTGCTGGTTTAAAGAAAATGAAAACGGCAAAGGTGGTGGTTAAACCGCTGTTCGGTTCAGGTGGATTTAATATTTTGATCGAGGACAAAAGTAAACTGGTAAATAAACGGCTGGTTTTTCCGGTGATGCTTCAGGCGTTTGTGCGCAGTTATGACGGCGTGCCGGGGATTGAGGGGATAAAAGGCGTGGCGGATTTGCGATTGGTGTTTATGAATCACAAATTGATTTATTCTCTATCCCGAATCGCTAAAAAGAATTCTCTGTTTACGAATTTTCATCAGGGAGCGACGGCCGTAATCGTGGATAAAAAGAATATTTCAAGAAAAATTTGGGCGATGGCAAGAGAGATACAAAAAAAGCTGCGTGTATTTACGGAGGCGAATTATTCGTTGGATTTCATTTTTGATCATACGGGTAAACCGTATTTGCTCGAAATGAACACGACGCCGGGAATGGATTTACTACACGAGTTGGGCCAGGATAAATTAAAAGAAAAAAATTTAGATGAGTTAATAAAAATAGTGAAATAATCATATGGATCACAAGCAATATCAGGGTGACAAAATGAATAACATTACACATCGCAAGCGGTCGAAAATTAAACAATTTATTTTTCGGTACGGCGTAATGAGCGCGGCTTTGGCGCTGATTTTCTTTGTGGCTGTTATCGCGTGGTTTTCTCGCGGACTGCCGAATCCGGACAAGATTATCGACCGTCAAGTGGCGGAGAGCACCAAAATTTACGACTCAAAAGGGGAAGTGATTTTGTATGAAATTCACGGAGAAGAAAAAAGAACCGTGGTTCAGCTCCAAGACATTCCGGACGCGGTCAAATGGGCGACGATTTCAGCCGAGGACAAGAATTTTTACGATCATCACGGGTTTAATTTATTCGCCATGTTTAGAGGGGTGGTGATAGATCCGATCTTGACCGGCAACCGGCCGCGCGGCGGTTCAACGCTCACGCAGCAATTGGTCAAAAACGCCATATTAACCAATGAACGATCAATTTCACGTAAAATAAGAGAGTTTATTTTGTCGTTTAGAATTGAACAAAAATTTGAAAAGGATCAAATTTTACAAATGTATTTGAATGAGATTCCATACGGCTCGACCGCGTACGGAATCCAGTCGGCGGCGCAGACATATTTTGGTAAAAATGTTCAGGATTTGACGCTGGCTGAGGCGGCGTTGCTCGCGTCCTTACCAAAGGCGCCGTCATATTATTCACCTTATGGCAGTCATATTGATGATCTGATTTCAAGGCAGCAATATGTATTAAATTTGATGGTGGAAAATAGCTATATTTCCGAAAATGAAGCGGCTGAAGCGAAAAAACAGGAATTAACTTTCAAGCAACGGGAAGAATCAATTCAAGCGCCGCATTTTGTGATTTACGTTAAAGAAAAATTGGCTGAAATGTTCGGGGAAAAGGTGGTGGAACAGGGCGGATTAAAAGTGATAACCACCCTTGATATTGAAAAACAGAAAATGGCGGAAGAGGCGGTGTTGAGCGGGGTTGATAAACGCGGAGGGCAATATGGATTTTCAAACGCCGCTTTGTTGGCCATTAATCCGAAGGATGGACATATTGTGGCCATGGTGGGATCAAAAGATTATTTTGACGACACCATTGATGGTAACGTCAATGTCACGACCAGATTGCGTCAGCCCGGATCTTCGATCAAACCGATGATTTACGCGGCGGCGTTTGATAAAGGGTATACGCCCGATACAATATTATTTGATGTCAATACCACGTTTAAAACTGACGCGGCTGATTACAGCCCAAAAAATTATGATCTCGGTGAGCGCGGTCCGGTGACAATGAGAAAAGCGCTTCAGGGGTCACTCAATATTCCGGCGGTAAAGACGTTGTATTTGGTGGGCGTGGAAAAACAATTGGATTTTCTTGAGCTAATGGGTTACACATCGTTTGATGACCGGTCGCGGTTTGGTTTGGCTTTGGTGCTTGGTGGTGGAGAAGTGTCACTCATGGATCATGTGTCGGCGTTCGGGGTTTTCCCAAATGAAGGCGTCTATCGGGAGCCGGTGGCGATCCAAAAGGTTCAGGACGCCAAAGGAAATGTTTTATTTGAAGTCCAAAAACATGAACGCAAAGTCTTGAATGAAAATATTGCCAGAATGATGAACAATGTGTTATCTGACAATGGCGCCCGGGCCTATATTTTTGGCGCGAGTAATTCTTTGACCTTGCGTAATCGAGCTGCAGGCGTTAAAACCGGTACCACCAATAATTTCCGCGACGCTTGGACGGTTGGATATACACCATCTCTGGTGACCGGAGTGTGGGTCGGTAATAATGATAACTCGGAAATGAAAAGAGGAGCAGATGGAGGCATAATCGCGGCGCCGATTTGGAATGAGTTTATGAATAAAGCGCTGGAGGGGACGGAAGTGGAAAGTTTTGTCGGTTATGAAGCACCAAAAACGGATAAAGCGATTTTGAATGGTAAATTCGCCAATGAAAAAACAGTTAAGATTGATAAATATTCACAAAAATTAGCGACCGAATATACGCCGGAAGAAGCGGTAGAAGAAAAAACATTCAAAGAGATACATAATATTTTATATTATGTAAACAAGGATGATCCTCGAGGATCAGCACCGTCCAATCCGGCTGGAGATCCACAATACAACAATTGGGAGTCAGCGGTACAGGCTTGGCTGGAGAAGCAAAGAAAAAATCCGGATCCAAAGATCGCCGAAGAGTATAGTTTTATAAACGAGGCGGTACCGACTGAATTTGATGATGTTCATAAACCGGAATTCAGACCGACATTGCAATTGATATCACCAAATAATAACCAGACAATTTCCGATGCTTATTTGAACGTTGAGGTGTCAGTGTCGGCACCGAGGGGAGTGGCCGGCGTGGATTATTATCTTGATGATCAATTGATCGGACGGGTAACAAATTATCCATTCGGTTTGAATTATGCCGTGAGTTCACTTTTTGGCAATGGTTATCATCGACTGAAGGTGATGGCCTATGATAATGTGATGAATAAAACGGAAATTACGATTGATGTCAATTTGTTGATTTCAGAGAGGGCAGAGGCCAGTTTATCGTGGATCAGGCCGAATGATGGCCGTAAATTCAAGCGGGAAAGTTTTCCAATTCAGACTGAGGTTAAATTGACTGATTTGTTCGCGGTGAAAAAAATTGATTTTTATTACCGGTTGAAAAATCAAAACGATTACGTCCTCTATTCATCGGAAGTTTCGCCCGGATCATCATCAGTGGTGGTAAATATGAGTGCTCCGACGGAGAACGGTGAATATGAGCTGACAGCTGAAGCGACATTGAATGACAACCGTAAAATTAATTCGAATATTTTAAGCATCACAATCGAGTAATATTATAAAACGAGGTTGGTTTGACCTCGTTTTGTGATTTCGAAAAATTATTATCACGTTTTAAGTCTTGAATCGGCTGGTTGTTTGTTTTTTGGGGGGTAGGGTGGGGCAATGGACAATGAACTATTTCTTTGCTAACATATTATGAACTTCAATTAATGAAATGACATCAGACGGAAACGGAGGCATGAATGACGATTGAGCCGATCATTGACAACCCGACGCAGCCATCGCAGAGAATAAAGAGAATTGTATATTGTTTGCTGGGAATTTGCTGGATTCTGACACTCGCAACAATAATTTTTGTGATTTTGGAGCTGAAAGCATTGGCTTTGGGGTCGGCTTTGGCTGTGTTGGCTGTAGCTGTAATTATGGAATTGTACATGAGAATAAACAAAGTCGGTGAGATTTATCTGCAATTCGGACGAAAACAGAAATTGAAGCCTGATGGAGACGAAGAACAAACGAAGCCAGATTGCTGATATTCTTAAGTGCCCCATTACAAGACGAGAGGCAAATCATGGAGAGTAAAGGACATGATCGTGATCTTAGAATTGCGGGAGAAAAACGACATTTTGGAGAAAAATTTTTACTCTGTTTAGGTGGCGTCATATGCTGTTTGGCTGGGGTGGTGGCTATGATTGAAGGAATACCGCTGTTTTTTTTCTTATTTACGACATTTACCACCTGGTGGCAAAGCGCGTTGATTATCATATTTTTAGAATTATATTTGGTCGGCGTTGGTGGGCTGTTGATACTCGGTGAATGTTGTCATAAAAAATTGGATGAATGGCGTGAGGCTGAACGGGGAGAACGAGTGGATGAGTTGTTCAGTTGAGGTTGAAAATCAAAGGCGAAACTTTGGAGAGGGAATAACCGAGGAGAGTTAAATGAGAAAAATTTCCAAGCGGGTAAAGTTATTAATTTTGGTAATTTTGACGATCGTTTTTGTGATCGTCTTGTGTTTGATGAAGAGAGATACCGCATTGTTAATGTTGTTGATTGGAGGCGTTACCGGTTTGTATAGCGGCTGGGTCATTGTTTTGAGTCCAATCCAAACAAAAACTAAGGGGGAGAAAATTATGACATCCGAGGCTCAAGCTAAATTAGGTCCGGCTGTCCGGTGGTGGTGGAGAGGGCTGATTGTTTTGTTGGCGGTCATCACTTTGGCGACCTTTTTGGTCACGGTGGTGTTTTTGGCTTTCGGTATTTTGGGTTGGGGAGTGTTGGCTGGTTTGGTTATGCTGGTCGCGTTGTTCTTACTGTCATTTGTCGAAGACAAGGCTGGAATTCGGGCTGAATCTGATCCGTCGGAAACAACCGGCCGTACCGGATGCGTGGGGAAGGATAATGGGTTTAGAGTTAATTGGTAACCGGGTTATGTTTGAAGATCTTCGTTTAATTAAACGGAGATTTTTTAATAAAAATGATATAATGTGATTATGAAAGATCAATTTGAAACCACAACTGATTTTACCAATATTTGCAACAAAATTTTGGATTATTTGGGGCGTCAGGATTACTCGGAGGCCAAGTTGGTGGAGAAGGTGACAAACTTAAAAAAGTATTACCCAAAAACAAAGCGATATGATAATTATACGAGTGAGAATGTGACGAGGGTAATTGAAGAGTTGAAAAAAAAGGGAGTGATGGATGAAGTGAAATTTTTAACCAGAATGCTGGAAGCATACCTCGGGCGGGAATATGGAATCAGAACAATTGAAAGAAAAATGCGGGAGAGAAAATACAAAAAAGAAAACATCGTCGAGGTAATAGATAGTTACAGGCGAAGTGGAAGTGAATTTGATTATACGAAGATAGAGAAAGTGGCAGTTAAAAAGAAAGAGCAATGGGAGAAAAAATATTATGATGATAAACAGAAATTTTATCAAATTAAAACTAAGTTATACGTTTGGTTGGCGCAAAAGGGATTTGAATCAGGTGAAATTAAACAAATTATAACAAGGATATATAAATAATATGACGAAAAAGACAAAAACAGTAATGATTATTGGAGCGGCGTTAATAATTGCTGCCGGAGTTTATTATGTCGCGGCTCCGCGGGTGAAATTTTGCGGTGATTGCCAGACAGAAACCGGTAATAATGAAATAAACAATTTCGAATCATGCGTTGATGCCGGCTATCCGATTTATCAAACTCAGCCGATTTATTGTTTGACCCCGGAGGGAGAAGTTTTGGTCCAGCCGGTAGATGACCAATTGTGGGATCTGAGCGATAATAAACGCGAAACATTATTGTCCCGAATAGATAATGTTAAGGTCTGGTTTGAGGCGAGCGTATCGACGTATAAATATGACGGATCAAATTTAACGTTCAAGGGATTCGAGGATAACAATGACGGTTGTATGTTTGATGACGGCTGTCAGGCGTATGTTTTTCAATTTGATTCCAGCCACGCCGGATATGGTGACAGAACCGGGCAAGCTTTGGCTCAGGTGATAACCACTCACGTGACGATTGTGTTTGTAAAAGATGGCGTTCCAATTTTAGCGGTCACGGATGGGGAGTTTGAGGAGTATAAGTTGTCAAGATAGGTTTGAAATAGGGCTAAAATGGTGTAATCTTTGTGTTCACAGACGGATTTCCAAGACGGGGGTATTTTGCTATAATAACAGCAGCGTTAAGAGCTGATGGATGGAAATTAATGGAAACTAATAGAAATAAGAAGTTAATTGTTTAGTTTAATGGATTTCTATTGGTTTCTTTATTTCAATAAATTTCAGCGTTTATTTTTTTTGTTTATGTATTTAAAACGATTGGAAATTCAAGGGTTCAAGTCTTTTGCCAATAAGACGGTTTTAGAATTCCCCGACGCCTCGCATAAAGATAAAAACGCTCGAAGTGTTACCGCGATCGTCGGGCCGAATGGGTCGGGCAAGTCGAATACGGCTGATGCGATTCGCTGGGTGCTGGGGGAACAAAGTGTCAAGGCGCTTCGCGGTAAAAAGACCGAGGATGTGATTTTTGCCGGATCGGAAAAAAAGGCCAGACTGGGGTTTGCTGAGGTCTCGCTTCATCTTGATAACAGTGATAATACGGCCCCGATTGATTATACTGAAATTGTTATTACCAGACGGGTTTATCGTGACGGCGAAGGTGAATATTTGATTAACAAAAATAAAGTCAGGCTTTACGATATTTTGATGCTTTTGGCCAAAGCGAATTTCGGGCAGAAAACATACAGCATTGTCGGTCAGGGCATGGTGGATCAAATTATTAACATCTCGCCGTGGGAGCGAAAAGAATTTTTTGACGAAGCAACCGGAGTCAAGCAATATCAAATCAAGCGCGATCAAGCGGTAAATAAATTTAATCGATCAAAAGAAAATTTGGAACAAACCAATCAGATTTTGGCGGAACTTGAGCCGCGGTTAAAATTATTAACCAGGCAGATTAAAAAATTGGAAAAAAGGAAAGAGATTGAAAAAGATTTGCGCGCCATGCAGCAGAAATATTATGCTAATATTTGGGGGCAAATAAAAAAAGACAAGCAAAGATACGATGAAGAATTGGCGATTAAAACAGCACTCAAAGATGATTTGGATGGACGTATGACGGCGGCACAGATTAAGTTGGCTGATTTGGCCCGGGAAGAGTCGAGAAAAGACGTCTTTAACCAGTTACAAAAAGATTACAACAAATTACAGGAAGAAAAAAACGAGATCATCAAAGAATTATCCGTGATTAAGGGTAAAATGAGTTTGGAGTATACCAAAGTTGGTAAGCAGAATTTGTCTTGGCTTGAAGATAAGAAAGAAGAGGTTGAACACCGCGTGAGAGAAGTGAAAGAAAGCCTGCATAATTTGGAACTGAAAGTAAAACAAAAACAACAGCTATTGGCGGAGAAAGAAACCAGATTCAAGGAAATTCGCGATGAAATTATTTTGGATGAAAATAATCTTAAAAGCGCTGAGGAATCATTGGCAATGTTAAAGGGCGCAGGTCGGCAGGAGTCAATGTTTGATGCGGTACGGGCGATTTTACGGCAAAGAGCGTTGATTAAAGGCATTTACGGTACGCTTAGCGAACTTGGTAATACTCAGGAAATGTATGAATCGGCTTTGTCGGTGGCAGCGGCAGGTAAGTTGTCGGCCGTGGTGGTGCAGAACGATGAAGTGGCAGTAAAATGTATTCAATATTTAAAAGATAATAAATATGGGCCGGTGACTTTTTTACCACTCAACAAATTAAACGCACAAGAACCGGCGGAGAGAAGTCGTGATTTATTGGGAGCGAATGGGGCTATTGGTTTCGCGGTTGAGTTGATCAGTTTTGATCCGGCATATAAAAAAGCCTTTCAGTTTGTATTTGGTAATACGATTGTGGTGGATCAGGTAAACCATGCCAAGGAAATCGGCGTCGGCAGAGAAAGAATGGTGACGTTGGAAGGCGATATTTTTGAAAAATCAGGAATGATGAGGGGCGGTTATCGTCGCCGTGGCGGAGATAGATGGAAAATTATCGATCAAGATAATCGATTGGTGTCCCAAGAAGAAAAAATGAAGGAAATCGCGGTTTTGAAGTCAAAGCTGGAAGAAAAAAACAAGCAAAAAGATCGAATAAACGAGGAAATCAGCGATTTGCGGGTGGAAACACAAGTGGCGGAAACAAAATTCAAGGCTTTGACCAATGATTTGGAAGATTTACAAAAAGAAGAACGGAAAATAAGCGATGAATTGAGTGAAAATAAATTAACACCAAAAGATCAGAGTGAATTTATCAAGGGGCTGGAAGATAAGAAAAAAGATTATGAGGAGAAAATTGAGGTGCTTGATGAGAAGGTTTTATCGGTAAGAAATAAGATTGATGAGTTTAATCTGGAAGAAGAAAAAAAGAAACGGGATGTTTTTCAGCTGCAGGATGAAATGCAAAGTCTTCAACAAAAGTTGAACGATGTTAATGGGTTGATGAATAATCTGCAAATCTCGGTCGCGAAGCTTGAGACTAAGACTGAGGATTTGGAAAAAGACGTGAGGCAAGAATTTCACGAAGGCATGAGTCTTGATGACCTGAAGGCTGATACGGTGGTTAATTTGGATCAATTATGGTTTGAAATCGGGAAGTTGAAACAAAATCTGGAACAAATTGGTGGAATTGACCCTGAAATCGTGGATGAACACAAGGAAGTGGCTGAGAGATATGAATTTTTAAGCACACAAGTCAATGATTTGGAGACGGCGATTGTTGATTTGGAAAAGATTGTGGAAGAATTGGATTTGGTGATTGATAAACAATTTAACGCGTCATTCAAAAAAATTAATAAATCGTTTGAGGAGTACTTTACTAAAATTTTTCAGGGCGGAAAAGCGAGGCTAACATTACTGCAAAAAGAACCGGTCAAAAAGAAACGTGAGGAAGTCAGCGAAGACGGTGTGATTGAAGAGATTGAGGTTGAGGATGAAACCGCCAAAGGTTTGGCGCAAACCGGTGTTGATATTTATGTGTCGCCGCCGAACAAAAAAGTGAACAATATTTCAGCCTTATCGGGTGGAGAGAGGACTATGACATCATTGGCCTTGCTCTGTGCTATTATCGACAGTAATCCGGCTCCGTTTGTTGTGATGGACGAGGTAGACGCGGCACTGGATGAAGCCAATTCCGAGCGTTTTTCACAGATCCTTCAGGAATTGTCATACAAGACGCAGTTTGTGGTTATTACTCACAACCGAGTGATCATGCATGTGGCTGACGTGTTGTACGGAGTGGCTATGGGCGAGGATGGAGTATCAAAAACATTGTCGCTTGATCTTAAAGAGGCAGAGAAGACGGTGAAAAAATAATCATTATCTGGTAAAGGAAAATATATGTCTAATTTTGAAGAGCCGTTGAAGCCAGAACAGCAACAAATGCTGATTATTATTAGTGATTTGGATCGATTGTAGGCAACAAAAAATAATGGCCGCGGTGTTTCTTGTGTCCGAAGTATAATCAGCTTGCTACGGCAGGGAGATTTGGAGGGGGCAAGGGAGTGCGCGGTGACTGATCATGATAAAATCAGAAATTATCCCGACATAGAACGATATCTTTGCGAACAGTTGTTTGAACGGGATGACTTGCGGCGCAGGTTTTTTGAAGGTAAAAAGTAATTTAACTTTAATATAAAAAAAGAGGCGTGTGCCTCTTTTTTAGTCTTGAAATTAATTATTTCGGTAGTTTTGATTTGGCTTGTTTAATTCGGTCGTAGAGTGGGTCTTTGGTTTCTTGGGGCAGGCCGACTTGGTCAACCATGCTTTTGGCAGTCGTAAGCATTTTTTTGGCGGCAGCAATCTCGCCGGCGGCGACTAAGGTGTCAAATTCCTGTAAACGAGAATCAAGTGTTTGAGTGATAACGTCAATGGTGCTTGGAGTTTTTTCGAGTTTTCGTGTTTGTAATTCTGCGTATAGTTTATTTTTTTCGTCTGCAGGCAGATCAACTTGGTCAATCAAACTTTTGACGGTCGCCCGAACTTTGTTGGCTTCGGCTGTTTTCCCCGCGGCCGTTAGTCGGTCATATTCTTGGAGGCGTAATTGAACTGTTTGGCTGATAGTGTCAAAAGTTGATACTTCGGTTTCATTTGGTCGGCCGCGCAGGGCAGAGACTCGGTTTTCAATCGAAGCAATTTTTGCTTGGCCGTCCTTGGTTTCTCGCGAATACAAGCCGGACATTAGATCAAGGGCGACGTCAATTTTGAAATCAGCCTGACGCGCGCGACCAGCTTTTAAATCCGCTTCTGCTTCCAGTAAATTGGTGTTGAGTTCATGCTCTGTTTGTTTGATTGTTCGTTCTAAGTTAACGAGAAGTTTTTGCATAAAACGTTCGGCTGAGTGTTTGGGGCCGACTTCCATGTTTGATGACAACATAACGTTTTGAAAAGCGGAGCCAAGTTTATCGTCAAGGAGCTTGATGGCATCAATAAATGATTCAGCCGCTATGGCCGCGTTGAAACGGTTGACGAGGCGGAAAAAGTTTTTGACTTCGGGCAGTTTGAGTAACGATTGTTCCGTGAGAGGCTGCAAGTCCGGATCGGGCAGAGCTTCGTTTTTGGTTGTTTTATCGGAATTGTCTAAAGAGGCGTCTTTATCGGCAGGGATTTCCAAGCCTTGTTCGGCGCGGTCTTCAGCTCGGTTTTGGGCTACTTTGGCCGCGACAGCGTCGGCAGTATTGAAAGTCACCTCAGAAATTGATGTTTGGTTGTCCGGGCGTTCAGCTGAAGATTTTTGGGCGGCTGGTTTTTTTTGAGTATAGGCGTCATCATAGGCTTGTTCTGCTTTGGCCCACGAGTTGAAGGTTTTTTTGTAAAAAGCGGAAGGCAGTTCGGTGCTATCATCTAAAATCAGATTCGCGCCGGGAAGGCGGACTTCAAATTTACCATTGGCTAATGGTGAAATCCATTGTTGTTTTTTGCGGAAGGTTTCGACTTGGTCATCGAATGATTCCTCCCAGACTTTGAGATGAGCGGCGAGAGCTTTACGTTCTTTAGCCGGGAGTTTTTTTAGCTGGTGGTCAAGTTGAGCAAATTGAATTCCTAGATATTTTTCAAGCTCTGATGCTTTGGCGCCGGAAGCAAGCAATTCGGTGAATTTTTGTTCAGTCTCTGTTTGTAGACGAGAAATGGAAGTTGGAATCTCAGCTGTCTCGGGATTTTTTGGTTCAACAGGAGCTTTTTTTTGAGCGCGGCGGAACTCTTCGGTTGCGGCGGCCACTTCATCGAAATCTATAATCGGGGCCGATGGTTGGACCTTCGGTTGTTCGGGAGAGATTAACGCTTTGATAGCCGCGATTTTGGCCTCGGCTGCGCCACGGCGGCTAGTGGGAATTTTATCAAGTAGGGTTTGAATTTCAGATGAGTTGGTGATTAACCGATCAAACTCTTTTTGTTTTTCAGTCGGAGTTTTGTCGGCCATGAATTTTTTGAATACGGATTCAAAGTTGCCGAGAAGTTGATTTAAAACAGTGAGACGTTCGGAGTTACTTATTTTATCTGCCGCGTCATTCAGAGCGGTTTCAAATTGACGGAGTTGTTTATTGATTTGCCGTAGAGTTTGGCTGTCAAGCTGCCGAGCAATTTTGGGATCCCCAAGAATTTCATTTTCGAAATAATTAAGGTCATCAATGGCTAATTCAGGGCGTTTGGCTTGAATAACAATATCAATTCGGTTCTTGAGATTATTTAAATCCTGATTCAATTCTTGAACGATTCGCGGAGTTTCAGCCGGTTGTTTTGTTTCTGATTTTGCGCGTTCAGAAGCAAAAAACTTGTTTACATCTTCTTTGGTTTTTAACGTCAATGTATCGCCTGCGGGCGTGTTAATCTCATAACCACCACCGAGAAGACCGCTGATAGAATATCCCGGAATACTGTCATCTAATAAATCAAAATTTTCTGAACTGGTTTCAGTTTTTGGTTTGGTCTCTGATGCAGGTTCTATTTCAGTTTCCGGCTCTGGTTCAGGACCGGTAGACATAAATTCTTTGGCGGCATCAATTTGTTTTTTCATCAGGTCAAGAGCTTTTTTGTCTTGGTTGGTCAGAAAAGCACCAAAATTGTTGATAATATCCTTTTTGTCGGTTTTGAAGACTTTTTCGGCTGCTTCAGAATCACCTTGTTTGAGATAATCGGTCACTTCTTGAATTAGGTTCTCAATTTCTTCGGACGCGGCCTGACTTTCGGGTGTGGCGGTTTTTTCTTTGTCGGTCAGATCTGACAGATCTTTTGGTTTTGGTTGGCTTTGTTCAATTTTGAGAGCTTTACCAAGTGAACCCTCAGGCGCGAGGCCGGGAACTGTCATCTTCGGGTTAATAATCGATAGTTGCGCTAGGTCAGTTTCTAACTGCGCCAAGTCAGCGGAAATGTCAGGCGTGTCGCTGCCAATACGCTCGGCAGCAGTGGCAAGCGCGGTTGGTGTGTTTTTAATTTCATTTTGGATTACAGCCTTTTCGGTTTCAGCTCGCTGTAGACCGCGATCGATGATATTTTGAAGCGCTTCAGATTGAGCCTTGGGTTTTTGTAGAGCATCAACAATTTTTTCCCAAAAGGCTTTGCCGCCAAAAGGCCGCAATAATTTTTTTAAAACTGAAAAGGTCAGTTCGCCGCGATCAGCCGGTTCACCACCTTTTTCTTGTTCATGATCGCGCCAGAGATGGTTGAAATAATCGAGTGGTTGTAATGAGGTTAAAATGTCCGGAGAGGCCGGTTCATCGGTGATTTCTTCCCCTTTGCCACCTTGAATGACTTCAAGTTTGGGGGAGGCATAATCTTCGGTGGTGGAAGGATTTTGTTGTCGGGCTGGTTCAGCCATATTTAATATAATTTTTCAATGTGATTGGTAACTTGACCCAAACGATCGGTTTCCATTTTTTTAACCGCGGTGAGGTAGATTTTTTGTCTTTTTTTTCTGATTTCTTCGAGTTTTTTTTCAAAACTGTTGTAGGATATCAAGTAAGAAAAGACTTGGGCGAGCGCGGTTTGCAGTTTGTTGGGATTTTTAGCCATATAAAATAGATCAGAAGTAAATTGATGGTAATATTATAGCATAAATTATGATGACACGCCTATTGACAAACGGTGCATAATTTGTTAATTTTAGAGGGATTTGGTTCATTGACAAACCGGTGGGTGATAAAACACAACGACCGTCACTCAAAAGGAGGGCTGATGGCGCTGGTTGAAGCTTCTCGAGAGGTGCGAGGTATTGGGCCGAGCGTGGCTCAGGTCAACCGAACATCTTTGAGATTGCAGCGGACTTGGCTGAGACTGAAGGATGTTTTGGGTGATTCACGGCGGTTTGAGCTGGACGAGATCAAAGCGTTAGCGCAGCCTTTTGGTGGCTGGAAGAACCATTTCGAGGTCACGTCAGAATGGCAATTGATTTTCGCGGTTAATTTGCTCGCGGCGGATGGATTTCTGCGAGTGGAAGAAGGTGTTAACGGTCAAATTTATCATGTGGTGAAAATGACAGACATCAGAACGATGCAAACATTGGTAAAGGCGAAAACAACAGATGAAATTCGGCTGCCTCGATACTTGTGGTCATTGGCAGAAAAATTGTATCAGGAAACCCGCGGTGAGGACTTTAATCTGGTTGAGCTGTGCGCTGAAATCAATCGTCGGTCATCACTGCGTCAAGTGTTCGGATTGACACTCAAAGTATTGCGGCCGTATGTATCTTTGTTGAAAAAGAACAAGGTTATTGCGGTGAGTGTTTGTGGGGGGCAAGATGGCGATACATATACGTGGCTTAGAAATTTTGAGCCAGGCGGTGAAACTTTCACTTGCGGTTATGGGGGGAAGTCTCCAGTTGTCAAAGTGACTGAATCAGCGGTGCAGAAGCGAAGTAATCAGCCTTTCGTAAGTTCATCGGTTGAAATGATTGATCCTGATCCATTTTTGGTGCGGTTTTTGAGACGGTTGGTTAGATTTGTTGGTTTTGATGAATTTCGTTTGAAGGAAGACGACTTGAAAGCGCTATTTAGTGGTAAGTATGATAATGTTGGCGTGAATTTTATCACGTTTAGAGCGTATGTTTCAATGGCGGTAAGAAAAGGATGTATTTTGTGGCGATTCAGCGGATACAAGAATGGGAGAATTTACAAAGTTAATCCATTGGTAAGGTTGACAGAACCCGAGGCTAAACTGGTTAAGACAAATACGGTGATTAGCGATTGCGGCTATGGTGATCGTTACGCCTTTGTTCTTAGGCGGTTGTTTGAATATGTGGGTGGGTTGTCTTTTCGAACCAATCAAATTACCGCTGAATGGCTTGAATGTTTTGGTTTGGAGTACAGCAATTTTAACAATTATTTGATTCGGTTCCGCGAAGATTTATGTTTGGAGGTGATTGAGAACCGTAAAGGCCGGTCGCGGCATGTGTACCGCTGGACAACGGGTGTACGACGGTTCGGTCTGGTGCTGCCAAAAAATTTCGCTGATGTTTCAAATTTGATTCAAATTGATGAGATTGACACGGATGATCTTGGTGTGCCAGCTAGATTTGTTGAGAAACTGTGGTTTGTAACTAAAAATGGTCATGTTTTTACCTTTGATTGGTTGAAGTTGGTGACAAATGATGTTGAAGAAAGATTCGGTCTGAAAGAGCCGACCATGCGTAATTATATTCATAAAATGGTAGCGGCTGGTTACTTGGAATCAGAGAGAGATCAGAGTCAGGGATGGAAGGTGGCATGTTATCGCTGGACTGATAAGGTCAGCAATTTTGATTGGGTGCTGCCTGATAATCCGTGGGTTTTGTTGAAGCCGGAATCAGTAGAACGGGTTACGGCGGATGAATTGGCCCTGACGGCCATTGAAACTGAACAGCTGCGTAATTTGCAGGCTCGATTCTCGGCGTCTGGGATGACAAACCGCGTTAATGACAGTATGTTTCAACGAGTACTCGAAGGAGATCGGAGCTATTTTGGCGAACGGGTGGAGGCGTTGGGTCTCTGGCGTATGGTTGGCGAGGGGCCGCGCGGCAACATTTATGAAGTAGATGTTCAGAAGCTGATGAGTTTTCAGGGTTAAGTTGACAGTTGGTAATAGCCAGCTGTTTTTTGTTGTAACTGTAACGGTGGAAGTAAAGAGTAAAGAGGGGGTAACTGTAACTGCAGAAGTTTGGCGGGCGGGTTGTGGTTTATTTTTTAAAACAAAAACACTAGTTGATTAGCTAGTGATTAGATTATGCGCGGAAGAAGACGTCATCGATTGATGGGCCGAGTGAGATCAGGGCGATTCGGCCAAGCTGATCTTCGATGCAGCGGATGAAGCGTTTGGCTTCGGGATCGCCAAAAAAGTCCCAGCCATCAAACTCAATATCATTTACCGCTTTAAATTCAGCGGCTTTTTCTGCCACAAAATGGTCGAGCTTTGAGCCGTCCGGCATCAGGTAATGAGAGTTGATGTAGACTTTACCGAAACCGTTTAGCACGTCCATTTTGGTCATGACGGGGTGGGTGACTCCATCGACCGTGAAGGCATGACGAAGCTGAGCCAGATCGAGCCAGCCGACACGGCGCGGACGGCCGGTGGTTGAGCCGTATTCATGGCCGCGGCGGCGAAGGTCTTCTGCCAGTTCGCCAAAGATTTCGGTGGGGAAAGGGCTGAAACCGGCGTCAACTCGTGTCGGATAGGCTTTGAAAATGCCATAGACGTGACGAATCGCCTGCGGCGGAATGCCGGCATAGACGCAAGCTGCGCCGGTGGTGCAAAAGGATGAGGTTACGAATGGTCTGGTGCCGTTCCCAACGCAGAGTTCGGTTCCATGAGCGATGTAGCCAACCATCTCTTCGCCGGCCTTCAAAGCATCATTAATCAGTCCGGTTACATCTTTGTGCATATGCTTGGCAAGGACGTCACGATACTGCATCAGGAAATCATATTCTTGATCGACGGTAACACTGGGAAGGCCAAAATGGTTCAGAATCAAATTTTTGATGGTTAGACTTCTGGCCAGATTGGCGCGGAGAACAGACTCGGAGTTTTCAACCACTTCCTGAACGCAAAGAGAATAATGCCGGCTGAAAAAGTATTCATAAGTCGGGCCAATGCCCTTGCCGGTAGTGCCGATTTCGGCTGTTCCAAGCTTGCCGCCTTTGTCGAGGCTGTCCAACAGACGATTTGAGGGTAGAATCACTGGGCAGCGGGCGGAGATCAGGACGTTTTCAGTGGAATAACCAAGGGCGTTAATGGCGGCCAATTCAGCGGCAAGGCTTTCTGGATTGACGGTAACACCGGCAGTCAAAATGCAAATCGTGTCGTCATAGAAAACTCCTGGTGGAACGAGGTGATGCACAAATTTTTGCATCAAGCCGGTAATGAGATTTCGAACCCATGCGGTCCCACCGGCATTGTCACCACCCTGAAACCGGAGACAGTATTTGTAGCGGAAATGTTTCAAAAGGAAGTTAATGATATTTGCTTTGCCTTCATCACCCCATTGTTCACCTTTGACAATGTCTAGCGGCATAGTTGTCTCCTCTCGCCTCTTGGGGCGTGGTTTGGTTGTAAGGAGCAGGACGGCGTTATTATAATTTTAAGTCGGTTGTTTGTCAATGGAGGGATACGCGATATGGGCGGGGTAAAAAAATTGGAAAAGAGAAAAAGTTTTATAGAATCTTGGCTAAATTTTTAAAAATTAAAAATTAAAAAAATAACCGCCTAGTGAAGCGGTTATGATTGACTGAAATCAAGACGATTTCCTCGTCCCTGCGTACAACGAGTACAGTGTCGACTGCGGACATTGTCAAAAGCGTTATACTTTAAAAAGAAATCAAGACAGTCATTCAGGGTCATTCTTCTACCTCGTGATCGGCAGTATAAAGAGTCATCCAGCTTGAGCGGATGTTTATCTTTAACAATATTATCAGCCATCCGGCCTCCTTCGATTGATGGGATGCTTAACAATATCGTTTCTGGTCAATGGTGTCAAGAACGCGGCGCGGGTTAGTTTTTTTTGATCAAATCAAGTAGCTGGTCCGGATTGGCGCTGTAAATTTTGAAATAGGTTTTGACCGGGGTTTTGGATTCAGCGTAAAGATGAGGGCGGTCTTCAGTAATTAGGGTGAACGATGATTTGGGCAAAAGATAATCACCGGAAAAGACATTGCTGAAAGCAGCTTTGTAATTTTGATCAAGGTGAACGCGCCACCAAATAAGGTCTTTGACTACAAAAAACATAACATTAGAGGTGAGATAAAGGTCACACTTGACGCGTGCTTCTCGGGCGCGAACGAACATTCTGGTTGGTACGGAGGTTTCTTGATACAAAATTTGGGGATGATGTGCAGCGAGGAATTTTTTCCAGCTTCTGGTTTTTTTGTTGTAAATGTAGAGCGCGATAGCAACAACGACAAAGACGATAATTGAGATGGTAAACTGGTTCATAAAATAAAAATATAATTTAGACAGATTTATTATAACATAATTAGAACAGTTAATGGATAAAAAACACAGACGGCGTCTGTGTTTTTTTGTTAAATTCAATTTATTGTCCGGTTAAACTGCCTCGGCCAACATTTTCAATTCCTCGGTCTTTTTGGCGGCCGGCAACTCCGGCTCGGAAGGCCTCTGATGTTTTACCGGAGAAAAGATGACCAACCGCGGCTCGGAACTCCGACCAGCGTTTATTGGCTGCGCGCGCTTCACTGCCCGGGAGCCAGTTTTTGAAGCGGCTGCCAAAGCCCTTTTGCGGGATGCGATTGCATTCTTCGGTGAGGCGGTCTAATTCTCTCTTGATCACAACAACTTCAGCGTCAGTAAAGTCACCGGGGTGGGGATTTTTTTTGTCGAGGATTTGTTTGAATAGCTCGGCAGAACCCTGTTCAGCGTCTTTGACAGCCTGCTCAAAGGTTTTGGCCTTGAGGTCGGCTTCTCGGGCCAACATTGCTTCATGTTCTTCCTGATTTGTTTGACGCGAGGCTTCGCGGCGCATATCGGTCGCTTGCTGGCGGGATTCTTGAATCCTTTCACCTTTTTCCTGCCGCCATTGTCGGGCGGCAGATGATAACTCAATTTTGGGTTTGGCGCCCGGAACAATCTCACGTCGAGGCGTTTCGCTGCCTGTTTTTACCACCTTCAAGTCTGGTTTATTCTGGCGTTGAGGGTCCGATCGCGGCATTTTTTCTCCAAAGGCCATAAATGTATGATTAGTTAATTATATAATACAAATAAATTATAACAAAATAAGATAAAAATAGATAGAAATATGGTGAATAACTGAAAAATCGCGGTTATTTTTGAGTATTTATAGGCTGGCTGACAGTATACAGTCCTTCAAATACAGCCGAAAAGGTTTCGTGTAGATCTTGAGATTCAATAATGATCGCGGATTTTTCTTTGACGGAGGATAGGAGTAATGTTTTGTTGTCGAAGAGAATGATGATAGATTTGAATTTATTGTGCATGATTGGGGGCAAGATTCGGGGATGTCTAAAGGCGATATCAATTGTTTCAATATGACGGTGGGAAATGTCAGCTTCCCACAATGACCGAGCGGAGAGGCCGCGTTGTTTTCTCGCGGTCATAAAGTATTTAGCGTAGTCTCGATTGAACTCAGAAAAAAAATTGTTTTTTGGCGCAATAATATCCCAGTGGTTGTTGTGACAATATAGAGCTTCTTCGACCGCTAATTTTATTTCCTCGATTCCTTCATAATGGGTGACCTTGATTGGTCTCATTTTGTCGGCGGTCGGTTGAATGAAGGGGATAAGATTGGCCATTTCAGCTTTTTGCATTTCGAGGATGGCGATTTTCTCATCATAAAGTCTGGTTAGGTTAGCCGGCGGAGTCATTAGAAAATAGGTTTTGGCTAGGTGGTTGATACGGCTGGTTAGGCCTTTTTGTTTCAAGGTGTCCAGAGCATGATAGATTGTGGTTCGGTTAATCTGTGTTTGTTTGACCAATTCATTGACGCTGACGCGATCATAACTCAAACCGGCAAGGTAGATTTTGGCTTCGGTTGCGGTGAGGCCGATTTTTTGGAGAAATGTTTGGATGTCTGTCATATGTTATGGTTTGATTATAGTGGATAGATGAAGTGTTGTCAAACAATATTTGTAATATAATTTGTTGTAATTTGGCGATAAATTGGTGTGTGTTGATGTATGATTGTAAACAGAGATTAACGGATGCACTTGGCAGGCGTATATTGTTAATGTAGAATAAATGGTTCTTTGACAGCAAAGCAAGAAAGTGAGTACAGCGAGTACAGTGAGATAAGCGAGTAAAGCGACCCTTCGAGAGCCCTGCCTACCGGCAGGCAGGCTCAAGATGACAAGTAAAGGAAAATAAGCGAGATAAGCCCTTCGACAAGCTCAGGACAGGCTCAAGATCAGCAAGCAGGCAACCAGCCTGCGCTAAAGCTACGGCTGACAAGCAAAGTAAAGGAGAAGACAAATGATTATTGATATCCATGCTCACACCAGTAGTCATAAGATGTGGGGTCTGCATACTGATGATGCATCGATTGAGAAATTAAAAGCTGAGGCGTGGCGAATGGGAGTAAGTCGGACGGTGCTGTTGGCGACATATTTTCCATTCAAGGGAACTGGATTGTCTAATGTGGAATTGCTGCGGAGAATTCAGGGTGAAGAGTTGTTCTTGGCCTTTGGCAGCTTGGATGTGATGAATTATTTGGATGAGGGCGTGGCGGAACTGGAACAATTGGCTTTTAATAGATTGATCAGGGGGATAAAATTGTATCCCGGGTATCAGGTATTTAATCCGTCTGATATCAATTTGGATGATGTATATGATTTGGCGCAAATGTTTGATTTGCCGGTAATGTTTCACGGTGGAGAGCTGCATCACTGCTGTCCGAGTGAACAGAGAGCGGCTGGAGGATTTAAATGCAAGCACGATCCATGCCCGATTAATTTGTATCAACATTTGAGTCATCCAGATCGATTGAGGCCGATGTTAAAGAGATATGGTGATGTAAAATTTATTGTCAGCCATTTGGCTAATCCGTATTTTGAGGCTTTGAGAGGATTGATGGCGGAATTTGACAATGTTTATACGGATATATCAGGTCAGTTCGTTTCCGGTAACCACAATTCAGATGAAGATACGCCGGAGAATCGGCAGCAAATTGTTGATCAGATCAAACGATTTTGCGATTTGCCTCGAGGCGTGGAGCGGATTCTGTTTGGCACGGATTTTCCCATTCAATCGTATGATGATTCGGTCTGGTTGGTGGAAAATTTAGGATTAACGCCGGTGGAGCGGGCGAAGATTTATTGGCATAATGCGGGGAGCGTTTTAGGGTTTAGCGATTAGCGTTTAGCGTATAGTCATTGAGAGAATGGGGGTAAACGATGAGAGTGATTCGAAGTACTGATGTGGTGAAGGTTACATGTCCGCACGGTGAAAGTATAATGGAAATTAAGATGAATGATGTTTGTGTCTCTGATGTAGGTCATCCATGCAGTCAATGGATTAATTGTGGTGTTTGTGGCCGAATGATTTGTTTGGGAGATGGGGATATTCCTCGGCATTGGTGGGTAGCGTTGTATGGTGAAACCAACCATCACGAAAGGAGGCGAAGATGAATATTCTGATTACCGCTGGTTCCAGCATGAGTATGCTTGATCAGGTTCGCGGTTTATTTCCTGTTTACCCTGATGATGATTCACAAGGCATTGGTCTGGGGAATATCTTTTGGGGAACAACCGGGAGAGAGATTGCCGAGGCGCTGGCGCCATATCATCGCGTGACATTAATTACTTCGGGATCGTTAAAACTGATTGATCGGGAAATCAGGCTGGTTACGTCTTGGCAAAATTTTTCCCCGGGCAATTCACGCGTTTTTACCTTTGGTTCGGACGAGAGTATTTATTGCATTCGGGGGGTTAATTACCGGACGTTTGAAGATTTGGCAGAGTTGATGGAACAAGAAATACGGACCGGTGAATACGATGTGATTATCCATTCGGCGGCGGTCAATGATTTTGCGATTGAGTCTGTCTGGTGCCGAACCGATGCTGGTGAAATGGTTCAGGTTGATGCCTCGACTAAAATTTCTTCCAGTAAGCCGGAATTGTTTTTGAAGCTCAAGCCGACATACAAAATTGTGGACAAGATTAAACGCGATTGGGGTTTCAAGGGCGTGTTGGTCAAATTCAAGCTTCAAGTGGGAATGTCAGATGAGGAATTGATTGAAATTGCAAAGCGGAGCCGAAAGGCTTCAGACGCGGATATGATGGTCGCAAATTGTCTTGAATGGGCAAGAGAACGCGCATACGTTATTAACGCTGATGATGAAGTAACAAATGCGGATAGGTCACAACTGCCGACAGCAATTTGGAAGGTTGTCAGATCAATGATTCCGCTTGAAACAGAAGACGGAAAAGAGCGATAAAATGAAAGTACTACTTGGTGTAACTGGATCAGTAGCGGCGACTTTAATGCGCAAATTGGTTGATGCTTTGCATGCAGCTGGCTGTGATGTTCGTGTAATTGCCACGAAGAGTTCAGAGTATTTTTTCAGCAAAAAGTGCGTCGGGACGGTGCCGGTTAAAGTTTATACAGATCAGGATGAATGGCCGAAAGCGAGATATGAAAAAGACGATAATGTGCTGCATATTCAACTTCGGGATTGGGCGGATGTTTTGATAGTCGCGCCACTAAGCGCCAATACGTTGGCCAAGTGCGCTCAAGGTCTATGTGATAATCTGTTGACATGTGTTGTCCGGGCATGGGATCGAAATAAGCCGTTGGTAATCGCGCCGGCGATGAATACGAAAATGTGGGAGAATCCATTTACCGGACGGCATTTGGTCGCGATGAGGGAGGTCTACCGATCAATTATCGTCCAACCGGTGGTAAAGAGATTGGCTTGTGGTGACGAGGGTGTCGGGGCGATGGTAAGGGTTGAAGATATTGTGAAGGCGGTTACGAATTTACAAAAGGTTATGGATATTACAAAAATTTGAATATTACTGAAACACGAATTCACAGATGGGCTGCTGGTGGAGGTTGCCGCGTAGTAATCGTGTACCCCACGTTGTTGGAGATAGAATAAGTATGGAGTTGAGTTAAGCAAATAACACAGATTAACCAGTCTGTGTTTTTTGTACGGATTTACGGAGATTACTAATTCCAACTTTCCGGCTGCATTTTTTTTGCCAATGTTATCATGTAACCATTTTCTTCGTCACGCTGAATTTATTTGTCCATCATTATTTCATGTTTTATGTTACGGCCAAATCGGATAATCCTCAGCGCCCAATTTTTGATTTACCGGAGCGTTTTCTCCGCTTACCGCATACTGAAAAGCGAACGCCGCAATAGTGTATCCCATGTCAGTCCAAACCGTAAATTCGTTCATCGGCGCCATCCGCGACCATGGAGCATACTGCTGCAGTGCCGGGATTGAATTCATGTTTGGATAAAAACCATTGTAAACCATGCATTGCCAATAATCCTCTGGGGTGCAAATACCGTTGGTATATGTTTTGTAATGCGGCCCATTGATCGGCAAACCAGGAACCGGTTCTGATTGGGAGTCGTACATCGAATTCAAATGCAACGGAAACTCCGGTGAGTTATAGCCTAATCCCGTGATCCACGATTTACCATTTGGGTTCGCTCCGAGCTGATAATCAATATTTACAGCCACCGTATCAATATATTTTTGCTCTGGTTTGAATTTATAAGCCAAAATTACCGGTAGGACATATTGGGTGGCGGTCGTGCCCGAACCCCAAGCAATATTATAGCCGGGTCCACGGCTGGTTAGATATTTGTTTTGATCCAAGTAGCCGACAAATTGGTCAGCCGAAGCGATAATCCGGTTGATAATTTCGGTTTTGAGTGTTTGATCAGTATTATCAGAGGTTGCCTGGGTGTAATTCCACAAGAAATGAACGGTATTGTAATGCGTTGGCCCCTTTAAATCATGCCAGAGAGATTTGAATATATCTTGGTATGTGGCCTGACCGGTCGCCGTGAACAATGAACCCGCCGCCGACATCCTGACCCAATTGAGTTCCACTTTTTTCTGGTCGTCCGTTCTTGTCACCGGGCTGGTAGTACCGAACGTTGTTTGACTATCAGCCCAAGCAAACGCCTTGGCGGCTTTATCAATCAACGCCTGTCCTTGGGCTGGTTGATGGTACTTATCCCGAAGCAATCGTCCTGCTTGAGCTGCTGTTGAGGCGAAATAATAACTTGCGTAGCGATTTTTGGCATAGGTCCAGTAAGTCAAAGTATCTCCTTCACAGCCGCTAAACGCCGGATGGCCCGAGGCCTGCACGCCGGCGCGGATCGCGCCGTCTGATTCCTGTAGTTGCTCAAACAATTTTAAGCCGAACAAAGCTTCATCCAGCAAATCCGGCAGCCCATTGCCGCTTTCAGGCAAATTAAACAGGTTGTCAGTCAGCTTGTCAGAAAAGATTTCTTGAACCGCGAGTAAATGAGCCACTGTCGTGAGATGAACCGGTCGTCGGTCATAATCGCCCGCATCATACCAGCCGCCTGTTAAACTCAGTAAATTTTGCTTGGGAGTGGAAGCTGGAAAATCTTTGCCCCAGTCTTCGAGTGCGTCGCTTTTATACACTTGGGTATGACAGATTCCGTGAGTCCAATCACTGTTGGCATTCCCGATTGAAATACCTGCTCGTTGATGATACAAACCGCGAGCCACTGAATACAAACCATTAAATTGATTTCCTCCGATGTTAAAGATCACGGATCGTCCGATTCCTGATACCTCCAAATAATAGCGACCGGATGACAAATTATTTAAATTAATTTGAAAAACATTTTCTCCGGCCTGACTATCAAAACCGCGACTGCTCAAAATTCCTTCAGTCACAGTAATTCCATCAGCGGCTCGGTTTATGATATAAGTTGTTCCTGCTGGTATGGTTAATGCCCCGTTACTGCCAAGCCAATAACCCACATAAGCATATTTTTTCTGACTGACACCGCTGTAGCCCAATTGGTTGATTTTTATCGCTTGACTCACTGCCTCATTTTGTCCAAACGTAAAGGTAATGGTTGGAAAGGTATGACTTTCAGCTCGATAAGAACCATTGGTTCCGTCATAATCATACCAGCGATAATTACCGCTATTAAAGTACAAGCTGTATTGACGGTCCAATTGGAATTCTGAGTCAAAGGTTAAATATATTTGATGTCTCAAGACTCTATCCGCCAGGGTCTGGCCATTTTTATCATGATCATCAGCATCAAGTGTAGCGGTAAAACGTCCTATTTGGCTTGGTGTTTTTCCCCCGGCAAAATTTTGATCAACCGTAGAGATCAATGACCAATTGGCCGCGGTCATAAGCGCTGTTGGATTAAAATCTCCGTCTATCTCCACCCTTAATATTTTGGTTGTGATCGGCGCCAAACGTCCCACCTGGGTCTGAGATATTGGCGTATCTGATTGGTTGGTTACCGGGAGATCAGCGTACGATTCCGATGGGTCAATAGTAACAATACGATCAAACCTTAAACCCAAAGATAAAAAAACTGTTTCATTGATAAGATGTTTTTTGTATTGCGTGTTGGTACCGTTTGGATCAGGCACAATTTGATAAACCGGCGCTGAATGCTGATATTTTATGATCGAATAATCTGGGTGGTGATCTGTGTAATTGATTACTTCGCCTTCTTGGTATTTTGCGATCAACTCATCTGACGCGTCTTCAATCCACTGATACTGATATCCCAAGCCCGTGAAAACCGCTTCAGTTTGAATCCAGGATTTTTTATTATTGATAATAAAATATACCCGAGGGTTATTAACACTCTTCATCAAAGCTCCGTATTGAGGAGCATAATTTGCCCCCCAAGGCATAAAGCCAAGCGTATCGTCGGGTACAGCCGCGAGTTTGGTCAGTGTGGTCACCTCCACATCAGACCAATGATTAAAATACGAAAAAAACTTTTGCGGATTATTAAACGGCCGCTTGGTGCAGGCTTGAGTGATAAAAAAAACAGTCTTGCTTTGACTTGTTTTATACGCCTTTCCCTGAACCAGCGCACACCCCACCGCTTGGGCTGTTTGGTCGCCGGGTGGGAAATTGATTGCCAGCATAATCAGCGCCAGAAATAAACCTAAAATTTTTATTTTCATATATTGACAGCATTATGAATGATACTTTTTATTATTATTATCATTGCTCATCGCGAGATGACTTGCCGAGACTCGATTCTTGATAGCGATTTTTGAGCGTGGAACTGGGTCAAGTCGAGGCTTCATGATATTAATTCGATCTCCAATCAACAAATTAACTTAATTGATCATTATAGTTATTATTTTAGGTCAACAATCAAATTTTGACCAGAGTCGATCATTTATTCTCTCAATTTACTTTTTATACCATAAGATGGTTATTTCACTTTTTCGTCATGTTTCTTTTGCGATGGGTGATGAGTTTTTTCGAATTGGAAAATATGCTCAAGTTTAGCTAAAAATTTATAAATTCTTTATTGGTCCCCGCGGATGTTTAAAAGGTAGCTTTATTTATGTAAAAATAAAATATTGACAAAGTCTCTGTAGCGTGATATAATAACCAGTCAATCACAGAAAGGAGATCGCGATGTCGTTGCCGGGGCGTCGGTTGGAAGATGGTGTATTTGTGATTTTAGGCACCTTGCTTATCGTCGGGTTAATTCTCTTGGTCAGTGTGGTTATTTATTTTACGCTGAATCTGTTGTTTGATTTGGCGGTGGTGATTTTGGATCCAAAGACAATGTGGGATGACAGTCTGAGGCAGAATGTTCCGGCCAATCCTGCCTTTTGGTATACGGAAACGATTTTGATTCCGGTGTTCAGCGTTGGTGGTGCGTTTTTGTTAGTGCTGTATTCGCCTCGATTGATAGAGAGAATGAAGGAAATCAAGGCTAGGGCAAATGAATCTACCGACGGCTCAGAGAAGAGCCCTGGGTGTAAATGAATTTTTGATTAAGTGACGAGAGCACAGATTAACCAATCTGTGTTTTTTAAATTATGGATTTACGGATAAGTATTAATATTACAAATAAAAAATAACAGGCGATATTGACAAACGCAACTGGGTTGCGTATGATGAGGTTATGGAATATGTTTTGCGCCAATATCGAGACAAGCAGATGCGGTTGACCAAGGTTAGAGAGGCCCTGGCTGAGATTTTTTGTCAGACCGAAAGACCGTTAACAGTACCGGAAATTTTGGTGAAGCTAGAACAAAGTAATTTAAGACCGAACAAAACCACGGTGTATCGGGAGCTTGAAATTTTGATAAAAAATGAAATATTAAAAGAGGTTTATTTTAACGATGATAAAAAACGATATGAACTCGATCGCGATCATCACCATCATTTGGTCTGTAAGCAATGCGGAGAGGTAATTGAAATTGAGTGTGATCACAGCTTTGAGCTGCAAGTTGAGGCCGTGGCAAAAAAAAATAATTTTGTGATTGAGACCGAGTCGCTGGAGTTTTTTGGACAATGCAAAAATTGTGTTTAAATTTATCACATAATACTTATGAACTCGTAGAAGGTTACCCTTCGATCCCGCTGCTCGCGAGCGGCGGGATCGAGAGCCCTGCCTACCGCCTGCCTGCCGGCAGGCAGGGTAGGCAGGCTCATGGTGACAAACACTTCCCGTGTCATGCTGAGGCTCTCGAAGCATAGACACGGAGTTTTGGAGGGCTACCATTTGATGCCGCTGCTAGCGGGCGGCGAAATCGTGAGCTTTAAAAATAACAAATATATATGATCTGGTTATATACAATTATCAGTGTGGGATTGATTAGTGTCCTCTCGTTTGTTGGGGCGTTGGTTTTGGCGGTTAACAAAGAAAAGCTGGGCAATATTTTGATTTATTTTGTCAGTTTTTCGGTCGGCGCGTTATTTGGTGATGTTTTTATTCATATCATTCCGGAAATCAGCGCTGAGGGTGGGTTTGATTTGACATTCGGATTGTATTTTTTACTCGGGGTAATGATATTTTTCGTGATTGAACAGTTTATTCACTGGCATCATTGTCACAAAGTTGAACATCATCACAAAATCAAACCGTTTGCATATACGAATCTAATCGGAGACGGTCTACACAACTTGCTCGATGGGATGATTGTGGCAGCCAGTTTTATGGTGAGTATTCCGGTCGGTATGGCGACAACACTGGCGGTAATATTTCATGAGATCCCGCAGGAGATAGGGGATTTTGGTGTCTTGCTTTATGCGGGTTTCAAGAAAAAAACCGCTTTGCTATTTAATTTCGCTTCGGCGTTTTTGGCGGTCATTGGAGCGGTGTTAACGTTAATTTTTTTGCAGTCGGTTGAAGGCTTGGAACTGATTGTTCTAGCGATTGCCGGTGGAGGCTTTCTCTATATCGCCGGTTCGGATCTGATGCCGGAATTGCAGCGGCATGAGGGCGATTTGATGAAATCATTCAAGCATTTTATTATGATTTTACTTGGAATTTTGGTGATGGTGGTTTTGACATTTGTGGGGTAGTTGACAGATTGACTGAGGCGTGATATAATCGCATGTTACTTCCATCAAGGAGGCAGGGGATGGCGGAGAAAAAGACAGTATTGATTATTGATGATAAAGTCGTAGCTGAATCATATAGTGATCCTTTAAAAGAATATTCTGAATTCGATGTGCATGTAGTTCACGATTTGGGTGAGGCGATTCGTTTGATTCAGAGAATTGATTTTGATGTGGATGTGATTGTGGCGGAGCATTTTTTGGATTATGGGGTGGCATCTCGACTACTTGAGGGTGGGACAGATCCTCATATGTGGAAAGGCGCAGCGAGGTTGTTTGCATTTGTTCGGAAGTATTATCCGAGGAAAACGCAGTTTGTTTTACTGGGTAGCGATGCTGATTACTTGAAGGAGACACGTGACAAATTTGATATTCCTGTAAACCGCGTATTTTTGAAGCCATTTTCAACATTTGTTTTTGAATACATGGTTTGTCAGCTCTGCGGGGTAACTTGCAGGGTGCCGGAATGGATTATTAAGGAAGAGATGACGGTTGGTCGTTTGGGTGATGTTCGATTTTAAGTAATATCAGCTGAAGACAGCTGATTTTTTTATTAAAGTTATTAACAGTTTAGCGTTGGGGTCTTTAATAATTTATTAAATACTTTATTATATATCTATTATTAATTTTAATTTGTAATACTATGACAAAAGTGGAGGTGGAACGAGCCAAGAAGGCTTGGGGGTTGATCGCGGTGATTAATTTGTCCGGATGTGATCATCGAATGATTCAGAGTCCGACTAAAATTAAATTGTTTGTGAAGCAGCTGTGCAAACGAATTAAAATGGTGCCATACGGCCCAACAATGGTCAAAAAGTTCGGCACTGGTAGTCTTGAGGGATATTCGGCTCTTCAATTCATTGAAACATCTTCTATCACGCTTCATTTCGATGACAAGGGCGGAGACCGAGCGTTCATCGATATCTTTAGCTGTAAATATTTTGAGGCCACTGACGCTTTGGATTTCAGCCGGGAGTTTTTTCAAGCTAAAAAATCAAAAATGAAAGTGATTGTTAGAGATTAATTATCGAAGCAGCTCGATTTCAAGGGCTGTTTTTTATTTAATCAGATTTAGGATTTTTTTCGTTGGAATTTTCCAATTGTGGGATATTTAATTGTTAAAATTAGGGTAATTTTGCTATACTAAGTTCATCTTAATCGATACAAAACATGAAAACAAACATCGCTAAAATTATTGGACAGATTGAAAAGTTGAATGAGAACTTGAAAGCTGAGTATAACCGGTTAGCCAAAAAATACGGATTTACAGTTCACCAGGGAAAGGTAGTTTTCTTGGCCAAATTTAAAAAAAGAAATAGACAATTCAAAGTGCCGGTTTGGCAGGATGTCTTGTCCCAAAGTATCCGTCATCTTTTTTCACTGCCATTTATATACATGATGATCATTCCGGCGGTGATTTTGGATATTTTTATTTCTGTTTATCATTTTGTTGCTTTTCCGCTCTATGGAATTCCAAAGGTTAAAAGGAAGGATTTTATTGTTTATGACAGGCGGTTTTTGGATTATTTAAATGTAATGCAAAAAGTTCACTGTTTGTATTGTAGTTATGTTAATGGGTTGTTTGCATATTCAATGGAAATTGCGGCCCGGACAGAGCGCTATTGGTGTCCAATCAAGGCTGCGAGCAAACCGAGGGTTAATCATGGCTGGTACAATGAATTTGCCGATTACGGTAATCCGGAAGAGTGGAGAGAAAAAGTTAATGATCAAAATGCTTTTGAAAAATTAACAAAATCAGAAAAAAATAGGGTGAAAAATAAGGGAATATGCAAGGATCGACAAATATAGTTTCATTGGGATAAATTTATGACTGGTTTTGAAACAATAAAAACACAAGAAAATGAGGCGGTGGAGAAATTGGTTCATGATTCCTTGGCTGGAGAAAAAGAATTATTGGCAGGAAGGACGGAAAATTATATCGCTTACGGCCTGGGAACCAGAACAAATCTGCTGCGGCGGCGAAGTCCAGACACCGAAACTGATGAGGTCGGCGATAATTTTTTGATGGTACCGGAATGGGATTTGACCGCGGTGTTTGACGGCGTAAGCCAAGCCAACGGCGCGGCCGGAGCGAAGGTGGCGGCTGATGAGTTAAAAAAACGAATTGAAGTAATGAAAGATAAATTTAAACCGCGAGAGACAACTGTGGTCGAAGCCCGAAAGGTTTTGTTGGCGCTGCTTCGAAGTGTAAATGGAGTTTTGTCTGATTGGAATAAAGATAAACATCAATCTGAGCAGTATTTAACCACAATGACTTTGTCGATGCGGGTGGGAGCGGAGATGATCGTGGTTAATATTGGTGATAGCCGAGCGTATTATCAAAGAGCCGGTCAACCTCTGGAGGCGGTGACGGTGGATTATGATGCCATGCGTTATGATTTGGAGCAGCGCGGCAAGGTGCCGACAACGATTGATGAAGTTACGGGACAGGGAGGGCAAAATATCGCTGAAATTCGAGCGGCACAAAGCCGGCGGCCGAAAATGCTGGCCAACCGTGTGTCCAGATTGTTGGGGCAAAGCAGCCGGCTGGATTTTGCGGCGGATGTTTACGTGCGGAAGGTGAAATCAGGAGATAGGTTTATGCTTTGTTCCGATGGTATTGTCAAAGAGGTACGCGAGGAAAATTTGGCGGACAGTTTGTCGCCATTCACAAACAGAAATTTTAAGGACAGCGCGGCGGAAATCATGGCTGATGCTACTAGAACTGAATATGATCACGAACATGATGATAAAGTGTTGGCGGTGGTTGAAATTAAGTAGAGATTTGGTGTTACGAAATTACTCGCCAGAGGACGAGTCCGTCCTAAGGCGGACGAAACATTACAAAATTTTACAAAAATTACATAGGTGGATGAGAATTAGAATTTAGTACGTGGTGATTAGCTAGTGGCGAATAGAGATTAAGAGATTGGTCCCGCTTATCGTGAGAGACGGGATTGAGAGAATTTATAGAATAGAGATCGGAAATTAAAGTTTTGAGGCTGGTAAATTTAAATTTATAACTTTAAACTTTTAATCAAATATGAAAAAAATTGGTTTGATACTAATTGGGTTAATAATGTTGTTGGCCGTGGTGACGCTCGTAAGAGCGCAAACGCTGACTGAGCGCACCAGCGGCAAAATTTTGTTGCAGGTGGAAGAACATGGCGAAGCGTGGTACGTGTATCCGCTTGATGGCTTCCGGTATTATCTCGGTCGGCCTGATGATGCTTTTACGCTCATGAGAGAACTCGGACTCGGAGTAAATAATGAAAATTTTGATAATTTCAATGGCAAGGCGCCTGAAAGACTGGCTGGGCGAATTTTATTGAAGGTCGAGGATTTGGGCAAGGCCTATTATGTCAAGCCTGAAGATTTGAGTTTGCATTATTTGGGACGGCCGCTGGATGCGTTTAATTTGATGAGGGAGATGGGGCTTGGTATTACCACGACAAATTTAATGCAAATTACAATCGCGCCATTGTCGCAGACCGAGGGTTTTGTTGATTGCGGGCAGACGGAGATTAATGGCGAGGAATATAAAGTAGGTTTGACATGTATTAACCAAAAATTTGCGATTTGCCAGCCGGCGACTTATTTGGCCACAGTTGATTTGGGTGAATTTGGCGGGTTGGTGAGTTATGAATATAAAATAATCGGTTTAGAGCCCGGCGGCTGTTTGATGCAAACTCAGTATATCCAGAATCCCAATCCAGAGTGGATAAAAAAGAAATTGGTGTGTCATTATGATAATACTGCAACATTGAGTGAAGCTCACGGTGAAGTGTTTGATCGATTGTGGGGTGAAAAAATCATTGGAAATTGCACGGGGGAATTGGCGGCGATATTAACAGCGGAATAAAATAAATGATTAAATGGAGGGGAAAAAATAAACTAATTGGATTGACACGAATACAAAGATAAGATAATATATAGAGGCAAAAACGACCGGTTTTTGCCTTTTTTCTTCTATTTTTGAAGAAAAATAAAGGTCGATCCTTAATCAGGAAAGGAAACAGGGCTATGATCATCTTGTTTTTTGTCGGATTAGTCGAAATGGTGATTGTAACAAGCTGGACCAAGACCGTCACAGAATCAAAAGTGCTGATGAGCGGAGTGATTACGGTGTTAAATATCGCGATTTGGTATTACGTGTTGGAAAAAATCGTGAGTGATATCACCAATATTGCGCTGATTGCCATGTACGCGATCGGCTGCGCGGTCGGGACAATGATTATGACGTATTGTTTCAGCGTTAAGAAAAATAAAAAATCATCGAAGACGATGACTGAATGGGAACATCAGCATTTGTCGGTTGATGATTTAAACATGTGAAACAGGAAATTGTCAGTCTCGGGGCCGACGACTGGCCTGGAGGCCAATGAAACCGCTCAACGATAAGGATATTGTTGGGCGGTTTTTATTTTGAGGCGATTAAAATTCAAACGTACAGTTTTAAGCATCATTTTTGACGGATTTTAATTTGTCCGGCGGGAAAACGATTAAGCTCAAGAAGATGATAATAAACATTCCCGCCGCCGCGGCGATAAAACTGACGGGAAAAACATTGATAATGAGATATAACACGCCATAGAATAATATCCGAGGTGCCATGGCAAAAAGATTGCGGTAGGTCGAGGCGGTCAGGATGTCTTTTTTTTCAGCTTTTTCAAAAATGGTACTTTCGAGCGGTAGTGAAATTAAAATCGTAAATAAACCGATTAAAAATATAGTGATGAAATAAAAGATAGCGTTGCTGAATAATAGTCGGGTAATCCAAGTGAGAGCGATCAGGGCGGCGCCGGTAACGATCATGGTTTCGCGGTTTGATTTTTTGACGTGGCCGCTGAAGTAGGTGAAGATCATGGTGGTCAGAGAGACAATTATCGGGATCGCGGCGACGGATTGCACTGATTCAAAAATGGTATAGATATAAATCGGCCAGATCATGCCTTCGGCTACGACGTGAAAAGAATTGAAGGCGGTGATTAAATATTCTTTGAGGTCGCGCCAGCTGGAGAAAAAAGCGCGGAAACTAACAGGCGGGTGTTTGGGGCGATCATCAATGTCTCTAATCTGAAATAACGGCCAGAGAGAAAGAATCAAAATAATGATGCTGCATAATATGAGGATGTGTTCCGTAGTAAAAATAATGATAAGCGCGCCAAAGAGCGGGGCCAACACGCCGGCGAATTTTTTGGCAATATAAAGCAGGCTATTGTCTCTTTGAATATTATTTTTGTGCGGGCTGCATTTGACGAAGAAATAGATATGCGACACCCAATAAAGCGCGTCGTAAAGAGAGACGAAAAAAGCCATAAAAATTAACAGCGGCCAGTTGCCGGGGGTGAGGGAGTAGAATAAAATAAAGAAAATTATATAGGCGATTGTTCCGAGAGCGGTGGCTTTTTTGGCGCCGAATCTGTAAGTGAAGAAATGAGCGAAAAAATTTAATGGCAGATTGAAAATGTTGAATATCAGGTAAAATAAAATCACCTCATTCAGGCTGTACCCGGTTTTGAGCAAAATGATCGGGATAAAAACGGAAATCAACGATTGGCCAAAGACATGAAGCCAAGCGGATAATTCAAATTGCCAGAAATCAGTGCGAAAAAAACGGTAGAGCTCATCGTAATGAAATTTTTGATAAAGTCTCATGATCGGTTTATTGATATTTACTGACTTATTATAACATAAAGTTTGCAGCGGTGATATTGAAATCATGGGCAGGGTGAATTATTGGCCATGATAATAAAAAACAGCGTGATGTTAACGTTGTTTTTTAGTCCCAGTAGGCGAAGTCAGTTCTCCAGTCGGGGAAATGTTCATCAAGCCATTTGTAGGCTTCGTGATATTGCGGCTGTAGCTGCTCAGCGCGGTTTTTGTATGTTACCTGTTTTGATCTGCTGGTAAAAACTGTTTTGCCCTTGCCGCCGGAGTCGCGAGCAACAATGCTCATAGTATAAACATCACCATCCTGACGAACGATGAATTCAGTGACATGGAAGAAGGTACACCAGAATACCATAGGGAATCCATGTTTGTAATCAATGATTGCCCGTAAACGGTTCTGTGCGTCAATCAATTCTCCATTAAGGTATTTCCAGCCAAAGGGAAGGCCGACAGGGATGAAATCGTGGGCGGAATAATCTGAATCAGGTTCAGAGGCGGCAAAGAGAAAACCGAGATTTTCCATTTCTGCTCGATAAGATGTTCGGGCATCAACAGGCAGTTCAGCAAGTTCCGGTTCATAGATAATGATATCTTTAACCACTGAAACAGCGGAGTTGATCAGGTGATGAATCTGAGCTGAGAATGGATTTGTCTCGTCGGGGATCGGCCGTGATTCTTGGTCACGCAGTTTGGCTTGAAGGTTGAGCCAGTTGGTTTTGAGTTCATCAAGAGTCGGCTGATCGCCCTCAAGCCAGAGTCGTTGGTCGGTCAGCCATCTGGAATTTGATTCACGGAAGAGGATCTGAATAATTGAACGAAGATGTTCAACCAGTGGCTGATTGAATGAAATCAGCATCGCGGTCATGACGCCTCCTTGGTTGGGGTTGATGAATAATAATAGCAAACAATTTGTAAAAGTCAATGAATGGTTGGGTTATTTGGTTAAAAATAGAGCGGCAATTGACAAGGATAACTTTTTGTGTTAATATTTCAGGTTCAAACCAAGGAGGAACTGATGGTACAAGCCTTGAAAGAGCTTCAAGATTGGCTGAATGAAGTCACATGGATTATTTCCACTTTTGACGCGGCGAGAGGGTATGGTTTTGATTGGTATGAGAAATTTTGCCGGACGGTCAAAATTCGGCCAATTAAAGAACCTCGAGAGCGGTATACAGAGAAAGCGGGATTTCATTATATGTTTTTTGTCATCGAATCAGCACCGGAAACGGTGGACCAGCTGGGCGCGATTGCCGCTGAGTTGAACTCTTGTCCAGTGGGTGATCGGGTGCGGCAGCTCGTGCGCAATGCGTATGAAATCGTTTATCTGAATAAAGATGCAGCCGAGTTGGTTGATAAAGAATTTTTGGCCGGTACGATTGACAGCCGAAATCCGATTGAATTGATGAAACGATCACGCTGGCGGCATATTTATCGTTGGTATCATCATGTTAATCCGGTAGCGTGGCTAATGCGTCTGGCGTTAAGGTTCGTTGATGCTCGGAATTATCCAATTGCTGGAGGCCGGGCAGCGGCTGCGATGTCATTGATTGGTCATGGCGCACTTTTGTTGATTTTTGGTTCCTGGTGGCTGGATGATTTCTATCTGGCTTTGATCGGGGTGGTGGGTGTGTCTCCCTTTTTATATTTTTCGGCCAGAAGTAATGTGGTTTTGGGAAGATTGATTTATAATAGCCGCGCTGTAGCGGCCAAGCGACCAACCACCACCGAGGAGAGGCATTTGATGACAAATGACCAGTGGGAATGCGCTAATCTCGACGTGGACAAGGCCATGAGTGATGATGAATTTGCGCGTTACCTGAATGAAGGTTGGACGCTGG
The DNA here is from genome assembly GCA_003518055.1 of Candidatus Falkowiibacteriota bacterium. Classification (GTDB taxonomy): domain Bacteria; phylum Patescibacteriota; class Patescibacteriia; order UBA11705; family UBA11705; genus UBA11705. The sequence continues at coordinate 126,842 of DOZJ01000001.1, forward strand.
TGGAAATGTTTTCCGTCAATCATCAGCGGTTCGTGTACAAGTTTAAGCGCAAGGTGGTGGCTTGAAGAAGATTTGATTCGGTGAATACTAGATGTGATGGTAGTTGAAATTAAAGGTTTCAAGCAACAATCGGGAAGGGTGGGTGGCGGTAATCACTACTGATTTTGCTTTTTGTTATCATTTCAAGCAGCTGAAGGAAGAAGAGTGAATAGAATCAAATGATTCTATTTTTTTGTAAGGAAACACTCCATGTGGCTGGAGTTTTTGGATTAATTTTGTGGTTATAGGTTGTAGGTGGTATCACTACGTCTTTCGATGGTTAATAGCCGTATAGAGGTTTTGTCTTTGATGAAAATAATCCGAATTTTGCCGGAGCGGATGCGATAAATGCTGTTTTCCCCTTTCAATTTGACAATATCACAATCAGCCAAATTGTTTGTTTTAATTTTTTGTAGCAGGATTTTTATTTTTTTTCTTTCGTCTGGAGTAAGTTTAGATAAAGCTTTGAGGATTTTGTCCATAGTTATAGACGAGTTAAAACTTCTTCAATGTCAATGCCTCCGGGTTGAAGTTTGGTGAAGTCAATAACTTCTTCCCAGTGTTCTTCTAAGGGGGTGATTTTGAATAGCGGTTCGGACTTGCGATAAACGATGTAGGACTCGCCTCCGTGAACGTTTTTGGCGAATTTGTCGATATTTTCGCGCAGCTCCTTTAAGCCAATTCGAGTCATATAGTTTAAGTTAATTATAAGGTTATCATAAGTTTATCTTATGTTTATTTTTTTGTCAAATGGCTTTAGCGGAGTATAACCGAATAAGAGTCAAGATGATGATCTTCACGGCATGATGCGGATGATTTTTGAACTGGCATGGAGAGGGGCGGATAAAATTACAGAGTAAAGTTATATATTATCAAGAATAAAAAAGAATGTTATCCGGGGATAATATTCTTTTTTTTGATTGTCAGACGAAGCTGGTAAGTAAAGTTTGAAGCTCCATCCCGCCCCTCGCGAGGGGCGAGGATCCGTAGTGTGGGATGTTAGAACTTGTTTAGGTGGATAACCATTTTAATGTATTTTCAAAACTTATCTTTATGCGTTGTTTAAAGTTTGTATCTGAAATATGTAGATTAATATCATCGGAATATTTTTCAAGAAAATTATTGTGATCATTAATGAATTCATCAATTTTATCTAATGATTCATGATAGCCTTTTATTTTATAAAGTTGAACTAATAGATCTTTTGTTAAGTCTAGACTGATTATATAGTATTGGTAGTTGTTAGTTGTAAGTGATTGTTTTAGTTTTTCCCACTCTCTGTCAATACTGGCATCAAGTATGAAAGATATTCTACTTTGGATAATTTCTTGGTATCTTTCATTGCGACGTTTTAAATGTTCTTCGTTGTCCAGTGAGCCTAGGTCTTATATAACTTCAAAACGAATAGCGTCGTTATTAAATATAGGTATATTCAATTTGGGACTTAAATAATTGGCAATGGGTGATTTTGAACTACCAACCGCACCAGCAAATAAGATGACAAATTTTTCTTTTTTCATATATTATAAAGGTTAATCGTTTATAGTATAGTTATATTCTCCTATGGGGTCAAGAAAATTTAAAAGAAAAAACTGCTAAGGTCCGCCTTCGCTAAAGCTATGGCGGACACGGCAAGTAAAAAATTAATGGTCTTTTCTGGAGCTCCATAGTGTGGGGTGTTAGGACTTGTTTTGTTTATCGGTTGACACCGTAAAATATTTATGATAATGTTTTATGATGATTTTTAACAATTTTACTCACGACCACCAACAAGAAAAGGGGACAAATGATGCAAGTCGTCTATGCAAGAGAATCGCCACCTGAAGAAATTACAAAAAGTATTTTTCTTGCTGGTCCATCTCCTAGAGATGATTCACATTTAAATTGGCGTGTTGAAGCTTTGGAAATTCTTCAGAGGATTGGTTATGATGGTGTAGTTTTTATTCCTCTTCCTCGTGACGGAAATTGGAGTCACTCGTATGATTCTCAGGTCATTTGGGAATCAACATACTTGCACATGGCGGATTTAATTGTTTTTTGGATTCCCCGTGATCTCCACGCTCTACCTGCTTTTACAACTAATGTTGAGTTTGGATGGTGGTTTAGTTCCGGTAAGGCAACCTTGGGATTTCCTGTCCACGCACCAAAAATGAGATATTTGGAGCATCACGCCAAGGATGAATGTGTTTCAATTTTTTACACGCTTGAAGATACACTTCAGGGTGTTGTTCAAAAATTGGGTGATGGTTCACTTCGAGTTGGCGGCCAGAGAGAGGTCCCACTTTATATTTGGAAAACAAATCATTTCCAGGCTTGGCATCGTGCTCAGGTTGGTGCGGGTAATCGTCTTGATGGAGCAAAGGTTGTTTGGACTTTTAGAGTTGGACCGCAGAAGAATTTTGTTTTTTTCTGGGCTATTCATGTAGATGTCTACATTGCAAATGAAGATCGGCATAAGACAAATGAAGTCGTGATTTCACGGCCGGATATTGCGACGATCGTGGCATATAGACCGGCACCGGATGTTTTGGACTCACAAGTCGTGTTGATTCGAGAATTTCGATCGCCGGCAACGACTGATGATGGATTTATTCGGGAGGTTCCTGGTGGTTCATCATGGAAGCCGGGTGAAAATCCGTTTGTCACAGCGGCTCATGAGTTGGCAGAAGAGACGGGGTTTTCTGTTGAAGCTTCACGATTGAGATTTGTTGGAGCTAGGCAGGTGGCTGGAACTCTTTCAGCGCATAAGGCTCATGTATTCGCGTGTGAAGTGACCGATGAAGAATTGGAGTCTTTGCGGCAACAGAAAGGGGTGGCTCATGGCGTAGTTGAAGATACGGAAAGAACTTACGTTGAAGTTCACCGACTGGGTGATTTGATTGACAGTCGGTCCAATGCGGTTGACTGGTCCATGCTCGGTATGATTTTGACGGTGCTCAATCAATAAATCGTTCTAAAGAGAGCGGTTTTTTTTGTAATAAAAATATCTGATTTAAGCAGATATATTTATTAATGAAGTATTAGTTGTTGACCCAAAGTAAAAATTCATTATAATTAAGGGCATATGTCAAATTTGTTACAAGTGACGGATCTCTCAAAATCATATAGCGGCCAAGTTGTTTTGGATGCCGCGGCTTTTAGTGTTGGCGCGGGTAAGAAGATTGCAGTTATCGGCAGAAATGGGGCCGGGAAGTCAACACTGTTCAAAATTATTACCGGTCAGGAAGAAGCGGATTCGGGAAATCTCATTTTCTCCGCTCAGACCAGATTGGGCTATTTGAAGCAAGAAGATGATTTTCAGGAAAATGATACGGTTTTGTCGTATCTACAACGAAAAAGTGACGTCGAAGAATGGCGGTGCGCCAAAGCCGCCGCGCAGTTTGAATTGAAGGATGAGAAATTGGAAGCTTTGGTTTCCACGTTGTCCGGCGGCTATCAAATGCGGGTAAAATTGGCGTCAATGCTACTGCTCGAGCCGAATTTAATTTTGCTTGATGAGCCGACAAATTATCTTGATTTGAGTACGACTCTTTTGTTGGAAAAATTTTTGCGAAGTTATCGGGGGACTTATTTGGTGATTTCGCATGATCGCAATTTTATCAAGAATACATGTACTGAGGTTTTGGAGCTTGAGTGGGGCAAGGCATATTATTTCCCAAATTCACTGGAGCATTATTTTGAATACAAAGAAAAAAAGTTGGAAACGGATTTGAATTTTAATAAAAAACAAGAAAAAAAGAAGCAACATTTGCAGCAGTTTGTTGATCGGTTTGGAGCCAAAGCCTCAAAAGCCTCGCAGGCGAAATCAAAATTGAAACAAATTGAACGATTGGAGACAATTCAAATCCAAAGTTCATTGGCCGGTGTCAGGATGAAGATACATGATGTAAAAGCCGTGCATGGTTTTGTTTGGCGATTGAAGGATTTGGCTATCGGTTATGGTTCCAAGGTTGTGGCTGGAAATATTGATTTGGATCTGGAGCGAGGGTCTCATGTATCGATTCTGGGTGATAATGGACAAGGCAAAAGTACATTTTTGAAGACATTGGCTGAGCGAATAGAGCCGGTTTCAGGAAGTTATAAAAAATTGGAGGGAGTCAAAGTGGCATATTATGCTCAACACGTAATGTCTGAAATGGGTGGTTCGGAAACGGTCAAACAGTATTTGGAGCGAGCGGCACAATTTAATATTTTGGAGGAAGAAATTTTCAAGATGGCCGGGAATTTTCTGTTTCGTGATGATGATTTGAAAAAGCCGATTTCGATTTTGTCCGGAGGTGAGAAGGCAAGGTTGTGTTTGGCGGGGATTTTGCTTAATACTTATGATGTGCTACTTTTGGATGAGCCGACCAGTCATTTGGACTTTGAGACGGTTGAAGTGTTGGCCAGATCTCTGGCGGGAACCAATGTGGCGGTGTTGTTCGTCAGTCATGATCGTGACTTTATTAAAATCTTGGCTGAGAGGATTCTGGAGGTCAAAAACGGCACAATTAAACATTTTTACGGTGATTTCGATGATTATATAGAATATTTACAAAAAAATTCAAATCAAGAAACAGATGAGGCTAAGGCTCGAACACCAAGAGTAAACGTAAACCACCGAAAATCAATTTTGGCCGAGGAAAAGATGAAGAAAAGGGAACTGGAACGTATAGAAAAAATGATTGATTCTTTGAAGAAAGACCGTGAGGAAATTTTGAAGATGTTTGCCGAGAATCCAACCAAGATAAATTTATCATTAGATAAAAGAAGAAAAACAATTGAATTGGAAATAAAACAATGGGAAGAAAAATGGTTTGAATTATCAGTACATATTTGATCGGTATAAAAATCGCATATGATTTATGCGTTTTTTTATTTTAGTTGAGGCAATCTTTGGTTTTGAGAAAATCAACGGATGTCGGGGCTGAACCTTGAATTATTTCATTAAAAATGTTTTATGTATCAGGTATGTATGAACTAGTAATTTTGTTTCGGTCCACGTCAAGGGGAATGTTTAAAACATATGTTTGAGATAGTGTTTTTCTTTGGAGCTCCATAGTGTGGGGCGTTATAATTTGTTTTGTTTAAAAAAGCCACAGAAGATTCTGTGACAAAGGTAATACAGTTTTTTATAGTTATTCAGTTAACGTGTGGGGTTGACTCGGTTACAATTGATATCGGTAACAAAACCAGGAAGATTCATGACTTTGTCGAAATCTCTTTGATGGAAAACGATACCTCCAGCAGATTCAGAAGAAATAAGACGGCAAAGGGGATTTTGATCGTCCCAATTAATTTCTTCACAATCAATTTCAGCAGGAACCCAAAGACGTCCACGCCCCTCTCGTCCTTCTCTACTTCTAACTTCATCTCGGATATAATCTGGTAAACGATCCAAATCTTCAGGACGAAAAAGCGGGTAATCTCTTTCAATTAACCACCAAATGAGAATGTTAGCTGTCATGAGGCTATCTCCTTTGTCTGGTTTGTTTTTTTGCTAAATGTTAAGGTCAATAAAATAGTATAGCATGATTTATTTTTTACGTCAAGTATAAAAAAACAAAAAACAGCTTGAATAAGCAATTTTTTGTTGGAGCTCCATAGTATGGGATGTTAGAACTTGTTTTGTTGGGTGTTGACATTATGAATGTGTTTTGTTATTATATTTTATTCTATTACCAAAACAGAGGAGGACAAGAATGATTGAAACTATCAGTGCAAATGAAGAGACAAGGATAAAATATCGTAAACAAGTAATGGAAAATATAGATAACATAGATCTTTTTAGACGGTTGAAAATGAACAGGAAGCAAATCAAGCTATTTGTTGATGGTTTTGCTGCGGTAGCTTGGGTGAAATCTGTTTTGATAGAAAATAATATTAGGTTGGATGAAAAAGAAGAGTTTAACCTTGGTGTTTGGATCGGGCAGTTTCATAATAAGAATGGCCGTTGTTGGGATGCTGCAGAAGATATTGTAAATAGAACTTTAAATTCCACAGAACATAAACTTACTAGACCATCAATTGATCCATGATTAATAATCGTGGTTTTTTGTTTATAAGAATTCTGATTTTTCTTTGGGGTAAGTAAAAACACCGCTAAAATAAGCGATGCTTTTACTGGAGCGGGATACGAGAATCGAACTCGTGCCTTCAGCTTGGGAAGCTGACATACTGCCACTATACTAATTCCGCCGACAACTGCTACGGAGGGTAAAGGAAGGTCGCATACTACCATTATACTACGCTCGCCAAATTATGATTAAGTAGATAAAATATAGCCTATTTTTATCAATAAATCAACCCCAATCAGGCCTATTTATTAAATTGAAGTTTTGAGTTATGATGATTATAGAATAAACAATATAATCCGTGTATATATGATTTTGCCCAATAAATTAACGGCGAATAGCCGCATAAATTTTGTTCATACCTCATCACCGGTGAGTAAAGCTGATATGAAAGATTTTCAGCTGACCATAAAAAAAATGGAACAAAATTATCGCTATGTACGAGTTTATGACGTGGAAAGAAAAGAGCTTGACCCGAGATATCTGGCGGCATCTGAGGGCGAGCGGCTGGCCAAGTTTCGGTTGGCGCTCAAAAAAGCGAATTGGCTGATGCCGGTATACGGCGGTACCGGCTGCGGTGACATTATACGATATCTACGCAAATTTGATTTGACCAGATTTAGATTGAATCATCCAATTGTCAATGGTTTTAGCGACACAACTTTTTTGCTTAATTATCTTTATTTTAAAATTAAATTGTTAACATTTCATTACGCTAATGGTTGCGGTCTTTTTTCTCAATCCAATCATAAACAATTTTTTGATATTATATCTGGCAAGGTAACAAAATATTCATACAAGAGACCGGCTTATGAATGGTTGTCCCCGAATAAGGGTCCGAAAAAGGTAATCGAAGGAATTGCTATTGGCGGTAATTTGACGACTTTTCGTGATTTGCTTGATATTACCCGGATCGTTCCATCTTCATGGGAAAATTATGTTTTATTCATTGAGGATATTGATCTTGATATGGAGGACTTACATCGATTGTTGATCGCGCTGGATCATCGTGGCATTTTTATGTATTGCAAAGCGGTGGTGATCGGCAGAATGAATGAAAAGTCATTTAACTCTTCTTGGAGCAAGCTGAACAATATGTTTGGACCGAAAAAACAGGTTGACCACTTGTTTGAATATTTGATCAGTGATGTTATCGAGGAAAGAATGGACGAAAAAGACAAGGATCCATTATATATATTGAAGGTTGATAATTTCGGTCATGGTGTATTCAATGATCATATGATTTTGCCGATTGGCGGCAAGGTGCGGCTGCATCCGGATGGAACCGTCGAGTTTGTTGGGCCGTTTGTGAAGTAAAGGGTGAATTGAAGTTTCTACAAACAACAAAAATATTAAGGCAAACTAAAAACCGTTTGGATTATCCGAGCGGTTTTCGTTGATAATTGGTAACTTATTTTAAAATCGTTTCATTTGGATGTTTAGATTGAGGATGGATCATTGAGATTACTTTGATAATGGCGTATTGAATGCCAATATTGATCACAATAGCCAAGATAAATAGGAAAGGAGCGTATAAAGTCCCAAGGCATTGTTCGCCGGAACAGGTGCCGATATAGCTCAACTCCAGAATAATCGAAATGACCGCCAAGATGATTGATGATTTGACAATAAAATCAATGGGGTTTTTTTTCTGCTTGATCAAGGCGCACAACTCGAAATAACAAAACGTGAACCAGAGCAGTGGAATGCCAATCGAGCCGACGACAATAATTATTTTTTTGACCAGTAAAGAATCAAAAAAGAAAATCAGGGGAAATATAATCAGGAAGATTCCCGCGAGAACAAGAATTCTGGTAAATTTACCGGGCATATGATTTTGAACTTATATTATTATTGTAACACCGAGGGGCGGGAAGGTAAAGAGAGGACATATGGTCAGATAATTGAGGCGGTAATTGTGAAATTGGCTCGGTTAATGAGAGAGTTTTTTAGTGTTTATTAAAATGATTAAATTATCAAAATTGTCGAGTGGGGAAAACATTTTGGTGGGTGAATTTGTCGGAAAAATGTATGCTTTGAGTGAGCAACGAAAGAGAAAGTGACAATTTAACTTAAATACTTTACAATGGCGTTATGTTAACGACACAGCTTAAACAATGGTTTCAATTTTCCGAATTCAAACCCGGTCAGCAGGAGATTGTCCAATCGATTGTGGCAGGTAGGGACGTGGTGGCTCTGATGCCGACGGGCGGAGGGAAGTCTTTGTGTTATCAATTGCCGGCATTGGTCAGCGATGGTTTGACCGTGGTAATTTCACCGCTGATCGCGTTGATGAAAGATCAGGTGGATAGTTTGCGGGCCAGAGGGATTGAAGCGGTTTTTATCAATAGTTCGCTCGATTTCAGTCAGATAAAAGAAATTGTCACGAATCTCAAACGGGGAGCGGTTAAGCTGCTTTACGTGGCGCCGGAGCGATTGAAAAATCCGGAATTTTTTGATTTGATCAGACAAATAAACGTGCGTTTTGTGGCGGTGGATGAAGCTCACTGCGTATCGTCGTGGGGACACGATTTTCGGCCGGATTACATGCTGATTAAGAATTTTATTGCGCAACTGCCAATTCGGCCGGCCGTGGCGGCCTTTACGGCTACAGCGACACCGGAAGTCAGGACTGATATTGTTAAGCATTTGGGTTTAAATAATCCGGAAATTTTTGTTCGCGGTTTTGACCGGCCGAATTTAACATTTGAAGTCAGTGTCGGATTATCTAATAGAGAACGGAAATCCTATTTACTTGATTTGGTGAGAGCTATAAATGGAGCCGGCATAGTGTATACTTTAACACGAAAAAAATCGGAAGAAATGGCAGCATATTTTGAGGCTAATGGTATCAAGGCGGCGGCGTATCACGCGGGGCTCGAGGGGGCGGTCAGAACACGAGTTCAGAACGAATTCATGGATAATCAATATAAAGTAATTGTGGCGACGGTGGCTTTTGGCATGGGAGTAAACAAGGCGGATATCAGGTTTGTGATTCATTGCGGGTTGCCGGCCAGTGTGGAGAATTATTATCAGGAGGCGGGACGGGCGGGCAGAGACGGGGAGCCGGCGAAATGTATTTTATTGGCTTCAAAGCAGGATAATGGGTTGCATTCATTTCTTATAAATAAAAGTCAGGAGGAAATGATCAAACAGGGAAAGAGCCGATTGGAAATTAACGCTTTGGTTGATATTAAGTATAAAAAATTGCGGCAAATGAAAGACTACGCGGAAGCGTTTAAATGCCGGCGTCTGGCGGTGCTGAAATATTTTGCGGATTCGGATATTGAAAAATATCAAAACGGCTGTGGTGGATGTGATGTGTGTCTTGGTATAAGTAACAGCAAAACAATTTCGGATAATACAAAAACGACTAAGCGTCTGAAAGATATAAATGAAATAACAGGAACAGTGGCTCAGAGTGTGGATTTTTACAAAAAAGGATTTAGTTTGGATCAGATCGCCAAAATCAGGGAGCTGGGAGTTAGAACGATTTGGAATCATCTGATTGAGTGGTATGCGGTCGGCGGTGATTTTCGAGTTGAAGAACATATAACGGAAGATCAACGTCAGCAGATTATAGCCGTGATAAATAAATTGGGCGATTATTCCAAATTAAGGCCGATTAAGGATCTATTGCCGGAAAATATTTTTTATGAACAAATTAAGATTGTGATTGCGAAGATTGAACGGGGGGAAAAACGCAATAATTGAAATTACTTAAAAATCATGGTTTGTATTAGCAATTTTTGTTTGTAAAATTAAGCATAAGTAACAAATTATCAAAAAGAAAAACACTATCGAGCGATAGTGTTTTTCTTTGGAGCGGGTAGGGGGAATCGAACCCCCATCTTCAGCTTGGAAGGCTGACATAAAAGCCATTATACGATACCCGCCTACGCTCTTGTTACACAGAGCTTCGGCGGGTAAACCCGCCAGAAATAGGCGTTAAACAAATCTACGGTGGTAAACCCGCCA
>DOZJ01000001.1:137089-138691 GCA_003518055.1 Candidatus Falkowiibacteriota bacterium
AATCTACGGTGGTAAACCCGCCATAGGCGCTCAGCTGGTGCTTCAGGATAAGTAAACTCGCAAGTGAGATTATATGAACCTCTTGTTAATGAATGCTCGTCCGGACCCTGACTTTAGATATTTTTCAAATGCGAGTGCTTTTTGTTTACTTTCAAAGGCGCAATAAAATACGATTTTCCATGGTCTGTATTTCTTTGTATGTTCAGATAGACCGAGATTGTGTTCAAGTAATCGTTCGTCAAGATTTACTGTATAGCCTTTGTACAGTTCTTGATTGCTAAAACTTTTTGCAATGTAAATAAAATGTTTCAGATTAACCGGCATAGAGGCTTTTATGATTTTTTGTTATGCTGGTCGAATTTTTGTTAACCATATTGAGCACTGGCCGTGCCAGCCGAAGCTCAACGAAGTTGAGCGAAGGCTGGTCGGGGAGGCGGGACTTGAACCCGCGACCTCACGCTCCCAAAGCGCGCGCGCTAGCCAACTGCGCTACACCCCGAAGAATAAATAATAAATTCTAAATTATAGATCATAAATAGATCAGACATCATTATTTAATTCATATCTGAAAAAAAGACATAGGCTGCCTTTTTAGAATTTATAATTTAATATTTTAAATGACTGGTGCCGAGGGCCAGAATCGGACTGGCGACACAAGGATTTTCAGTCCTCTGCTCTACCACTGAGCTACCTCGGCGGAATTAAATACTAAATTCTAAATATTCAAATTCTAAATTCGTAAGCTTTTTTTAGAATTTATTATTTATGATTTAGAATTTATTGGTGATGGTGGGGAACTTAGCCCTGAAGCATATGCTGTTTTACACATAACTTCAGGGCACGGAGTATTTACTCATTTTTGTGGCGGCGCCACGAAGTTTTACGAACGAAGTGAGTAAATACTTCGTGGTGGGCGTGACAGGAGTCGGACCTGTGACCTCGTCATTATCAGTGACGCGCTCTAACCAACTGAGCTACACGCCCTTAATCAAAAATAGTTTGTAGATGTGGAAATGGGGGAAATAAAAACATTCAATTCAATGGCTGTGCCAGCCCTGCCTACCGGCAGGCAGGCGAAGCTCTACGCTCTGTGATTCTGTCGATACAATGGCCGCGCCAGCCGAAGCTCTACGCAGTAAGAGCGTAGGCTGGTGGGTGCTGAAGGATTCGAACCTACGACCCCTTCGGTGTAAACGAAGTGCTCTAACCAACTGAGCTAAGCACCCAAGAACAGCCCGCCTACGTCAAGACTTCGTCGGGCAAGCGAGTAAAGCAAGTAAAGCGAGATAAACAAGTAAAGTATGACTGTACTTGCAGTATATACTGAACTGACTGTACTGGCTGATATAAAGCACGCAGGTATTATAGTAAACTTTTTTGAATTAGTCAATAAATAAGTTTAGAAATATTTAAAACAAAAAATTGCTTACGAAGAGCAATTTTTGCTGTGATTAACATCAGAATTGTGACAGAAACACACGTCCTCCACGCATTGCCGAAGCAACGCGTCGACCGAATAGATGATACTCATAACTGAGGATCATCACCTACTCCCTAGAAAGGAGGTGGTCCATCCACAGCTTCCGCTACGGATGCCTTGTT
>DOZJ01000001.1:138930-139285 GCA_003518055.1 Candidatus Falkowiibacteriota bacterium
ACCTCAATCCGAACTGAGACCAGTTTTGATGGGATTAGCTCCACCTTTCGGTTTGGCAACCCTTTGTACTGGCCATTGTAGCATGTGTGTCGCCCAAGGCATAAGGGCCATGCTGATTTGACGTCATCCCCACCTTCCTCCATGTTAAACATGGCGGTCCCCCCATAAAGTATAAATGAGGGCAGGGGTTGCGCTCGTTATCGGACTTAACCGTACATCTCACGACACGAGCTGACGGCAACCATGCAGCACCTGTCTAGCACCCTCGAAGGAAGTCCCTGTTTCCAGGGACTTGCAGCTAGATGTCAAGCCTTGGTAAGGTTCCTCGCTTATCGTCGAATTAAACCACATGCTC
>DOZJ01000007.1 GCA_003518055.1 Candidatus Falkowiibacteriota bacterium
AATCTCTTTTTGAATATCGCCGAACTGAGTATAAAACTCGTCGTTCTTTGTTTCTTTTGCTTTGTTAAGATTTTTGTTTGCCATAAAATTTATTTACTGATTACTTCATAGTCTCCTTTGTCACCACCGACCCGAACGTAATCTTCGCACCCGTCAATATAAATGGCTTTGCATTTGCATTCAATAAGTTTTTTGTGAGTATTCCCAAAAATCTCATCTTTGCAATGAGTGCATTTGTAGTAAATGTCTTTTTTGGTTTTGTTGGCGATTTCCTGAGACATATGTTTTATTGTTCGCTTGCTAATAAAGCATTCAAGTAAAAAGTTGCTTCTGATCGAAGTTTGGCACGAGCCCAATCTTTTTGAGGTGCAGTAAGTACCTCCCCAAGACCGTCAAGAATGTGGCGATTATCCATTTTTTCCAAAAGCTCAACACATTTAACCAAAACCTCTCTGAACGATATTTTTGCACGATCTTCAACTAATTTTTTATTGATCGGCCAATTATTTTTTGTAAAAAAATAAACATCATAGACATCGCGACTTGTTTTACCAATTCGTTCATACATAGCCATTAATTTATTGGCGAACATGTCCTCTTTAACCATTACTTGCATTGAAATACCAAGTAACGTCTTTAATTCATATCTCGAACCAAAATCTCGACGATTAACTTCGACTTTGATATTCTGAGATTTCAAATCATAAGAAATAATCGTAACGAGGTTAAATCTCTTAATCCGCGAATCAATAATTTTTCCGTAGCTAGATGCTATTTTTTGAATTTTTTCAAAAACTTCCTGCTCTTTGCTTTCATCTAAAAGGTCAAGATCAATATCGACTGAATCACGATCCAACCCATAAAACATTAAGGCGGCCGTTCCACCCTTAAACCCAAGATACGGGGATAGTGAGGTATCAGAAAAGATATCTTTCAAAATTTGCAATAAGATGTTTTTATGTTTTGGATAATCTAATGTCATATAGTTTTATTGTTATCTAAATTATTTTCCTTATAGTGTTTAAAGTACTCATTAACTTTTTTGTCCATCCTTTTATTGCGATATATCGGCAAAATTTCGAACACTTTGTCCCAATCTAAAACATCTAAATGATCGAAATGATAATCTTTGCTCACATAAATACGATCTAAAAAAGCCCGTTCTTTTGTGGCAGTCGCAACATCATTTGTGTGTTCAATCCCTATTGTATCGCTCAAGACATAATCTTTCATTTTTACAAAAGAAATTTTTTGACCATCAGCTTCAATTTCTCGTGTAACATAAGAAGCAACAAAAATATTGCTATAGTATTGAAAATTTATTCCAGTTCGAGTTAACACTGTTTCAAAACTAACATAAGACGGTGTATAAATTCTGGTAGCCAATTCAAAACGATCATAATTTTTGTCTTTAGCATAGATGCCACGGTGCACTCTAATCAATTTACCATTTTTGACATATTGGCTTAATCTGACTCTGACAGAAGCCTCTGCTTTTTCTCCCCATAACAAAGCAACATCTTTGGTAGAAAAGATGGTTTTTGAAGATCTTAACAAAATCTCAATATATTGGCCTTTTGTAGGTTTATTATCCATATATTTACTGGTAGTAACGTTAAAGCTTACATCCAGTAGTATTATATGCTATTATGAGTATAAATGCAAGTAGCTAAATAGTGGAAAAATAAGGCTATTACGCAAAGCTTATAATATAATAAGCTTTATGCTAAGTTATAGATAAGTTGTTTATAATATTATAAACACCAAATGAATAGTATGAAAAAACAGCTAAATTTAGTAATAAATAAACTAAATAAACACCCTCTAATATCTCTATCCATTGAGGAATTAAGGCTATATTTTGATTATAGGCTGGAAAACCTAATCAAAGACAAAAAAGTGCTTACAAGGAATGAGTTAGACTATCTTCTCTCGGAGACCGGTCCGGGCAATAGACGTATCGATCCGCAGATAATATTAGAGATGATCCATGACAATAATTTTACTTGTCCGCCATATTCAAATCTACCCGAATTCCAGCAACTGGCGGAACGTAAGAAAAAGCTCGAAAAATATATCGCCGATCAAAAAACATCTGACGAGACAAATAAATTAATTGTTGAAATTTTGGCAGAGTATACAACAAGCAGAAAAATCACAAAAAACAACCCATTAATTGTTGAGGCAAATCTTAGTAATATCCCTGTTACTTTCTTGATTAAGAATGGTGACTGGATTATTTCTAATACCGAATTATTTATATTTCTGAAAGAGTGTCAGGAACAAAAGCGGATGCCCATAATCATTGCCAAAAAGATATCTGGTATTTTATTTCCCGTTTTCAAAAATATCTCAATATTAGGATTGAATCTATATAAAACTTATTTACCGGAAAAGGCCGGGGAGTTAATAAAGAATGCTTCATATAAACCAGAGGAAAACTTTATATCAGCCATAAAATATAACGGGCAATTTCAAATATTAAACGCCGAATATGTTCACGGCATAAAAGATGAATATTGGGAGGGAGATCAATTTAAAAATTTCTTTGAAAATGTTTTACCGAAAAATATTGAGACTTACTATGGTAATTTTTTGAATTCCAAAATCAAAATAGCTGATAATTTCTTAGAGACGGTGTCGCAATTCAGAAAAAACAAAGTCTCAAAGGGGTTAATGCAATCATATGAGATGCAAGAAAATTTGATTAAAAAATTGGTCTCGCGTCCCATAAGTGCTATAATAAAATCAACAATTTAATAATTTTCGCCTCAAGGGGCGACCTGAATGGTATTCCGTGCTCAAGGGCTCGTGATTGTTATCACTTTTTGTGGTAATTGATCACGAGCTCGTTTCGTTTAGGTGTTAACGAATATGAATATGAAAAATGAAAATGCTGGGAGGAGATCCGACACACACCACAATTTGAATCGAGAGCTAAATAGAGCTCTTTTTTGTTTTGTAGTTCATTCGATTAATTCCGTCATAACTCAGATAAACAAAAAAACAGACCTGCACACAGTCCGTTTTTTCTCATGAAGCGAATGAATCGCTTATTGGCGAGATTCCGCAGGGCGAGCTTCGTTCACAACGATCGCGCGACCCTTAAGTTCCTTGCCATTAAGTTCGGCCATGGCTTTGTCAGCATCTTCATCATTAGTGAAGGTGACGAAACCAAAACCTTTTGATCTCCCAGTCATTTTGTCCATGATGACGACAGCGTCTTCCACGGCACCAAATTCTGAGAATGATTGGTTAAGATCCTCGCTGGTTACTCCCCAGTCAAGGCTACCAATAAAGAGTTTCTTGCTCATAAATAACGTAACGAATAAAAATTTGTTAAAGTTTCGAACCAAGTTTTATCCATGTACGTTAATAGCAAGTGTGCACCCTACTATACAAAACTAACATGAGAAAAACACTAGTTCACAAATGGTATTATAGCATACATTCATTAGGATGTAAAGGGGGGGTAACAGTAACTACGAAAATTTCGCTAAATAAAGGCATTTTTTCAAGATCGACCCAATAACGATTGGGGAAAAGGGGATGATGGCGGGGGAGGAAAAAAAGACAGCTGTTAGCTGTCTACATCTTCTGGTTTGTGATTGAATAATGCTCGAAGCACGTTATATTGTTCTCGGGTCACCTCCTGGCCGAGCCGAATACCTAAAATTTCACACGGTCCCTTCGGTTGACAATCCTTGCACTCGCAACGAGGATTTTCAAAATTGTGACGGCGGTTCTCGTCAAGCTGGGTCAAATTCAGGGTAAACTCCGGGCGGGAATCATTTGTCGGAATAAGCCTACGGTCGTGATGCACAGATCGGACAACCGGTTTCGGCTGATAGAGCTCTCGCTCGAAGCGCCGCGCCGCGGCTTCACGACGATGGCGGGCACTGATACAAGATTGACAATATACTGTATTTGACTCGCAATCGTACTCAGCCAAAGAACCGCAAACCGGACAATCAACGGCAGTCATGTTGTAGCCCATGGTCTGTCTCCTTGGTGGATGTGATTATATTAACCATAACCGAATTTTTAGCTTTGGGCAAATGAAGCGGAGTGTGAAGTAGCTTTTAGCTTATAGCTGTTAGCTTTTAGGAGGGCAAGTTATTAGGTGTAAGTGTTCAGTTATCAGTTGTCAGTTGTCAGTTTTCAGCAAGTCGATTGATGGATAATCTTGACAACAAAATTTGAGATGCTAAGGTGAAGGACCGGACTGCGGTGGTTCGGCTGGTTATCATAGACCCCTGAAGGTGATCAGAGCATCACTTCAGGGCAAGAGGAGAGGGATGATGACAGAACCGAAAAACGCTGGTGTCGGGTTGCTGGAAACGGATCATTTTAATTTGACCAATCCATGGGGCAAGCCGGTCGTCGGCTGGAAGGAAACGTCGCAGGGCTTCGGCGGTCTGTTCAATCCTCAAGGATGGGCGGCGCTCCGCGCGGTGCTGTTCAAGCTGGCGCCGGAATCGCTCAAGCAGTGGCTGTATGATCAGATTCTCCTGGTGGAAAATCCGGGCGCGATCGTGATCATGGAGCTCGATGGCCGTATCGCCCTGACGCGCAATTTCCGAATGGTCGGTGAGCGACTGCTGCCGGAGGCGGCGGGCGACTACATTCGTAGACTCAATGAGGAGAGACTGTGGAATGTGCTGCTCGACACGCTCGGCCGCTGGATGTGGGAAACGCCGCGCGGATTGATCAATGATCCGAAGTCACAGAATTTGGAAGAATTCATTTTGAGAACGGCGAAGGTTGAAGCGCTCGAGGAATCGGGCTATCGGCTGAAGGATGTCAGAATCGCCGGCCGGGTCAATGCCAATTCCACCTTCTTCGCTCATGCTCAATACATCGTCTACGGCAAAATCGAGTCACAGGGCGAAGCCAAACCTGAAGATCTGGAAATGATTGGCAATTCGAAGCTGTTCACGCTGGACCAACTGCGGGAGATGAATCAGACCGGCGAATTCGAAGATGGTTTGACGCTGGCGGGGCTGGCGCTGTGTGGATTCGCGTTGTAATGACCGACGGGATGCACGCAGACTAAAGTCTGCCCTATCTATATCTATATCTATATCTATATTTTTACTAAATGTAAGATACCGACAATGGCCGGTATTTTTAAATAGATGTTTCTGGGATCAGTCAGGAAACAGGATTTTATTGTCTGGTAACTTTGATGACACAAGCGCCGGTGAATGGGGCTAAAATATAGAACGGATTGTCCGTATCAAGATCAAAACCCGAACCCTCAATAGTACAATCACCAAACTCCATCAAGAATTTTCTCAAAACCGCCAGTAAACCCTCCGCGGCAACGAGTCCTTTCGTTTGCTCATCAGGTTTATCAGAATTAACATCATCGTCTGGCAGGAAAAAAGAACAGGGCAGCAGAGCACAATCCGGTCCGGCTTCATGGTGACCTTGCCGGCAGTAAGCCAAAACCAACCGTTTCCAAACGAGGAGTAACTTCTGCCGCGATAATGTCTCGATAATCTTTGAGTCACGCTGTAAAACATGAGCCGGCACATCATCAGGTGGTAACTCAACCACAGAATACTGACTATAAGTCCGTTGATCGGCTCTGACCTTTAACATGAGACCTCCTATTGGCTGGGAATTAACTAACTGTATCGAGTGCGCTGTTAGCTGTCAACAGCAAAACAAAAAAACTTAAATCGGTTGATTTTTATAATATATTACAATATTTCCCAAAATCCGACGTACCAGCTGCGATCACAATGATGAACGCGGCGGCCGAATGGGGCCCACTGGCTGCTCCACGGCTGTTCCGGACATTCATCTCCGTGGCCGGAAGATATGGCGGCGCGAAAAATTACTGCTTCGCTATTGTTTTGTCCCAGCCATGGTGACCAGAGAAGGAAACAGATAATCACAATCGCGATTATTGCAAGAATACTTTTTAGCATATTTTTTTCATTAATATATTTATATTATATATGATTATAACAAATGACACTATAAGGGAAAGCTCATACTCCCGATAAACACTTTTTGTAATCAAAATCTTGTGATAATGTATGATATAATTGAATAAGTAAGTACGAAGGGACGAACAAGCCATGGGGAGACGCTGAAACAAGTTCAGCGTGACGGAAGAATATTGTTATGAAATTTAAATTGAAGGCAAAATACAAACCGGCGGGAGATCAGCCTCAAGCGATTGAGAAGCTGGTTTTGGGTTTGAAAAATGGGTTAAAGAAGCAAACTCTGCTCGGAGTGACCGGCTCGGGGAAAACATTCACCATTGCCAATGTAATTGAAAAAGACCAAAAGCCAACCCTCGTGATCGCTCACAACAAAACGCTGGCGGCTCAGCTGTGCAATGAATTTCGAGAATTTTTCCCAGATAACGCAGTGGAATATTTTGTCAGTTATTATGATTATTACCAACCGGAAGCGTACTTACCGAACAGTGACACTTATATTGAAAAAGAAGCCCAGATAAACGAAGAAATAGATCGCCTGAGGCACGCCTGCACGCAAGCGTTGCTAACGAGAAAAGATGTGATTATCGTCGCGTCGGTGTCAGCCATATACGGATTGGGGTCGCCGGATGAATATGAACGAATTGTGTTGCGTTTTGCCACCGGACAAAAACTTGACCGCCGCGGGATGATGGAGCAGCTGATCGAAATGCAATTCAATCGGACGAACGCCGGACTGACCCGCGGTTATTTTCGGTTAACCGGACCGGTATTTGAAGTTATGCCGGTTAACGAAGAAAAAATTATTAGATTTGAAATCAGCGACAAGATTGACCGGATCGAATACCTTGACCCGACAACGCGCCAAGTCATTGACGAAGCCAAAGAAGTCTGGTTGTTCCCGGCTAAACATTACGTGGTCAGTGGACCGGCCAGAGCTGAGGCGGTCGTAAGCATCAAAGATGAATTAAAAAAACAATTGGCTAAATTTGAAAAAACCGGCAAGGTCTTGGAATATGAACGGTTGAAAAGACGGACCAATTACGATCTGGATATGATCAAGAACGTCGGCTATTGCAACGGAATTGAAAATTATTCCGCGCATTTTGAAAAACGGCCGGCTGGAGAGCCGCCATTTACGCTACTCGATTACTTCCGGCACGGAGCCGAAGATTATTTGACCGTGATTGATGAATCGCATGTCACGGTGCCGCAAATCCGCGGGATGTCTAACGGAGACCGCGCGCGCAAAGACACCTTGGTTGAACATGGATTCAGGCTGCCGAGCGCACGGGACAATCGGCCGCTCAATTTTGAGGAATTTGAGACAAGAACTGAACGCTTGATTTATGTTTCCGCCACGCCGGCCGACTATGAATATAACGTGTCTGAACAAATAGCGGAGCAAATTGTGAGGCCGACCGGGCTGGTGGATCCAGAAGTGATAATCAGACCGGTAACGGGAGGTGTTACGAAACTACCCACCTACGCTGATGCTCCGGCGGGCAGGCAAAATATTACCCGCGCACCAGAACTACGTTCGGTGCGGGGCGCGGCGAAAGGTTACGAAAACAAGCCATCAAAAAAGTCGCAAATTGAGGATTTGATGGAAGAGATTGAAAAACAGGTGCAAAAGAAGGAGCGAACATTGGTTACAACTTTGACGAAGAGGATGGCTGAGGATTTGGCGGATTTCTTGAAGGAAAAAAAGATCAAAGTGACCTATTTGCACAGTGATATCGGTACGCTTGAGAGAATTGATATCATCACCAAGCTGCGAAAGGGTGAAATTGATGTTTTGATCGGCGTCAATCTGCTCAGAGAAGGACTCGACATTCCGGAAGTGTCGTTGGTGGCGATTCTAGACGCGGACAAAGAAGGTTTCCTCCGCAGTGAAACCAGTTTGGTGCAAACTATCGGCAGAGCGGCGAGAAACGCGAACGGCCGAGTCATTCTCTATGCCGACGTGGAAACCGGTTCGATAAAAAACGCGCTTCGAGAAACAGCCCGAAGACGGAAAAAACAAATTGAGTACAATAAAAAACACGGCATTACGCCAAAGACGATAGAGAAATCCATCAGAAATATTTTGGAGGAGTTTGGGTTGACTGTCGAGCGAAAAGGGATGAGGAAAGAGCGAAGAGCGAGTGCTGCCGGTAAAGCCTTGGACCTAGAATTATCAAACGATAAAAGGCCGACGGATGTGATTATTAACGAAAAAGAGGCGCAGATGAAACAGGCGGCTAAGAATTTAGAATTTGAGTTCGCGGCGATTTTGAGGGATGAGATTGCAGTGTTGAAAAAGAGAATTAAGTGATTAAGAGATTAGAGATAGGGAATAAAGAAATACATAGAAATTAGTAGAAATTAATGGGAATTATTTTAAAAGGAAATATTGAGGATGTTTATGAGCTGGATAGGCCACAAGAAAATACTGCTTTGGTATAACCCAAAAGAAAATAAAAAGAAAAACCGCGTTTGGGGACGCGATTTTTTTGTGAACTATTTTTTTTGACTAAAGCTTGGTTTCGGGAAATGGTTCCATGGCAAAAATTGCATCGCGATCTTCCTCAGAGAGAAGATTTTTTGCCAATAAGATGGTGGTTAACCGTTTAAGTTTACCATCTTCTTTGCGCGTTAAGACTACCAGATCGCCACGCAAATCCGCCAGTTTGTCGTCGAGATAATCTTTGGTCACCAAATTGGCAACATCGGACTTGGTCGCCATGTCGGCGATATCGTCCTTGGTGGCCATGTTGGCGATATCGTCTTTGGTGGCCATATTGCCTTTTATTTTAGCAATGTCACCTTTAATTTCAGTAATCTGGTCTTGAGTAATTTGGGCGGAGGTATTAATTGCATTGAGCACATCTTCAATTGTCGCTTGATGATTGTCCATACAAAAGTATTTTAACACAAGGTTTATTTTTTGCCAGTTGTGGATATTCTTTTAATCTCAGATAAATTAATTAAATGGAAATTGCGTTATTCCGCGGCGGCATTTGACAAAAAATATCAGTTTGCTATAATGAAAGTACAATTTAAGACGTATCCAGAGAATAAAGCTGTAAAGGGAACTGACCCAATGCTTTGTCCGCAACCTACTGTAAGGTAAGGTGCGAAATTCAGCCCCGAAGTATGTCGTTACACACATAATTTCAGGGGAAGATGCAATAATAATGGACTACGTCGCTTTAATAGGCGAATTTTTTAATCAAAATCGGCCTACATTAGCGACAAATTTCCAATAAAACCGCATCTTCACGTGCGGCTTTTCTGTTGTTGGCCAAAGAGGCAACAATGGAAAAAAATAGCCATAAAACCCCGTAATAATTGTTATTTCATACAACACTACAGGGTAAAGGAATACGTCATGAGTGATCTTTGACAAATCGCGTTTAGCGTTAAGCGTTTAGAGATACAAATTACAAATCTGTACAATGTTACAAATTTCGCTTTTCATAATGCTGATAACTGTACCCGCTAGACTGTGCCTGACACTGGGATATAAACAGCACCACCAATAGCGGAGGGAAAAAATGAGCACAGACAAACTGCCTAATTTTATCCAGTTGTGCGAACACGAGCAACAAAAATTAGAACTGTCGCCAGCTGATTCTGAGAAAATGCAGGCTTGGGCTAAAGCATGGATAGAAGCATTCAATCAATCAGGCTGGCAGAAAGTTGAAATGACTCCGGATATAAAGGCAAGAATTCTCCGTGATATCCAAGTTTACATTCCCAGAGGAGAGCGTGGAGAGTCTGTAGAATTGGTGGAGTGCTGGGGCGTTTTTCGAATTAATCTCAGGGAGAGAACAATCAGAGAAAATCATACTGAAAGAAAAAACATTGAATTTAATTTGAACGCCCTGGTACATGTTTTTGGACGTTGCTGTGTTTACGACCAGCTCGGCCATCTCTGTGAGACGATGATTCTGAGCACCCATTACGATGATTTTGATGAAGTGTCACCGCCTAATTTGATTGAAAAATTTCCCAGTTTCAAAAGACGCGTTGATGAAAAGTTAACAGTGTCGCCAAAACCAATACCAATTACGCCGTTCATCGTCAAATTGGTTGAAGATTGGATGAGAAATGTTGATTGTGATGATTTTATAATTCGCGAAGTGTTCAGAACCAGTGTCAAGCCGGATCACAATCCAAACGACTTGTTTGAATTTGAAACCATTACCTGCATCGTTGAGGCGACCGTAAATAATTGCGGCCGGGTGGCGATCATGATTGAATTTACAAAATTTAAAAACAGCGTTCGCTTTGTCGCGATTGAACGTGGTCTCGGTGATAACTTCGTGTTGGTGGATTGAGAATCAAAACGAAACGGAGGCAAAAAATGGATTTGTGCCATATATATGCAGCGGAAAAATTCCCCCGAGGTTCATTGCAAGATTTACGGACGGAAGAAGTGGAATGGATCATCGAAGATATGGGATATTGTAAGTGGGAGCCTGATAATCAGACAAAAACTATATTTGAAAATTGGTCAGAGAGAAAATGCTTAATGTATGAGAAAGATCCGTTCATGAATGACTGGACACTCCAAAAGTTAGCCTTGGGTCGATGCGTAAAATCTTTCGCGGACCAGACGATAATCGCCAATGCCATGAAGCGGGTACGCGTGGGAATTGCGCGCGGCTTGAGCTGGCTCCTTTGGTCAAAATTATTCATTGATGCTGATGGTAAAATTTGGTTAATGTCTTTTTGTCGAGAAGAACAATTCATGACGGTGGCAGATGAAGAGAGAGCGCTACGAAAACAATGGCAAAAATTATGCCGACCATTCGTATCAATCGGCTTTACTGGCCGCTTTGATGATTCTGGGCCACCTAACCAAAGACGTTTAGCCATCGACAAAATTCGCGATTGGTGCCTCAGGCATAAAGACATCGGCTTGAGAGTATCTTTCACCCATGACCGATGGACATTGAGGCATCCTGACTTCCGACTCGCCATAATCCCCCGCCTCGGCATCCGCGCCAACAATGATTTGGGCCGAGAGGAACGGGTGGATTCCGATAAAACGGGTTTATCAGCCATTCACCGTATTTTCCCTGACCATAAAGTGCAAGCTGGACCATTATTTATGTTCGACCGCGAAGGAAACCTGATTCAGGAGCCAGAACCGATAAAAGCAACAACGATAATGGAAAATAGCAATGCCAAAAAAAATCGTGCTGTATGATTTGCGAAAATGGGATTATCCAAGAAGGCGAGGTGATGTATTCAGAAGCCTTCAAGTTTTTAAATGCCCGGTCTGCGGGGCGTTGAGCAATTTGGTCATTATGGGTGGTCATCCGGGCTATGGCGTCAGGGTAATCTGTCCGAGCAGCAGCGCATGTTGGCATCATGAACTCGAATTCAACATAAAAAAGTTGAAACTAACAGAGAATGAGCCTGTTAAATTGCACTCCGCTATCGGTGAACTTAGAATTCAATGCCGAGAAAAAGTAAAGAGCGATCTGGTTGGCGAATATGATTTGTCCTTGAAAAGGACAATGACAAATACTTTTTCCACTGACCGTAATAATCGAGACTGCACTCATGATATTTTGACCATGATGTTCCTGGGCTCGTTGAAATAAAAAAACAAACAGCTTGAATTGAAGCTGTTTTTTATTAAATCCAATAATCAAGTTTGAATCTGCGCTTTAACCGCGGACAATCCCACGCGTAAGCCGTTAGCGAAAGAGAGACGTGCAACATGAGAATGAATAAGCAACTAATAAAGCCAAACACAATATTTCCCCAAATTGTATCCCACAATTCATACTTAATATAAAAAATGCCAAAATAGATCCCATATCCCAGTAACATAACCGACACAAAGACAAAAAGCCCAGAGAAAATTTTGTCGGTACGGGTTGGTGGACCGATCATACTCAATCCTCCTTGGTGGTTATGATAAATCAAAGTAGCAAAAAGTTGTGCTTTTGTCAATAAAAAAAGACACCAATTTATGGTGCCTCAAGAAAAAGACTAAAAATCGAAATCGCGATGCGGCGGAGTGACACGGCGGCAGCGACCGGTCTTGCTGGACCGAGCTCGCCTCTCACGCGCCCGCTCCAAGAACGCCTGTTCCACATAGAGCAGATCGCACGAGTGGAACATCGCCGCCTCGGCCTGACGCTGAAGCACGCTCGGCCGGACGTGGCCGCAATGAACGATGGAAAATGAACCGGAATCAGCCGAGAGAAACCGCAGAGCCGACCAGTAGCAGGCCTCGGCGCGGCGCCGCAGATCGCCGTAGGTCGACCGAGTCCAGTCGGCTTCCCGGCAGGCGTCGTGATAATCGGACACATACCAGATGGTATCGGTATCGAGCGGCCGCTTGCCGGTGCCCCGCTCGAGCCGATCCTTGGCCGACTCGATCTGGGAGATCACGCCCTCGAGCCGCGCGAACATCTCGGTCTCGAAAGAGCGCGCCCAAACCGTAAAATCAGTGGAAACCAGAAAAATAGCGCTCACCGATTCGTAGGCCAACCGGTAATGGCAGGCTCGGCCTTCGATCACGGCCATGAGCGCCGCCGCGGTCAGGACCACGTACTCGTCGCTCTCGGTCCGCACGACCACTTCACGGTCGGCGGGCAGAGCGGCGAGCTCGGGCATAACAAATTCATCATTGTAACGGCGAGCATCTGGCTCATAGAAAAGGCCGTCCTCAGCTGCGGCGGCCGCTCGAGCGGTCCGATTGGCAGCGATGCGCCTTTCGAACTCTTCGAGAAAACCCGCGAACCCGCTCATGGAGCCTCCACCGGAATGGGGTGTGGGAAACGAGCGCTCGGACGCCTTGAAAGTCATGATGATTCCTCCAATTAAGCACACAATGAAATATTATACATTAAAATAAAAAAAATGTCAATAGTTTATACTAAAGACATCTTTTTTACAATAAAATTAGTCTAAAATACCCGTCATTTCTCACTGACATAAAAATATTATGACGGTAAATGCCCAGCGATTTTTTTGATCAGAGTGACCACGTCCGTGTCTGACTTCGGGCAATAATCAACGGCGCCGAGCGCCAATACTACGCACATACACATCGACATATGAAGTTTGTCGTTGACAAAGATACCCAAATAACCTAAGATTGAACATTCGCCTGAAATAGTCTTGAATAAGATAAAGCCGACAAACATCGGCCGACCAAGGAGGAACAATGATTCATAAATCAAAGTCCTTGCAGGTTTTCAAGAGATTCGGCGAAAAAACACTAATGCTTGATACTGACTTTCAGATGATGGCATGTAAAGACTCAGTTTTGTCAGTTTTGATTGTAGACCGGTCAGGGTCAATGAGGCAATTTGGACTCCTACCCCAAGTTGAAGTCAACAACCACATTAAGCGAATGAGTCTGGAAACCGGAGCCGAGCACTATGTGCTGGTCGTGACTTTTGCCGACAGACCGACGGTTGATATTAATGTCACACGCTGTAAAAACAACCCGCAGCTTGTCGGCTATGTCGCGGATGGAGAAACACTACTCTTTGATACGGTTTATTACGTTCTCAAAGCCCTATACAATCTGCGAAAAACGATTCCCATGCCGCTCCTTGAGAATCTGCAAGTCGTTGTCGGTGTTTTCAGCGATGGGGCTAATAATCCACCTCAAGGCTATGCTAACCGTGATCAACCAAGAAAACTACAAGACGCGTGTAAGGTCGTATTGGCTACAGGAAAGTTTGACTTGAATAGCTACGGTATTGGCATTGACGCCAAACAGCTGGCGACGTCTATGGGGTTTCCGACTGATGATGTGCACTGCGTGACGGTTCATAACTCCGAAGACGGAGTAACCGCGGCCTCGGGAATTTTCAGCCAAAGAACATCCACTTTTTCAATCAAAATGGGAATTGAAGACGATTAAAAAACTGCGCTAATTAACGCAGTGTTTTTTAACTCATAACGGATTCGAGGGTCAAAACAATGGAATGCGGGTCAGGCTGTTTGCGAGCCGCCATCCGGTTGAAGGCGACCCTCTGGCTCTCCACGATTCGGGGAAAATTTCTTTCCATAACACCAAGAAAGTAGAAATCAAAATTTTCATTACCATAATCGAGAGTATCTAGCCCCTCCTGATGCAACAAAGTCATAATTTCCTTGACCTCGCGAAGCCGGCCGACACAATACGTATCGTGACGGACAAGGTCCGAAAAAACAACCATGCTTTCATCACCGACTACAACTTCGTATTCCCGCATCATTTTCTTCGTAAATTCTTTGAGTCGCTGATACTGCCGCTCAAGCCAACTATCGAGACTGGCCGCGAATGTATGAAGAAGCCATTGATCAGCATCGATAGACACAATCCGAGCGCACGTTGGCCAGCGCCGAAAAAGACTGTGCTTGGTTGGTGGTTCACCATTTTCTTCAATTAGACGAATCAATTCCGCCGTGGAGGCAATGGCATACTCATTGAGACCATGTTGATGAGCCAAAACAACTCGTGTAGCTGGAGGCAATGACCGCAAGCGAGGCAATATTTCAACACGATTATGCTCCAAGATGGCAGCCAGTTCATCACTGGGTACAGCACCGGACAAGATTTCTCTTAGACTGTTCATTTTGCCGCTACCTCCCGGTGTTTGGTGGATCAGAAGTTGATTCAAAATTAATAACCACACTCATCTCGCCGCTGGCATTGATTGGTGGCCGTGACAATTCAGTATACTTTGCCTGCTGGCGATCAAGTACCAATTCTTGCGCCCCATGAATCACTCCAAAAAACGTAAAGTTAAAAATTCTAAATGTAAAATCCAGCTTTTGGACAGCATTCTCGTACGACATGTCAATAAGTTGTTTCACTTGAGCCATTGGTTCACGACCCACGTTACGGTCACAACCATCAAAGAACAGAAAAATTGAATCATCCGCAACTTGAACATTAAACTCATTTTTGATTTCAGCGAGGCATTCATTCAGTCGGGCTTGCTGTTGATGGTGCCAATTCGTGGCTTGCGCTAAAGTCTGGTTTTTCCATGTTTCGGCGTCAGTGGTCACTACGGTCAAAGCCAAGTGAGGCCAAACCCGCCAAAAACAGTAACGCCGCAGAACATCAGCCAAATCCTCTGGGACCGGCTTGTCCAATTCATCGACCGGAGTCTTCTCCACTTCAGCCGCCCAGTCAAGGACGCGCTGAAAATCCGGATTTTCAACCGGCTCGCCACGAATCAACCGGACAACTTCACCAGCTGACATGATGGCGAATTCTCGATGATCAAAATCAAATAATGATGCAAAAACTACTTCTGTCCGCGGATCAAGTGCCAGCAGTACAGGGAGAACCTGATCTTCATTAATCGATCTAAATTCAGCCAGGATGTCATCCATTGTCGGCGGCTGCCAATTGGCAAGATATTCCAAATCGCATTCGTTACTCATTGGTTCCTCCCCCGTGTCGGGTGTGGTGATGGTTGGCTGATAAACCAGCCTTAATCAACGTGATATTATATAATAATTTAAAAAACATGTCAAACATTTCCGGTCACGAACTTACATTTATAATCATTTAAGACAAAAAATGGGGGTCAGGAACTTTTGACTAAATTCGTATTAACTTATCGGGGTTTTAGATTGCGAATTAGACAAAGACTGTCAACAATATAAAAAACAGGATGTTTTCCTGTTTATTTTTTTTCAGCCAGCTGCAAACCCAATCGACCGAGCTCATTAATGGCCGCAGGGGCAACCAATCCCAGCTGATCATAATTCGCATCAACCCACTGGCGCTGAAGCCAGCCGGACCAATAATACCTCAGATCACCAAATCGGGTGGCGGTCTGCACAATTTCAATCTTGGTAAGCAGCGGCTGATTCTCCCGATGAAAACCGACCACTTCCAGCTGAAAATCAATGGTGTATGTATTACATGAGCCGCTCATCCGATGCAAAAACGCAATCTCTTTGATCCAGCCAAGAAAGTAAGCACGAAAATCGCTGACGAATGCTCCCTTGCCTTCATACGAAACAACTAAAAGACTGTGCAGCGGCAAACTGCTCGTATTTCGGAACCAAACAAGAGTACCTGGTTTGAAACACTCCAGAATCATTACCTGCAATTCATCCCAATCGCGCGCACAGGTTTTTTCATGAGTCTGACATTTGTCCTCGGCGGTAAAATGCTCCCCACATTTGACACAATCATACATTGTGACGGCTTGAACCATTAGACAACTCCCTTGCTGGTTGTAGGACATGATAATTTAACAGATTGACAATCTTTGTCAACTAGCTATACTTATTTTAATCTGTTCATTTAATTATAATCATCACACTCCCCCGTCGATAGTTGAAGGCGGGGGTTGTTTTGGTTTAGAGTAACAGGTATTACAAAACTACTAATTGTTACGAAATTTTACAAAAATATGGCAGATGGGTGATAATGTTACAAGATTACTAATTGTTACGAATTTTACCTACCTTCGCCAAGGCTACGGTAGGCGGGCAAAAACAACAAAGGCGGGGGGAAATTAGGGTTTAGCGTTTAGGGTTTAGGGTAAAAACTAAATGCTAATCGCTATACGCTACACCCTAAACGAAATGGAAAATAAAATCACAATCAAAGGCGCGCGGGAACATAATCTAAAGGATATAAATCTCGAAATACCGAGAAATAAAATGATCGTGTTCACCGGTTTATCAGGCTCGGGCAAATCGAGTCTGGCTTTTGATACCATTTTTGCGGAAGGGCAAAGGCGTTACATTGAAAGTCTATCGGCGTATGCCAGACAATTCCTCGGCGGACTGCAAAAGCCGAACGTGGACGAGATCACCGGTTTGTCCCCCGCCATTTCCATTGACCAAAA